>CAWASC010000013.1:0-85096 GCA_963784705.1 uncultured Actinomycetota bacterium
GCGAGGGGCGGCGACGCGCTCAGGAGCCCTGCGCGGCGACGACGCCCTGGATGATCGTGGGGAGGTTGGACACGTCGGTCTTCGACACGCACGCGGTGACGCCGATGCGCGTCGGCCTCCTCGACGACCTCGTCGGAGAGGTAGGCGCTGAAGATCACGATGAGCTGGTCCGGGCCGGTCGGCCAGGATCCGCTCGGCGACCTCGAGTCCGGTCGAGCCCCGGCATCTGGTTGTCGAGCAGCACGACGGTCGGGACGGGCGGCGGCGCGAACTGCGTCGAGCAGCTCGAGCGCCTCGGCCCGTCGCCGCCTCGCCGGCGACCCCGATGCCCGCGCCCTCGAGCATCATGCGGGCGAGGAACCGCATGTCCGGCGTCGTCGTCGACGACGAGGATCGTCACCTGCTCGCGTCCACCTGATCGCGACGTCGATCATCAGTCGAGGCTCCTTCGACCAGCGCTCGCGCCGATCCCGACGACCGGGAGCTCGCACGACGAAGCGCGGTGGGGCGGCCCGGTGCGCGACTCGCACCAGACCCGGCCGTGATGCGCCTCGACGATCGTGCCGCGCGATGTACAGCCCGAGGCCGGTGCCGGCGACGGCGTTGTCGTTGCCCGCGGACGAACTTGTCGAAGATCCGGTCGGCGGCCTCGCGGATCGACCCCGGCGCCGTGGTCGACGACGCAGACCCGGACGCGGTCAGCGGGACCGTCGACGACTCGGCCGTGACCTCGATCGTCTCGGACGGCGGCGAGTTCTTCCGCGCGTTCTCGAGCAGGTTGCCGAACACCTGCTGCAGCCGGTCGGCGTCGCCGTCGACGAGCACGGCGCGGCTCGGGCCGTCGTAGCGGACCGGGTGGGACGGGTCGGCGTCGCGCCGCGGCGTCGACCGCGGCGCGCAGCTCGGCGAGCGACGTCCAGGTGCGCGAAGTGGTAGCCGAGCCGGCCGGACTCGATGCTCTCGGTGTCGAGGATGTCGCGCGTCATCGCCTGCAGCCGGCGCGCATTCGTCGCCGCGCGGCGCACGGTCGCCAGCCGCTCGGCGTCGGGCAGGTCGGCCCAGTGGTCCACGCGTGGTCTGCAGGAAGCCGAGCACACCGGCGACCGGCGTGCGCAGCTCGTGCGAGACGACGGAGATGAACTCCGCCTGCGACCGGGTCAGCTCGCGCAGCCGGCGCTCCTGCTCGCGCGCGTGGCGCAGCCGCCGCACGAGGAGCACGACGAGCAGCAGGCCGACGGCGAACAGCAGCAGCGACCACGACCAGCCCGGCGCGCTGCAGCGGACCGGACAGCGCCTGCCACGAACTGGTCGTGGTCCTCGCGGAAGACCACCCGCCACCCGAGCGCCGGCACGTCGGCGGTGAACACGATCTGGTCGCCGAGGTCGGACTGGCCGGATGGGCGCGGTCAGGTAGGCCGGGTCCTCGACGGGCTGGCCGAGGCCGGTGTCCAGCGTGGACGCGACGACCGCGCCGGAGGTGTCGAGGAAGAACCAGGCCGCGCTGGACGGGTCCTGCTTGGCGAGCTGGCGGATCTCCTGCTGGAACGGCGAGGTCGCTGGTGAGCGCCTCTCGATCACCAGCGCGCCGCGCACGGTGCCGGGCGCGCGCCGGGGATGGCGACGACGAAGTCGTAGCTCGGCAGGTCGGTGGTCAGCCCCTGGGCGGTGACCGGCAGCGCGATCGCGGGCGTCGTCGCCGAGCTGCGCTCTTGACTGCGGCCCAGCCGTCGGGGCGGGAACGACGAACCGACCGCGCCGGGGCGCAGCAGGACGCCGGCGGTGACGGTGTCGTACGCGTCCACCAGGAAGAAGCCGGACTGCGCGTTCGGGTCGACGTCGTAGGTCTTGCAGGACGCGCCTGGTCGGCGGCGCTGCCGGGGGTGAGCTCCCAGGGCGAGCCGCCGAGCCCGGCGGCGGCTGTGAGCGGGGACGGCGACGCGGGCGTTGAAGCTGTTGGCGGTGGCCGGGACCTGCGCGATCTTGGCCTGGGCCAGGGCGTCGATGCCCTCGGTCTCGGCGCCGCGCAGCAGCAGGACGACCGCGGCCGCGACGAGCGGCGACGGGGACGCCGGCGAGCACGGGCGCGAGCCGATCACGCAACCGGGACATCGGCGGCTCCTTCGGTGACGCTGGGCGCGCGGGGAAGGAACGCACGAAGCGGGCGCCCCCGGCTGGGGCGGCACGCGACGCTGGCGGTCGCGGCCATGCGACGCGGCGTACTCGGCGACGATCGCCAGGCCGACCCCGCGCCGCGGGTCCGGGTGACCGACGTCGCCGCTGCCGCGGAAGAAGCGGCTGAAGACCCGCTCGCGGTCGGCCTCGGGGACGCCGGGGCCCTCGTCGTCGACGAGCAGCGCCACGCGCGCGCCGTCGGGCGGACGGTGACGGTGATGGTGGTCCCTCCGGGGCGTACTTCGCGGCGTTGCCGACCAGGTTGGTGACGATCCGCTCGATCGCCGAGACCGAGCCGCGCACCGTGCAACCGGCACTGATCTCGCGGTCGCAGGACGCGGCCGGCGGCAGACTCGGGCTGCTCGTCGAGGATGGCGGCGACGCGCTCGCCGAGGTCGAGCAGCTCGGTCGTCGGCGGGGGCAGGCCGCGCTCGAGCCGGGAGAAGTCGAGCAGCTGCTCGATGAGGGCGCTCGAGCCGGCGGCGTTGGCGTCGACGCGCTCGATGAACTGCTTGGCCTGCGGCGGGCTCGAGGGTGTCCCAGTCTGCGAGCAGCAGGCCGGAGAAGCCGACGATCGCCGTGACGGGCGTGCGCAGCTCGTGCGAGGCGGTCGCGAGGAAGACCGTCTTCAGCTCGTCGACCGAGCGCATCCGCTCGACGAGCTCCTGCTGCCGGGCGAAGGCCTCCGCGTTGGCGAGGGTGGACCCGATCAGCTCGCTGGCCGCCGCCAGGCTGTGCAGGTCGGCCTCGCGCAGCGGCTCGCCGGCGACGACCCGCAGGACGCCGAGCAGCCGTCCGCCGCGGGTGAGGGACAGCGCGTAGGTCGTCACCGGCCTCGAGCCCGTTCCGGTACGGCGGCCCAGCGGCGCCACGGGCTCCGGGACCTCCCCCCAGGTGAACAGCTGCCGCTCGCCGGTGTCGCTGGGCGCGGAGAGGCCCAGCCCGGCGAGCGCGAGCCCGTCGACCAGGTGGGTCGACGACGGCGGGGACGACCTGCCCGAGGTCGAGGCTGGCCTTCAGCATCGGCGCGAGCCCGGCGACCAGGGTGCGGTCGCGCTCGAGCTGCCGCAGGCTGCGCTCCTGCTCGGCGCGCTGCCGCCCGGCCGCCGCGACCGCGCCGGCGACGACGAGCGCGGCCAGCCCGACGGCGACGACCTCCAGCCAGGTGCCGGTGGGGACCGCCGGGTCGGGCAGCCAGCCGCCCAGCTCCCACCCGGGCTGACCGGTGAGCTGCAGGGGGACGGCGAACGAGCGCGCTCCCGCCGGCGTGGGCCGGGTGCCGGCGACGACGGTCCCCTGCGGTGCCCGGACCTCCAGGCCACCCCCGTCCGGCGCCAGGTCGGTGAGCACCGGCAGCAGCGTCAACGGCACCACGCGGTACGACGCCAGTGCTGCCCTGCGGTCGCCGGTCTTCGTGGTGGCCGCTCCGGGGCGGAACACCGGCACCACGATCGAGGCGGAGCCGGCGCCCTCGTCGAGCACCGGCATCCCGCTGTCGCGGGCAGCGGTCAGGGCGTCCGCAGACGGACCGGACCCGCCGGCAGCACCGAGGCCTGCTTCGACGCCGGAACGGACAGGCACGGTCACGTCACCGGGGGCGGCGCCGGCCGCTGCCCGGCTCAGCTGGTCACGGATCGTCGCCCCGGTGGGTGCCACGGCAGCCGCAACGGCAGCCCGCACCGCCCCGTCCGTGCGGTCGACCTCACGCCCGTGCGCCTCGAGGACGAGCAGCACCGAGCCGACCGCCGCGAGCAGCAGCGTCAGGACGACCGGCAGCGCGCTCCGGGTGCGCCGGGCGGCGCTGCGCTGTCCCACGGCGCGAACCTATCGGGATCGTGATCCGGCGGTGCCGGAAAGGCTCAGGGCAGGACCGCGGCGCGCAGCGTCTCGAGGTTGCCCTTGGGCAGGAACGGCACCCCGAGGCTCGCCGCCTGCCGCATCAACGCGACGTCCTGGTAGTTGCTGTAGATCACCACCCGCAGGTCCGGCCGGTCGGCGCGCAGCCGTGCGGCGACCTCCAGCCCCGTCGGTCCGGGCGGCATCCGGTGGTCGAGCACGACGATGTCGGGCGCGAACGAGTCGATGAGCCCCACCAGCGCATTGCCGTCCGGCGCCCCCAGCACCGTGTGCCCCTCGAGCCGCAGGTCGAGCAGCGCCAGGTCGAGGGCTTCGGGGTCGTTGTCAGCGATCAAGACCCGGGGCATGCCACCACTGTGTCAGGAGAAGTCGATGTCCGTTCCCCTGACAGCGCCACCTCGAGCCGCAGCGGGTGCTCAGCACTCCCGCCCACGCCGCCCGGCACGCGACGATCAACACGCAGCGCAACGGGGTGGAGCAGATCGCCGACGGGGGCACGAGGAACACCGTCTATACGGAGGAGGCGGACGGTCCCGCGCTCGCGCCCTCATCTACACGGGCGGGAGGGTGACAGCAATGCGCGCCGTCTCCGGCACCGTCACGGTCTCGACCTGGGCATGGCGACCCCCGGCGTACAGCTGAAACGGGTAGGACGCGCAGAGGCCCGAGACCAAGCGCGGTACGAGAGCGGGCGACGAGAATCGAACTCGCGTGTCTTGCTTGGGAAGCAAGCGCACTACCATTGTGCTACGCCCGCAGGTAATGCGTGGAGTCTAGCCTCCCTCACACGCGCGTGAGGGAGAGGGCCGTGTCCGCGCCCGGCCACCGAGGCCGCCTTGCGCTACCAGCACGCCACCCGCGCGCAGGACGCCGCGCTCGCCGCCGCCCTGTCCGACCTCGTGCACCAGTCGGGCCGGGCCCGCCGGTCAGCCTGAGCGGTGACTTCAGCGCTCGCCGGAACGGCCGATACCGGAAGTGGAGGTCTGATGCCCGTGCCTGGTTCGCCCGCACCTGCGGGACTCCGGCCTGCCCCGGACCCGGCCGCCGTCGACGCCGCCCGGGGACCCCGGGTCGTCGCGCTCGGGCTCGCCGGCCTGTTCGGCGCGTTCGTCCCGCTCCACCTGCTCCTGCTCACCGACAGCGCCCGGACGGTCATGAGCGTCACCGCCGCGCTGAGCACCCTCGCCCTGCTCGCCTGGTGGCTGTGGGCCGGCCGCCGGCCCGACCGGGTGTCCACCCTCGCCGCGGACCTGCTCGGCGTCGTACCCCTCGCGAACTGCCTGATGCAGCTCGCCGTGGACGGCGACCTCAAGCAGACGACCCCGCTGATGCTCGCGCTGGTCGGTGTCGGCGCGGCCGTCACCGGTCGCGGCACGGCCCTCGCCCTGTGCGGCCTGTCGACCCTGGCCTGGCTCGACCTCGTCCGCACCCTGCCCGAGAGCGCCCGCGTCGACCTGCCGCACTACACCGTCGCGATGCTCAGCAGCCTCGTGCTCGCGGCGCTGCTGTTCGTCCTGCGCCGCCGCCGCGAGTCCCTGCTCCTGCACGCCCGCGACGGGCTCGTCGGCAGCCTGCGCCGCGAGGCCGTGAGCCTGCAGGAGCGCGACCGGCACGAGCAGCGCTTCCGCCAGGTCTTCCAGGAGTCCCCGGTCGGGATCGGGCTGTCCGACGAGCACGGGCACTTCGTCGCCGCGAACGCCGCCCTGTGCCGGCTGCTCGGGCGCGCGGAGGCCGAGCTGCTCGGGCGCAGCAGCGTCGGGTTCACCCACCCCGACGACCGCCCCGCCCACAGCAAGGCCCAGACCCTCATCGCGAACGCCGCCGACGGCGTGGTGCGGGTCGAGAAGCGCTACGTCCGCCCGACCGGCGAGGTGCGCTGGGCCTGGCTCACCATCACCCGCATCGAGGGTCCCGAGGGTCAGCCGTGGACCCTGGCCCACCTGCAGGACGTCACCGAGCGCAAGGCCACCGAGCAGGAGCTCTCGGACTCCGAGGCCAACCTGGCCGCCGTCAGCGTCGTCGTACGACGGATGCGGACCGGCGCGGACGCCCGCCACACCATCACCACCGCCCTCCGCGACCTGACCGGCGCCCAGAGCGCGTCGATCATCGAACCGCTCGACGCCGAGACGCTGCACGTCACCGCCGCCGCCGGACCGCAGGGACCAGGTACCAAGCTCCCCCTGGACGAGCCGTCCGGCGCCGTGACGGCGTTCCGCAGCGGCCGGCCCCTGTTCGTCCCCGACCCCGTCACGAGCACCCAGGTCTCCGCGCCCCTCGTCGCCCGCTGCGGCGCCCAGTCCCTGCTGTTCCAACCGGTGATCGCCGACGGTCAGGTGACCGGCGTGCTCGCCCTCGCCTGGGACCACCGGATCGAGCGCCTCACCCACCGGATCGCCCAGGCCATCGAGCTGCTCGCCGACGAGACCGCCGTGGCCCTGCAGCACGACCAGCTGATGTCGCGCCTCGCCGCGCTCGCCACCACCGACAGCCTCACCGGTCTGCCGAACCGCCGCGCCTGGGACGACCGCCTCGGCCAGCTGATGGCCCGCGCCCGCCGTACCGGTCAGCCACTCACCGTGGCGATGCTCGACCTCGACCACTTCAAGGCCTTCAACGACACGCACGGGCACGTCCGCGGGGACGCCCTTCTCGCCACCACCGCACGCCGCTTCGCCGCCCAGCTGCGGGAGGTGGACCTGCTCGCGCGCTGGGGCGGCGAGGAGTTCGCGGTCGCCCTCCCCGACTGCGATGTCGCCGTCGCCACCGCGACGATGCAGCGCCTGCGCGCGGAGGTCTCCCACGGCCAGACCGCGAGCGTCGGCCACGCCACCTGGGACGGGGCCGAGTCCGCCGAGCAGCTCCTCGGACGCGCCGACGCGGCGCTCTACGACGCGAAGACCAGCGGCCGTGACCGCACCGTCGCCGCGCACGTCCCCGCCCAGCGCGAGCCCCTGGGCGAGCGTCGGTCGCGCCCCGCCTGAGCCACTACGCTCCTGGCCCATGAAGGGCATCGTTCTGGCAGGCGGCTCCGGCACCCGGCTCTACCCGATCACCAAGGGCGTGAGCAAGCAGCTGATGCCCGTCTACGACAAGCCGATGGTCTACTACCCGCTGAGCACCCTCATGCTCGCGGGCATCCGCGAGATCCTCATCATCACCACCCCCGAGGACCAGGCCAGCTTCCAACGCCTGCTCGGCGACGGCTCCGCCCTCGGCTGCGACTTCCAGTACGCCGTCCAGCCCGAACCCAACGGCCTCGCCGAGGCGTTCGTCATCGGTCGGGAGTTCATCGGCACCGACAAGGTCGCCCTCGTCCTCGGCGACAACATCTTCTACGGCCAGGACTTCGGCGACCAGCTCGCGAAGTACACCGACGTCGACGGCGCGGCCGTCTTCGCCTACCACGTCGCCGATCCCGAGCGGTACGGCGTCGTCGAGTTCGACGCCGAGGGCCGCGCCCTGTCCATCGAGGAGAAGCCCACCTCACCCAAGAGCGACTTTGCCGTCGTGGGGCTCTACTTCTACGACAACGACGTCGTCCGGATCGCCGGCGAGATCGAGCCCAGCGCCCGCGGCGAGCTGGAGATCACGACGATCAACCAGCGCTACCTCGAGGCCGGACAGCTGCGCGTCGAGACGATGAGCCGCGGGACGGCCTGGCTCGACACCGGCACGTTCGCCTCGATGATGCAGGCCTCGCAGTTCATGCAGGTCATCGAGGAGCGGCAGAACCTCAAGATCGGTTGCATCGAGGAGATCGCCTGGGAGCAGGGCTTCATCGACGACGACGGTCTGCGCGCGCTCGCCGCACCGTTGGAGAAGAGCGGCTACGGCCAGTACCTACTGGGCCTGCTGCGGTAGACCGGGTTGGGCGAGAACCGCGGTCACCACCCGCGCAGGAGCGGTCGGGGGCGGCGCAGGTAGCTGCGGTCGAGGGGGGTGTTCCAGCGCAGGCTGCCGTCGGCTTGTCGGGTGACGGTGAAGTAGTGGTGCTTGGCCTGGTGGTGGTGGGTGCATTCGCTGCTGGTGTTGCGGGCGGTGCTGGGTCCTTGGGGCCAGGGCACGAGGTGGTCGGACTGGCAGTCGCGGGCGAGGCGTCGGCATCCTGGGAACGTGCACGTGAGGTCTCGGGTCTTGATGAACCGGGACAGGCGGGCTGGGAGGGCGTAGCTGCGGCTGTCCAGGGGGCGCGTGTCGGCGGGGGTGCTGGTAAGGCGCGCGTGGGCACGGGTCAGCGCGGTGCTGCTCCAGGTGCTGTGGTCGTGGGGGTCGTCCGCTGCTGGTGGTGGGCAGCCGGCGGGGCAGGTGCTGTCGTCCGGCTCGGGGCGCAGACGCTGGTCGGGTGGGTCGGTGCGGTCGAGGGTGTGGTCGTTCCAGAGCAGGTCGGACTCGGTCGGTGGCTCGGGTTCGGGATGACCGTCGAGATCGGGGTCGGGCCGATCGTCGGGGTCGGGTGGGCCGTCGCCGCCTCCACCTGAGCCACCGCCGCCGGGTTCGCCGTTGGTGTCGCGTCCGTGGGGCGGGACGGTGATCAGGACGGTGAGGCGTCGGTCCCGGACCTCGTCCCACGCGGCTCGGCCGTGTCCGGCGGGGGTGTGGGTGCGGGTGTGGTGGTGCAGCAGGGCGGTGAGCTGCTGCTCGAGGTTGCTGGTCAGGCTGCTGACGAGTCGTTCGAGCTCCGGGTCGTCCTGCTCCTCCGGCGCCGGCGCCGGCTCAGCCTCGAAGCCGTCAGGGTTGGGCTCTTCCTGGTGGGTGTGTCCGCACCCGTGATGCCAGGCCACGTCTTCCGCGGTGGGGGCGGGGAGGTCGGGGCGGTGCACGGTGCTGTCGACACTGATCAGCGTCCCGTGTTCGTCGACGACGGCCCGGCGCAGCTCGGCCTGGGTGAGGAGCTCGCGGGCCTCCGGGGCGCTGATCAGCCCGAGGCCGGGGATCTCTCCTGGCTCGTCCCCACCTTCGAGCGTCGCGAGGCTCACGATCACCAGCGCCTGCCACGACCCGGGCTGGACGCGTCCGCAGATCAGGTCCATCAGGGTGTCGAACCTGCGCTGGTCCAACGACCGCTCATCCCCGGGGTGCTTGGGCAGGGCGAGGGTGTCGATGCTGGCCAGGATCATCGCGATCTGACTGGTCGTGCCGGTGGCCCAGAAGCTCGCGTTGCCACCCGGGTCGGTCTGGTCGGCCCCGACGCGGCGTTCCCGCTTGGCCTTGTCCCACCGCTTGGCTGCCGCGTCCGGGTCCAGCACCATCACCGCGGCGCGGGCGGCCTGCCGCAGCTGATGGGGCGTCCGGGCATCGTGGGCGCCCTGGACGAGGTCGATGACCTGCTCCTGCACCTGCCGGGACAGTCCGAGGCCGCAGATCGTGTCGAGCAGCGCATCAGCGTGCCGGATGCTCCACCCGCCCTCCGAGGCGGGTGTTCCGACCCGGGCCATGACGGCGGGGAACGCGCTGTAGAGCTGGGCGTTCTCGATCCACCGCTGCGCCGTCCCCGAGCTCTCCGACAACGCCAACGCGAGCTCGTCACTGACGTAGTCACGGTGCCCGATCAGCACGTCCTCGGAAGCGAACGCGTTCAGCTGCACCCGCAGCTCGTGGTCGAGCTGAGCCCTGCGTGCGACGAGGTCCTCGATCACCCGCAACCGCGCGCTCGCCCGCGCGGGGCGGGTCAGCGGCGCAGCGAGCTCGGACATGACATAGAGACTACTCCGTGCCACCGACAAATTCCGTGAAAACCGCTGCTGTGCATAAGAATTCTGAGAACTGCGCTGCGCGTGAGCCCCCACAAAGACCGATCGTCAACCGGCGACGCGACCAGTTCTCAGCGTGCCTGCATCAGGGTGCGCCTCCGGGCAGCCCCCACCCGGAACAGCCGCTGTGCGCCCGAACCGCGTCCGACGTACGTGCTGGGGCGGAGGTGGGGGGCGTGGGTCTGGCCGAGAGCGCTGGGCCCGGCGAGAGGTCAGGCCGCTGTCACGTGCGCGTGTGCTGCTGGGTGAGGACGGGGCTCGCCCAGGTCTCGGACCGGAACGGGTCCCTGGGGAGCGGGAGCGCCAGGCCGGCCGCGGGCACCGCGCTGCGGGTAGGAGCGTCGACGCCGGCAAGGGCGAGGACGTCGGTGAGGAGCGCATCGGTGGTGAGGCCGCGTTGCGAGCCAGCCTTGGTGAGCATGACGCGGTAGACGGTGACGTAGCCGGTCGCGGGGCTGTCCCAGCTCCAGTCGACCGAGCCGAGGTGCTCCGCGGTCCCCGGGCCGCCGCTGACCGCGTTCCACGGACCGCTCCACACCTGCACCCCGGCGGGACCGGGAGAGAACACGCCGCCGCGCGCGACATCACGCTGTGCAGCCTCGGCGAGCAGGGCTCGGGCGCGCTCGGCGGCGAGGACCACGTCGTCGCGCACCTCGGTGGCGGGCGACGACCCTCGGGTCAGGCGGAACGAGCGGTGCTCGGAGCGGGACTCGGTCTGGGTCACGTGCAGGGTCATGCTCTGGGCATCGGGGCCTTCGGGTGGGTGCTCGTCACGCGAACGGGTGAACAGAACCCTCGGCTGGGCAGAACGAAGGCCCGCGGCCCCCACCCAGCAGGGGGACGCGGGCCTCCGGCCTACGGGGACAGGTCGCAGACCCAGCTCCTTGACCTGTCCCACCTGTACTACGCGCGAGGTCGCCGATCCTCGCGCGCGATCTGAAGAATCTTTTTCAGGCCGTACGGCGGACCCGTCGGAGCACCAGCAGGGCGAGTCCGAGCACGAGCGTCGCCAGGCCGGCGAGGAGCCCGGCGACGAGGATCGCCGCACTGCTCGGGGTCGTGCGCTCGGCCGACTGCGCCGGGCCGGCCGGCGAGGGCGTCACCCGCAGGCCGGGCTCGGGCTGCGCCAGGACCTGGTCGGACTCCACGGTGCCCACGAACGTGAGGACCGCGGCGTTGGCCAGCGCGATGGCGCCCTTCTCGGTGCTCGCCGACGCGACGAGGGTCACGCCGAGCGCTCCCTTGTCCGAGACCTGGACCGGCTCCCGGATCTCGTCCGAGGCGACCCCAGCCTTCAACGCGGCCGTGCTCGTGAACGAGCTGTTGCGGACCTTCGGCAGGTACGCCTGCTTGGCGACGGCCGCAGCGCCCTCCGCGTCGTTGACCTCAGGACCAGCGAGGAGGACGACCGACCCGCGCGCCTGCCAGGTCGCGTCACGGTTCTTGACCAGCGCCGCGGCACCGAGCCCGACGGCAGCGGCGAGCATCGCCAGCACCACGAGGACGACGGCTCCGGCGCCCGCCGCAGGACGTACGGCGGGACGGTCAGCCGCGAGGGCGCGCGTCTGGGGTGCGGGCGCTGGGCGGGTGGGGGCGGCGAAGGCCTCGGCAGCGGTCGTGACCGGAGCCTTCGTCACCGGTGCCCTCTCGGCGGGTGCCTTCTTCGCCGGTGCCTTGGCCGGTGCCGTCCTTGCCGTTGCCGTCTTGGCCGGCGCCTTCTTGGCGGCAGCCTTCTTGGCCGGTGCCTTTGTGGCGGCAGCCTTCTTCGCCGGGGCCTTCGTGGCGGCCGTCGCGGCGACGGGCGCAGCCGTCAGGGTGGTCGGCTCGAGCGCCTCCCCCTGCCCCTGCGGCACGGGCGTGGGATCAGCCGACGGGAGATCGCCCCCGCCGCTGTCGCTGACCTCAGCGTCGGGGACGCCGGCTTCCGGCGGTGCCGGGGGTGCCGGGAGTGCTGCGGGTTCGACGTCGGAGACGGTCGGGCCCTCGGCGTCCACCGCATCGGGTGCTGCCCAGGACGGTTCGGGCTGCGCGGACTCGGGCTGCGCCAGTTCGGGTGCAGCAGGCTCGGGTGCAGCAGGCTCGGGTGCAGCAGGCTCGGGTGCAGCAGGCTCGGAGACAGAAGGCGTCTCGGCGGGTGCAGGGGGCGGCGGGGTGACGCCCTCCGCCGGAGGCTCGATCATCGCCTCCGGGGCAGCCGGAACGTCCTCCACCGGGCCGGTCGCAACCTTGCCGGCCGGTGCCTTCTTCGCCGGGGCCCTCTTGGCAGCGGCCTTCTTCGCCGGGGCCTTCTTGGCAGCCTTCTTCGCCGGAGCCTTCTCCGCCGGAGCCTCCTCGGTCGAAGCCTTCTCGACCGGAGCCTCCTCGGCCGAGGCCTCCTCCGCCGGTGCCTCCTCGGCAGGGGGCTCCTTCGCGGTGCGCTCCTCCACGACTGCTTCCGGCGCGGGTGCGGGCGCAGGGTCCTGCACCGGCGCCGGCGCGGGCGACCGGCGGCGCGCGACCGGAGCCGGTGCCGGGCGTCGAGCCGGCGGTGCTGGGCTGTCAGGTGCTGGGCTGTCAGGTGCTGGGCTGTCAGGCAGGTCGTCTGGCACGGGAGCTCCCCCACCCCGGGGCAGGGACACCTGGCTCCTCGGGACTCGACGGTCGAAACGGCGACACGAGGCTAACAGCGTCGACGCTCATGATCGGGGAGGCGAACCGCCCGAACCGGTCAGAACTGGTCCGGCGGCCGCAGCAGCGCACCGGCGAGCGGTTGGCGCCGGTGCAGGGCGGTCCACAGCGACTCGAGCTCGGCGGTCTGCTGGCGGACGTCCAGGCGGTCACGGACGTGCGCGCGGCCCGCCCGGCCGAGCGCTGCCCACTGCTCGGGCCGGGCCAGCAACGACCCGAGCGCGTCCGCCAGCGAGCGCCGTACGTTCCCGTGCGCGGGGACCAGCACTGCCCCCTCGGGCGCGACCCACTCGGTCAGCCCACCGTTGCGCGGGGCGATGACCGGTCGCCCCGCGGCCTGCGCCTCGACCGCCGTACGTCCCCAGGCCTCGGCGTCACCGTCCTCGGTGCTGCGCCCCCCGCACATGGCGAGGTCGGCGGCGTCGAGCGCGGCCCGCTGCACCGCCGGGTCGTCGGTCTCCGTGACGTCGGCGCCGGTCCCGCGGAGCGCAGCGAGCAACGGTCCGCTGCCCACGAACCGGGCGCGCACCGGCGCCTCGGCGAGCACCGCGGCGACGTCGAGGACGCCGGACTGCTCGGTGAACGGGCCGGTGAACACCACCACCGGCTCCGGGCCGGGGGGGCGCTCGACGGGCTCGTGGCCGAGCGGCACACCGGGAGGTACGACGAGCACCCGTGCGTGCTTCACGCGACGCGCGAGCACGGCCTCGGCCATGAACTGCGAGGGGACGACCACCATCCGCGCGGCCTGCATCGCCTTGCGCAACCGCAGGTCGTCGCTGAGCAGGACGTCGCTTCCCTGCACGCTCAGCCCCCAGCGGCAGGCGAGCCCGAGCGAGGCCCGCCAGGTCGACCATGCCCCGTCGAGTCCGTGGCAGTGCAGCAGCCGGACCGCCGCGCCCGCGCCGGCTGCTGCCAGCTGGGGGACGACGGCAAGCTCCGGGCCGCGACCGCTCCCGCGCGCCCCCTGCACGGCGTAGCTGCGCGTGGCTCCGGTGTGGGCGAGCTGCTCCTGCGCGTGGGCCCGCTCGCGCGCCGGCCCGGACAGGACGTGGAGCACCGCCGTACGGCGCACCACGCCACCCCCTCATGTCCCGGACCGTCGGCGCAGAGTCTGCCGCACCGGGGTCGCGTCACGGGACTGTTGTCGAGGACAACGGTTGCCGTCGGCGCGTCCGGGCATCCCGCACAGCACGAGCCGTGTCACAGGAAGGGATCGAGCCATGTCCGTGCTGTCCGACCTCGGGAGCGCCGTCGGTGACGGTCTGACCGAGGGCTTCTTCATGTTCTACGCCACGTTCTGGGCACTCGTGCTGGGCTTCACGCTCTCCGGGGCGGTGCAGGCGTTCGTCTCCCGGGAGCAGATGCGGTCGCTCATGGGTGACCACAAACCTCGGACCCTGGGCCGCACCAGCCTGCTCGGCGCGGCGAGCAGCTCGTGCTCGTACGCCGCGAGCGCCCTGGCGAAGTCGCTGTTCCAGCGCGGCGCGGACTTCACCGCCGCCATGGTGTTCATGTTCGCCAGCACCAACCTCGTGCTGGAGCTCGGCATCATCCTCTGGCTGCTGATCGGCTGGCAGTTCGCGCTCGCCGAGCTCGTGGGCGGCGCCATCATGATCGGCCTGTTCGCGCTGCTCGCGCCGCGCATCTTCCCGGCCGACGAGCTCGAAGCGGCGCGGGACCGGCTCGAGAAGGGCAGCGGTGGTGGCGGGCACGAGGGGCACGGCGACCAGGCCACCACTCCTCGCGGGTCGCTCGTCGACCGACTCAGGAGCAAGGCCGGCTGGGCGGACGCGTCCGGGTACGCCGTGTCCGACGTGACGATGCTGCGGCGGGAGCTCGTGCTCGGCTTCGTCGTCGCGGGCTTCCTCGCCACGGCCGTCTCCCCCTCGGTGTACGACGCGATCTTCGTCACGGGGCACGGGTTCGCCAGCGACCTGGAGAACGTCGTCGTCGGTCCGCTCATCGCGTTCCTGAGCTTCGTGTGCTCGGTCGGCAACGTCCCGCTGGCCGCGGCGCTCTACAGCGGCGGACTGACGTTCGGCGGCACCGTCGCGTTCATCTTCGCCGACCTCATCACCATCCCCCTGGTGCTGATCTACGCGCGGTTCTACGGCCGCCGGCTCGCCGTACGCCTGTTCCTGTCCTTCTGGGCGGTGATGAGCGTCGCCGGTCTCGCGGTCGACCTGCTGTTCCGGCTGGTGCGGATCCCGTTCCCCGAACGGCGGACGCAGATCGTCGACCGGGGGATCAGCCTCGACTACACGACGGTGCTCAACGTGGTGTTCCTGCTCGTCGCACTCGCCGTGTACTGGACCTACCGGCACCGGGAGTCGCTCGGCGGCGGGACGGACTACGCCAAGGACCCGGTGTGCGGCATGCAGGTCGAGAAGGCCCAGGCCGGCGCGACGACCGAGCACGACGGGCGCACCGTCTCCTTCTGCTCCGACCGGTGCAAGGACGCCTTCACCAAGGAGCCCGCGCGTTACCTCGACGCCTACCCGTCCGAGGACCACACCCCTGTGAACGGAAACGCGCGGGTGGGTTGAGGGCTCGCGAGTGACCCGCGCGTTTCCGTTCACCCGAGGGTGGGCTTGCCAGGGTTACCGATGGGTAGCATGCTGTTGTTACCGGCGAGTACACGCACCCTTGACGAGGAGACCCAGGGCCATGGGCCACTACAAGAGCAACCTGCGCGACATCGAGTTCAACCTCTTCGAGGTGTTCGGTGCCGACCAGACCCTGGGCACCGGCCCCTACAGCACCCTCGACAAGGACTCGTGCCGCGACATCCTCAAGGAGGTCCAGCGGCTGTGCGAGAACGACCTCGCCGAGAGCTTCGTCGACGGTGACCGCAACCCGCCGGTCTTCGACAAGGACAGCGGCGCCATCACGTTGCCCGCATCCTTCAGCAAGTCCTATGCCACCTACCACGAGGGCGGCTGGGACAAGTTCAGCCTGTCCGAGGAGCTCGGCGGCATCGGCGCCCCGCCGTCGATGATCTGGGCCGTCTCCGAGATGGTGCTCGGCGCCAACCCCGCGCTCTACATGTACGGCGCCGGGCCGGCGTTCGCGCAGATCCTGCACGACAACGGCACCGACGAGCAGAAGCGCTTCGCCGAGCTCGCGATCGAGCGCGGCTGGGGCGCGACCATGGTGCTCACCGAGCCCGACGCCGGGTCGGACGTCGGCGCCGGTCGCGCGACGGCCACCCAGCAGCCGGACGGCACCTGGCACATCGAGGGCACCAAGCGCTTCATCACCAGCGCCGAGTGGGACTGGCCGGAGAACATCTTCCACCTCGTCCTCGCGCGCCCCGTCGGCGTCGAGGGCCACGGCGGCCCGGGCACCAAGGGCCTGTCGCTGTTCCTGGTCCCGAAGTACCTGGTCAACGAGGACGGCAGCCTGGGTGAGCGCAACGGCGCGTACGTCACCAACGTCGAGAAGAAGATGGGCCTGAAGGTCAGCACGACCTGCGAGCTCACCTTCGGCGAGAAGCAGCCGGCCGTCGGGACCCTCGTGGGCGGCGTGCACAACGGCATCGCCCAGATGTTCCAGGTCATCGAGTACGCCCGGATGATGGTCGGCACCAAGGCGATCGCCACCCTGAGCACCGGTTACCTCAACGCCCTCGAGTACGCCAAGATCCGCGTGCAGGGCAGCGACATGACGCAGATGCTCGACAAGGCCGCGCCCCGCGTCACGATCACCCACCACCCCGACGTCCGCCTGATGCTCATGCGCCAGAAGGCCTGGGCCGAGGGCATGCGCGCCCTCGTGCTCTACACCGCGTGCATGCAGGACCGCGTCGAGGTCTCCGCGCACAGTGGTGAGGTCGACACGCTCGCCGTGCGCATCAACGACCTGCTGCTGCCGATCGTGAAGGGCTACGGCTCGGAGAAGTCCTACGAGCTGCTCGCGACCTCGCTGCAGATCTTCGGTGGCTCCGGCTTCACCCAGGACTACCCCATCGAGCAGTACATCCGCGACGCCAAGATCGACACCCTCTACGAGGGCACGACCACGATCCAGGGCATGGACCTGTTCTTCCGCAAGATCGTGCGCGACCAGGGCGAGGCCATCAACCACGTCCGCAACGAGATCCTCACCTTCGCCAAGGACACCGACGGACCGCTCGACACCGAGCGCGACCTGCTCGCCAAGGCCGTCAGCGACGTCACGCACATCGTGCTCGCCAGCAACAACGCCCTCGGCTCGTCGCTCGAGGACCCGAGCAACATCTACAAGGTGGGCCTCAACACCACGCGCATCCTCATGGCGCTCGGTGACCTCGCCGTCGGCTACCTCCTGCTCCGCCAGGCCGCGGTCGCGCTGGAGAAGCTGCCGACCGCGTCCGAGCGCGACAAGGCGTTCTACGAGGGCAAGGTCGCCGCGGCCCGCTGGTTCGCCACGAACGTCCTGCCCGAGCTCGCCAGCAAGCGTGTCATCGCCGAGACGCTCGACGCCTCCCTGATGGAGCTCGACGAAGCCGCCTTCTGACCGGGCCACGCGTACGCCGGAAGCCGGTCACCTCGCCCGAGGTGGCCGCCTTCCTGCGTGCCGTCGCCGTCACCGTGAGGAACAGGTCACCCGCAGCAATGGGTGTGAGGTGGTGATCACCGGGAATACACCCTTCAGCCGCGGCAGCAACGCCGCACGCTTACCCGCACAGCAGTCACCCCCTCGAACAAGGAGCACATCATGGGTATCGGTGCCAGCGTCTTCCTGCTCGCCCTCGGCGCGATCCTCGCGTTCGCCGTCGACTACTCCGTGTCCGGCGTCGACATCAACGTCGTCGGCGCGATCCTCATGGTCGCGGGTGCGGTCGGCCTGCTGATGACCACCCTCGTCTTCGGTCGTCGCGACGACCGCGGCACGGTCACCGAGGAGCGCGTCGTCCACGACCGCCTCTGATCTGCTTTCCCCTCGGCGCCCGCCTCCTGTCCCCCCGGGAGGCGGGCGCTGTGCTGTGCGCGACCGGTCAGCCGTTGAGCACCAGGGTCAGCTCCGAGGGGGCACCCGCCACGAGCCGCACCGGGATCCCCCAGTCCTGCTGGGTCACGTGACAGGCAGCGTGCTCGACGTCCACGTCACACGACGCCGCACTCGCGGCGACGCTCAGCACCCCTGACTCTCCCTGCAGCACAAGGGATCGGGTCAGCTCGGTCGTCGTACCTGCTCCGTGGTGGACCAGGGCGCCGCTGACGACGAGCCGCGTCGACGGTCCGTAGGTCTCGTCCAGCTTCTGTCCGGGGGGCGGGGTGAACACGACGGTGAGCGTGACCGGTCCGGGCGCCAGGTCGGTCGGTGGTCGTTGGGTCCGCTGTGCCACGCCGTCGACGACGAGCGCCTCGTCCGGCAGGCGTACCCGCGTGACCCGGTGGGCCGCCGACTCGACCACCAGCAGGTGCTCCCCGTCGACCACGGCGTCACTGGGCTCCGACAGGCCGGTGATCAACGTGGTCATCGCGTCGGTCGCAGGGTCGTAACGGCGGACGGCGCCGTTGTAGGTGTCGCACACGGCCACGCTGCCGTCCGGCAGCACCGTGACGCCCAGCGGGTGCTGCAGCAGCGCCTGGTCGGCCGGCCCGTCGCGGTGGCCGAAGTCGAACAGCCCGGTGCCGACCGCCGTGCCGATCTCGCCGTCGGCGTACCAGCGCAGGGCAGAGGTCTCCGCGTCGGCGAACCAGAGCCGGTCCTCGGCAGCGGCGAGCCCGCTGGGCTGCGCGAGGTAGGCAGCCGCAGCAGCGCCGTCGCGCAGCCCCTCGCCGGTGGTGCCGGCGAGCACCCGCACCTGCCCGTCGCGGTACGCCCACAGCTGGTGCGTCCCGGCCATCGCGAGGACGACGTCACCGCCGTGCACCGCGACGTCCCAGGGCGTCGACAGGTTCACCTCGAGCGCCGGACCGGCGGTGGGATCGCCTGGGCGCCAAGGGTTCCCCGTGCCCGCAACGGTCGTCACGTCGCCGGTGCCGAGGTCGAGCCGGCGCAGCAGGTGGTGGGCGGTGTCCGCCACCAGCACCGACCCGTCGGCCGCCAGCGCCAACCCCTGGGGCTCGGCGAACGGCTCGCCGCGCACCCCGGAGCCGAACCGGCGCACCACCTGCTCGCCGTCCAGCACGACCAGGCTGTGGTGGGCGGTGTCGCTCACCAGCAGCGTCCCGTCGGCCAGCCGCAGCGCCTTGCCAGGGAACCGCAGCTCGGACGTCGGCGGCGCCGGCGGTGTCCAGGGCCCGTCCCCGCGCCGCAGGGTGCCCTTGCCCTCGTGCTCGCCGACGAGCTCGTCGAGCAGCCGCATGAGCCCCTCGGCGTGGCCCTCGCCGGACGACGTGTGAACGACGTACCCCTCGGGGTCGACGAGGACGAGCGTCGGCCAGGCGCGGACGGCGTACTGCTTCCACAGGTGCAGGTCGGGGTCGTCCAGCACGGGGTGGTGCACGTCGTAGCGCTCGACCGCCGCGACGACGTTGGCGTGCACCGCCTCGTGCGCGAACTTCGGCGAGTGCACGCCGACGACCGTGAGCACGTCGGCGAACCTGTCCTCGACCGGCCGGAGCTCCTCGAGCACGTGCAGGCAGTTCACGCAGCAGAACGTCCAGAAGTCGAGCAGGACGAAGCGCCCGCGCAGGTCGGCCAGTGTCAGGGGCTCGCTGCCGATCCACCCACCGCGTCCCTGCAGCTCCGGGGCACGCACACGGGCGGAGCGGCGTCCGGTCTCGGACGGCGTGGGCGCAGGCACGCAGGCCAGCCTAGAGCTCGCCCTGGCTACCCGCGTCAGCCCCGCGCCTCCCCTTGGCTACCCGCGTCAGGTACGCCGGACCTCGGTCCCGCGCAGGGGCTGGTCAGCAGGTCGGACACGGGTAGCCAGGGTCGGGACAGCGGTAGCCAAGAGGGCGTGCGGGCGACGTGGTGAGGGCGTGCGGACGCGTGGTGAGGACGTGCGGGGGGGACGGGGTCAGCCGGTGGCGGGACGGCGGCGCAGGGCGAACGACAGCAGCAGCACGAGCCCCGCGACGGCCGGCAGGGTGAGTCCCAGCCCGGTGGCCGGCAGCGGACCGGCCGTGGTCGGCGGGACCGGCGTGACCGGCTTGGTGACGGGCTTGGTCGCGGGCTTCGTGACGGGCGCGGCGGACTTCGTCAGCCCCGGACCCGACAGCTGGCGGACGACGAAGCCCTGCGCGTCGTTGGCCGCGGCGTTCGACGGCAGCGCCGGACCGGGCGCGGCGATGCAGTTCGCCGACGTGCACGTGTCGACACCCGCCGCCCACAGCTCGTTGCTGGCGGGCGCGACGACGACGTCGATGAAGTCGTACATCCCGGCGCACCGGTCCAGGCACGGCCCCCGGTGGATCGGGTCGTTCGGGTTGTTGGCCGTCGTGGAGTGGAAGGTCGGCAGCGGGTCGAGCGCGTTGGTCGTCGCGACGACGTAGTAGTTCCAGGGCCGGGCCGCGGTCGCAGTCGTCCCCGTGGTCCCGGGGAACGACATGACCAGGTGGCCCGGCTCGCGCACGTCGATGCTCGGGTAGTTCACGGCCGTCACGCCCGGCGGGGCGATGAGGATCGCGCGGCTCCAGGTCTTGCCGTGGTCGCGGGAGGTCGCCATGTAGGGAAGGTTGTCGGCCTGCCCGAACCAGGTGTAGTAGAGGTTTCCGGCCTTGTCCGCGGCGACCGACGTCTGGTGGCTCGCGACGAGCATCTTGTTGACGCGGACCTGCGTCCAGGTGCTGCCGGCGTCCTCGCTGATGGCCAGCCACGGCTGGTCGCAGTGCCCCTTGGGCACGAACAGCCGCCCGCCGGAGTCCGTGACGATGTGGCCGTGCAGGCCGCCGCAGAGCTGCGCAGGACTGCCCGCACCGGGGTCGCCGTCACCGGGCTGCTCGACGCCGTAGTACGCCGGCTGACCGGTGACCACGAACGTCCGACCGCCGTCGGTGCTCCGGGCGCACTGGACGTCGACCACCTTGTTCACGCAGTAGTAGACGACCTTCGGGTAGCCGCTGGTGGTGATCCCCGGCGGCGGCGGTCCGGTGACGACGGTCTGGTGGTCGTCGACGGGGGACTCGCAGGCGATCGGGTTGCCGACCTGGAAGGTCTTGCCCTCGTCGTCCGACCACTGCAGGAACGAGCAGCCCAGGGTCAGGTCGTCGTTGAAGATCCGGCCGGTGTCGGGGTCGACGTACAGGTAGGGGTCGAGGGTCGCGGGCGGGATGGGCTGACCGGCGACGAGCGGTGAGGTGTTGTGCCAGGTCTTGTTGCCGTCATTGCTGGCGTAGATGAGCGTGCGGGGGTTCGCCGGGGAGAGCCCGTCGAAGTCGCCGGCGGTGATGAACGCGTTGCCCTTCGGTGTGACCCCGAGGGTCGGCTCGGCGGCCTTGCGCCCGATCCTGGTGCTCGAGACGACGAGCGGGTTGGTGTCCTTGACCGTCTTGGTCGTCGCGACCTTCACCGGCGGCGGTGGGCCGACCGGGATCTCCGCGTACGACGGGTAGGTGGCGCCGCCGTAGTGGACGGTGAGGTCGTTGGAGGCGTCGACGTAGCGCGGCTCCGCACTGATCTGCAGCGTCTTCACGACCGTGCCGAGCACGTCGACCTTCGCGGTGTACTTCGTCACGGTGCCACTGGCGTTCGTCACACCGGCGAACGCCGTACCGATCTGCTTCTCGCTCGGCGTCCCGGGGTCGGCGAACACGTGCACGACGACGTTGTTGTTGGCCGCGGCGGCGTCGCGGGTCGCCCAGTACCACTCGATCGTGACCTTGCCGTTGATCTTCCCGGCGTACTGCCCGGTCCAGTACGCCGAGCCGCTGTCGTCGCTGCCACCGTTCGCGAGCAGGACGTTGGTGCTCTGCGTGTAGTCGGCGGTGCCCGTGGGCTTGGTGCGGGTGAAGCCGGCGCTCGTCGTGCCGGTCAGCTTGTCGGTGTCGTCAGTGGCCGAGCCGGTGAAGTACAGCCGGGTGCTCTTGATGACCGGTGGCGTCGGTGCGACGTAGTAGGTGGCCTGGTAGGCCTGGGTGATCCCGCCCTTGACCGCGGGCGGCTTGGTGGCCGCGGACGCGGGGGCGAGCAGCGCGGTGGCGGCGAGTGCAGCGGCGGACGCGCCGAACAGGAGCACGCGGACAGGACGACGTCGGAGCACAGGGACCTCGTGGGTGGGGGGTGAGCGGGCGGTGCGTCACCTTTCGCCGCGAAACACGGCATTCCTGCACACGCCGGGTGACGGCTGCCCCGACCTTGGCTTCGCTCCTCCGCCGTACCCGCCTGCCTTGGCTACCGGCGTCCGGCCAGCGCCCTCACCGGCGAGCGTGGACGCGCGGTGCGGATGCTGACCCGGGTAGCCAGGGTCGGGACGGGGGTAGCCAAGGGCAGGGTCAGGTCCAGGCGAGGGCCACGGCGGGGTCACCGAGGACGGCGGCGAGGTCGGCAAGCACCTGCGACCCGAGCTGGCCGTCCACGACCCGGTGGTCGAAGCTCAGCGCGAGCTGGGTGACCTGCCGCACGACCACCTGCCCGTCCACCACCCACGGGGTGGGGCGGATCGCGCCGAAGCACAGGATCGCCACCTCACCGGGGTTGAGGATCGGGGTGCCGGTGTCGACGCCGAACACCCCGACGTTGGTGATGGTGATGGTGCCGTTCGCCATGTCCGCCGGCGAGGTCTTGCCCGCCCGCGCCGTGTCGGCCAGTCCGGCCAGCGCCAGCGCGAGCTCCCGCAGCGACAGCTGGTCGGCGTCCTTGATGTTCGGCACGAGCAGCCCACGGGGAGTGGCGGCGGCGATGCCGAGGTGGACGTACTCCTTCGTCACGATCTCCGCCCCGTCGGCGGTGTCCACCCAGGTGCTGTTGATCTCGGGGTTGCGCCGGATCGCGAGCAGCAGCGCCTTGGCGACAGCCGCCAGCGGCGTGAGCTTGACGTCCGCGAAGTCCCGGGACGCCCTCAACCGCGCGAGCAGGTCCATCGTCGGCGTGACGTCGACGGTGATGAACTCGGTGACGTGCGGCGCCGTGAAGGCGCTGGTCACCATCGCCTGCGCGGTCATCTTCCGCACGCCCTTGACCGGCACCCGCCGCTCCCGCGTCCCCGGGTCGTACGCCGCAAGCACACCACCCGGCGCGGCAGGCGTCCCCGCAGCGGCCTGCACGTCCTCCCGGGTGATGACGCCGTCCGCGCCGGTGCCGACCACGGTGGCCAGGTCGACCCCGAGGTCCTTGGCGAGCTTGCGCACCGGCGGCTTGACGCGCACCGGCACGGTGCTCGCCATCCGCGCTGCCGCCGTCTCCCCGACGCCGGCCGCGGACTCCCGCGCCGGGACCACGGGCGCCGCGACGGGCTCGGTGCGGTCGGCCCGAGCGCGGCGGGTCGCCGTACCGCTGCGGGGGCCGTAGCCGACCAGCGTCGCGGTGCGGCCGTTGGCGCCGACCTCACCGATGAGCGCCCCCTCCTTCCCGGGCTCCTCGGGCGTCGGCACCAGGTCCGTCTCGCCGAGCGCGGGGTCGGGGACGGGACCGGCGGACGGGTCGGTGTCGACGCTGATGATGACCGCGCCGACGTCGACGACGGTGCCCGCCTCGTGGTGCAGCCGCACGACCGTCCCGGCGTACGGCGAGGGCACCTCCACGGCGGCCTTCGCGGTCTCCACCTCGACGATGGGCTGGTTGAGGGTGATGGTGTCGCCGGGCGCGACCATCCACTGCAGGATCTCGCCCTCGGTCAGCCCCTCACCGAGGTCGGGGAGCTTGAAGTCCTTGACCCTGGACACCTCAGTACCCCAGCGATCGGTCGACGGTGTGCAGCACCCGGTCCAGGTCGGGGAGGTACTCCTCCTCCACCCGCGACGGCGGGTAGGGCGTGTCGTAGCCGGTGACCCTCAGGACCGGCGCCTCCATCTCGTAGTAGAGGACCTCGGACAGCCGCGCGGCGATCTCGGCGCCGATCCCGACGAACCGCGGCGCCTCGTGCACGACGACGCAGCGCCTGGTCTTGCGCACGGATGCCAGCACGGTGGGGAAGTCCAGCGGGGACAGGGACCTGAGGTCGAGGACCTCCAGCGACCGCCCCTCCTCGGCAGCAGCCGCCGCGACGTCCAGGCAGGTGCGGACCATCGGCCCGTAGGCCACCAGCGTGAGGTCGGTGCCCTCCCGCGCGACGTGCGCCTCCCACAGCGACGGCGCCCCGGCCAGCGACGCCCCCAGCTCGACGGGGCCCTTCTCCCAGTAGCGCCGCTTGGGCTCGAAGAAGATCACCGGGTCGTCCGAGGCGATCGCCTGCCGGATCATCAGGTGCGCGTCCGCAGGACTGGCGCAGGTCACGACCTTCAGTCCGGCGGTGTGCGCGAAGTACGCCTCGGGGGACTCGCTGTGGTGCTCGACCGCACCGATCCCCCCGCCGTAGGGGATGCGGATGACGACGGGCATCGGCACCGTGCCGCCGCTGCGGGCGTGCATCTTCGCGAGCTGGCTGACGATCTGGTCGTACGCCGGGTAGACGAAGCCGTCGAACTGGATCTCGCACACCGGCCGGTAGCCGCGGATCGCCAGCCCGATCGCCGTCCCGACGATGCCCGACTCCGCGAGCGGGGTGTCTACGACGCGCGCCTCGCCGAAGTCCTTCTGCAGCCCGTCGGTGACCCGGAAGACGCCGCCGAGCTTGCCGATGTCCTCGCCCATCAGCACGACCTTCGGGTCAGCCTCCATGGCCGCGCGCAGCCCCTCGTTCAGCGCCTTCGCCATCGTGAGAACGGTCATGACACTGCCTCGTCGAGGAACCCGGCGTGGTAGGCGGCGAACTCCTCGCGCTGCTCCTGCAGCATCGCGGTCTGGTCGGCGTAGACGCTGCTGAAGATGACGTCGGGGTCGGGGTCGGGCATCTCCAGGCACCCCTGCCGGATGCGCGCCGCCAGCGCATCGGCGTCCGCGTCGACCGAGGCGAGGAAGTCCTTGTCCGCGACCTGCTGCTTGTGCAGGAACGAGCGCATCCGCTCGATCGGGTCCTTGAGCTTCCACGACTCGAGCTCGCTCGACAGCCGGTAGCGGGTCGGGTCGTCGGACGTGGTGTGCGCCCCCATCCGGTAGGTGAACGCCTCGATCAGCATCGGTCCGTCACCGCTGCGCGCGCGGTCCAGGGCGGCACGCGTGACGGCGTACGACGCCAGCACGTCGTTGCCGTCGACCCGCACGCCCGGGAACCCGAAGCCCTCCGCGCGCTGGTACAGCGGGATGCGCGACTGCGTGGACGTCGGCGTGCTGATGCCCCACTGGTTGTTCTGGCAGAAGAACACCAGCGGGGCGTTGAACACGCTGGCCCACACGAACGCCTCGTTCACGTCGCCCTGGCTCGAGGCACCGTCACCGAAGTAGGCGATGACCGCCTCGTCCTTCGTGAGGTCCCCCGACCCCACCGCGCCGTCCTTGACCACACCCATCGCGTAGCCGGTCGCGTGCAGCGTCTGGCTGCCGATGACGATGGTGTACAGCTGGAAGCGCTTGTCCTGCGGGTCCCACCCGCCGTTGCTCGCGCCACGGAAAAGACCCAGCAGCGTCAAGGGATCGACGTCGCGACACCACGCCACCCCGTGCTCGCGGTACGTCGGGAAGGCGAAGTCCTGGGGCCGCAGGGCGCGGCCGCTCCCCACCTGTGCGGCCTCCTGCCCGAGCAGCGCCGCCCACAGCCCGAGCTCACCTTGTCGCTGCAGGGCGGTCGCCTCGACGTCGATGCGTCGCACCAGCACGAGGTCGCGGTAAAAGCTGCGGTACTCCTCGTCGGTCAGGTCGACGTCGTAGTCGGGGTGGTGCAGTCGCTCGCCCTCCGGCGTCAGCAGCTGCACCAGGGGGATACCGGTGGCGGGGTCGACCGCCGCGAGATCGAGGGTCACGCGGCCATCGTGACACGGACGTCACACCACTGTGACGCCGGTCACCCCTCGGCGGCGGCCTTCACCGCGGCAAGGGTCCGCTCCAGGTTGGTCGCGGTGGCCTGCTCGCGGTCGGCCACACCGGTTGCGAGGCCGCCCACCTTGGCGAACCATGCCGGGCGCCGGTCACCCCAGCTCTCGGTGACGGTGCAGCCGCCTTCGGTCTCGGCGATGTCGTAGGCCCAGTTGGCCACCGGGATCCCCAAGTAGGTCACGGCGAACGCGAACGACCGACCCGGGTCGGCGCGCGTCACCTGCACGCTGGTGCTCCATCGCCGTACGCCGTTCTTGTTGGTGCCCTTGAAGCGCGCACCCACGACCGGACCGGTCGCGCCGCCGACCCACTTCCCGCCGGTGTTCTCGGGGCTGAGCCGGCCCATCCCCGGCAGGTCGCTCACCAGCGCCCACACCTTCTCGGCGGGAGCGTTGACCTCGGTGCTGCGGCTGATCGTCTGCGTCATCGGGTGAGTCTGTCAGCCCGGTCTACGGTGGGGTGCGTGACCTACCCCCGGCCGGTGCCGCTCATCGGCGACGCGACCTCGGCCGCCGAGCGCGCGCAGGCACCGGACGCGTGGGCGTTCCCCGAGGCGACCCGGACCGGCCTCTACGACGTGCTCGCCGCCCGCCGGGACGTGCGCCGCTACCGCCCCGACCCGGTGCCTGCCGAGGTGCTCGACCAGGTGCTGCTCGCCGCCCACCAGGCGCCGTCCGTCGGGCACAGCCAGCCGTGGCGGTTCGTCGTGGTGCAGGACGCGTCGGTGCGCGAGAAGGCCGCCTGGATGGCCGATCAGGAGCGCCTCGCGCAGGCCGCGCAGCTCGAGGCCGAGGCCGCGCGGCACCTGCTCGACCTGCAGCTCGAGGGGATCCGCGAGGCACCACTGGGCGTGGTCGTGTGCTGCGACCGGCGGGTGCCGGCGGCCGGGGTGCTGGGCCGCGCGACCTTCCCCGACGCCGACCTGTGGTCGTGCGCCTGCGCGATCCAGAACATGTGGCTGGCCGCCCGCGCCGAGGGGCTGGGCATGGGCTGGGTGACGCTGTTCGACCCGCCGTCGCTGGCCTCGCTGCTCGGTCTGCCGGACGGAGTGGTGAGCCTGGGCTGGATGTGCCTGGGCTGGCCCGACGAGCGCAACCCGACCCCGGGGCTCGAGCGGGCCGGCTGGTCGCGTCGCGCGCCCCTGTCCGACGTGGTGCTGCACGACCGCTGGGCCGAGACCTCCTCGCCCGTCTCGCGGTTGCGGGCGCCGGAGCAGGAGGCGGTCGTCGGTGCCCGCGACGCCGCGGACGTGCTGCTCACCCCGCCCGGCTCGCTCGGCGTGCTGGACCGGGCGGTCGACCGGGTCGTCGCCCTGGGACTCGGTGACCTGACGACCGGGACGCTCGTGCTCGCCGCCGGCCGGCACCCGGTGACCGGCCTGGGGGTGTCCGCGTTCCCCGCCTCGGTCACCGACGACGTCGTCGCCGCGGCGTACGACGGGACCGCGCTCGGCGTGGTGGCGGCGACCGCGTCCGGACTGACGTCGCTGGTGCTCGACGGCGGGTCGTCCACCGGCGACCTGCTGCACACCGATGCCCTGTCGGCCGCGGACGCGGAGGCGCTGCTCGAGCGGGGACGCGCCGCCGCTCCCGCCGGTCTGGTCGCGCTCGGTGAGGTGGGCATCGGCAACACCACCGTCGCGGCGGCGCTCGCGTGCGCGCTGCTGGGGCTCGCGCCCGACGTCGCGGTGGGGCTCGGGTCAGGTGCCGACAGCGCGATGCTCAGCCGCAAGCGCGAGGTCGTCGAGGGTGCCCTGTCCCGCGTGGGGGCGATCCGCGGCCCGCTCCACGCACTGGCCGCGCTCGGTGGACCGGAGGCGGTGCTGCTCACCGGCGTCGTGCTCGGGGCCGCGGCGCGCGGGTCGGTGATCGTGCTCGACGGGCTGCTCACGTCGGTGGCAGCACTCGCCGCCGTACAGCTCGAGCCCGCGGTGGCGCAGCACCTGGTCGCGGGGCAGCGCAGTCGCGAGCGCGGGCACGGCGCGGTGCTGGCCCGGCTCGGCCTCGAACCCCTGCTCGACCTGCGCCTGCGCGCCGGCGAGGGCGCGGGCGCGTGCTTCGCCGCGGGCATGCTGCTCGCCGCCCTGCAGGTGCGCCGGGACACCGCCCGCACCCACTGAGGACAACAGCGGGGCGCCTCCCCCCGGAAGCGCCCCGCTGGTCGTTCCGCTCGACGACCCGGGTTCCTGGGCACAACCCAAGGACTGAGTAGACGCCGCGCGATGACGTGTGTTTCGTCACCGCCGCGCCATCTCCTGCTGTCCTTGTCGGAATTTGTCGTCCGGCGTCAGTACGACGGCCAGGTGTCGATCGGCCCAGGCCCGTACACGCTCACAGCGTCGTGCCCAGGATCTGCGGCCGGGACGACCGGCACCCTGGTCGTGCCGCCCGGTCAGGGCTTCGGTGGCTACGTCCCCACCGCGGTCTGCCGGTTCGAGGGCGCTGCGGTCCGCTTCACGCCCACGACCACGGAGTTCGACGTGACTGCCTACGTGGAGCGCGAGGGGCTCGGCGGCTTCGGCACCAACGGGTTCGTCCCCCCGCCACCGTCTCTCGACCGGGGGTCGGACCTCATCACCCTCTACCCCGTGGACCCTGCGGACGGTCTGGTCCACACCCGCAAGGTGATCGTCGGCGCTCCCCCGTCGGGCCAGCGCCGCTCCGCCTTCTTCACCTGCGCAGGCGACCAGCTCCGCCTGGACTACCGCACGCCGACGGTTGCGCCGACCGCAGGCCAGGAGATCGCACGGCTCAACGCCGACGCCGGCAGCGGACCGATCCACCGCGACGTCAGCGCGTTGGCCGCCGCGCAGCGCAGCGGCAACCGGTACGGCCAGGCGCGCGCGCTGGCCCTGGTGCGGGCCCGCGCGGCGGACCTGCCTTCGGCTCAGGGGGCGCTCGTCCGGCAGCGCGTCGACCGGCTGCGCCACCTGCTGGGCGTCGGGCTCCCGCCGGTGCACGTGGTCCGTCCCGGGGAGCACCTGTGGCAGGTCGTGCGCGCCGAGCTCGTGCGCCGCGGCCGTCCGCACAGCGACCACGCGGTCGCCGTGGCGGCCCGGCGGGTGCAGGCTGACAACGCCTGCGGTCTCGCGCTGATCCCGGGTCAGCTGCTGGTGCTGCCACCCGGTCTGTGACCTGACCGCGGCCGCAGCGGACCGAGGGTGCGGTGCCGCGCGCACCCGGTCAGCACTCCGGCGCCGTACGCCGCCTGGTCGAGCAGCGCCGTCCCGACGTAGCGCATGGGGTCGTGCGCGGGCGCGCGCTCCCGCCACTCCCGCAGGTACGGCGAGAGCAGGAGCAGCGCGCACCGCCGGTCCCGCGCGAGCAACCACCCGAGCGGTCCGAGCAGCGCGAGGGCGCGACCGGCGCCGAGCGCGGTCGACGTGACCGAGGAGCCGACGAGGAGGGCGGAGGCGCCGCGGTCGTGCACCTGCCGGTCGAGGCGGGCGGTCATCAGCGCAGCGGCCCCGGCAGCGAGGACCGGTCGGCGGACCAGGAGCAGCGCGAGGACGGCCGTGGGCCAGGGCGGCAGCACCAGGTGGGCCAGGCGTCCGGGGTGCCGCAGGTGCAAGGGCGCCGCCGACGTGCCGTAGTGGAAGCGCCGCACGAGCCGGTCGGTGAGCCGCGCCGGTTCCTCGTGGTGCACGACGACCGTGGGGTCGTACCGCACCGTCCCCCCGCCGTCGGTCAGCCGCCAGACGAGATCGACGTCCTCGCCGTACCGCAGCCGTTCGTCGAAGGGCGTCAGGCCGTCGCGGCGCACGAGCAGGCAGGCGGTCGGGACATAGGCCACGGCACTGCCCGGGACCGCCTGAGCGGCGTGCGGACCGAGGTCGAGCGGGGAGCGCACGCCGCCCACGACCCGGGGAGCGACGGCGACCACGGTGGGGTCGACCAGGTGACCACGCAGGTGCGCGAGGGCACCGGCGGGCAGGGTGACGTCGCTGTCCACGAAGGCCACAACCGGCGTCTCCACCAGCGCCAGCGCGGTGTTGCGCGCCGCCGCCGGTCCGCCGTTCGCGCGGGTGACCAGCGTCGCGCCGTACCTCTCGCAGACGTCCTGGACCGCGCTCGGGTCGAGCGACCCGTCGTCGACGACGAGCACGCGCACGTCGCCGACCGCCGCGAGGCACCGAGCCAGCTCGGGGGCCCGGTCGCGCACCGGCACCACGACGGTGACGTCGTCGAGCGCCGCGGGCGGGACGACCGGGTGGGCCGCGCCGGTGTCCACCAGCCGACGGGCGAAGGCGCGAGATCCGCTGCCCTGCTGGGCCTGCACGACGGCCTGGCGCCCGGCCGGGCCGAGCCGGAGCAGCCGTCCGAGCGGGGTCAGGAGGACGTCGCCACGGGAGCGGACCCGCAGGTCGAGCCGGACCGCCCAGCCGTCGGGCAGGTCAGAGGGCACGTCAGAGGGCACGTCAGAGGGCACGTCAGAGGGCAAGGCCACCGTCGACCGCCACGTCGGCGCCCGTGACGCCCGAGCTGTGCGGTCCGGCGAGCCAGACCAGCGCGGCGGCGACCTCGGCGGGTTCGAGCAGGCGCTCGAGCGGTTGCTGGGAGGCGAAGTGCTCGGCATCGGCGAGGCCGTAGAGCCGCGCGCTCTCCTCCAGCACCGGCGTGCGCGTGGACCCGGGGCTCACGCAGGAGGCCGTGACGCCGGTGCCGCGCAGCTCGGCCGCGAGGCCGCGGACGAGCCCGTTGACGCCGGCCTTCGCCGCGCAGTACGCCGCGAGCAGGGGCAGCCCCCGGGTCGCGGCCGCCGAGCTGACCGCGAGGAAGCGTCCGGAGCGCGGTTGGGGTCGTCGCAGCAGGGCGGGGATGCTGGCGCGGGCCAGGGCGATGACGCCGTAGAGGTCGACGTCGAGGACCGCCTGCAGCTCGTCGGGATGCTGCTCCCACAGGGGTACGCCGCCCGCGACGACACCGGCGACGGCGATCGCCGCGTCCAGCCCGCCGAACTCCGCCTCGGCCAGCGCGACGACGCGGGCGAGGTCGGCCGGGCTGGTGGTGTCGGCGACCGCGGTGACGACCCGCTCGCCGGCGAGGGCGTCGAGCTGCTCGCGGGTGCCGAGCGGGTAGGGCAGGCGCAGGTCGTCCGCGCACCGGTCGGTCGCGACGACGCACCAGCCGTCGGCGGCGAGCGCCTGGACGGTCGCGGCACCGATGCCCCGCGCGGCGCCGGTGACCAGGGCGACCCGCCCCAGACCGTCGCTCACGCCGGCTCCACGGTGAGCCAGTCGTCCACGGCGGCCTCCAGGTCGTCGAGCGCCTCGACGAGCAGCCGCTCGCCCTCGAGCGGCGACGCCCCTGCCGGGTCGCCGAGGATCCCGTTGTCCGTGACCGCCCGCAGACCGCCGCGCCGCAGTGCCGGCAGCAGCGACGCGAGGCCTTCGGTCGCCCCGGCGTCCCGCGCGTCCCCGACCCGGGAGGCGTCGAGCGCGAGCATCACGGAGGTCTCGGTGCGCCCGGCGTGCGCGTCGCCCTTCCAGGTCGGTGCCCACAGCAGCACGTCGCGGCTCTCGTCCCGCAGCCGCGCGACCGCGGCGGTCAGGGTGGCGTGGTTGCCGCCGTGGCCGTTGAGCAGCAGCACGTGCGACCAGGTCTCGGTGGCCGAGCGGACCAGCTCGACGACCACCAGCATCAGGGCCTCGTGACCGATCGACAGCGTCCCGGGGAAACCGGCGTGCTCACCGCTCGCGCCGTACGCCAGCACCGGCGCCACGACCACCTCCGTCCGCCGCTCGGCCAGGCCGTGCGCGAGGGCGAGGGCGATGTCCGCGTCGGTCGACAGGGGCAGGTGCGGCCCGTGCTGCTCGGTGGAGCCGAGGGGGACCACGAGGACGTCGCCGCCCACCTGCGGCCAGGTCAGGTCCGCGAGACCGGTCATGGCAGCTGCCACCCGGTGCGCTCCTCGGACAGGTAGCCGTTGCGGGTCATGAACTCCAGGAAGGTCTCGACCGCGGCCGGCGGGTCGACCGGACCGACGACGACCGGCGGGTCGTGCGACAGCAGCGCGCCGGTCAGGGCCAGCAGCCGTTCCCGCGCGTTCCCGGTCGGCGCCGGGACGTAGCGGGGGCGCGGTCGCAGCGGTCGGGCCTGGAGCACGCGCACGCGCGAGGGCGGCACCCGGACCTGCACCACCGGGATGTCCGCGGACGCCGCCGCGAGCTGCTGCGGCAAGGAGGCGCGACGCAGCCGTACCCCCGCGCCCTCGACGCTGCACACCGCCGGAAGGGGGACGGCCATCTGCTCGCGGCGCCCGAAGTCGAGCCGCCGCTCCGCGACCAGCCCGTCGGCGGTCAGCTCCAACGCGACCAGCCCCGGCGCCTGGACGACACCGAGCTCGTGCGCGACGAACGCCGGCAGCGCTCCGGTCCCGCGGTCGGTGCTGCGGTCCGCGCAGAGCACGAGGTCGGGCCGGTCGGGTCCGAGGGCGGCGACGAGAGCCCGCGCGAGCTGCTGCTCGTCCGCGGCGAGCTCGTCGAGGTAGGACCCGGGTAGCGCGACCCGGCGTACCTCCGCGCCCAGAGCCAGCAGGTCACGCAGGGGACCGTCGCACTCAGGTCCGCCGGCAGTGACGACCAGAACCCTTGCCTGCCAGGCACTTCCGAGGCGGAGGGCGTGCTCGACGGCAGCTGCGTCGGACGCGCTGAGGGCGACCGCTCGCGCGTCGCGGGTGACCGCTCCGGTGAGCGGGTCGACCTCGGTGCGCAGGTCCGTGCACCGCACCAGCGCCACGACGAGGTCAGCCATGCCGGAACACCACGCCCTGCCCACCGTCCGGGTAGGTCCAGGTCAGCGCGCCCTCGCTGTTGCACACCTGGTAGCAGGTGCCGCACTCGAAGCACTGCTCGTAGTTGAACAGGATGCCGCCGTCGCTGGTGGGCGCGAACAGGTTCGCGGGGCACGCCGTGACGCACGCCTTGGTCGTGCACGAGCGGCAGACGTCGCTGTCGACGACGATGTGCGCCCTCTCGCCCACGCGGAACTCCACCGTCTCCATGCGCTCGTCGAAGGCGATCTCGTCGTAGCTGCCGGGGCCTGCGGTCACCGGAACACCCTCCCACCGCGCACGCCGTCCGCGGCGAGGTGCCGCAGCTTCACGCCGTTCCCCTTCGCCGCGTCGCGCAGCAGCCGCAGGGCGCCGGGCTTCGCCGTCGGGTTGGTGACCGTGAACAGCCCCTGCACCAGGTCGGCGATCAACCCGGGGTAGCGCTGCTGAACCCGGTCCCCGAGCACCAGCCCCGGCGCGCCGCGCAACCGCTTGTGATCCGCGAGCACGAACGAGGACTCCAGGTCCTTGCGGTACGACGACAGCTGGCGTGCACTGCTGTCACCTCGGTCGACGGCCAGTGCGGCGGCGCGGCCCGCGGCCAGCCCGGAGCCGATGGCGAAGTTCACGCCCTCGAGCCAGATGCCCGCCGCGAGGCACAGCCCCGCTGCGTCGCCCGCCACGAGCAAGCCGTCGTCCACGAGCTCGGGGAGGTGGTCGTAGCCGCCCTCGGGGATGAGGTGTGCGGCGTACTCCTTGACCGTCGCCCCCTCGACCCACGGGGCGACCGCGGGGTGCGCCTTGAGGTCGGCGATCAGGTCCTCGGCGCGGACCTTGCGCTCGGCGAGCTGCTGCACGCTGACGACGACGCCGACCGACAGGGTGTCGCGGTTGGTGTAGACGAAGCCGCCGCCGGCGATCCCCCTGGTGCAGCCGAGGATCTCGACGTCGACGCCCTCGTCGCCGCGGACGTTGAACCGCTCCTCGATCACCTCACGCGGCAGGCTCAGCACCTCCTTGACACCGAGGGTGAGGTGCGCCGGGTCGGTCGGGGGGAGCAGCCCTCTCTCCTTGGCCAGGAAGGAGTTCACACCGTCCGCGGCGATGACCACCTTCGCGCGCAGGTCACCATCGGGTCGGTCCGTCCGCACCCCCACGACCCGTCCCTGCTCGACGATCAGGCCGGTCGCGACCGTGCTCGTGACCAGCTGCGCCCCGGCCTGCACAGCCTTGCCGGCGAGCCAGGAGTCGAAGTCTGCGCGGTAGATGGTGCAGCCGTTGTAGGGCGCCTTGCCCCAGTCGGTGGTGCGGAAGTCGACGGTCATCGCCTGGTGATCGGTGAGGACCATGGTCGACCGGCGCGTCACCCAGCGCTGGAACGGGACCTCCTCCCACCAGCCCGGGAGCACGTCGTCGAGCACCCGGCCGTACACCACCCCGCCGTACGCGTTCTTCGAGCCGGGGAAGGGACCGCGCTCGAGCAGGACCACGGACTTCCCGGCGCGAGCGGCGGTGAGGGCGGCGGCGGCGCCCGCGGGTCCGGCACCGACGACGAGGACGTCGATCACGGCGTGATCCCCAACCGGTCGGCGAGCTCGCGCAGGAAGCCCTCGGCATCGGTCACCAGACCGAGGTCGGCCATGGCGGTCATCGGGCAGGACGCGTCGGTGTTGACCGACACGACGTGCCGGGGGTTGCCCAGCCCACCGGTGTGCTGAGCGGCGCCGGCGACACCGAGGGCGAGGTACAGGTCGGGGTTGATGCTGACACCGGTGGTGCCGATCTGCCGGTCGTGGTGGACGTGCCCCGCGTCGGTCAGGACGCGGGTGGCTCCCGTGCTCGCGCCCAACCGGGCCGAGACCGCGGTCAGCAGCGTGAGCACCTCGGGCGTCCCGACCTGGTCGTGCACGAGGCCCGCGCCGGCACCGACGACACGACGGGCCTCGGCGAGGTCCATCGTCGCGGGGTCCGGCTCGAGCACGGCCAGCCTCTGTGCATCGACGCCCGCCTCCACGTCGAGGTGCACCTCGAACACCTCTCCGTTGCTGGGCGGCAGGGCGCTGCGCGCCCCGGGAACCAGGGTGACGACGCACGGGCCGTCGCACCGCACGTCGACCTCGAGCCGGCTGTCGAGCCGGTGCAGCGAGGCGGTGGTGCCCTCCTCGTCGACCACGACGGTCCCGGCCCAGGCCAGCAGGGGGCGGTCCAGGGCTGCCGCGAGTCGCGGCGCGAAGTCCCTCCCGTCCGGGCTCGCGGGCAGGATGAGAGTCCGGACCTGCTCGACCAGCGGCACCAGCGCCCGCGCCAGTCCGTCGGGCGCCGCATCGGTGGTCTCGGCGTGCCAGGCGCGCGGGGCCCCGAGGTCCGCGGCCGCCTCGGCCGTTCCCGACCCGAGCAGCAGCACCCGGCCGCCCGCTTCCGCAACGACCTCCGCCGCTCCGCGGGGCAGTACGCCCGCGCGGACGATGACGACCGCCAACCGGCTGAGCTCCAGGGGTACGACGGGAGCGGTGCCCCGGTGCGTGCTGGTGACCGTTCCTCCCAGCGTCCCGCCCGTCATCTGCCGGCCTCCGCGAGGCAGTGGGCGGCTGGGCGGTGGGCGGCTGGGCAGTGGACAGCAGGGAGGTGGGCGGCGCGGCCGCGTCGCGAACCGCCGCATTGCGAACCGCCGCATCGCGAACCGCCGCATCGCGAACCGCCGCATCGCGAACCGCCGCATTGCGAACCGCCCCGTCGCGAGCCGCCCCGTCGCGAGCCCTTTCCCCACGTCTGGTCGCCCGATCGAGTGCGCCCGACCTCGATCGGACGACAAGCGGGCGGCGAAACAGTCTCCGCGACGCGGCTGGGGCGCCCGCTCGTGTCAAGTGCCACCTCCACGAACGCAGCAACAGGCACAACCGCAACCCCCAGCACAACCGCAACCCCCAGCACGGCCGCAGCCCCCGTCACAGTGACACCGCCACGCGGTGGCCCTCGATGACGGCGGCGTGCGCGCGGCGCGGCGCGAGGCAGTCGCCGATGCGGTGCACCGCGAACGGCAGCCCGCCACCCACGGCCTGCTGTCCGGACGTCAGCTCCCGCCACAGGGTGTCGTCGGCGCGCTGCTGCACCGCGCACACCACCCAGTCCACTGTGCGCGTGAGGTCGGTGCCGGTCACGTGGTGCTGCAACGACAGCGTGATCCCCCTGCGGCCCCCGTCCGCGGTCGCGGCCCCCATGGGCACGACGTCGGTCGTCTGCACGATCCCCTTCGCGCCAGCCTTCACGTTCCAGGTCTCGAGGTCGAGCGTGATGCCGAGGTCCTGCCCCACCACCATGCCCGGCGTCGCGACCTCGACCGTGCACCCCCGGTCGGCGAGCAGCTCGGCGACCGACGTCGCCTGGTGGAAGCCGAGCTCGTCGAGCACCAGCACCCGACCGCGCGGCGCGGCGCGGCCCTCCAGCACGTCGCGCACATCGACGATCTGCTCGAGATCGCCTGCCCACCAGGGCCTGTTCGGCACGGCACCGGTCGCCAGGATCACCGCGTCCGGCGCCTCGTCGCGCAGCAGGTCAGCGGTCGCCTCGTAGCCGGTCTTGACGTCGACGCCCGCGCGCTGCGCCGCCGCGACCAGGTTGCGGGTGATGTCGAGGAACTCCGCCCGCGACGGCACCGACGCGGCGACGGGCACCTGTCCACCGAGCCGCTCGGACCGCTCGAACAAGGTGACGTGGTGGCCGCGCTCGGCAGCAGTCACGGCTGCCTGCAGGCCGGCTGGTCCGCCGCCGACCACGAGCACCCGCTGCGAACGCCGGGTGGGCAGGGGAAGCGCGACGGCCTCCTTGCCGGTGCGGGGGTTCTCGATGCAGCCCAGCCAGCGGTTCAGGCCCATGCGCCCGACGCACTCCTGGTTGCACGACAGGCAGGTGCGGATGTCCGCTGCCGCCCCTGCGCGGGCCTTGCGGACGAAGTCTGGGTCGGCGATCTGACCGCGCACGACCCCGATGAGGTCGGCCTGTCCCGCCTGTAGCGCGCGATCCGCCTGCAGCGGGTCCTTGAACCGACCCACGCCGACGACCGGGATCGACACGGCCTCACGGATCGCGGACGGGATGAACATCGCGTAGCCCGGCGGCACCTGCATCGACGCCTCGATCATGTACAGCGTCGCGGTGGCCACCCCGATGGAGGTGTTGATGTAGTCGACCTGACCGGTCGCCTCGACCAGCCGGGCCACGGCCACGGCCTCCTCGATCGTGGTGCCGTTCTCGATGAGCTCGTCGCCGCACAGCCGTACACCGAGCGCCTTGTCAGGACCGAGGGCCGCGCGGACGGCGGCCACGATCTCGAGCAGCAGCCGGGCCCGGTTCTCCAGCGGACCGCCGTACCCGTCGGTGCGGTGGTTGGTCGCGGGCGACAGGAAGCCGCGCACGATGGAGGAGTGGCTGCACTGCAGCTCTACGCCGTCGAAGCCGCCGGCGACGCAGTGCTCGGCGACGAGGGCGTAGCCGTCCACGACGGAGCGGATCTCGGCCAGGTCGATCGCCTTGGGCACCTCGCGGAACAGCGGGTCCGGGACGGGGGAGGGCGCCCAGACGGGCAGCCGGCTGTACATCGACGAGGCCTGGCCGCCGTTGTGGTTGAGCTGCGCGAGGATCGGGACGCCGTGTGCGTGGACCGCGTCGGTGATCCGTCGGTAGCCAGGGATGACCGCCGGGGAGAAGCCGTGCATCAGCTTCTCGTAAGGCCAGTCGGTGACGTGGGTGCTGTGCTCCTCGGTGATGATCAGCCCCGCACCACCGGCGGCGCGCGCTGCGTAGTAGGCGGCGTGCTGCTCGGTCGGCATCCCCCCGACGGCGTAGTTGGTCAGGTGGGCGCTGAAGACCACGCGGTTCTTCACCGTCAGCGGGCCGATCCGCAGCGGTGACAGCAGGTGGGTGTAGCGGCTCACACCGGCACCCGGTCCAGCAGCGCCTGCGCGACCCGTCGCCCCTCGAGGACCGCTTCGAGCACCGAGCGGGGCGCGACGCAGTCGCCCACGCGCGGAGCGCCGTCCAGGGCGTCCTCGGGCAGGCGGTGGCCGCAGTCGACGACCAGGTCCGCGGGGACCGTGCGCTGCTCGCCGGTCCACACGTGCTCCAACAGCGCCGTGCCGTCAGACGTGCTGCGTACCAGGGACTTCAGCTCACGGACCACCCCCTGCTGCTGCAGCCGGGTGTTGGCGTCGGCGAGGTCCCCGGTCAGCGACAGCAGGGTGCCGACGACGGGGTCCTGCGTGACGATGCGGACCTCGCGGCCCTGGCTGGCGAGCAGCTCCGCGACGCTCACCCCGACCGGACCGCCCGTGGGGTCGTGCACCAGGACAGAGCCGTCGGGGAGTTCTCCGCGCAGCGCAGCCGTGGCGTCGTACCAGCCCTCGGGCAGCGGGCGCAGGCGGGAGCCGGTGGCGAGCACGACCTCGCCGTACGCCGTGAGGTCGGTGACGGCGGTACCGAGCTGGACCGTCACCCCGAGCCGCGCGCACTCGGCGGCGAGCCAGCCGGTGAGGTCGGTGAGCCGCGCGCGCCCGGCCCCCCGGGCGGCGTCGACGACCATGCCGCCGAGCCGGTCGGAGCGCTCCAGGACCGTCACCTGCACACCGGCCAGCGCGAGCACGCGGGCGCACTCCAGCCCCGCCGGCCCACCCCCGACGACCGTGACGACCCGCCCGAGGTTTCCCGTTTCCCCAGCGCCCGCGTGCTGGGGAAACGAGAAGGCCCGCTCGTAGCCGGAGCGGGGCTCGCCGATGCACGACACGAGCGGGTTGCGGGCGTCGCGCACGCGGCACGCCTGGTTGCACAGGACGCACGGGCGAGGTGCGGTCCCTGCACGCAGGTGCGCGACCAGCGTCGGGTCGGCGATCTGCGCCCGGGTCATCTCGACCAGGTCGCACACCCCGTCGGTCAGTGCCTGCTCGGCGAACGCCCCGCTCACCACCGACCCCTGCAGCACGACCGGACAGGGCGCAACAGCACCGACGGACGCGCACAGGTCGCGGTTGAAGCCCTCCGGGGAGTGGGAGTCCGGCCGGTACGCCGACCCGGCGAACGGCCCGGCGCGCACGACGGTGAGCAGGTCGACGTCGAGCGTCGGCACGAGAGCCAGCGCGTGCTCGGGCGTCACGCCCGCCCACGGCGCGAGCTCGTCGCACGACAGGCGCAACGCGAGCACGCCCTCCCCCACGACAGCGCGTACGGCGGCGAGCACCTCCCGGAGCAGCAGCGCCTTGTCGGTGCCGTACGCGTCGTCCCGGACGTTGGTGATCCCGGACAGGAACTGCCGCAGCAGCGACCGGTCGCCCGCCTCGATCTCCACGCCCGCGCAGCCGGAGCCCATCGCCCGCCGCGCCGCGGACGCGAACGACTCGATGACGCAGGCGATCTCCGCGCGCTCCATCACCATCGGCAGCTCACGGGACACCGCGTCGGCCACCGCCGAGGGCGCCCAGAGCGCCTGCTGGGAGTACGCCGACGAGCCCTGCCCGCCGGTGTGCCCGAGCGAGGCCAGCACCAGCGCGTCCGGACACCCGTCGACGACCGCACGCCAACCCGGGCCGCACTCCTCGGCCAGCGGCGCCCGCTCGTACGGCCAGTCGCTGTCGTGCACCGACGCGGTCTCGGTGACGAGCACCCCGCACCCGCCGGCCGCGCGGGCGGCGTAGTAGGCCACGTGCCGGTCGGAGAGCGCGCGCCCGTCCCCGAGGTTGGTCTCGTGCGGTCCGAACACCACCCGCGCCGGGGCGACGTACGCACCCAGCGTCAGCGGTGCCGTGAGGAGCATCAGACCGACAGCCCCGCCAGCGGGCTCTCGTCGCACGCGCTCGACAGGCCGGCGTCCGGCCGGCGCACCGACAGGGTGAGCGGCACCGGTCCGCGACCCGCGCGCATCCCCGCCGCCGCAGCCGGGCTGTGCGAGTGGTCCCCGGTGGGCCGCGGGACGTCCGCACCGGCCGTCGCCTTGACCGAGGACAGGGCGAGCTCGCCGTACCCCTGCACGCACTCGGGGTCGGGACCGTCGAGCGGCAGGCCGGTGAAGAACTTCGCCGCCATGCACCCGCCCTGGCACGAGTCGTAGTGACTGCACGATGCGCACGCCCCGCCGGTCTGCGGCAGCCGCAGCTCGGTGAACAGCTCCGACTCGCGCCAGACCTTCCCGAAGCCCTCGGACCGGACGTTGCCGGCGAGGAAGGCGTCGTGGATCGCGAACGGGCAGGCGTAGACGTCACCCACGGGGTCGATGAGGCACACCACCCGACCGGCGCCACAGAGGTTGAGTCCGGGCAAGGAGTCCCCGAACGCCGACAGGTGGAAGAACGAGTCGCCGGTCAGCACGCCCTCGCCGTGCGCGACGAGCCAGTCGTAGAGCTCGCGCTGCTGCGCCATCGTCGGGTGCAGGTCGTCCCACACGTCCGCCCCGCGACCGGACGGCCGCAGCCGGGTCAGCCGCAACGTGGCGCCGAAGCGGTCGGCGAGCTCCTTGAACGCGTCGAGCTGGCTGATGTTGTGGCGGGTGCAGACGACGCTGATCTTCGCGTCGTGGAAGCCCGCGTCGGCCAGGTGCTGCAGGGCGGTGAGTGCCATGTCGTAGGACCCCGCCCCGCGTACGGCGTCGTTGACCTCCGCGGTCGCGCCGTCGAGCGAGATCTGGACGTCGACGTAGTCGCTGGCCGCCAGGCGAGCAGCAGCAGCCTCGTCGATGCGCACGCCGTTGGTCGAGAACTTCACGCCGACCTGGTGGGCCGTCGCGTAGTCGACGAGCTCCCAGAAGTCCGAGCGGACCGTCGGCTCGCCGCCGCCGATGTTGACGTAGAACACCTGCATCCGCTGCAGCTCGTCGATGACCGCCTTGCACTCCTCGGTGCTCAGCTCCCGCGGGTCACGCCGTCCGCTGCTGGACAAGCAGTGGCTGCACGCGAGGTTGCAGGCGTAGGTCAGCTCCCAGGTCAGGCAGATGGGGGCATCGAGCCCGGTGGCGAAGTGGTCGACCAGCTTCACAGCAGCATGCCCGTCTTCTCGAGGGTGGCCAGGGCGGCGCGGAAGGCCGGCTGGTCAGCAGGGGGGACGTCGGACAGCGCGTCGTCCAGGGTCGTCGCGCCGTCCAGGCGACGGACGACGTCCAGCAGCCGCCGGTCCTTGAGGAACGACAGCCGGCGGGTCCCGAAGTGGTAGAGCAGCGCGCCGAACGGCTCCGGCCGCACCGACACCTGCGGGTGCAGGGTCAGCATGCGGTTAGTAGACCCCGCACATGCCGTCGATGGAGACGTCCTCCACCAGCAGGTCCTCGACGAGCACAGTGTCGGCGGCGTCGAGGGCCACGGCCTCGGCGGCGTCGGAGACAGGGGCAGCAGCAGTGGGGTCGGACAGGCTGAGGTCGGACATGGCAGGCTCCTCGCGGAAGGTGACGGCGATCACAACAGGTGAGACGCTAACGGCACTCAGTGCCAAAGCACAAGGGGGAGGTCAGGTGAAGCAGGGACGGCCCGCGGCGACGACCCGGGAGGAGCTCGAGCTGGTGGCCCTCCAGCTGTTCGCCGACCGCGGCTTCGAGACCACGACCGTCGACGACATCGCCGACGCTGCCGGGATCGGTCGCCGTACCTTCTTCCGCTACTTCGCCTCCAAGAACGACGTCGTCTGGGGGGACTTCGACGCCGCGCTCGAGCACCTGAGGGCCCGGCTCGCGCAGGTGCCCTCCGACCAGGGCCTGGTGGGCGGGCTGCGCGACGCCGTGCTGGAGTTCAACGCCTTGCCGGCCGGAGCCGAGCGCCAGCACCGGGTCCGGATGGCGATGGTCCTGCACACCCCTGCGCTCCAGGCGCACTCCACGCTGAGGTACGCCGGGTGGCGCGCCGTCGTCGCCGAGCACGTCGCCGCGCGCACCGACCAGCGGCCTGGGGACTTCGGTCCCCAGCTGCTCGCCCACCAGCTGCTCGCCAGCTGCGTCGCGGCCTACGAGCAGTGGCTCGCCCAGCCGGGGAGCGACCTGCAGGACCTGCTCGCCGCTGCGGTGGACAGCCTGACCCCCCGGGTGCCCGCCGCCACCTGACCTGAGCGGGGGAAACACCACACGTCCGCGTCATTCAGGCTTCATGTTCGTCCGCCGATGATGACGCGTGACCTGGACCCAGCACCGCGTCGTCGTCGTGCTCGGCTGCCTGCTGGCGGCCGCCAGCCTGGCGGTTCCGACCGCGCTCGGTCTGCGCCTGCACGCGCCCGGGCTGACCCAGGCGGTCCTGGGCAGCCTGCTGCTCGTCGCGTGCTCCTCCCTGGCGCTCAACGGTTCCCGCGTCACCCCGATGGCCACCCGCCGTGCGGTCCCGACCGTGCTCGCCACCACGGCCGCGAACGCCGTCACGCCCGCCGGCATCGGTGGCACGCTGCTGGTCCTGCGGGTGCACCGCCGGTCCGGTCTGTCGACCGAGCAGGCCACCGCTGCGGCGGCGCTGCGCACCGCCTGCGGGGCCTTCGTCGCTGCGGGGGCCGCGGCCGTCGCCGCCAGCACGGTCGGCGCCGGGCTCCTGCCCCACCCGCCCCGCGCCCTGCTGTTCGCCGTCCCGGTGCTCCTGCTCGCCCTCGTCGCCGTCCCCGCCGTACGTCGCACCGCCGCGTCCATGGGGGACGTGCTGCGTCGGCCGCGCTGCCTGGCGTCGCTGGTCGTCGGCTGCGTCGGGGTCACCGTCGCGCAGGTGCTGACGCTCCAGGGCGCGGTCGCTGCCGTCGGCGGGCACCTGCCCTGGCAGGACCTGCTCGCCGCCCTCGTGGGCTCGGCGGCGGCCCGCTCCGCGCTCCCCTCACCTGGCGGGGTGGGCCCGATCGAGGCCGCCCTGGTCGGGGGCCTCACCACCATGGGCATGGGCTGGGGCGCGGCGAGCGCGGCCGTCGCGATCTACCGCGCCGCCGGTCACTGGCTCCCCGTCGTCGCCGGAGTGGTCAGCCTCGGCGCCCTCCGGCGTCGTCAGCTGGTCTGATCAGCCCACGAGCGCGGAGTAGACCAGCTGCCGCAGCTGGGCGCGGATCGGGTACGTCGACGACGGCACCAGCTGGGTGAAGAACGTGGCGGTGACGCCGGTGAGCGGGTCGACCCAGAACGCCGTGGAGGCCAAGCCGCCCCAGTAGAACTCTCCGGGTGAGGACGCGCCCTTGCCGGGCATCGGGTCGAGGACCGTCGCGAAGCCGAGTCCGAACCCCACGCCGTCGAAGACCGTCTCGGCGAAACCACCGCTGTTGTGCGCGGCCAGGTCGCGCCCCCCCGGCAGGTGGTTGCGCGTCATCAGCTCCAGGGTGCGTGGCGCGAGGACCCGCGCCCCGTCGGCCTCACCCCGGCCGAGCAGCATGGCGCAGAACCGCCAGTAGTCCGCCGCCGTCGACAGCAGACCTCCGCCGCCGGAGAGCATCGCCGGCGGCTTCAACGCCGCGTCCCCCAACAGGTCGTAGCGCACCGTCTGCCCCTGGAAGTCGGCGTAGAGCGCCGGCAGCCGGTCCTCCAGCCCGTCGGTCCACCAGCGGGTGTCGGTCATGCCCAGCGGCTCGAGCACCCGCTCCCGCACGACCTGGTCCAGCGGTTGACCCGTGACGACCTCGCACACCCGCCCCAGCACGTCGGTGCTGACGCCGTACCCCCAGGCGGAGCCCGGTTGGAAGCGCAGGGGGAGCGACGCCCACAGGTCGCAGTTGGCGGCGAGGTCGTTGCCGGCGGGGTTGTCGATGTCGGAGCCGGCGGCGCGGTAGATCGCGTCGACGGGGTGCACGTTGAGGAAGCCGTAGGTCAGGCCACTGGTGTGGCTGAGCAGGTGCCACAGCCGGATCGGCTCGAGCGCCGGCTCGAGGAACGGCTTGGTCGAGGAGCCGTCGCGGAAGACCTGGACGCCGGCGAACGACGGGACGTAGCGGCTGAGCTCGTCGGTGAGCTCGACCCGCCCCTCCTCCCACAGCGTCATGAAGGCGACGCTCACGATCGGCTTGGTCATGGAGTAGATGCGCCAGAGCGTGTCGTCGGTGACCGGGCGTCCCGCCTCGCGGTCGGCGAGGCCGTACGTCGCGGTGTGGGCCACCTGGCCGTGCCGGCCCACCTGCAGCTGCCATCCGACCAGTCGTCCGTCGTCGACGTACTGCTGGAAGTGCCCGTCGAGACGGGCGAGGCGGGCGGGGTCGAAGCCGAGGTCCGTGCCGAGGTCCGTGCCGAGGGTCATGCCGAGTGTCATGGCCGCATCCTGCCCTGACGACCCGCTCAGGGGACAACCCTGATGACCTCCGCCGCGTCGGCTGGCAAGGTGTCGATCATGACCGACTCTCCCCGTCCGGCAGTGCGTGCCACCGACGTCCGCAAGTCCTACGGCAAGGGCGACACCGCCGTCACCGCCCTCGCGGGCATCAGCCTCGAGATCGCCACCGGCGCCATGACCGCCATCATGGGGCCGTCCGGGTCCGGCAAGTCCACCCTCATGCACTGCCTCGCGGGCCTCGACACGGTCGACGCCGGATCGATCCAGATCGGCGAGACGCAGGTCGTCGGGCTCGGCGACAAGCAGCTGACGGCGCTGCGCCGCGACCGCATCGGCTTCGTGTTCCAGCAGTTCAACCTGCTGCCCACCCTCACCGCCGCGGAGAACATCACCCTCCCGCTCGACATCGCCGGCACCAAGGTCGACCAGGCCTGGTACGACGAGGTGGTGGCCGCCGTGGGGCTCGCGGACCGGCTCTCCCACCGGCCGGGTGAGCTGTCCGGCGGCCAGCAGCAGCGCGTCGCCTGCGCCCGCGCCCTCGTCACCCGCCCGGACGTGGTGTTCGCCGACGAGCCGACCGGCAACCTCGACTCCCGCTCGGGCGCGGAGGTGCTTGCCTTCCTGCAGCGGTCCGCGCGCGAGCTCAGCCAGACGGTCGTCATCGTCACCCACGACCCGGTCGCCGCGTCGTACGCCGACCGGGTGCTGTTCCTCGCCGACGGCCTGCTCGTCGACCAGCTCGAGGCACCGACGGCGCAGAGCGTGCTGGACCGCATGAAGCGCTTCGACGGGGCGGCCTGATGCTGCGCGCCACGCTGCGCGGCCTGCTGGCCCGCAAGCTCCGCCTCGCCCTGTCCGGCGTCGCCGTCATCCTGGGCGTCGCCTTCGTGTCCGGCACGTTCGTGCTCACCGACACCCTCGGGCGGGTCTTCGAGGACCTGTTCGCGGGCGTCAACAAGGGCACCGCCGTGACGGTGCGCTCCCAGGCTGCGTTCGACGCCGGCTTCGACGCCCCCCGCGAGCCCGTGTCGGCGGACCTGGTCCCGCGGCTGCGTCAGGTCGCTGGTGTCGCGGACGTGCGCGGTGGGCTGTTCCAGCTCGGCACCCTGGTGGTGGACGGCAAGGCCTACAAGACCGGGGGCGCCCCGACGGCCATCATCGACCTCGACCCGAGCAGCCCGCAGGAGCCCGTGCTCCTCCGCACCGGTCACGGACCGACCTCACCGACCGAGGTCGCCATCGACGCCGCGACGGTCCGCAAGGCCGGGCTGTCCCTCGGCGACCGCGTCGGAGTCATCGGCGAGGGTGGCCGCGCTGATCTCACCCTGGTGGGGACGACCGGGCTGGAGAAGGCCGACAGCTTCGCCGGCGCGGCCCTGCTCGGCCTGCAGCCCGAGACCGCGCAGCGGCTGTCGGGTCGGGTGGGGAAGTGGGACGAGATCCACCTGGCCGCCGACCCGGGGGTGTCCCAGGCGCAGCTGCGTGACCGGGTCGCGCCCGTTCTGCCGAAGGGCGTCGAGGCCATCACCGCGGCGCAGTCGGTGGACGAGTCCACCAGCCAGCTCAAGGACCAGCTCTCGGTCTTCAACACGATCCTGCTCGCCTTCGGTGGCATCGCGCTGTTCGTCGGCGCGTTCCTCATCTTCAACACCTTCTCGATGCTCATCGCGCAGCGCACCCGCGAGCTCGCGCTCATGCGCGCGCTCGGGGCGTCCCGCGGCCAGGTGACCCGGTCGGTGCTGGTGGAGTCGTTGGTCGTCGGGGTGTTCAGCTCGCTGGTCGGCTTCGGACTCGGGATCGCGGTCGCCCTGGGTCTGCGCGCCCTGCTCGGTGCCGTCGGCGTCGACCTGCCTGCGGGCCCCACCGTGGTCGCGCAGCGGACGTTCTGGGTGTCACTGCTGGTCGGCACCGGCATCACGTCGCTGGCCGCCCTGCTGCCTGCACGTCGTGCTGCGCGGGTCGCGCCGGTCCAGGCGATGCGCGACTCCGGTCCGGCCGAGGACCAGTCCCTCGGCCGGAGGACGCTCGTCGGCGCGGGCCTCGCCGTCGGCGGGGTCGGCGCGCTGGCGGCTGGGCTCACCGGCTCCGGTCTGGCCCTCGTCGGGCTCGGCGCCGCCCTGAGCTTCGTCGCCGTCGCGACCCTGTCGCCGCTGTTCGCGCGCCCCGTCGTGTCCCTGCTGGGTACGCCGTTCGCGCGCCTGGGCGTCCCCAGCCGGCTCGGTCGGGGCAACGCGACGCGCTCTCCCCGTCGTACGTCCTCGACGGCGGCCGCGCTGATGATCGGCCTGGCGCTGGTGGCGATGGTGAGCGTCTTCGGCGCCAGCGCGAAGACGAGCCTGGTGCAGGTCGTCGCGCGGTCGCTGGGCGCCGACTACGTCCTGCACACCGAGCAGTACCTGCCGTTCGCGCCGCAGGTCGCGGACACGCTGCGCAGGTCGCCAGAGTTCGCGTCGGTCGCGGCCTTTCGGTCGACCTCGGTCGAGGCAGACGGCTCACGGGTCGCCGTGCAAGGGGTCGACCCTCAGGCGCTGGAGGCCGTGCTCAAGCTCGACGCGAAGCAGGGGTCGTTGAGCAGTCTCGCCCACGGTGACCTGGCTGTCTCGGAGAACGTCGCCAAGGACCGGTCGCTGGCTGCGGGGGACCGCGTCACGGTGCGGTGGGTCGGTGGGACGTCGACGCCGCTGGTCGTGGGTGCGGTCTACGGCCGCAACGAGTTCGCCGGGGACTACCTCGTCGGCGACGCGACCTACGCCGCCAACGTGACCTCGCGCGCGGTCAGCGTCGTCGCGGCCACCCGCGCGCCTGGGGTCTCGGCGGCCCAGGCCCGGTCGGTGCTCGACCAGGTCGAGAGGACCTACCCGGACCTGGTGGTCCAGGACCAGGCGGAGTTCATCGCCGCCCAGGGCAAGCAGGTCGACCAGCTGCTGAACATCGTGACCGTGATGCTGGTGCTGTCGGTGCTCATCGCGGTGCTCGGCATCGTCAACACCCTGGCGCTGTCGGTCGTCGAGCGCACCCGCGAGCTCGGACTGCTGAGGGCGGTCGGGCTGCAGCGCCGTCAGCTGCGCCGCATGATCCGCGTCGAGAGCGTGCTCATCGCCGTGTACGGCGCGGTGCTGGGCATCGCGGTGGGGCTGGCGTTCGGCTTCGCCCTGCTCCAGGCCCTGAAGGACCAAGGGCTGACGGAGTTCTCCGTGCCGGTCGGGCGCCTGGTGCAGGTGCTCCTCGTCGGTGGCCTCGCCGGCGTCGTGGCCGCTGCCCTTCCTGCCCGCCGCGCCGCGAAGATGGACGTCCTGCAAGCCATCAGCCACACCTGAGGTCAGCCTGGCACCGTCCGGGTCACCCTTGCCGCTCGCCCACCCTTCATACCGATCTTCATACCGATCTTCATACCGATGCGGTATCGTTGTGGTATGTCTGTGCAGATGACCATCCGGGTCGACGACGATCTCGCGGCCTTCGTCGATGATGCCGCCAAGGCCGGCGACATCAGCCGAGCCGAAGTGATCAACCGTGCACTGCGACGGGAGATCCGCCGTCGGGCGGCCGAACGCGATGCCCAGATCTACGCCAGCACCCACGACCCGGATCTCGACTCCGATGCCTACACGGCTTGGACCGCGCACGTCGCCACCCAGTCGTTCACCGAGCTGGACTGATGCACTCGATCTGGCTCGCACGGCTCGACAAGCCACGACCCGTGCTCGTCCTGACGCGTGAAGAAGTACGCGCGGTCCGCGACCTCGTCACTCTCGCTCCGATTACCAGCACGATCCGCGGTCTACGCAGTGAGATCTCCGTCGGTCCGGAGAACGGGCTGGAGAACACGTCCGTCGTCAACCTCGACCTCATCGCCACCGTGCCCCGCAGCGCATTGCTCCGACCTCTAGGAGCCCTGCTTGACCACCAGGAGCACGAACTGACTCGAGCGTTCCACGACGCGTTCGACTTGCTCGACTGACGTCGCGCGCGGCTCTGACCAGCGCCACCTGAGAAAGCTCGGCGGCGTCGCGCCGGCTCAGTCCAAGGTCGGTCAGTCGGCGAACGGCCTCGGCCGTTTCCCTCTGCGCCTTCGCGCCCGCCACCTCAACGTTGCGACGGGCCCGCGTCCGAGGAGCGCACCGGGTAGCAGCTGTCGTGACCAGCCTCGCGGACCTAACCTGGCCGCAGGTCGGCGGAGACATCCTTCGCCACCACCGTGTCGTCCGATCGAGGTCGGCCGCACTCGATCGGGCGACCAGACGTGGGGAACGGGCTCGCGCCGACGTGGCGCCGCGCTCCGCGGCACGGGGACGCGCTCGACGCGTCGCGGGTGGACAGAGGGGCTCGCCTCGCGTTGGCTGCCGGGTGTGACTGACGTCTTCTCCGACAAGCTCACGGCCTGGCGTACGTACACCGAGAGTCCTTGGGGTCGGATCCGCTACCAGGTTGCCCGGGAGACCCTGCGCAGAGAGACGGCCACGCTCGGGCCGCGACTGCGGATCCTCGATGTGGGCGGCGGCGACGGCATGGACGCCGTACCCCTCGCAGTCGGCGGTCATGACGTGACGATCCTGGATCAATCCAGCGCCTGGCTCACTGAGGCGGAACGACGTGCGGCAGCAGCAGACACACGGATTCGAACCGTGGTAGGTGATCTCGACGACCCACCGCCCCTGGGCGAGTTCGACATGGTGCTCTGCCACTTCGTCCTGCACTACCGTCCCGCCGATGTCGACGACGTCGCCACGCTGGCTGGATTCCTGCGAAGCGGGGGCCTCGTTTCCGTCATGCTGCCGAACCCGGCGGCGGGCGTTCTCCGGCAGTTGATCGTGGGTGGCCCTCAAGCCGCACTGGCCGAGCTCGACTCCGACACCTCGCACACGGTCACCTTCGATCACGCGGTACGGAAGATCCCGGCAGAGGATCTGGAGGCGACGCTCGAGGGGGCCGGTCTGCCGGTGGTTCGCCGATACGCCCTGCGCATCGCCAACGATCTGCTGGCCTCAAACGAGCTGAAGTACGACAGCGACTACTTCGAGGACCTGCTCAGACTCGAGCTCGCTCTGTGCGACCAGGAGCCCTTCGTGCGGATCGGGGGGATGTACCAGCTGATCAGCTCCAAGACCTGAGCGACGGCTGGACCGCGCGGGACGTTCTGAACGGTGTGTGGGTAGGCGTGCACCGACTGTCGCGCGCAGCACTCAGGCGATGTCGAGAAAGGGCTGTGACTCGACGAGCCCACCCCGGATTGATGGTGTGTACGCCGACAGGGGAACGGCCATGCCGGCTTCGGGTGGTGCCCAGTCGGGGAGACGCATCGAGATGCCTAGATCCCTGCAGTCGCGGAAGCCAAATCGCGGGTAGTACCGAGGGCTGCCCTGCAGGACGACGACCCCCTCCGCCATGGCATCAGCTCGCTGAGGGCGCACCTGACCAGAGCGCCGCCGATGCCCTGTCGTTGCTGCTGAGGCAGGACAGAAAGCGGCGACAGCACGAGCACGGGGTGGCGACAGAGTTCGTCGTCGACGAGCTCTGCGCGCGTGAGCAATACGTGGCCGACAACGCCGGTAGGGACCTCGGCCACCAGTGATAGCTCAGGAAGGAACACCGGAGACTGCCGGAGTGCATCAACCAGATCCGCCACTTCCAGGTGATGGCTGAAGGCGGCGGCAACGACCGCCCGGATGAGGCCGCCTTCGTTGGGTTGCTCCGAGCGAATGTCAGAGCGGGCTCTGCAGACTGACTCACGCCACCACTGTTGCGGCCCTGTGGTCTGCTGTCGACCACGGACGGGCTACCTCGAACGGCGACAGCCGGTGCTCTCGCCCTACAAAGTCCGCTTCTGCCGTGAGTCGCAGCGGCCTCACCGAGCTGCGCAGCAGGTTCTCGCGCTGACTCAAGGCCCCGCAACAGCGTCCGTCACTCTCAGGATACGCCCGGACCCGGGCCTTGCGGCAAGCCCCCCCGAGTGAGGCAGAGTCGCCGGCCGCGCCGACGGGGCGCGTAAAAGAGGAGGCGACTACGTGGACGTGATCGTCGTCGGAGCGGGGCCGACGGGCATGATGCTCGCCGCGGACGTGGCTGTAGCCGGTGCCGACGTGCTGCTCCTTGAGCGCCGCGCCACCTCAGACCTGGTGGGATCTCGAGCCGGCGGGTTCCACGCGCGGACGCTCGAGATCCTTGATCAGCGCGGGATCGTGGACCGGTTCCTCACGGAGGGGACGACCCACCCGGTGCCCCACGTCGGGGCAACCTCCGGCATGACGTTCTTGGACATCAGCGACTTCCCCACTCGCCACCCCTACACCCTCGGCCTGTTCCAGAACCACATCGAGCGGATCCTCGCGACCTGGATCGAAGAGCTGAAGGTCCCCATCCAGCGCGGTCGCACGGTGATCGGCATGTCCGAGGACGCCTCAGGAGTTGACGTCGCCCTTGACAACGGCAAGGTGATGCGGGCGTCGTACCTCGTCGGCGCCGACGGAGGCCGAAGCCTGATCCGGAAGCTCGCAGGCATCGAGTTCCCCGGTTGGGAAGCGAGCATGAGCGCGCTGATCGCCGAAGTCGAGGTGTCCGAGCCGATACCGGACGGCATCACCTACGACGACGATGGACTGCACGGTCTCAGTCTCATGTCCGACGGGCGCACCTGCCGCGTCATCACCACCGAACGGGACGTCAGCAGCGCCGAGGAGCCCACGCTCGAGGACCTGCGGGCCCAGCTGCGCCAGGTGTTCGGCACTGACTTCGGCGTCCACAACGCGACGTGGATCTCCCGCTTTACCGACGCGACCAGACAGGCTGCTGAGTACCGGAAGGGGCGGGTCTTCCTTGCCGGCGATGCGGCGCACATCCACTCACCCGCCGGAGGTCAGGGAATCGGACTGGGCATCCACGACGCGGTCAACCTGGGATGGAAGCTGGCCCAGGTAGTGCGAGGCGACTCCCCAGACAGCATCCTGAACACCTATGCCGCGGAGCGGCATCCAGCGACCGCCCGGTCGTTGCAGTACACGATGGCGACCAGCGCCCTTCAGCGCCCAGGACCGAGGGTCTCCGCGCTCCGCGACCAGCTGACGTGGCTCGGCACGTTCAGCGACGTGCGCATCAACCTGGTCGGGCTCATCACAGGACTTGACGTCCACTACGACCTCGGGACCGGCCATCCGCTGCTCGGGAGGAGGATGCCAGACCTCGACCTCCTGGTCGGCGGACATCAGGTTCGCACGTACGCCTACCTCCGCGACGTACGGCCGGTTCTGATCAGCTTCGGGGGCACGCCTGACATGAGCGCCTGGGCGAACCACGTCACAGTGGTGAAGGCCGAGTACTCCGGCGACTGGGTGCTTCCGGTCATCGGGCACGTCCCAGCGCCCACCGGAGTCCTCGTACGGCCCGACGGCATCGTCGGGTGGGTCGGTGACGGCACGACGCGAGGCCTCGTCGAGGCGCTCGAGCTGTGGTGCGGGCATCAGCCGCCTCGGGGCACCTAGACGTGCCGAGCGACGACGTATCTCAGAACTTCACGTTCACCTTGGACGTGTAGGAGAAACAGGAGCAGCCAGTCGACCAGGCGAGCGGCCGCACCGCACCCGGGACGAACAGGCGGTTCGGACCGAGGCCGTTGGCAAAGCTGAACGCCGTGCTGAAGGTCGGCGCGATCTTCTGGATCCCCTGGTAGATCTGGTCGCCGCTCAGTCCGCCGCCGGCCACGGCGCCGAGGTCGATCAGTCGGATCCCGTCGCAGAACGCGAACGCGAGGGTGAGCGCGAGGCGCTTGCCGCTGAAGGTCTGGCCGCCCTTCTTCAGCATCGCGCGGCACTCGACGTCGCCCGGTCCGGTGCTGCCGGGATCGTTCTGGTCGTCGACGTCGAAGGCCGGCGCCCAGCCGACACCGACGTCACCGACCTGCTGGTCCTTGGGCGCGACGTTCTGGAGGAACCCCTGTGGTGCGTTGTAGCTGGTCACGGCGTAGCGGGGCCGGTAGCCCTGGCTGGACGCGGAGATCTGGAAGGCGATGAGGGTGCTGTCGGCCGCGACCACGTGCGTGACGCCGTTCCCGCTGAACTGCAGGACAGCGGCCGACAGGTCCCGGTTGCCCGCGGCGTACTGGTAGACGATGGCGCCGGGGTAGCCCGCGTCGGCAAGGGTCTTCGAGAGCAGCTTCCCGACCCGGATGCCGACGTCGTCGCTGGACACCAGCACCCCCACCTTGGCCTTGGCCGACGTGACCTGGCTGGTCCGCACGTCCCAGCCGCTGAAGTAACCCGCGACCTTGAGCTCCCTCATGAGCGTCGGCGCGAGCGCGTTCCAGGACGGCGCGGTCGACTGGTAGAAGTACGGCGCCAGCGCTCGTCCGACCTGGTCGTCCACCGCAGCGACGGAGGCACTCAGCAGGGGCAGTCGGGCCTTCGCCAGGCAGGCCCGGAAGCTCGGCACGTCCATCAGCGTCACCGGGTTCAGCAGCGCGACCACCGGGTGGTCCTGCGTGAAGTAGGTGCAGGTCTCCGCGCCGGTGGTGTCGGGGTCCTGGGCGGTCGACACGGTGCTCTCGTCCTTGAAGACGATCTGGATCTGCCGTCCGAACATCCCACCGCGGCGGTTCATCTCGGCCACGACCGCCCGGGCCTGCCCCTCCTGATCGCCGGGATCGATGCCCGCGGCTCCCACGTTGGCGAAGGCCGCCTGCGCGTCCTTCTGCGTCGTGACCCCGATGTACACGTGCTTCCGGTCCCAACCGCGGCCCGTCGGCGGGATGTCTGCGAACGCGGACGGCGCGCCGCCGGTCTTCGTCGAGCCCGCCGAGCCGCTGGCTGCCTTCCCACCACCGCTGCTGACTGCTGACCCGCCCGCGGCGTTCGGGCTTGCTCCGGAGCTCCCACCTCCGACGACCCCATCGGCGCCGGTCGGACCGGACGTTCCCCCTGCCGCGGCAGCGCCCCCCGTCGTACCGGTCGCGTCCCCCCCGCCCTGCGACTGCGTCAGACCGTCACCGAGAGCGCCGCTCTGGGCGGACCTGAGCTGCACGGTGCTCCCGCACCCCACGAGGGCCAGCAACGCAGTGGCCACGATGACCGGGTACAGACGATGAACACGCATGATCGACAAGCTCCTTCGGCGGAGACCTCGCTGGGTCGCTTCCTACCGTGTCGTCTCACGCGCGTTTCGCCTATGTCCTTGCTCCCTACACCGCCGTCGGCAGCGTGGGTGGTCCCCACGTACGTCGATCGCGGCGCGCACGTCGTCAGGCAGGGTGTCGGACGGCGTAGCGGACGGCGACGACACCGTTGTCGAAGCGCCGCTGGTCGAGCAGCTCGAGGTCGAGCCGTACGTCTCGGGGCAGCGCGGGCTTGCCGCCGCCGACGAGGACCGGGCACAGCAGGAGCACGCACTCGTCGACCAGTCCGTGCCGGAAGGCCTCGGCAGCGATCCCCGCGCCGCCGATGCTCAGGTCCGAGCCGGAGGTCTCCTTGAGCCGCCGTACCTGCTCGGGCTCCAAGGTCCGCTCGATCCTCGTGCGGGCGGTGGACACGTCGGTGAGCGTGGTGGAGTAGACGACCTTGTCCGCGTCACGCCAGATCTGGGCGTAGTCCCGGACCACCTCGGGCTCGTCGGTCAACCAGTCGTCGTCCTCCCAGACGCGCATCGTCTCGTACATGCGCCGCCCGTAGAGCGATGTGCCGATGTGCCGCTCGTGCTCGTTCCAGAACGCGTGCACGTCCTCGTCCGGCACGGACCAGTCGAACGCCCCCGACTCGTCCTCGAGGTAGCCGTCGAGCGAGATGTTGGCTGCGTAGATCAGCTTCCCCATGGACATCCTCCCTGCAGGCGCGTGTCCTCACCCAAGCACAACGCCCTAGGTCCCGTACCGCCCCACGACCGGCGCCGTCGACGCGGCACACTGTCGCCGTGACCAGGGGGCAGCGCTTCGAGCAGAGCGCGGTCGGCCAGGTCCTGCTGGCGTGCTTCATGGTGGTCGTCATCGCCTGCGTCGCGCTCTGGAACCTCCCGGCCGGACGCCCGCACGACGCCGTACGCCCCGTGATCGCGCCTGTCGTCCAGGGACTCGGTCTCGAGCAGGACTGGGCGCTGTTCGCCCCCGACCCCCGCCGCTTCGCGGTCGGCGTCCGCGCGACCGTCACGCACGCCGACGGGCGGACCGAGTTCTGGGTCCCCCCGCACAACGGGCTGCTGCTGTCGCCGTACCGCACCTACCGCTGGCAGAAGTACGTCGAGCGCCTGCGCGCCGACGACTACGCCGGCCTCTGGGAGCCCACCGCGCGCTGGGTCGCCCGCCAGGCGGGCAGCGACGTGACGAAGGTCGTGCTCACCCGGACCTTCCGCGACGCCGCGACTCCCGGTTCCGGCACCCCCCGCCCGGCCGAGGGCAGCTACGACTTCTACACGCTGGACCTCCCATGACGCGCCTGCGCGCCTGGGCGTTCGACCCGGTCGACACCGCACCGATGGCGGCACTGCGCATCGCCTGCGCCGTGCTCGTCCTCGGCTGGACGGTGTCCTACCTCCCCGACGCGCGCACCTTCCTGGCAGACACCGGCGTCACGACCGGCGCGGTCTCCGGCTCCCGTGGCTGGTGGGCGGTCGACGCGGTCCCGGCGTACACCTCCCTCGCTGTGCTCGCGGCCGTCGCCCTCGCGCTGCTCGTCGGCTGGCACACCCGGGTCGCCGCGGTGGCGACGACGCTGCTGCTGATCGTGCTGCAGCGACGCGATGTCTACGTCCTCAACTCCGGCGACCTGCTGCTGCGCGAGCTGGCCTTCTACGTCGCGCTCATGCCCGCCGGGGAGGTGTGGTCGCTCGACGCGCGCCGCCGCGGCCGGAGCGACGTGCGGGCACCGTGGGGGCTGCGCCTGCTGCAGCTGCAGGTCTGCGCGCTCTACCTGTTCTCTGTGGTCGCCAAGCTGGGCGGCAAGACGTGGCAGGACGGTACGGCGGTCGGGATCGCCCTCCAGCTCGGGGACCTGCAGCGGTTCGTCGTGCCGCAGGGTCTGGCGACGTCGGTGACCTTCTCGGCACTGGCGACCTACGGAACGCTGGTGGTCGAGGCGTTCCTCGTCGTGGGGCTGTGGCGGGCCTCGACTCGGTACGTCGCGATGGCCGCCGGTCTGGCCATCCACCTCGGCATCGAGGCGACACTGCTCATCGGCTGGTTCAGCCTGACGGTGCTCGCCTGCTACCTGGCCTTCGTCCCCGCAGCCCACCTGCGGGGGGTGGTGTCAGCCAGACGGACGCCGGCCGTCACCGCTGCAGGGGCGACCGCAGACCACCCACCGGTGGCGGGGCGGGCGTCGACGACCGGTCCACCCATGAGCCAGCCCTGAAACAGGGGGATCCCGTAGTCCAGCACGGCGGCGGCCTGCTCCGGCGTCTCGACCTGCTCGGCTACCGCCTCCGCCCCGGTGGCGGCGACCACCTCCAGGAACCTTCGCAGGTGCGGCTGTCCGCCCGGGTGGGTGAGGGCTCGTACCACCTGCCCGTCGAGCTTGACGAAGTCGGGTCGCAACGCGCGGACGAGCCGGACCGACCGCAGGTCGGTCTGGACGTCGTCCAGCGCGAAGCGCAGTCCACTCGCGCCGGCGCGGAGGACGAGAGCGGCAAGTCGGGGCAGGTCGTCGACCGGCTGGTCCTCGTGCAGTTCCACGACGACGGACGTCAGGGGGACGTCATGCTCGGCCGCTGCATGGCCCAACCGGTGCAGCCACGTCTCCAAGGACGGCAGGGCTTGCGGCCGGCAGTTCACGAACAGCAGCTGCGAGGGTTCGCTCCACACCGCTCCCGCTCTGAGGGCGAGGTCCGCGGCGAGAGCATCGAGCTCCTCCGACCACGGTGCCGACCCGGCCAGGAACGCCGGGTGGTCGGGTCCGACGATCTGGTCGCCCACGCGTGCACGCAGCAGCGCCTCGTGCCCGAGGACGGAGCCGTCGGCCCGCACGACGGGCTGCAGCGCAGACGTCAGGTGGGGCCACCGCGGCTCCGCTCCCGGAGAACAGGAGCAGGGCGGGTCGGCGTGCGCCTCAGCTGGCACGGACGGCGACGCGGTGCGGAGCCGCCGTGCGTTGAGCCGGCGTCCCCGTGCGGTTCAGGGCCCAGCAGAGGTGTCGCTCGGCGGCGCCAGGGTGATCGACGGCCGACTCGAGGAAGGAGCTTCCTGCCTCGGCTGCGTGAAACAGCGCCGCCAGTTCGCGGTCTCGCGGAGCCGGGCCAGGGATGCCGGCGAACGCCGCGACCACCCGAGCGTGGTCGACCTCCACGCTGGCCAGCAGGACCAGCAGCGCCTGGTCGAGCTCGTGGGCGCGGATCACCTCACACCCAGCAGGTCGCGCTCCTGGACGTCCCCGAAGACGTGGCGCTGCTCGTCGGCGTACAGCTCCTCCGACGGCAGGCCGAGCCCCGCGACGTCGATGAGCAGCGACAGCGGAATCCCGTCCTGCAGCAGTTGCATCGCACGATGGACCTGGCTCATGGCATCTCCTCGTTCCGGGGGGAAGGTCACCCCTTCACGATCGTCCGCGGCAGCCGGTCGTGACAGACCCGCCCGGTCACCGTTGCGCGGTCGTTTTGTCTGTCTTGACCAGCCCGTTGGACACCACCGGCGTTAGGCCGATGAGCCCAGTCCGCTGCTCCGGCGCGACACCCTTGACAGCGAGCGGCAGGACCAGCACGACCCGCGTCCCGCGTCCCGGAGCACTGTCGACCAGCAGCGACCCACCGGCCAGCGCCACGCGTTCGCGCGCGAGCGAGAGTCCCATGCGTCGCCCCCGCTCGCCGCGTACGGCAGCCGGGTCGAACCCGGGTCCGCCGTCGGTCACCTCGACGAGCAGCTGAGCTCCGGACGCCGGACCCAGCACCTCCAGCCGCAAGCGAAGACCTTCCCCATCGGCATGTTCGACCGCGTTCAGCAAGGCTTCCTGGACCACCCGGTAGACCAGGACGGCGAGAGGTACAGGCAGCGTCCACTCACCGCCCACCGACCAGGTCACCTCGACGTCCACGCCGTACCGAGACCGGAGCCCGCCGCACACGTCAGCGATGGCCTCCGCGAGGCCCCGCTCGACCAGCTCGGGGGGGCGCATCCGGGCGAGTACCGCCCTGAGCTGGTCCTCAGCGTCGACGAGCAGCTCCGTGCCCTCACGATGCAGTTCCGGTCGGGGCAGTCGCAGGAGCACCAGGGCGGCGTTCAGGCTCTGGGCCACCGTGTCGTGCAGCTCCCCCGCCAGGAAGGCACGCGCGCTCTCCTCAGCCCGCACAAGCTCGGCGAACAGGCGCGCAGACCGGTCGACCTCGAGCTGACTGCTCCGCCGAAGGTCCTCCGCCAGGCTCTGAAGCACGGCAGCCTGCTGCTCGAAGGTGACGCGACGCCGTCGGATCGTGCCGACGCTCACCCTCAGCAGCTCGTCGGGCCGCACCCAACCCGTCTCCGTCAGGACCAGGGCGACGCCGACCTGGAACACGACCGCGGCCGTGACCCACCAGATCATCCACGCCAAGGAGCCGCCGTGGACCACGCCGGCGACCAGCTCGCCGGCGGCCGGGAGGGTGAGCAGGGCCATCACCGGGACCCGGTCGCGGACCCACGCGAGGGGGCTCCTCACGGCGACGGGGCGCCGTCGGGACGACGCCAGCTCCCGATGTTGACGCGCTCCTCCGGCGCACGCGCCTCACTGAGCAGGTCGGTGACCAGCTCGGTCAGGCGCTCCTGGACCGCGGCCAGGTGCTCGGCACCTCCTGCAGTCCGGTCCAGGCCCTCCAGGCCGAGGCGCAACCGGTCCAGCTCGACCACGAGGTTGGCGCGGGGTGTCGACGCGCGCGGGCTCACCAGGTCGATCACCTCGTTTCGGGGGTTCGCCAGCGGCGCGGCAAGCTCCGCCAGCCAGGCTGTCGCCTGTGTCGCGAGCAGCCGCAGCGCGGGGAGCTCCTTGTCCCTGAACGGCTCCTGCTGCGGGTCGCGCGTCAGAGCGATCAGGGCCAGCGGGTTGAGTGCGTCCCCGACCACGATGCCGACCCAGTGCCCGTCCACCTCTCCCCGCGCCCCGGCCTCGAACGCCTGCCGGTACCAGCTCGACGAGGAGTACCAGTCCCGTGGTGCCGGCCGTTCCACGGCGTTCGCACCGACCGAGAGCGTCACCAGCCGCGGCCTGGATCCCTTGATCAGCAGCACCTCAGCCCGTTGTGCCGCCATGACCTGCGAGGAGGAGCGGGCCAGCAGCTCTCCCAACTCCCGAGCGTCTCCCCGTCGCGCGGAGAGGGCGTGGTCGGCCAGCGTGCGAAGCACCTCCGCACGCACGACCTGCTGGACCGCGCTGCGCTGGGCCTGCACGAGCAGCGCGATCGGACCGATCAGGGCCAGCGCCAGCGCCCGGTCGATCTGCATGATCCGCCCCAGGAGCAGTGCGGAGCAGACCACACCCACGAGGTAGACAGGTCGGTCGTGGCCCGCTCTGCGAACGGCAGCCGCAGCCTGCGCCCAGCGATGACTTCAGGACCAGCTGTACGGCGACGTCGTTGAGCAGGCAGAACACCACGATCCCCAGCAGCACACCAGGAACCCCGGCCACCCGGACGCTCAGAAGCACCGCGAGGCCCGCGGCGGCGGCGTACTGCGCGGTGTTGAACGCCACCTTCTGCAGCGGTAGCCGACGAGCGACCTGAACGACGAGGATGGCCGCGACGAAGCCCGCCAGAACCGCCAGGCCCGGGCTGATGACCATGCCGACGACGAGCGGCGCCTCGGCGAACGTGAAGGTACGGCGCTCACTGCCGTGCGCCAGGTGCAGCGGAGTCGCCTCAGTGAGCAGCGTCCCCAGGCCGACAAGCATGCCGACCGCCGGACTCGTCGTCGGGCCTAGTGCACCCGGAAGCGCCCACACCGCCCCGGCGAGCACAGCGACGCAGGCCAGCACGAGCCCGAGGACTCCTCGTGGGCGGCCGGCCTCGGTGCTCATGCGATCACCCCCACGCGCTGGCCGACCAGGACGTGCTCGACCACGACGTGCTCGACCACGACGTGCTCGACCACGACGTGCTCGACCAGGACGTGCTGGACCCCGACGACGGGGAGGTCCCTGCATCCTGCCCCGGGGAGGTGCTGTCGTCAGGGCGCACCCGCGTGGGCACGGACAGCAGGCCGGCACCCGAGCCGTCCCCTCGCACACCGGCGGCCGCCGCGGTGAAGGAACTGCGCACGTCGCGTGGCGAGACGTCGGGCCGACTGCTCAGGAAGGCCGCCACCGCACCAGCCGTCACGGCCGTGGCCTGGCTGGTCCCGGAGCCCCGCCATAGGCCCCCTACGCGCGCACCGGGATAGCGCTGCGCCAGCGCGCTGTCGTCGGGCAGGACGGACAGCATCCGCACGCCCGGAGCGACCAGGTCCGGTCGCGCGCGTCCTGCCACCGTCCCGCGACCGCTGAAGCTCGCCACCACCCCCCGGGCGGTGTCGGCGGCACCGACGGTGAACAGCAGCGGGTCCTGGCCTGGGTCGCTGACCCGAGTGGGGTCGTTGCCCACCGCGACGACGACCGTGATGCCCGCGCGCTGGACGGCCTCCGTGGCATCCGTCAGCGGGTCACTGCCGTAGCCGTCCCCCGGCGTGTCAGCTGACAGGCTCAGCGACAGCACCCGCACGCCCTGGTCCGCGCCGGTCGTCGCGACCCAGTCGAGGCCACGCAGGACCTTGGACAGGGTCGTCGACCCCTGGCTGTCGGCAACCTTGACGTCGAGCACAGTGGCGCCGGGCGCCACGCCGACCACCGACCCGTCGACGGCGCCCCCCGCGACGAGATCGGCCATGAAGGTCCCGTGCCCGAAGCCGTCTCGCAGCGTGCCGGTGTCCTGGGAGAAGTCCGGTCCGCGGACCAGGCGCCTGTCCGCGCGACGCAGCGCCTTGGTGTCGGCCACGCCGGTGTCCAGGACCGCGACCAGCACCCCCTTACCCGTGGTCAGCTGTCCCGTCTGTCCCCCCAGCGCATCTGGGGCCAGGACACCATCACCGGAGACCGGTCGATCCGTTCCCGCCGTACGCAACGTGACGTCGCGCGAGACGCCATGGACCCGCGGAGCGCTCAGGATCGCTGCGCGACGACTGGCATCCGCGCGGACGACGACGACGTGGATGCCCTTCAGGTGCGCTCGAACCTGGACCCCAGCCGGCAGGTCCGCGTCATGGAAGCCCGGCGCGACCGAGACCAGCAGGTCGGTGGCGGATCCGGGAACGGCCACGCCGACCGCCGAGGCCAGCACGCCGGCAGCCGTCAGGAACCTCCAACCGGTCCTCCTCATGTGCGCTCCTCGCGATCGTGGACAGCAGGACGATGTCCTCCGGGATCGTCGTCACCGACAGGCGGCGCAGTCAGAGCCACTCGGCGTCGCGGCGGCGGTCCGGCGGCAGCGGGTGCCGTACGGCCAGATGGGTCAACGCGCCATGGGCCAAGAGCGCGCAGATCCGTACATCCGCTGCAATTGCTAGGAGATATGCCCGACATCGGCTTGCGCGGCTGTTCTCGATCAGCGACTCTCATGGTCCCAGAGACCTCACGGAGCAGCGCCCCCCTGTCCCAGGGACGGCAGTTCCACGTCCGAGCGTCCAAGAGCGCGGCGCACCCGCCTCTGTGGCCTGTGCCCGTTTCGAAGGACCCGTCTTGTCCGTCCCCCCGTCCCACCCCGCCCCACGCGGGCTCGTCCTCGACGACCACACCTACATGCGGGCCGCCATGCGCACCTGCCTCCATGCGGTCGGGGTGGAGGCGGTCTCCGAGGTGAGCACCTTGGCCGAGGCTCGGACGGACCTGCGCGAGGGCGCTCCGCTGGCCATCGCCGTCGTGGACCTGCGGCTCGCCGACGGCTCCGGGCTCGACCTGATCACCGAGCTCCGCACCGTCGGCACGCCCGTGGTCGTCTACACGTCCGCGGACGACGGGTACTCCGTGCGCACGGCGTACGCGGCCGGAGCCGCCGGCTACGTGCTCAAGAGCGCGACGGTGGACGTGGTGCGCGCGGCCCTCAAGGACGTGCTCGCCGGTCGGGTCCACGTCGATCCCGACGTGGCCGGGCTGTTGGTCAGCGGGGTCCAGCGCATCCCCACCCAGGGGAAGGTCGCCCTCACCGCGCGGGAGATCGCGATGCTGCAGCTCGCCGCCGAGGGTATGACCAACGCGGAGATCGCGGAGCGGTTGAAGCTGACTCCCCTCGCCGTGAAGGGCCAGTTCGTCCGCATCGGACGCAAGCTCGGCGCCCGTGACCGCACGCAGATGGTCGCGGAGGCAATGCGCGCCGATCTGGTCCGCTGACGCCGACAGGCACCCGCGGGCCGACAGCTCCGTCTCGACTGCGACGATGCACCCTGAAAGCAGCCCTGACACCAGCCCTGAAAGCTGGCTCAACGCAACACGCCCGGACATCCACGCCGTCCTGAAGGAGCTCGTCGTGCTCGACCTCGCTGGAACCTCCTCCCTCGTCACCGGAGGCGCGTCCGGCCTCGGTGAGGCCGCTGCCCGCCAGCTGGCCGCCCGCGGCGCGCGCGTCGTCGTCGTCGACCTGCAGGACGACAAGGGCGTCAAGGTCGCCGGCGACATCGGTGGCACCTACGTGCGCGCGGACGTCACCGACTCCGAGCAGCTGATCGCCGCCCTGACCGAGGCCGAGAGCCTCGGCACCTTCCGCACCGCTGTCGCCGCGGCGGGCATCGGCGCCGCCTCCCGCACCATCGGGCGCGACGGGTCCTACGACTCGGCCTTCAACCTCGACTACTTCAAGAAGGTCATCGAGGTGAACCTGGTCGGCGTCTTCAACACCGTCCGCCTCGCCGCCACCGCGATCTCGCGCACCGAGCCGTTCGACGCCGACAACCAGAAGGGCGCGATCGTCACCCTCGCCTCCATCGCGGCCTTCGACGGCCAGATCGGCCAGGCGGCCTACTCGGCGTCCAAGGGCGGCATCGTCGGCATGACGACCCCGATCGCGCGCGACCTCGCCGCTGCCGGCATCCGTCTCAACTGCGTGGCCCCGGGCCTCATCGACACGCCCATCTACGGCGAGGGGCCGGAGTCCGAGGCGTTCAAGGACTCCCTCAAGCGCGACGTCGTCTTCCCGAAGCGCCTCGGTACGGCGGACGAGCTGGCCTCGATGGTCGTCGAGCTGCTCGTCAACACCTACGCCAACGGCGAGACCGTCCGGCTGGACGGCGCGGCGCGGCTCCAGCCGAAGTAGGTCCCCTCCGCGGCACCGGTCACCCGCGCCGCGAGCTCCCGCCCGCACAGCGCACCGACCAGGTTGCCGGTCCCGCAGTACCCCCCGGCCGCCCAGACGCCCTGTCGCACCTGACCCAGGTACGGCAGGGCGTCGGTCGTGTAACCCACGGTCGCCGCCCACCGGTGCGTCACCTCCGCCTCGACGCCCAGGTCCTCGCGCAGGAACGCGGTCAGCGCCCCCTGCACCGCAGCCGTCGGCGTGGCGTCGTCCGTCTCCTCCGCCGTACCCCCGACGTCCCGCAAGCCACCGAGCGCCAGCCGCCCGTCGGGCAGCTGCTGCCAGTACTCCATGCCCCCGCGCAGGTACACCGGCCGGTCGAACCTCGGCGGCATCGGTGCGGTCGCGAGCATCTGCAGTCGCACCGGCCGGATCACCGCGAGCTCGGGGAGCAGGGCGCCCGGGTGGTCGACCAGCACCAGGACCGTCCGGCACGTCACCGACCCGTGCTCGGTCACCACTTGCCCTGACCCGATCGCCGTGACCCGGCTCCGCTCGAACAGCCGCGCACCCTCGGCGAGGCAGGCGCGCGCCAGTCCGCGGCACCGTCGCATCGGCTGCATGACCGCGTCCGCCGGGAACAGCAGCCCCACGCCCTCCGGTCCGTCGTACTCCTCGACGGGGAGGTCGTCCGCGCGCATCGCCGTCACCTGGGCCGCGCAGTCCGCGAGCCCCTCTACCGTCCGCTCGATCCGCAACGAGCCGGTACGACGTACCTCCCCGGGCGTCGTCGCTGCGACGCGCTCGAGCTCCTCAAGGCTCTGCCGGTACAGCACGGCTGCCTGCGCACCGAGCTGTCCGCGCACCTGGTGATGGGCGTGCGCGAGCCCACCGAGCAGGAAGCCGCCGTTGCGCCCCGCAGCCCCACCGGCGACCGGACCAGCGTCGAGCCCGACCACGTCGATCCCGCGCGACCGCAGCTCGTGGACCGCGGTCAGCCCGGAGCCCCCGAGGCCGATCACGCACACGTCCGCGCGGGCAGCGCCGACCAGCGAAGGGAGCGCCAGACCGGCGTCCTCGTCCCAGACCGGTCCGTTCACACCCACGCCAGCAGTATGTCCGCCTAGATTGGCGGGGTGCGCCCTGCTCCGACCACGACCCCCAGCCTGGGGGACCCTGCGCGGCTGCAGTCTGTCCGGCGCACCTCGCTCGACGCCGGCAGCGACCCTGCCTTCGACCGCTTCGCCCGCATGGTGACCCGACAGCTCGGGGTACCGGTGGGGCTGGTCTCGCTGGTCGACGACCAGCGGCAGTTCTTCCCCGGCCAGGTCGGACTGCCGGACCCCTGGTGCGACGCCCGCGAGACCCCGCTGAGCCACTCGTTCTGCCAGCACGTCGTCGCGTCCGGGGAGCCGCTCATCATCGAGGACGCCCGGACCCAGCCCTGGTTGACCGAGAACCTGGCGATCACCGAGCTGTCGGTCATCGCCTATGCCGGGATGCCGCTCACCGACGGCAGCGGCAACGTGCTCGGCTCGCTGTGCGCGATCAGCGACCAGCCCCGCACCTGGTCCGCTGCCGACCTGGGGTTCCTTGCCGACCTGGCCGCGACCTGCTCGTCCGAGCTGCACCTGCGGATCGCGGTCCGCACGGCACAGTCCGCAGCGCGTCGGCTGGCCCTGCTCGCGGAGGTCGGCTCGGCGGTCGTCACGACGCTCGACGCCGACGAGGCCATCAGCCGGCTGGTCCGGCTGGTCGTCCCCACCCTCGGCGACTGGGCCATCGCCACCGTGGTCGACCCGGACCTCGCCGTCCGCGCGACCGCCGCGCACCACCGCGACCCCGCACAGCACGAGAGCGTCGTACGCCTCGGCAAGCGACAAGCGACCACGCTCGACTCGACCAGCCCAGCCGGGAGCGTGCTGCGCAGCGGCGAGGCCCTGACCCTGAGCCCGCGGCAGGTCGAGGACCTGCACGCCGGGGAACTGCCCGACGCGACCGGCGATGCCGTGCTGATCGTCCCGCTGCGGGCGCGCGGAGGAGCCCTCGGCTACCTCACCCTCGGGCGCAGCGACGCCTTCAGCGAGGACGACCTGCGCGATGCCGTCGACCTCGGCCGGCGCACCGGGCTGGCTCTGGACAACGCCGAGCTGTACCGGCAGCAACGCGACCACGCCCAGCTGCTGCAGATCGACCTGCTCACCCGGATGCCCGAGCCGGACCACCTGCACCTGCTCCCGCGCTACGTGCCCGCGACCGACTCGGCGCAGATCGGTGGCGACTGGTACGACGCGTTCCTCCAGTTCGACGGCGCGACCGTGCTCGTGGTCGGCGACGTCATGGGCCACGACATGCAGGCCGCCGCGACGATGGGCCAGCTGCGCAACCTCGTGCGGGGCATCGCCTACGACCGGTCGGACTCCCCGTCGCAGCTGCTGTCCAGGGTGGACCGGGCACTGCGCGGGCTCGAGGTGGAGGTGCTCGCCACGGTGCTGGTGGCCCGGATCGAGCAGACTGGCGCCGACGAGCGGCGTGGCGTCCGCACCCTGCGCTGGAGCAGCGCCGGCCACCCGCCACCGTTCCTGCTCGAGTCGCAGGGCACCGTCACCCAGCTCAACGGCGAGGGCGAGCTGCTCCTGGGCATCGATCCCGACACCGACCGCAGCGACCACACGGTCGAGCTGCCGCCGGACAGCACCCTCATCATGTACACCGACGGGCTCGTCGAGCGTCGCGACTCCCCGCTCGACCACGGTCTGACCAGGATGCGCCAGGCCCTGTCGGGCCTCGCCGACGCGCCCCTCGAGACCCTCTGCGACCGGCTGCTGGAGCGCATGCTCCCGCACGGGTCGGAGGACGACGTCGCCTTGCTGGTCGTCCGTTGCAACGACCAGAGCCAGCCCCGGCCGGCAGAGGCAGGTCCGCAGCACATCCCCGGTGAGCACTGAGCTGGGGCTGCCGACGCTCGCAGAGCTCCGGCAGCGGCAGAGCGTCAAGTGGCGGCTGTACGGCGAGGACGTGCTGCCCCTGTGGGTGGCGGAGCTCGACGTAGCACTGGCCCCGGCTGTACAGCAGGTCCTGACCCGCGCGGTCGAGCTCTCCGACACCGGCTACTGCTGGCCGTGGGAGCTCGGCGCCGCCTTCGCCGGGTTCGCGCAGCGACGCTGGGACTGGTCGGTCGACCCGACCCGATGCCACGCCGTCCCCGATGTCATGACCGGTGTCGGCGAGGCGCTGGAACGGCTGACTGCGCCCGGCGACGGTGTGATCATCTGCCCGCCGGTCTACCCGCCGTTCTTCTCCGTGCCGGCCATGGTCGGTCGTCGCGTGGTCGAGGTGCCGCTGCTCCCCGACGGCTCCTTGGACCTCGCCGGCATCGACCACGCCCTCGCCGCGGGCGCCCGCGCCGTCCTCCTGTGCAACCCGCACAACCCCACCGGTCGGGTGTGGTCCGACACCGAGCTCGACGGGCTCGACGAGGTCGCCCGACGGCACGACGGCCTCGTGCTCTCCGACGAGATCCACGCTCCGCTCACCCTGCCCGGGGCCGTCTTCTCGCCGTACTTGCGTGGGGGTCGTCGTGGGGTGGCGCTGGTCAGCGCGTCGAAGGCGTTCAACCTCGCGGGGCTGAAGGCAGCGCTGATGGTGGCCGGGTCGGCCGACCTGCACGACCGGCTGGCCGCGCGGCCGCCGGAGCTCGCGCACCGGGTGGGGCACTTCGGCGTCCTCGCGGGAGCGGCGGCCTGGACCGAGGGTGATGCCTGGCTCGACGCGCTGCTGGTGCACCTCGACGACGTGCGGTCCTGGTTGACCGGGGAGCTCGCAGGTCTGACGGCCACGCCGTGGGAGCCCCCGCAGGCCGGCTACCTCGCCTGGCTCGACCTGGGGCGGACGGCGTCCGAGCTGCTGACCGCGGGCGTCGCGGTGTCGGACGGCGCCGACTTCGGCCGGCCGGGGTGGGTGCGGCTGAACGCCGGGACCAGCAAGGAGGTCCTGCGCGCAGCTCTGGACCGGCTGCGCGCCTGACCCCTGACAGCAACGAGGCCGCCCCGCAGCAGTGCTGCAGGGCGGCCCGATCGTGCGGGGGACGGTCAGTCGTCCCAGGGTCCGTAGTCGTTCATGGGCTTCTCCTGTGTCGCGCCGGCGGGAACCGCCTGGCGTCGGGTGGCGGACGGACGTCGATGTCCAGCCCTGCCTGTGATGGATGATCGGCACGGTCGGCGGTTTGCTTGACCACCGAGCTGCGACCGGTCGAGAACCGGGGAAGGTCTCTCGCTGGAGCCGCGACCGAAGGACGGGCTCACCCTCCCGGAGGGAGGTGACGAGGACCTGTCGCGCTGCTGTCCAGCAGGTGACATCTGGTTCGTGCGGTCTAGCGTACCCGAGATGACGGTCAACACGGCGCTGGGTCCCGTCGAGGCGCACTCGCTGGGGACGACGTACATGCACGAGCACGTGTTCGTGCTGACGCCCGACGTCCAGCTCAACCACCCGGAGGCCTGGGGGGACGAGGAGGTCCGCGTCGCTGACGCGGTGACGAAGCTGACCGCACTGGCGGACCAGGGCGTGCGCACGATCGTCGACCCGACGGTCATCGGTCTCGGGCCGGTACCTCCCGCGCATCGCCCGGGTCGCGGCCCAGGTGCCGCAGCTCAACATCGTCGACGGCGACCGGGTGCTACACCTACCAGGACGTGCCGTTCTACTTCCACCACCGCGGGCCGGCGCTGAACGCGGCGCTCGGCGCGGACGTCCCCGACCCGATGGTCGAGATGTTCGTCGGTGACCTCACCACCGGCAACAGCGGCATCGTCGCGGGCATGCTCAAGTGCGCCATCGACGAGCCCGGGCTCACCCCCGGTGTCGAGCGCGTGATGCGGGCGGTCGCGCGGGCCCACCACCTGACCGGGGCGCCGATCACCGTGCACACCCACCCCGGGACGCAGACCGGTCTGCTCGCGCACCGGGTGCTCTGCCTCGAGGAGGGCGTCGACCCGGCACGCATCGTCCTCGGCCACAGCGGTGACACGACCGACGCCGAGCACCTGCTGGCGCTGGCAGACGCTCGGGTTCGTGCTCGGGCATGGACCGCTTCGGCATCAACCTGGCGACGACCTTCGAGGCGCGCGCCGACATCGTCGTGGAGCTCTGCCGTCAGCGGGCTGGCCGGCCAGCTGGTGCTCTCGCAGGACGCGTCCTGCTACATCGACTGGATCGACCCGGACGTGCTGGCGTTCCTGCCGCAGTGGCACTACCTGCACCTGCACGACGACGTCCTGCCCTACCTGCGGGAGGCCGGCGTCACCGAGGAGCAGATCAGCACGATGCTCGTCGACGTCCCCCGCCGCGTCCTCGCCGGCTGAGGGGTTCGGGGGCCCTCCTCCCCCTTGATCATCGGAGTCGCCGTACGCAGAAACTGGTGCAAAAGCGTGTACGCCGACTCCGTTGATCATGGTGGGGGTGACCACCAGGTGGCGTGAAATACCCTAGGGGGGTAGGGTGTTGTTCGGAGCGAAGGAGGCCCCATGCCTGGCTACACCGACACCAAGGACGACCACCTCAAGCGCCTGCGACGTGTCGAGGGGCAGGTGCGGGGCATCGCGAAGATGGTCGAGGACGACAAGTACTGCATCGACATCCTCACGCAGGTCTCGGCGGCCACGAAGGCGCTGCAGTCCGTGGCGCTCGGGCTGCTCGACGAGCACATGTCGCACTGCGTCGTGGACGCCGCCCGCGCCGGCGGTGCCGAGCAGGAGACCAAGCTCCGCGAGGCCTCCGAGGCCATCGCCCGACTCGTCCGCAGCTGAACCACCTGACCCTTCTCAAGGAGGAACCATGAGCACCTACACCGTCACCGGCATGACCTGTGGCCACTGCGTCTCGTCCGTGACCGAGGAGGTCACCGCGCTGGAGGGCGTCACCGACGTCACCGTGGACCTCGAGACCGGCCTGCTCACCGTCACGGGGGACGTCACCGACGAGGCGGTGAAGGGCGCCGTCGAGGAGGCGGGGTACCAGCTGGCATGAGCACCATCGAGCTCGACATCACCGGCATGACCTGCGCGTCCTGCGCGAACCGCATCGAGCGCAAGCTGAACAAGCTCGAGGGCGTCACCGCCTCGGTCAACTACGCGACCGAGCAGGCACGGGTCGAGTACGACGACACCGTGCCCACCGACCTGCTGGTGCAGACGGTCGCTTCGGCGGGCTACACCGCCACGGTCCCTGCGGCAGCGCCGGAGTCGGCCGAGATGACCGACCCGACGAGGTCGTTGCGCGACCGGCTCATCGTCAGCGCCCTGCTGGGGCTGCCGGTGCTGCTGCTGTCGATGATCCCGCCGCTGCAGTTCACCAACTGGCAGTGGCTGGCCCTCACCCTCGCGTCGCCCGTCGTGGTGTGGGGCGCGCTGCCGTTCCACCGCGCGGCGTGGACCAACCTGCGCCACCGCGCCGCGACCATGGACACCCTCATCTCCATGGGCGTCATCGCCGCCTACGCCTGGTCGCTGTGGGCGCTGTTCTTCGGCACCGCCGGCATGCCGGGCATGACGATGCACTTCAGCCTCACCATCGAGCGCTCGTCGGCCGAGGACGAGATCTACCTCGAGGTCGCCTCGGTGGTCACGGTGTTCCTGCTCGCCGGCCGCTACTTCGAGGCGCGCGCCAAGCGCCGGGCCGGGGCTGCCCTGACGCGCACTGCTCGAGCTCGGGGCGAAGGACGTGGCTGTCCTGACCGACGGGCATGGAGCGCCGCGTCCCGGTGGGCGACCTGCGGGTCGGCGACGCGTTCGTCGTCCGCCCTGGGGAGAAGATCGCGACCGACGGCGAGGTCATCGAGGGCAGCAGCGCCGTCGACGCGAGCCTGCTCACCGGCGAGAGCGTGCCCGTCGAGGTCGGTCCGGGCGACGCGGTCACCGGCGCGACGGTCAACGCCGGTGGCCGCCTGGTCATCCGCGCGACACGGGTCGGTGCCGACACCCAGCTCGCGCAGATCGGCCGGCTGGTCTCCGACGCGCAGAGCGGCAAGGCCGAGGTGCAGCGCCTGGCCGACCGGGTCAGCGGCATCTTCGTGCCCGTCGTCATCGCCCTGTCGCTGATCACCCTGGGCACCTGGCTGGCCGTGGGGGAGAGCGCGACCCTCGCCTTCTCTGCCGCCGTGGCCGTCCTCATCATCGCCTGCCCCTGCGCGCTCGGGCTGGCGACGCCGACGGCCCTGCTGGTGGGCACCGGCCGGGGTGCGCAGCTCGGCATCCTCATCAAGGGTCCGGAGGTGCTGGAGAGCACCCGACGCATCGACACGGTCGTCCTCGACAAGACCGGCACGGTCACCACCGGCGTCATGACCCTGCACGACGTGGTCGGCGACGCCGAGGCGCTGCGCCTGGTCGGCGCGCTCGAGCACGCCTCCGAGCACCCGATCGCCCGCGCCATTGCCCAGGCAGCGCAGGAGAAGTACGGCGAGCTCCCCGCCGTCGAGGGCTTCACCAACCACGCCGGCCTCGGCGTGCAGGGTGTCGTCGACGGTCACGCCGTCGTGGCGGGACGGCCGTCGCTGCTGGCGGAGTGGAGCCTGCACCTGCCGGCCGACCTGCTCGCCGCCAAGGAGCAGGCGGAGTCCCAGGGTCGTACGGCGGTCGTCGGTGCCGTGGACGGAGAGGTCCGCGCGGTGTTCGTCGTCGGCGACCAGGTGAAGTCCACCAGCGCCCAGGCGGTCCAGCAGCTCAAGGCCCTCGGCCTGCGGCCGGTGCTGCTGACCGGCGACAACGCGGCGGCTGCGCGCAACGTCGCCGGGCTCGTCGGGATCGACGAGGTCATCGCCGACGTGCTCCCTGCCGAAAAGGTCGTCGAGGTCCAGCGCCTGCAGGGCGAGGGACGGGTCGTCGCGATGGTCGGTGACGGCGTGAACGACGCCGCCGCCCTCGCGCAGGCCGACCTCGGTCTGGCGATGGGCACGGGCACCGATGTGGCGATCGAGGCCAGCGACCTCACGCTGGTGCGCGGCGACCTGCGCTCGGTCCCCGACGCGATCCGGCTCGCCCGTCGCACCCTCGGGACGATCAAGGCCAACCTGTTCTGGGCGTTCGCCTACAACGTGGCGGCGCTCCCGCTGGCCGCGCTCGGGCTGCTCAACCCGCTGCTCGCCGGTGGCGCGATGGCGCTGTCCAGCGTGTTCGTCGTGAGCAACAGCCTGCGGCTGCGGGGCTTCCGGAGCACCGCCGGATGAGCCACCTGGGCGCCGATGAGGGGCGCGGCTCTCGCGCGTCCACCTCTCATGGAGACCGTGGCCGTGCTCTCGCCCCTCACCCCATCGGGGACGGCCCTGGTCTACCAGCGGGTGCATGCCGCGTGGGAGGTGGGTGAGGGCGTCGAGCTCCACCTCGCCGGCAGGGCTGACCTGCACCTGGTCGATGTCCTGTCGGTCCTGCATCTCGACGCTCGCCGGCGGGGGGCTGAGCTGCGCCTCGCTGTCCTGCCTCCCGACGTACGCCGGTTGCTGTCCTTGACCGGCCTGGCGGAGCTCCTGTGCCAGCGGGCAAAGGAGTGAGGAACCGCGCCGGGGGGTACCTCGCTGGGGTCGCCCCTGCCCCCCGGAGTCCTCATGTCCCTGCACGACCAGCTCGACGATGCGCTGCGGTCCACCCGTCCCGATGCCCTCGCCGCCCTCGCCACCGCCCAGCCGGCTGACGAGCGAGACAGGTTCCTGACGCTGCAGGCGATCTACGACCTGCACCTCGCGCCTGTTCACCGCTTGGGCGAGCTCGCCCGGTTCCAGCACCACCCGGCCGTCGCGGCGCTCAAGCAGCGGCTCGAGGCGACCTGGCTGGACGAGCTGGGTCGCACGGAGGTCGCGCTCGAGCACGAGCTCACCGACCCGGACGGTGTCCGGAACGCCCTGCGTGACCTCGCTTCCCGTGACCGGCTTCCCGAGGCCTACACCTGGCTCGCCCGCGAGGCGACGTGGGAGCAGCTCGTGCAGTTCCTCGCCCTGGAGGGCGGCCCGGATGGCGGCTTCGACGACCTCGTCGCGCTGTGCCAGGTCGGGCTGGACGGCGCGCCGAAGCTCGAGCTCGCCCAGAACTACTGGGACGAGATGGGCAACGGCGACGCTGCCGCGGTGCACACGGTGCTGCACCAGGACCTGTCACGCGCGGCTGCGCTGCCGGAGATCCCGCGTGCGGAGCTGCCGGTCGAGGCGCTCGAGCGCGGCGCGCTCAACGGCCTGCTCGCGACCAACCGCTGGCTGCAGCCCGAGCTCGTCGGTGCCCTCGGCATGACGGAGCTGCAGGCGGGGCCGCGCTGCCGCCGCGTGCTGCAGGGCCTCGAGCGGCTCGGCGCTCCCGCCGCCACCATCCCGTTCTACGACGAGCACGCCCGGGTCGACCCGCGGCACGGCGCCGACTGGGTGGACAAGGTCGTCATGCCGCTCGTCGCCCAGCACCCGGCGTGGGGTCCGCGCATCGTGCAGGGCGCGGTGTGGCGAGCGGCGACGAACCTGCGGCTGTTCGCCGTCGCCCACACCCTGACGCGCGACTGGTCCCCGGAGCGGCTCGCGGGCTAGTCCAGCGCTAGTCCAGGTGGGCCGGCAGCCCGAAGTGCGCGAACAGCGTCGTGTCCAGGAAGTGGTGCACGTGCTGCACCCTCCCGTCGCGGAGCTCGAGCACCTGCAGTGACCACGGCGTGTGCCCACCGTCGGGGTCCACGCGGTACTGCCCGAACGCCGGGCTCCCGTTCGCCACGGTCGGCAGCAACCGCGATCCCTGGCAACCGATGCCGTAGCCGAGGTACCACGCGGACAGGTCGTCCAGCCCCTGCAACCACATCGCGTACGGCGGCATCGAGATGCTCGCGTCCTCACGCAGGAGCGCCACCAGCGCGGGGATGTCGTAGGACTCGAACGCCGCGACGTAGCGGCTGAGCAGCACCCGGTCGTCGTCGGTGAGGTCCTGCGCCGAGCGCTCGGCCGCCCCCAGGGTCGCGCGCGCCCGCTGGAGCGCACTGTTGACCGAGGCGACCGTCGTGTCGAGCAGCTCGGCCACCTCGGACGCCGGCCAGCACAGCACCTCCCGCAGGATGAGCACGGCCCGCTGCCGTGCCGGGAGCGTCTGCAGCGCCGCGACGAACGCCAGCCGGACGCCGTCGCGCTGGACCGCCTGCTGCTCGGGGTCCGCGGCGCGGATGTCCCCCATCGGCTCGATCCACTCGCTGTCGGGGCGGGTCTCGACCGGGGCGGTCGTCGCGGGTACCGGTGAGGACAGGTCCATCGGCAGGGCCCGCCGCCCCCGCGCCCGCAGGCTGTCCAGGCAGGCGTTGTGCGCGATCCGGTACAGCCACGAGCGCACCGACGACCGCCCCTCGAAGCCGTCCCAGGCCTGCCACGCCTTGACCAGCGTGTCCTGGACCGCGTCGTCGGCGTCGTGCGCGGACCCGAGCATCCGGTAGCAGTAGCCGCGGAGCTCCGACCGGTACGCCTCGAGCTCGTCCGCCACCGGTCCGGTGCCCGCGCGCTCGACCGTTCCCTGGCTCATCTGCTGTCTCCCTCACCTGCTGTCGGTCCCGTGCGCCCACCCTGGCAGACGCCCGACCCGCGCGGAAGTCATCGGGTCGCCAGAAGCACCCGACCTAGGGTGGGACCAGTGAGCACCCCTCGACGCCTGTTTCTGTTCGTCGGTTCCGGTACGGCGATCGCTGCTGCCGTGACTGCCGTCGTCCTCACCACGCCGGTCGCCCGGACCGCGGGTGGCACCAGCGTTGGCGGTGTGGACGTCGGGGGGCTCGAGCGGTCCGCCGTACGCGCGCGGCTGTCAGCGGCGGTGGCGGCGCTGCCCTCGGAGCTGACCGTGCGACTGGGCGAACGGAGCAGCACGGTCAGCCGCGAGGAGCTCGGGGTGTCGGTGGACGTGGACGAGACGGTCGACCGGGTCCTGGCGAAGGCCGGTACCGGGCGCTTCGACCGCCTGACCGGGTCGCCGCGCGGCAGCGAGGTGCAGCCCGTCCTCGAGCGCGACGACGAGCGGCTGGAGTCCACCTCGGCCCGACTGGCGGGGATCGGGACCTTCCCCGAGTCGCACGGCAGCCTGCGCTGGAGCGGCGGGGCCTTCCTCACCACACCGCCCGCGAGCGGCCAGACCGCCGACCCCGCGGTGATCACCTCCCAGCTGGTGACCCGTGCGGCGCGCCTGTCCCCGACCCCGACGTCGGCGTCCTCGGTGATCGACGTCCCCGTCACCGTCGTCCCCGCGCACGTGACGGAGGCGCAGGTCGCCCAGGTCAAGGACGACGCGACCGCGTTCGTGGCCAAGCCGGTCGGCCTGAGCGCGGGGCCTCTGTCGACCACGGTCGCGGGACGAGACCTCGCGCCGTACCTCACCCTTGCCGCGACGGGGGAGGGCGCCGGGCACGGTGTCGCGCTCGCCGCGTCGTTGCGCGGCACGGAACAGGTGGTGACCGCGGCGGCGGGGGCGCTGTCCCGGGCTCCCCGCCAACCCGAGCTGGGCACCCCTGCCCTGTCCAAGGTGCTGCTGGACAAGGGCAGCACCAGCTTCACGCCGATCAAGGCCTCCACCAACCTCACGCGCTCTGGCCGCGCCGGCCAAGAGGTCAACGCGGCGCAGGTGCGAGCTGTGCTGACCGCCGCCGTCGCGGGCGCACAGCACGCCGCCTCGGTGCCGGCCACGGCGCAACCGGCCATCAGCGACGCAGCCATGAAGGGCGTCGATGCGATCCTCGGGACGTTCACGACGAAGTACGCCTGCTGCCAGCCCCGCGTGACCAACATCCGCACCATGGCGCGGCGCGTCGACGGGACGGTCATCGCGCCGGGCGAGACGTTCAGCCTCAACACGATCGTGGGGCGACGGACCAAGGAGAAGGGGTACGTCCCGGCGCCGTACATCTTCGACGGGGAGCTGTCCGAGGACGTGGGCGGTGGGGTGTCGCAGTTCGCGACGACGACGTTCAACGCGGCCTTCTTCGCCGGCGTGCGGCTCGACGCCCACCAGGCGCACAGCTTCTACATCAGCCGGTACCCACCGGGCCGTGAGGCGACCGTCAACTACCCCGGCATCGACCTGCGGTGGACGAACGACACAGGCTCCCCGGTCGTCGTGCGCACGAGGACGGACGACACGTCGCTGACCGTCGCGCTGTTCGGCCACGGCGACGGCCGCCGGGTCTCCGGTGTGACCGGCGACCGCACGCCGGTGGCAGGGCGCGACTTCCGCATCAAGGTCACCCGGACCGTCGCGCTGCCCGGCCGGCCCGCACGGTCGCAGACGTTCACCACGACCTACAACAGGTCACCAGAGCACTAGACCTGGCTGTCCGAAACCTCGGGAGGTGGACCGTCACAGATTCGTGACCTAAGGTGGGTCTTAACCCGCCCACTGCGCGGGCCGGATCTGTGCGCCACGCCGAGCTCTGCCCGAGCGCGGATCCTCCCGAACCGGGTCACCACCCGGCCAGAGCACCGACACGGGCAGAGGCGGGGGACCCACACGCATCACGGGGCCTCCGGGCTCCTCGGGGTGAAGCCTGCACGACGCAGGCCGGGCATCTCCCGCCCGAACCCGACAGCTGACCTCGTAGGCGCGCGGAGAAAGCCACCTGTTTCATGCGCTCGTCCTCCCCCCTGTCCCGGATCCGCCGCACCACCGCCGCCACGGCTCTCGCTCTCGTCACCCTCGGTGCCGGCGGGGTCGTCACCGCCGCCCCCGCTGAGGCGGCCGGCTCCCTCGGCCAGCGCGCCGTCGCCGAGGCCCGCACCCACGTCGGCAAGCCCTACGTGTACGGCGCCGTCGGCCCCAGCAAGTTCGACTGCTCGGGCTTCACGCTCTACGTCTACCGCAAGCTCGGCCGCAGCCTCCCGCACAGCAGCAGCGGGCAGTACACCGCCCGCGGCGTCCGTCACGTGAGCGCGTCCGCCAAGGCTGTCGGCGACCTGATCTTCATGAAGAGCAGCAGCGGCCGCATCACCCACGTCGGCATCTACGCGGGTGGCAACAAGTGGTACGTCGCCCCGAAGTCCGGCGACCACGTGAAGCTGCAGACCCTGTACAGCAGCCGCTACGTCGTGGGTCGCCTGGCGTGAGCGTGCGCGTCTCCCGCACCCGGGCCCGTCTGGGCCTGCTGCTGGCGTCCGTCACCCTGGGCGCCGGCCTCACCGCCGTACCCGGCGTGGCGCACGCCGACTCGGTGAGCGACGCCCAGGCGCAGGTGGATGCCCTGCAGGGCGTGGCGAAGCGCACGACCACGCAGCTGGTCGCCGGCACGAAGAAGTGGGAGGCCGACCAGGCCCGCTTGGTGCGGCTGAAGCGGGACCTCATCAACGCCCGCCGGCACGTCGCGGAGCTCCAGGCCGAGGTCGACGCCACTCGTGAGCAGGCCGGCGCCGTGGGCCGCAACCTGTTCATGGGCGGTGGTTCCTCGACCCTGCAGCTGGCCTTCACCCAGACGCCGGACCAGGTCCTCGAGGCGCTGCGCGTCCAGCACGGGCTCGACATCAGCGCCGGCAACCAGGCGCAGGTGCTCGCCCGCGCGCAGACCGCCCGACACCGACTGCAGGTCGAGGAGGACACCGCCCGGCGCACTGTCGCCGAGGCGGCCGCCCTGACCACGGCGTCCGCGCGGCGCCTGCGCGACCTGCAGTCGCTCGCCGCCCGTACGGCGGCCCAGCTGGACGAGGCCCAGGCCACGCTCGACCGGGCCCTCCGGCAGCGCGCCGCGCGGGCCGCCGCCGCCAAGGCCGCCCGCGATCGCGCTGCCCGGTCCCGCATCGTCATGAGCACCGGAGCGGCGTGCACCGGGAAGTCCACCGCCGGGCAGTCCAACGGCAACCTCGACCCGGGGTCGCTGTGCCCGCTGTGGCAGGCGCCTGGTCACCGGCTGCGCGCTGACGCGGCCAAGGCGTTCAACGCGATGAGCCAGTACCACGCGAGCACCGTCGGGTCCGCCCTGTGCGTGACGGACTCCTATCGCTCCTACAGCGAGCAGGCGTCGGTCTACCGGCGCAAGCCCGGTCTGGCCGCCGTCCCCGGGACGAGCAACCACGGCTGGGGGCTGGCCGTCGACTTCTGCGGCGGCGTGCAGGACAGCGGATCGTCGGCCTACCGCTGGATGAAGGACAACGCGCCGCGCTTCGGCTGGAACCACCCGGACTGGGCCGAGCCGTCGGGCAGCAAGCCCGAGCCCTGGCACTGGGAGTTCGGCGGCTGACCTAGTGGGCGGCTGATTCTCGAGGCATGATCGGACCGCCCCGTCCGCTGGCACCTCAGGCGTCTTGCGGGATGTCAGCCGGCCGGAGCACCGTGACGACGAGCAGGGTCGCCGTGACGAGAAGCCCTGCCGCGACGGCGAAAGCGAGACGGTAGCCGGAGGTGAGGGCCACGGCCTGCGTGCTCCCGCTGTCGAGCAGGCCCTGCGCGCGGGTGGCCGACAACGTGGCGAGGACGGCGAGGCCGAGCGCCGCGCCGGCCTCGGCGGTGGTGTTGACCAGCCCGGACGCCAGCCCGGCGTCCTGCTCGGTGGCGTCGGACATGGCGATCGACATCAGGGCGGGGAACGCGACCCCCATGCCGACGCCGAGCAGGACCAGCCCGGGGAAGACGTCAGGCAGGTAGTGCCCGTCGACAGGGACGCGGGCGAAAAGGAGCAGGCCCACCGCAGCGACGGCCGAACCACCGGCGAGGGTCGGCTGGGCACCGAGGCGGTGCACGACCCGGTCGGCCACGCGGAGGGAGATCACGGCCATGAGCAGGGTCGCGGGCAGGAAGGACAAGCCGAGGTCGAGGGCGTCGTACGCCAGCACCCGCTGGAGGTAGAGCGAGCAGAGGAAGAACATCCCGAACATGCCCGCCACCGTCAGGCACTGCACCAGGTTGGCCCCGACCGTGGTGCGGGAGCGGAACAGCCGCAGCGGCATGAGCGGGGTCGTGGCGACGGCCTGCCGCGCGACGAACCCCCCGAGCAGCGCCAGCGCGACCAGGAGCAGCGTCACCGTGAAGGCGTCGCCGAGCCCCCGGTCGGCGCCCGGGCCGACGAGGGCGTAGACCGCGAGCATGAGCGCCCCGGTGACGAGGACCGCGCCAGGAACGTCGGCGCCGGCCCGCACCCCCAGCCCGGTGTCGGCGGGCACCACCCGACGGATCGTCACGATGACGAGGACACCGAGCGGGACGTTGACGAAGAAGATCCAGTGCCAGCTCACGGCCTGCGTGATGAGGCCACCGGCGACCAGACCGACCGCCCCGCCGGCCGACGCGACGAAGCCGTAGACGCCGAGCGCCTTCATCTGCTCGCGCTCCTCGGGGAACAGCGTCACGATCATGCCGAGGACGACGGCCGACGCCAGGGCGCCCCCGACGCCCTGCAGGAACCGCGCGGCCACCAGCATCGCCTTGGTCTGCGACGCCCCGCACAGGAGCGAGGCGACGGTGAAGACGCTCAGCCCTGCGACCAGCACGTGGCGTCGGCCGAGCAGGTCGCCGAGCCGCCCGGACAACAGGAGCAGCCCGGCGAAGGCGATCAGGTAGGAGTTCACGACCCACGCCAGACCCGCGGAGGAGAACCCGAGGTCGGTCTGGATCGAGGGCAGCGCGACGTTCACGACCGTCACGTCGAGCACGATCATGAGCATCCCGCCGCACAGGACGTACAGCGCGGTCTGCCTGCTGTCGGTCCGGTCGGCTGCCGAACCCACGGGGGTGTGCATGAGGTCAGTGTTCATGACCGGTACGACGGCGCGCACCGGAGTTTGTCATCGACCCCCTGGCCGACCCCCGGCCGCCCTGGCCGACCCCCTGGCCGCCCCCCTGGCCCGCCCCCCTGGCCCGCCGCCCTGACAGCTACGGAAGGGAGCAGGCCGCACGCACCTCGTCGGCGAACACGACCGTGACGTGGTTGCCCTTGAGCCGGGTCACCGAGAGGTTCGGCTTGCGGGCGAGCCACGGCCCGACCGCCTTGTCGGAGATGAAGGGCTTCTGGCCGTCGGACTGCTTGTTCTCCGCCAGGATCGCGACCATCGGCACGGTCACGGCCTCGAGCGCAGGCACGACGTCCACTCCGTAGAAGGTGTCGACGGCATCGGCCGCGCACCGGTCGATGTCCGCACGGGGCCGCAGCACGCCGTCCGGACCGGTCATCTCCTCCGTCAGCATGTCGAGCACCACCGGGCGCAGCTCGGGGAACGACGCGACCATCTTCCCGATCTTGGCCTTTCTGGCCAGCGACTCGATGTCCGGCCACTGCTTGTCGACGCCGCGCATCTGCCTGGTGAAGGCGAACCGGGTCAGACGTGGCCCCATGAAGAACGGCAGCAGCGGTGGGATGCCGCCGTCGACGAGCACGAGCTTGGCGACCCGGTCGTCGGCCTCCTGGGCGACGAGCGGCGCGAGGTAGGCGCCCATCGAGTGCCCCACCACGACGACCTCCGTCAGGTCGAGCTCAGCCAGGATCGCCGCGACGTCACGGGCGTGGGCGCGCAGTCCGGTGGGGCCGGTCAGGCCCTGGCCGGCGCCGCGACCCCGCAGGTCCACCGAGAGCACCCGCGCGTCCGGAAGGGCGCCTGCCAGGGCGCTCCAGGCCGCCGCACTGCTGCCGAGACCGGGCAGGCAGAAGACCGTCGCGCCGGGGACAGAGCCCGTTCCCGGGCCGACTGCGGTCCCCGTGCCCGGCCACTCGGTCACCGTCAGGCCTGCGACCTGGTGCTGGACCTTCGTCCGCTTGGCCGTGCTGCGCGTCGCGTTCGTCGTCATCCCGCGACCGTACGGCGAGCACGGGATCCCTGGCAGGGGCGGATCCTCCACACCAGGACCGCACAGGTGTGCAACGGCCACCTTCGGGACCTCCGACCCTGGTCAGATCCCGTCTGACGGGGAACGGTAGAGGTGAACCCCTTGGAGGCGTCATGAGGACGAGTGCTGGCACCAGCGTCGTGGTGGGAGTGGACGGGTCGCCGGTCGCCCGACGGGCCCTGGCCTGGGCGATGGCGGAGGCGTCGGCCCGCGGCTGTGGTGTCGTCGCGCTGCACGCGTGGCGCCCCGTCGTGACCGTCGGTGGGTGGAACGGCCTGGGCGCCGAGGTCCTCTCGTCCCAGGAGGACGCCGACCGCGGTGCCCTCGGTCTGCTCGAGAACGAGGTCGCCGAGGTGCGCAAGGCCACCGGTCGCGACGAGGTCGACGTGCAGCTGAAGGTGGTCGTGGGCGACCCCGGTCAGCAGCTCGTCGAGGCCTCCGCCGGAGCCGCGCTCCTGGTCGTCGGCCAGCGTGGGCACGGCGCGCTGATGAGCGCGCTGCTGGGCTCGACCACCGGCTACGTCCTGCACCACGCGCCCTGCCCCGTCCTGGTCCTCCCGCGCGACGAGGTCGACCACACACCGGCCCGGATCGTGGTGGGCGTCGACGGCTCGGCGCCGTCCCGGGCGGCCCTGCGGTTCGCCGCGCAGCTGGCCCGCCGAGACCACCTTCCGTTGCGTGCGGTCCATGCCTGGGCATTCGCCGTCCCGCCGTACCCGCCGCTGGGGGGTGTCGCGATGGAGGCGCTGCCCCTGGGCGTGCCCGCCACGCTGGGAGACGAGGACGACCAGCAGGAGCGGATCAACTCGTGGTTGCGCAACGAGGTCGAGGAGTGCCTGCCGGACCGAGAGGGCCTGGACCTCAGCTACGACGCGCTTGTCGGTACGACGTCCGCGGCGCTCCTGGACGAGGCGGGTGCGGACGACCTGCTGGTGCTCGGAACCCGTGGACGCGGTGGCTTCTCGGAGCTGCTGCTCGGGTCGGTGGCCCACCAGTGCGCCCACCATGCCGACGGACCCGTCGTCGTCGTACCGGCTGACTGACCGGACAGGTCAGCGCGGGGGCAGCAGGGCGGTCATGGCGGTGTGCGCCCGGTGCCGGACCGTCTCGACGCTCACGCCGACCTCGGTCGCGATCTGCCGGTAGCTTCGACCCCCCGCCGCGAGGTGCAGCACCCGTCGGTCCAGCGGGACCAGTCCGGTGAGGGCCACGACGAACCAGTAAGGAGGCCCGGGCGTGGACGTGATCACGGCGCAACCCTAGCGACGCGGGCGGCTGACCGCCTCCCCAGTCGGTCGCGTGCATGAGGCCGGCCACGGCGGGGCACAGCCCTGCCACCTGTCGCCCCCGAGGAGGCCGCCGTGCCCGACGCCATCGTCGTCCTGAAGAACGATCACAAGACCGTGGAGAAGCTGTTCAAGGAGTTCGAGGGGCTCGGCCCACGGGCGGCGAAGACCAAGCGCCGGGTCGTCGACCAGATCATCAAGGAGCTCAGCGTCCACGCGGCCATCGAGGAGCAGTCGTTCTACCCCGCGATCAGGTCGGCTCTCCCCGACCTCGACGCGGACGTGCTCGAGGGCCTGGAGGAGCACCACATCGTGAAGTGGACCCTCGACGAGCTCAAGGACCTGCCGGTGGACGACGAGCGCTTCGACGCCAAGGTGACCGTCCTCATGGAGAGCGTGCGGCACCACGTCGAGGAGGAGGAGTCCGAGCTGTTCCCTGAGGTGCGCAAGGCTCTCGGGCGCAAGGTGCTGCAACAGCTCGGCGAGGAGCTGGAGAAGGCCAAGACGGTCGCGCCGAAAAAGCCGCACCCCCGCTCCCCCTCGACGCCGCCGGGCAACCTGGTCGCCGGTCCCGCGGCCGCCGCGCTCGATGCCGTCCAGGACACGGTAAAGCGCGCCGTACGCCGTTGATGCGCTGCTGACCCGCGGCTGACCCCGGCTGCTGACCGGCTGCTGACGCACGCTCCTCGCCGTACGGCGGTAGGCTGGTCCTTGCACCGATGTATCGGTGCCCTCAGTCCCGCGCTCGGGCGACCCGTTCGGCGATCTGCCGCCGGTCCGCCCAGCCGCCCGCGACGGACCCGGCGCCACCACCGGCCGATCTCCTCCGTTGCGGCAGACCGCGTCCGGGCTGCGGCACAAGAGCGCGCGGGCCCGGGAGGCCCGGCAGAGGAGTGCGAGTGGCCAGACAGGGCCAGCGAGGATCCGGCAACCGGACCGCCCCGCCGCGGCGCCGGGTGCCGCGCGAGGAGGGCATCCTGCCCGTGCTCACCAAGGCCATGCGCGACGTCGAGGTCGCGGTCCAGCGCGAGCGCGTGAACCCCTCCATCCGCGTGACGTTCCAGGCGGTGGCCACCTTGGTCCGCGAGGAACGTAACCGGCTCAAGGGCGCGACCGACCTCAGTGAGAACAAGCGCAACGAGCAGCTCAAGAAGATCGACGCCATCGCGCAGGTCATGGCGCGCACCGCCCCTCGCGACGCCTCCCTGCTGGCCCTGCTCGCGGAGGACGCCGAGCCGCTCGACGGGGTGCGGACCGCGCTGCGCGAGATGCGTCAGGCGGCGGGGCTCGAGGTCGAGACCGAACCGGTCCGCACCGACTTCTCCTCGCCGTTCGTCCGCAGCGGCAACGGCGACAAGCAGGACAAGCGGGTGGTGCCGGCGTCCGTGATCGCCCGCCAGCTCGCCAACCCGTTCCTGGAACCCGACTACGACGCGCCTCCGCCGCCGAAGGCGCGGCCCCGGTTGCTCGCGACCTGGGAGCTGCTGAACCCGCTGCTCAAGTCCTTCGAGACGGCCTCCGGCGGCGCGACGTCCTGCATGGACCTGCCCGCGCCCTCCTCCCTGATCGGTCCGCCCGGGCTCGCCCTCATGCCCCACCAGGCCCAGGTCATCGCCGCGGCGGCGGACGGCCACCGGACGTTCCTGCTCGCCGACGAGCCGGGCCTGGGCAAGACCGCGCAGGCCCTGCTCGCCGCGCAGGCGGCGAACGCCTACCCGCTGCTGTGCGTCGTCCCGAACGTCGTCAAGACGAACTGGGCGCGGGAGGCTGCGCGCTGGACGCCGAACCACAAGGCGACGGTGGTGCACGGAGACGGCGACACGGTGGACGGCTTCTCCGACATCGTGATCGTCAACTACGAGGTGCTCGACCGGCACGTCGGCTGGATGGGCACGATGGGCTTTCGCGGCATGGTCGTCGACGAGGCGCACTTCATCAAGAACCCGAAGTCGCAACGGTCCCGCCACGTCATGGAGGTGTCGGAGCGGATCCGCGCCCGCACCCTGCGGCCGCTGCTCATGGCGCTGACGGGGACGCCGCTCATCAACGACATCGAGGACTTCCTGGCCATCTGGCAGTTCCTTGGCTGGATCGGCGACAAGGAGCCGGGGGCCGAGCTGATGAACCTGCTCGAGGAGAACGGCCTCACCCCGGTGGACCCGGGCTTCGGCCCGGCGGCACGGGAGGCAGTCATCGACCTCGGCATCGTGCGCCGGCGCAAGGTCGACGTGGCCGCCGACATCCCGGCGCGGCGCATCGCCGACCTGCCTGTGGAGCTCGACGGCGCCCTCGGCCGGTCGATCCGCGAGGCCGAGCGGGTGCTCGCGCGTCGGCTGGTCAAGCGCTACGACAGCGCTGTCGAGGCCCGCGGCGAGACGCTGCACGGCATCGACCTCGAGCTCGTGCGCAAGGTCGCCGGCTGGGAGCGCCAGGACACCGACGAGAAGAGCACCGACGAGAACGTCTTCACGATGATGCGTCGCATCGGGCAGGCGAAGGCTGGTCTCGCCGCCGACTACGCCGCCCAGCTGTCGCGGAACGTGGGCAAGGTGGTGTTCTTCGCCAAGCACATCGACGTGATGGACGCCGCGGAGCAGACGTTCACCCAGCGGGGCATCCGGCACGTGTCGATCCGCGGCGACCAGACGCCCAAGACCCGGCAGGCCAGCATCGACGCGTTCATGAAGGACCCCGACGTCGCGATCGTGGTCTGCTCCCTCACCGCCGCCGGCGTCGGGCTGAACCTGCAGGTCGCCTCGGACGTCGTGCTCGCCGAGCTGTCGTGGACCGACGCCGAGCAGACGCAGGCCATCGACCGCGTGCACCGCATCGGCCAGGACCAGCCGGTCACGGCCTGGCGCATCATCGCGGCCCAGACCATCGACGCGAAGGTCGCGGAGCTCATCGACGGCAAGGCCGGTCTGGCCGCTCGCGCCCTCGACGGCTCCGACGAGGAGATCTCGTCGTCCGTCGACGTCCAGCTCGAAGCGCTCGTCGGCCTGCTCACCGATGCGTTGAACGAGCGCGCTCTCAGGAGCTGGGAGAGCGCTCCGACAACGCCTTGAGGGTCAGCAGCTGGCGGCGCGCCATCGGCCAGTCGCCGACCGCGAGGGCAGGGCCCCACCAGGCCCTGCGCTGCAACACGATCTTCAACAGCAGCCGGGTGTCTTCGTTTTTTGGTACCAGCACGTAGGACATCACCGCGCCCATGATGGCTGCCGTCAGGTGCTCCTTCGGTACGACGGACAGCACCCGCCCCACGTCCCAGCGGTTGCCCATCCGGGTGAACGGGTCGCCCGGTCGCGGGTCAGGCAGGTCGCTGAGCACCCTCGGGGACCGGCGCCCGAGGTTGTCGATCCAGTCGTAGGAGTACGGCGCGAGACGCACCTGCCTGACCCACGGCCACACCTGCTCGACCGGCGCGTGGACGGTGACCCCTCGCCACAGGGGAAGGTACGGCGTCGGCACCACCGCATCGCAGGGGTAGGCGCGGACCACCTCCTGCACGGTCACGCCCCACCGGTCACCGCTCATCGCCGTACCTCCGGGGGGAATCCTCCACCCTGCCGCGTCGGGACAGGGGGCTGCGTACGTCGCCGAAGGGTGCTTGCGTCCCTACGGTCGGACCAGGCAGGCGGTGGCCTCGACGGCCCGTCCATCGTCCGTGGACTCGCCGCTGCGGGACCGACGTTCCCCACGGCGTTCGCCTTCGTCAGCGGCCTCGCCGCGGACAACAGCGCGCTGCCCGGGGCGGGGCGGGACCTTGGCTACGACAACGGGTGCTCGTGCTTCACCTACCGCGGCAGTAACTTCCGGATCTGAGTCCCGCTCACGTCCTGCGCCGTGGGTCAGATCAGATCAGAACGGTGGGTTCTGGTCGTGCCAAGTGGGGGTGGTGATGCCGTCCTCGTTCAGCCAGCGGCCGTCGCGGAGCCTGACCGTGCGCTTTCCGGTGTGCAGGTCGTGGTGGAGGGTGTCGCACACGTTGAGCGTCTCGTCGAGGCTGGTGACCTGGTCCTCGGCGTACCCCAGGACGTGATGGGGGCGTAGGACGATCAGCGGGTCGGGGACGCCGGGGCAGCAGCCGTCGCCGGCGCACCGTCCTGCGCCTTCGAGGTCGAGGGCCCGTCGTTCGTCGGCGGTGAGGGTGCGTTGGGAGTGGATCGTGCGGAGGGCCTTGCCGCCGAGGCTGAGCACGACGGTGGTGATGTGGCTGTCGCACCACCACCGGCGGACCAGCGATCTCGGCAGGAGCCGTCCGCTGTCGGCGCGTGGTGGTGGGGCACCGGGTCTGCTGTTCGTGAGGGTGGCTTCGGGGATGGTGACGTGGATCTGCACGGGGGTCTTGCTGACCAGCCCGCCGAGGCCGGCGGCGAGGTAGCGCTCCAGGGCGTTCGAGAACGCGTCGTGCAGCCGCTTCCTGCGTCCACGCGGCAGGCCCTGGGGCAGCATCCCGTCGTGCTGGAGGGCCTGACCGAGCGGTCCCCACACGTCCTCCGCCTCCGTCGCACCTGCCTCACGGGCGTCGGCCCACGCGGCGGTGTCGTCGGGGTTGCGGGTGTCGTGGGCTGCGGCGGCGCGCAGGACGGTCCAGAGGCGTTCGCCGCACTCGAGGTCCAGGTCCCCGCACAGGTGCCACCCCTGACCGTCCGGGAGCTCGGTGATCGACAGGCCCCGGCGTTCGTGGCCCTTCTCGGCGCGGTCCTCCAGCAGGCTGGGCAGGACCGCGACGACGATCTCGTCCAACGCCCCCGCCAAGGCGCGGGGTGCGATGGCTTCGGCGAGCCACAGCAGCGTGTGCTCCAACCGCTCAGCCTGCGTCCCCTCGAGCCTCAGCAGGGTCTGCGCGCGGTCGATGACGGGCTGCAGTCGGGGGTCGTCGTCGTGCAGCCCTTGCAGCTCACGGCAGATCAGCCCCGCGACGTTCCCCACGACCGCGTTCAGGACCAGATCACCCGGGAGCCCGTCGATGAGCCCATCGGCACGGTCCAGGTGCGGCCCGCAGGTCCGTAACGCCCCCGCCGTCTTCCGCGCCGCTCCCAGGCTGACGCGCCGGTCCTGCACCGCCGCGTCCAAGCGCAGGGAAGGTCCGCAGCCGGTTCGCGAGCAGCGCATCACCAGGGTCACCGTCGGGCCGGTGCTCCCGCACCCACGCCTTCACACTCCGCGCCCCGACCAGGTCGGTCAGCCCCCGGGCGTGCACATCGGCCAGGCGGGTCAGGTCGTGCACCCGCAGCTGCTGCTCGACCTGCAGCAGCGCCTGCGCATCCGACAGCGCTTGCGCCGCGTCGACCTGCGACGGCCGCACCGCCACCACCCGCTCGACCGCCCGCAGCAGCGCCGCGACCACCGGGCTCGGTGGAGGCAGCGGTCCGGCCTCGACCGGACCCAACCCCGTCACGCCCGGCGCCGCCCACTCCGCAGCCGACTCCAGCTCG
>CAWASC010000014.1:0-315899 GCA_963784705.1 uncultured Actinomycetota bacterium
CAGTTGATGTCGCTGGCCAAGGACACCGCGGAGCTCGTCGGCAAGCACCTGGTGATGGCCGGCCGGTTGATGGACGACGACCCCGCCCAGGCGCTCGCCCACGCCCGAGCCGCGCGAGCGCTCGCGGGCCGGCTCGGCGTCGTCCGCGAGGCCAATGGCCTGGTGGCCTACACCGCAGGGGAGTGGGCCGAGGCGCTCAGCGAGCTGCGCGCGGCGCGTCGGATGACGGGGCAGCCGGACCACCTGGCGGTGATGGCGGATTGTGAGCGCGCACTGGGGCATCCGGACCGGGCGCTGCTCGTCACGCAGGACCCGCAAGCGAAGGACCTCGACCCCGCGACGCGGGTCGAGCTGATGATCGTCGCCTCCGGTGCCCGCCGCGACCTCGGTCAGGCGGGGACGGCGGTCGCGCTCCTCCAGGTCCCGGCGCTGGAAGGCCCGGTGCGCCCGTGGACGGCGCGGTTGCGGTACGCCTACGCCGATGCCCTGCTGGACGCCGGTCGCGAGCAGGAGGCGAGGACCTGGTTCGCGCGCGCCGCTGAGGTCGACCCCGACGGTGAAACCGATGCGGAGGACCGACTGCTCGAGCTGGACGGCCTGGTCTTCGTCGATCTCCAGGATGGTTCCGAGGACGGCTCTGAACCCGATGAGGCCGGCGGCGGTGACGGCGACGGCGACGGGGGCGGTGACGGCGACGGCGGCGGTGACGGCGACGCGCCAGACGCCCCCGTTCACGATCTTCTCGCTGGCGTGCCCGACGAGCCGGTTGCGGCGGACGTCCCACCCGCTGCTATGCCCGAGGCAGTGCCCGATGCAGTCCTCGATGCAGTGCCTGATGCGGTGCCTGATGCGGTGCCTGATGCGGTGCCTGATGCGGTGCCTGATGCGGTGCTGGATGCGGTGCCCGAGGCGGCACCCGATGCAGGCAGGCAAGCGCGGGAGCGCCTGTTCCGCGCCCCGCACGTGCAGGACGACGAGATCCCCGCGATGCAGCGCGGCCCGAGCACGGGGCTGTCGTTCCAGCCGCCCGACAGTGCCGCCGAGGTCACGCGCGAGCCGGATGCCCCCGACGAGCTGCGCCTGTTCGACTGAGCTGGTGGGACAGGCGCGAGGTTGCGCTGTCCCGTTGTCCCCAGGCCGGTGCGCTGTCCACAGTCGCGCGCGCGACGCCCGCCTCGAGAGGGTCGACCTGTCACGGTGGGACCACGACCCAGTGGGGGTCGGTCGAGCCGAGGAGAGCCCATGCAGCGCAACAGCACGACCAGAGGGGCCCGTCCGAGCAGTGAGCCAGGAGGAGCCGACGACGACACCTGCGTCAACCAGGTGATCCTCGTCGGCCGGGTGTCGGCCCCGGCGTCGGAGAAGTCGCTTCCCAGCGGTGACGTGCTGGTGCTGGGACGCTTGGTCGTCGACCGACCTCCGCGCAGCCCCGCTCCTCCGGCGGGCGTGCGACCCGTCACCATCGACACCTTCGACTGCGTCGCGACGGGACCGGCGATGCAGCGCTCGTTGCGCGGGTGGCAGGCGGGCGACGTGGTGCGGGTCGAGGGTGCGCTGCGCCGACGCTTCTGGCGTGGCGCCCAGGGACTGGCCTCGCGCTACGAGGTCGAGGTGCTGCGCTGCCGTCGGCTGGCGCGTCCCTCGTGATCGTCGAGCCCGCTGAGAGCCGTGACGCTCTCAGGCGTCGCGGTGGTCGCGGATCACCAGACCGGTGCGCGGCTTGGGGGTGAACAGGGTCGACTTGCGGGGCATCCGCTCACCGCCCTGAGCGACCGACGTCACGGCCTCGATGGGTGTGGGGTTGAGCAGCACGGCGGTCCCTCCGGTGCGTGCGGCGGTCGCGATCGCCGCCTCGACGTCATGCTCGTAGCGGACGGTCGCCACGTCGTCGGACAGCCCCCACACGTCAGCCACCAGGTAGTGGTGCAGCACGCTCACGTCCAGCGCACGCCAGGCCGCGGACCGCTCCGCCGGCAGCGCGGCGGCCAGCCGCTCGGCGTCCGGGTGGGTCAGCAGGCGCAGGGTCCCGCCGTCGCCGCTGACGAGCAGGAAGGCTGGTCCCGCCGTGCCGGCGTCGGCCAGCGCGGCCAGAGCGGACTCGAGGTCGTCCCCGTCCAGGTCGTGCCCGGTCATGGCCGTGTCCGCACGTCGAGCCAGCTCGAACGCCTCGACGTCCGGGATCACCCGGTGGATGGGATGCACCTCCGGCCCGAACGCGGTGCTGTCGACGAGGAAGGTCAGGCCCGCGTCCCACGGCCCTGCGCCTGCTCCGGCGGCCCAGGCGCGCTCCTGCCGCTGCAGGTACGTCGCATACCGGTGGTGCCCGTCCGCGATCACGGCCGTGCGGTCGTGCAGGTCCGCGGCGATGGCGGCGAGCTGGTCCGGGTCGGTGAGGGCCCAGACCCGGTGGCGCAGACCGTCGGGGAGGGTGACGTCGAGCAGCGGGGGGAGTTCCGACGCGCCGGCCACGGCCTGGGACGCGGCGCCACCCCCGGCGTACAGCAGGAAGATGGGTTCGAGGTCGGCGCCGACGGCGGTGTAGAGCGCCAGGCGGTCGGACACGGTCCCGGACATGGTGTTCTCGTGCGGAAGGACGATGCCGTCCTCGGGCGGGGTGAGCGCGAGCGCGCCGAGCAGTCCCCGCTGGGCGTGCGTCTGGGAGGCCTGCTCGTAGACGTACAACGCAGGCTCCGGATCAGGCCGGAGCACCCCTTCGGCACGCCACGCGACGAGGGTCTCGGCGGCGCGGGTGTACCTGTCTTGTCCCGGTTCCCCCTCGCCGGCGCCGTCCCGTGGGAGGATGAGACGCACGACGTTGACATCACTCGCGCTCTCGAGCGCGTCGACGCCGGCGGCGTCGATGACGTCGTACGGCGGAGACGTGACCGAGGCCAGGTCGACGAAGGCATGAGCAGGGTCGTAGCGCAGACCCCGAAACGGTGACAGCACCACGCCGGACGGGGTAGGGGCGACGGACGCCGGCTCGACAGCAGGGACAGGGGCGGGCTCACCCGGGCTCGCGGACATGGCGGCATGCTAGGCCGGTCGTGCGCTGAACCTCTCAGGTGGCACCTCACGTGGCACCCCACAGGACAGCGCAGGAGCGGACCGGCACGGCGTTGTTGGAGGAACCGAGCACAGGCCCCGGACGGGGTCGCGGAGACGAGAGGAGTGGGCGTGTCCGAGAGGTACGACCCGCGTTACGACCCGCGAGCACCGGACGAGGAGAAGCCCCGCCCGTTCTCCGACCTGCCCCCTCCGCCGCCGGACGTCGCCCCGCAGGGCGACTCCTACGACTGGTACCTGCGCGGGCTGGAGCTGCTCGAGACGGGTGACGCCGCCGCCGCGGTCCAGGTCCTGGGGCACACCGTCACCTCTGCTCCCGACTCACGGATGGCACGCGAGGCGCTCGCGCGCGCGCAGTTCGACATGGGGATGTACGACGAGGCGAAGGAGAACTTCTCCTGGATCATCTCGGTGAACCCCGCGGACGACTACGCGCAGTTCGGCCTCGGCCTGGCGCTGTCCAAGCTCGAGGACTGGGAGACAGCCGTCGAGCACCTCGCGCTGGCCGCGGCGATGCGCCCGGACATCGCGTACTACAGCACGGCGCTGCGTGGCGCGCGGGCTGCCCTGACCGCCTCCCGCCGCTGACCAGGCGCGCGGGAGTGCTGGGCGCGTCGGAGCGGCCCCTGCACGAGGCGTACGACGCGGCGCTGCTCGACCTCGACGGGGTGCTGTACCTCGGCCAGGACCCCGTCGCGCACGCGGCCGAGGGGGTCGCCGCCGCCCGCCACGCGGGGATGCGCACAGCCTTCGTGACCAACAACGCCTCCCGGCGTCCCGAGACCGTGGCGCAGCACCTGACTGACCTGGGCATCCCGGCTGTCGCGGAGGATGTCGTCACCAGCGGTCAGGCCGCAGCGCGGTGGCTCGCGGCTCGGCTCTCACCGGGGGACCGAGTGCTCGTCGTCGGCACCGACGACCTGGCTGATCTCGTTCGCGAGCAGGGTCTGGAGCCGGTCCGTACCGGCGACGGCGTGGCGGCGGTCGTCCAGGGCCTGGCGACGACGACCAGCTGGGCGGATCTCGCGGAGGCGTCGGTCGCGATCAGGGCGGGAGCGCTGTGGGTCGCGGGCAACACCGACAGCACCTACCCGACGACGCGCGGGCCGCTGCCGGGCAACGGCGCTTTCGTCCAGGCGCTGGTCACCGCCACCGGCGCGCACCCGGTCGTCGTCGGCAAGCCCGAACCGGAGCTGCACGCGATCAGCGTCGAGCGGGTCGCCGCCCGTCGGCCGCTGGTCGTGGGCGACCGCCTGGACACCGACGTCCTGGGCGCGGTCCGGGCAGGTGCCGACAGCCTGCTCGTGCTCACAGGGGTGACCGACCGGGACGCGCTGCTCGCCGCCCCGGCGGACCGGCGTCCGACGTACGTCGCGAGCGACCTGCGGGGACTGGGACAGCGGCACGAGGCGCCCGTCGTGGAGGGGGAGGCCGCGCGGTGCGGCGTCGGACGGGCCCACCGTGACGGTGACACCGTCGTTCCGGACGACGACTCCGATGACGCGCTGCGGGCGGCGTGCGCGCTGGCCTGGCAGTGACAGGGGCCCGCAGTGACAGGGGTGCCGCGGCTACAGGGGTGACAGCGACAGCAGGGCGGTCAGCCGGAGCATGTCGATCGGGCCTGCCTGCACCCGCAGCTTGCCGGTGGCGACAGCCGACGGGACGGCCTGGGTCCCCCCGACGAGGGCGAGCAGGTCGTCGCTGCTGACCGACAGCCGGATCTGCGCGCGGGGGCTGTCCTGTGCCGTGACGCCGAGCAGGCCGTCCTCGCACAACCGCGCCGACCACGTCACGCCGAGGTCGCTGACCTTGCAGGAGACGGTGCGGTCCAGGACGTACTTGCTGCGCACGTCGGGGTCCACGGCGTCGAGCAGGTCGGCGAGCAAGCGGAACGCGTCGTCGCACTCCTGCTGACTGGCCACCTGCGCTCCCGTCCCGATGCCGCTCGCTTGCGGGTGAACGTACCGTCCGAGGCGATAGCCTGCCCTGGCGGCGACGTCGCCGCCCGAGGAGGGATGTCGTGAACGACGCGCTGAAGGGCTACCTGGCACTGGCCAGCGGGCTGACGGAGGTCACCAAGTCGAAGGCCACGGCCGCGGCGAAGGCACTGGTCGCCCAGGGCGGTGCGGCCGCCGGAACGGTGACCGGGCTGGCGGACGACCTGGTCGCCCAGAGCAAGAGCAACCGCGAGGCGCTGACCGCGCTGGTGCGCTTCGAGGTCGACAAGGCGCTCGGTCGCGTCGGCTTGGCCAGCACCGACGAGGTCGACGAGCTCACCGCCCGCGTCCGATCGCTGGAGGGCGAGCTGCGTGAGGCTCGCGCTGCAGCGGGGACGGCGTCTCCCACGGCTGCGGGGTCAGCGGGCAAGACCGGATCGGCGGGGAGCACGCCGACCGCCGCCCCCGCGAAGAAGGCCCCGGCTCAGAAGGCTCCGGGGAAGGCTCCGGCTCAGAAGGCCCCGGCGCAGAAGGCCCCCGTGAAGGCTCCGGCTCAGAAGGCGCCCGTGAAGGCTCCGGCGAAGAAGGCGCCCGCGAAGAAGGCGCCCGGTGCCTGACGAGCAGGTCCACCACCCCGTCCGCCAGGCTCTCGACGCGCTCGAGGGGCTGGCGGACCGTCCGCTCGAGGAGCACGTCCCGGCGTTCGACGGTGTGCACCGGGCCCTGCAGGACGCGCTCGCGCAGCTCGACGACGCATGACGGGCGGCTGAGCTGCCTCGACGGGCGCGGCTCGACGCCGAGCTGGTACGTCGGGGGCTGGCGCGCAGCCGCGAGCACGCTGCCGGACTCATCGCCGACGGGAAGGTGCGGGTTGCCGGGACCGTCGCGACCAAGCCCGCCACCGGCGTCGAGCCCAACACACCGGTGCTCGTCGACGAGGACCCCGCCGAGCAGTGGGTGTCGCGGGGCGCGCACAAGCTGATCGGCGCGCTGGACGCCTTCGGCTACGACCCCTCCGGGGTCCGCGCGCTCGACGCCGGCGCGTCCACGGGTGGCTTCACCGACGTCCTGCTCCGCAGGGGCGCGGCGCACGTGGTCGCGGTCGACGTCGGCTACGGCCTGATCGACTGGCGCCTGCGCACCGATGACCGGGTGACGGTGGTGGAGCGGGTCAACGCCCGGGCGCTCGAGCCCGAGCAGGTCGGCGACCCGGTCGACCTCGTCGTCGCCGACCTGTCGTTCATCCCGCTGGGCCTGGTGCTGCCTGCCCTCGTGCGGTGCGCTCGCCCCGGTGCGGACCTGATGCCCATGGTCAAGCCGCAGTTCGAGGTCGGGCGCGAGAACCTCCCGTCGGGTGGCGTGGTGCGCGACCCGCAGGTGCGCGCGTCCGCCGTACGCCGCGTGGCCGAGCAGGCGGGGGAGCTGGGACTGGGGGTCCGTGGGGTGGTGGCGAGCCCGCTGCCCGGCCCGAGCGGGAACGTGGAGTTCTTCCTGTGGCTCGCGGCCGGCGCGCCGCCGCTGGTGGAGGAGGACCTCCAGCGGGCGATCCTCCACGGACCGGCATGACAGCATCTGCGTCGTGACGCGCGCTGTGCTCCTGCTGGCCCACACCGGCCGACCCAAGACGGCGGAGGCCGCCCGCGCGGTGGCGGCCCGACTGCAGGACGCCGGCGTGGAGGTGCGGCTGCTGGCCGACGAGGCACAGGAGATCGGGGCCCAGCCGGGTTGCCGGGTGTTCGCGACGGGCGCCGAGGCCGCCGAGGGCGCCGAGCTGGTCCTCGTGCTCGGTGGTGACGGGACGATCCTGCGCGCGGCCGAGCTCTCCCGCGACAGCGGCGTCCCGCTGCTCGGGGTCAACCTCGGCCGGGTGGGGTTCCTCGCCGAGGCGGAGTCGACCGACCTCGACGGCACCGTCGGGCACGTGCTGGACCGTGACTACGCGGTGGAGGAGCGGCTCACCCTCGACGTCGTCGCGACCCTCGACGGCGTGCTGCTCGGTGAGGGCTGGGCGCTGAACGAGGCGTCGGTCGAGAAGGCCAGCCGCGAGCGGATGCTCGAGGTCGTCGTGGAGATCGACGGCCGGCCGCTGTCGAGATGGGGCTGTGACGGCGTGGTCGCTGCGACCCCGACCGGCTCGACGGCGTACGCGTTCAGCGCCGGGGGACCGATCGTCTGGCCGAGCGTCGAGGCACACCTGGTGGTGCCGATCAGCGCCCATGCGCTGTTCGCCCGACCGATGGTCGTCGCCACCAGCTCGGTGCTGGCCATGGAGGTGCTCGACAGCGGGGCGGAGGCGATCCTCGCCTGCGACGGCCGCCGCACCATCGACCTCCCGCACGGATCCCGGGTGGAGGTACGACGGGGCAAGGTGCCGGTACCGCTCGCGCGCACCCCCCACCCGCGAACGTTCACCGACACGCTGGTGGAGAAGTTCGACCTCGACGTCGACGGCTGGCGCGGGCGGGCCCGGGACTGAACCATCTGTGGAGCGGCACCCCCGCTTCGTCGCAGCACGCGGCTAGGGTCGGCGTGTGCTGGAGGAGCTGCGGATCTCCGGCCTCGGTGTCATCGACGAGGCCGTGCTCGACCTCGCCCCCGGGCTGACGGTCGTCAGTGGCGAGACCGGCGCCGGCAAGACGATGGTGGTGCAGGGCCTCGCGCTGCTGTTCGGTGGTCGCGCGGACAGCAGCCGGGTGCGCCCGGAGAGCGGACGTGCAGTCGTCGAGGGACGGCTGGTCCTGCCCCCAGACCACCCCGCGGTGACCCGGGCGGTCGACGCCGGCGGCGAGCTCGACGACGGGGCGCTGCTGCTGTCGCGCACCGTCGGCGCCGACGGGCGCAGTCGCGCGCACGTCGGGGGCCGCAGCGCTCCGGTGGCGGTGCTCGCCGAGCTCGGGGAGCACTTGCTCGCCGTCCATGGCCAGAGCGACCAGCAGCGACTGCTGCAACCTGCCCGCCAGCGGCTGGCGCTCGACCGGTTCGCCGGACCCGAGGTGCTCGACCGGCGAGAGCGGTTCGGCGCGCTGTGGGCGCGCTGGAAGGACGTCCGCGCGACCCTCGCGCAGCTGCAGGCCGAGGCGGGGGAGCGCCGCCGCGAGGCCGAGCTGCTGCGCCTGGGCGTGGCGGAGGTCGAGGCCGTCGCGCCGACGGCGGGCGAGTCGGCGGCGCTCGTCGCTGAGATCGAGCGCCTGTCCTACGCCGACGACCTGCGCGCGGCAGCGGCAACAGCCCAGGCAGCCCTCACTGGTGAGGAGACCGGGCCGGAGGCGAGCAACGCGCTCGAGCTCGTGACGGCCGCGCGTCGTGCGCTCGAGGCCGTCGCGGGGCACGACGTGGCGCTCGACGCGCTGGCCGGCCGCACCCGTGAGCTCGCCCTGCTGGCGGCCGACGTCGCCGGCGAGCTCGCGTCGTACGCCCTGGGGGTGGACGCCGACCCCGCCCGGCTGAGCACCGCGCAGGACCGGCTCGCTGCCCTCACCACGCTCGTGCGCCGTCACGGCGTCGAGGACGCCGATGGGGTGCTGGCGTGGGCCGCCTCGGCGAGCGACCGGCTGCTCGCGCTGGACAACGCCGACGACAGCATCAGCGCGCTCGCCGAGGAGGACGCTCGGCTGTCCGCGGAGCTGGCAGCGCTCGGCGCGGAGCTCACCGCCGCGCGCACGGCAGCCGCCGACCGCTTCGGTACGGCGGTGACCGGTGAGCTGGTCGAGCTGGCCATGCCGCACGCCGTGGTCAGCGCCGCGGTCACCGCGCGGCCCGGTGACGTGCTCGAGACCGCGGGCCCGGACGGCTGCGACGACGTCGAGCTGCTGCTCACGCCGCACAGCGGCGCCCCCGCCCGGCCGCTGCACAAGGGCGCGTCCGGCGGTGAGCTGTCGCGCGTGATGCTGGCCGTGGAGGTCGTGTTCGCCGGGGCCGACGGACCTCCGGTCATGGTCTTCGACGAGGTCGACGCCGGTGTCGGCGGTCGGGCCGCCGTGGAGATCGGGACCCGGCTGGCGCGGTTGGCGCGCGACCACCAGGTGATCGTCGTGACCCACCTGCCCCAGGTGGCCGCCTTCGGCGATCAGCACCTCGTGGTGGTCAAGTCCGATGGCGGCCAGGTCACCTCGTCCGGGATCGTCGCGCTCGACGAGGCCGGCCGGGTCGCCGAGCTGTCCCGGATGCTCGCCGGCATCGACACCGGGCTCGCCCGCGGGCACGCGGAGGAGCTGCTGGCGGTGGCGGCCGAGGTCAAGTCGCGGTGAGGCTGCGGCTGCTGACGGACGACGACCTCGAGCAGTCCTGGGCGCTCAGCCGCCTGGCGTTCGGCGGTGAGCGCGACCAGACGCCCCTGCAGCACGAGCCCCCGGTGGGCGTCACCCGCTCGGCGTACGGCGCGTTCGACGACGCGGGTCGGCTGGTCGCGAAGGTCGCGGCGCGACATGACCACCAGTGGTGGGGCGGCCGGGTCGTGCCGATGCTCGGCGTCGCGGGCGTGGCGACCCACCCGGACGCGCGCGGCCAGGGCCTCGTCGGCCGGTTGCTGGACCTCATGGTCGCCGACTCGTCGGCGCCGCTCAGTGTGCTGTTCGCGACGGCCCCGGGCATCTACCGGCGCCTGGGGTGGGAGGTGGTCGGCACGCTCGACGTCACGGCGGTCCCGACCCGCGACCTGCCCGCCGCCGCGTCCTCCGCCACCGTGCGCGGGCTCACGCCGGCCGACCACGCCGCCGTCGCCGCGCTGTACGACGCGCGTGGCGCGGGGGGCAACGGCCTGCTCGCCCGGGCGCCGGAGCGGACGGTCGCGACGCTGCTGCGGCAGGACGTCGCGACGGTGGCCGTCGAGGACGGGCAGGTCACCGGTTACGTCGGCTATCAGCGCGAGCGCGGCTACCACGGGGACGGCGAGCTTCACCTGCAGGAGCTCATCGCCTCCACGCCGGCGGCGGTCGGCGCCCTTCTCGGCAGCCTCCGGTCGTGGGACGCGGTCGCCGGCAGCGTGCACTGGCGCGGTCGCGTCGAGGACCTGGCTGTCGCCGTACCCGGACTGCTGCCGGTGCCGTCGGAGCGGCAGCCGTGGAGCCTGCGGGTGCTCGACCCGGTCGCAGCCGTCGCTGCGCGGGGGTTCGGACCAGGCGCGTGGACCGAGGACCTGACGGTCGCGGGCGTGGGTCACCGACTGGAGGTGGCGGACGGTCGAGGGCAGCTCGTGCCGGGACCGGGTGGCCCGAACGTCACCCCGCGGGGTCTCGCCGCGCTCTACGCCGGCGCCGGCAGCGCGTTCCTCGTGCGGCACGGGCTCGTGGACCGGCCGGTCCCTGGCCTCGCCGCGGCGTTCGCCGGTGAGCCCGCGGAGATCCTCGACTACTTCTGACCCGGCGCGCCTGACCGGTGGACCGGGGCGGCGGGCGCACCCTGGGAAGATGAGGTTCCGTCGTACGCCCGCACCGCCCGAGCCCGGCGTCACCGGCACGTTGAGGAGCGGGCGGGAGACCACGGCGCTGCTGTCGCGCCTGCACGCCGGCGACATCGTCGTCCTGGACCACCTCGACCTCGACGGAGCCACGGCGCAGGCGCTGGTGGACCGGCACGTCGCCGCGGTCGTGAACGCCGCCCCGAGCACCAGCGGCCGCTACCCGAACCTCGGACCGCGCGTGCTCGTCGACGCGGGGGTGGTCCTGCTCGACCACGTGGGCGCAGAGGTCTTCGGCGCGTTCAAGGACGGGCGGACCGGACGGGTGCACGACGACGCGCTGTGGATCGGGGACGAGCGCGTCGCGTCGGGCACGGTGCTCGACCTCGACGCCGTGACAGCAGCCGCGGACCACGCCCGCGCCGGCCTCGCCGCGCAGCTCGCGGACCTCGTCGCCAACACGACGGGCTTCCTGCTCGATGAGCGCGACGTGCTGCTCGACGGCGCCGGGATCCCGTGGCCGCCCACGGACCTGGACGGCCGCGACGTCGTCGTGGTCGTCGACGCCCACGCGGCCAAGGAGGAGCTGCAGGGGCTGCGTCGGTTCCTCGGGCGCCGGCGTCCGGTCCTCGTGGGGGTCGAGGGGGGCGCGGACCTGCTGCTCGCGGCGGGACGCACGCCAGACCTGCTCGTCGGGGACCTTCGCCACTGCAGCGAGGCGGCCCTGGCGCGGGCCACGGACGTCCTCGGACGGGGGCCGCGCCCGGAGGGGCTCGAGCGGTCGGTCACGCCGTTCGGTACGACGGTGCCCGCCGCTGACCTGGCGCTGCTGGTGTGCGCGCAGGCCGGCGCGCGGAGCATCACCGTCGTGGGCTACCCGACGACGACCGAGCAGGTGCTCGACCACGGGCGGGCGGGTGCTCCGTCGGCCCTGCTCGTCCGGCTGGGGCTGCTCGACCACGTCGTGGGCGCCCGCGTGACGGCGGCGCTCACCCCGCGCCGCGGGTACGTCGCTCCCGCACTCGCGCTGATCGGTGCCGTGGCTGCCGCGGTGCTCGGCGCGGGCTTCGACCCGCAGCTGCTGCTCGACCGGCTGCCCTGACGCGCTGACGGGTCGCACCCGGCGTAGGTTCAGCGGGTGCTTGCCCCCACGCGCCCCGAGCCCGACCTGCGCGTCCCGGTCGCGCCCGGCGTGGACCTGGCGGTCTGGCGGGGCGGACCGGCTCCGGTCGCGGGCGGCCCGACGCCGTACCTGCTCGTGCACGGCCTGGCGTCGAACGCCCGCCTGTGGGACGGCGTCGCCCGCCGGCTCGCCGAGGCGGGTCACCCGGTGGCGAGCGTGGACCTGCGCGGGCACGGACGCTCGAGCACGCCCCAGGGCGGGACGCCGTACGCCATCCCTGCCGTGGCGGGTGACCTGCCGCCGCTGCTGGAGGCGCTGGGCTTCCTCGCCGCCGGGCCGGTGGTGCTGGTCGGGCAGTCGTACGGCGCGATCGTGGTCCTCGAGGCGGCGCGGGTGCTCGGGTCCGCGGTGTCCGGGGTGGTGTGCGTCGACGGAGGTCACCTGGACCTGCAGGCCCGGTGGCCGGAGTGGTCGTCGTGCGCCGAGGTGCTCGCGCCTCCACGCACGGCGGGGACGGCGGTCGAGGTCGCCGAGGGGTGGATCCGCGACGCCCACCCGGACTGGCCCCTCGAGGGGATCGCCGGGGCGTTCGCGTGCTTCGAGGTCCGCGACGACGGGACGGTCGCGCCCTGGCTGTCGTTCGAGGACCACCTGCAGGTCCTGCGCGGGCTGTGGGAGCACGACGTCGCCGGTCTGCGCGCGGCGACCACCCAGCCGGTGGTGCTGCTGACGGCGACCGGGCCGGGGGAGGAGGTGCGGGAGGACGTCGCCCGGGCCGCTGCGCAGCTCCCGATCTCGGAGGTGGTGCTGATGGTGGGCGACCACGACCTGCACGCGCAGCACCCCGGTCCGGTCGCGGACCTGCTGCTCGCACGCGCTGTGCGCGCGTCGTCCTCGCGTTGACGCACTGCCGACACCGGACCCTGTTAGCCTGAACTTCCGTGCCGCAGGCGTTCGGTCTGCACGAGTCACGGGGAGCAAGCCATATGACAAGCGGCGCGCGAGAGACCTGCCACCTGTTCGTCACCGGGGGCGTCGCCTCCTCGCTCGGCAAGGGACTCACCGCCTCGTCGCTCGGTCGGCTGCTGAAGGCGCGCGGGCTGCGCGTGACGATGCAGAAGCTCGACCCGTACCTCAACGTGGATCCCGGGACGATGAACCCGTTCCAGCACGGCGAGGTCTTCGTCACCGACGACGGCGCGGAGACCGACCTCGACGTGGGGCACTACGAGCGGTTCCTCGACGAGGCGCTGCACGGCGACGCCAACGTCACGACCGGCCAGGTCTACAGCGCGGTCATCGCCAAGGAGCGCCGCGGGGAGTACCTCGGCGACACCGTCCAGGTGATCCCGCACATCACCGACGAGATCAAGAGCCGCATCCGCTCGCTCGCCGGTCCCGACGTCGACGTCGTCATCACCGAGGTCGGCGGCACGGTCGGCGACATCGAGTCGCTGCCGTTCCTCGAGGCCGCCCGTCAGGTGCGCCAGGAGGTCGGTCGGGACCGCTGCTTCTTCCTGCACGTCAGCCTGATCCCCTACATCGGCCCGTCGGGAGAGCTCAAGACCAAGCCGACGCAGCACTCCGTCCAGGCGCTGCGCACCATCGGCATCACGCCGGACGCGATCGTCTGCCGCAGCGACCGTCCGATCAACGAGGGCATCAAGCGCAAGGTCGCGAACATGTGCGACGTCGACATCGACGCGGTGGTCAGCGCCGTCGACGCCGCCAGCATCTACGACATCCCGAAGGTGCTGCACGCGGAGGGGCTCGACGCCTACGTCGTCCGCAAGCTCGGGCTGCCGTTTCGGGACGTCGACTGGACCGACTGGGACCGGTTGCTCCAGCGGGTGCACCAGCCCTCGCGCGAGGTGACGATCGCGTTGGTCGGCAAGTACGTCGACCTGCCCGATGCCTACCTGTCGGTGACCGAGGCGTTGCGTGCCGGCGGCTTTCACCACGACAGCAAGGTGCACCTGCGCTGGGTCGCCTCCGACGACTGCGAGAGCCCCGAGGGCGCTGCCAGGCAGCTCGGTGACGTCGACGGCGTCCTCGTGCCGGGTGGCTTCGGCGTACGCGGCATCGAGGGCAAGCTCGGGGCGCTGACCTACGCGCGCACCCAGCAGATCCCGACGCTCGGCATCTGCCTCGGCCTGCAGTGCATGGTGATCGAGGCGGCGCGTTCCCTGGCCGGCATCGTCAAGGCGAGCTCGGCGGAGTTCGACCCGGGGACGCCTGACCCGGTCATCGCGACGATGGCCGACCAGGAGGACGTGGTGGCCGGGGAGCGGGACATGGGCGGGACGATGCGCCTGGGCCTGTGGCCGACGAAGATCCTGCCGGGCTCGGTCATCGCCGCGACGTACGGCGGCGACCCGGGGACCGAGCGGCACCGCCACCGGTACGAGGTCAACAACGCCTACCGTCCCGCGCTCGAGGCGGCCGGCCTGGTGTTCAGCGGCACGTCGCCCGACGGGCACCTGGTGGAGAACGTCGAGCTGCCCGCGGACGTGCACCCGTACTACGTCGGCACCCAGGCGCACCCGGAGTTCCGCTCGCGCCCGACCCGCGCGCACCCGCTGTTCGCCGGCCTGATCGCCGCGGCCATCGCTCGCAGCGAGTCGGCGCGGCTACCGCTCGAGTAGCAGCACCGGGATGCGGCGCCGGGTGCGGCTGGCGTAGTCGACGTACGACGGGAAGGCGGTGCACGCGCGCGACCACCACGCGCTGCGTTCGGCGCCGGTGACCTCGCGGGCGGTGAGGGTGTGGGTGACGCCAGCGTCGAGCAGGGTGACGTCGGGGTGGGCGAGCGCGTTGGCGTACCACGCCGGGTGGACGTCGGCGCCGGCCATCGAGGCGACGACGCAGTAGGTGCCGGTGTGCTCGACGCGCATGAGCGGTGTCTTGCGGAGGGCCCCGGTCTGCGCACCGGTGGTGGTGAGCAGGACGACCGCTCGGTCGCGCAGCCCCTGGCCGGTGCGCTCGAGGTGCTCGACCTCCTCGCGCACCCAGTCGACCGGGGAGGGGAGGTAGTCCACGGGTCCAGTGTCCACCAGCTTCCATCAGCCTCCGCCAGCTTTCACCAGTGTCGCGGTTGTGCCGCACCGCCCTCGGCCGGGATGCTGACGGCGTGACTGCTCTCGACACCGTCGCAGAATCCCCAGCCTCCGCTCCTTCCCGCCGTCTCGCGCGTCGGTCGCTCGGGCTGGCGGTTTTCCTGGTGGTCGCGACGGTGCTGCTGGTGCAGGCGCACGACCGCCGGCCGGCGCCCTACGCGTATGACGACCTGGGGATCACCTCGACCGTGCAGGTGGTCGCCCACAACGGGGTGGCTGCCGAGCTACAGCGGCTCGAGGCTCCCGCGGGGGTGCCCGCGCCGCTCGGGCTGCCCGGTCCGTTCCTGGTCGGTCAGCTCCGGTACGCCGTACCCATGGGTGCTGACGGCGTCACGGCGTGGTTGCTCGTGACGGATCGTGCAACGCATCGCAGCACACAGTCCGTGTACGGCGAGGGCCCGCGGCCGGGGGCCAACGGTCGTGGGTGGAGCAGCACGTGGAACGGGCTCGCCACCCGCTACGACTGGCTGTCCGGCGTGGGGGAGCGCACGACCGATGTGGGTGTCACGAGTGATGCGGAGGCGCTGAGCCTGCCGGCGCAGGGGCCGTTGACCTTTGTGGCGCAGCTTCCGGACGGTGCGCGCACCGTCGACGACGTCGAGCTGACGGTCTTCCTGGAGCGCGACGGCCGGCCGGTCTGGGCCCACGGGTCTGAGCGAAGGCCGACCGGGGTCAGCGGGCGGCCAGCGCCGTCTTGGCGGTGGGGGAGACCTCGACGTCCTCCTTGCGCGGGTTGGTGCGCAGCACCCGATCGGCCCCGCGCCGGGTCACCCCCAGCCAGTACCGCTCGTTGCGGAAGTGGTGCAGCCGGTGCGCCCGGTGCAGCCGCCGATAGGGCTCGTGGCGCGGCACGTAGTCCGTGTGGATGAGGAAGTGCAGCCACTCGTAGGTCATCGTCATCACGGCGGCGGTCAGCGCACCAGTGACGGCGGACGGTGTCAGGAAGCCGAGCACGATCACCGCGAGGACAGCGCTGCCGCCGTACACGGTGACGGGGTGGAGGAACTGCCAGCGCAGGTCGCGGGGGTCCTGGTGGTGCCTGCGGTGGGCGTAGCCGGCGACCTTGTCGCGGCGGGAACCGTTGGCCGGGCAGTGCAGGACGTAGACGTGGATCAGCCACTCGACGAACGGCTGCGCGGCAAGGAGCCCCACCACGACGAGCGCGTCGGCCAGCGACCAGGACGGCCAGGCCAGCCGCACGGCGAGCAGCACCACGATCTGGGCCGCCAGCAAGCGCGGGGTCCGGTGCGCGCGGAACTCCGCGAACGCCTCGGACAGCGTGCGCAGGTCACGGGTGACGGGTGGCACGGGGCAGACGGTACGCCCGGCACGGCCCCTTGCTGAACCTCACGCTGCCGGGTACCTTGCGCAGCATGGAACCGGGTGGGACACGCATCTCCCAGCTGCGCCGCGGGGTGCTGGAGTTCTGCGTGCTCGCCCTCCTCTCCGACGCCGAGCTCTACGGCTTCGACCTGGTGCGCCGGCTGTCCGAGGTGGACGGTCTGGTGACCAGTGAGGGGACGATCTACCCGTTGCTGTCCCGGCTGCGGCGCGAGGGCTGGGTTACCACGACCTGGGCCGAATCGGAGTCCGGCCCGCCGCGGCGTTACTACGCCCTGACCCGGACGGCGCCAAGGCGCTCGCCGGCTTCACCCAGGACTGGGAGCGCTTCCGCGACTCCGTCGACGCCGTACTCACCAAGGGGACGTCATGACCACCTCGACCGTCGACGCGCTCGTCGCCGACTACCTGCGGCGGCTGTCCGCTGCGGCGGCCGCGATGCCCCCTGAGCGACGCAGCGACCTGCTGTCGGGCATCGAGGAACACATCGCCGATGCGCGGGCTGCAGGTGCCGCGGCGGACGAGGCAGCGGTGCGCACCCTGCTCGACCGGCTCGGCGAGCCCGAGGAGATCGTGGCTGCGGCGAGGGACGAGGACGGCGGGCCCGCGGTGGCGTACCCGCCGTCCGGCTACCCGCCGCCTGGCTACCCGCGCTCGCCGCAGCAGTCGGCTGCCCCCCCGGCAGCGGCGGCCGCACAGGGCACCGGCGTGGAGCTCGCCGCGGTCCTGCTGATGACCGTCGGCTCGTTCGTCCCCCTCGTGGGGTGGCTGGTCGGGGTTGCGCTGCTGTGGAGCAGCCGGCTCTGGCGGACGGGCGAGAAGCTGCTCGGGACCTTCGTGATTCCCGGCGGCCCGGGCCTGTTGCTGTTGCTCGGGTTCGTCGTCCCGGGACGCACCTGCTTCGAGAGCACGACGGGCAGTGTCCAGGTGTTCCCCAGTCCCGGCTTCGATGCCGGCTTCGACCAGCCTGCGCAGGTCATCGAGAGCACCGGCTCCTGTTCGGGCGGGCTGCCCCTGCCGACCCTCGTCACCGTGGCGCTCGTCGCGGTGCTGCTCCTCGCGCCCGTGGTGGTTGCGGTTGTGCTTTACCGCCGGGCGCAGGCGCGCGCGGCGCTCGAGCCCGCCGTCGCTGTCCCCGAGCGGACGGGTCGTTGGGGTGGTCTGGAGATCGCCGCCGTCGTCCTGCTGGGTCTGGGCTCGTTCGTCATGCCCCTCGTGGGCCCGCTCGTCGGGCTCGTGCTGGTGTACGTCAGCCAGCAGTGGACGAGCACGGAGAAGGTGGTGGCCACGTTGTTGGCGTTCCTGCCACCTGTGCTCCTCGTCCTGGCTGGTCTGTCCCTCAGTGTGGGAGGTCTGTGATGGGTCTCGGTCTGATCTACCTGATGTTGCTGCTGGGCCTGGTGGGTCCCGCGCTGGCCGCGATCTACCTGCTGGTGGTGCTGAACCAGCGGCGCTGACCTGACTGACAGGCTGATCCGTGCCCGACCACGCGTACGACGTCCTGGAGTCCGAGACCGTGTTCACCGGTCGGGTCGTGGCGTGCCGGCGCGACATCGTCGCCATGCCGGGCGGGACGACGTCGCAGCGCGACGTCGTCGTGCACCCTGGGGCGGTCGGTGTGGTTGCCCTTCGGCCGGGCCCCGGCGGGCTCGAGGTGCTGCTGGTGAACCAGTACCGCCACCCGGTCGGACGGCGGCTGGACGAGCTCCCGGCGGGGCTGCTCGACGTCGACGGGGAGCCGGGGCTGGCGGCGGCGAAGCGCGAGCTGGCCGAGGAGGCCGGGTGCGGGGCGGACACGTGGCACGTGCTCGCCGACGTGCTCACCAGCCCCGGGATGACCGACGAGGCGATCCGGCTCTACCTGGCACGGGACGTGCACGAGGTCGAGCGTGACGTGCAGGAGCACGAGGAGCTGGAGATGACCAGCCGCTGGGTGCCGCTCACGGACGCCGTACGCGCGGTGCTCGCGGGGGAGCTGGAGAACGCCGCCTGCGCGATCGGTGTCCTGGCTGCCGCCGCGGCCTCGACGAGTGGGTTCGCGGGGCTGCGACCGGGCGATGCCCCGTGGCCCGCGCGACCGCCCGCCGGCGGCTAGGCTGCCGACCGCCGGTCACCCTCCGGCGCGCACGCGGCGTCGGGTCCGGATCGGGCGCGGCCCACGGATGAGAACTCGGACAAGGAGCACTCGGTGAAGGTCGGCATCCCCCGCGAGGTCAAGAACCACGAGTACCGGGTGGCGATCACCCCGGCCGGTGTCCGCGAGTTCGTCGCGCACGGTCACGAGGTGTTCATCGAGAAGGACGCCGGCGTCGGCTCGTCGATCACCGACGAGGAGTTCGTCGCCGCGGGGGCCACCATCCTCGGCACGGCCGACGACGTGTGGGGCACCGGCGACCTGGTCCTGAAGGTCAAGGAGCCGGTCGCGGAGGAGTACCACCGCATGCGCGAGGGGCAGGTGCTGTTCACCTACCTCCACCTCGCCGCGTCCCGCGCGTGCACGGACGCCCTCCTGGCAGCCGGTGTCACGGGCGTCGCCTACGAGACGGTGCAGCTGCCGGACCTGTCGCTGCCGCTGCTTGCCCCGATGAGCGAGGTCGCTGGACGGATGGCCCCCCAGGTCGGCGCCCACTGCCTCGAGCGAGCCGCCGGCGGGCGCGGCGTGCTCATGGGCGGCGTCTCCGGCGTGTACGCCGCCAAGGTTGTCGTCATCGGAGCTGGTGTCTCCGGGATGAACGCCGCCGCCATCGCGCTGGGGATGCAGGCGGAGGTGCTGCTGCTCGACCGGAACGTCGCCCGTCTGCGCGAGGTCGACCGCATCTACCAGGGGCACATGCAGACCGTCTGCTCGAACACCTACGAGATCGAGCGCGCGGTTGTCGACGCCGACCTGGTCATCGGCGCGGTGCTCGTGCCAGGTGCGAAGGCGCCGGTGCTCGTCACCGATGAGCTCGTGGGGCAGATGAAGCAGGGGTCGGTGCTGGTGGACATCTCGGTCGACCAGGGCGGCTGCTTCGAGTCGACCCGTCCTACGACGCACGCCGAGCCGACGTACGAGGTGAACGGCTCGCTGTTCTACTGCGTCGCGAACATGCCCGGTGCGGTGCCCAACACGTCGACGTACGCGCTGACCAACGTGACGCTGCCCTACGCCGTCGAGATCGCCGACCGGGGGATCGCCGCAGCCTGCGCCGCCGACCCCGCGCTGGCGCTCGGCGTCAACACCGTCGGCGGACAGCTCACCTACGCGCCCGTGGCGCAGGCGCACGGCCTGACCTCGGTGCCCCTGTCGTCGGTCCTGGCCTAGGGGTCGACCTGAGCAGCGGGTCGCTGGAGCGGACGGTCCGCACCTACCTCGACCACCTCGCCGTCGAGCGCGGGCTCGCGGCCAACACGCTGAGCTCCTACCGGCGCGATCTGGGTCGTTATGTCGACTTCCTGGAACGGGCGGGCGTCCAGGCCATCAGCGCGGTGACTGAGGCGCACGTCGGCGAGTTCCTCGCCGCGCTCCGGGTCGGCTGGGACACGCACCCGCCCCTGTCGGCGTCCTCGGCCGGCCGAGCGGTCGTCGCCGCACGGGGGCTGCACCGCTTCGCCGTCCGGGAGGGCGTCGCGGACGTGGACCCGGCGGCGCAGGTGCGACCGCCCGCCCCTGCGCGACGGCTCCCGAAGGCGCTGTCGGTCGAGCAAGTCACGGCGCTGCTCGCCGCGGCGGCGGCGGCCGACACGCCGCTGGCGCTGCGTGACGTCGCGCTGCTGGAGCTGCTCTACGGCACGGGGGCGCGGATCTCGGAGGCGGTGGGACTGGCGGTCGATGACCTCGACCTGGGGGAGGGACTCGGGGGAGGGCGCGACGGCCGGCCGGGTCTGGTCCGGCTGGACGGCAAGGGGGGCAAGCAGCGGGTGGTGCCCGTGGGGTCCTACGCCGCGCGCGCGGTGGAGGCGTATCTCGTGCGTGCTCGCCCGGTGCTGGCTGCGGCCGGAACGGGGACGCCGCGCCTGCTGCTCAACGCCCGCGGTGGCCCGCTGTCGCGGCAGAGCGCGTGGGCCGTGCTCAAGTCTGCGGCGTCGCGCGCCGGCCTGGTCGGGGACATCTCGCCCCACACGCTGCGGCACTCGTTCGCCACGCACCTGCTCGACGGCGGAGCGGACGTGCGGGTGGTGCAGGAGCTGCTCGGGCACGCCTCGGTCACCACGACGCAGATCTACACGCTCGTCACGGTGGACCGGTTGCGTGAGGTGTACGCCGGAGCGCACCCGCGGGCCCTGGCCTAGCGGTTTCCACAGCGGGGGCACGTTGTCCCCAGACTTGTCCACAGGCTTTCCTCGGCGTGTCGTCCCCCGAGGAGGACCCGCCTGTTGTAACGGAGCGTGCGGGGCCGTACAGTCCCGGCGGATCGCCAAGGCCACACGGCGAGAAGTCATGACAGCGTTCAGTCATCAGAGAGGTACGACGACTTGTGAGTATGTCGACAAAGGCGGCACCGGTCGTGGGAGAGATGGGTCCGACCGGCCGCCCCCTGCCGTACCTGCCTGACCCGCCCCCCGTCGACCGGCACGGTCCGGCCCGGATCATCGCGATGTGCAACCAGAAGGGCGGCGTCGGCAAGACCACGTCCACGATCAACCTGGGTGCTGCGCTCGCCGAGCAGGGACGCCGCGTGCTCCTGGTCGATCTCGACCCGCAGGGCGCCCTGTCGGTGGGTCTCGGAGTGAACCCCCTCCAGCTCGACCGGACGGTCTACAACCTGCTCATGGAGCGGGACGTCACCGTGGACGACGTCATGCTCAAGACCAACGTCGCCGGCATGGACCTGTTGCCCAGCAACATCGACCTCTCCGCCGCCGAGGTGCAGCTGGTCAACGAGGTGGCCCGGGAGCAGACCCTGCTGCGTGCCCTCCAGCCGGTGCTCGACGACTACGACATCGTGCTGATGGACTGCCAGCCGTCCCTGGGCCTGCTGACTGTCAATGCCCTCACCGCTGCGCACGGCGTGATCATTCCGCTCGAGTGTGAGTTCTTCGCCCTCCGGGGTGTGGCTCTCCTCATCCAGACCATTGAGAAGATCCAGGAAAGGCTTAACCCTCAACTCGAGCTTGAGGGAATTCTGGCCACGATGTACGACGCACGCACGTTGCACGGGCGCGAGGTCCTTGCCCGCGTGGTGGAGGCGTTCGGCGATCGGGTCTTCCACACCGTCATCAACCGCACGGTGCGCTTCCCGGAGACCACGGTGGCGGGCGAGCCGATCACGAGCTATGCCTCGTCCTCTGCCGGGGCCACCGCCTACCGCGACCTGGCCAAGGAGGTGCTGGCCCGATGAGCCGGCGGATCGCGCTGCCCGGTGCGGACGAGCTGTTCCGCTCGACAGGGGAGCAGCGGGGTGAGCCGGCTGAGCGCACCGAGAGCCAGCAGGATGGTGCCGGGGACAGTTGGGGGGGTCCGGACCGTACGCCGGTGTCCCGCGCCGGTGGCAACGATGTTCACGCAACCGGCGGCCAGGAGTCGGACCTGCCGCGCGACCCTGACCGTGCGGGCACCTCGTTGACGGTGCGGGGCGGTTCGGATGGCCGGGACGCGAGCCGGTCCGAGGACCGCGACCAGGATCTGGTCGAGGCGTCCGCCGCCGTCCGGACCGCGCCGCGGCGACGCGCGCGCGCGGTGGCCGACCGACGTCCCACGGGTCGGGAGCGGCACGACGAGAAGATCACCGTGTACGTCTCGGCGGACGAGCTCATGGACCTCGAGCACGCCCGGCTGGCGCTCCGCGGTGACCACGGGCTGCCCGTCGACCGGGGACGCGTCGTGCGGGAGGCCCTCGCGGTCGTCCTGGCCGACTTCGAGGCCAAGGGCGAGGCCAGCATCCTGGTGCGCCGGTTGCGGGGTCGCTGAGTGCTCTACGCCCTGGAGCACCCGCTGTCGCTGCTTGTCCTGGTCGGTTCCTTTCTCCTGGCCGTCACCGTGCACGGTGTCAGCCAGGCGTTCATCGCGACGCGCACGGGTGATCCCACCCCCAGACAGCAAGGGCGCGTCACGGCTGACCCTCGACGTCACCTCGATCCCTTCGGTGCAGTAGCGGCTGCTCTCAGCGGCCTCGGGTGGGGACTGCCCCTCGAGGAGCGGCGTCGTCCTCGTGGCCAGCTGCTCGCCGTACACCTCGTGCCGCCGATGCTGAACGTCGCTACGGGTGTGCTGCTGCTCGTCGCCTGGCGGGCGGTCTACGGACCTACCCCGAGCGGCCTGGGCGACCTGGCCTTCTTCCTGCAGCACGGTCTCGCCGCGAGCGCCGCCGACCTCGGGTCGTTGGCGCTGCTGCTGGGCGGGGCCTCGCAGGTGTACCTGGGGACGCTCAACCTCGTGCCCCTGCCGCCGTTGGACGGTGGACGGCTCCTGCTCGGGCTGGCGCCCCGCTCACCGGGGTGGCAGAAGGCGGACTTCTACCTCGTGGAGCGCAACCTCGGCGTCGTTGCCCTGTTGGTCCTGCTCCTACTGCCGCTGGGCGGTTCCGTCCCGCCGCTGCCGGCCCTGCTCGACATCGTCCTCGGGCCGCTGGTACGTGTGATCGTGGGTGGCTGAGCGCGTGAGTGAGCTCGTCACCGGCGCGGTGCTCCCGGGTGCGCCGGGGGCTTTCACGGTCCATCTGGACGTCTTCGACGGCCCGTTCGACCTGCTGCTGGGCCTGATCAGCAAGCATCAGCTCGACGTGACCGAGGTGGCCCTGTCGAAGGTCACGGACGACTTCATCGCCCACATCCGGGCGGCAGGCGCCGAGTGGGACCTCGGCCAGGCGACAGAGTTCCTCGTCGTCGCGGCCACCCTGCTCGACCTCAAGGCGGCGCGTCTGCTGCCTGGCGCAGCGGTGGAGGACGAGGAGGACCTCGCGCTCCTGGAGGCGCGCGACCTGCTGTTCGCGCGGCTCCTGCAGTACCGCGCGTACAAGCTGGCCGCGGCGCACCTCGCGGGACGGCTCGCGGCGGAGTCTCGCCGCTTCCCACGGCAGGTCAGCCTCGAGCCTCGTTATGCCGGCCTGCTGCCGGAGGTCCTCCTCGGGCTGAGTCCGGCGGAGTTCGCCGCCCTCGCGGCGCGGGCGCTGACCCCCCGGCCGGAGGAGCAGGTCGCGGTCGACCACGTCCACGGCGGCACGGTCTCCGTGCGCGAGCAGACGGTGCTGCTGCACGAGCGCCTCCGCCGACTGGGGGGAGCGAGCTTCCGCGCCCTGACGGCGGACTGCAACGGAACGTTGGAGGTCGTAGCGCGCTTCCTGGGCCTGCTGGAGCTCTACCGGGAGGGGCTGGTGTCCTTCGAGCAGGCCGAAGCGCTCGCGGAGCTGCGGGTTCGGTGGACCGGACCGGCGCGCGACGAGTCCCGAGAGGGCGCTGGCGGTGAGGCTGGCGGTGAGGCTGGCGGTGAGGCTGGCGGTGAGGCTGGCGTGGACGCTGACGGCGGCGGGAACGGCGAGGCGGCGGCGCGGGCCGCCGGGGCGGAGTGGGACGATCCTGTCGATCCTGGTGACGCCCAGCCAGACCTGCCTGTCGGAGCCGCTCCGGACGGCGCCACCGAGGCCGATCCCGAGGAGGACGCATGACCGGCGACGACGAGTCCGCTCCGATCCAGACCGACCCCTGGGGCGCGTCCACGGACGAGGCGCGAGCGACCGTTGGTCCAGCGCACCACACCGGTGACGCCCTCGAGGAGAGCCTGCCGGAGTTGTCCGCAGCGCTGGAAGCGGTGCTGCTGGTGACCGACGAACCCGTCCCGGCCATCACGCTGGCCCACGTGGTCGAGCGGCCGACGGGAGAGGTCGACTCCGCCCTGCGGGCGCTCGCCTCGCAGTACCTGGACAGCGGACGAGGGTTCGAGCTGCGCGAGGTCGCAGGCGGCTGGCGGCTGTACACCCGCGCGGACTGTGCTCCGTACGTCGAGAAGTTCATCCTGGACGGCCAGCAGGCGCGCCTGACGCAGGCCGCGCTGGAGACCCTCGCTGTCGTGGCCTATCGGCAGCCGGTCACCCGGCAACGCGTGAGTGCCGTGCGTGGCGTCAACGTGGACGGCGTGGTGCGTACGCTCGTGGCACGTGGCCTCATCACGGAGGCCGGCGCCGACGAGCAGACCGGAGCCACCAGTTATCGCACGACGAACCTCCTCCTCGAACGACTGGGTATCCAGTCTTTGGAAGAGCTCCCATCTCTTGCTCCGTTCCTGCCTGAGATCGACGACCTCACGTCAGACTCATCCTCGAGTTGAGGTCTCGCCCCTGAACCGCTTCTGTGAGGACCCCCGATGACCGACGAAGGCATTCGACTGCAGAAGGTCCTTGCGGCCGCAGGTGTGGGTTCGCGACGCGCCTGCGAGGTGCTCATCGATGAGCGGCGGGTCACCGTGAACGAGCAGATCGTCACGGAGCAGGGGATGCGCGTCGACCCCGAGACCGCGGTCATCAAGGTCGACGGCATGCGGGTGACCACCTCGTCGAGCAAGATCTACCTCGCGCTGAACAAGCCCAAGGGCATGGTGTCGGCGATGACCGACCCCGAGGGACGCCCCACCGTGGGCGACCTGGTGGCGGATCGCAAGGACCGGCTGTTCCACGTGGGTCGGTTGGATGCCGAGACCGAGGGCCTGCTGCTGCTCACCAACGACGGTGAGTTGGCGCATCGGCTGTCGCATCCGTCCTACCGCGTGCCGAAGACCTACCTGGCCGAGATCATCGGGCCGGTGCAGCGCGACGTGGGCAAGCGCCTGCGCGCTGGTGTGCTGCTCGACGACGGTCCGGTCATCGTGGACAGCTTCAAGCTGATCGACAGTGCGGCGAACAAGGTCCTCGTCGAGGTGGTGCTCCACGAGGGCCGTAAGCACGTCGTGCGGCGCCTGCTCGCCGAGGTCGGACACCCGGTCCAGTCTCTCGTGCGTACGGCTGTGGGACCGGTCCACCTCGGGCCGCACCGGCCGGGTCGCCTGCGCAACCTCACCCCCGGCGAGGTCGCGGCGCTCTACGCCCTCGTAGAGCTCTAGCTCCTCCGGCTCCACCTCTGGGTTGGGGCTGCTGGGTTGGGCTGCTGGGTTGCGGCTGCTGGTTGGGCTGCTGGGACGGGGTGCTGGTGGGCTGGGCCGCTGTTGACCATCGTTCGAGCGACCGACGGCTGTCGGGCCTGGCCGTGTCGCGTCGCGTCTCGTGGGGCGGGCCAGGACTTCGGCGCGCCGCGGGGTCGCTTCCCGACTGCGCAGTCCTCCGTCCCGGACCAGCCCAAGCGGTGCGGTGAGCCCGGCCGCGGCAAGACGCATCACCGTCTTGCCGCTGAAGCCCTTGACGGCTTTGCCGTCTCGAGCACTGACGGTTTGATCGACTTATACGCAAGTCGCAAGACAGCCAAGGCAATGCGTGAGCACTTCTTGGACAACATCCTGCGGCCAGCCAAAGCGCGCCCCTCACGCTGGCATAAGTCGACTTAGCGATCGTTTTCAGGTGGATGGTTCACCTGACGTCGGTGACGACGAGGGACACTTCTAGTGGTTTCGCGTTTTATGAATTTAACGACAAGAACATCAAGTCATGAAGTTGGAGGGCGACACACCGCTACGCCGTCACGACCGCAAAGAGGCTCCTCGATAGGGTGACGTCACCGAACCGGAGGGACATGGCGTGGCAGTACGGGCAGTACGCGGGGCGATCCAGGTGGACGCCGACGACCGTGATGAGATCTTGGCCGCGACCACCGAGCTGCTGCTCGCCGTGCTCGAGCGGAACGCCCTCGTCGCGGAGGACCTCATCAGCGTCGTCTTCACGGCGACTCCGGACCTTCGGTCGGAGTTCCCTGCCTATGCCGCGCGCCAGATGGGCATCACGGACGTCCCGCTGCTGTGCGCGGCGGAGATCGACGTTCCGGGTGCCATGCCTCGGGTGCTGCGACTGCTCGCCCACGTCGAGACGCCGCTTCCTCGCGATCAGATGCGCCACGTGTACCTGCGGGGGGCGGCACTGCTCCGCACGGACTTGCCGCAGTAGCGATGTCCAGCGTCCTGATCGTCGGCTCGGGCCTCATGGGCACCAGCCTCGGACTCGCGCTGTCCTCGGCCGGCTGGACGGTGTACTTGGACGATCCCCACGAGGGGAACCTCAGCGAGGCCGTCGCGCGTGGCGCCGGCGCTCGGTGGACGAAGCCATCGCTCGACGGCTCGGTCGGTTCCGCGGGACGTCCGACGAGCATGCGGCTGGATCTCGCGGTGGCGAGCTGTCCGCCGAGCGACATCGCTTCTGTCCTCGCCCGACTCCAACAGCTCGGGGTCGCGCAGACGTACACACATTTGTCCAGCGTTCAGTCTCAGGTTCAGCGTCAGGTTCAGGCTCTGGGGTGTGATCTGTCAGAAATCGTGGGGTCCCATCCGTTGGCTGGTCGAGAGACGGTGGGACCCGCTGGCGCGACGCGGGACCTGTTCCGCGGCCGTCCCTGGGCGGTGTGCCCCTCCGCCGCGAGCAGCAAGGACGCGCTCGCCTCCGTCGAGGCCCTCGTCGTGGCGTGCGGCGGGATCCCTGTGCGCACGGACGCCCCCATGCACGACAGATCAGTCGCCCTGCTCAGCCACGCCCCCCAGATCATGAGCTCGGCGCTGGCGGCCACCCTCCTGCCGTGGACCACGCCGACGGAACACGAGCGGCCAGGCGAGGACGACGCCCACAGGGCGGAGGTCCGGCCGACCGACCCCACCCCGGACGCCGGCGTCCTCGTGTCCCTCTCTGGTCCAGGTCTGGCCGACACGACCCGGTTGGCGGCGAGCTCACCGGAGCTCTGGACCGACATCCTGACGACGAACGCCGAGCAGGTGGCTCCTGTCGTGCGTGCGCTGGTCGAAGAGCTGACGGTCGTGATGGAGGCCTTGGACGCCATCGTGGCGAGCGCCGACGGCGGATCCCACGAGGGCAGCCGGAATGTGACGGCCGAGCCCGCGCGAGGGCGCGCGACACTCAGGTCGTTCCTCCAGCGTGGCAATCGGGGGCGGGCGACCGTGCAGGTCAAGCGAGGCGTCCCGGACGCTGGGTTCGCCCGGGTCTCCGTGGAGGTGGACGACCGGCCTGGCCGGCTGGCTGCCCTCTTGGCCGATGCGGGCGCAGCGGGCGTGAACGTCGAAGACGTGCGCGTCGAGCACGTGCCCGGTAGAGCGACGGGGGTCATCACCCTGCTCGTCACCCGAGAGGCCAGACCCGGCCTGACAGGGGCGCTGGCGCAGGTCGGTTGGCGCGTCGAGACCCCCGACGAGCGCGGGAACGACTCCTGATGTCGGTAAACCGACATGTTGCTTAAACTGTAGGTCCGCTGCTGACGTGGGCTCGGCAGGTTCTCGCTAGGCTCCCTCCCACGCCCCCCGGGGCGCGCGGTCCGGGCGGTTGACGGTCGGACCAGGTCCCGAGAAGCGCCGCCCCACGACCCGGTGAGTGATGAGCAGGAGGAGGTGCGCACGCCCCGTGAGCGCCTCCCGGCCTCCCGCTGAGCGTCCCGGTTCTCCAACCCTGTCTGCGTCTCCGACGGTGACCGAGCTCACGTCCGTCGTGGCTCTCGACGGGCCTGCAGGCAGCGGGAAGAGCACCGTGGCACGCGCGGTCGCCGCTGCCCTCGGTTGGCGCTTCGTCGACACGGGTGCGACCTATCGCGCTGTGACCCTGGGCGCCCTACGCGCGGGGGTCGACCTCGCCGACGGGCAAGCCGTCGCGCACGCCGCCGAAGCGGTGACCGTTGAGCTCAGCACGGATCCGGCCGAGCGCTGGGTCCGCCTCGACGGCGAGGACGTGACGTCGCTCATCCGCGAGCCCGAGGTCTCGGCAGCCGTCAGTGCTGTCAGCGCCGTGCCCCAGGTGCGTGCACTGCTCATCGACGCGCAACGTCGAGCCATGGGCACGGAGGGGGCCGTGGTGGAGGGCCGGGACATCGCCACCGTGGTGGCGCCCCTCGCCGCCGTCAAGGTCTACCTGGATGCGTCCCCCGAGGTGAGAGCCACGCGGCGTGCTGCAGAACTGACCCCCCGCCCAGCCACCCCCTCACCAGCCGCCCCAGCCATGGCCAGTCCACCAGCACCGGGCGCCACGGCTCTGAGCGACCACGCTCTGGGCGACCACGCTCTGAGTGACAACGCTCTGAGCGACCACACTGCCGCCGTCAGCAGGGCGCTCGCGACCCGCGATGCCCTCGACAACCAGACGAACCGACTCGAAGCGTCTGATGGTGCAGTCCACCTCGATACGTCAGACCTGACGATTGACGAGGTCGTTGAGCGCATCGTCGCCCTGGTGAAGGCGGCTGGCCTGCTCGAGGCTGGTAAGTGAGCGCCACCCCCGCCTTCCCGGCGCAGCCGTCCCACGGGCGCGGGGAGGCGCCGAGCACCCGGCGCCGCGCCCGCGGCCAGCGGCACGCCTGGTTGGTCAGGGCCACGCGTCCGTTCGGGGTGGTCCTGTTCCACGCGCTGTTCCGGCTCACGGTCCGGGGCTCCGAATACGTACCGGCACAGGGTGCGGTCCTGCTTGCCGGCAACCACACCGGCTTTCTCGACGGGCCGCTCGTGTATGCCGTGAGCCCCCGCCCGGCGAGCTTCCTGGCGAAGAGCGAGCTGTTCGTCGGCCCCCTGGCACGCGCGCTCGGGTGGCTGGGCCAGATCCCGGTCCATCGCGGACGCCCGGACAGGGCCGCTCTCCGCACCGGGCTCGACGTCCTGCGCTCGGGGGGTGCCCTCGGCGTCTTCCCCGAGGGGACCCGCGGCTCCGGGATGCTGCAGGACGTCAACGACGGCCTGGCCTACCTTGCTCTGCGCAGCGGCGCTCCCGTCGTCCCTCTGGCGGTGCTCGGGACGGCGGAGGCACTGCCCAAGGGGCGGCGGCTCCCGCGCCTGCGCGCGCCCGTCCAGGTGGTGTTCGGACCCCCCGTCACGGTCGGCGTCGAAGGGGACCCGCGCGCACGACGTACCGTAAGAGCGGCGGCAGAGCAGCTGCGGCTGGCTCTGGTGGCTCATCTCGACCTGTCGGTCGAGCAGGCGCAGGGATCCGGGGGACCCGCCCCGCGCGAGAGGGACGCATGACCGAGTACGAGAGCGACCAGCCGGTGCTGGCCGTCGTCGGACGGCCGAATGTCGGCAAGTCGACACTGGTGAACCGTCTGATCGGCCGGCGGGAGGCCGTCGTCGAGGACGTCCCAGGGGTCACCCGTGACCGTGTCACCTACGACGCCGTCTGGCGGGGCCGGCGCTTCACCGTCGTCGACACCGGCGGCTGGGACCCGGACGCCGTCGGGCTCGCCGTCGCGGTCAGCGCCCAGGCGGAGATCGCGATCGCGGCCGCGGACGCCGTGATGTTCGTCGTGGACAACACGGTCGGGGCGACCGACGCCGACGAGGCTGTGATCCGGGTGCTTCGGCGCACCAACAAACCGGTCATCCTGGCCGCGAACAAGGTCGACGACGAGCGGGGGGAGGCCGACGCGGCCTCGCTGTGGAGCCTGGGGCTGGGGGAGCCGTACGTCGTGAGTGCTCTGCACGGTCGCGGCAGCGGTGACCTGCTCGACGCGATCCTCGCGGCCTTGCCCGAGCTGCCGGCCGAGCGGTTCGAGGAGCCCGAGGGCCCTCGACGCGTCGCGCTGCTCGGACGCCCCAACGTCGGCAAGAGCTCGCTGCTGAACCGGCTGTCGGGGGAGACCCGGGTGCTCGTCGACAGCGTCGCCGGGACGACCCGCGACCCGGTCGACAGCCTGGTGGAAGTCGGCGGAGAGATATGGAAGTTTGTCGACACGGCAGGGTTGCGGCGGCGGGTGAGCCACGCCAGTGGCGCGGAGTACTACTCCAGCCTGCGCACGCAGAGCGCGCTCGACGCCGCCGAGGTCGCCGTCGTGCTGCTCGATGCCAGCGAGCCCATCAGCGAGCAGGACCAGCGCATCATCGGCATGGTCGTGGAGTCCGGGCGGGCGCTGGTGATCGCGTTCAACAAGTGGGACCTGGTGGACGAGGACCGGCGCTACGACCTGGCCAAGGAGATCGACCGTGAGCTCGCGCGGGTGGCCTGGGCCCCGACCCTCAACGTGAGCGCGTTGACCGGCCGGGCCGTCGACAAGCTCGCCACCCACCTGCACACCGCGCTGGACGGCTGGGAGACGCGGATCCCGACGGCCCGCCTCAACGCCTGGATCTCCGACCTGGTCGCGCAGACGCCACCGCCCGTGCGCGGTGGCAAGCAGCCCAAGGTGCTGTTCGCCACCCAGGCGGGGACGCGCCCGCCGCGCTTCGTGCTGTTCACCAGCGGCTTCCTCGAGGCCGGGTACCGCCGGTTCATCGAGCGCCGGCTGCGCGAGGACTTCGGCTTCGCCGGGACGCCGGTCGAGGTGAGCGTCCGCGTGCGGGAGAAGAACAAGAAGTCCTGACCCTGCTAGGGTCTGGACGCTTTCCGGGCACGTTCCGGGATGCGGGCTGTAGCGCAGCTTGGTAGCGCACTTGACTGGGGGTCAAGGGGTCGCAGGTTCAAATCCTGTCAGCCCGACTCATCCGCCGACGGGTCCCCGCCCCGCGGCACGCACCGCGGCGAGTACCCTCCGGACAGCCTCACGACTGGGCCGACCGGAAGGGGACGCGTGACCGGCGAGCCGCTCCCCGAGGCGTCCACCGAGCACCCGGACGGGCCGTCCCTCCGCAACGACCGGGTCTGGACAGTCCCGAACGCGCTGTCCCTGGCCCGTCTGCTGGGCGTCCCGGTGTTCCTGCTCTGGGTCCTGCGGGAGCCCTACCACGACGGCTGGGCGATCTGGCTGCTCATCGCTGCCGGGGTCAGCGACTACCTGGACGGCACCATCGCGCGACGGTTCAACCAGTTCTCGCGGCTCGGCCAGCTGCTCGACCCGCTGGCCGACCGGCTGTACATCGCGGCCACCCTGCTCGCCCTGGTCGCCCGCGACGGTCTTCCCCTGTGGTGGGCGCTCGTGCTCGTCGGCCGCGACCTGGCCCTCGTCCCGACGCTGCCGGTCCTGAGGCGGCACGGCTACGGACCGCTCCCGGTGCACTTCCTCGGCAAGGCCGCCACCTTCAACCTCCTGTACGCCTTCCCCATGCTGCTCGCGGCGCTCCCGGAACGAGACGGCCTGCTCGCCACCGTGTTCCGACCGTTGGGGTGGGCCTTCGCCTCCTGGGGCAGCGTGCTCTACGTGTGGGCGGGGGTCCTCTACCTCGCGCAGGTCCGACAGCTGGTCCGGGCGGACCGCGGTACGCCGTGGGAGGAGGCGAGGGCCTGATGCGCGCGGTGGTCATGGCCGGGGGAGAGGGCACCCGCCTGCGACCGCTGACGTCCAACCAGCCCAAGCCACTCGTTCCGGTCGTCAACCGCCCGATCATGGAGCACGTCCTGCGCCTGCTGCGCCGGCACGGGTTCGACGAGACGGTCGTCACGGTGCAGTTCCTCGCGTCGCTCGTGCGCAGCTACTTCGGCGACGGGGAGGAGCTCGGGATGCACCTGACGTATGCGACAGAGCAGACCCCGCTGGGTACGGCGGGATCGGTGAAGAACGCCGAGAGCGCCCTGCGCGACGACTCCTTCCTCGTCATCTCCGGAGATGCGCTCACCGACATCGACCTGGGCGCTGTCGTCGCGGCGCACCGGGACCGGGGGGCGCTGGTCACGGTCTGCCTCTCGCGCGTCCCGGACCCCCTCGAGTTCGGCATCGTCGTGACCGCCGAGGACGGACGCGTCGAGCGGTTCGTCGAGAAGCCCACCTGGGGCCAGGTCGTCACCGACACGGTCAACACCGGGATCTACGTGATGGAGCCCGAGGTGTTCGACCACGTAACGGTCGGCGCCTCCGTGGACTGGTCCACGGAGGTCTTCCCCGACCTGGTCAAGGCGGGAGCCCCGATCTTCGGCTACGTGGCGGACGGGTACTGGGCAGATGTCGGCACGCACGAGAAGTACTTGTCGGTACACGCGGCAGTTCTCAACCGTCAGGTCGACGTTGATACTCCTGGTTTCGAATTGGCGCCCGGAGTATGGGTAGGGGAGGGCGCGGAGGTCCACGAAGACGCCGAGCTCGTCGGACCGCTCTGCCTCGGCCGCTACGCCCAGGTCCAGGCGGGAGCCCATCTCCTGCCGTACAGCGTGCTCGGGGACAACGTGATCGTGAAGGGCGGGGCCCACCTCGAGCGCGCCATCGTGCACGAGAACGCGTTCGTCGGTACCCAGGCGACGCTTCGCGGATGCGTGATCGGCAAGGGCACGGACGTGATGCGCGCGGCACGGATCGAGGAGGGCGCGGTGGTCGGTGACGGCTGCGTGATCGAGGAGGAGGCCTTCCTCGCCGCCGGCGTGAAGGTCTTCCCCGCGAAGACGATCGAGGCCGGTGCTGTGGTCCGCACCAGCGTGATCTGGGAGGCGCGGGGCTCCAGTTCGCTGTTCGGCCCCCGCGGGGTCAGCGGGCTGGTGAACGTCGAGATCACTCCTGAGCTCGTCGTGAAGCTGGCCTCGGCCTACGCGACCACGCTGCCCAAGGGCAGCGCGGTCACGACCAGTCGGGACGCCTCACGGGCGGGGAGGGCCTTCAAGCGCGCGGTCATCGCGGCGCTGACGAGCTCGGCGATCGACGTCCGGGACCTCGAGGTGGTGCCGCTGCCCGTGACCCGCTTCGAGACCGGACGGAACGGAAGCGCCGGCGGGGTGGTGCTGCGCACCACCCCGGGCGACCCGCAGTCGATCGACATCCTGTTCCTCGACGACCGGGGCGCGGACGTGTCCGCCGCGGTGCAGCGCAAGGTCGAGCGCACGTTCAGCCGCCAGGAGTTCCGGCGTGCCTTCCCCGGGGAGATCGCGGAGCTGTCGTTCCCCGCGCGCGTCCTGGAGACCTACACCCAGGAGCTCCTGGCCGCCGTCGACACCCGCGGCATCGCCGAGGCAGGGCTCAAGGTCGTGGTCGACGCTGCCGGCGGTGCGGCCTCCTTGGCGCTGCCGACCCTGCTGGGCCGGCTCGGGGTCGACGTGCTGACGGTGAACAACCGACTCGACGAGCAGAGCACGACGGTGTCGCTCGCCACTCACCTGCGCGATCTCGACCGGCTCGGTGAGCTGGTGGCGAGCTCGGGCGCCGCGTTCGGCGTACGGTTCGACCCGGTCGGGGAGAGGCTCGCGCTGGTCGACGAGCTCGGTCGCCTGATCCACGACGACCGCGCCCTGCTGGTGCTGCTCGACCTCGTCGCCGCCGAGAGCGGTCACGGCGCGCGGATCGGGCTCCCGGTCACGACCACGCGCGTGGCCGAGCAGGTGACGCGCTTCCACGGTGCCGCCGTCGTCTGGACGAGCACCAGCCCGCACGACCTGTCGCAGGTCGCGGGCGAGCCCGGTGTCGTCTTCGCCGGCGACGGACGCGGAGGGTTCATCGTTCCCGAGCTCTCGACCGCCCTGGACGGCCTGGCTGCGTTCGTCCGGTTGCTCGGATTGGTCGCGCGGACCCAGTTGTCGCTGTCCGAGATCGATGCGCGGATCCCGCCCGCCTACGTCCAGCGCCGCAGCGTGAGCACTCCGTGGGCGCACAAGGGCACGGTCATGCGGCGGGTCGTCGAGGCGGCTGGCGACCGGGAGTGCGACCTGACGGACGGCGTCCGCGTCGTGGAGCGCGACGGGAGCTGGGCGCTGGTGCTCCCCGATCCTGCGGACGCGGTCACCCATGTGTGGGCCGAGGCCCCCGACGGGGCGCGCGCCGCAGCGTTGCTCGCGCACTGGGCTGCCGTCGTCGAGGGCGCCGACCCGGCACCGCCCCGCACGGAGAGCGGGTGAGGCAGGATGACGGCATGCCGGACACGGTGACCTCTCGGGCGGATGTCGACAGATCGATGAGTCTGCTTGGAAACATGGCATCGGCCGCGCTCGACCCGGCCTACGCGGAGGTCGCCACGCGCCGCGCAGCCAAGGCCGCAGCGGGGGGCGGTGACGGGGAGGAGGAGCAGTTCTTCACGGCCCGACGAGGCCGTCGTACCGTCCTCGCCGCGCTGCTCGCCGCCGGTGTGATCACGGGCATTGCCGCCGCGCAGGTACGCCGGGACGCACGCGTGGTCGACGGCGTCCGAACCTCGCTGGTCGCCGACGTCCGTCAGGAGACCCAGCAGAGCGACGCGCTCGCCCGGGAGGTGGCTTCGCTGCGCACGCAGGTCGCTGATCTGCGTGCCCAGACCCTCGGCAGCAACGCGACCGGCGCGGCCGCTGCGCAGCAGTTGCTCGCCCTCGAGGTCGTGACCGGCTCCGCCGCGGTCCACGGGCCTGCCGTCGTGGTGACCCTCGACGACGCCGCGCGGACCGACGCGGTCACCGATCGTGGCGGTCAGCCCGGCGACGGGCGGGTGTTCGACCGCGACCTGCAGGACGTCGTCAACGCCCTGTGGCTCAGCGGCGCCGAGGCGATGTCGGTGAACGGCCAGCGGCTCACTGCGCAGACCGCCATCCGATCGGCGGGAGAGGCCATCCTGGTCGACCTGCGTCCCCTCACCCCGCCGTACGTCGTGCGCGCCATCGGGGACGTCGGTCGCATGGAGCCTCGCTTCGCCGACAGCAAGGCCGCGCGCCGGCTCCAGACCCTCACCAGCCTGTACGGCGTGCGGTTCGCCGTCAGCCGCGCCGCTGACGCCAGGCTGCCGGCCGCTGCCGATCCGGACCTGCGCTCCGTGCGGGGGGTGACGCGGTGATCCCCGCCGTCGCTCTTGTCGTCGGGGTCGTGCTCGGCCTGGTCCTGCAGCCGACCGTCCCGGACGCGCTGCAGCCCTACCTCCCGATCGCCGTCGTCGCAGCCCTCGACGCCGTCTTCGGGGCCGTGCGCGCGCAGCTCGACGGGATCTTTGACGACCGGGTGTTCGTCGTGTCCTTCGTGAGCAACGTGCTGGTCGCCGCGCTGGTCGTGTTCCTGGGCGACCAGCTGGGCGTCGGCGGTCAGCTCTCGACCGGGGTCGTCGTCGTCCTCGGCATCCGCATCTTCACCAACACCGCCGCCATCCGACGCCACCTGTTCCATGCCTGACCCGACGCCTGACCCGCTGACCCACAGCTGACCCCACAGCTCACCCCGCAGCTGACCCCACAGCTGACCCGACACCGGCCAGGTCTGTGACCAGGTCGATGCTGCGTCCACGCACGCGGCGGGTCGACCTGGCCGTCGCCGGCCTGCTGCTCGTGCTCGGCTTCGCGCTGGCCGTCCAGGTGCGCTCCACGAAGAGCGAGGGTCCCCTGGCGAACGCCCGCCAGGAGGACCTGGTGCAGATCCTCGACGAGCTCGACAACCGCAGCGAGCGGCTACGGCAGGAGCTCGCCGCCCTCAGCGACACCCAGCGCGCCCTCAGCTCGGGAACGGGGGCCAACGCCGCCGCCCTCGCCGAGGCCCAGCGGCGCACGCAGTTGCTGGGCGTGACTGCCGGCACGGTGCCGGCGGTGGGGCCGGGGGTCACGGTGCGCATCACCGACCCCTCGACCAAGGTGAGCGCCTCGGTGCTGCTCGACGCGCTCGAGGAGCTCCGGAACGCCGGGGCGGAGGCGCTGCAGATCGAGGGGACAGCAGGTGCCCGAGGGGCCGCCGGCCCGGTCACGGCGGTGCGGATCGTGGCGCAGACGGCGTTCGTCGACACCGACGAGGGTGTGGCGGTCGACGGCACCGCGATGCGTGCGCCGTACCGGTTCGTGGTCGTCGGGGACCCGGACACCCTCGCGGGCGCGTTGGCCATCCCCGGTGGCATCGAGGACACCGTGCGCCAGCTGGGGGGAGCGTGCAGGTGGAGCGTCGCAACCAGGTCCGGGTAGGCGCCTTGCGGGTGCTGACGCCGCCTCGTTACGCTCGACCCTCCTAGCGGCGACGGTCTGTCGCCCTCCCTCTGGACGAGAGGCCCCGGTGAACCCCGCCGACCTGAAGTACACCGCAGAGCACGAGTGGGTCAGCGCCGCCGGCGCCGCCCTGCGTGTGGGTATCACCGACTACGCCCAGGAGGCGCTGGGGGACATCGTCTTCGTCACGCTCCCAGCGCTCGGGACCGACGTCACGGCCGGGCAGTCCCTGGGTGAGGTCGAGTCGACCAAGAGCGTGTCGGACATCTACGCCCCGTTCAGCGGCACCGTGACCGGGGTCAACGGCGCCCTCGACAGCAACCCGGAACTGGTCAACACCGACCCGTACGGCGAGGGCTGGATGGTCGAGATCACCCCGACGGACAGCGCGGACGGTGGCACAGCTGCGGTGCTGGACTCCCTGCTCGACGCTGAAGGCTACGAGGCGCTGCTCGCCGGCGGGTGAGCAGCGACGGCGGTGACCGCACAGGTCTGGACGTTCCCGCGGTAAACGTCTGAGGTTGAGGTGCAGACATTGGTCTCGAGCGCCGGTTGACCCTTGGCGAGGCGCGCGACTACCGTCGCGGGGTGGACGTGGTGAAGTCCTGGGTACCTACCCGGGACTCACGTGTGACTCACGCAAGAGACACACCCGACTCACCCTGACTCACTCCTGACTCACCCTGACTCACCCTGACTCATCCTGAGTCACCCCGGATTTCCGGATGGACAACGCGGCCGCCCCGGCGGACGCAAGGAGGCGGCGACAGCGTGTTCTGCACCCAGTGCGGCCAGCAGAACCCCGACGGCAGCAAGTTCTGCAGCCGCTGCGGGGCCGGGCTCGCCCCCGCTCCCTCTCGTGAGCTCGGCGACGCCGTCGACGCGACGTCGACCCTGTCCCTGCCTGAGGTGTCTCCCGGCGAGGGTGCCGGTGACGGGGCCGCACCCGCCGACGGTGAGCGTGGGGACGCCCCGCACGGACACCCGACGGACGCGGGCACGGAGGGCGACGGCACGGCCAGCGTGGTCGAGGGCCTGCCTGGAGGCTCGGCGCTGCTCGTGGTGAAGCGGGGTCCCAACGCTGGGTCGCGCTTCCTGCTCGACCAGGACGTCACCACCGCCGGGCGTCACCCTGACAGTGAGATCTTCCTCGACGACGTGACCGTCTCGCGGCGGCACGCGGAGTTCGTCCGGGAGGGCGACGGCTTCGTGGTCCGCGACGTCGGCAGCCTGAACGGCACCTACCTCAACCGCGAGCGCATCGACGCCGCGGCTCTGTCCGGCGGCGACGAGGTGCAGATCGGCAAGTACCGACTCGTCTTCCTGACCGGCCCCCGACAGGGAGACAGCCGATGAGCATCGGCGCGCTCCCCAGCCCGGGCGACGACCGTTCCCGGTCCGGCAGCGGAGCGCCGACCTCACCGTCACGGGCGTTCATGAGCATCGGAGAGGTCCTCGGTCAGCTGCGCCCGGAGTTCGCCGACGTGACGATCTCCAAGATCCGCTTCCTCGAGGACGAGGGACTCATCAAGCCCGAGCGCACGGCGTCGGGCTACCGGAAGTTCTCCCGCGAGGACGTGGCGCGGCTGCGTTACGTGCTCTCGGCCCAGCGGGACCACTACCTGCCCCTGCGGGTCATCAAGGAGCACCTGGACGCGATCGACCGCGGCCTCGAGCCCCCGGCGCTCGGCGGCTCGGGTCCACGGGTGCCGCGTGCGCTCGTCGCGGCCGAGGGCATGCCCGGTCCGGACGCGTTCCGGCCCGACGCCAGCGAGGTGCGGCTGTCCCGTCGTGAGCTGCTCGACGCGGCCGGCCTCGAGGCCGACCAGCTCGAGCAGCTCGAGCAGTACGGCCTGCTCGCGCCGCGCCCGGGCGGCTCCCACTACGACGGCGACGCGCTCGTCGTCGCCAAGACCGTCGCCGAGATGGCCCGGTTCGGGATCGAGGCCAGGCACCTGCGCCCCTTCAAGGCCGCCGCGGACCGCGAGATCGGGCTGGTCGAGCAGGTGGTCACACCGCTGGTCCGGCAGCGCAACCCCGAGGCGCGGGCCCGCGCCGACGAGGTGTCGCGCGAGCTCGCTGCGCTCTCGGTGAAGCTGCACGCCACGCTCGTCAAGGCCGGCCTGTCCCCGGGCCTGCGCCGCTGACCCGGAAAGCCTGACCCGGAAAGCCTGACCCAACGCGACCCCTGCAGCCCGATCCCCGACTGGTCCGACGCAGCACCCGGGACGGCGGTAGGGTCGAGACGAGCCGTGCACCGAACTGTGTGCCGAACTGTGTGCCGAACTGTGGAGGATTTCCCGTGAGCGAGCAGGACGGCCCCGCACTGACCGAGCTGACGGTGGTGGGCGTGCGGGTGGAGCTGCCGAGCCAGCAGCCCATCGTCCTGCTGAAGGAGGCGGGCGGCGAGCGCTACCTCCCGATCTGGATCGGTGCCGTGGAGGCGACCGCCATCGCCTTCGCGCAGCAGGGGATCGTCACCGCCCGCCCCATGACCCATGACCTGCTGAGGGACCTGCTCGACGCCCTGGACCGACCGCTCGAAGGCGTGACGATCAGCGACCTGCGGGACGGGGTGTTCTACGCCGAGCTGCGCTTCGCCGACGGGATCACCGTGAGCGCCCGACCCAGCGACGCCATTGCTCTGGCGATGCGCACCGGTGCCACGATCCGCGGCGAGGAGGCGGTGCTCGCCGAGGCCGGGATTGCCATCCCGGACGAGCAGGAGGACGAGGTGGAGAAGTTCCGGGAGTTCCTGGACACCATCACGCCCGAGGACTTCGAGCACCCCGCCTGACCGGGCGCGCCGACGTCAGGCCTGACCCTCGACCTGAGGTAGAGGTCGCGGACGCGCCGGGCGAGGTCGTTGACCACCCGCCATCACCCTCTCTACGGTGGCGTTTCCGAAGGACGAGGAGTTCCAGTGGACGAGCGCACCGGGGACGAGCCCCCGCGGGACGAGAGCAGCCCCGCAGCCGGTCCCTCGCTGCAGGGCTCCCTGTTCGACGACCTTCCCGCGGACGAGCGGCCAGGGGCCCGACTCGAGGACATCGGCTACCGCGGTCCGACGGCCTGCAGCGCGGCGGGGATCACCTACCGCCAGCTGGACTACTGGGCGCGCACCGGTCTGGTGGAGCCGACCGTGCGCGAGGCCTCGGGGTCGGGCTCGCAACGGCTGTACTCCTTCCGCGACATCCTGGTCCTCAAGGTGGTCAAGAAGCTGCTCGACGCGGGGGTGTCGCTCACCAACATCCGGACGGCGATCGGCGCGCTGCGCGACCGCGGGGTCGAGGACCTCGGCGAGCTCACGCTCCTCTCGGACGGGACGACCGTCTACGAGTGCACGAGCACCGACGAGATGGTCGACCTGCTGCAGGGCGGGCAAGCGGTGTTCGCGATCGCCGTCGGTCGTCAGGTGCGTGACGTGGAGGGCTCCCTGGCCCAGCTCCCGGGGGAGCGCGCCCACCGTGAGGAGTCGGGCGCTGCCGGATCTGCCGCAGGGCGGGGCGACGGCCACCCCGACACCGCCGACGGGCACGCCGACGAGCTGTCCCGCCGGCGCCAGCGACGCTCGACTGCCTGAGCCGCAGGTCACCCGCGCGTCGGGCGACAGAGCACAGCGCCGCTGCTACCGTCGCCGTACGCCGATGACCCCCCGCGGGAGAGTCCCTGCGCAGCCAGCGCCGGGCGCCGAAGGAGCATCTCTCCCCACCAACCTCTCAGGCCCGTGAACCGCGAGGGGTCGGCGACTCTGGAAAGCTCCGTGTCCTGTGGCAGCAGGGCGAGGACACCGACGGTGCAAGCGGGCTGTGGCAGCAGCGCGTGAAGCTCTCAGGTCCCATGACAGAGGGGGAGGGCCCCACCTCTGCGTGAGCCTGCACCGAACCGGGTGCCGCGCCACCGTTGCCCTCCAGGAGAGCCCCATGCCGGTCACCCCACAGCAGACCCTGCGCGAGCTCGAGACCGCCGCACCGTTCGCGGAGCGGCACATCGGCCCGTCCGAGGACGAGGTCGCCAAGATGCTGGCCGTCGTCGGGCACGGCAGTCTCGAGGACCTCGCGCGGACCGCGGTCCCGGACGCGATCCGGGCCACCGAGGCCCTCGACCTCCCGCCGGCCGCGTCGGAGGCCGAGGCGATCGCCGAGCTCAGGGCTCTCGCCGCGCGCAACACCGTGCAGGTGCCGATGCTCGGACTGGGCTACCACGGCACCCACACCCCGCCGGTCGTGCTGCGCAACGTGCTGGAGAACCCGGCCTGGTACACCGCCTACACGCCGTACCAGCCGGAGATCAGCCAGGGACGGCTCGAGGCCCTGCTGAACTTCCAGACCATGATCGGTGACCTCACCGGCCTGCCGACGTCCAACGCCAGCCTGCTCGACGAGGGCACCGCTGCCGCCGAAGCGATGACGTTGTGCCGGCGGCAGTCGAAGGCGCCTGCGGACGCCGTGTTCGCGGTCGACAGCCAGTGCCACCCGCAGACGATCGCGGTGGTCCAGACGCGCGCCTTCCCCCTCGGCATCGAGGTCGTCATTGTCGACATCATGACTGATCTCCCTAGCAACATCTTCGGGGTCCTCGTGCAGTACCCCGGCACGAAAGGCCAGGTCAGAGACCTGAAGCCGGTCGTCGAGCGGGCTCATGCCGCTGGTGCCCTCGTCGCGGTCGCTGCGGACCTGCTCGCCCTGACGCTGCTGGAGAGCCCCGGCGACGCGGGGGCCGACGTCGCCGTCGGCACGTCGCAGCGCTTCGGCGTCCCCCTCGGGTACGGCGGTCCGCACGCCGGCTACATCGCGGTCCGCGCTGGGCTGGAGCGGGCGATCCCTGGCCGGCTGGTCGGCGTGTCCGTGGACGCCGACGGGCACCGGGCCTACCGCCTGGCGCTGCAGACGCGCGAGCAGCACATCCGCCGGGAGAAGGCCACCAGCAACATCTGCACCGCCCAGGTGCTCCTCGCCGTGATCGCTGGCCTGTACGCGACCTGGCACGGGCCCGAGGGCCTGACCACGATCGCCCGGCGGACGCACCGCTACGCCGCCCTGCTCGGCGCCGCGCTCGGCGCGACCGGGGACTACTTCGACACCCTCACGGTGGCGCGCCCGGACGCCGCGGCGATCGTGGAGCGGGCGAGGCTGTCCGGCCTCGACCTGCGCCTGGACGACACCGTGAGCCCGGCGACCGTCAGCATCAGCACCGACGAGACGACGACCCGCGCCCACCTCGACCTGGTCACGGATGCCTTCGGTGTCCAGCGTCAGGACTGGGACGCGCTCGACGCGGCGACCCCCGACGCCCTGCCCGCAGGGCTCGTGCGCACCAGCCCGTTCCTCACCCACGACGTGTTCTCGAGCCACCACAGCGAGACCGCGATGCTGCGCTACCTGCGCACGCTCGCCGACAAGGACCTCGCGCTCGACCGCACGATGATCCCGCTGGGCTCGTGCACGATGAAGCTGAACGCCACGACCGAGATGGAACCGGTCACCTGGCCGGAGTTCGGGGCGATGCACCCGTTCACGCCCCCGCAGCACGCGCAGGGCTACCGCCAGCTCGTCACCGACCTCGAGGGCTGGTTGTGCGAGGTCACCGGGTACGACGCGGTCAGCCTCCAGCCCAACGCCGGCTCCCAGGGAGAGCTCGCCGGACTGCTGGCCATCCACGCCTACCACCAGGCCAACGGGGACCATGACCGCGACGTCTGCCTGATCCCCGCCAGCGCCCACGGCACCAACGCCGCGAGCGCCGTGATGGCCGGGCTGAAGGTCGTCGTCGTCGGCACCACGCCCAGTGGGGATGTCGACGTCGAGGACCTCAAGGCGAAGATCGACCAGCACCGGGACACGCTCGCCGGCATCATGATCACCTATCCGAGCACGCACGGCGTGTTCGAGCAGGAGGTCACCACCATCTGCGGGCTCGTGCACGACGCCGGCGGTCAGGTCTACGTCGACGGGGCCAACCTGAACGCACTCGTCGGCCTGGCGCGCCCAGGGAAGTTCGGGGCCGACGTCAGCCACCTCAACCTGCACAAGACGTTCTGCATCCCGCACGGCGGCGGCGGGCCGGGGGTCGGCCCGGTCGGCGTGCGCGCCCACCTCGCGCCGTACCTGCCGAACCACCCGCTCAACGACGAGTGCGGCCCGGCGACGGGCCCGGGCCCGATCAGCGCGGCGCCGTACGGCTCCGCCGGCATCCTGCCGATCAGCTGGGCGTACGTCCGGATGATGGGTGGTCCCGGCCTGACCCGGGCCACCCAGGTGGCCGTGCTGAGCGCGAACTACATCGCTGCGCGCCTGCAGCCGCACTACCCGGTGCTGTACACCGGCCGCGGCGGGCTGGTGGCGCACGAGTGCATCGTGGACCTGCGCCAGATCACCAAGGACACCGGCGTGAGTGTCGACGACGTGGCGAAGCGGCTCATCGACTACGGCTTCCACGCGCCCACGATGAGCTTCCCGGTCGCCGGCACGCTCATGATCGAGCCCACCGAGTCGGAGGACCTGGCCGAGATCGACCGGTTCTGCGACGCGATGATCGCGATCCGCGGCGAGATCGACCATCACCGGGACGTGCTCGCAGGGGCGCCGCACACCGCGGCGTCCGTGCTCGGCGAGCTGTCCTACGACCGCCAGCTCGCGGCGTTCCCCGCCGGGGTGGACAAGGCGACGAAGTACTGGCCGCCGGTACGGCGGATCGACGGGGCGTACGGCGACCGCAACCTGGTGTGCTCCTGCCCTCCGATGGAGGACCTGGCCTGACGGGGCGGAGCCGCCGCGCAGGTCAGGCGACGAGGCGGACCTGGGGCCGGTGCGGAGCGACCACGCGGCGGTCGGGGAGGATCTCGCCGGTGTCGTCGAACACGACCACGCCGTTGCACAGCAAGGCCCAGCCCTGCTCGGGGTGGGCGTGGAGCACGCGCGCTGCGTCGTGGTCAGGAGCGTCAGCAGGGGGGCAGGCGGGCTGGTGCGTGCACATCTCGGGTGGCTTTCGTCGGGCGGCGCTGCAGGTGGGCGCTGGGTGGGGTGGACTCGATGGGGTGGGCTCGTGGGGTCGGACTCGTGATTGACGTGTCGGTCGTCACATGCTCTCACTGAACCCCAACGAGGGTGACCAGTTTCGGGAAACGGCTGGGGACGAACTCATGACGGGTCTGCCGGGACGCCCCCCGCTCTGGGCGGGGACGCTGCGCGAGGTGGACCGGCTGGAGACCGACGACGCGGAGCAGCTGCTCGCCTACCTCGCTGCGCACGAGTCGGAGGTGGCCGAGGGCCGGTACGGCGTCGGGCTGCTGCTCGGGGCGCGGGGGTGCGCCCAGGTGGGGGACGTGCCGATCGGGCGGCCGAGCCCGGTCGCGGTCCCGGAGTGCGTCGCCGTGGTGCTGGATCGCGCCGTCCGTGATCCGGGTGCCGGTCCGTTCGCCGAGCGCCTCGACGGCGCGCGTGTCGGGGAGTGGACCACGAGCTGGACCGACGCCGAGCACGCCGCAGCGGTCCAGTCGGTGCGCGAGAGCATTGCCCGTGGTGACGTCTACCAGGCCAACGTCGTGGGCCACCGGTCGGCGGCCCTGGCGGGGGACCCGCGCACGCTGATGGCGCGGCTGCCCGCCGGCCGCTACCGGGGCAGCGTGTCAGGACAGTCGGCGTCGGGGACCTGGTGGGTCGGGTGCGCCTCCCCGGAGCAGCTGGTGCAGGTGCGCGGGCGGCGCATCACCACGGTGCCGATCAAGGGCACGGCGCACGAGCGGGGCGTTCTCGCCGGCAGCGTCAAGGACCATGCCGAGCACGTCATGATCGTGGACCTGGAGCGCAACGACCTCGCCCGCGTCACCGAGCCGGGGTCGGTGCAGGTGGAGGAGCTGTATGCGCTGGCGCCGTGGGCCGGTCTGTGGCATGCCAGCTCGACCGTCGCCGGCCGGCTCGCCTCGGACGTGCGGATCGGGGATGTGCTGCGGGCCGTTGTGCCAGGCGGTTCGGTCACGGGCGCCCCGAAGCACGCCGCCTGTGCTCTGCTTGCCGACCTGGAACCCATCGGACGGGGCCCAGCCATGGGCGCCTTGGGCTTCTGGTGTGCTGAGGGGCTCGACCTCGGGTTGACCATCAGGACACTTGCCGCTGCGGACGGCCGCCTGCACCTGTGGGCCGGGGGAGGCATCACCTGGTCCAGTGAACCCGCGGCCGAGGTGGCCGAGGCGCACGCGAAGGCGGCCCCGGTGCTGCGTGCGCTCGCCGGTCACCACGCCGGGTGAGTCGGTGAGACGCGCTCAGGTCCGCCCCTCGTCCTCCTGCGCGTGCTGCAGGGCGGTCGAGCGAGGGGCCCACTCGGCCCGCAGCACCGGCCACCCGGCCTGCTCGTAGGCCTCGCAGACCTCGAGGTCGTCATCGACCACCACCGCGACGACACGTCCCTCGGCGAGTGCCGCCAGCAGAGGTGGCTTGGCCTTGCGCGCGGGACGGTGGTCCCGGTCACTGCGCATCACCAGTCGGCCCTCGGGCAGGTCGTGCGCGGCGAGCCAGGCGAGCGTGGCGGTGCGGCACCACTCCGGCCGGCCGGTCAGGTAGGCGACCTCGCACTCCTTCGCCGCCTCGAGCACCAGGTCGCGGCCCTGGGGGTGGACGCCGTCGTCCGTTGCCGCGGCGAAGAAGCGCCCCCAGTCCGGTCGCCGCTGCTCGAGGTGGTGCACCCGATGACTCACATCCGCGAGCACCCCGTCGATGTCGAACACAGCGAGAGGGCGCACCCAGCCACCGTAGGACCTCGGTGCGACGCGGTGGGGCGTCCTGGCGCAGGAGCCAGCCGGGGCACCTGGTCCGGTTGGGCCACGGCAGAACCATCACGACGGGTGGTCTTGCCGGGCCGCACCCCGGTCGATGCTGGGAGCGAGACAGCAGTGACCGGCCAGTCAGGAGAGCACCGTGCGGATCACCGACCTCGCGTCCAGCACCCAGGTCTCGGCGGCGAGCACCCGCTCCGAGGGGTCCCGGCGTACAGGCGAGAGCTCCACGCCGGCCCTCACCTCGATCGTCACGACGGGTCCCCGCGGCGCCGACCACCCCGACCAGGTGGCCGAGACCGCGCTCGCCCGTGCCGCCAGCGCCGCGCAGGCCGGTCGGGTGGTGGCGAACGCCAACCATGACGCTGCCGCAAGCGTGCTGGGCGACCGGCTGGACCTCGCCCTCGTCCCCTGAGCCCGGGCCTGCCTCGGCCGCTGATCCGGCTCCGAGGAGCCCACAGGGACGGTGACTAGTCCCTTCGGACTAGTCAGGTTACGCAGGGTGGTCCTTTTCTGACGGTCCGTGAGCAGCGAGCATGAGGGCACGCACCACGCCTCTGCCGACGCTCACGAAAGTCTCCTGTGTCTCTCACCCCTCGTCCACACAGCACCACGTGGACTCGCCGTGCGCAGAGCACCACGTGGACCCGCCAGTCCACGACCTGGACCAGGCAGTCCACGACCTGGACGCGCGAGTCCACCAGCTGGACCCGCCGCGCGACCGTCGCCGTCGCCGGCGCGCTCGCCGCGGTGTGCACGTTCGGCCCGGGCGTTGCCATGGCCTCGACGCTGACCCCCGCGAGCAACCCCGCCGGCGGCCCGACGATCCAGTACGTCGTCCGTGCCCAGCCCGGCAGCCTGGCCGCCCTGCACCGTGACCTGACCCGTCAGGCGACCGTCGTCCGTCAGATCGGTCTCATCGACGCCGACGTCGTACGCCTCACGTCCGCGCAGGCGACCCGCCTCGCGCTCGACCCTCGCGTGGTGTCGGTCACCCGGGACGCCAGCGTCCGGCTGGCGGGAAGCTCCCTCGGTGAGCAGCCGTCCACCCTGGCCACTGACGACGGGGCGCCGACCGACGCCGCGACCGCGCCGGCGCAGGGCGACGGCCCCGACGCGTCGAGCGCAGGGGATCCCGGCCGGGGAGCCGGTCAGTCCGCCGCCGTCGCCACATCGCGCACGGACCCCACGGACTCCGACACCACCGACACCACCGACGCGACCGTCGTGACCCAGGCGGCCGCGAAGGCGGCCGCGAAGGCGCAGAAGGACGCGGCCGCGAAGACGCAGAAGGTGGCGGCGAAGGCGCAGAAGGACGCGGCCAAGGCGGCGGCCCGAGCGGCGGCCCGAGCGGAGAAGGACGCGGCCAAGGCGGCGCGGACGGCGGTCAAGGCCGCCGAGAAGGCCGCCCGGGAAGCTGCCAAGCACCCCGTCGTGACGATGGACGACGTCGCGTCGGACATCAACGCCGACGACCTGCGCGCCTCCGGAGCGACCGGCCAGGGCATCGACGTCGCGCTCATCGACTCCGGGGTCGCCCCCGTCGACGGCCTGCGCGGCGACAAGGTGGTCCACGGCGCGGACCTGTCCTTCGACTCCCAGAGCCCGGCCGTCCGCTACAACGACCTCTACGGCCACGGCACGCACCTCGCCGGGATCATCGCCGGCAAGTCCGCCGACTTCACCGGGATCGCTCCCGACGCCCGGATCGTGAGCGTCAAGGTCGCCGACGCCACCGGCCAGGCCGACGTCTCGCAGGTGATCGCCGGGATCGACTGGGTCGTGCGGCACGCCCACAGCGGCGGCATGAACGTCCGGGTGCTGAACCTGTCGTTCGGCACGGACTCCAAGCAGGCCTACCAGCTCGACCCGCTCGCCTACGCCGCGGAGCAGGCGTGGCACGCCGGAATCGTCGTGGTCGCCTCGGTCGGCAACGACGGTGTGGCGGACGGTCGCCTCACCGACCCGGCGATCGACCCCTACATCCTGGCGGTGGGCGCGGCCGACACCAGCGGTGCGGTGACCCGGGTGGCGAAGTTCTCCGGCCGCGGCGACGACGTCCGCAACCCCGACCTGCTCGCCCCGGGGGCGCACGTCGCCAGCCTCGAGGCGGACGGCACGCTCGCGGCCCAGCTCGGTGGCGCCCAGGCACGTCAGGCGAACGGGACGTTCCTCGGCAGCGGCACCTCGCAGGCTGCTGCAGTCGCCTCGGGCGCCGCAGCGCTCCTGCTGTCCGACCGCCCCGGACTGACCCCGGACCAGGTGAAGGCTCTGCTGGTCGGCTCGGCGAGCTCGCTCCCGGGCTGGCGGGTCCGCTCGCAGGGCGCGGGGCTGATGGACGTCGCGGCCGCGGCCGCCGCTCCTGTACCCACCGCGGTCCAGAACTTCCCGCGCGCCAAGGGCACGGGCAGCTTGGACGCCGCCCGCGGCAGCGACCAGGTGCGCTACGGGCACGACCGCCTCACCGGTGAGCAGGACATCTTCGGCCGTCCCTGGACCGGTCCGTCCACGGACTTCACCGGATGGTGGTCCGAGGGGCTGACGACGACGAACTGGGGCGCCGTGGCCTGGGGCGTCACGAACTGGGGTGCGACCGCCTGGGGCTCGACGAACTGGAACGCCACCGCGTGGGCCGCCACCGCATGGGCCGGAAGCGCGTGGGCCGGAAGCGCGTGGGCCGGGACAGCCTGGGGCAGCAGCGCGTGGGCCGCGACCGCGTGGGCCGGAAGCGCGTGGGCCGGCACCTCGTGGGCCGGCACCTCGTGGGCCGGCACCTCGTGGGCCGGCACGTCGTGGGCCGGCACGTCGTGGGCCTGATGCCCCGGGCTGACGCTCGGGGTGACGGCCGAACGGCCTTTTCGCACGCTCGATAGCGTCGCCGTACGGCTCAGGGTTCGCGGTCCATCTGCCGAGACACCACTGTGATCCAGAGGCGGCGGTTCCAGGCAGGAGGGACCGTGTCCGCCGAGCCTGACCGCGTGAGCCCGCACCGCCTGCTCGGGATGCCCGTAGGCCCCGCCGCCGGCGTCCTTGCCCTCATGGGCGTCCTGTTCACCATCGCGCTGATCTGCCTGCAGGTCCTGCGCCTGGACAACACGCAGGTCATCACCGACGTGACCCTGCCGTGGTGGCTGCTGCTGGCGATGTTCAGCGCGGTCGAGATCTTCGTGCTGCACATCCAGGTCAAGCGCGAAGCGCGCACCATCTCCATGAGCGAGATCCCCCTGGTGCTGGGCATGTTCTTCGGCCCGCCGCTGACCGTCCTGCTGGTGCGCGTGCTCGGGGCAGCGCTCGTCTACGCGTTGTACCGCCGGCAGACCCCGCTGAAGCTGGCGTTCAACACCGCCCTCAACAGCGCGGAGACCGGCGTTGCCCTCGTGCTGTTCCGCCTGGTCGCGGCGGACATGCACGGCGTCGGTGGCCGTGCGTATCTGGGCGCGTACCTCGGTGGCGCAGCGGCGAGCGCGCTGGCTGCCTTGTCCGTCGTGTTCGTCATCTACTTCTACGAGGGCGTGCTGCGCCGGCAGGACCTGGTGGAGTCGCTGCGCATGGCCGTTCCCGTCGCCGCGCTCACGACGACCATGGGCCTGATCGCCTCCGCCTGCCTGATCCTGGACCTCGGCACCAGTTGGTTGCTCGGTGTCGCGGCGGTCGTCGTGGTCATGGCCTACCGCGCCTACGCGTCACTGTCGGAGCGCCACCTGTCGCTCGAGCGGCTCTACCGGTTCAGCCAGGTCGTCGGGGCGAAACCGGAGATCGAGGGCGTGATGCGCAGCGTCCTCGCGCAGGCCCGAGACCTGCTGCGCGCCGAGCGGGCGGAGCTCACCTTCGTCCCCGGGGACGGCAACGGCCTGCGCATCATCCACGACGGTGGCAACCGGCTGATCCGCGAGGAGGCCACCCTCCCGCAGGAGGACTGGCTCTGGCAGCAGGTCCTCTCCCTCGGAGCTCCCGTGCTGCTGCAACGGGGAAGCAAGATCGCGGGCGCGCAGAAGTACCTCGCCGGCCGGGGCATGAGCGAGGCCATCGTGGCGCCCCTGCGCGGCGCCTCGGGGGTCGTCGGTCTCGTGACCGTCGGCGATCGGATGGGCAGCGTCCGGTCCTTTGACGCCAGCGACGTGCAGCTGCTCGAGACCGTCGCGAACCACGCCTCGGTGGCGCTCGAGCACGGCCGGCTGGTGGACCGGCTCCGCCACGAAGCACTCCACGACAGCCTCACCAGCCTGCCGAACCGGGCGGCGCTGGAGGCGGCCGTGGCCGATGCCCTCGACGCGCGCCTCGCGGACGGCACGGCGGGCCATCGCGGACTCGCGCTGCTGCTGATGGACCTCGACGGCTTCAAGGAGGTCAACGACACCCTGGGCCACCTGCACGGCGACCTGCTGCTCATCGAGGTCGGTCGGCGCCTGCGCGCCACGGTGCCGTCGGATGCGCTCGTGGCACGCCTGGGCGGCGACGAGTTCGCCGTCCTCCTGCCGAGGGCGGGTGACGTGGAGTCCGCGCTCGAAGTGGCCCGCTCGGTGTTGTCCGCGCTCGAGGTCCCGGCGCGGGTCGAGGACGTCCGACTCGAGATCGGCGGCAGCATCGGCATCGCCCTGGCTCCGCTGCACGGTCGCGAGGTCGGAGCCCTGCTGAAGGCCGCCGACGTGGCGATGTACGCCGCCAAGAGCGGTCGGCGAGGGGTGGAGGTCTACCGTCGGGACCTCGACGGCAACGACCCGGCCCGCCTGCTCCTGGCGACCCAGCTCCGGGAGGGACTCGCCGGGGACGAGCTCAAGGTCTTCGCGCAGCCACTGGTCCATCTCGCGGACGGCAGGGTCGGGGGAGTGGAGCTGCTCGTCCGCTGGCAGCACCCTGAGCACGGCCTCATGCTCCCGGACTCCTTCATCCCCATCGCGGAGAAGACCGGCCTGCTGCGACCCCTCACGACGACGGTCCTCGGCGAGGGCGTCGCGGCCTGCGCGCGCTGGCTGTCCGCCGGTCGGCGCCTGTCGGTCTCGGTCAACCTCTCGCCCCGTTCGTTGCTGGACCCGGACCTGGTGCAGGACGTCCAAGCCCTGCTCGCGTTGCACGGCGTCCCGGCCGAGCTGCTCGTCCTGGAGATCACCGAGCACGGCGTGATCTCCGACCTGGCCGACACGATGAGCGTGCTCCACGCCCTGCGGGCCCTGGGGGTGCAGCTGTCGGTGGACGACTTCGGGACCGGCTACTCCTCCCTGAGCTACCTGTCACGCCTGCCGGTGAACGAGGTCAAGATCGACCGGGCGTTCGTCGCCGCGCTCGACGACGACTCCCAGGCGGTCGCGATCGTCCAGTCGGTGGTCGACCTGGGGCAGAACCTCGGCCTGCGGGTCGTCGCCGAGGGTGTCGAGACCACCCACTCGTGGGACCTGCTCGCGGACATGGGGTGCGACGTCGCGCAGGGCTACCTCATGGCGCGACCCATGCCGCTCGACGCGATCAGCGCGTGGCTCGAGGCGTGCGAAGGCAACGCGCGACCGGCCGACGCCGGCGCCCGCCGCCGCCTGCGCGTCATCAACACCGCCCAGGCCTAGCTGGTCTGCGGTCCCAGTGCCTGACGGGTCGCCTGCTCGGCGTCCTGCAATCCCTGCCGGAGGCCTTCGACCTCGGTCGTGAGGGAGGCCAGATCCTCGGCGCTCGGGTCCATCTGCCCCACGGCTGCGGCGGTGGCCCGCACCTCGGCCACGCGCGCGACCAGCCCCTCGAGGCTCAGCGCGGAGGACTGCAGCCGATCGGCGAGCTGTTGCTGCGTCGCGCGCAACCGGTTGCGTACGGCGAGCCGGTCGGCCACCGCGTCCGCGCTGCGCCGCGCGGGGCTGTCGGCGGGGGAGCGGTCCGCCGCGGCGCGCAGGCGCGCGACCTCGCCCTCGAGGTCGACACCGTCGGCGCGGTTCAGGGCGTCCGCGACCGCGACGGTCTGACCGCCGAGCCGCCGCATGGTCTGGAGGACGACGTCGGCCTCGGCGGCGGCGTGCACGGTCGCGATATCGGTGGGGGAGTGGTCGGTGGACGGGGCCCTGCCCGCCATGTCGTCGAGCTGCTGCACCGCCCGCTCGGCACGGGTGAGCCAGAACGCCGCGGCGGTGCCGTCCGGCGGGCGGGGGAGCGCAGGGGTGGGCGCGGGCCGGCCGGACCCGCCGAGCAGCACGCCGCTGGCCACCTTCACGCCGTACACCGCGGCCCCGACCGCCGCCCCGACGAGCAGTCCGGCACCCGGGAGCACCCCGGCGACGCCGCCGACGACCCCTGCGACCAGCAGGCCCCAGGGGTCGGCGGCCTCACGCGAGAACCGGCTCACGGCGGTGACGTCCTGGGCAGCGAGGTCATCAGAAGTTGGACAGCACCGCGGTGAAGACCTTGTCGATCGAGGCGGGGGAGGAGGCGTCGTACGCCGTACCGCGGGCCGCGTCCGCCACGCTGCGCAGGGTGGGGAGGTCGGCGTCCTGGCCGTAGCCGATGGGGAAGAACCGCACCGACCGGGAGGTGTCCTCGGGGGACAGGGTGCGCAGCAGGCTGGCGAGGTCGTTGTCGGCGGGGTACTCGTTCTGACCGTCGGTGAGCAGGACGACGGCGCTGATCGTGCGCGGGTCGACCTTGTTCGCCATGGTGCGGAACGCCGCGCGGGCGGTGGCGTAGAGCGCCGTACCGCCGCGGGGGGAGAGCTCGGCGATCTGCTTCTGCAGCAACGGCTTCGCCTGGGCGATCGGGGTGAACGGCACGAGCTCGCGATAGGGCTCCGCCGAGCCGTTCAAGGGGGTGGAGAAGGACCAGAGCGCCACGTCGTCCCGCGGCCCGAACTCGCCGAGGGCGCGCAGCGCGGCCTTCTTCGCGGTGTCGAGCTTGGTGTCGCCGTTGCCGGCGTCGTCACCCATCGACCCGGAGGTGTCGATGACGAGCAGGACGCGCGCGCCCTTGCGCTGGGCGTTCCACAGCGACTCCACCTGGGCGAGCACCTTCGGTGCCGGTGGGTTGAGCACGGTCGTGGGCTGGTTCGGCAGCAGGCCGTTGGTCTGCGTGATGAGCGGCCCGGGCTTGTTGTCGCTGCTGCGGAAGGCCGCGGCAGCAAAGGACTTCTGCGCCTTCGCCCCCTGCAGGCGCTCGAGGAACGACGCGGCTCCCTTGCGGACGTCGTCGGTGACCCAGTCGGCCTTGAGGACGGCGTAGGGGGAGTCCGACAGCAGCGTGCCCTCCTTCGGGTAGATCGCGACGAGCGGGATCTTCGGCTTGGCGTGCTTGCCGAGGGTGGCGGGGTCGCCGCTGGGGTTGCCTTGGTTGTAGTCCCAGACCGACTTCTCCTCGACCGCGACGGCGCTGATGTACTCCAGTCCCTGCCCGCGGTCGTCGGCCTTCTGCAGGTTGCCCAGGAAGGTGAGCGTGGTGTCGCCGTAGTGCACGACGGCGTCCTCGACGGCCCGGGCGTACGCCTGCACCTTCGGGTCCTTCAGCTCGTCCAGGGTCAGGTCGCTGCTGGTGCCGGTCGCGGCGACGTAGGTGCCGATGGTCGCGTTCAGCCCGCTGGTGGAGAAGTTGGGGTTGGTCTTGCCCAGGGTGAACGCACCGAACGACTGCCCGACGCTGGCCCAGCCCTTCGGGTCCTGCGCCAGGGCGTAGACGTCACCCCAGCCCAGGGGCTTGCCCGGCCAACCCAGGGCCGTGGCCATCGGCTTGGGCATGGCGATGACCAGGGGGGAGTTGGCCAGGGAGGGCAGCGTGCCGTCGCCGATGAGGTCCGGCTTGTCCAAGGCCGTCGTCTTCTGCCGGAGCAGCTGCGTCCAGGAGCTCGCGGCAGGCGACCAGACATCAGGGCGCGGACCGTCCACCGCGTCGTCCCAGCCGCGCGCCAGCGCGTCTGCGGCCCCGCCACTGGACTTGCTCACCACCGCCGCGGTGAAGCAGGTCCCGTCGACCTTCGTGCCGTTCCAGTCCTTGGCGATCTGCTGCATGAGCGCGGCCTTCTCCGACGACGCGGAGACGTGCACGACGGTGCAGCCGTCCTTGCTCGTTCCCGCGTCGGGGGCTCCGGACGGGCTGGCACTCGTCCCGGCCCCGCCGCCGGTGAGCTGACGCACGACGAGCACGAGCGCGACCCCGGCGATCGCCGCGATCACCAACGGACCGCGTCGTGGACTGCCCTGCGCCATGAGACCCCCTGATCGTGTGTGCCCCCATCCTCACACCTGTTCCGGACACCCGCCGCCAGCCCGCCGCAACTTTGTGTGTGTCTGCTGCGGTGGGGGGGGCTGCTGACCCGCAAAGTTGGGAGGGTCTCCATCCCTTACCTGACATAATGTCGATTATCGGCGGTTTAGGCGCGCTCCTGTGTCAGGCCGGTACCTGCCGGACGCCGGTCACGTCCCACACGTGGTGAAGGGGGTCGTGCACGAGGTACTGGCCCAGCGTCAGCACGGTGAAGCGCGACCCGTCGCTGCGCCTGCCGGTGCGCTGCCACTGCGTCCCGCTCACCGCGTCGAACGCCGCAGCCAACCGGCCCGCACCGGCGTGCAGCGCGCCCGCGACGACCGAGGGGTCCTGCTCGCCGTACCGCTCCTGCTCGGCGGTGGCGTCCTGGTCCCAGTTGGCGAACGCCGGGTCGTCCTCCTGCAGCATCAGAGCGAGCCGCTCGTCGAACACGGTGCACACGTCGCGGACGTGACAGGCGTACTCCAGGGCCGACCACACCTCCGGCTCAGGCCGGACCGCACAGTCAGGTGCCGACAGCGCGACCACGAGATCCGCCGCCGCCCGCCGGACCAGCGCTCCGACCTGGTCCCCCGTCACCTGTGTGGCGTCGAACCCGCACTCCGGGCACGCGCGCTCGAGCACCCAGGTCCAGTTCTTGGCGTCCGCCATGCGGTCAGGCGAGGCGCCGACGGCGTACGGCGAAACCGGTGGCGAGCAGGAGCAGCCCCCCGAGGGCGACCAGGGGCGCGCCGCCGGTCGCGGCGAGCGAGCCGCCGCCGGTCGTCGTCGTCGGCGTGGTGGGCGCCGGGACAGCCGGGACAGCCGGCACGACGGGCCGCGCCACGGTCCCAGGGGCGTCGTACGCCTTGAACAGCGTCTTGCCGCTGATCTGCCGGATGATCGCACCGTGGTCGGTGAGCTTGTTCGCCGACACCGCCGTCGAGGCGACGCAGTCGTTGCCGGCGACGACGTCCGGGCCGACGCAGCCGTCAGCGAAGCCGACCATGACGCGCCCGGTCTTGTCGATCGTCATGCCGTTGAAGTCGAGTAGGTTGCGGCAGGGGTTGCCACCACCGGCGTTCCAGATGCAGCCGCGCTGCACCGGGTCCTTCGGGGTGGCGTCGACGGTGGTCCAGGTCTTCCCGCGGTCGTAGGTGGTCGACAGGTACATGTGCCACGCCGCCCCGACGAAGGTGTCGCCCGCGGCGTTCTTGCCGAAGCTCGCGGCCTGGGTCGAGCCCGGGGTCGTCGTGCCGAGGAAGGCCACGGTGGCCCGGTCACCGTCACCGGCGACGACCATCGCGAACTCGCTGTTGCGGATGCCCATCGGGACACCGACGTCGACGCTCTTGCTCCAGGTCGTGCCGTTGTCGCGGCTGACGGACACGCGCGGGTGCCCGGTGCCATCGCTGTAGCTGTAGTAGACGGTGCCGTCGCTGCCGACGCCGACGTACGGGTCGCTCTCGCCCGACAGGCTGTCCGGGATCGTGTGCACCTTCCACGTCTGCCCAGAGTCGGTGGAGACCGCGACGCCCTGCTTGTTGCCGCACTTGGCGTTCGGCAGGTAGACGGCGCCGTTGCTCGGGCTGACCTGCACATGGCCGTGGATGCCCGAGCACTCGGTGGTCCAGGTGGCGATCGGGTTGTTGAAGGTGAGGCCACCGTCGTCGCTGCGCGAGCAGGTCGCGCCGCCGAGCACCAGGGCCTGGCCCTGCGCGCAGTAGTACACCGCGTGCGGGTAGACGATGCCGCCGACGACGTTGCCGCTCTCGGCGTACGGGCCACCGCCGAAGGTCTGGTGGTCGACCCCGTTGATGCCCGACCCGCAGCCCTGCGACGGGATGACCAGCGTCGCGAAGTCGTCGTCGGTGTACGCCGAGGCGCTGCACGCGAGGTAGAGCTGGCTGACGAACGTACGGCCGGTGACGTGGTCGGTGAAGCCGATCGGGTCGAGGCTGATCTTGTTGGACGGGTCCGTGAGGTCGTCGTTCACCAGGGTCCAGGACGACGTCTTGGCCTTGTCGTTGAAGGTGACGACGTACTCGTCGGTGTTCGACGTGAACAGCGTGTTGCCGGTCTTCCAGTTGTTGCCGATGCTCGGCTCGCCGGCCGCCGTGGACGTCCCCTTCGGCGCGGTGTACTGCCGGTACGTCGGGGCGGTCACGCCCTTGGCGGCGGGAAAGCCGGCCGGCGTGACCGTGTAGGCGGTCGCCGAGCCGCGGTACGGCGTGCCCTGCAGACCGTTCTGGAAGGCGCAGACCAGCACGTTGTAGACGCCGCCGGTGCGGTCGGTGACGTTGATGCCCTCCGAGGACTGGCTGCCGTCGGAGGAGGCAACGAGCTTGCCGTCCGGTCCGAAGACGTGCATGGCGAGGTCGTTGGTGGTGTTGTCACCCGCGCTGTCGTCCCAGTCGATCTCGAAGCGCACCAGCGTGTCGACGCTGGCGGCGAGGGTCTTCGGGAACGTGACCTGCACCGTGTGCTGGCTGTTGAGGGTCGTGTTCGACGGGTCGCACGAGCCGGTCGGGTCGTCGACGGCGATGCCCGCGGTGTTGTTGGCGAACGGCGCGGTGTCCGCCCAGGTCACCTTCGCCGAACCCGGCTTGCTCGGCACCGTCACCGACGACTGGGCAGCCGGGGCCGCCTGGCCGGGGACGGCGGCGACGGCAGCGGCGACGGCCAGCACGGCCGTCAGGGCCAGGGACAGGCGGGCACGGGACGGACGGGGCATGCGCACTCCACGACGAGGGGACCGGCGACGTCGTATCGGTCCTCGAGCCGGTCAGGCTACTCGCCGCGGCGACCCCACGCTCAGGAACGCAGTCGGTGCACCTGCACGCCTCGTGCACTCCAGACGGCGCGGAGCACGACAGACCGCAGGGCGCGCGAACCGTCCACCATCTGCCCGTCGCCGAGGTACAGCCCGACGTGCGCGGCCGGGTCCGGGTAGACCACCAGGTCGCCGGCGCGCGCCTGCGCGAGCGGGATGCGGTGCGCGGCCGCAGCCAGGCCGGCCCGACCAGGTCCGAGCGCCGGTCCCCCGGCGCGCCGCCAGACGTTGCGGACCAGGTCGATGTCGGACAGGTGCCGGTTGCCGACCGCGGCCCTCGCCAACCGCACGGCCCTGGCGGCGGTCGGCGTCACCGCCTCACCGGTCCCCAGCCCACGCGGGGCACCGACCGCGACGAAGCTGCGCACACCGCGCGACGACAGCGGCTCCTGCGTCGAAACCGGTGTCGCAGCGGGGATCGGGTCAGGTACGTCGGCCGGCTCGTCCGCGACCTCGGGACTCGGGCCGTGGTCCGTGGGCTGGACGATCGGCGCCGGATCGGCCGGGACCGGGACGACCGGCACCATGCCGGGGCGCGGCACCCGGCCGTACCGCACGTTCGGGCTGCTCCAGACCAGCCGCTGCACGACCCCGCGCTGCGAGGACGAGGCGTCGATCATGGTCACGCGCGTCCCGGCGCGGTGCAGCACCAGACCGACGTGGGTCACCGGGTCGCCGAAGAACACCAGGTCCCCGGGGCGCACCTGCGCGAGGGGAACCGGCACCGTCCAGGCCTGCTGCTGGCGTGAGGTGCGCGGGATGTCCCGTACGCCCCCCGCATCGCGCCACAGCGCCGAGGTGAAGCCGCTGCAGTCCCAGGCCCGCGGGCCGTTACCTGCCCACACGTAGCTGTCCCCGACGTGCGCGCGGGCCATCGACACCACGGCTCCCGTCGGGTCGCCCGATCCGCTGACGGCCGCCAGGCTCGCCGCCGCCAGCCCGAGGCACAGCAGCAGGGCGCTGAGCAGCCGACGCACTCCCCCGGGCCGTGCGTGCTCACCGAGGTCGGGCGAGTGGTCGGACGGCACCGGGCAGCTCCTGTAAGGGACGAGTGGGACGAGTGTGCAGGACGATCACGCTGTGTACGGCGTGTCGGCTGGGCACAGTGTGCTTCGGCAGGTAAGAGCACAACCCTGAGCGGGCGCGTCCGGGCAGCCTCTGACGCACCGTCAGGGAGGGCCGTCAGGGTCCGTCAGGGTCCGTCAAGGTCCGTCAGAGTCACAGCGCCCGTCGGGAATCCTGCGGGCCTCTCGGTCGTTACACCTCGTGGACAGCCCGACCCCTGTCCTGTCGTCTGCAGTTGGAGGCCCCCATGAGCGACCGCGTCCTGCGAGGCTCACGTCTCGGTTCCGTGAGCTACGAGAGCGATCGGCACACCGAGTTCGCCCCGCGCGCTCTCACCACCTACGACTGCCCCTTGGGCCACGCCACCGCCGTGCCGTTCGCCGCCGAGGCCGACATCCCGTTCACGTGGGAGTGCCGTGTGTGCGGTGCTGCTGCTGAGCAGCGCGACGGGCTCGCGCCCGAGGCCAAGGCCGTCAAGCCCGCCCGTACCCACTGGGACATGCTCCTCGAGCGCCGCAGCATCGCCGAGCTCGAGGAGGTCCTCGCCGAGCGGCTGCAGGTCCTCCACGAGCACCAGGACGCCGTCAAGGCGCAGCTCAGGGCCGACGCGGCGAAGGCGCGCAAGAAGAGCGCCTGAGCCTCACCCGCCGGTCGGCGGGTCCTCCGGCTCGATGACCTGACCGTCGACAACCCGACCGTCCGTGTTCCCTGGCTTGCCAGGCCTGGTGCGAGGCACCTTCCTGAGGCCACCGAGGCCACCGAGCACCGGACCGACCGGTCCGAGCATCCGCACGGCGAGCACGCGCGTCAGGAGCCGGCGCAGCAGCGCGCGCGTCGGCGGCAGGACGCACGCCAAGCCGACGATGTCCGACAGGAACCCTGGCGTGAGCAGGAACGCTCCCCCGACCACCACCAGCGCCCCGTCGGCCACCTCCCGGGCGGGGACCCGGTGCTCGGACACGGCGGTCTGCAGTGCCCACCACGCCTTGCGCCCCTCCCGCCGCAGGATCCAGCTGCCGAGGAGGGCGTCCAGCAGCAGCAGCCCGACCGTCGGCAACGCGCCGATCGCCTGGCCGACCTGGACCAGCACGTAGATCTCCGCGATCGGCACGACCACGAACAGCACCAGCAGCAGCAGCGGCACGTCAGCGCCCCCGGGCTCGCGAACGCCGGCTGGTGACGCCCCACACCGTGACGCGCCACAGCGCCTCGACGACGATCGCTCGGCTCATCTTGGACTCACCCCGCTCGCGCTCGACGAACGTGATCGGCACCTCGACGACCCGCTTGCCGGCCTTCCACAGCTTCCAGGCCAGGTCGACCTGGAAGCAGTACCCCTGCGACTCCACCCCGTCGTCCAGCACGCTGTCGAGCGCCTCGCGGCGGTAGGCCCGGTAGCCGCCGGTGGCATCGCGCAGCGGCAGGCCGAGCGCGATGCGGGTGTAGGCGTTGCCTCCGCGGCTGAGCAGCTCACGGGACCGCGGCCAGTTGACGACCTCTCCCCCGGCCACCCAACGGCTGCCCAGCACCAGGTCGGCCCGCTCCAGCGCCGCGAGCAACCGGGGCAGCTGCTCCGGGGCGTGCGAGCCGTCGGCGTCCATCTCGACGACGACGTCGTACCCCTGCTCGCGGGCCCAGGCGAAGCCGGCGAGGTAGGCCGCGCCGAGCCCCTCCTTGCCGGTGCGGTGCAGCACGTGCAACCACTCCCCCTGCGCCGACAGGTCGTCCGCGATCGCCCCGGTCCCATCGGGGCTTGCGTCGTCGACGACCAGCAGGTGGGCGTCGGGCACGCTCGCGTGCACCCGCCCCGCGATGATCGCCAGGTTCTCCGCCTCGTTGTACGTCGGGACGATGACCAGCACGCGTCCGAGCTCGCCCGTGCTCATGACCGGATCCGTCCGACGACGCAGGCGCCCAGCGCGAGCAGGGACAGCAGCAGCTCTGGCCACGCGCCCACCCGCGTCGCGAGGGTCCGCGCCGAGCGCACCGGCACGGACTGGACCGTGACGTCGCGGGTGAACACCGGCGAGCGGTGCAGCAGGGTGCCGTCCGGGGCGATCACCGCCGAGACGCCGCTGGTCGCGGCCACCAGCACGGAGCGGCCGTGCTCGACGGCGCGCAGCCGCCCCATGGCCAGCTGCTGGGTGGTCTCCCCGCTGCGTCCGAAGGTCGCGTTGTTGGTCTGCACGACGAGCAGCCTGCCCCCTCCGGTGACGACGTCACGCACCACCCCGTCGTAGGCCACCTCGAAGCAGATGACGTCCCCGAGGGTGTGACCCCCGATCTGCAGCACGCCGGGACGGTCGCCGCGGGCGAAGTCGTGCGGCACGAGGTCGACCTTGTCGGTGACGCGGCGCACGAGGGAGCGAAACGGGATGTACTCCCCGAACGGCACCGGGTGGCGCTTGACGTAGGTCGCGCCCGGGCCGGTCACGGGGTCCCACACGATGCCGCGGTTGCTCACGAACCGGCCCGGTCCCTCGGTGACCGCTCCGACGAGCACGGGCACGCCGACTGCGCGGACCGCACTGTCGATGAGCGCCGCCGCCTGCGGATCGGTGTAGGGGTCGAGGTCGGAGGCGTTCTCCGGCCAGATGACCAGGTCGGGGCGCGGCACCCGCCCGCTCCGGACGTCGGCGGCAAGGTCGAGCGTCGCCTGCACGTGGTTCCGGAGCACCTGCGACTGCTGGTCGGCGAGGGGCAGGCCGAGGCGCGGGACGTTGCCCTGCACGACCGCCACGGTCACCTGCTGGCCGGAGGTGGGCACCGGGAGCACGAGCGCCACCGCGAAGAGCACCGGCCCGAGCAGCACCGCGGGACGGGGCCGGGTGACCAGGACCATCCCGAGGGCGGCGACCGCCAGCGTCACCAGTGGCGCCCCGCCGAGCGAGGCCAGCGGCGTGAGCGGGGTGTGCCCCTGGCTGAACGCCAGGCGCCCCCACGGGAACCCCCCGAACGGCAGGCGGTCGCGCAGCGCCTCCTGACCGACCCAGACCGCCGACGCCCACACCGGCCATCCCGGCAACCGGGTGACGACGGCCAGGGCGGCACCGAGCAGGGCGAGGAACAGCGCCTCCATCAACGACAGCGCGATCCACGCGGCGGGACCTGCCACGGCCCCGGTCCACACCAGCAGCGGCAGGAAGAAGCCCAGGCCGTGCAGGAGGCCCAGCCACGCGCCGCGCCGGGCGGTGCGGCCGCGAACGGCCACCGTGAGCAGCGAGACGGCCACGGGCGCGAGCCACCACCAGCCGTGGGGTGGGAAGGCGAGGTCGAGCAGCAGCCCCGAGGCCAGTGCGCACGCCATCGGCCAGGTCGACCGCGTCAGGTCCGGGGGGCGGCGCACCGGATGAGCGTATGCGGGCGGGCGCCGCACGAACCGGGTCCGGACGAGCGAAAGGCCCGGTGGGCCTTCGGACCGACCCGTCCGCGGATGGCGTCCGCGTGCGTGCCGTTGTCTACTGGCCCACCGAGCCTTGGGCCCGGGTCGTTCACAACCCCCCTGGGTCCCGCCACCGCCGGTGTCGAACCGGCCTCCGGCGTCTCGTGGCCCTGCTGCGGCTGGACGCTCCCGGGGTCGGACTCCGCAGCGAGATCACGGGACTGCCGGGCGTGGCGAGGTGTCCGTGTCCTGCAGTGCCGCAGGTTATCGGGGGGTGTCGCGCCGGTGTCAAGAGGCCGAACGAGCGGATGTGATCTTGACGGCGGCTGCACGCTCACCCCGGCCCGACCACCTGTCCCCGCCGTAGGAGCAGGGTGCAGACAGGGTCGTCGGCGTCGAGATCGGGCAGGCCGGAGACGCCCGCGCGGGGGTCCGTCGACCACCCGCTGACGGCGTCGGTCGGCGCCTGGACGACGAGCTCACCGGTCACCTGCCACACCGCGAACGTGGCGGGCGCACCGGGGACGAGCTCGCCCTCGTCGTCGCGCCTCGCGGCTCGCCACCCGCCGCGCGTGTGGGCGGCGAACGCCGCGCGTGCGCTCAGCCCGCTGCCCGGGGTGCGGTGGTGCACGGCCGCGCGCACGCTCCCCCACGGGTCCAGCGGGGTGACGGGCGCGTCGGACCCCAGCGCCAGGGCGACACCGGCGGCGGCCATGGCCGCGAACGGGTTCATGGCGCGGGCGCGCGCGAGACCGACGCGCTCGACGTACATGCCCTGCTCGCCGCCCCAGCGCGCGTCGAAGCCGGGCTGCACGCTCGCCACCACGCCGTACGACGCCAGCACGCCGATCTGCGCCGCGCTCACCATCTCGACGTGCTCGACCCGGTGTCGCGCCGCCCGCAGCGCGTCCTGTCCCACCTCGGCCGCAGCGCCCTCGAACCCGTCGGTGACGGCCTGCAGCGCCGCGTCGCCGATGGCGTGGAAACCCGCCTGCAGCCCGGCTCGGGTGCAGGTGATGATGTGCCGGGCGACCTGTGTGGCGTCCAGGTAGGGGTGGCCGGAGCCGTCGTGATCGGCGTAGCCGGTGTGCAGGCACGCGGTGCGGCTGCCCAGTGCCCCGTCGGCGAACAGGTCGCCGGCAGCCCCGATCGCGCCGAGGTCACGCGCCCGCTCCACCGCGTCGAGCTCGCCCCAATAGCCGATCCGCTCGACCCCGTGCTCGAGGTCCCGCAGTGCGAGGAAGTCCGCCTCGCCGCTGATGTCCGGGCCGCCGCACTCGTGGACGCAGGCGATGCCCAGCGCCGCGGCCCGGTCCAGCGCCGCCGTCTGCGCTGCCCGGCGCTGCCCCGGGGTGATCGACTCCTGGGCGGCGCGTCGCACGGCGTGGTGCGCCTCCTGCCGGACCAGCCCGTCGGGCAGGAAGCCGGGCAGCGCACGCGCCTCAGGGCACGCCGCGAGCAGTGCGCTGCTCGCCACCGCGCTGTGCACGTCTGTGCGCGCGAGGTAGACGACTCCGCCGTACGACGCACGGTCGAGCTCCGCGGCGGTCGGCGGGCGGTGCTCGGGCCAGGCGGTCTCGTCCCACCCTGTCCCGAGCACCACGGCCCCACGGGTACGTCGGCAGTGGTCCTCGAGCAGCCGCAGCGCGTGCGCCAGGCTGGTGGTCCCGGTCAGGTCCAGGCCGGTGAGCGCCAGCCCGGTGCTGGTGGCGTGCACGTGCGCGTCGACGAAGGCGGGTGCGACCCAGGCGTCGTCCAGGTCGACGGTGCGGTCCGCGGTGAGCGCGTCGGCCGCAGCCTCCTGACCGACCCAGGCGATGGTGTCCCCGTCGACGAGCAGCGCCGTGGCGAACGGGTCGGCGGGGCTGCGTACGCGCCCTCGTCGGTACAGCGTGGTCGTGCCCTCGTCCGTCACGCGTGTGACGGTACGCGCTACGCGGAGGGATCGCCACGAGTCCAGGAGGATCGCCCGTCCAGGTGGTCGTCAGCGGGAAGATCGACGGCTACCGTGAGACGATGACGGTCTTCGCGACAGCCCCGGTCCGCCCCGCGGACGTCCACGCGCTCCTCGGTCAGCACCTGCTCGTCGACGGGTTCGACATGGTGCTCGACCTCGCCGCCTCTCAGGGCTCGCGCCTGGTCGACGCCCGGGACGGGACGCCGTACCTCGACCTGTTCACCTTCTTCGCCTCCTCCGCCCTGGGGATGAACCACCCGGCGCTCGTCGACGACCCGGCGTTCACCGCCGACCTGCTCGAGGCGGCGCGCAACAAGCCGTCGAACTCCGACGTCTACACCGTGGCCATGGCGCGGTTCGTCGAGACCTTCGCCCGGGTGCTCGGCGACCCCGCTCTCCCCCACCTGTTCTTCGTCGAGGGCGGTGCCCTCGCGGTGGAGAACGCCCTGAAGGTCGCGTTCGACTGGAAGTCACGCTGGAACGAGGCGCACGGGATCGACCCCGCTCTCGGGACCAAGGTGCTCCACCTGCGCGAGGCCTTCCACGGCCGCAGCGGCTACACCCTCTCGCTCACCAACACCGACCCGGTCAAGATCGCCCGGTTCCCCGTCTTCGGCTGGCCGCGCATCCCTGCGCCATACCTGTCCGAGCGCCACCACGCGGAGGGCGCCGACGTGCGGCAGCGGGAGGCCGAGGCGCTGGCGGCGGCGCGGGCGGCCTTCGCCCAGCACCCGCACGACATCGCCTGCTTCCTCATGGAGCCGATCCAGGGCGAGGGCGGCGACCATCACTTCCGGCCCGAGTTCCTCCAGGCCATGCAGGCGCTGTGCCGCGAGCACGACGCGTTGTTCGTGCTCGACGAGGTGCAGACCGGCTGTGGGCTCACCGGTACGCCCTGGGCCTACCAGCAGCTCGGCGTGCAGCCGGATGTCGTGGCGTTCGGCAAGAAGACCCAGGTCTGCGGCGTCATGGCCGGTGGGCGCGTCGACGAGGTGCCCGACAACGTGTTCCGGGTGTCCAGCCGCATCAACTCGACGTGGGGCGGTTCGCTGGTCGACATGGTCCGCGCGCGACGGATCCTCGAGGTCCTCGAGGCAGAGGGCCTCATCGGCCGGGCGGAGCGCCTCGGCGACCACCTGCTCGCGCGGCTGACCGACCTGGCCGGCAAGCACGCCGAGGTCACCGACGTCCGCGGCCGCGGGCTGATGTGCGCGTTCTCCCTCCCGGACGGCGCTCGGCGCGACGCCGTGCTCGCCGCCCTGCGCGAGCAGGAGCGGGTGCTGCTGCTCGGCTGCGGTGGGCGCAGCATCCGGTTCCGTCCCGCGCTGACGGTGAGCGCCGCCGACCTCGACGCCGGCGTCGAGGCGCTCGACCGCGTCCTGTCCCGCACCGCTTCAGCCTGAGAGGCTCCCCTCGTGATCTCCAACGACCTCTGCTCGTTCATCGACGGCCAGTCCGTCCCCGGTGACGCCGGGACCTTCACCTCCGTCAACCCCGCGCACCTGTCCGACGTCGTGGCGGAGGTGTCCCTCGCGAGCGCCGACCAGCTGCTGTCGGCGTTCCGGGCCGCCGCTGCGGCCCAGCCCGCCTGGGCCGCGACGCCTGCTCCCGTGCGCGGGCGCGTCATCGCCCAGGTCGGCCGGCTGGTCGAGGCGAACAAGCAGGCCCTGGCCGAGCTGGTGACCCGCGAGGTCGGCAAGCCGATGGCCGAGGCGCTCGGGGAGGTGCAGGAGATCGTCGACACCTGCGACTTCTTCCTCGGCGAGGGCCGCCGGCTCTACGGGCAGACCGTCCCGTCGGAGATGCGCGACAAGCAGCTGTTCACCTTCCGGGTGCCGGTGGGGGTCGCGGGCATCATCACGGCGGGGAACTTCCCGGTCGCCGTACCGTCCTGGTACCTCGTCCCGGCCCTGCTGTGCGGCAACGCCGTCGTCTGGAAGCCCGCCGACTACGCCGCTGCGCTCGGCGACGCCCTGACCCGGCTGTTCGTCGCCGGAGGGGTCCCCGCGGGGGTGCTCAACACCGTGCACGCCGATGGGCCGACGACCTTCGAGGGCCTGCAGCTCGCCCTGGAGGCGGGCGTGGTCAACAAGGTCGGCTTCACCGGGTCGTCCGAGGTCGGGTCGCAGATCGGTGCGCTGTGCGGCAAGCACCTGCAGAGCCCCTGCCTGGAGCTCGGCGGCAAGAACCCCTTGGTGGTCATGCCCGACGCCGACCTCGACCTCGCGGCGGAGGGCGCGCTGTTCTCCGGCTTCGGTACGGCGGGACAGCGCTGCACCTCACTCGGCGTCGCGATCGTCCACGAGGACGTCCACGACGACTTCCTGGCGCGCCTGCTGGCCCGCCTCGAGGCGGCGAAGGTCGGTGACCCGACAGAGGACGTGCTCTACGGCCCGATGCTGTCGGAGCGCTTCTTCACCGGGTTCGAGAAGTGGCTCGGCGAGGTGCAGCCGCACCACACCCTGCACGGCGCGTCCGGGCGGATCACCTCCGCCAACCCGCGCCCCGGTTTCGTCGGTGACCCCGACGCGGGGGTCTACGCGCACCCGAGCGTGGTGTCCGGCGTGACGATGGACGACGCGCTCTACCGCAACGAGACCTTCGGCCCGCTGGTGTCGGTGATGCGGTTCTCGACCTTCGACGAGGCGTGCACGATGGCGAACGCCCACGGCTACGGCCTCTCCTCGGCGATCTACACCTCGAACCCCCGGCACGTCTGGGACTTCCGGTCGCGCGTGTCCGCCGGGATGCTGTCGGTCAACAACTCGACGTCCGGTGCCGAGGCGCACCTGCCGTTCGGCGGCAACGGCAAGAGCGGCAACGGTTCGCGCCAGAGCGGTGTGTGGGTGCTCGACCAGTTCACCCGCTGGCAGTCGATGAACTGGGACTACGCCGGGAAGCTGCAGAAGGCCCAGATGGACACCGAGGAGAGCGCTTTCGACCTGTCGTTCCGCCTCTAGCCCGGCGGGGGTCTTCCCGTTCCCCCAGCACGCGGGTGCTGGGGAAACGAGATCTGGGATGGTCAGGGGGCTGCGCGGTACCAGCGTGGCGAGGTGTTCACCGGCGGGGTGTACGACGCCTTCAGCACCAGCAGGGACGGCCGACCGCTGGCGATCCCCTGCGCCACAGCAGGGCCGAGCTCGGCCACGGTGACCTCCCGCGCCTCCACGCGGAACGCCCGGGCCAGCGCGACGAAGTCCGGTGGCTCGAGGTCGCACCCCAGCGGCTGCTCGCCCACCCGCGTGAAGTCGTAGGCGAGCATCCCGTAGCCCCCGTCGTCGACGAGCACCGTCGTGAGCGGGATCCGCTCCTGCGCCGCGGTCGCCAGGTCTCCGCAGGCGAACAGGAACCCCCCGTCGCCGACCAGCGCGACAGCTGGTCGGCCGGACAGCGCCGCCCCGAGACCGGCGGGGAACCCGAAGCCGAGAGTCCCCCAACCCACCGGGTAGGCCAGGCCACGCGGACGCCCCACGCGACCGAACCCGCCGTACCAGTAGCCCGGCACGCACATGTCCGCGACGACCACGGTGTCCTCGGTCAGCCCGGACTCGAGCGCCTCGAGGAAGTCCACCTCCGCGCCCGCGTACGCCGTCCGCGCCGGCCGGTCGAACCACGGCTCCCGGTCGGTCGAGGGCAGGTGGTCGAGCAGCACGCTGATCCCCGCCACGGCATCGAGCGGGACGTGCACGTCGGGCTCGAGGTTCGCCGGGTGGGCGAGGTCCACCGTCACCACCCACGGCGGTCGTGGCTGGCGGAAGCCCTGGGTGTTCATGCCGTCGAGGTCGCTCCCGACGACGATGACGCAGTCCGCGGCGTCCCACAGGTCGCCGGCCTCCCGCGCGTGCGGCGGCAGGGGCACCAGCAGCGGGTGGTCCGGGGCGAGCAGCCCCCGCCCGCCGTACGACGTGAGCAGCGGTGCCCCGAGCCGCTGGCACAGGTCCGCGACGAGCGGTCCGGCGCCGGAGGCGGTCGCTCCCCCACCGGCCCAGACCAGCGGCCGCGAGAACGGCCGGGGGAAGGGGTCGCGGTCGGACAGGAACGCGCGCGCGGGCGGGACGTGCGCTTCCGGCCGCGGTTCAGGCACCCGCTCGGACAGGAAGTCGGTCGGGATCTCGACGTAGACCGGCCGCCGCGGGTGGATCATCGCCAACCGCCCTGCGCGCACGATGACGTCGTGCAGGTCCTCGGCGCGCTCCACCCGCACCTGCGCCTTGGTCACCGGTCGGAAGAACGACGCCTGGTCGGTCGTCTCGTGCAGGACGCCGGTGTAGGTACCGGGAACCCTTGCACGCGAAGGGATGTCCGTCGCGATCACGAGCAGCGGGGTGTGACAGGACCAGGCCTCCCCCACCGCGGTCACGACGTTGGACGCCCCGGGGCCGGTGGTGGTGAGCGCGACCCCCAACCGTCCGGTGGCCCGCGCGTAGCCGTCGGCGGCATAGCCCGCGGTCTGCTCGTGCCGCACCCCCACCAGCCGCACGCCGCTGTCCGGGAACCCCTTCCACGCAGCAAGGTTGTGCACGCCCGGCAACCCGAACGCGACCTCGACCCCGAGCTCGCGCAGCCCCGCGACGAGCGCGCCGCCGCCCGTCATGTCAGGCACCGATGACCTCCTCGACCAACGCGTCCGTCAGACCGAGCGCCGACAGCACCTCGCGAGTGTGCTGCCCGAGCAGCGGCGGGGCGTGGTGGACGCGCGGACGCACCCCGTCGAGCCGGTACGGCGACCCGACGACCGTGACCGGACCGGCCGGGTGGTCCACGGTCTGCAGCTGACCGGTGGCCGCGAGCTGCGGGTCGCTCGGGAGCTGCGAGAGGTCCTGCACCGGCGCGCACGGGATGCCGTGGTCGCCGAGGACCGCTGCCCACGCGCGCGCGGATCTGCTGGCCAGCAGCGACTCCAGGGCCAGCACGACCGCGGCCCGGTCGGCGACCCGACCGGCGTTGGTCGCCCACGACGGCAGCGGGTCGAGCCCGAGGGCGCGGCACAGCGCGGCGAACTGCGCGTCGTTGCCGGCGCCGACGACCAGGGGCGCGTCGGCGCAGCGCAGCGGTCCGTACGGGACGATGTTGGGGTGGGCGTTGCCGCTCGGTCGCGGCGTCAGGCCGCCGATGAGGGCGTTGGCGCCCTGGTTCACGAGCATCGCCACGGCGCTCTCGAGCAGGCCCACCTCGACCGCGAGCGGTCGACGGGACACGAGGCCGGCCAGCGCACCTACGGCGGCGTACAAGCCGGTCACGACGTCCGCGACGGCCACCCCCACCTTCGTCGGCTCGGTGGTGCCGGTGACCGACATCAGCCCCGACCGCGCCTGCGCCATCACGTCGTATCCCGGGAGGTCGGCGTCGGGCCCGTCACCACCGGCGCCGCGCACGGAGACCCAGACCGCAGATCGGCTGTCGCGCAGCGCCTCGAGCCCGAGCGAGGCGAGGTGACGTGGCAGGAAGTTCTCTACGACCACGTCGGCCTCCCCCGCCAGGCGCGCCACCACGGCGCGCCCGGCGGTCGTGGTCAGGTCGAGGGCGACCGAGCGCCGGTCGCGGTTGACCGACAGGAAGTACGCCGCGTCGTCACCGTGGAACGGCGGACCCCAGTGCCGGGTGTCGTCGCCGACCCCCGGTCGCTCGACCTTCACCACGTCAGCGCCGAGGTCAGCCAGCACCATGCAGCAGTAGGGACCGGCCAGCACCCGCGACAGGTCCAGCACCTTGATCCCCGCGAGCGGACCGTCGTACGGCGGGAGGCTGGGCCACCCGGGGCCTTGGGCGAGCGCTCTGGTGACATCCACGTGGCCACGATGCCAGACCCGGCCGCGCCTCTTAGGGTCATGGCGTGACTGCGCGCCCCCCGATCCCGGACGTGTTCGCCTCCGGCGGCCAGGTCGGTGCCGACCTGGCTGCCGTCGACTGGGCTGCGACCCCGCTGGGCCCCGTCGACGCCTGGCCGCAGAGCCTGGTCAGCGCGGTGCGCATCGTGCTGAGCAGCCGGTTCTCGATGTGGATGGGTTGGGGGCCGGACCTGGTCTTCTTCTGCAACGAGGCCTACCGGCGGGACACCCTGGGGGCGAAGTACCCCTGGGCGCTGGGCCGCCCGACGCGGGAGGTGTGGGCCGAGATCTGGCCGGATCTCGAGTCACGCATCGACACGGTCATGCGGTCCGGCCAGGCGACCTGGGACGAGGCGCTGCTGCTGTTCCTCGAGCGCAGCGGCTACCCCGAGGAGACCTACCACACCTTCTCCTACAGCCCGCTCACGGACGACGACGGCGAGGTCGTCGGGCTGCTCTGCGTCGTCAGCGAGGTCACGGACGGCGTCATCGGGGCGCGGCGGCTGGACACCTTGCGCGGTCTCGGCGCTGCGCTGTCCGGGGTGCGGTCGGAGCGCGAGGTGGTCGACGCTGCGTGCGAGCAGCTCGCCCAGGACACGCGCTCCCTGCCCTTCACCCTGCTCCTGACCTACGACCACCACGGCGCTGCGCGGCTGGCGGGCAGCAGCGGCGTACCGGCCGGCCACCCCCTGCTCGACGAGCTGGAGTGGGCGCTGCCGACCGGTGAGGCGCCGCACGCGACAGCCGACCTGCGCGGGCGCGCCGACCTCCCCACCGGCTCGTGGACGATCCCACCCCGGGAAGCGCTCGTCGTGCCGTTGCGCCAGCAGTCGGGCGCCGCGCCGCTGGGACTCCTGGTCGCGGCGCTCAACCCGCACCGGGAGCGCGACGGAGCCGACGAGGGCTTTGTGGCCGTCCTTGCCGGGCAGCTGGCCGCTGCGCTCTCCGCTGCTCGGTCCTACGACGACGAGCGCGAGCGCGCGCAGCGGCTGGCCGAGCTCGACCGGGCCAAGACGACGTTCTTCACCAACGTCAGCCACGAGCTGCGCACGCCGCTGACTCTGCTGCTCGGACCGGTCGAGGACGCCCTCCGCGACCCGAGCCACCCCCTCGACGACGTGCAGCGCAGCCGGTTGGAGCTGGTGAGCCGCAACGCCGAGCGACTGCTGAAGCTGGTCAACACCCTGCTGGACTTCAGCCGGCTCGAAGCCGGGAGCGTCCAGGCCCAGCTGGCACCGGTGGACCTGGCGGCGCTCACCCGGGAGCTCGCCGAGGCCTTTGCGCCTGCCTGCGCCCGCGCGGGGCTGACCCTGTCGGTGGTCTGTCCGGACCTCGACAGCGAGGTGTGGGTCGATCCCGAGATGTGGTCGAAGGTCGTCCTCAACCTGCTGTCCAACGCCCTCAAGCACACCTTCGAGGGCACCATCGAGGTCCGGCTGCGGCCGCTCGACGGCGACGGGGGTCCCGACCAGGTGCTGCTCGAGGTCAGCGACACGGGAACCGGGATTCCCGCAGACCAGCAGGCGAAGCTGTTCGAGCGGTTCCACCGCGTCGACGGGGCCCGGTCGCGCACGCACGAGGGGTCGGGGATCGGTCTGGCGCTCGTCGCGGAGCTGGTCGGCCTGCACGGCGGCACCGTGGACGTGCGCAGCACTCCGGGCGAGGGCAGCACGTTCGCCGTACGCCTGCCGCGGGTGAGCGGTGAGGCAGTGGACGTGCCGGAGAGCAGCCCTGTGGGGCTCGAGGTGTCCCGCACCGCCTCGGCCTTCCTCAGCGAAGCCGCGCGCTGGGTCCCGCAGGCCGACCAGACCGGCGGGAACAGGAACGGGGTGGTCGTCGAGGACCGGCCCACGGTGCTCGTGGTCGACGACAACGCGGACATGCGCGACTACGTCAGCGGTCTGCTGTCCGAGCACTACGACGTCGTGACGGCCGTCGACGGCCTCGACGGGCTGCGCGCGGCCAGGGAGGCCGGTCCGGACCTGGTGCTGACCGACGTCATGATGCCGGGACTGGACGGCTTCGAGCTCCTCGCGCGGTTGCGCAACGACCCGCAGACCAGTCACCTGCCGGTCGTCATGCTGTCCGCCCGAGCGGGCGAGGAGGCCACGGTCGAGGGGCTGGATGCCGGCGCCGACGACTACCTGGTCAAGCCGTTCGGTGGGCCGGAGCTCCTGGCCCGCATCCGCGCCAACCTCGAGCTCGACCGGGTGCGCCGGGCCGGGGAGCAGCTGTCGCGCGGTCAGGCGCTGCTCGACCAGGCCCAGCGGCTGGCGGGCGTCGGCAGCTGGGAGATGGACCTGGGCACGGGGGCGGTCCGCGGCAGCGAGGAGTTCCTGCGGCAGACCGGCCTGGCTGGCGACGACGTCGAGGGGCCGGTGCTCGACAGCATCATGGCGGAGCTGATCCACCCCGACGACGTCGCCTCCGTCCGGCAGGCCCTGGACCGCGGCATGGCGGGCGTCCCGATCGACTACGAGGTGCGGATGCGCGCCAAGGGCGCGTCGGAGTTCCGGGTCTACCGCACCCTCGGTGAGGTGGTCCGCGCCGCCGACGGCACCCCGGTCATGCTCCGCGGCAGCAACCAGGACGTCACCGAGGTCAAGCGGGCCGAGCAGGCGCTCGCGGCCGCCGAGGCGAGCGCCCAGGTGGCGGCGCGCGAGCACCGGATCGCCGACGAGCTGCAGGCCTCCCTCCTCCCGCCGCGCACCTTCGACCCGGACCACCTCGACGTCGCGACCTACTACCGCGCGGGCGTCGCGGGCACCCAGGTCGGTGGCGACTGGTACGACGTGATCGAGCTCGGGGCCGGCCGCACGGCCCTGGTCATCGGCGACGTCATGGGACGCGGGGTCCGAGCCGCCGCGGTGATGGGCCAGCTCCGCTCCGCGGTGCGGGCCTACGCCCGGCTCGACCTCCCGCCGGCCGACCTCCTGGAGCATCTCGACGCCGCGGTGCGCGAGATCGGTCGCGACCAGATCGTCACCTGCGTCTACGCCGTCTACGACCCTGGCGAGCGGAGCCTGACGTACGCGAGCGCTGGTCATCTCCCGCCGCTCCTGCTGGAGCCCGGACAGCCGCCACGACGGCTCACCGGCTCCGCGGGCGCGCCGCTGGGGATCGGGCAGCCAGGGATCGTTGACGAGGTCGTCTCCCTGTCGTCGGGCTCGCAGGTGGCGCTGTACACCGACGGGCTGGTCGAGAGCCGGGACAGTGACATCGACGTCGGCATCGACGCGCTCGCCGAGGCGCTGGTGGCGGCGACCGGCGACCTGCAGCAGCGACCGCAGCAGCTCGTGGACGCGCTCCTGCCGCACGGCCCCGACGACGACGTCGCCGTCCTGCTGGTGCAGGTGGACCACCGGGTGCAGGAGGACTGCTCCCTGCACCTGGTGGTGGCGGACGACCTCTCCACGATCGCGCAGGTCCGCGCGCGGGTCCGGGACGAGCTGCGGCTATGGGGGGCTCCGGTCACGGTGCAGGAGGACGTGGAGCTCATCGTGTCCGAACTCGTGACGAACGCCCTGGTGCACGGACGGCCGGGGGTGGAGCTCAGGCTGCGCAGCAGCCGTGTGCACCTGGTCCTCGAGGTCGAGGACCGGGCGTCGTACCTCCCCCGCCGGATGCGCCCGGGCAGTGACGACGAGCACGGTCGCGGCCTGCAGCTGGTGCGCCTGCTCTCCTCGCAGTGGGGCACCCGACCGACGGCCCACGGCAAGGTCGTCTGGTGCGCGTTCCCTCCGCTGCGTGACCCTTCCGCGCCGGCAGCTGACCTCAGCTGAGGCGGATGCGCTCCTCGATCGGGTCCTTCGACCGGGGCCCTGCCGGGTACGCCGGGACGAGCCGCTGTGCCGCGGAGAGCGGGAGCGCGACCTCCTCGAGCGAGCGGCCCTCGGCGTTGACGCCGAGGAACCAGGCCACGATGCCGCCGATCGCCATGACGACCGCACCGAGCAGATAGCCGAGGAACAGTCGGGTGCTGTCGGCCCCGTCGCCGATGAGGGCGCCGTAGAGCACCGGACCGAGGCTGCCGAAGCCCTGGGCGATCGCGAAGAAGACCGCGATCGCCTTGGCTCGGACCTCGATCGGGAAGATCTCGCTGACTGTCAGGTACGCGGCGCTGGCGCCGGCCGAGGCGAAGAAGAAGATGACCGACCAGGCGATGGTCTGCGTCAGCGCCGTGAGCGCGCCGACCTCGAACAGCACCGCGGTGACGGCGAGCAGGACGGCGGACAGCAGGTAGGTGCCGGCGATCATCCTGCGCCGACCGATGGTGTCGAACAGCTTGCCGAGCAGCAGCGGACCGCTGAGGTTGCCCAGCGCGAAGGCGATGAAGTACAGCGGGAGTGAGCCCTTCGGGACGTCGTAGAACTCCGTGAGCACCAGCCCGTAGGTGAAGAAGATCGCGTTGTAGAGGAACGACTGGGTGATCATCAGCGTGGAGCCGAGCACCGACCGGCGGGGCATCTCGCGGAACAGGACGCCGAGCAGCGCGCCGTACCCGAGCCGGGTGGTCGGGGTGATCTCGATGGCCTTGCTCTCGTCGACCGCGGGCAGGTCGCCCTGCGTCTCGCGGACCCACTCTTCCATCCGGGCGATCTCGCGCTCGGCCTCGTCCTCGCGGCCCTTCATGATGAGCCAGCGTGGGCTCTCCGGCAGGTGCCGACGGACGAGGAGGATCGTGAGCCCGAGCAGCGGGCCGATGGCGAAGCCGAGGCGCCAGGCCGCACCGCCGGTGAGGTTGTCGAAGATGACCAGCTGCGCGACGGTGGCGAGCAGTGCGCCACCCCAGTACGTCCCGTTCACGGCGATGTCCACGCGACCGCGGAACCGTGCGGGCATCATCTCGTCGATCGCCGAGTTGATGGCGGCGTACTCCCCGCCGATGCCCACGCCGGCGAGGAACCGCGTGGCGTAGAGGAACGCGACCCAGCCGGCGCTCGACCCGAGCGTGAGGGCGGTGAGCCCGCTGCCGACCAGGTAGATCCCGAGGGTCACCATGAACAGGTTGCGGCGGCCCAGCCGGTCGGACAGGTTCCCGAACACGAGGGCGCCGCACACCTCGCCGAGCAGGTAGACCGAGGCGACCGCGCCGACGGCGCCGCTGGACAGGCCGAGAGTGTCCTGGCCGGTCAGGGTCGGGATGACCGTGGCGGCGATGGTGATCTCGAGTCCGTCCAGGATCCAGGCCACGCCGAGCGCCATGACCATGCGGGTGAAGAAGGGCGACCAGGGCAGCCGGTCGATCCGCGCCGGGATGAGCGAGGTGAGGGTGGGCGGCGGCGTTGCCGTGGCGGTCATGGGATTCCTCTCGGGCGCAGCCGCTGGTGCGGCGGCGAGCGCCTACCCGCGACAGGCGGCGGAGAACCCTGTCGGGCAGGCTGCACCCGTGGCCCACGATCCGACCGACCTGCCGGTGCCCGTGCTCGACTTCCTGCGCGAGCGGCACCTTGCGACCCTGACGACGCTGCGACCTGACGGCTCCCCGCACGTGGTGGCCGTGGGGTTCACCTGGGACGACGACGCGCGGTTGGTGCGGGTCATCACCGACGGCGCGTCCGCGAAGGCCCGCCACGCACGTGGGGGTGGCCGGGCGGTGGTGGCGCAGGTGGACGGTCGCCGCTGGCTGTCGCTCGAGGGGATCGTCCGGGTGGTCGACGACCCCGACCGGGTCGAGGACGCCGTACGTCGGTACGCCGAGCGCTACCGCACGCCGCGGGTCAACCCCACCCGGGTCGCCCTGGAGATCGCCGTGGATCGCGTGCTCGGATCGGCGTAGCACGACGTGGACGGGGACTACCTGATGGCTCCGGCCGGACAGGCAACGTCGGAGGGAATGGGTGGAGGTCGCCGGCACCAGCTACGCCGCTCCGCACGTTGCTGGTGTCGCCGCCCTGCTCTGCGCCCGGGGGCTGAGCGCAGCGCGCACCCTGAGCTGCCTGGAGAGCACGGCGCAGGACATCGGGGTCCCCGGCATCGATCCGGTGTACGGCTACGGAGAGGTAGATGCGGCTGCTGCGGTGCGCTGCCGCTGAGCTGGTTCGCCGGGGGCGGGGTCGTTCAAAACGGTGGGTTTTGGTCGTGCCAGGTGGGGGTGGTGAGGCCGTCCTCGTTGAGCCAGCGGCCGTCGCGGAGCTGCACGGTGCGCTTTCCGGTGTGTAGGTCGTGGTGGAGGGTGTCGCAGACGTTGAGGGTTTCGTCGAGGCTGGTGATCTGGTCCTCGGCGTACCCCAGGACGTGATGGGGTCGTAGGACGATCAGCGGGTCGGGCAGGCCGGGGCAGCAGCCGTCGCCGGCGCACCGTCCGGCGCCTTCGAGGTCGAGGGCCCGTCGTTCGTCGGCGGTGAGGGTGCGTTGGGAGTGGATCGTGCGGAGGGCCTTGCCGCCGAGGCTCAGGACGGTGGTGGTGACGTGGCTGTCGCACCACCACCGGCGGACCAGCGATCTCGGCAGGAGCCGTCCGCTGTCGGCCCGTGGTGGTGGGGCACCGGGCCTGCACTTCTCGGGCAGGGTGCTGGTTGGTCCGGTTCCGGTTGTGGTGCCGGTGATGCTGGCTTCGGGGATCGTGACGTGGATCTGCACGGGGGTCTTGCTGACCAGCCCGCCGAGGCCGGCGGCGAGGTAGCGCTCCAGGGCGTTCGAGAACGCGTCGTGCAGCCGCTTCCGCCGTCCACGCGGCAGGCCCTGGGGCAGCATCCCGTCGTGCGTGGAGGGCCTGACCGAGCGGTCCCCACACGTCCTCCGCCTCCGTCGCACCTGCCTCGCGGGCGTCGGCCCACGCGGCGGTGTCGTCGGGGTTGCGGGTGTCGTGGGCTGCGGCGGCGCGCAGGACGGTCCAGAGGCGTTCGCCGCACTCGAGGTCCAGGTCCCCGCACAGGTGCCACCCCTGCCCGTCCGGGAGCTCGGTGATCGACAGGCCCCGGCGTTCGTGGCCCTTCTCGGCGCGGTCCTCCAGCAGGCTGGGCAGGACCGCGACGACGATCTCGTCCAACGCCCCCGCCAGGGCGCGGGGTGCGATGGCTTCGGCGAGCCACAGCAGCGTGTGCTCCAACCGCTCGGCCTGCGTCCCCTCGAGCGACAGCAGGGTCTGCGCGCGGTCGATGACGGGCTGCAGTCGGGGGTCGTCGTCGTGCAGCCCTTGCAGCTCACGGCAGATCAGCCCGGCGACGTTCCCCACGACCGCGTTCAGGACCAGGTCACCCGGGAGCCCGTCGATGAGCCCCTCGGGCCGGTCCAGGTGCGGCCCGCAGGTCCGTAACGCCCCCGCCGTCTTCCGCGCTGCTCCCAGGCTGACGCGCCGGTCCTGCACCGCCGCGTCCAGCACCGGGAAGGTCCGCAGCCGGTTCGCGAGCAGCGCATCAGCCAGGGTCACCGTCGGGCCGGTGCTCCCGCACCCACGCCTTCACACTCCGCGCGCCGACCAGGTCGGTCAGCCCGCGGGCGTGCACATCAGCGAGGCGGGTCAGGTCGTGGACCCGCAGCTGCTGCTCGACCTGCAACAGCGCCTGCGCATCGGACAGCGCTTGTGCCGCGTCGACCTGCGACGGCCGCACCGCCACCACCCGCTCGACCGCCCGCAGCAGCGCCGCGACCACCGGGCTCGGTGGCGGCAACGGTCCGGCCTCGACCGGACCCAGCCCGGTCACGCCCGGCGCCGACCACGCCGCTTCGGGAACCGCCGGGTCGGCCAGGTCGTCGGGGTCACAGCAGGAGCACCCGAAGTGCCGCTGCTGCTCCAGCTCGAGGACCCAGGACGGGATGACCGACGGTGCCGCGCACTCCAGCCCGCCCGGCCACTCCGGGACGTCAGAGGTCACCAGCAGGGCGTCGTACGCATCCATCCCGCTCACCTCCTTACCTACAAGCGTATCTGTATTCGATAAAAAGGTCAAGCCCTTTCGCCTGCTGTGCATAAGGATTTCAAACTCTCTTGACGGACCCGTGGGTCGCTATGCCCGGTCGGGTCGGTAGCCGCCGAGGCTGAGCATGGCCAGGGCGATGAGCCTTTCGGTGGAGTGGAAGCCGAAGGCGGCGCGGGTCAGGACGAGGATCTTGGTGCTGGCCGGTTCGACGAGGGCGTGGGACAGGTCCTCGCCGATGTCCGCATCGATCTGGGGTCGGTGTCGGCGGATCGTGCGGCCGAGCTGGGCGAAGGTCGCGATAGGGCAGCGGGCGGCCCCACCCAGCCACGTGTCGAGGGCTTCGATGCCGGCGTCGAGCCCGTCGCTGTGGTCGAGGGCGAACACGGTCCGGAGGCCCTCCTTGAGCAGGTAGTGGAGGTGTAGCCGGGGGTCGGTGGTGGCGACCCAGTCGAGCTTGGTCTGGTGCGTCTCGGTGAGGTTCTCGGGGTTCTTCCACAGCGCGTGGCGGGCGTCCTTGAGCGCTTTGGTGTGGTCATGCCCGGGACGGGGTCCTGAGGCCTGAGTGCCGTCGGGGCGCGGCCGGCGCGTCCTTCGGGTTCGGTCCTGGCTAGCGCTCTGGCCTCGTTCCAGGTCTGCCGGCGCAGCACGTCGAGCGCCTCCGTCGCCAACGAGACAGCGTGGAACGGGTCAGCACAACGGATCGCCTGCGGCGCAGGGACTTCGACCGCCTCAGCGATCGGCTCTGCGCCGTTGGCAAAGACGTGCGGGTCGAGCCCGGGTCCTGCCCAGACCAGCCGCTTGCTGTCGTGGTCGATCACAACGGTGAGGTAGCGGTGCCCCTTCTTGTCGCTGATCTCATCGACTCCGATCCGGCGCAGCCCCTCGAGCCGATCGACACCGGCGTCGAAGGTCCGCGACCACGCGGGTGATGATCGCCTCAACGGTGCGCCACGCGATCCGCATCAACCGCGTCACTGCCGCGACCAGCACCCCGTCCTCGCGGCACGAGATCCGGGGCTGGCTACACGCGGCGGGAGGACAGGACGCAGAAGACGTTGCCTTCAGGGTCGGTCAGCACCACCCACGGCTGGTCGCCTTGACCGATGTCGGCACGGTGGGCGCCGAGGGCGACCAGGCGCGCGACCTCGGCGTCCCGCTCGTCCGGACGGAAGTCCAGGTGGAGGCGGTTCTTGCCGGCGCGGGGCTCGGCGACCCGGCAGAAGAGCAGTCCTGGCAGCTGGTCGGGTGAAGCCCGGATCTCGAACTCCTCGGGGTCGTCGTTGACGACGACCCAGCCCAGTGCCTCGTTCCACCATCGCCCGAGCGACTCGGGGTCTGCCGCATCGACGACGACCTGCTCCCACTCGAGGCTCATCGGATCACGGTAGGCGCGAGTCGCTTGTGGCTCACCCTTCGGGGACGTGCCCTCGGTCCTCCCACGGCGTGCTGAGCACGACGGTCGTCCGCGTCGAGACCTGGGCTGCTCCCCGGATCTGCTGGAGCAGGCCCTCCAGCGCCAGCGGCGAGGCCACCCGGACCTTGAGGATGTAGCTCTCCTCCCCGGCCACGCTGTGGCAGGCCTCGATCTCGTGCAGGTGCTGCAGCCGATCCGGTGCGTCATCCGGCGCCGCAGGGTCGATCGGCTTGATCGACACGAAGGCGGTGAGCGGCGTGCCGGCGGCCACGGGGTCGACCTGCGCGCCGTACCCGATGATGGCCCCGCGCTGCTCGAGCCTCCGTACCCGCTGGTGCACCGCGGACGTCGACAGGCCGGTGTCCTTGGCCAGATCGGTGTAGGAGCGGCGCCCGTCCTCGACCAGCTGCCGCAGCAGCTGCAGGTCGATGGCGTCGAGGTCGCTCATGACCGGGTGAGGGAGCGGCCGATCACCAGGCGCTGGATCTGGTTGGTCCCCTCGAAGATCTGCATGATCTTCGCCTCCCGGAAGTAGCGTTCGGCGGCGAAGTCCTCGACGTACCCGGCCCCGCCGAGCACCTGGATGCAGTCGGTGGTGACCCGCATCGCAGTGTCCGTCGCGAACAGCTTGGCCATGGACGCCTGCGGGCCGTAGGGCTTGCCGGCGTCCCGCAGCCGGGCCGCGGTGAGGTAGAGCGACCGCGCCGCCTCGACCTGCGTGGCGAGGTCGGCGAGCAGGAACTCGATCCCCTGGAAGGTCGCGATCGCCTTGCCGAACTGCTTGCGCTCGGTCGCGTAGGACACCGCGAGCTCCAGGGCCGCTTGTGCCAGCCCCACCGCCACGGCGGCGATGCCCAGGCGGCCGCCGTCGAGGGCGCTCATCGCGATCGTGAAGCCCTGACCCTCCTGGGCCAGCAGGCGGTCAGCGGGCACACGGGCGTCCTCGAGGACCACCGTGGCGGTCGGTGAGGAGCGCATGCCCATCTTCTTCTCGGGCGGCTGCGGGAGCAGTCCAGGAGTGGAGGAGTCGGCGAGCAGGCACGAGATCCCTGCCGGTCCGGGCTCCGAACCGGTGCGCACCATGAGGTTGTAGAAGTCCGCATGGCCCCCATGGGTCACCCAGGCCTTGGCGCCGTTGACGACGTACTCCTCACCGGTCCGCACGGCGCGGGTCGACAGCGCTGCCGCGTCGGAGCCGCTGTGCGCCTCGGACAGGCAGTAGGCCCCGAGCAGGTCCCCACCGAGCATGTCGGGAAGGAACCGCTGCTTCTGCTCCTCACTCCCCCACTGCGCCACCGGGAAGCAGGAGAGCGTGTGCACGCTGACACCGACGGCGAACCCGGCCCACCCGCGCCCGAGCTCCTCGAGCACCTGCAGGTAGACCTCGTAGGGCTGCCCGCCGCCGCCGTGCTCCTCGGGGTAGGCCAGCCCGAGCAGCCCCGCCTTGCCCAGGGTGCGGTAGAGCTCCCGGGGGAACTCCGCGCGGCTCTCGAAGTCCGCCGCGCGCGGCAGCACCTCACCCTCGACGAGCTCTCGGGTGAGCGCCAGGAGCGCCTCCGCCTCGGGGGTCGGCAGGTCGCGCTGGACGGGCTTCACGGAAGGCTCCCAAGATCAGGTACGACGTCACGGTGTGCGGGTGACGTTACCGCCGGGCGGCGGACGCGGCCTCGTGCGAGATGACCACCGGCGCCCCCGCGCAGTGGTGCAGTCCACCAGTGCCCGGCCCGGTTGCGCACCTGACAGACTGCGATGCGTGGCCGGCTCGCTGATGCTCCTGGACTCCCCCGCCCTGTGGTACCGCGCCTTCCACGGCGTCCCGGACAGCGTCCGCAGCCCCCAGGGCGAGCCGGTGAACGCTGTCCGTGGCTTCTTCGACCTGGTCGCGCGGGTCGTCCGCGAGCACCGCCCCGGGCGGCTGGTCGCGACCGTCGACCTCGACTGGCGACCGGCGTTCCGGGTGGCGGCCGTCCCGTCGTACAAGCTGCACCGGACGCTGGAGGGGGGCGCGGAGGCGGAGCCACCGGAGCTCGGACCGCAGGTCGAGGTGATCCTGGAGGTCCTGCAGGCGCTGGGGATCCCGGTCGCCGGGGCTGGCGGCTACGAGGCGGACGACGTCATCGGCACCCTCGCCTCTCGGGAGAGCGGTGCGGTCGACGTCGTCACCGGCGACCGGGACCTGCTCCAGCTGGTCCGCGACGCCGGCCCGGTCCGCATCCTGTACGCCGTCGAGAAGATGAAGCCGTACGACGAGGCGGCCGTCACGGCCAAGCACGGCATCCCCGGCACGGCGTACGCGGAGTTCGCGGTCCTGCGCGGCGACCCCAGCGATGGCCTGCCCGGCGTGAAGGGCGTCGGGGAGAAGACGGCCGCGGCGCTCATCAGCCGCTTCGGCACCGTCGACGGGGTGATCGCTGCGCTCGACAGCGGCCGTGAGGACGGCTTCCCGGCCGGTGCGCGCGCCAAGCTCGAGGCCGCCAGGGACTACCTCGCCGTGGCGCCCGCGGTCAGCCGGGTGGTACGGGACCTCCCCCTGCCTGCGTACGACGACGCGCTCCCCCGCGTCCCGCGCGATCCCGAGCGCCTGCTCGCCCTGTCGGACCGGTGGGGGTTGGAGAGCGCCCTGGAGCGGTTCCTGCAGGCGCTCGAGACCGCCGCCTCGGGGTAGGCTTGCTACTGATGAGTAACCCCGCGTTCTCCGTCCTGTCCCGCACCTCCGAACTGGCCTCCGCCGCCGCCGAGGAGCTCGACGTGCTCGTGGTGGGCATGGGCGCCACCGGGGCCGGGGTGGCCCTCGACGCCGCCAGCCGCGGGCTGCGCGTCGCCGTCGTCGACAAGGGCGACCTGGCCAGCGGCACCTCCTCGAAGTCCTCCAAGCTCGTGCACGGCGGCCTGCGCTACCTGGAGAACTACGAGTTCGGCCTGGTGCGCGAGGGTGTCCTGGAGCGACAGCTGCTGCTCAAGCTCGCGCCCCACCTGGTGCGTCCCATGGACTTCCTCTACCCGGTGTGGCCCGACACGGCGAGGCGTCGGCTGCTCGGGCTCGGTCTCACGACGTACGACGTGTTCGCCATGGCCTCGCTGGCCGGCCGGGGCGGCGCAACGCGTCGGCACCAGAAGATCAGCGCCGACGACGCGGTCGAGCTCGCCCCCGCGATGCGCGACTCCGGTCTCGCCTACGGCTACGTGTACGGCGACTGCGCGACCGACGACGCACGGCTGGTGCTCGCCGTGGTCCAGGCCGCGCGCCGCTTCGGCGCCCTCACCATCACGCACGCCGAGGTGACCGGGCTGACCCTCGAGGACGGCCGGGTCGTCGGCGCCACCATCGCCGATCGGGTGAGCCTCGCGTCCGTCACCGTCAGGGCGCGGCACGTCGTCAACGCCACCGGTGTGTGGGTGGACACGCTGCAGGGACTCGAGGAACCGGGTCGGCAGGCTGTCGTCCAGCCGTCCAAGGGCGTGCACGTCGTCGTCCCGCACGAGCGCCTCCCCCTCACCAACGCCTCGGTGCTCCTGCCCTCCCGGCAGGGGGACGGTCGCTCGATGTTCGCGATCCCGTGGGGCAGGCAGACCATCCTGGGCACCACCGACACGCCGTACGCCGGGGGGCTGGACAGCCTGTCGCTGACCGCGGAGGACCTGGAGTACGTCCTCGCCGCCGGCAACGACGTGTTCAAGCAGGACCTCACCGAGGCGGACGTCCTCGGCGCGTGGGCCGGCGTGCGCCCGCTCATCAAGCAGGCCGGCAGCGAGTCGATGAGCGACATCAGCCGGCGCCACACGCTGGTGGAGGGGGCGTCCGGGCTGCTGACCATCACCGGCGGCAAGCTCACGACCTACCGGCGGATGGCCAAGGACGTCGTCGACCGCATCGCCGAGCGGGACGACCGCAAGGCCCCGTGCCGGACCGACGAGATCGCCCTGTCGGGCACCCGGCCCCTCGCCGACCTGCGCGCCGAGGTCACCGAGAGCGCCGCCTTCCTCGGCCTCTCCGCGGAGGTCGCGGAGTCCCTGGTACGGCAGTGCGGCGAGACGGCCGCCCACGTCCTGTCGCTCGTCGCGGCCGAACCGGCGCTGGGCGAGCTGCTCTCGCCCGACGCCCCGCACATCGCGGCGGAGGTGGTGCACGCCGCCCGGTCCGAAGGGGCGGGCACCGTCGACGACGTCTACAGCCGCCGGCTGCGACTGTCCCTGCGCGCCCGGGACGCCGGCCTGCCGTCAGCCCTCACCTGCGCCCGGCTGCTCGCGCGAGAGACAGGTCAGGACGAGGCGTGGGCCCAGCACCAGGTCGTGGCGTACGCCGATGCCGTGCGCGCGGAGCGTGGCGTGCTCGGGCTGGCCGTCCCTGCTGCGTAAGACCCAACGACCGGCTGCCCGAGGTCAGGCCACGCTGCTCCAGGCGACCACACCGCGCCGCACCTGGTCCAGGGCGGTTCGCGCCGTGGACCGCACGGGCTCCTCGGCGACCAGCGCCACCTGCGCGAGCAGGTCGACCAGCTGCTTGCACCAGCGCACGAAGTCGCCCGCGGTGAGGTCGGGAGAGTCCTGCAGGACCTGCTCGAGGTCCGCGCCCGCAGCCCAGCGCCAGGCGGTCCACGCGAACCCGGGGTCCGGCTCGCGCAGGAAGTCCAGGCCGTGCGCGCTCTCGGCGTCGCGCAGCCGAGCCCACAACGCCGACATGTCCTCCAGCGTCGCGCGGACCGCGCCCCCCGGCACCGGCGGCGACGCCTCGTCAGGGCGGCGGTTCTCGAACACCAGCGTCGACACGACCGACGCGAGCTCGGACGCGGACAGCCCGTCCCACAGGCCGGCGCGCAGGCACTCGACCACCAGCAGGTCGGCCTCGCTGTAGACCCGCGCGAGCGTCCGGCCCGGCCCGGTCACCTCGTCGTCGGTGAGGTAGCCGAGGGACGTCAGCACGGCACACACCCGGTCGAAGACCCGCGCGATCGAGTGCGTCTTGCCCTCGACGCGCCGCTCCAGCGCATCGGTGTCGTGCCGCAGCCGGTTCCACCGCTCCGCCCAGCGCAGGTGCTGCTCGCGCTCGTCGCAGCCGTGCACCGGGTGCTGGCGCAGCTCCTGCCGCAGCCGGGACAGCTCGGCGTCGTCGGCCGCTGCGGACCGCGCGCGCTTGGCCCGCTCGGGACGCACTCCCAGCGCGCGCAGCGAGGAGGCCAGGTCGCGACGCGACTGCGGGCTGCGGTGGTTGAACGCCTTCGGGATCCGCACCGTGCCCAGCGCCTCGATCGGTGCCGGGAAGTCGGCGTCCGACAGGCGCCCGGCCCACCGGTCCTCGGTGAGGACCAGCGGGTGCGCCTGTCCGTCGTTGCCGACACCCGGGTCGAGCACGACGGCGAGCCCGGACCGGCGTCCGCTGGGAACGGCGATGACGTCTCCGGCCTTGAGCGCCCGCAGCGACGCAGCCGCCTGCGCGCGGCGCTGCGTCGAGCCCTGTCGGGCCAGCTCGGACTCGCGCCGCTTCACCGCCTGCCGCAGCGCGTCGTACTCACGTGGGTCGCCCAGGTGGCACGACATCCCCTCGGCGTAGCCCTCCAGCGCCTCGAGGTTGCGCGTCACCTGGCGGGCCAACCCGACCACTGACCGGTCCGCCTGGAACTGCGCGAACGAGCTCTCCAGCAGCGCGCGCGCCGACTCCCTTCCGACGGTCCCCACCAGGTTGACCGCCATGTTGTACGACGGACGGAAGCTCGACCGGAGCGGGTAGGTGCGCGTGGAGGCAAGGCCGGCGACCTGGGCCGGGTCGAAGCTCGGCTGCCAGAGGACGACCGCGTGCCCTTCGACGTCGATGCCACGACGGCCGGCCCGGCCGGTGAGCTGGGTGTACTCCCCCGGTGTGATGTCGACGTGCGCCTCGCCGTTCCACTTGACCAGCTTCTCCAGCACGACCGAGCGCGCGGGCATGTTGATGCCCAGCGCGAGGGTCTCGGTCGCGAACACCGCCTTGACCAGCCCGTCGACGAACAGCTCCTCGACGACCTCCTTGAAGGTCGGGAGCATCCCGGCGTGGTGGGCGGCGATCCCGCGCTCGAGCCCGTCGAGCCACTCCCAGTAGCCCAGGACCCGCAGGTCCTGACGGGGCAGCTCGGCGGTGCGCGCCTGCACGTGTGCCCGGACCCGCGCGCGCTCCTCGTCGGTGTTCAGCCGCAGTCCCGCGCGCAGGCACTGCTCGACCGCGGCGTCGCAGCCGGCGCGGCTGAAGATGAAGGTGATGGCCGGCAGCAGGCCCTCGCGGTCGAGCCGCTCGATGACCTCCGGACGCCGCGGTACCGGCGGTCGGGGTGGCCGGCCGCCACGGCCGCGTGGCTGCCACTGACCGGCCTCGCGGGCCTTGCGGACCAGCTCGGGGTGGACAGTGTCGCGTTCCGGGCCGGCGAACAGGTCGAACATCCGGTTGCCCAGCAGCACGTGCTGGAACAGCGGCACCGGACGGTGCTCCTCCACGACCACCTCGGTGTCGCCGCGGACCGTCACCAGCCAGTCCGCGAACTCCTCGGCGTTGCTCACCGTGGCGCTCAGGGACGTCAGGACGACGTCGTCCGGGAGGTGGATGATCACCTCCTCCCACACCGCCCCTCGCGCCCGGTCGGCGAGGTAGTGCACCTCGTCCATCACCACGTGCTGCAGGCCGCGCAGGGCATCGCTGCCGCCGTACAGCATGTTGCGCAGGACCTCGGTGGTCATCACGACGACGTCGGCGGCGGCGTTGACGGCGGTGTCCCCGGTCAGCAGCCCGACCCGCTGGGGTCCGTGCCGGGCGACGAGGTCGGCGTACTTCTGGTTCGACAGCGCCTTGATGGGGGTCGTGTAGAAGCACTTGCGCCCCGCGCGCAGCGCCAGGTGGACGGCGAACTCCCCGACCACGGTCTTGCCGGCACCCGTGGGCGCCGCGACGAGGACGCCTCGGCCGGCCTCGAGCGCACGGCAGGCGGTGCGCTGGAACGGGTCGAGGCCGAACGGGTAGCCAGTCTCGAACTCTGCCAGTGCGGGTCCGGCCTGGGTGGCCCGGAAGGCGGCGTACCGCGCCGCCGGCGGACGCTGCGGCTCGACCGGTTCCGAACGAGGGGACACCTCAGCAGGCTACGTGCGGACCAGCGCTACAGGGCGGACGGCGTCGAGTCGAGCGGCGAGGTCTCGTCGTCGTCGAGGTCCTCCAGCCCGGCCAGCGAGCTGCGGGCGGAGCGGCGGCGGTCGACGAGCATGGCGATGACGATGCAGACGCCGTAGAGCATCCAGATCGGGATGGCCATCGCGAAGAAGGTGAACGGGTCGGTGCTCGGCGTGATGAAGGCGGTGAAGACGGCGATGCCGACGATGAACCCGCGCCACATCTTGCGCATCTGGGCTCCGGACAGCACCCCGATGATGTTGAGGAACACGAGCACGACCGGGAACAGGAACGAGAAGCCGAAGGCCAGCAGGGTGATCGTGGCGAAGCCCAGGTAGCTCTGCAGGTCGGGCAGGCTGACGATGCCGTCGCCACCGACGGTGAGCAGGAACTGCAGGCCCTTGTCCATGGTGAGGTAGGCCATGACCACGCCCGCGCCGAACAGCACCAGCGACGAGCCGAGGAAGGCGACCGCGTAGCGGCGCTCCCGACGGTGCAGGGCCGGGGTGATGAAGGCGCCGAGCTGGTAGAGCCAGACCGGTGCGGTCAGGACGGTCCCGGCGATCCCGGCGATGCGCAGGCGGACCTGGAACTGGCCGAAGATGTCGCGGACGTACAGCGCGCAGTTGTCGGCTGCGGCCGGGGCCCGGCAGTAGGGCTCGCGGATGAACTCGAACACCGGCTGGTAGAAGAAGAAGCCGACCGCGATCATGCCGATGGCGATGGCCAGGAGCGCCTTGCCGAGACGGTTGCGGAGCTCGTACAGGTGCTCGACCAGTGGCATCCGCGCTTCCGCAGGAGCGCTCGCCACGGCTTAGGCAGTGCGGTCTGGCTTGGCCGGCGGCTTCAGCGGCTCACCGGTGTACGGGTCGAACTTCTGCAGCGGCTCGCCGGTGATGGGGTCGAACCGGGCCTCGGCGGGCAACGGCTTGGCGCCCAGGTCGGAGGGCCGGTCGTCCGCCGAGTCGTCACGGTCCTCGCGCAGCCCTTTGGTCTCGGCCTTGAAGATGCGCAGCGACCGGCCGAGGGAGCGGGCCGAGTCCGGCAGGCGCTTCGAGCCGAACACGAGCAGAACCACCACCAGCACGATGATGAGCTCGGGCGCTCCGATGCCACTCAACACGAGGTACTCCCTAGTCGCTTGTCGCTGGTCGTCGATCTACGACCCAGCGTACGTCGAGGAGCGCCCAACGGATGGGTCCTGTGCGGTGGGGATCCGCGCCGACGGGATGTCCGCGGTGGCGGCGCCGACGCGGTCGCTCGCGGCCCCGACGGCGCGGCCCAGGGCGCGGGTGCGGTGGTACAGCGTCAGGCCGCACAGGATCAGCAGGACGAGGGCGGCTCCACCGAGCACGAGGTCGACGATCAGCCAGGGCACGGCCCGAGGCTAGGCGATCAGGCGGCGGCGCGGTCCACGAGGCTGGCCAGCAGGTCGGTGCGACCGAGCTGCAGCGCGAAGTCGAGCAGGTCGTCGTAGCAGATGGCGGGGCCGGCCTTGACCTCGAGCGCCTCCCCCGGGAGGTCCCACACCGTCGCCGGGACGCCGCCGGAGATCAGCAGGGAGACGACGTGGTCGTCGGCGGGCTTGCGCACCTCGGTCCGGCACCCGTCGCACTGGAAGGCGTAGTAGGACAGCGGCGCGTGGCTGCAGACCATGAGAGCGACGTCGGCAGGGGTGAGCTCGACCTCGCCGCAGGTGGGGCAGGAAGCCTTGATGGTGGTCATCGCCGTGTCCCTCTCGCCGGCGCCCCTTCGGTGGGGCGACAAGAGGGTGTTCGGCAGTCTGTGGCGATGCCTTGACCGCTGACCGGCGGCTTGACCCGTCCGGGTGACGCTGGGGCGCTGGCGCGTGCAGGGTTCGTGGTCAGGTTCGTGGTCAGGTTCGTGGTCAGGTTCGTGGTCAGGTTCGTGGTCAGGGTCGTGGTCAGGACGTGTAGGCCCGCAGGGCCGCGGTGGCGTCCGCACGCACCTGCTCGGCGATCTCGGGCGGGGAGAGCACTCGCCCGTTCGGACCGAGGGACAGGGCCAGTCGGCGCACCCAGGCGCTCCCCCGCGAGCGCAGGGTGACGACGCACCGGCCGTCGCCGAGGTCCTCGACGCCGTCGACCGGGTAGAAGTCGGCGACCCAGGCCGCAGCGGGCTCGAGGGCGAGGGTCACGACGAGGTCGTCCTCGCTCGGTTGGAACAGCCCCTGGGACAGGTCGCGCTCCGGGAGGTCGGTCGGCGGCTGGGAGGGCTCGTCGAGGACGGTGGCCTGCTGCACGCGGCCGAGGTGGAAGACCCGCAAGCCCTCGGCGCGCCGGCACCAGGCCTCGAGGTAGCTCTGGCCGTCGACGACGACCAGGCGCAGCGGGTCGACCACCCGTGCGCTGGTCTCGTCGCGTCCGGCGGTCCAGTAGACGAGCTCGAGCGCCCGTCCGCTCTCGAGCGCCTGGCGCACCGGCTCGAGCGCCTCGTTGCCGCCCTCCCAGGCGACCGCGACGTTCTCGGCCGGGCCGGCGGCAGCACCGGCCGCCGCCTCGACCTTGGCCAGCGCGCGCAGGACGGGCGCCGGCTCGACCAGGCCCGGGGTCTCCGCGAGGGTCCGTAGCGCGACGACGAGCGCCAGCGCCTCGTCGACGGTCAGGCGCAGCGGCCGGTCGACGCCCTGCGGGTCGGACAGGGTGATGGTGTCGCCCTCGAAGTCGATCTCGATGAGGTCACCGGGGTAGTGGCCGGGCAGGCCGCACATCCACAGCAGGTCCAGGTCCTTGCGCAACCGGTCCTCGGTGATGCCGAAGTCGGCGGCGGCGGTCGTGAAGCTCACCCCAGGTCGCGCGAGCAGGTACGGCACAAGGGCCAGGAGACGGGGCAGCTGGGCGATCTCGCTCATGATGCCGCCCCCGCGGCCGGGACGCCCGCCAGGGCGGTGAGCCGGGCGATGACCGCCGTACGGGCTTCGTCCGGCTCGACGACCACCGCGTCCGGTCCGTACGCCGTCACCCGGTCGGCGAAGCGGCCGGGGTCGCCGTAGGTCAGCGTGAGGACGTCCCACCCGGGCTGGCTGTCCGGGCTCACCTCCGTCGCTGCCCCGCGCAGCTCCCAGCAGCTCCCCTGCCGCACCCGCACCCGCGCCACGGTCGTCGGGCTGTCGTCGGCGATGCGCTGCACCATCGCGCGCAGGTCGACCCCCTCCGGCCGGGTGACCGCCCCGGGATCGCCGCTCGCGGTGACCGGGCCGACGATGCGCGACAGGCGGAACACGCGGTGCGTCTGCCGCGTGCGGTCGTGCCCGACGAGGTACCACCGACCTCGCCATGACACCACGCCCCACGGCTCGACCTCGCGCTGCTCGTCTCCCGGGCGACCGGCGGTCCGGTAGGCGAAGGTGAGCACCCGCCCGTCGCGCACGCCGGCGAGGCAGTCCTGGAACGCGGGCTCGCTGGCGCCGATGCGCGGGTCGAGCCCGCTCGGGGCTGCGGGCGTCTCGATGCCGGCCGCCCGCAGCTTGAGCAGCGCCGAGCCGGTGGCCCCGGCCAGTGGCGCGGACTGCCACAGGCGGGCGGCGAGTCCGAGCGCGGCGGCCTCGTCGGGCTCGAGGGTGATCTCGGGGAGCTGGTAGTCGCGACGGGCGATCCGGTAGCCGACCTCGTCGTCCCAGTGCGAGTTGGAGCCGGTCTCCAGGGGGACGCCCAGGTCGCGCAGCTCCTCCTTGTCGCGCTCGAACATCCGCCGGAAGGCCTCTTCGCTGACCCCGTCGGCCTCGTCGCCGTACCCCGGAACCGCCTGCCGGATCTGCTGCACGCTGAGGTAGCGCCGTGTCGCGAGCAGGCAGATCACCAGGTTGAGCAGACGTTCGGTCTTCTTGGCAGCCACCCTCGGGACGCTAGCGCTTCCGCGTGCTGCGACGAGGGAGGTGGGCGGGTCGCGCTAGGAGACCGACAGCAGGTCGACGACGAAGACCAGCGTCTCGTTCGGGCCGATGGCACCGCCCGCGCCGCGTGCCCCGTAGCCCAGGTGCGGCGGGATGGTGAGCTTGCGGCGGCCGCCGACCTTCATGCCGGCGACGCCCTGGTCCCAGCCGCCGATGACCATGCCGGCCCCGAGCTGGAACGCGAACGGCTCGCCGCGGTCCCAGGAGGCGTCGAACTGCTTGCCGTTGGACCACGCGTGCCCGACGTACTGCATGGTGCAGCGCGAACCGGACGTGGCCTCGGGCCCGTCGCCCTCGGTCAGGTCCTCGATGACGAGGTCGGTGGGCGGTGCGCCCTCGGGGATGGTGATCTGCGGCTTCTCCATGCCCCAGACCCAATCACATCGAGGCGATCAGCTTCTCCACGCGGTCGTCGACGGAGCGGAACGGGTCTTTGCAGAGCACCGTGCGCTGCGCCTGGTCGTTGAGCTTCAGGTGCACCCAGTCGACGGTGAAGTCGCGTCGCTTCTCCTGCGCCATGGCGATGAACTCGCCACGGAGCCGGGCGCGGGTGGTCTGCGGCGGGAGGGACTTCGCCTCGAACACCCGCAGGTCCTGCGTGACGCGGTCGACCATCCCCTTGCGCTCGAGCAGGTAGTACAGCCCTCGGCCGCGGTTGATGTCGTGGTAGGCGAGGTCGAGCTGGGCGACCCGCGGGCTGGACAGGCTCAGGTCGTGCTTGGCGCGGTAGCGCTCGATGAGCTGGTGCTTGATGACCCAGTCGATCTCTCGCTCCACGAGCGAAAGGTCCTCGGTCTCGATCGCGGTCAGGGTCCGCCCCCACAGCTCGAGGACGCGCTTGACCGTCTCGTCACCACCGCGTCGGGAGACGAAGTCGGTGGCCTTGTCGTAGTACTCCCGCTGGATCTCCAGGGCGCTGGCCTCCCGCCCGTTGGCGAGCTTGACCTTCTTGCGGCCGGTCAGGTCGTGGCTGATCTCCCTGATGCCGCGGATCGGGTTCTCCAGGGTGAGGTCGCGCATCACGATGCCGGCCTCGATCATCCGCAGCACCAGGTCGGTCGTGCCGACCTTCAGCAGGGTGGTCGTCTCGCTCATGTTGCTGTCGCCGACGATCACGTGCAGGCGACGGAACCGTTCGGCGTCGGCGTGCGGCTCGTCACGGGTGTTGATGATCGGGCGGCTGCGCGTCGTGGCGCTGCTCACGCCCTCCCAGATGTGCTCGGCGCGCTGGCTGACGCAGAACACCGCGCCGCGAGGCGTCTGCAGCACCTTCCCTGCGCCGCAGATGATCTGGCGCGTCACGAGGAACGGGATGAGCACGTCCGCCAGTCGGGTGAACTCCCCGTGCCGGCCGACCAGGTAGTTCTCGTGGCAGCCGTAGGAGTTGCCGGCGCTGTCGGTGTTGTTCTTGAACAGGTAGATGTCGCCGGCGATGCCCTCCTCGCGCAGCCGCCGCTCGGCATCCACGAGCAGGCCCTCGAGGATCCGCTCCCCCGCCTTGTCATGCGTGACGAGGTCGACGACGGAGTCGCACTCGGGCGTGGCGTACTCCGGGTGACTCCCGACGTCGAGGTAGAGCCGCGCGCCGTTCTTGAGGAAGACGTTGCTGCTGCGTCCCCAGCTCACCACGCGGCGGAACAGGTACCGCGCCACCTCGTCCGGGCTCAGCCTGCGCTGGCCCCGGAACGTGCACGTGACGCCGTACTCGTTCTCGATCCCGAAGATGCGCCGGTCCACCCTGCCGACGCTATACCGCGATCTTCAACGGCGTACGGCGAACGGCCGGTGCGTCAGGGGGCGTGCCGCGGTGCTCGACGTTCGGCCGGACGGTCAGGGCTGCGCGTCAGGCGACTCGTGGCCACCAGTCGCCGGGCGGCGTCGCCCCGCACGACCGAGACCGACGAGGTCGCAGGACACCCCTGTCCCGTGCGGCCGCGATGGGCGACGTGTCGCGCAGCATGGGCAGTGGCCTCGGGCAGCGTCCTGAAGACGTGCCTTCGCTCCCGCACGGACGCCAGCGCCCCCACCGCGGCCAGCAACCGCCAGTGCTCGTCACTCGCTCCCTTGACGATGACGGTGATGCCGCGGTCGCCGAGCTGCGTGATGATCTCGCCGAGGGCCTGTGCGCCGGTCGCGTCCAGCATCCTCATCGCGCTCAGGCGCAAGATCACGACCTCGACGTCGGCGACGGCCGTGAGCTCGCTCAGGAAGCGCGCCGAGGCACCGAAGAACAGCGGGCCGTCCAGGCGGTAGGTGAGCACGTGCTGCACGAGCAGCGCGTGCTCGGTCGCGGTGTCCACCTCGCGCCGTGCCCAGGGCTCGGGGACTGCGCGGGCTGTCGCCGCAAGGTGCCGCAGGGCCAGGACGGCAGCGAAGGCGAGGCCCACCCCGACCGCGGTCACCAGGTCGAACGCCACCGTGCAGGCGGCGGTGAGCACCATGATGCACGCGTCACCCGGGGTGGACCGAAGGACGGCCAGGACGTTGTGCCGCTCCACCATCCGCCACGCCGTCACCATCAGGACCGCGGCGAGCGAGACCAGCGGGATCTGTTCCACCAGCCCGGAGGCGCTGAAGACGACGAGCCCGAGGACGAGCGCATGTGTCAGGGCCGCGAGTCGGGTGGAGGCGCCGGCTCGCGCGTTCACCGCGGTCCGGGCGATCGCCCCGGTAGCCGGCATGCCCCCGCACAACCCGGAGGCAACGTTCGCCAGGCCCTGTCCGAACAGCTCGCGGTCGGGATGGTGACGGCTGCCGTCGCCCATGCCGTCGGCGACGCGCGCTGACAGCAGGCTCTCGAGACCGGCGAGGAACGCCACCACCAATGCCGGGCCAATCAGTGGCGCGACACCACCGACATCGGGCAGTGCCGGGACGGGGAACCCCTGCGGCAGCGCACCGATGCGCGCCGCGCCGAGGTCGAAGACCTGGTTGACCAGGGAGCAGCAGACGACGGCGATAAGACTTGCCGGCAACGTTCGGTGCACACGAGGAAGGCCCGCAGTGAGCAACAGCGCCACGGCAAGCAAGGCCAGCACCGCCCAGTTCGGGCTTCTCACGGCCGAGCCGGTGGCGACCACGGCCGCCACCACCGCGTTCTCCCCCTGCGGGGCGAGTACGCCGAGCGCACTCGGCACCTGTTGGGCGGCGATCACGACGGCGATGCCCACGGTGAACCCCTCGACCAGCGGCCAGGGGATGTAGGCGAGCAGTCTGCCGAGTCGCAGCGCCGCGGCGAGCAGCAGGGCCAGACCGGCGAGCACGGCCAAGGGAAGGACCACCCCCGGGCCGCGCAGAGCCACCAGCGGGATCAGGACGACCGTCATCGCTCCGGTCGGACCCGAGACCTGCAGGCGCGAGCCGCCGAACACCGCGGCGACGGCACCGGCAACCACCGCGGTGATCAGACCGGGCATCGCCCCCACTCCGCTGGCCAGTCCGAAGGCCAGGGCGAGTGGTAGGGCGACGATCGCGACCGTGACACCAGCGGTCGCATCCCTGAACCACGACCTGCGCGCACCCGCGTAGTCCGACCGAGCAGGAAGAAGGGAGCGAAGCTCGCGTCCGCGGCTCACGAGGACGGCACCGCTGGTCACGCGCCCCGTCGTGAGAGACCTGCTACCGACGCCGCGCCCTCCGCGCCGTCGAGTGCGGCGAGCAGTGCTTGGCTCTGCTTGAGGTTGCGGCTGATCAAGGACCGCGCCACCGCGAGCAGCTCGGCGGTCTGCGGGTCGCGGAGCGAGCACACCACTGTGCTCCTGACCCGCCGACTGTCCACGACCCCAGCACGCCGCAGCACCGCGACCTGTTGGGACAGGTGCGACAGCTCCAGCCCGGACAGCTCCGCCAGCTCGCCCATGGTGTGGTCGCGCTCGGCGAGGAGCTCCAGGACGCGCACGCGGGCCGGATGCCCCAGCGCCTTGAACAGCTCAGCCTTGGCCTCGGCGACCGGCTTTCCGTCCGAGAAGGGCATGGCTCAATAGTTCAATGACTTGATGAAACTGTCAAGTCATCCATTCGAGAGGAGAGGAGGTTCTCGTGCCCAGCGTCAGGAGACCTTCACCAGGTCGATGATGAACGCGAGCGCGCCACCGGGCACCGGTCCGCCGTCGCCGTACCCGTCGACGGGTGGGATGACGACCAGTCGGCGGCCGCCCTCCTTCATGCCGGTGACCCCGATGCTGAATCCCGGGATGACACCCTGGCCGACGGTGAAGCCGAAGGTGTTGTCCGCGCTGACCTTCCAGGACGAGTCGAACTCCTCGCCGGTCTTGTAGTTGACCCCGACGTACTTCGCGGTGACCGCACTGCCCTGCTTCGCCTCAGCGCCGGTGCCGACCACGATGTCCGTGGTCGTCGTCTTGGCGGGCGCCTCGCAGGTCGGGACGACGTAGACCGGCTTGGTCTTCAGGTCCGTGGTGGTCGAGGCGGCCACGGTGCACTCGCCGGTCGAGGACGCCGACGGCGTCTGCGACGGCGGAGCGGAGACGGTGGAGGGGTCGCTGCTCCCGCACCCGGTGAGGGCCAGGGTGAGCAGGGCGGTGCTGACGAGGGCGCGCTTCATGACGGGATGGCTCCAGGTCCTAAGGGACGGGTCAGGCCGTGAGGGCGGTGGACAGGCGCTCGGTGGACAGGCGCTTGAAGGCCCGGCGGGGGCGCGTGCGGTCCAGGACCGCCGCTTCGAGGTTGGTCGCCTCGATGGTACGTGGCTCCCCGCCGTCGGCGGGGGTGGCGAGTGCCCTGACAGCGAGCCGCAGGGCGTCGTCGAGGGAGGCATCTGCCTCGTGCTCGGCGGTCAGCACCGCGGCGATGGGGTCGGCGTTGCCGCCCATCACGATGAAGGCGTGCTCCTCGGCGACCGAGCCGTCGTAGGTCAGCCGGTAGAGCTGGTCGTCGCCCGGCCCGTCCCCGACCTCGGCCACGGTGATCTCCACCTCGAACGGCTTGCCGGCCTCGGTGAAGATCGTGCCGAGCTGCTGGGCGTAGGCGTTGGCGAGTCCGCGGCTCGTGACGTCGTCGCGGTCGTACTGGTAGCCGGTGAGGTCGGCGTAGCGGATGCCGGCCTTGCGCAACGTCTCGAACTCGTTGTACCGGCCGACGGCGGCGAAGGCGATGCGGTCGTAGATCTCGCTGATCTTGTGCAGGGCCTTGCTCGGGTTCTCCCCGCAGAACACGATCCCGTCGGCGTAGGTCATGACCAGCACGGCCCGCCCGCGGGCGATGCCCTTGCGGGCGTAGTCGCTCTTGTCCCGCATGATCTGCTCGGGACTGACGTAGAACGGCGTCGACACGTGACTCTCCAGGGGTCCAGGATGGCGGGTGGGTCAGCCGCCGGGGCGGATCATGCGCTCGGCCACGATCGCCTCGACCACGGCCGTGACCTCGTCCTCGGCGACGCGCCGCAGGCCGTCGGGGGTGACGCTCATGACGACCGGGAAGATGCGGCGGCTCAGGTCGGGCCCGCCGGTGGCGCTGTCGTCGTCGGCGGCGTCGTAGAGCGCGTCGATCGCCGCGCGGATCGCGTCGGCCTCGACGAAGTCGTCGCGGTAGCGCTTCTTCAGCGCGCTGCGGGCGAAGATGCTCCCCGACCCGACGCTGTGGAAGCTGTGCTCCTCGTAGCGCCCACCCGTGACGTCGTAGCTGAAGATGCGGCCCAGCCCGTCCTCCACGTCGTACCCGGCGAACAGCGGGACGACGGCCAGGCCCTGCATGGCCATCTGCAGGTTCCCGCGGATCATCGCCGACAGCCGGTTGGCCTTGCCCTCCAGGCTCATCACCGAGCCCTCGAGCTTCTCGTAGTGCTCGAGCTCGACCTGGAACAGCCGCACCATCTCGATCGCGAGTCCCGCCGTGCCGGCGATGCCGACGCAGGAGTACTCGTCGGCGGGGAAGACCTTCTCGATGTCGCGCTGGGCGATGACGTTGCCCATCGTCGCGCGCCGGTCACCGGCCATGATGACGCCGCCGCGGCCGCCCTCGCCGTGCGTGACGGCGACGATGGTCGTGCCGTGGGGGGCGTCCACCTTCGCACCGTCCGGGAACGTCAGCCGGGCGGGCAGGAGTCCGGGGGCGGCAGCGGCGAGGAAGTCGCTGAAGCTGCTTCCCGGCGCGGTGAACGCAGCCGGTAGACGCCCCTGGAGACCAACGTCCTCTGCCATGTGTTCCTCTCCAGGTAGTCGATCGCTCTGGCCATGATGTCTACACGGTCCCGGAACTGCCCGAGCCCGCCGTTGCAGTTGAAGCAGAGGATGCCCCGCACCTGCCCGAACGTGTGGTCGTGGTCGACCTGCTCGGCGGGACGTTCGTCACAGACAGCGCACAGGTTCCCCTGCAGGTGCAATCTCGTCTCGAAATCTCCCCACGCCATGCCGTACCGCTGTTGGCGGTGATATTCCTGAACGCCTCCGTTTCTCTCCTTCGATGCTGCTCCTCGGGCATTGTGACAAGGTTTGCCATAGCCGCCGCGACCACTCCGAGCGTTGCGGTTTCGCGGAAAGTCGTCGGTGGGCTTCACGACCCCGCAGTCCGGGCACCGATAAGACCCGGGTGGCACGTGGGGGCGTTCCGAGACGGTCAGGCCTTTGGCCAGCTGTCGTTTCCTATACCTCAGTTTGGATCGTTCCGTCATGCACTCGCGGCAATACGTCGCACGACCATCGGAACGGCGGGTGGCGGGCGGAAACGCTTCAAGCGGAAGGGCGCGGGCACAATCAGGGCACGTCTTCATATCGCCATTGTGGCTGACGGGTGCGACATTCTTAAAAGCCGAAGAGACGCCAGCCAAGAGGATGTCGCTTCTGGGGAAGTACAACCCTCTGAATCACTCTCCCCCTTTTTGGACGTACGAGCGCACAAACTCCTCAGCGTTCTGCTCGAGGACGTCGTCGATCTCGTCGAGCAGGTCATCGACGTCGGAGGTGAGCTCTTCGACCCGCTCGTGCACGTCGGAGGTGGTCTCGGCGACCGTCTCCTCGGTCTCCTGAGACTTCTTGCCGGCGCGTTCCTGTCCACCGTCACCACTTGCCATGGCTGACTCCTCACTCGACTTCCCCGAACCTATGTCACGACGCCCCTGTTCTCCCGTCGGCACGTCGGACGCGTGGTCAAGCCCTGCCTCCTCGCCAGGCAGAATGGACCCGGTGGACCTGTACGCCCTCCCGCCCGAGGAGTTCACCCCTGCGCGCGACGCCGCGGTGAAGCTGGTCTCCGGTGCGCAGGCGAAGGCGCTCAAGGCCCTGCGCAGGCCGACCGTCGCGGCCTGGGTGGTCAACACGCTGGTACGCCGGGACCACGACCTGCTCGAGCAGCTGCTCGAGCTGGGCAACGACCTCGCGCAGGCGCAGAGCAGCCGAGACGCTGCCGCCCTGCGCACCCTGACCGACCAGCGCCGTCAGCTCGTCGGTGCGGTCGCCCGGCGGGCGGAGGAGCTGGCGGACCGGGAGCTGAGCGCGGCGGTCCGTGAGGAGGTCGCGGCGACCCTGGAGGCGGCGCTGTCCGACGAGGCCAGCGCGGCCGCCGTACGCACGGGGGCGTTGGTCCGGGGGTTGCGCTTTGCCGGGTTCGGCGGGGTCGACCTGGACGGCGCGGTCGCCGACCTGCCCCCTGTCCGGCAGCCGGCACCCCCCCGCCCGGCGAAGGGTCGGACGGGCAAGGGCGCCAAGGCCGCGCCGGCGGCCCCTTCGGCGAAGGTGCAGAAGCTGGAGGCCGCGGCGCTGCAGGCCCAGGGAGCCCTCGACGACGCCGTACGCCACGCGGAGCGGGTCGCCCGAGACGGGCAGCAGGCCCATCAGGACCTCGCCGAGCTCGAGGACCGCGTCCGCACCACACAGGCCCGGGTGAGCGACCTCAGGGCCGCCGTCGCCGTCGCGGAGGAAGACCACGCCACGGCGACCTCCCGGCGCACGAAGGCGGCCAAAGCCGTCGCCGACCTCGACCGCAAGGCCGCGAGGGCGACAGCTGCCGTGCAGCAGGCGCAGGAGGCAGCAGACCAGGCGCGCAAGGACCTCGACGCCCTGCGCAGGGCGTCCCCGAACTAGCGCCGACCGGCGAGGCGCTCCACGAGCTCCAGGGCGTTGTCGCACTCGTCCAGCAGCTGTTCCACGTGCGCCTGCGTCCCGCGCAGGGGCTCGAGCGTCGGGACCCGCTGCAGCGACTCGCGACCGACATCGAAGATGAGCGAGTCCCACGACGCCGCGGCCACCTGGGTCGGGTACTTCTCCAGGCAGCGGCCGCGGAAGTAGGCGCGCGTGTCGGCCGGCGGCGTCGTGATCGCCTGCTGCACCGCGCTCTCCGGGACCAGCGTCTTCATCGAACCCCGGGCCACCAGCCGGTTGTAGAGGCCCTTGTCCTGCCGGACGTCGGCGTACTGCAGGTCGACCAGGTGCAGCTTGGGCGCGTCCCAGTCGAGGCCCTCGCGCTGCCGGTAGCCCTCGAGCAGTGACAGCTTGGCCACCCAGTCCAGCTCGTCGCCCAGCGACATCGGGTTGCCCGCGAGCCGGTCGAGGACGTCCTCCCACCGCGCGAGGACCTCGACCGTCTCGGCATCGACATCGCTGCCGAGCTTGTCCTCGACGTGCTTGCGGGCCTGCTCGCAGTACTCCATCTGCAGCTGTACGGCGGTCAGCGTCCGACCGTCCCGCAGGGTCAGCAGGTGCTGGAGCGAGGGGTCGTGCGACACCGCACGCAGCGACGACACCGGGTTGTCCACCGACAGGTCGAGGCCGTTCTGCCGGAACCAGCCGTCCTCGATCATCGCGAGGACCAGGTTGGTGGTGCCGACCTTCAGGTAGGTCGAGGTCTCGGACAGGTTCGCGTCGCCGATGATGACGTGCAGCCGGCGGTACTTCTCCGGGTCGGCGTGCGGCTCGTCGCGGGTGTTGATGATCGGGCGCTTCAGCGTCGTCTCGAGCCCGACCTCGACCTCGAAGAAGTCGGCCCGCTGGCTGATCTGGAAGCCGTGCTCGCGCCCCTCCTGCCCGATCCCGACCCTTCCCGCGCCGACCACGACCTGCCGGCTGACGAAGAACGGCGTGAGGTGCCGCACGATCTCCGCGAACGGGGTCTGCCGGGTCATCAGGTAGTTCTCGTGCGTGCCGTACGACGCACCCTTGTTGTCGGTGTTGTTCTTGTACAGCTGGATCGGCGCCGTCCCGGGGATCGCCAGCGCGCGCTGCGCGGCGAGCTCCATGACCCGCTCCCCCGCCTTGTCCCAGCGCACCAGGTCCAGCGGGCCGGTCACCTCGGGCGTGGAGTACTCCGGGTGGGCGTGGTCGACGTACAGCCGCGCGCCGTTGGTGAGGATGACGTTCGCCAGCCCGAGCTCGTCGTCCGGCTCGCCCGGGTAGTGGTCGGAGCCGCCGAGCCCCACCTCGAACCCACGCGCGTCGCGCAGCGGGTTCTCCTCCTCGAAGTCCCAGCGGGTACGGCGGTCGCGGGCCTGACCGCCCGGAGTCGCTGCGGCGTACCCGTTCACCACCTGGCTCGAAGCGACCATGTGGTTCACCCCTGCCTGCGAGGGCGTCGAGATCCCGAACTCGGTCTCGGTGCCCATGACCCGCCGTGCGCTCATGACTGCAATGTACGTGCGGGTTCGCGCAGCGGCAGCGCCACCGGGTCGACCGCTCGGGGCGGTGGCGCGACCCTGCGGCGACGGCGGACAGCGGCATCGGCGACGACGATCAGCAGGAGCAGCACGGCGCAGACGATGCCGTCGAGCCACCAGTGGTTGGCCGTCACGACGACGACGAGCGACATCAGCACCGGGTGGGCCACCGCGACCCACCGCCACCGGCTGGGGGACGTCGTGACCACGACGTAGGCCACGAGCACCGCCCAGCCGACGTGCAACGACGGCATCGCGAGCAGCTGTCCGGCGAGACCGTCGGTGAACGTCCCGTAGACCGACTGGCCGTACTCCAGCGCGACGTCGCGAAAGCCCAGCTCCGGCAGCAGTCGGGGTGGCGCGACCGTCACGGCGTGCATCGCAAAGCCGGCGGCGGTCAGCAGGCACAGCAGCAGGCGCACCCGGGGGTAGGCATCCCGGTGGCGCCACCACACCCAGGCCAGCAGGGCGATGACCGGGTTGAAGTGCCCGTAGAGGTAGTAGCCGTTGGCGAGCTGGACCAGCCACGGGTGCGGCAGGACCGCGGCCTGGACGGCGACCTCGCTGGGCAGGTGCAGCGCCTGCTCGAGGTGCCAGATGTCCAGCGCCCGGTCGGTGGCGCCGACCACGCTGCGGTGGGTGAGGCTGCCGATCCCCTGCCACGTCGCGAACAGCCCGACCACCAGGGCCGCCTCCCGGACGGCAGCGGCGGAGCGAGGAAAGCCGATCCGCCAGAGCGCGAGCGCGCCCACGGCCAGGGCCAGCGCGATCAGCGCAGCGGCCTGCCACGTGGGGTCGAGGTGCGGCACGCCCTGCGGTCCGGTCTAGAGGTACTGGCCGGTGTTGGCGACGGTGTCGATGGACTTGCCCGTCTCCGTCCCCTTGGCGCTGGTGACGAGCGTGCGGATGTAGACGATCCGCTCGCCCTTCTTGCCCGAGATCCGGGCCCAGTCGTCGGGGTTGGTGGTGTTGGGCAGGTCCTCGTTCTCCTTGAACTCGTCGATGCACGCGGTCAGCAGGTGCTGCATCCGCAGCCCCTTCTGCGAGCTCTCCAGGAAGTCCTTGATCGCCATCTTCTTCGCGCGCGCCACGATGTTCTCGATCATCGCGCCGGAGTTGAAGTCCTTGAAGTACAGGACCTCCTTGTCGCCGCCGGCGTAGGTGACCTCGAGGAACTTGTTCTCCTCGGCCTCGGTGTAGATGCGCTCCACGACGCCCTGCACCATCGCGGCCAGGGTCGCCTCACGGGACCCGCCGTGCTCGGCGAGGTCCTCGGCGTGCAGGGGCAGCTCGGTCACGAGGTACTTCGCGAAGATGTCCTTCGCGCCCTCAGCGTCCGGCCGCTCGATCTTGATCTTCACGTCGAGCCGGCCGGGGCGCAGGATCGCGGGGTCGATCATGTCCTCGCGGTTGGAGGCGCCGATGACGACCACGTTCTCGAGGGTCTCGACGCCGTCGATCTCGGCGAGCAGCTGCGGCACGATCGTCGTCTCGACGTCGGAGGACACGCCGGAGCCGCGGGTGCGGAAGATCGAGTCCATCTCGTCGAAGAACACGATGACCGGCGTGCCCTCGGACGCCTTCTCGCGCGCCCGCTGGAAGATCAGCCGGATGTGGCGCTCGGTCTCCCCGACGTACTTGTTGAGCAGCTCGGGGCCCTTGATGTTGAGGAAGTAGGCGCGACCGTCGGGCTTGCCCGTGACCTCGGCGACCTTCTTGGCCAGGGAGTTCGCGACAGCCTTGGCGATGAGCGTCTTGCCGCAGCCGGGTGGGCCGTAGAGCAGCACGCCCTTCGGCGGCCGCAGCTGGTGCTCCTTGAACAGCTCCTTGTGCAGGAACGGCAGCTCGACGGCGTCGCGGATCTGCTCGATCTGCGCGGCGAGCCCGCCGATCGCGGAGTAGTCGATGTCCGGGACCTCCTCGAGGACCAGCTCCTCGACCTCGGACTTGGGGATGCGCTCGTAGACGTAACCGCTGCGGGTCTCGAGCAGCAGCGAGTCGCCGGCCTTGATCGGCTGGTCCTGCAAGGACTCGGCGATCATCACGACGCGCTCCTCGTCGGTGTGACCGACGACCAGGGCGCGGTCGCCGCCGTCGAGAACCTCCTTGAGCATCACCACGTCGCCCTGGCGCTCGTAGGCCAGCGCGGCGACGACGTTCAGCGCCTCGTTGAGCATGACCTCCTGGCCGCGTCGCAGGTCGGCCACCTCGACGGCCGGGCTGACGGTGACGCGGAGCTTGCGGCCACCGGTGAACACGTCGACCGAGTCGTCCTCGTGGGCGGTGAGGAACACGCCGTAGCCGCTGGGCGGTTGGGCGAGCCGCTCGACCTCCTCCTTGAGCGCCACGATCTGGTCGCGGGCCTCCTTGAGGGTCGACACGAGCCGGTCGTTCTGCCCGGAGGCACCGGCGAGCGTCGCCTGCGCCTCGGCCAGGCGCTCCTCGAGGGCCCGGACCTGCCGGGGCGAGTCGGCCAGCTTGCGCCGCAGCGCCGAGACCTCCTCCTCGAGGAAGGTCACCTGCGCCTTCAGCTCAGCGGTCTGCTCGCTGTCGGAGCCACCACGCGTCCCTGCCACCTGCTCCACCTCCCCGTCGAACCGTCGGGTCGTGCTCAGGTCCGCATCCTATGTACGTCGGGTGCGAACGCGCCTGCCCTTCCCCTTCGGCGCCCCGTCCGAGTTCGGGAGGAGTGGGCCCCGACCAGCTGGGGGAGCTCCTGGTCAGGGGAGGTTGGGCCGGAACGGCGCCTTGGGGAGCTCGGGCCCGTCGGTGGAGGACACCGACTCGGTCACCGGCTCGCCGTACATGCCCTTGGAGGGGCGGCGGCGACGCAGCGGGGGCTCGACGCCGTCGGCCAGGCGACGGGTCGTGCACAGGAAGCCGGTGTGCCCCACCATCCGGTGCTGGGGGCGTACGGCGAGCCCCTCGACGTGCCACCCGCGGGCCATCGTCTCCCAGGCCGCCGGTTCGGTGAACGTCCCGTGGGCGCGCATCGCTTCGACCGTCGTGGACAGCTGCGTGGTCGTGGCGACGTAGCAGCAGAGCACTCCCCCGGGGCGCAGCGCCGTCGAGGCCGCGTCGAGGCACTCCCACGGCGCGAGCATGTCGAGGACCACGCGATCGACGGTTCCCTGGCTGTCGCGCTCGGCGAGCTCGTCCTGCAGCGACCCGACCGTGATGGTCCAGGCGGGGTGCGGCCCGCCGAAGAACCGCTCGGCGTTGGCGCGGGCGATGTCGGCGAAGTCCTGGCGCCGCTCGTAGCTCGACAGGCGCCCCGTCGGCCCCACCGCACGGAGCAGCGACATCGACAGCGCGCCCGACCCCACACCGGCCTCGACCACGTGCGCGCCGGGGAAGATGTCGGCCATCCCGACGATGTTCGCGCTGTCCTTCGGGTAGACGACCTGCGCCCCCCGCGGCATCGAGAGCACGTAGTCGGGCAGCAGCGGCCGCAGGGCGAGGTAGGTCGTCGTGCCGATGTCCACGGTCACGCCGTCCGGCCCGCCGATGAGGTCGTCGTGGGCCAGGATCCCCTTGTGGGTGTGGAACTGCTTGCCCGCTTCGAGCGTGATGGTGTGCATCCGACCCTTGGGGTCGGTGAGCTGTACCTGGTCCCCCACGCCCAGGGGTCCGCGCCGTCGCTGTGCCTCACCGGTGTCCGTCACCTGCACGAGGCTAGGAGCCCATCGCCTCGGCGACGTCGGAGCTCACGATCACCCGCACCGGCTCGCCGCGTACGACGTACTCCGACGCGGGTACGGCGGACATGGCCGCGAGGAGGCCCTCGCCGGACAGCGACGGGTCGAGCACGAGCCCGTCCTCCATGCGACGGGCCCCGTCGGCGACCTGCACCCACGGCCTGCGGTCGGCAGGGACCTGGCGCACCCAGGCCTCGTTGACGACGCCCTCGAGACGGCCGTTGCCGTCGACGACGACGAGCGCGCGGGCGCCCTGGTCGTGCGCCTGGCGCACCGCCTCGGCCAGCGGAGTCGTCGGGGGGACCGCCAGCGCGGGGCGCGCCAGCCGGTCGATGGTCAGCCGGGGCAGCCGTTCCATCGCCTGCCCGCGCAGGAGGCTGGCGCGGGCGCCGACGTAGATGAACGTCCCGACCAGGGCGGACAGCAGCACGGTCGTGACGCCGCGGTCGCCGATGCCGACCTCGGGGAGCACGCCGACGAGGACCACGGGGACGACCACCAGGGCGATGGCCATGCCGGATCGCGCGCTCCACCGGGTCGCCCGGTCGGGGTCCCCGCCGACCTGCCAGAGCAGGCTGCGCAGCACCCGACCGCCGTCCAGCGGGAGTCCGGGCAGCAGGTTCAGGGCGGCGACCGCCCCGTTGATGATCGCCACGTTGGCGCACACCAGCCACGCCGTGCCGTCGGGGTCGAACAGCTCGAGCGCCGCGACGCTGATCGAGCACAGCAGCAACGACACCATGGGGCCGCTGATCGCGACGGCGTATTCCCGAGCCGGTGTCTGCGGGGGCTCGGTGATCTCGGTCAGCCCGGCCATGAGGTTCACGGTGATCGAGCGCACGGGCAGGCCGAAGGCGCGGGCGGTCAGGCAGTGACCGATCTCGTGCAGCACCACGCTGGCCAGCAGCAGCAGCACGAACACGACGGCGATCAGGTAGCCGCGGGCACCGTCGTCGACCACGCTCTGTCCCACCAGCACCACGTAGGTCGCAAACAGGAACCACGAGGGCATGAGGAGCACCGGCACGCCGACGACCGAGCCGATCCGCACCCCGGACCGGCGAGGCGTCGACCTGCGCACCTCGCCCTGCACCGCCTGACGAGCCACACAGGAAGACTACGCGGGACGCTGGGCCGACCAGGCTGTGCGACCGGCGACCGCCTCCGTGTGCTGCAGCGTGAGGCCGTGCCGCGCGACGGTGCGCTCGACGGCTCCGGGGTCGGCCGCGACGGACACGACCCGCCCACCGGGGCGCAGCAGGTCGACGGCATCGGCGACGTCGAAGGCCGCGAGCGCCACGACGACGTCCGCGGGTCCCTCGGTGACCAGGGGGGTCCCCGTGGCAGCCTCGATCGCGCGCCGCAGGGTGGCGCCCGGTCCGATCACGACGACCGCCTGCCCGGTGCGGCACCCCGCGAGGGCTGTGGCCACGGCGGTCACCAGTTCCGAGGGCTCCTGCACGACGGGCACCCTCCCACACGCCTGCGCGGGGCCGACGCCCTCCACAGCCTCGTGCGCCGCCTCCTGCGATCTGTCGCAGGCCCGACGTACCGTCTGGGGCATGACTGAAGCGCTCGTGGAACTGCCGCTCCCTGTGCTGGGATCGCTGTCCCCGTCGCGCGCCGGCGACTTCATGACCTGCCCGCTGCTCTACCGCTACCGCAGCATCGACAAGCTGCCCCAGGAGCCCTCGTCCGCCGCGGTGCGCGGGACGCTGGTGCACGCCGTGCTCGAGCGGCTGTTCGACCTCCCCCGTGACGAGCGGTCCCCGGAGGCGGCGGCCACGCTGCTCGCCCCGGAGTGGGAGCGGCTCACCCAGGAGGAGCCTGAGCTCGCCGGGCTGTTCGCGGACGAGACCGAGCTGATGACGTGGATGACCAGCGCGCGCAGCCTGCTCGATGCCTACTTCGCGCTCGAGGACCCGCGCCGGATCGACCCCGCCGAGCGGGAGGCGTTCGTCGAGGTGGTGCTCCCCGGCGGCCTGCGGCTGCGCGGCATCGTGGACCGGCTCGACGTGGCGCCGACCGGCGAGGTGCGGGTGGTCGACTACAAGACCGGACGCTCCCCCGGCGAGGCGTTCGAGGGCAAGGCGCTGTTCCAGATGAAGTTCTACGCCCTGGTGCTGTGGCGCACCCGCGGCATCATCCCCCGCCGGCTCCAGCTGATGTACCTCGGCGACCGCGCCATCTTGTCCTACGAGCCGGACGAGGCCGACCTGCTCGCGACCGAGCGCAAGGTGCTCGCCCTGTGGCAGGCCATCGAGACCGCGACCCGGGACCGCGACTTCCGCCCACGGGTCAGCAAGCTGTGCGACTGGTGCGACCACCAGGCGCTGTGCCCGGAGAAGGGCGGCATCCTGCTGCCCTGGCCGGAGGTCCTCCCCGACCCGGCCGAGCCGGAGGCACGCCACGTCCTGGCGGCGCTGCGAAGCACTCCCTCCCCCGACTCCTGAGCGCGCCTGCCTGAGCGCGCCTCACGGTGCAACACTGGGACCAGGGCGGTCACCGCGCCCACCCGCGAGGACAGGAGTCACCGATGACCACCACCGACCTGACGACCGGCACCGAGCTCCAGGACGCTGACCTGCAGGAGGCGCCGTCCGGCGTGGCTGTCGGGGCCTCGCTGTCCATGCCGCTGCCGCAGGAGTTCGCGACCGTCGAGGAGGAGCGCCTGCACCGCAAGGTGCAGCTCGCCGCGGCCTTTCGCATGTTCAGCAAGGCGGGCCTGGACGAGGGAGTCGCCGGACACGTCACGGCTCGCGACCCCGAGTTCCCGGACTCCTACTGGGTGAACCCCTTCGGGATGCACTTCAGCCTGATCAAGCAGTCGGACCTCGTGCGCGTGAACCACGCCGGGGAGGTCGTGGAGGGCAACCGGGCGGTCAACGGTGCCGCGGTGGCCATCCACTGCGCCGTGCACGCCGCCCGCCCCGACGTGGTCGCGGCTGCCCATGCGCACGGCCCCTACGGCAAGACCCTGTCCAGCCTGCCCATGGGCATCGAGATGCTGACGCAGGACGCCTGCGCGTTCTTCGAGGACTTCGGGGTCTTCGAGAGCTTCTCCGGGGTCGTCCTCGACCCGGAAGAGGGGCGCAAGATCGGCGCCGCCCTCGGCGACCGCAAGGCCGTCATCCTGCGCAACCACGGCATGCTCACCGTCGGCCACAGCGTCGAGAGCGCGGCCTGGTGGTTCCTGACGCTGGAACGCACGGCGCAGTCGCAGCTCATGGCGCACGCGGCCGGTACCCCCATGGTCATCGACGACGCCAACGCGAAGGCGACCTACGCCACGGTCGGCGGCGAGTTCGCCGGCTGGTTCCAGTTCCAGCCCATCTGGCAGCGCATCAGCAAGGACAACCCGGACATCTGGGACTGACCGGCGTGAACGAGCTCGTCGGCTGGGTCCCCACCCGGTCGGGCGCGCTCTGGACCGGGCTGACCGAGCCGCCGCCCGGCGCGCCGTCTGGCCCCTCGGTCGTCCTGGTCCCCCCCTTCGGCTGGGAGGGGATGGCCAGCGCACGGCAGCTGCGAGGGTGGGCGCACCAACTGGCCGGCTCCGGCCATCGGGTGCTGCGCTACCACCCGCCCGGTGAGGGCGACAGCGAGGGCGACGCGGCCGCCCAAGACCTGGCCACGTGGTCGGCCGCGTTGACCGACCTGGTGGGGCACCTGACGGCGCACGAGCCAGGACCGGTGGTCCTGGTGGGACTTGGCCTCGGCGGCCTGGTCGCCCTGCAGGCGCTGCACGACGGTTGCAGGGCCGACGCGCTGGTGCTGTGGACCACCCCAGGCCGGGGCCGCGCCGCCTTGCGCGAGCTGCGGGCGTTCGCCTCCCTGGTCGGGGACCCTGGCGCCCCCGCCGACCCTGCCGACCGGGGGCCGGCGGCCGATGACCCGCACGCACCGGACGGGACGCTCTGGGTGCACGGCTACCCGCTCGGTGCGACAGCGCAGGCCCAGCTCGAGGCCCTGGACGTCTCCGACCTGACCCTGCCGCCGCTGGCGCGCGTCCTGCTCCTGGGGCGGGGGACGCTCCCCCCGGACCGGCGCCTGGTCACGGCGCTCGAGCAGGCCAGCCCACAGGTCACGGTCGCCGACGGCCCTGGGTACGACGTGCTGACCGCCGAGCCGCGGCTGTCCCGGCCACCTGAGCAGGTGCAGCGCACGGTCGTGACCTGGCTGGCCGCCACGGAGCCGAGCGGCGTTCCGGGCGCCCGGCGCGGTTCGTGGCCGCTCATGGAGCCCGGTGAGCGCAGTGCCGGCGCGGGACCGGTGCGAGCCGTCGTGACACCCGCCGCCGACGCGCGTCTGACGCTGGTGCTGCTCGGCGCCGGCGCCACACCGCGCGGCGGCCCCAACCGGCTGTGGACCGACGCCGCGCGCCGGTGGCGCGGACGTGGGGTCGCCTCGGTGCGGGTCGACGTCGAGGGCGTCGGCGAGGCCGACGGCCCCCTCTCGTGGGAGACGGGCGCGGAGGGCTTCTACGACCCGTCGTACGCCGCGCAGGTGGAGGCCGTCCTCACCCTCGTGCGCGAGCACGACCTGCCCCAGGACCTGGTCCTCGTGGGCCTGTGCTCGGGGGCCTACTGGGCCGCGCAGACGGCCTTGACCCACCCGGGCGTGCGGGCTGTCGTGCTGCTCAACCCGGAGCACCTGGTCTGGCCGCCGCCGCTGGCCGATCTCGGCCTGCGCGGGCGCCTGGCCCACCTCACCGACCGCGACACCGTGCGCTCGCTGGTGCACGACCCGCGCGCCCGGCGCGACGCGTGGGGACGGGTGCGTCAGTCGGTGCGGCTGCTCGCAGACCGGGTCGTCGGTGAGCCGGAGGTCGGCGCGCAACGGCCCCCGGCCACCGCCACCCAGGTGCTGCGGACCCTCCGCGCTCGTGACATCGCGGTGACCCTGGTCGGCTCACCGGGTGAGCCGAGCCTCACGATCCTGGACGAGCTCCCCGGCGACCTCGAGGTGCGCGCCGCACGGCTGACCGGGCCGGTCGGCGCGCACACGCTGTCCACCCGTGGGCTGCGGGCCCAGGCCGAGGCGGCACTCGACGCGGCGGTCGAGGACGCGCTCCAGCGCCTGCCCCGCGCCGCCGTCAGCTGACGAGCGCCGCCAGGGCAGCCACCGAGACCCCGGACAGGCTCGTCCGCACGACGCGACGCTCGCCGTCCAGCACGACGACCCCCGGCACGCTCGGCACGGCGACGACACCGCAGCCGGCCGCCTCCCCGGCGAGGACCCCGGCGACGGAGTCCTCGAGCACCACGCAACGTCGCGGATCCACGCCGAGGCGCTCTGCCGCCGTCAGGTACGGCTCCGGGTGCGGCTTGCCGTGGGTGACCTCGTCTCCGGCGACCGTCACCTCGAAGGGGAAGCCGTGGCTGAGCACGGCGTCGACGAGCAGGCGGTACGACGACGACACCAGGGCGACCGGCACGCCCGCCTCCCCCAAGTCGCGCAGGAGCTCGCGCGCACCGGGCAGCACCGGCAGGTCACCCGCGAACAGGGTGACCATGCGGTCCAGCAGCCACTGCGACGCCCAGGCCACCTCCTCCTCTGGCCGTCCGTAGTGCTCGAGGATGAGCGGCACGGCGACGTCCAGGCGCGTCCCGACGATGGACGCCTTGAGCTGGTCGCTCCACACCCCGCCGAGCAGTCCCGCCAGCTCCACCTCGGCCACCGTCCACAGCGGTTCGCTGTCGACGAGCAGGCCGTCCATGTCCCACAGCACGGCCGCCAACGGCCGGTTTGGTCGGCCGGTCAGGCTGTGGCCTCGGCCGGGTTCTCGAGCGGGTTCTCGAGCGGGTCCTCGAGCGGGTACGGCGCGACGGCCCGCACCGCTCCGGGCAGGCGCCGACGGGTGCCCGGGCGGGTGCGCTCGGTCAGCGCGGCGCGCAGCACGCGGAAGCCGTCACGCCAGGTGTTGAGGTTGCTCTCGCCGTACAGGCGTTCGAGCTCGAAGCTGGGGACCTCGACCACGTCGAGGCGGGCCCGGGCGATCCGGCAGTTGATGATCGTCTCGATCTCGAAGCCGTCGCCCCACAGCTTGACGTCCTCCACGGTGGTCCCGGCGTCGAGCTGCAGCGTGGTGAGGCAGCGGGTCCAGAAGGCGTTGTAGCCGTAGCAGAGGTCGGTGTAGCGGGTGCCGAACAGCGTGTTGACGAGGCCGTTCAGTCCACGGTTGCCGGCGGTGCGCAGGACGGTCAGGTCGCTGCTGCCTCCGTCGCCGGCGAAGCGGGTGCCCTTGGCGAAGTCGGCGCCGTCCACGAGGGCCTGCACGAAGCGCGGGATCTCCGTGGGGTCGGCCGAGCCGTCGGCGTCGAGCATCACGACGATGTCCCCCCGCACCGCAGCGAACCCGACGGCCAGCGCGTTGCCCTTGCCCTTGCGGTTCTGGGTGAGCACGCGCAGGCCGGGGTACTCGCGCTCGGCGACCGCGATGGTGTCGTCGGTGGAGCAGCCGTCGACGAGGATGACCTCGAACAGCCCCTCCGGCAGGGCCCGCAGGACGTGCGGGAGGTTGCGGGCCTCGTTGCGCGCCGGGATCACCACGCTCACCCGGGGGGCGGCGTGGTCGGGGAGGAGGACCAGGCGCCTGCTGTGCGAGGCGTCATGCTCCGTGGCGGTGTCCGGGGGGGGCACGGAGTCGCTCGTGAAAGGCACGGTGGGTCCCTGAGGTCGGGGGCCCGGTTTCGCCTCTGGCTCCCTGCTGGGCCGGTGGCGACCAAGTCGCCCAGCAGATCGTCGCTCGCCCAGTGCATGAAGGTGATGGGTGGTGCGTGAAGGGTGGTGTTGGTGCCAACGAACAGGTGCCTGTCAGGTCACGGGCTGTGACCGACGGTGTGCCACGACGCTATAGGGTTCTGCGGCACGGTCAAGCCTCCGCGCCCGCGCACGACCGCCTGTGAGGGAGGTCACCGCCCGTACCGGACCCGCGTGAACGCCCCTCCGAGAGGACACCCACCGTGACTGCCACCAGCGTGACGGTGGTCGTGTGCACCTACACCGACCGGCGGTGGGCCGAGCTCGCCGCAGGCACGCGCGCGGTGCACGCACAGCTGCGGAAGACCGACACGCTCGTGGTCGTCGTCGACCACAACGAGGCCCTCCGCGAGCGCGTGACCGCCGAGCTGCCGGGGACGGTCGTCGCCAACACCCACGGGCAGGGGCTGTCCGGGGCGCGCAACACCGGCCTCGACCACGCCACCGGCGACGTCGTGGCCTTCCTCGACGACGACGCCCTGCCGCCGCCCGGCTGGCTGGACGCCCTGCGCGCGCCGTTCGCCGCCGCGGACGTCGTGGGCGTGGCCGGCGCGGTCGACCCGGCGTGGGAGGGCGGCCGCGCCCCCCGCTGGTTCCCGAGGGAGTTCGGCTGGGTGGTCGGGTGCGACTACGTCGGCCTTGCCGGCGACGGCGAGCAGGTCCGCAACCCCATCGGCGCGAGCATGGCGCTGCGGCGCGAGCCGGTCGTCGCCGCAGGTGGCTTCTCCGAGCTCGTCGGCCGGGTGGGCACCCTCCCGGTCGGCTGCGAGGAGACCGAGCTGGCCATCCGTCTGGCCCAGCGCGATCCCACCGGCCGGGTGCTCCGGGCAGGGACCTGCGCCGTCGCCCACCTGGTCCCGCGCGACCGCCAGACGATCCGCTACTTCCTGTCCCGCTGCTACCACGAGGGCCGGTCCAAGAAGGTGCTGTCAGGGCTGGTGGGGACCCAGCAGGGGTTGGCCGCCGAGCGCGCGTACACCACCCGGACCCTGCCCGTCGGCGTCGTCAGGCACCTCGCCGCCGTCCTGCGCGGCGACGTGGCCGGGCTCGCCCGCGCCGTCCTCGTCGTCCTGGGCCTCGGGACGACGGGGGCCGGCTACCTGTCCGTGCGACGCCGGTGACCCCCACGCTGGTCCACGAGGTCGAGCTGTCCGCTCCGCTCGAGGACCTGTCGACCGACTACCTCGCCGCCCGCGTGCTGGTGCGGCTGCACGGGACGCCGTTGGGCTTCGTGGACGTCCCCGTCGACGGGGGCGTGCTGACCGCCGAGCAGGTACGTCGGGAGGCCGCCCACCTCGACCTCGCGAGTCACCTGGCCTCGGACGGGATCGCCGACCCGCTCGAGCCCGGCGGCCCGTGGGCCTGTCAGGCCGACGGGCCCGGTCCCGCGCCACGCAGCGTCTCGGTCGTGCTGTGCACGCGCGACCGCGAGGAGTCCCTGCGGGTGGCCCTCTCGTCGGTACTGGCTGCGTGCCGGCCGGACGTCGAGGTCGTCGTGGTGGACAACGCCCCTCGCACCGCAGCCACCCGCGCTGTCGTCGACGACCTGGCCGACCCTCGGGTGCGCTACCTGCTCGAGCCCCGGCCCGGCCTGTCGGTCGCCCGCAACACCGGGGCGCGGGCGAGCCGTGGGGAGCTGATCGCCTTCACCGACGACGACGTGGTCGTGGACCAGGGCTGGGTGGACGCGCTCGTGCGCGGGGTCACCCGCGCGCCGCGCATCGGCTGCGTCACCGGGCTGGTGCCCAGCGGAGAGCTGGACACCGAGGCCCAGCACTTCTTCGACCGCAAGCTGGACTGGTCCGGAACGTGCGCACCTCGGCTCTACGACCTCCACTCCCCCGACCACTCCCCCGACGACTCCCCCGACGGTTCGGCTGACCTGGGACCGCTGTACCCGTACAGCGCGGGCATCTTCGGGACGGGTGCGAACTTCGCGGTGACGCGCGAGGCCTTCGAGGGCCTCGGCGGGTTCGACGAGGCGCTCGGTGCCGGTGCGCTCACCCGCGGGGGCGAGGACCTCGACTGGTTCCTCCGCACGCTGCAGGCGGGGTTCGTCCTCGCCTACGAGCCCTCGGCGGTCGTCTGGCACCGCCACCGGCGCGACCTGGCCTCCCTCAGCGACCAGCTGTACGGGTACGGCACGGGCTTCACGGCCTACCTCCTCAAGCACGCCCTCACCCGGCGCGGGTTCACCGACCTCACCCGACGGCTGGTGCGGGGCGCGGTGCTCATGCGCCGGGCCGGCTCCGCGTCGGCGGAGGCCGGCATCGACCCGACCCTGCTGCGCCGCGAGCGGATCGGCATGCTGCACGGTCCCGTGCTCTACGCCCGCGCCCGCTGGCGCGCTCGCCGCTGAGCCGACCGGCCCGCGTCAGCGCCGCAGCAGGCGTCGGGCCACCCCGACCAGCTCCGACCGGACGGCGACGCCCGTCGGCGGGTCCGCGAGCGCCTCGACCAGCGATGCCGGCGTCGTGTCACCGGTGACCTCGATGCGCGGCTGGGCCCACCGGCGGGCCGGCGCCGGAGTGCCCGTGACGTCGACCAGCGCCAGCGCCCCGACGTAGCCGGCCCGGCGCACCGCCCGTCGGACCCGCGCATCGTGCTCGCCGTACGGGTAGGCGAACAGGTCCGGCCGGGGCAGCCCGTGCCGCGGCAGCACCTCGCGCGCCTCGGCGACCTCGTGGGCGAGCCGTGCCGCCGGCACCGAGCGCAGATGGCCGTGCGTGCTCGAGTGGGCGCCGAGCACCCACCCGCCGTCGACCAGCGTCTGCAGGCCGGCGGCGTCGAGCAGTGGCTCGGGCGTGCCGCCGCGGTGGCTGTCCCAGGCGTTGGTGCCGCCCACCTGGCCGCTCACGACGAAGACCACACCGGTCACGCCGTGGCGGTCGAGCACCGGGACACCGTCGGTCAGGAGGTTCACGTAGGCGTCGTCGAAGGTGACGGCGACCGTCCCGCGGGGCAGGCGCCCCTGCGCCAGGTGTGTGGCGGCGTCGACACCCGACAGCAGGTGCCAACCGGCGTCCCGCACCGCGGTGAGCTGCGCGTCGAGCGCCTCGGGCGTCACGGAGTACGACGACAACGGGCCGGGACGACCGGTCACGCCGTGGTAGCAGAGCACCCGCCCCGGCGGCAGCAGCCCTCCCGCGTCCCGCAGCCCGGTGGCGTACTCCAGGCGACGCATCGGGTGGTAGGCCGCGCGGGTCAGCAGGTCCGTGCGGCCCTCGGCAGCGCGGTGGAGCGCCACGGCGCGCCACCGGGCAGTGAGGCGGGGCATCCGGGTCGCGGCAGCGACCAGCGCTCGGGTCGCGGGGTTCAGGCTGCCGTGCTGCTCGGCGAGGTGAGTGTGCAGCTCCGGGTGCTTGCGGACGAGCGCGGCATCCGCGGCACCCGCCTGGCGCCACTGACGCAGGTGCTGGTCGGGGGTCACGACGTACCGCTGGTAGGAGACGGCGTCGGGCGCGAACCGGACGACGGCACCGGTGGCGACCAACCGGTGCAGGAACTCGGTGTCCTCTCCTCCGAAGGTCCCTCCGGCGGTGAAGTCCTGGTCGAACCCCGCAGCCAGGCCGAACAGCTCACGACGCACGGACAGCTGGCCGGTGAGCAGGTCCTTCACCTCGAGGTCGCCGTCGTTGGCGAGCAGCCTCGTGCGCCGACGCTCGGCCCAGAGCCGCACGCCGTCGGTGAGCAGGTTGTGCGGGGAGTCGGGGTGCAGGGGGATGTGGCCCACGACGGCGTCCGCGCCCGCGTCCAGCAGCCTGCGGTGCGCCTCGAGCAGACCTGGATCAGCCTGCATGTCGTCGTCGAGGAACAGCAGGTACCTGCCCTTCGCCACTGCCGCGCCCGCGTTGCGCGCTGCGGCGGCGCCGGCGTTCTCCTGCTCCAGCACGGTCAGCGGCATCGGCAGGTCCAGCGCGCGCAGGGCCCCGGCGGTGCCGTCCGTCGAGCCGTCCACGACGACGACGACCTCGCTCGGCCCCGGGAGCCGGAGCGCGGCGAGCGCCTGCACGCTCTGCGAGACGACGTCGCGGCGCTGGAAGGTGGGGACGACGATCGTGAACAGCGTGGAGTCGTCAACCGTCACGTCGCGGAACTCTGCCACAGCACGCGGGGGTGCACGTGCCGGACGGACCGCCGGCGACTACTCGTTGTCGGTGCGGTAGCCGAGGTTGGGGGCGAGCCAGCGCTCGGCCTCCGCGACGGTCCAGCCCTTGCGCTCGGCGTACTCCTCGACCTGGTCGCGTCCGAGCTGGCCGACGACGAAGTACTGCGACTGAGGGTGGGAGAAGTACAGCCCGCTCACGGAGGCACCGGGCCACATGGCCATGCTGTCGGTCAGGACCATGCCCGTGTTGGCCTCCACGTCGAGCAGCTGCCAGATCGTCTGCTTCTCGGTGTGCTCCGGGCATGCCGGGTAGCCGGGGGCGGGACGGATCCCGACGTACTTCTCCTTGATGAGCGCCTCGTTGTCGAGGTCCTCGTCGGCCTGGTAGCCCCACAGCTCGGTACGGACACGTTCGTGCAGCCGCTCGGCGAAGGCCTCGGCGAGCCGGTCCGCGAGCGACTCGAGCAGGATCGCGCTGTAGTCGTCGAGGGCCTCCCTGAACTCCTCCACCTTGGCCGAGCTGCCCAGGCCCGCCGTCACGGCGAACGCGCCCACGTAGTCGTGCAGCCCGGTCTCCGCCGGCGCGACGAAGTCGGCCAGGGAGCGGTGCGGGACGCCAGGTCGGTGCTCGGTCTGCTGCCGTACCTGCCGCAGCGTCGCGACCACCTCGTCGCGGCGCTCGTCGCGGTAGACGGCGATGTCGTCGTGACCGACGACGTTCGCCGGGAACAGGCCCATGACCCCTGAGGCGGTCAGCCACTTCTGCGCGATGAGCGTGTCGAGCATGTCCTGGCCGTCCTCCTAGAGCTTGCGGGCGGCCTCGCCGGTGGTGGGGTTGTTGAGGATGTCGGGGAAGCGACCCTTGAGCTCCCAGGCGTTGAAGAACGGCTGCCAGTCGATGTACGGCCGGAGCTCGGCCAGGTCGTAGTCGGCGAAGACCTGGACGCCCAGGGCGGGCGGGACAGGCGGGGCGTAGCCGTCCCAGTCGATCGGCGTCCGGTTGGCCCGTGCGGTCGCCAGGGGCACGATCGCCTCGCGCCTCGCTGCGCGCGGCATAGCGCTCGCGCAGCTCGTCGTAGTCGGTCTTCAGGTCGGCCAGCAGGGCAGGGCGCTGGTCGTCGGACAGCAGCGCCGCGACGACCGGTACCGAGCGCGAGGCGTCCTTCACCCAGACCACCGGTCCGTGGTACTTCTGGTCGACCTTCACCGCGGTGTGCGCGCGCGAGGTGGTCGCACCGCCGATGATCAGCGGGATGTCGAAGCCCTGTCGCTCCATCTCCGCGGCGAAGCTCACCATCTCGTCGAGCGACGGGGTGATCAGCCCGGACAGGCCGATGATGTCGGCGTCGTGCTCCTTCGCCGCGTCGAGCACCTTCTGCGCCGGCACCATGACGCCGAGGTCGATGACGTCGTAGTTGTTGCACTGCAGGACGACGCCGACGATGTTCTTGCCGATGTCGTGCACGTCGCCCTTGACCGTGGCCATGACGACGGTGCCGTTGCTGCGGCCGGCGTCGTCGGGGTGCTTGCCGGCCTCGATGAACGGGATGAGGTAGGCGACGGCCTTCTTCATCACCCGGGCGGACTTCACCACCTGGGGCAGGAACATCTTGCCGGCGCCGAACAGGTCGCCGACGACGTTCATCCCCGCCATCAGCGGGCCTTCGATGACCTCGATCGGCTGGCCGCCGCGGGCCTCGATGAGGGCGCGCAGCTCCTCGGTGTCGGTCTCGGCGTAGTCGTCGATGCCCTTGACGAGCGCGTGCGTGATCCGCTCCCCCACCGGCAGCTCGCGCCACTGCTCGTCGGCGCCCTCGACCTTCATCCCCTCGCCGGAGAACTCCGCGGCGATCTCGAGCAGCCGCTCGGTCGCATCGGCACGGCGGTTGAGGATGACGTCCTCGATCCGCTCGCGCAGGCGCGCGTCGACCTGGTCGTAGACGACGAGCGCACCGGCGTTGACGATGCCCATGTCCATGCCGGCGGCGATGGCGTGGAAGAGGAACACCGCGTGGATGGCCTCGCGCACGGCGTTGTTGCCGCGGAAGGAGAAGGACACGTTCGAGACGCCGCCGGACACCATCGCGCCAGGCAGGTTCTGCTTGATCCAGCGGGTGGCCTCGATGAAGTCGACGCCGTAGTTGGCGTGCTCCTCGATGCCTGTGGCGACGGCGAACACGTTCGGGTCGAAGATGATGTCCTCGGCGGGGAAGCCCACCTCGTCGACGAGGATCCGGTAGGCGCGCTCGCAGATCGCCTTGCGGCGCTCGAGGTTGTCGGCCTGCCCGTCCTCGTCGAAGGCCATGACGACGACGGCGGCGCCGTACTTGCGGCACAGCGTCGCCTCGCGGCGGAACTTCTCCTCGCCCTCCTTCATGGAGATGGAGTTGACGATCGGCTTGCCCTGCACGCAGCGCAGCCCGGCCTCGATGACCTCGAACTTGGAGGAGTCGATCATCAGCGGCACGCGGCTGATGTCCGGTTCGGAGGCGATGAGCTTGACGAAGCGGTCCATGGCCGCGACGCCGTCGATCATGCCCTCGTCCATGTTGATGTCGACGACCTGGGCGCCGCTCTCGACCTGCTGGCGGGCGACGGACAGGGCAGCGGCGTAGTCGCCGTCGCGGATGAGGTTGCGGAACTTCGCCGAGCCGGTGATGTTGGTGCGCTCACCGACGTTCACGAACAGCGAGGCCTCGTCGATCGTCAGGGGCTCCAGGCCCGACAGCCGGCACGCGGACGGTCGGGGCTGCGGCACGCGAGGCGTGGTGCCGGCGACGGCCTCGGCCATCGCGGCGATGTGCCCAGGCGTCGTGCCGCAGCAGCCGCCCAGCAGGTTGAGCAGGCCGCTCTCGGCGAACTCGTGCACGATCGCCGCGGTCTGCTCAGGGGCTTCGTCGTACTCGCCGAAGGCGTTGGGCAGACCGGCGTTCGGGTAGCAGGAGACGAAGCAGTCGGCGACGCGCGCCATCTCGGCGAGGTAGGGCCGCATCTCGTCGGCCCCGAGCGCGCAGTTCAGCCCCACGAGCAGCGGACGGGCGTGGCGCACGGAGTTCCAGAACGCCTCGGTGACCTGGCCGGACAGCGTGCGGCCGGAGGCGTCGGTGATCGTGCCGGAGATCATCACCGGCCAGCGGCGGCCGCGCTCCTCGAACAGCGTCTCGACGGCGAAGATCGCGGCCTTGGCGTTGAGGGTGTCGAAGATCGTCTCGATGAGCAGCAGGTCGGCGCCGCCGTCGACGAGCCCGTTGGCCTGTTCGAGGTAGGCCTCAACGAGCTGCTCGTAGGAGACGTTGCGGGCCCCGGGGTCGTTCACGTCGGGTGAGATCGACGCCGTGCGGTTCGTGGGCCCCAGCGCCCCCGCGACGTAGCGCGGCGTGTCGGGGGTCAGCGCCGTCATCAGGTCGCACTGCTCGCGCGCGAGCCGCGCCGACGCCACGTTGAGCTCGTAGGCGAGGTCGGACATGTCGTAGTCGGCGAGGCTGATGCGCTGCGCGTTGAACGTGTTGGTCTCGACGAGATCCGCGCCAGCCTCGAGGTAGGCGCGGTGGATGCCGCTGATCGCCTCGGGCTGAGTGAGGCTGAGCAGGTCGTTGTTGCCCTGCAGGTCACTGCCCCAGTCGGCGAACCGCTCCCCGCGGTACTCCGCCTCGGCGAAGCCGTGCTGCTGGATCATCGTGCCCATCGCGCCGTCGAGGAGCAGGACGCGGGAGGTGAGCAGCGCGGTCAGCTCCGCCGTGGCATCGGGGCGAACGGACGACATGTGCGGCCTCCTGGGGAACGGAGGCGCCCTTCGTCGTGCTGCAGGCCGAGCGTGGCGGGCTGTGCGTGTGACCGGCCCGTCGCAGCGCCTCTCGACCTCGCCACAGGGTACCGGACCGTCGGCGACGGGGTAGGTTGCGCGGCAGGCGCCGGGGACAGGTGCACCCGGATGGCAGGGGAGGTCGACGTGGCAACAGGCAGCTACACCACGGTGCTCGTGGGCACGGACGGTTCGGAGTCGTCGTTTCGCGCTGTCGACCGCGCGGCGGTGATGGCCCGCGATGCCGGCGCCACCCTGCTGCTGCTGACCGCCTACCGACCGATGAGCCCCCGTGAGACGCAGGACGCTGCGCGCGCGCTGGGCGGCGAGGCGTACAAGGTGGCGGGCTCGACGCCTGCCGAGGACGTCCTGCGGGACGCTGCCGACCGCGCGCGCAAGATCGGGGTCGCGAACGTCGACACCCTCGCGGTCGAAGGCGACCCGGTCGACGCCCTCGTGCACGCCGTGGTCCAGCGCAAGGCGGACCTGCTCGTCGTCGGCAACCGCGGCCTCAACAGCCTTGCCGGCCGGCTCCTGGGGTCGGTCCCCGCCAACATCACCCACAAGGCCGCCTGCGACGTGCTCATCGTCCACACCACCGGCAAGGGCGTGAAGGACGCGTGACACCGCTGCGGCGACCGGTTCTGGTCGCTGCCTTCGAGGGCTGGAACGACGCGGGGGACGCCGCGACGGGAGCCGTCGAGCACCTCGCAGAGGTCTGGGCCGCGGAGCAGGTGCGCGAGCTCGACCCTGATCCCTACTACGACTTCCAGGTCAACCGGCCGACGGTCGCCCTCGAGGACGGGCTGACCCGCCGGATCACCTGGCCGACCACGCGCTTCTCGGTGTGCCGACCGGTGGGTTCCGCTCGCGACCTGGTGATCGTGCGCGGCGTCGAGCCGAACATGCGGTGGCGCGGCTTCTGCGACGAGGTGCTCAGCGTGGCGCTCGAGCTCGACGTCGTCGAGGTGGTAACGCTCGGCGCCCTGCTCGCCGACAGCCCGCACACCCGCCCGGTGCCGGTCAGCGGCACGTCGTCCGATCCCGCGCTGGCGGAGCGGCTCGGCCTCGAGCACTCGCGCTACGAAGGCCCGACCGGCATCGTGGGCGTGCTCCAGGAGGCCTGCGTGCAGGCGGCCCTGCCGGCCGTGTCGTTCTGGGCCGCGGTCCCGCACTACGTCGCGCACCCGCCGTGCCCCAAGGCGACGGTGGCGCTCCTGCGCCGCGTGGAGGACCTGCTCGACGTCGCGATCCCGCTCGGCGACCTGGTCGAGCGCTCCCGCGACTGGGAGCGCCAGGTGGACGAGCTGGCCGCCGAGGACACGGACGTCGCGGAGTACGTCGCCAGCCTCGAGGAGCGCGAACCGGAGGAGGACCTCCCGGAGGCCTCCGGCGAGGCGATCGCGAAGGAGTTCGAGCGCTTCCTGCGACGGCAGGACCCCGAGGGGGGCTGACGCTCCGACGCGCGTCGTTGGCGGCGCTCCAGGCGTCCATGCCCCATGATCTGCACGTGACTGACACGCCTGATCCCGCGCCCCCGACCGGCTCGGCCGCCGACCGCCGTACCGACGGGCCCGACAAGGTCCCCTGCCGGACCTGCGGGCACCCCCGCGACGCGCACGAGCACCACCGCCGTGGGACGGACTGCTCGAGGTCGGGCTGTGGTTGCGAGAAGTGGAAGCGACCGCTGCCCGGGTTCCTGGGGCGCCTAGCTCGTTCCTGACAGCGAGACGCCCAGCAGGGCGTCGACCAGCCGGGTCACCAGTGCCGGTGCCGTGGCGTCGTCGCCGTCCGCCGTGCACCAGGCGTCGACCGCAGCCAGCGCGGACGGGGTGTCCAGGTCGTCCGCGAGCGCAGCGCGTACGGCGGTGAGCAGCGCCGTGCCGTCCGCGCCGGACCCTCGCTGGGTGCCCGCACGCCACCGACGGAGCCGGTCGGTCCCGCCGGTCAGCTCCGCGTCGGTCCACATCCGGTCCTCGCGATAGGGGCGGGCCAGCAGGGCGAGCCGCAGCGCCCCCGGGTCGGTGCCGGCGGCGAGCAGCCGTGACACGAACACCAGGTTGCCGAGCGACTTGCTCATCTTCTCCCCGTCGAGGCCGACCATGCCGGCGTGCACGTAGGCGCGGGCGAACGGCGCCACCCCGGTCGCGACCTCGGCCTCGGCGGCACTGAGCTCGTGGTGCGGGAACACCAGGTCGGACCCGCCGCCCTGGACGTCGAGCTGGTCGCCGAGGCGGTTCAGCGCCATGGCGGTGCACTCGACGTGCCAGCCCGGCCGACCGGTACCGAGCGGGGACGGCCACCCCGGCTCGCCGGGGCGCTGCGCCATCCACAGCAGGCAGTCCAGCGGGTCCTTCTTGCCGGGCCGGTCGGGGTCTCCCCCACGCTCGGCGGACAGCCGGAGCATGGTCTGCACGTCGAGGTTCCCCACGCTCCCGAACGACGCGGCCGCGGCGACGCTGAAGTAGACGTCCCCGTCGACGGAGTAGGCCGCACCCGCCTCCTGCAGACGCATCACGAGCGCCGCGATCTCGTCCATCGCCTCGACCGCTCCGACGTACCAGGTCGGGGGGACGACACGGAGCGCGGTCATGTCGGAGCGGAACAGGTCGGTCTCGCGCTCGGCGACGTCCTCCCAGCGGACCCCGTCGCGGGCGGCGCGCTCGAGCAGGGGGTCGTCGATGTCGGTGACGTTCTGGACGTAGAGCACCTCGTGGCCCTGGTCGCGCCAGACGCGCACCAGCGTGTCGAAGGTCAGGTAGGTCGCCGCGTGCCCGAGGTGGGTCGCGTCGTACGGCGTGATGCCGCAGACGTACAGGCGGGCCACACCGTCCCGAGGGTGCACCGCGACCGGTCGGCCGGTCGCGGTGTCGTGCACCCGGAGCACCACCGGCTCGGTGGGTGCGGGCAGCCGGGGGACGTCGACCGCGGGCCAGGAGCGCATCGGGCCAGCCTAGTTGTCGCGACCTCGTCCGCGTGGTTCACCCGATCGGGGACCAGTCCCGGATCGGCGCACCCGACACACAGTCATGACCCGAGTGCTCCGTGCCGTGCTGGCCCTGACGGCGGTGGTCGCGTGCCTGGTGGGCGCTGCGCCGTCGGCGCCTGCTCCTGCCGGTGCCGCGGCGACCGTCACGTGGAGCGAGCCGCACGCCGTCATGACAGGCGTCACGACCCCGCGCACGGGATCGGCGTACACGATCGCGCGGCTGATCAACGGCCGGCCGCTGCACTGGGACGCGTGCACCCCGATCCACTGGCGCCTGCGTGCCGCGGGCGCCCCGGCCGGTGCGCTCGCCGTCGTCACCTCGTCGGTGGCGCAGATCGCCCGCCAGACGGGCACCCGCTGGGTGTACGACGGGACCACACGCGCCGTCCCGACCTCACGCGCCCTGCCCACGACGCCCCAGGCGCCGCCGTCGGTGCTCATCGGCTGGGCCGATGCCGGGAGCAGCGACCTGCTCACGGGGCAGGCCCGCAGCGTGCTCGGGGTCACGCGCACGTCGTGGGTCGGCACCACCCGCAACGGGCGCACCGACGCGTGGATCACGTCCGCGGTCGTGGCGCTGGACCGCACCAACCGGCTCCCCCTCAGCGGCGGCGTCTCCTGGCGCACGGTGACGCTGCACGAGCTCAGCCACGCCATGGGCCTGGACCACGCGGGCAGCACGAGCCAGCTCATGTACCCGGTTCTCCAGCCCCGGTTGAACGGGCTGCAGTCCGGCGACGTCGCGGGTCTGCGGCGGGTCGGTCGCGCTGCCGGGTGCCGCGCCACCTGAGGCTCACTCAGAACGGCGGCCAGGGGATCGCCGGCCAGTCCTCGGACGGCATCGGGTGCACCCCGCTGGACAGCAGTCGGTCCACGCGCGTGATGGTCCGTCGTACCTCGCGCCGCGTGAGGTGCTCGCCGAGCTCTTCGGCGAGGTCACCCTCGAGGTCGGCGCGCAGGCGGGACAGGACGTCGACGGCCTCGTCGGTCAGCGGGAGGCCGCGCCACTGCCACAGCAGCGTGCGGAGCTTGTCCTCGGTGCTGAAGCACACGCCGTGGTCGATGCCGTAGACCCGCCCGTCGCTGGTGGGCAGCAGGTGCCCGCCCTTGCGGTCGGCGTTGTTGACGACAGCGTCGAGGACCGCGAGGCGGCGCAGGTCGGGGTGGTCGCTGCGGACCAGCGCCTCGAGGTCGACCCGCTCGTCGACGTCGACCCAGAGCTGGCACATGCCCGGTCCGAACGGGCCGTCGCGCAGCACGGTGAGCGGCACCAGGTCCCACCCCGTGGCGGCGCTGACGAGGTAGGTCGCGACCTCCCGACCGGCCAGTGTGCCGTCCGGGAAGTCCCACAGCGGGCGCTCGCCCTGCACCGGCTTGTAGACGCAGCTGACGCTCTCGCCGCCGAGGGTGCTGACGCAGTAGAGCGTGGCGTTGCTCGCGTCGATCATCCGGCCCTGGACGTCCAGGACGCCGTCGCGCAGCAGAGCCGGCAGGTCCGGGGTCAGCGGCGATGGCCGTTCTGGCGGGGGCAGATGTGCCCCTCGGGATCGAGCGGCAGGTTGCACAGCGGGCAGGGTGGACGCCCGGCGGCCACGACGCGCTGGGCCCTGGTGATGAAGGCGTGCACCATCGGAGCGGTGAGGCGGACGCGCAGCGCGTCGGGGCCCTCCTCCGCGTCGCTGAGCGGCTCCACCTCGGACTCCTGCTCGTCGGCAGGCTGGGCCAGGGCCTCGATGACGCAGCGCTCGGCGTCGGTCTCCCAGGCCAGGCCCATCGACCCCACCCGGAACTCCTCCTCGAGGGGTACGTCGAGGGGGGCGGTGTCCTCGAGCGCGCCGTGCGGACCCGCTGGGTCGGGTGCACCGGGCGGTGCGCCGGCCTGCCGCCGCACCGTGTCCATGAGCTCCTCGAGCCGGTCGGCGAGGACCTGCACCTGGAGCTTCTCGAGGGCGACGCTGACCGTCCGGCCGCCGCCGGTGGCCTGCAGGTAGAACGTCCGGTCCCCCGGCTGCCCGACCGTCCCGGCGACGAAGCGCTCGGGCGGGTCGAAGAGGAACACCTGGCGTGGCACCGGGTCAGCCTAGGTCACTAGGGGTGCGCGTCCGCGCCGGCACCGCCGCCGACGGCAGCGTCCGCGTCGCCCTTGCGCCGCCGCGACTTCTTGGCGGGCGGGAGCAGGTCGGCGACCGACCCGCCGGTGTCGTTGACGCGTACGACGAACGGCCGCGTCTCGGTGTAGCGGATGATCGTCACCGAGCACGGGTCGATCATGATCCGCTGGAACTGGTCGAGGTGCAGCCCGAGGGCGTCGGCCGTGATGGCCTTGATGACGTCCCCGTGCGAGCACGCGAGCCAGGTGGCGTCGGGCCCGAGCCGGGCGTTCCAGTCGCGGACCGCCGCGACAGCCCGGTTCTGCGTCTCGCGCAGCGGCTCCCCCTCGGGACCGGGGAAGACCGCCGCGCTGGGGTGCTGCTGGACCACCTTCCACATGGGCTCCTTGGCGAGGTCCTTGAGGGCCTTGCCGGTCCAGTCGCCGTACCTGCACTCCCCGATGCGGCGCTCGACCTGGACCTCCTGCTCGCGCCCCTGGGCGATGGCAGCCGCCGTGTCCAGGCAACGATCCAGGGGGCTGCTCACGATCGCCGTGAACGGGACCGGTCGCAGCCGCTCAGCCACGGCGGCCGCCTGCTTCTCACCGCGCTCGTCGAGGTGCAGGCCGGGGGTCCAGCCGGCGAGAAGCGGGCCGGTCATCGCGGTCAGGCCGTGCCGCACGAGCACCAGGGTGGTCACCGGCCGACCCTAACCGCAGCACGCAGGTCGACGTCGGCGGCAGGAACTCGCGGTGTGACGGCGAAAGGCCCGGTGCACAGCTGTGTCCTCCCTGTGCAACGCCACCCGCAGAACCTGGAGCTCCCCCGTGCGCCGTCCGGCCCTCGCCCCCGCAGTCGTCGTCACCGCCCTGCTCGCCGGCAGCCTCGCGCTGGCGAGCCACCCCGCCGGTGCCGCCGGCACCGGCCTGGCGTTCAGCCACACGGTCGTCGTCGACCCGCAGCGGATGGGCAGCGAGCCGATCATCAAGGCGGACCCGTCCGGTGGTCTCTACGGCAGCTCGATCATCGGGTTCTCGAACTCCGTGTCGTTCCTGTGGAAGAGCCAGGACCACGGCGCGCAGTGGGACCTGGTCACGGCGCTGCCGACCCTGGTTCCCGCCCAGCGCCCGTCGTTCACGCACGGCGGTGGTGACTCCGAGATCGTCATCGGTCCGAAGGCGCCGGGCGGGACGGGCTACACGGTGAGCTTCTACGACCTCGAGAGCCTGGCCGACATCGGCGTCGCGACGTCGTTCGACTCCGGCAAGACCTTCCCGGCGCAGAACAGCAACGCGTTCGCGGGTGACGTCGCGGGCACCGACCGGCAGTGGGGTGCGCTGTGGCGCGACCCGGCCGGCAAGGACCACCTGTTCCTGCTCTACAACGCCCTGCAGTCCAGCAACGGCAAGGGCACGATCCTGCGGGAGTCCCTCGACTACGGCCAGACCTTCACCAATGTCGGTGACGGCGGCACCCTCGCGGGTGTCTTCGACTCCGGGGCGCTCGGGCAGCTGCGGGTGAACAAGCGCGGCGACCTGTTCTTCACCAGTGAGAACTCCCCGGCGGTCAACCTGGTCCGCGGCATCCGCAAGGCTGACGGCACCTACACCTTCAGCGCGACGAAGGTCAGCAGCGAGCCCGGCACCAACACCCGCCAGCTGTTCGTGACCTCCGCCCTGGACACCGCCGGCAACCTCTACGTCGCCTGGTCGCGTGACGAGGCGGGCGCCAACACCGATGTCGGCACCTACCTCGCCGTCTCGACCGACAGCGGCGCGAGCTTCGGGCGACCGATCAAGGTCAACAGCAGCGCGCTGCACGACTCGACGTTCCCGTGGGTCATCGCCGGTGACCCCGGTCGCGTCGCGGTCGCGTTCTACGGCACCGAGAAGGCCGGCGACGCCAGCAGCAACAGCGGGCCGTGGGACGTCTACGTCACGCAGAGCGTCGACGCGCTGTCCAAGGCGCCGCACCTGAACCAGGTGAAGGTCTCTGAGCACCCCTCGCACACCAACCCGTTCTGCTTCTCCGGCCTCGGCTGCACCGCCGGTTCCGCCCAGGACCGCAACCTCGGGGACTTCTTCCAGGTCGACATGGACCCGACCGACGGCAGCGTCCTGGTGCTGTTCGCCGACACGGCCAACCAGTACGGCGCCCTCGCCGGCAGCCCGATCAACAGCTTCTCCCGGCAGGTCTCCGGCCCCTCCCTGCTGAAGGGCAAGACCGTCCAACCCCGCACCCTGGTGCCGACCACCAACGTCGCGACCGACGCCGCCGGTGACGCCAGGCTGTACGGCGAGGGCAAGAACAACCCGGCGATGGACCTCACGCAGGTGCGGATGCGCCGCGAGGGCGACAAGGTCGTCATCACCGCCCGGCTGGCCAAGGCGGACCTGCTCGGGATGCTCGACCCGAGCCAGGGCCCGTCCGCCACGGTCGCCGTCTCCTGGTGGGCCGGCCAGACCAACAGCGACAACGGGGACCTCGGGCAGACGCACTTCGTCGCGATGCAGACGCAGGGCGCCGCGCCCGTGTTCTTCGGCGGCGGCCAGACCTACGTCAACGGCTCCAGCGGCACCAGCAGGTTCGCCGAGTTCGTGCCGGGCCCGTCCACGTCCGTCGTGGACGGCTCGTTCGACGGCGGCGTGGTCACGTGGACCCTCAGCGCCGCCGCCGCGGGTCTCGGTGGGACCTACGCCCCGCACTCTCTGTTCAGCGTCACCGGGACGACCCTGCAGGGCTCGCCGGTCTACACCTACAACGCTGCGGCGAAGCAGGTCGACGCGACGCCGCCGTTCACCTTCACCGACAACGCCGCAGCCACCCCCGTCGTGGCCCCGCCGCCGGTGATCGTCCCCGGGACGCCGGTGCCGCCCGCGACCGGTGGGAGTGGCTCGCCGAGCACGGGCGGCGGGTCGCTCGCCGCCACGGGGCTCGGCCAGGCGCTCCCCTGGGCGGCGCTGGCCCTGCTCGGTGCCGGGGTCGTGGCGGTCGGCCGGCGGCGCCGTCGCGCGTGACGGCTCAGATCCAGTGCCGCCGCTTGAAGTACACGTAGAGTCCGCCCGTCGAGCCCAGCAACAGCACCAGTGACACGGCGAACCCGGCGTGCGTCCCGAAGCCCGGGTACGGCACGTTCTGCCCGTAGAAGCCGGTGATGGCGGTCGTGACCGCCAGGATGGCGGCCCAGGCGGTCAGCCCGCGCATGACCTCGTTCAGCCGGTTGCCCTGCAGGGTGATGTTGGTCTCGAGGATGGTGCTGACCAGGTCTCGCAGGGACTCCATCCACTCCGACGCGCGCAGGACGTGGTCGTAGACGTCCTGGTAGTACGGCGCCATCGGTGCATCCACCACACCGAGGTCGCGGCGCAGCAGGCTGTTGAGCACCTCCCGCATCGGCAGGACGACCCGACGGAGCTGGACCAGGCTCTTGCGCAGCTCGAAGGACTGGCGCTGCACCTGGCGGGAGCGCGGCCTCTCGTCGAACAGGCCCTGCTCGATGTCGTCGAGCTGGTCGTCGAGCAGCTGCACGGCCTCGAAGTGACCGTCGACGAGCAGGTCGAGCAGCCCGTGCAGCAGGTAGGCCACGCCGGACCCGGCGAGCGCGCGGTTGTCGTCCCACCGGGTCAGGAGCGGCTCGAGGGGGATCTGGTCGCTGGTGCGGACCGTGACCAGGGCGCGCGGGGTGATGAACGCACCGATCTCGAGGACGGTGAGCTCGGAGGTCTGCTGGTCGAGCTGCGCGGCGTAGGCGGCGAGGAACAGGTGGTCGTCGTACCGGTCGAGCTTGGGGCGTTGGCGCAGGTTGATCGCGTCCTCGACGGCCAGGGGGTGCAGGTCCAGCTCCTCGACCAGCACGTCGAGGTCTGCCGACGACGGCTCCAGCAGGTCCAGCCAGACGACGGTGCCCTCGACGGCGAGGTGGTCCGACACCTCTCCGACGTCGAAGCCCTCGGCGACCAGGGTGCCGTCGCGGTAGGCGCGGGTGTGCGCCGGGCAGGTGGTGCCCGAGACGGCGCGGCAGGCGGCGGTCATCCGACCGCGACACCGATGAGGATGGCGGTACCGAGCAGCAGGCGGTAGGGCACGAACGCCACGATGGAGTTGCGCGACACGAACCGCAGCAGGAACGCGATGGAGGCGTAGCCCACGACGAACGACACGAGGGTCGCGACGGCGGTGGCACCGGCGCCCGTCGTGTTGCCCGTGGCGTCCTTGAGCCCGAGAACCCCGGCGCCGAGCAGGGCGGGGATGCCGATGAGGAACGAGAAGCGGGTCGCGGTCACCCGGTCGATGCCGCGCAGCAGGCCGCCGGAGATGCTGGCGCCGGAGCGCGACACCCCAGGCACCAGCGCGATGCACTGGATCAGCCCGACGGCAAGCCCGTCGAGGGGTCGGAGGTCGGCCTGCCCACGGTCCTGGCGACCGCGACGTTCCGCGACGACGAACACCGCGCTGAAGACGATCAGGCCGATCGCGACGCTGAGGAGGTTCTCGTCGATCTTCTTGATGACGTCCTTGAGGGTGAAGCCCACGACGATGATGGGCAGGCAGCCGACGCCGACGGTGAGCGCGAACGGCCACTCGGCGTCCTCGCGCCCCTCCGACCGGAACAGGCCGCCGAGGAAGACCCGCACGATGCTGATGATGTCCTTGAGGAAGTACAGCACCGCGGCCGCGATCGCACCGGTCTGGATGACGGCGGTGAAGCCGATGAGCGAGTCCTTCTGCTCCTGGGTCGTCATGGGCAGCCCCAGCAGCCGCTCGGCGACCAGGAGGTGGCCCGTGCTGGAGACCGGGAGGAACTCCGTGAGTCCCTCGACGATCCCGAGGACGATGGCCTGACCGATGTTCAACGGGACTCCCTGCGAAGGCGGCGTGCCACGACGGCGGCGAGAGCGAGACGGTAGACGGCGCTGGCTGGGAGGAGTCTGGGAGACCCCTTGGGCAGAGCGCGCCATGCCAGCAGTGCGGAGCCGCCTGCCAAGAGGGTGGGTACGGCGGGAGGCCGCGTGCCGTACCGGACCGACGTCACGGTCGCGGCGCCGGCGGTGACCGGAAGGCTGAGCAGCAGGGAGGCCTCCAGCGACTGGGCGCGTGGGACGCGGACCAGCCGCAACGCCGTCACGGTGGCACCGGAGCGCGAGACCCCAGGGACCAGCGCCACGACTTGGGCAAGCGACGCGGCGGTCCACGCGCGCCCGTCGAGGGGCCGGTCCTGCGGTCGGCGGTCCGCCGCCCACAGCAGCACGCCGAACCCGGCCAGGGCAGCAGCGGTCGGGCCCGGGCCGCCGAGACGACGCTCCACGACGTCCTGGCCGAGCAGCCCCGCGACACCGGCGGGAATGCTCGCCAGCACCAGCCGACCCGCCGTACGCGCGTCGAGGGAGGGGCGCAGGGCGAGGGCCATGCCGAAGGCAGAACCGGCGTGCAGGCCCGCGGCGAAGGCCGTGCGGTCCGGTGCCGGTTCCCAGCGCAGGAGCCACGGGAGCAGCGACAGCTGCGCGGACGACGACACCGGGACGACCTCGGCCAGCCCTTGGACGACGCCCAGCAGTGCCTGCTGGCGAGGGGTCAGCTGCCGACCCCGGACAGCTCGAGTGCCTCGACGGCCGTGCGCAGCGTGGCCTTCTTCTGCGCGAGGTCACCCTCAGACGGGGTGATGGTGAGCGTCGTGACGCCGCTGGCCGCGAGCACCTGCATCTTCTCGGCGATCTGCTCCTTGGTGCCGAGCAACGCGGTCTGCTCGAGGAACTCGAACGGGACCGCGGCAGCCGCCTCGTCGTACTTGCGGTCGAGGTAGAGGTCCTGGACTTCCTTGGCGGCAGCCTCGAAGCCCATGCGGACGGCGAGCTGGTTGTAGAAGTTCTGCTCGCGCGAGCCCATGCCCCCGACGTAGAGGGCGGCGTACCACCGGATCGGGTCGGCGCAGGCGCGCTGGTCCGGTCCGACGACGATCGGCATCGACGGAACGACGTCGAAGCCCTCGAGGGTCTTGCCGACCTTCGCCCGGCCCGCCTCGATGTGGCCGAGCGACTCCTTGGCGTAGTCCGGGCTGTAGAAGATCCCGAGCCAGCCGTCGAACAGCTCCCCGGTGAGCTCGAGGTTCTTCGGGCCGACCGAGGCGAGGTACGTCGGGATGTGCTCGCGCACGGGGTGGACGGTGAGCTGCAGGGCCTTGCCCGGACCGTCGGGCAGCGGCAGCACGTAGTGGTTGCCGTCGTAGCGGACCTTCTGGCGCGACAGGGCGAGGTTGACGATCTCGATGTACTCACGGGTGCGCGCCAGCGGCTTGTCGAAGCGGACCCCGTGCCAGCCCTCGGACACCTGCGGGCCGCTGACGCCGATCCCCAGCCGGAAGCGGCCACCGGACAGGGAGTCGAGCGTGGCCGCGGTCATCGCGCAGTTGGCGGGGGTGCGGCCGGGGATCTGGAAGATCGCCGAGCCGATGTCGATGCGCTCGGTCTGCGCAGCGACCCACGACAGGATCGTCGGGGCGTCCGACCCGTAGGCCTCCGCGACCCAGGCGACGGAGTAGCCCAGGACGTCGGCCTCCTTGGCGAGCCCCAGGTTGTCGGCGTCGTTGCCCATGCCCCAGTAGCCCATGTTCAGCCCGAGCTTCACGCGTTGCCTCCCCGATCCGGATGTGACCGGACGGTAGCGTCCGCGTCGTGAAGCAGCGTCATCTGGGCCGCAGCGGCCTGATCGTCTCCCGGCTCGGCCTCGGCACCATGACCTGGGGTGGCGACACCGACGAGGACGACGCCGCCGCCCAGCTCATCTCCTTCCGCGAGGCCGGCGGGACCCTGCTCGACACTGCCAACACCTACGTGCAGGGCGGCAGCGAGACCGTCGTCGGACGGCTGCTCAAGGACGTCATCCCCCGCGAGGAGGTCATCCTCGCGACCAAGGCGTACGGCGTCGTCGGTCCCGGTCCGATGGGTCGCGGCACCTCGCGCGGACACCTGCTGACCGCGCTCGACGCCTCCCTGAAGCGGCTGCAGACCGACTGGATCGACCTCTGGCAGCTGCACGCGTGGGACCCGGTGACCCCGTGGGAGGAGGCGCTGGCCGCGGTCGACACGGCCGTGCAGTCCGGCCGCGTGCGCTACGCCGGGGTGTCCAACTACAGCGGCTGGCAGCAGGGCGCGGTCGTCGCGCACCAGCGGGCCGTACCCGGTCGTGCCCCCGTGGTCAGCAACCAGGTGGAGTACTCCCTGCTGCAGCGGGGCGTCGAGCGGGAGGTCGTCCCGTCGGCCGTGGCGCAGGGCGTCGGGCTGCTTCCCTGGTCACCCCTCGGACGCGGTGTGCTGACCGGGAAGTACCGCGGTGGGGTGCCCGGTGACTCCCGCGGTGGCTCGGAGCGGTTCAAGCCCTTCGTCGAGCCCTACCTCGGTGACGCCTCGTCGTCGGTCGTGGACGCGGTGCTGACCGCGGCGGACGGCCTCGGGGTCTCCCCCGTGGCGATCGCCCTCGCGTGGGTGCGGGACCGGCCAGGTGTCGTGGCCCCGATCGTCGGCGCGCGCACCAACGCCCAGCTGCAGGCGTCCCTGGCGGCCGAGACGGTGCACCTTCCCGAGGTCGTGCGACGTGCCCTCGACGACGTGTCCGCGCCCGCGATCGGGTACCCCGAGGACATGCCGCGCTGGTCCAGCGAGGACCTGGAAACGTAGGCTCGCGCTGTGGCCGAGTACGAGTACCGCGCGGTGGACCTGCCGCGCGGTGCGAGCACCGGTCGGACCCACGAGATCCTCGGTATCCACGCCGAGTTCGGCGGCTGGGAGCTCGCGCGGCACGCGATCATGCCTGATGGTCGGCGGCAGGTCCTGGTGCGGCGCAAGCTCCGGCCGGAGCCCGGTCCCCCGCTGCCCACCTGAGCAGGAAGTGCGAACCGTCCGTCGAATGCTTGAGGGGTGCGCCTCCTCCGCCCTGCCCTCGCCCTGACCCTTCTCGTCGCCGGTCTCACGCCCGCCGTGGTGTCGCAGGCCGCCCCCGCCACCCCCGCCGCGGCGGACGTGACGGTCGTCGCGGTCATCGACAGCGGCTTCTCGCCGTACCACCAGGACTTCCTGGCCTCGAAGGTGCCCGCGGACATCAAGGGCCTGCCGTTGGACAAGGCCCCGGACACGTGGGTGCCGGGCTTCCCGAAGCCGAGTGCGTTCGCCGGCTACTCACCGTTGAAGCTCACCCTCAACGGCGCGGACAACACGTCCATGGCGTCGCTCTACGCCGGGGACAAGGCCGCGTGGGCGACCGTCAAGGGCTCGGGCAGCAAGGGCATCGACTACCGCTGGATCCCGGGCACGAAGGTCATCGGGGCGATGACCTTCGGGCCGGAGGACACCGACAAGGTCGTGGACAAGAACGTCTTCGGCGGTTCGAGCAACATCTACGGCAGCGGAGGCGCCGAGCACGGCATGGGCACCTCCAGCGTGGCGGTCGGCAACATCCACGGCGCGTGCCCGTCCTGCGTGCTGGTGTTCCTTCAGTACACGACGCAGGCCTCTGCCGAGCGGGCGCTGACCTGGGCGCACAACCAGCCCTGGATCGACGCCGTCAGCAACTCCTACGGCTTCTCCGCCGGTGTGGCGGTCCGCGACCGGGTCTACAACGGCACCGACGTCGTGACCGAGCGCAAGGCCGCCGAGCGCGGCCAGACCACCTTCTTCTCCGCGGGCAACGGTCTGGAGAACGCCTTCACGGTGCCGAACTCCACCCTCACGTCGTCGCAGGAGGGGCCGGACTGGGTGGTGACAGTCGGCGCGATCGACCCCAACGGCAAGGACTACACCGGCACCGGCAAGCCGGCCGACGTGGCAGGGATCGGCGTGTCGTACCCGTCTGCCTACGGCTCGACGACGGTGAGCAACGGCAAGACCTTCAGCGGTACGTCGAACGCGACGCCGCAGGTCGCGGGCACCTACGCCAACGCGCTGTGGCAGGTGCGCAAGGGCATGCCGGGGGCGTCCCGCAGGCAGGCAGCTGGTGTGGTGGCGGGTACGAGCCTCACCGCCAAGGCCCTGCGCCAGGCCCTGTTCCTCGCTGCCACGCCCACCGAGGGGGGCTACACCGACGGGCTCACCTCGCTCGCCAAGACGCCCGCGGTGGCCGACACGCGTTTCGCCGCCGAGGGGTACGGCGCGTACCGCGGAGCGCTGGAGAAGACCAACGGCGTCGCCGGTGAGGTCGCCCGGATCGTGGCGATCGCGACCGGCAAGACCAAGCCCGCCGCGCGACCGGCCGGCGAGAGCGAGTGGTTCGTCGTGGACTCGTGGTGCCGCCAGCACATCTGGGGCGCCTGGTCCGGCGGGGCGTGGAAGACCGGTCAGGCCGTGCCGGGTGCTGACCCGGCATACCCGACCCGCAACGCGATCCAGGCTGTCTGCCCCGCGCTGATGCCCGGCCCGGCACCGCAGTACTGACGCTGCCGGACAGCTCGGGCCCGCGGCGGCTGGCCGCGCGACCTGCCTGTTGGCTCCGCGATCGCGCCGTCCTGGGGCAGCAGCAGCGCCTCGGTGGCATCACTGTCCGACGTTGGGGACACAGCCACACGCCCGCATGTCGGACAGCTCCGAGAGGGACGGTCCGCCCCCTCCGCGGCTGGTGAGCGTCGTCAGCTGGCGTCGAGGAAGCGGTCCAGCACGCGGGTGCCGAAAGCGAGCGCGTCCAGCGGCACCCGCTCGTCGACGCCGTGGAACATGCCGGAGAAGTCCAGCCCAGCGGGCAGCTTGAGCGGGGAGAACCCGAAGCAGCGGATGCCCAGCCGGCTGAAGCTCTTCGCGTCCGTGCCGCCGGACAGGGTGTAGGGCACGGCACGCGCCCCAGGGTCCTCGGCGACCAGCGCGCTGCTCATCGCGTCCACGAGGGCACCTTCGAACTCTGTCTCCAGGGCGATGTCGTAGTGGAGGTACTCCCGGGTGATCCCAGGTCCGAGCACGGCGTCGAGCTCGGTCTCGAAGGCGTCCTCGAAGCCAGGAAGGAAGCGTCCGTCGATGTTGGCGTGGGCGTAGCCGGGGATGACGTTGTGCTTGTAGCCGGCCTCGAGCATCGTCGGGTTCGCGGTGTTGCGCAGCGTCGCCCCGACGATGCGTGCCATCGGTCCGAGCTTCGCGACCGTCCCCTCCATGTCGTCAGGGTCGAGCTCGATGCCGAACGCCTCGCCGACGTGGTCCAGGAAGGCACGAACGGTCTTGGTGACGTGGATCGGGAACTCGTGCCGGCCGAGCCGGGCGACAGCCTCTGCCAACCGGGTGACGGCGTTGTCGTCGTTGATCATGCTGCCGTGTCCCGCCGTACCCGCAGCGGTGAGGCGCATCCACGCCATGCCCTTCTGGGCTGTCTCGATGAGGTAGAGGCGAAGGTCGTCGTTGACGCTCAGGGAGAAGCCGCCGACCTCGCTGATCGCCTCGGTGCACCCCTCGAACAGCGACGGGTGCTTCTCCACGAGCCACTGGGCACCGAAGGCTCCCCCGGCCTCCTCGTCGGCCACGAACGCGAGCACCACGTCCCGTGGCGGTTTGCGTCCGGTGCGGAGGCGATCGCGGACGACGGCGAGGGTCATGGCGTCCATGTCGAGCATGTCGACCGCGCCGCGCCCCCACACGCATCCGTCCGCCACCTCGGCGGCGAACGGGTCGTAGGTCCACTCCTTCGGCTCTGCCGGTACGACGTCCAGGTGCCCGTGGATGAGCAGCGCGCCGCGACTGCGGTCCTCACCCTCGACCCGCGCGATCACGCTGGTGCGGTTCTGCGCGGACTCCAGGACCGTGGTCTCGAGTCCGACCTCCTCGAGCTTCGCAGCGACGTACTCGGCGGCCTCGCGCTCGCCCTTGCCCCGACCGGTGCCGTCGTTGACGCTCTCGAACCGGATCAGGTCACGCAAGATCTCGACGGCCTCGTCGGCGGGGTCGATCACGGGGGTGGTCATGCCCGCACGCTAGCCGCGACTGCCGCTATAGTCTTGAACCGGTTCGGGTTCGCCCGGACTCACCTTGTCCGGGTGGCGGAATTGGCAGACGCGCTAGCTTGAGGTGCTAGTTCCCTTTACGGGGAATGGGGGTTCAAGTCCCCCCTCGGACACGTTCATACGCACATGGCGCCTCGGGGCGGGCTTCGGCCCGCACGAGGCGCTTTTCGTGGTCGTACTCGAGCCTGACGCCCAGGTGGGCGTAGACCGGCGCCTTGGCAGCCGGGTCGGCCTGCTCGAGCATGCTGACGGCGTCGCTGAAGCTACTGATGATGGTGATCAGGTCGTCGCGGGTCGGCTGGGCCCTCTCCCCCAGGCGTGCGAGGTCGAACTCGGCCTTGGCTTTCTCGGCCTCGGTGTCCGCGATCCACTTGGCGATGATCTTGGGGTCGATCCCGCTGTCGAAGGCCTCCCGGTACCGGACGAGCTTGGCGTCGCAGGCCTTGAGCGTGTCGCGGGCCGCTTGGGTCTGGGTCTCGTAGGTGTCGTCGCGGCCGCCGGCGAGGAGCTGTTCAACCGTCTGCTCGAGGTGCGCGGGCGCGAACAGATCCGCCAGCCACGCGTCGAGCGGGCGCAAGACGCGGTCCTCGCGGACGTAAACGGACTTGGCGTGCGGAAGGTCGCCGGAGGGGGCGTAGTCGGCTTTGAGCATGCAGCGGTAGTGGGCGCGGCCGTTGTTCCAGTTGCCTTGCATCCGACGTTTGCAGACGGCGCAGAAGATTAGCCCGCGGAGGGCATAGGGGTAGTGGTTGTCGGAGCGCGGGCCGCGTTCCTTGGTCTGTATGTGGCGGCTCATGAGGGCTTGGACCGCGGCGAAGGTCTCGCGTGTGATCAGGCCCTCGTGTGCGGCTTCGGCCGACCAGATCCAGCTGTCGCTGGTGTTCCAGCGCATCTTCGTCTCGTGGCCGGCAGCGACGTCGTCGACGTCGAGAAGGATCTCCTCCTTGCGCTGTTTGTTCCACACCTGGAAGCCGGTGTAGCGGGGGTTGGTGAGGATGGCGCGGATGGCGCTCTTGCTCCAGCTCACGCCGAGCCGATGCTTGTTGCGGGCGGGGTCGTGCGTTGATGGGCTTGGGATCCCGTCGGCGACGAGCCCGTTCGCGATGGCCGCGAGTCCGCGGCCGCGGAGGTACTCGGCAAAGATTCTCGGTACGACGGGCGCAGTGACCGGGTCCGGTTCGAGCTGGTGCATCCGCTGACCGAGGGCGGCCTTGCCGGGGTTGGGGTGCGGCCCGACATCGGCGAGGCGGTATCCGTAGGGCGGTCGGCCGCCGAGGAACCGTCCCTCTGTGGCGGCTTGGGCGGCCATAGCGGTGCGGACGCGGATCTTGATGCGGTTACGTTCTCCCTTGCTCATGCCGCCGTAGAGGCTCATGACGAGGTCGTGCGCGTCGCTGCCGGGGTCGATGGCGCCCCCGACCTCGGGTACCCAGAGCTGCACTCCGTAGTGGACGAAAACTGGGAACGTCAGACCGAACTGGTTGCCGTAGAAGGCCCGGGCCGGCTCGCCGATGACGACGGCATCGAAGCCGCGCCGCGGGTTGCGTAGGGCCTCAAGCAGCCGTGCCGCTTCTGGGCGCCGCTTCCACGGCAGCGAACGGGACATGCCGATGTCGAAGAACTCGGCGACGATCCGACCTCCGTGCGGCGCGATGAGGGACTCGCTCCGTGCGATCTGCCAGCCGCGCGAGGAGGCGGGGTCCTGCTGGTCTTCTGTGCTGACGCGTCCGTAGAAGGCGAACGAGGTCATGACGGCTCCCGGGCTCTAGCCCGTTCTATCCCAGAACAGAGGCTCCTGCTGGACCGGTGGGCGGTTCCTGTGGACATCGAGAAGCAGCCGTAGCAGAGCCCGGGCGGCCAAAGGTGTCAGCTGGGGAGGCGCAGACGGGCACACGACGCGCAATGGCACGGATACCCCCATCTCGCTCCCTGATCCAGCCAAGCGTCTTGCGTCCGTCATCGTTCCAAGCCTTTCGCTGTGGGGGCGGGATGTGACATGGCTTCGCGCGCGAGCGCCTGCTGGGTGCTTCGGGCCAGCGCTCGAGTGCGGGGCTGCCCGGGCGTCGCGGCCGGCGGGGTGTGCTCGTGGTCGTTGCAGTCGCGCAGGGCGTGGTCGGTGGCGGTGTCGAGGTAGAGGTGGTTGGCGGTGGTGCCGCGGGAGAGTCCGACGTAGCCGCCTTCTTGGCTCAACGATTCGTCGCCGAGGACGAGGGCGGTGTGGACGGTGCGGCCTTGGGCTTTGTGCAGGGTCATGGCGTACCCGTGGTCGAGGTCCCCTCCGGCGAGCCAGGGCTTGTCCATGACGACGCGTCGGCCGTCGGTGAGCTGGACGACGAGCCCGTCGCGCCGGACGGTCCGGACGGTGCCGCGGGTGCCGTTGAGCAATTGCCGGTCGTGGTGGTTGCGGGTGACGAGGACCTGGTCGCCTTTGCGGTAGTCCCGGGCCCCGTCGGGTGTCTCGACCCTCACCGCGCGCCGGCCGAGCGTGCCGCTGGTCGGTGAGCCGCCGCCGGATGAGGAGGTTGAGGTCGGTGACGTCTCGGCGTCGGGGTGCGAGGACCGCTGCCTGCCACGGGTCTGGCTGCTCGCCGCGGGCGGTGAGGTAGTCGGTGACGACCCGGTCGAGGAGGTCGGCGCGGCTGGTGGCCAGGTGCAGCCGGTCGTGGTCGCGGTAGGCGTCGAGGGCCGCGGTGGTGCGGCCGTTGCGGAGGTCGTGCAGGGCGTGCTGCTCCCAGGCCTGCGTCTGGCGGCCGTGCCCGTCGAGGTGCAGCGCGCACGGCTGGCGGGTGAGGGCGGCGAAGGCACCGCCGGCTTCGAGCTCGGGCAGCTGAGCGGGGTCGCCGACCAGGATGACCTTGCACTGCCGCTGCTCGGCGAGGGTGAGGAGCCGGTGGAGCTGGCGGGTGCCGATCATCCCGGCCTCGTCGACCAGCAGCACCCCGGCCGCTGGGAGATGCCGGTCGGGCGACCCGAGGAGCCGGGTGAGACTGACGCTGGCGGCGCCGGTGGCGTCCTGCAGACCTTGGGCGGTCAGGGCGGCGACCGCGGTCCCCCGGACCTCGACACCCGCCTGCTCCCAGATGCTGGTGGCCGCGTGTAGGCCGCGAGTCTTGCCACTGCCGGCGGGGCCGCTGACGATCTCGACCGGCCGGCCGCTGCTAAGCAGGACGGAGGCGATGTCGCGCTGCTCGGCCCGCAGCTCGGTCCGGATCAGCCGACGGAGGCTCCGAACACCCGGCACGACCGCGAGTCCGGCGTCGGGGGTGCGGGTGGCGAGGGCCAGGACGGCGGTCTCGGTGTCGAGCATGTCCACGGTGGTGAACGTCCGGGTCTCGGCGTTCGGGACCTGGACGAGCTCGTCGCCGTCGACGAGCCTCGCGGTCCAGCCGAGCAGGTCTTCCCGAGTGAGGTCGGTGCCGGATGGCAGCGCGGCGATCAGCTCGCGCAGCACCGTCCCCTGATCGAAGGTCGGCCGTTCTCGGGTCGCGCCGTCGCCGCTGAGGACCCGGCGCTCGACCCCTGCCCGGTCCAGCGCGGCCGGGACGTGGGTCTCGGCGAGCAGCGCCGCGACCTGCTCCGGGCCGAGGCCCTTCGCGGTGGCGCGCTGCTGCCAGTCCTCCCGCAGCGACACCGGGTCCGGGCGGGTCTTCGCCGGCCGGGTCGTCAGGCACGCGGCCTTCGCCGCGAGAGTCCGGGCGCGACGCCGCACCCCACCCTCCCGCCCTGGCTCCCCGTCGGCGCCGGCGTGGAGGACGGCTTCGATCTGGACGCGGCGGGTGGAGAACTCCCGCCGGACCGCGGCCGGGACGCCGGCGATCTCGGCGACGCCGCGCTCGACGTCGGTCCAGGCGACACCGAGCTCCCTGGTCAGCTCGGCCCGCAGGAGGTGCTGGTAGAGGTGGGAGGCAGTGGTGGCCTGCCGGTGCAGGGTCCGGCTGTCGAGTGCGGACCAGCGGCCGTCGACGCCCCGGACGAGGTTCATGATCACGACGTGGGTGTGCAGCTGCGGGTCGTTCGCGCGGCTGGTGGTGTGGTCGAACGCGGCACCGATGAACCCGTCGGTGTCGATCCGCGGCGCCCGCTGCCCGTCCCCGTGATGACCCCGCGCCGCCCGGGCGGACAGCTGCTCCAGGAGTCCGATGGCCTCGGTCGTGGCGCGGCCGTGCGCGGCGATGATCTTCGCCGCGACGTCGGGTGGGGCGACGGCCATCAGGGTGCTGACGCTCTTCGGCGCACTGATGGTCACGTCGTAGGCGGCGACCCGGACGTCGACCTTCTTGCCGTCGTCGTCGAACCGGTAGACGGGCTTCGCCACCTGGACGCCGTCGATGTTGCCGTAGAGCCGGGCGATGAACGCCCGGCGGGCCCGCTCACCGGCGGGGCCGTCCTCCCGGATGAACTCCAGGTCGTTGACGACCTTCGTGCCGTGTCCGATCCAGCGTCCGGTCGCGTTGTACTCGTTCACGTAGTAGTCCGGGCTCAACCCCAACCCCGTCTCCCGACCAGCAGCCGGCTCCGAAGACTCAAGACCCATGGCGCCGGGAGGGGGGACCTCGAGCTCGCCGCTGCGCTCGGGTTTCAAGTAGTAGTCCGCCACCGCACCGGGCGAGCCCTTGATCGCATGCACGCTGATCATCGGCCTCCCACCTCGCCCGTGCCCGTCATGGCGGCGACACTCACGCCGGGGCGCACCCTCAGCGCACGGCACTCGCACGGAACCTGCACGACAACCGCCGTGCGGCGACCGCTGGAGGTGTCGTGCACGGAGGGGCGAGAGGGCTCGAGCCGGATGCGGATCACGCCCATCAGGAGCGCAGGAGAGCGCCCCAGAAAGGTCCCCAGGTGCCCCAACAGCCGGTCTGATGCTGTCCCGACCTGTCCAGCTCGGTCTGAGTAAGCCGAGCGTGCGCACCATCAGGGCACGACAAACGCACGGAATCCGCGTTTGACTCGCGAAAGCGCCTCGCCCGGCGGCGAAGACGTGCTCATCCACAGGTTCAGCCCCGCAACGTCAAACGCCCACGGTCCGGGTCAAAGTGCGGACATGGACGACGACGAAGAACACGAGATCATCCGCGGCGAAGGGACGGAGATCTTCCCCGACTGGACCGGCCTCGGCCCCGCCGGCCCACATCCCTCGATGAAAGGCCAGCTGACCCTGGCCCTGCTCGAGGACCTCGGCGGCGTCCTCCAACGTCACGGCTACCCACCGCTACGCGGCTACGCCCTCGCCGAGCTCACCGCCTCGCTCTACCGGCTCGCACGGATGCACGACTGACCTTGCAGCAGCCGCGCCGACGCCCCGCATCACGCTGGAAGCCGCGCCCCGTATCCGGGATACCGTGGTGTGCAGGCGCTCGTGACGGAATGTCCCCGCTGAATCTAGAAGCGACGGCCGCTCTAGTCGCGAAGCGCAAACGCGACGTCCACGCGCGCCGCACGAATTGCGGGTGCTAGCGAGCCGGCCAGAGCAGCACCAGCAGAGATGGCCAGCCCGCTCGCGAGGGCACCCCAGGGCATCGACGGGTTGGCGATAGCCCGGGCTGGATCAAGGAGGCTCGGCACGAGAGCTATGACCGATAGGGCCGCCACGGCGACGGCAGCAAGCCCACTGAACACACCTGTTATCAGACCACTTGAGATGACAAGCAAGAAAAGCTTGCGCCTTGTTGCCCCAACTGCTCGGCGGATGACTAGCTCGCGCGAACGCTCGCGAACCGTCGCCAGTCCCACGTTGAGCATGCCAAGGACGGCAACGGACAACGCAATCGCCGCGACCGCGGAAAACGCCGTTGCCGTGAAGCGAAGGTTCTTCGTGAGATCGTCCACATGGTCGAGCCTTCGGATGTTGGCATCCGCAGGATCTAGCCCTATCTGGGTTAGCGCGGTTTCTAGTGAGTCCGCGAGGAGCTGCTGATCGCGGGCTCGCGCGTGAGCCAACACCATCGGAGTCAAGTCATGCAGCGAGCTGGGTCGGATCGCGAGCGCTTGCGTCAGCGGGATATAGAGCGTTGGAACATCCACTCCGTCGGCAACCACGCCGACTATGCCCAAGCGAACACTCGGTTCGCTCGTCGAGAGCTGGACGCGAAGGTTGCCCACCAGACCAGTACGACGACCCGCCACGTTGGTAACCGCTACCAATGGGAATGCCGTGGAATTCTGAGGCAGCCAAGTGCCCTGAATCACTGGCAACCGGCGAACGGACGGAAGCTCGTGGGTTGTGTACTGGATGGTGACGGGCTGGTTCACATCGCCAGCTTGATCGAGGACAGTGCCGTCACCAGTGGCGACTAGGGCAGAAACGTCGCCCTGCGAGTCGATGAAGGATTTCATCGAAGCGTCACTTCGCTGTTCGAGTTGCGAACTCTTCTCTGTCCAGTTCAGATCGGCGCCGAGGGTAACCGCCCGACCGTTGCGTTGCTCCTCCGTCGCGACAAACACGTCCCGCACTACGGTGCCTGCCACGGAGATCGCGACAATCGACAGCACTCCGACGAAGAGGGCAACCGCTGTTAGGAAATGGGCCAGCGGATGGGACCGCAGGTCCTTCCAGGATTCGCGAAGCAGCATCACAGCAGCTCTCGAAGCTTTCCAACACACAACTCATACCGAGCTGTCGTGCGTGAAGCGACGGCCTCATCGTGAGTCACCAGGATTAGGGCGACGTCATCGACGACACAGGATTGCAGCAACACGTCCAGCACGTGGTCCCCGGTCGCGGTATCGAGTGCGCCGGTCGGCTCGTCTGCAAGCACGATGGCAGGACGACCCACGAGGGCGCGCGCGATCGCAGTTCGCTGCTGCTCGCCCCCCGAGAGCTGGGCAGGCATGCTGTCCTTTCGATGCGCGATGTTCACCAGTTCCATCACGTCTCGGACTCGCCTGGCGATCTCTCGCCTCGTCAGGCGATCGCCCTGCCACAGTGGTAGCGCGATGTTCTCCGCCGCGGTGAGATGCGGAATGAGTGAGTAGCTCTGGAAGACGAAGCCCAAAGCTTGATTGCGGAGGCGCGACCGTTGCGAGTCCTTCAATCCGAGCGCGTTGACCCCGCCGATGGTTAGCGCACCGGAGTCGGGTTCGGAAAGCAGGCCTAGTACGGCCAGAAGACTGGTCTTACCGCTGCCGGAGCGACCCAGTATGGCGACCGATTGAGATTCAGCTACCGACAGCGACAACTCGTCAAGAAGCACTAGGTCTTCGCCTGACGGCAAGCGAACGGTCTTTCTTAGGCCTTCAGCCTGAAGAGCAGTCATCCGAGATTGCTGACATGCGGTGCCCGAAGGGTGACTCGATCCCCTTCTTCCAGACCACTCTTGATTTCTACGTAGGCCCCGTCCGTGGCACCCAACACGACCCGCCGTTGACTTCGTGTTCCGCCTGCAGCAATCAGAGTCACCAGTCCCCGATCTGCGCTTCCCGCCACCGCTTGTACTGGGAGCACTAGCGCTCCTTTGACCCGCACGCTACGGATGGCGAGGCGTCCAGACAGACCCGGCACCAATTTGACCGACTCGGGAACAGCGCAGGTCACGGTCGCGCCTGGTCCATCCGACAGGTTGCTGAGAGTTGAGCATGAGAACGGGCCAGGACCATTCACAATCTCGGCCGAGGCGGTTGGCGCGCCAGTTAGGACGCGATAGGCCGCCTCCGGCGGAAGGGTTGCGGACAGGCCAAACCCCACGTAATTAAGCGTCGCGATTGGGAGACCTGCAACGACGTGTGCTCCGGTTGGAGCGAGCCAGATCAGGTTGCGGTACCTAACTGGTGCCTCGATCAAGACGTTATCGACCCTTGCCAGCTTTCGCGGGGTGTCCCGTGCACTGTCCGGGGACTGGTAGAGGGTCCCAGTCCGAGGAGAAAGCACCTGAAGCCGCGGTTGCGGGGTTACGGTCGCCGTCAAGCTGAACACATCCGCGATGTCCTGTCGCTGGACTGCTACCGCTCCGTCGGCGCTGTCTGCGGGCAACGCGGCCGGATCATGTCTCGCAGTCCTCAAGCTAAGCGCGGCGACCAAGACCGTGACGAGCATGAAGCCCACCACGCTGACTGTCACGGCACTACGGCCCCGTCGCTTCACTCGGATCTCGCTAGGACGCGGGCTTCGGACAGTTGAGTTGCACCTCGCGCTGAAGCGGACCCGCATCACCCAGTGCGGCCTTGGCGAGTTCGTCGTCGTAGAGCTGTCGATCGGAGGCGCCACTGGACTTGCCGTAGAGCGCTGTGTTGCGCACGCCCGAGAGCGCCTTCAGCGCATTCTGCGCCTCTGGTAGCGACTTATCAGGCGCCTTCAGCCAAGCCCGGGACCAGGCGCAGAACCAGAATTGGTCCGCATTCCCGACGCCGACGCCAGGCTCATACGTGAGGCTATGGCCGGGCGGCGCGGCATACGCCTGTGCGTGAGCCGGCCACGAGGTGCCCGCCGGGAGGGTCAGCTTCGCAGCCTCGCGCTTGTACTCGCTGTCGTACTGCTCGTACGACAAATGGCCAGCATCCACCCCGCCATGCGAGTTGCAGGCAACCGCGGTGGTCGCGACTACTGCGACCACCGCGGTTGTCCTGCTGACCTCAGCCAACATCGGCCGCCATGCCTTCATTGCGATTCTCTCCGTACTGCGAGGTCGACCGATTCTGTCCGAGGTCAGGCAGGTGTTAGTAGAACTGGCTGCCGGTCCAGTTAGGCGTACCGCCACCAGCGGCGCCCTGAGCGAACACGTTTCGGAAAACCATGCCGCTCGGCTGGGCCGTTGCCATCACAGCGTAGTTGGTCTGGCTGCCGATCGACGTGAGGTGCGGGGTACCGCCCAGGTGGGCGCCCGTGTCGTTGTTGATCGCGTAGATGTACAGACCCTGGTACGGCACCGAAGTGAGGTAGATCTTGATCGTGTCGTTCGGCGTGGTGATGTGACGCAGGTTGCTGGACACGGTGTACTGGCCGTTCTGGTTGCAGATGCCGTTGACACTGTTCCACTGAGCCGCGAGCGCGGGACCCTCGAGACCGATGAACGCAGCGGTCACCATGCCGGCAACTGCAAGTGAACGCTTCAGACTTCCTCGCATGAATCTTCTCCCCGTTGTCGCGACGGAGTTGTCGCGGCGCGCAAAGTAGCCGAGTCAGACGCTTGTCATCTGACAAGGGGACCAGCCCAAGTTCACCGGTATTTGCAAGTACCTCTGGGACATCCCAGAGAATCGGTCATTAGCGTCAAGACGGGGGCGCGCTGCCCTAGCAAGCGATGGTCCGAGATAGGGAAATCTCACTTCGAGGACCGGGACCGAAACGCTCGGTCGCCGCGTCCTGCCAAAGGTCTTGCCGAGCCCAATGCCGGGTACCGGCCACTCCACCCCTCACCCGGCATCGGCGCGTCGTGACGTTGGTGTCAGAACCCTCGGAGGATTCTCTAGGACATGCTTGTCCCCAGCTCCGTGTTCCAGCTCCTCGCGCTCGTATTGCTCGTCGTACCCGGCATCGTCTTCGCCGCGGTGCGCCGACGCCTGACCGGCCCGACACCTGAGGACCGGGACTTCAGCGCCCGAATCGCTCGAGCTCTGGCCTTCAGTCTGACCATCGATCTGCTGTACCTGGCCATCGGAGGGTCCAACCTCGTGAACGCGGCGGGCGTCGCGACCGTGGGTGGTCATATCGCGCTTCGAGACCCGGCCCTGCACGCGTCGCGCAAGGCGCTCGGAGCATTCGGCCTGCTTCTCGTGGTGCCCGCTGCCCTGGGATACCTGGCGCACTGGCGCGTCGAGTCCCGAGGAGACAAGTGGTGGCACCTCGGCCTGCGCCTCCAACGCATCTATCACCCCACGCCGACCGCCTGGGACCGGGCAGCGCCCGTCCGGGGCGGCTGTTTCGTCCGCATCCTGAAGGACGACGGGCACTGGGTCGGCGGCTTCTCCTACGGCCGGGGGTTCGTCTCGACATACCCCGAGCCCCGCGACATCTTCATCGAGATCCAGTACCGCATGGGCAAGGACGGCACGTTTCTTGGTCCGATCGACAACAGCCTTGGCGTCTTCGTCCCTCTCAACGGCGCTGAAACAGTCGCCTGGGTCGCCCTGCCGCCGCCCGAAAGCGACGACGAGAGCGCTTAGCGAGCTAGTCCGCCTTGGGCTGGCCGCCATCGCCCTTGGGAGTCTTGCTCGCGTCCGGCGGCGAGAGTGGCTCGGGCGACGCCATCGAGGACGCCCCGCGCTGTTCTTCATTCTGAGGAAGGGCCCCGTGTCGCAGAAGGTCGGAATCGCCCCTCGCAGTGCCTTCGTGAGTCATCGAGTCTCGGTCCTGCGGCATCTAGTCCGCCTTTGGCTGGCCGCCGTCGCCGCTGGGAGCGGCCGGCGGCGGCGTGGTGGGCGTGGGTGACGGCGACGGACTCTGGCCGCGCTGCTCGCCGGGCTTCTGCGTGGCGCCACCGTGGACGCGCCTTCCGGGGCCGGCCATCAGGTGGCCTTCGGCTGGCCGCCGTCGCCCGTCGGCGCGTTCGGCGGGGGCTTCACGGGCGTCTGGGCACTCGACTGCTGCAGCCCCTTGCGCTCGACTCCCGAGGGCTGAGCGCCCTCCGTGAAACGTCCGTCCGCCTGACCCGACCGCGTGCCCATCCGGCCTCCTCTTTGCTGGTCGCCCCAGTATGGACCCAGCTACGGACAACCCGTGTGACCAAACAATGCCAAGCGCGCTGTCGGATGTCGGTGCGACCCTCGCAGTCATGGCGCAGACACCACTCGATATGCGACTTGGCCGCCTTTCGCGGGCGTTGGAACGGCAGACCTTCGGCGCGCCCGAAGTGCCCATGCCCTTCTACTGGCGCCTCGTCGAGCTGCTCGATGACGCAGCGGAGGAGCTGCCGTACGCCGACTACGCCATCGTCCGCGACGCTGAGGGACGCCCTACCAGTGGTCGGATCGTGGTTTTCGCTAGTACCCGAGTCATCGTCTTGGACGTCCAAACTGACGATGTCATAGTGGTGACCATTCCCCGACGGGCGCTCGGATGTCTCGAGCTTGGCGGTGAGAATTGGGATGGCGAGTATCACCGATGGCCACCCGGGCGCACCATCGGCCTCCGGTACGGGCTCGATCTGCATGTGACCCTGCCGCTGTCCGAAGCGCGCCCTCACCTCCTCGGCCCACTCCTCGCCGCCCTCCTGGTGGATCTCGAGGGGTAGCGACTGAGCCCGAGTTGGGTGGTGGGGCGTCTCCTAGACGCTCCGGACGGTGACGAAGAATGCTTGACGATGCAACGGCAAGAAGGCGAATGCCTGGGTGGAAGGCCCGTGCAGCACTTGAGATGCCGCAGGCCCTGACCCATTCAACGTCCGAGACATGTCCAGGTGCTCTGGGGCCTGCTCGTGCCCCGACCTAGATGGTGACCTTACCCAGCCAGCAGACGCCTTGCGGTTCCTGATGATCGCCCCAGCGAGCGCGTCAATCGAGCTCGAAAGCTGCGAGTGCTACGCCACCCCGTAGGGGTCCGATCTGTCCTCGGACACCACACGATGACGACCGGGCAGCGCCGTGGGCGGACTCCCGGAGCGGCATCATGAGTCTGCTCTCGCTCCGACCGCGTGCGTGAAGAGCCGTGGATCCTCTCGCCGCAGGTAGGCGGCGAACGCGGCGCTGGTCAGGGCCGCCCAGGCGCACCATACGGACGCGAAGCCGTCGATCGTGAGGGCAGCGATGACCGCCACGCCGATCAGGTTCACCCAGCCGAACCACACGATCACGGCCTCACCGGAGAACACGAACGCGCCGCACGTGACGAGGACGTAGGCGCCGCTGATCAGCAGACTGGCGCGCAAGGACGTCCCGTACGCCAGGTGGTGCTCGTGCGCCTCGACGCTCACCGGTCCCCGGATCATGGCAGCGAGCAGCGTCGCGGACACCGCGACCCCGACGAGGGTGACCCCTGTCATGAGCATCCGCCTACGCCCGGGCGGCTCGATCCGACGTACCGCCCAGGGGACGTACGTCGGGAGGACGACGAAGGCGAACAGGAGGTACACCCACAGGGCGACCGTGCCCAACCAGTGCGGCACCTGGCCCGCTGTCGCCCACCACACCAGGCTCTCGACGAGCTGGTGGGCCGCGAACATCAGCGGTAGCAGCGCAAGCGGCAGGTACTTCCGGCGCCCACGCAGGTGCAGCGCGACGTCCAGCCCGATCGCACCGACGACGAGGCCGCCGACGAGGTCCGCGGCGGGTGAGAAGCACATCGTCGCTCGTCCCTCCCCGTCCCGCTCTCGGCCGCCCTGTGCGCATCGCGCGTAGCTGTCCGCGAGACCTGTCCGCGATACCTGTCCGCGAGACCTGTCCGCGAGACCTGCCCATGAGCGAGGTCAGGCCACCGGCGAAGCGCGGCTCGGGCCTGCTACTTGCCCTTGTGGTTGATGGCGTCCGCGGCCGACACGGCCTGTGGCGTCTGGCCGGAGACCTTGACGTTGCTGGCGGCCTTGGGCTTCTTGGTCTCGCGACCACCCTTGTTCTTGCTGGACATCGTGACTCCTTGCTCTGCATGGACCGTGGTGGACCGCAAGAGCGGTGGCGCCGCTGTCACAGGGGTCGCCGCCATCGAGGCTGAAGGTCCACTGTGTCACGGGGACCGGCGAAAGTCTGCGCCGCGGCCCGTGGGAGACAGCGTCCTCGACGCGGCACCCCGTCATCGGCTCGGTCGTGGACGACCTGCGCAACGGGCCTTCGGGTGGTCAGCCCGACCCGAGTGGCGGGGGTCTTTCCCTGGGTCCGGCCGTGGTCGCGGGACGGCTGGCCCGGTAGGTCAGGCTCCGGCGGCCGCGTTGAGGTCGTTGAGCGTCGACGTCGCGTCGAGGTACTCCCCCACCCAGCGCTCGATGACCGCCGCAGTCTTCTCCACCTTGGTGAACTGCCCGACGACCTGTCCGACCGGGTTGAACGCGACCTTGACGGTCTGGTCGGGGTAGCGGTGCGTCGCCGCCACGGCCATGCCGGAGACCATGTACTGCAGCGGCATCCCGAGCGGCTTGGGGTTCTCCGGCGCCTCCCAGGCGTCGGTCCAGTCGTTCTTGAGCATGCGGCACGGCTTCCCGGTGAACGACTTGCTGCGCACCGTGTCGCGTGAGGTCGCGTCGACGTACGCCGCCTGCTGGACCGAGGTGTTCTCCGACTCCTCGACCATCAGCCACTGCGAGCCCGACCACGCGCCCTGGCAGCCGAGGGCGAGCGCTGCCGCGATCTGCTGACCGCTGCCGATGCCTCCGGCGGCGAGGACCGGCCGGGGCGCGACGGCCTTGACGACCTGGGGCCAGAGCACGATGGACCCGACCTCGCCGCAGTGACCGCCGCCCTCACCGCCCTGGGCGATGATGATGTCGACGTCGGCCTCGGCGTGCTTGAGCGCCTGGTACGGCGAGCCGCACAGCGCGGCGACCTTCCGGCCGGCCGCATGGATGTGCTCGATCATGTCCTTGGGCGGGGTGCCGAGGGCGTTGGCGATCAAGGTCATCTTCGGGTGGCGCAGCGCGACGTCGACCTGCGGTGTCGCGGTGGCCTCGGTCCAGCCGAGCAGTTGCAGCGAGTTGTCCTCGCCCGGCTCCGGCAGCGGCACGCCGTGGTCGGTGAGGATGCCGCGGGCGAACTCCAGGTGCTGCTGCGGGACCATGTCCTGCAGCATCTTGGTGAGTTCCTCCGCCGGCAGGTTGGCGTCCATGCCCTCGTACGCGTTGGGGATCACGATGTCGACGCCGTAGGTGTGGTCTCCGATGTGCTCGTCGATCCAGGCGAGCTCGATCTCGAGCTGCTCCGGACTGAAGCCGACGGCGCCGAGCACCCCGAAGCCACCGGCCTTGCTGACCGCCACGACCACGTCGCGGCAGTGGGTGAAGGCGAAGATGGGGAACTCGATGCCGAGTTCGTCGCAGAGCGGTGTGTGCACAGTGGCTCCTCGGTCGGGGTGTTCACCGCAGCCTGTGGCGCGGGGTCGCAGGCGTCAACCGTCGTACCGGTCAGCGGGATCTCGCGCCGGTGCTAGGAAGGAGCCCATGGCGACGTGGCGCGACCTCGGGGTGCGGGTCCTCCGGGACGCCGTGCGCAGTGCGGTCCGCACCCCGTCCGCTCGCCGCCACCTCGTGTACGCCCCTGACCTCGACGGTACGGCCGACCCGGGCGAGATCGTCTGGACCTGGGTCGCGTACGAGGAGGACCCGAGCAAGGGCAAGGACCGTCCCGTGCTGGTCGTCGGCCGCGACGGCAAGCAGGTGCTCGGCCTGATGCTGTCCAGCAATGCCGACCGGGAGGGACAGCCGCACTGGCTCGGGCTCGGCGCCGGCGCGTGGGACAGCGACGGCCGCTCGTCCTGGGTCCGGCTCGACCGCGTCCTGGCGGTGCCCGAGGACGGCATCCGGCGCGAGGGGGCGGTCCTGGACCGGGCGAGGTTCGACCTGGTGGCCGGTCGGCTGCGCCGCGGCTACGGCTGGGCCTAGGTTGCAGGGATGACGACTGACGAGAACCCCAGCAGCCAGCCCTCCGGACTCCAGGCGCAGGCGGTGAACAAGGCGACGGAGATCGGGACCGCCCTGTTCATGAAGGCACCCCAGCCTGCGCAGAACGCGCTGCTGGTCGGCATCGGCAAGGCCCAGCCGGTGGTCAGCAAGGTGCAGCCGCAGGCCAAGAAGCTCCTTGCCGGTGGCCTCGGCCTGCTGATGCTGAAGAAGCTGCGCGGCCGCAAGGGCTGAGCGGCTACCCGCCGGCGGCGTGCCGGACGGCGAGGTAGCCGAAGACCATCGAGGGACCGATGGTCGCGCCGGGTCCGGCGTACTCCGGCCCCATCACACTCGCCGCCGCATTGCCTGTCGCGTACAGCCCGTCGATGACTGTGCCGTCGGTGCGGGTAACCCGCGCGTGCTCGTCGGTGACCAGCCCGCCCTTGGTGCCCAGGTCGCCGATCTCGACCCGGATCGCGTAGTAGGGCGCCTTGTCGATCGTGTCGATGTTCGGGTTCGTCAGCGTCGGGTCGCCGTAGTAGCGGTCGTAGGCACTGCTGCCCCGCCCGAAGTCCTCGTCGACGCCCTTGTCGGCGAAGCCGTTCCACCGATCGATCGTGGCGTGCAGCGCCTGCGCTGGGACGTCGATCTCGGCAGCGAGCGCGCTGAGCGTCTCGGCGCGGTGGATGACGCCGCTCTCGTAGTACGCCTTCGAGAACGGTACGCCGGGAAGCACCTGCGCGAACGGGTAGCGCGCCCGTGCCTTGGCGTCCATGACGAACCAGATCGGTGCGTGCCGACCGGCGAGCTGCCGGTGCACGAACGTGACGTAGGGCAGGGACTCGTTGGTGAACCGGGTCCCCTCGCTGGTGACGATGACCGAGCAGGGAATGGCCCGCTCCGACACGAGCGGCACGCTCGCGCCGGCGGGGTGGCGGATGGAGGGCATCCACCACGCGTCGTCCATGAGGTCCACAGCCGCGCCGAGAGCCTGGGCGGCGGTGTGGCCGTCGCCGGTGTTCTGCCGGGCGCCGGAGCTGTAGTCCGGGTGCGTCCCCTCCGGGAGGTACGTCTCGCGCATCTGCGCGTTGTGCTCGAAGCCACCGCAGGCCAGCAGCACCGCCTTGCGGGCACCGATGCGGCGCACGCCGTGCTCCTTGCTGGCGGTGACCACGCCGACGACCCGGCCGTCCTCGACCACGAGCTCGGTCATCGCCGTACGCAGGTGCAGGGGGATGTCCGCGTCCCGCAGCGCCAGGCGGAGGCGAGCCACCAGGGCGCGCCCGCCGGTGGCCATGTGCCGGCGGATCACCGCGTTGGACGAGACCCGCCATGCGGCGACGAGCGAGGCACGTCGGCCGGCCCACGTCCGCTTGGCCATCGCCAGGTCCTTGTACTCGCGGCCGGTGATCCACAGCCCGAGCGGGCCCTTGAGGCTGTTGGGGTGCTGGGCCTTCTCGTGCTCGCCGAGCTTGCGGGTGTCGATCGGCTTCGACTCGATCGAGCGCCCCAGGGGTCGTCCGCCCTCGAGCTCGGGGTGGTAGTCGGGGTAGCCCTTCATCCAGGTCCACCGCATCCACCGGCTCTTCTCGAGCAGCGCGATGACGTCGGGCCCGTGGTCGACGTACGCCTCCAGCCGGGACGGGTCGATCGTGCCCTCGGTGAGCGCCGTGAGGTAGGTGAGGACGGACTCGCGGCTGTCGTCGTGCCCCAGTCGCCTGAGGACCGGGTTGTTCGGGATCCAGATCGCCCCGCCGGAGATGGCCGTCGAGCCCCCGAACTTCGACGCCTTCTCGAGCACCACGGCGCTCAGCCCCCGGTCGTGGGCGGCCAGCGCGGACGCCATGCCTCCCCCGCCGGACCCGACGACGACGACGTCGTACTCCTCGTCCCACGTCATGCGGTCTCCTCCTGGCGTCGGCTCCTGCGCATGCTAGAACACGTTCTCGTTATGGGGCAGCCCGGAGCGCAGGGGCCACCCAGCGCTGGAGGAGGCGACGCAGCTCCCGGCCGGAGCGCTCGGGGCTGCCGGGGTCGAGCACGAGGGACTGCAGCACCCGAAGGAGGTACTCCACGAGCTCGGTCTGGTCGTCGCCGAGCACGCCCCAGTCCACCGGGAAGCGCTCCAGCAGCGAGCGGCCGAGGGCGATCGAGGACGGCGCGGTGAGCTCGCGCACCGCGCCACCGAGCCGACCGGGCGTGAGCAGCCGGTTCAGCGCAGGATCACCGCGCAGGTGCTCGTAGACGTAGGCCAGCACCTCGACGGCGGCGTCCGCCAGGTCTCCGCCGGTGGCCGCGACGTGCCGCTGCACGTGCTCGGCGACCTGGTCGAACAGCTCCCCCACGGTGTCGAGCGCCGCTGCGTTGAGCAGCTCCTCGGTCGTGGCGTAGTACCGGTAGACCGTCTGCCGCGTGACGCCGACGGCGCGCGCCACGTCGGCGATGCCCGCCCCCGTGATCCCGCTCTCCGCCAGGCACGCGCGGGCAGCGGCGAGGATGCGCTGCCGCGCCTCGACCTCGTCGAGGGGCAGCGCTCCTGCCCAGCCGTGGGTTCTCATGACTTGACGACCATACACATCGATGGTTCTGTCCACCCATGACCGGACCTCTCTCGGCCCCTGCCGACGACCGCCCCCGCTGCCCCGTCGACCACCTGGACCTCCTGGACCCCGACACCTTCAACGGAGGTGTGCCGGAGGAGAAGTTCCAGCAGGTGCGTGAGGCCCAGCCGGTGTTCTGGTTCAGCCAGCCAGGCGGTCACGGCGAGGGCTTCTGGGTGGTGACGCTGGCCGAGGACGTCCAGGAGGTCTCCCGCACGCCCGAGGTGTTCTCCTCCGCCGAGCGCGGTGCCATCTTCAGCACGGGAACGGCCGAGGAGGAGGACGAGATGATCGGCTCCACCAGCCTGCTGATGCTCAACATGGACGCCCCGGACCACAGCACCCTCCGGCGGGTGGTGCAGCGTGCCTTCACCCCACGGGTCGTCCGCGACCTGGAGCCGCGCCTGCAGGCGATCACCGACGGCATCCTCGACCGCGCCCTCGCGCAGGGCGAGGGCGACTTCGTCCGGGACGTGGCCGCCGAGCTGCCGCTGCTCGCGATCTGCGAGCTGGTCGGCATCCCCGCCGAGGACCGCGGTCTCATCTTCGACTGGACCAACCGGCTCATCGGCTTCGACGACCCCGACTTCGGGACCTCCGCCGAAGACGGGCAGTTCGCGATGATGGAGATGTACGCCTACGCCAACGAGCTGGCCCTGAAGCGACAGGCCGACCCCAAGGACGACGTCATCAGCCTGCTGCTGCAGTCGGACTTCAACGGCGAGAAGCTCACCCCGGACGAGTTCAACGTCTTCTTCCTGCTCCTGTGCGTCGCCGGCAACGAGACGACCCGCAACGCCATCTCCCACGGCATGCAGGCCTTCTTCGACCACCCGGAGCAGTGGGAGCTGTTCAAGGCCGAGCGGCCGGCGACGGCAGTGGACGAGATCATCCGCTGGGCCACCCCGGTCATCGAGTTCCAGCGCACCGCCCGCGAGGACTACGTCCTGCGCGGCCAGCAGATCCGCAAGGGTGACCGCGTGGTCATGTACTACTCCTCGGCCAACCGGGACGCCTCGCTGCTCACCGACCCCGACGTCTTCGACATCACCCGCACGGAGAACGAGCACGTGGCCTTCGGCGGTGGCGGTCCGCACTTCTGCCTCGGCGCCCAGCTGGCCCGCGCGGAGATGCGCATCCTGTTCGCGACCCTGGCCGAGCGGGCTCCCGACATCGCGGCCACCGCCCCGCCGCGCTTCCTGCGCTCTGCGTTCCTGAACGGCATCAAGGCGATCCCGGTGCGGTACGCCCCATCCGCCTGAGTAGGGTCGCCACGTGGCAGCACCCGAACCGCGCACCAGCGCCCCCGTGCTGCTCCCGGGCTCGCGCACCGGCCCTCTCCGCGCGGTGCTGCAACGGCTGGCCCTGGCGCTGGCTGCCCTGGCGGCGATCGCCGTCGTGGTCTACCTCGACCGTGGCGGCTACCGGGACCTCGACGGACGGCTGACGCTGCTCGACGCCTTCTACTACGCCACCGTCACGGCTTCCACGACCGGGTACGGCGACATCACGCCGGTGTCGGACTCCGCGCGTCTGGTGAACATCCTCGTCATCACCCCGCTGCGGGTGCTGTTCCTCATCGTCCTCGTCGGGACCACGCTCGAGGTGCTCACCGAGCGCACCCGCGCGCAGATCCGCCAGAACCGCTGGAGGTCCTCCTTGCGCGACCACGTGCTCGTCATCGGCTACGGCACCAAGGGCCGGAGCGCTGTCCGGGCGTTGCTGGACGACGGCATCCCCCCCGGACGGATCGTCGCCGTCGACCCTGTGCACGCCAACGTCGCCGCGGCCACGGACGACGGCCTGGCCGCCGTGCAGGGCGACGGCACCAGGACGGAGGTGCTGGTCCGCGGCGGCGTCCAGGAGGCGGTGCAGGTCATCGTCGCCGTCCCGCGCGACGACACTGCTGTCCTCGTCACCCTGACGGTACGGGGCCTCAACCAGACGGCGCACGTCGTTGCCGCCTGCCGCGAGATCGAGAACGCCCCGCTGCTGCGCAGCAGCGGCGCCAACAGCGTGGTCGTCTCGTCGGCTGCCGCCGGCCGCCTGCTCGGCCTCTCGAGCACCTCACCGGCGACGGGTGAGGTCCTCGAGGACCTGCTGGTCCCGGGAACCGGGCTCGACCTGGTCGAGCGCGAGGTCCGGCCGGAGGAAGTCGGGAGCAGCCTGTTCACGAGTGCTGATCGTGTGCTCGCGGTCGTCCGTGCCGGTCAGACCCTGCGCTTCTCCGACCCCGCTGCGGATCCCCTGCGTGCAGGCGACCGCCTCGTCGCCGTCCCGCACGGCACCTGAACGGACGTCAGAGCAGCGCCAGCGCCTCGACGAGCAGGGCGTCGTCCGTCATGCCGTCGGCACCGTCGTCGACCACGACGTACGGGCCCTCGGCCAGGTGCAGGAGACCGTCGACGCCGGTGATGTCGAGGGCGCGCGCGACGATGCCGTGCGCGTTCACCCCCAGCAGCCGCTGGCCCCGTTCCCTCCTGCGTCGCCAGCCGGCGACGATGACGCCCAGGACGGTGCTCTCGACGAAGGTCGTGCGGGCGAAGTCGAGCACGACCAGCTCGGCGTCGGCGACCGTCTCCTGAAGCACGGTGCGCAGCTGGTCTGCGGTGGCCAGGTCGTGCTCTCCCACGGGGGAGACGACAGCCACCCGCTGTGTCGACGAGCGCACGACCTCGACGTGTGCTGCCACGGCCACCACCCCCAGCGCTGCTGCGACCAGGAGCCAAGGATAAGAGGTGTCCTTGTCGCCGAGCAAGAGTCAGCGACGCCAGTCCACGCACACCGCGACCGCGTCGTCCTCCAACCCGGCAGCCGGCATCTCGAGCGCGCGCACCAGCGAGCGGACCAGCTCCGGAGCCGCCAGCAGTCTCCCCTCGCGCAGGTAGGCGTCGAGCCGACCGGTCGCGAGGGTCCCTCCGCCGGTGAGTGCTCCGCCGTACAGGCCCTCGCTCACGATGACCAGACGGTCGCCCGGCTCCAGGGTGAGGTGCTGCTCGCGGTAGACCGTCTCCTCGAACATGCCCAGGGGCAGCTGCCGCTCGAGCTCGACCCGCTCAGCCCACCCACCCCGAACCTGGTACAGGGCAGGCGATCCCGCGTCCACCACGGACACGGCTCCGGTTCGGAGGTCCAGGGTCAGCACGAGGGCAGCCACATGACGGGTCCCGCCGTACTCGGTGTGCACGGCCTGGTCGGCCCGGGCGCACTGCTCGGCCAGGGACGCACCCCCGACCCGGGCGTTGCGCAGCGCGCTGAGCGCGAGGGTGGTCGCCAGGGAGCTCCCGACGCCACGACCGCCTCCCTCGAGCACCGCCACGGTGAGCACGTCGTCGTCGCGGGACCAGTCGTAGGCGTCCCCTGCCGTCGAGTAGGCCGGCTCGAGCAGACCGGCCACCGACGCCTCCTCGTCCTGGTAGGCCGCGCCGGGCAGCAGCGCCCACTGCAGCTCCGCGGCGACGGTCATGGGCCGGCGTCGCCGCTGGTCCTCGCGGACGGTCGTCAACTTCTCGCTCGCGACGAGCGCCAGCGCGAGCAGGGCCACGGCACGAAGCAGGTCGTCCTGGCGCTCCTCCCACCGTTCGGGCGGCACCCCGTCCACGTCCCCGTCCACGACGACGACGCCGAGCCGCTGACCCCTGGTCGTGAGCGGCAGCAGGACCTCCCTTCGCCCCTCGTGGTCGCGGAAGAGCACCTGCTGGCTGGCGAACCCGCGCCCCGTCCACGAGTCGTCCACCGGGTCGTCCACCGGGCCATCCACCGCGTCCTCGCGCGTGGCCGGCCGGGGATGGACCTGGCGAAGTGCGCGCTGGGCGTGGTCGACCAGCAGGACCCGAACGCTGCCCCACTCCTCCCCCAGGTGGTCCGCGACGGCGGCCACCAGCACGTCGGCAGGTACGGCGGTCAGCGGGTGCACGAGCGCCGGATCGATCACGGTCGCCCCGCACGGGTGCCACGGGCGAGCCCCGCCGCACCCGGGGCTGGTCGCGCAGACCTCGGTGCTGTCACACTGGTCCGGTGACGTCGAACCCCCGGCATCCCGGTCCGCCTCCGGCTGACCTTGCCGTGGCGGTGGACAAGGCGCTCGCGCCCGTCCTGGCGCTGGTGGCACGGTCCTCGCTGGGGGCGTCCCAGCGGATCTCCTCCTCGCAGCTCCAGGCCCTGCTGACCATCGACAGGTTCGGCTCGCTGAACCTCACGACCCTGGCAGAGGCTCTCGCGGTGCTGCCCTCGTCCGCGACGCGGCTGTGCGAGCGGATGCTCGCCGCCGACCTGGTCACCAAGACGCCGGCTGTCCTCGACCGCCGCGAGGTCGTGATCGCCCTGACCAGCCACGGACAGCAGCTCATCGAGCAGATCGAGCAGGCCCGGCGCACCGAGCTGCAGCTGGCCCTCACCCAGATGCCCGAGCACGGGCGACGGGCTCTGCTGGCCGGCCTCACCGCACTCGGCGCCGAGCTCGGCGACGGTCGGGCCCCGACCGCGACGGGCGCCCTCGGGTAGCTGTCGGGGTGCACGCACGTGGGCACCCTAGCGGCGAGGCGTCGTCCCGCCCCGTCGGCCAGTGGGCACACTGGTGACATGCCCGACGACCCGGACCTGCCGGACCTCCTGCTGCGCCTGGTCCGCGTTCTCGACCCGGTGACGGACCTCGCGCTGGAGGCGGCCCGCGGAAGCACCCTGACCCAGGTGACGGCGTTGCGGCGGCTGAGCGCCGGGCCACTGAGCGTGTCCGAGCTCGGTCGGAGCATGGGCATCCATCGCAGCAGCGCCTCGCGCCTGGTCGATCGCCTGATCGCCGCCGAGCTCGCCACGAGAGAGCCCTCGCCCACGAGCGGTCGCGAGGTCGTCGTGAGCTGCACCGCGCGTGGTCGCGCTGTCGCCCGGGACGTCGCCAAGCGCCGGTCGGGCGCGCTACGGACGTTGGTGCGGCACCTCCCGGCGCAGGAGCAGGCCACCGTGGCGAGGGCTCTCGCGCTGTTGCTGCAGCGCCTCGAGCGCACCTGAGCCGTCAGCGCTACTCTGCGCAGAACAGGAACGTGTTCTACTTCAGGGAGCCTCCATGCGCCTGGCCTTCACAGACGACCAAGAGCAGCTGCGCATGCAGTTGCGCGCCTACTACGCGGACCTGCTCGACCCGCAGACCCGGGCCGCTCTGGAGGACCACGCGACCTACGACGCCACCATGCGCCAGGTCGTCAAGCAGATGGCCGCGGACCGCTGGCTCGGCGTCGGCTGGCCCACCGAGTGGGGCGGCCAGGGACGCGGCCACATCGACCAGTGGATCTTCTTCGACGAGTCGATGCGCGCCGGCGCGCCCGTTCCGATGCTCACGATCAACACGGTCGGTCCAACGCTCATGCAGCACGGGACGCAGGAGCAGAAGGAGCGCTTCCTGCCCGCCATCCTGCGGGGGGAGATCCACTTCTGCATCGGGTACTCCGAGCCCGACGCCGGGACCGACCTCGCCGCGCTGAGCACCCGCGCCGTCGTCGACGGCGACGACCTGGTCATCAACGGCACCAAGCTCTGGACGTCGTACGCCGCCACCGCGGACTACTGCTGGCTGGCCGTGCGCACCGGTGACGCCGAGACCAAGAAGCACCGCGGGCTGTCGATCGTCGTCGTCCCCATGGACACCCCGGGGATCACGCCGCGACCGCTGGAGCTCATCGGCGAGCACCCGATCTGCGAGGTGCACTACGAGGACGTGCGGGTGCCCCTCGACAACGTCATCGGCGGGCTGAACAACGGCTGGTCGCTCATCACCGGCCAGCTCAACCACGAGCGCGTGACGCTGTGCACGCCGGGCATGGTCGACCGCTCGCTGACCGAGGTCCGTCGCTGGGCCCAGCAGACCCTGCTGCCGGACGGACGCCGGGTGATCGACCAGGAGTGGGTGCAGCTCAACCTGGCCAAGGTGCACGCCGGGTTCGAGTTCCTCCGGCTGCAGAACTGGTTCGTCGCGTGGGACGCCGAGCAGGGCAACCTGTCGGTCCAGGACGCGAGCACGACAAAGGTGTTCGGCACCGAGCACTACCTCGACGCCTGCCGGTTGCTCATGGAGGTGCTCGGGCAGACGGCGTACCTGAAGAAGGGCTCGCCCGGGGCGGCGCTCGCTGCCCGGCTCGAGCAGATGTACCGCTCGCTGGTCATCCTGACCTTCGGCGGCGGGGTCAACGAGGTGCAGCGCGACCTCATCACCGTCTTCGGCCTCGGCATGCCGATGGTCAAGCGCTAGAAGGAGCTGACGATGGACTTCGCCCTCACCGAGAGCCAGCAGGCGATCGCCGACCTCAGCCGCGAGCTGTTCACCGACCACTGCACGCCCGAGCGGTTGCGGGCGGTCGAGGACTCCGACTCCCCCGGCTTCGACCGCGCCCTGTGGAGCGCCCTCGCAGAGGCCGGACTGCTCGGCACGGTCGTCCCCGAGGAGCACGGCGGCCTCGGCCTCGGCCTGGTCGAGCTCGCCCTGCTGCTCGAGCAGGCCGGGTACGCCGCCGCGCCGGTACCGGTCCTCGCCGGCCTCGCCCTGGGCGCTCTCGCGGTCGTCCGGCACGGCTCGGCGCAGCAGCAGGAGCACACGCTTCCCGGCATCGCCGCGGGCACACACCTGGTCACCGCCGCCCTCGTCGAGCAGCTCGGCGACGAGGCGCACCCAGCCACCACCGCGCGGGAGGTCGACGGCACCTGGGTCCTCACGGGCACCAAGGTGTGCGTCCCGTCCGGACTGGACGCCGACTCGATCATCGTGTCCGCGACGACCCCCGACGGCCCCCGGTTGTTCTTCGTCAACCCGACCGGTCCCCGGGTGCGGCTGGAGCGCCAGGAGACGATCACCTACGCGCCTGAGGCGATGCTGCTGCTCGACGCCGCGCCCGGCTGGCCGCTCGGCGACGCGTCCGCGCTCACCGACGTCCTGCAGGTCGCGACGGTCGCGACCTGCGCGGTCCAGGCGGGTGTGACCCAGCGGGCGGTGGAGCTCACCGCGGCGTACACCAAGGCGCGCGAGCAGTTCGGTCACCCGATCGCGCACTTCCAGGCGGTCGGGCAACGCGCTGCCGACGCCTTCATCGACACGCGCACCATCCGGCTGACCATGCTGCAGGCGGTCTGGCTGGTGGCGGAGCGCCAGGAGGCGACTGCGCAGGTGGCGGTCGCGAAGTACTTCGCCTCCGACGCCGGGCAGCGGGTGGTCCGCGCGGCGGCGCACCTGCACGGTGGCATGGGGGTCTCCCGGGAGTACCCCCTGCACCGCTACTACCTCGCGGCCAAGCACCTCGAGCTCACCCTCGGGGGCGGCACCCGCCAGCTGCTGGCGCTCGGCCGGTTCCTGGCGGACGAGCCGGTCTAGCGCTTGAGGTTCGGCCCACCGACGAGGGTGCCCACGATCCCCGCGTTGTCATCGAGGGTCTCCACCTTGGTGGCCTCGCACGTCGCCAGGCAGGCGTCGACGTAGGTCGCCCAAGGCGCGCCGTCGGGCGCGATCTCCACGTCGATGAAGTCCAGCACGCGACCGCAGCGACCGGGACCGCAGTCGTCGACCTTGAGCGCGTGCTTGGGGTCGTTGACCGACGCGGAGAAGAACACGGGCTTGTTGCCCAGCACGTCGACGCCGGACATCAGGTAGCCGTTCCACAACGCACCCTTGTCGGTCTCGGCCGACGTGCCGTAGTAGGCGACGGCGATCTTGCCGGGCGCCCCGACGGTGAGCGTGGCGAGGTTGGTGCGCTTGACGCCGGGGGCGGCGACGTCGACCGGAGCGGACCAGGTCTTGCCGGCGTTCGTCGAGGTCGCCAGCACCGGCTTGCGGTCGCTGTCGTTCCACAGCAGGTACAGGTTGTTCTTGCTGTCCACGGCCAGGCTCGGGTCACCACCGTTGACCTTCGAGCGCGGGGCTGGGCGGATGCTCGTCCAGGTCGTGCCCTCGTCCTTGCTCATCGCGATCGTCGGGGTGTTGCCGCAGCCGGTGTACGGCACGTAGATCCAGCCGCGGCTGTCGCTCACACCGTGCCCGTTGAGGCCGGAGCACTCCGGGTTCACGGTGTTCGCCGTCGGCAGGAAGGTGATGCCGCCGTCCAGGGACTTGGTGCAGTCGGTGTAGGCGAGCTTGTTGAAGCAGTAGTAGACGATCCGCGGGTAGAGCGGCAGCGACGGGCTGGTCACCGGCTTGCCCGTGAACAGCGTCTGGTGGTCGTTGACCGGCTCCCCGCACGACAGCGGGTTGGTGACCCAGGTGGCGCCCTGGTCGTCGCTGTAGGACAGCTCGTTGCACGCGGCGTTGAGGTCGATGTCGAAGGTCCGGTCGACCTCGGCAGCGTGGTCCACCAGGAGGTACGGGTCCAGCGACGTGACGTGCGGGCTGACGCCGGCCTTGCCGGGGCTCACGTCCTGCCACGTCTTGCCCTTGTCCTTGGTGATGACGACCGCGCGGCCGCCCGGCGCCACGGTCTCGAGTGTGTTCGTCGAGCCGAGGCAGGAGGTCACGCAACCGGCGCCGGCGGTGACGATGACGTGCCCGTCGCGCGTGATGCCGAGGGTCGGTTCGCCGGCGTGGTGGTGGTAGTCGAACAGCTTCGGGGTCGGCGCCTTCATCGAGGTGGCGACCTTCTTGCCCCCCGCGGTGTGAGCGACCGCCGTACGGCTCCCTGCGGCGGTGGCCTGCCCCGCGGAGGCCACCGCGATGGCGGCGGCGGTGCCGGCGGCCAGTCCGAGGAGCAGGCGGGTACGGCGGGGCGCGGCGCGGTGCGGCTGGGTCATGCCCTGGTGGTTCGACGCGCGGCGCCCGACTCCTGCCGGCCTCCGCTCAGGCGGGACCGGCCAGCCGCTCGCACTCGTCCCACAGCCGCTGCCGATCTGCCTCCGTCTCCTTGTTGAGGCCGAACAGATGGGTCGGCCGCGGGCGGCGGTCGTGCCAGAACAGCCCACTGGTCTGCCCACCCTCGGGTGCGCCCCCGAGCCACACGATGGTGTCGGCGCCCTGCTCGGCGGTGCGCAGGATGGGCTTGGTGAGCTTGCTGAACGTCTTGAGCGACTCGGTGATCCCGGGTGTGGAGGCCCAGCCGGGGTGCATCGCGTGCAGCGACGTGGACGCCATCCGAGCGGCCAGCAGCTCCGTCAGCACGACCTCTGCGCGCTTGGTGCGCGCGTAGGCCATGGCCGGCTTGTACGCCTGGTTCTGCAGGTCTGCGTCCAGGCGCTGCCCGTACATCCCGCCGGACGAGACGGTGATCACGCGGGCGCCGTCCAGGGGCAGGCGGGTGGTGAGGACGTAGGGGCCGATGACGTTGGTGGCGAAGGTGAGCTCGATCCCGTCCTCGGTGAGCACCCGTTTCGGCGGCATCACCCCGGCGTTGTTCACCAGGACGTCGAGCGGGCCGTGCCACCCCTCGGTGAAGGCCTTCAGGGACGCGAGCGACGACACGTCGCACAGCCCGGCGACGGCTCCGGGCACCTTGGCCGCCGCCTTCGACGTACGCCCCTCGTCCCGGCCCACGACGTGCACCGTGGCACCGAGCGCGGCGAAGCCCTGCGCCGCGGCCAGACCGATGCCACCGGTCGCGCCGGTCACGATCACGACCTTGCCGTCCATGCGCGGCGGGTCGGCCGGCCAGGTGCTCAGGTGCTCGCGCAGGCCGATGCCCGGGCTGCCGTAGCCCCCCACCACGCTGCGGTCGAGGACGGTGTCGAGGGCGTGCGCGAACACGGGGGGAAGCGGCATGTGGCCATCCTGCCCGGTCCAGAGATCCCCCGCACCCGCCGAAGTACCCCGTAAGGTGCGCACTGCGAAGGGAGCTTCCCCATGCCTGACCGTCGCACGCTCGCGGCTGCCCTCGTGCTCGGTGCTGCCTGTACGGCGCTGACCGCACCCACGATGCGCCCCGCGTTCGCCGATCCCAAGGACCCGACCGTCGCGGAGCGCCGCGCTGCGCAGGCGCAGGTGGGCGTCGCCCGCAGCACGGTCACGAACCTGCAGGCCAAGGCGGAGTACGCCATCGAGGTGCACAACGGCCTGCTGGTGAAGGCCCGCGCCGCCACCGCCGTCCGCGAGGCCGCGACCAGCCGGGCCGAGTCGGCCCGCGCTGCCCTCACGCAGGCGCAGCAGGCGGCCGACCAGGCCGTCGCCGAGGCGGCGACCGCCGCGTCGGCTGCGGTCGCCGCCGACCAGGCCAGTGCCGCGGCGCGGGACGCGGCCACCAAGGCGCAGGTGCAGCTCGACACGATGGCCGCTGGTGCGTTCCGCGGTCAGGGCCGCTTCGGCATGATCGCCATGCTCCTGACCGCGCACGACCCGACCGAGCTCGCGAACGGCCACCACCTCATGAACTCCGTGGCTGACCAGCAGAGCCGCGTGATCGCTGCCCTCGACACCGCCCGGGTGGAGGCGGACCGCGCGGCCGCGCAGGCCGCGGCGGCGCGCGCGGAGGCGACCGCGACGGCCACCGCCGCGACGCGCGCCGTGGCCCAGCGCGAGCAGGCCCGTGCCGCCGCGGAGTCGGCCAACCACGAGGCCGCGCTCGACGCGCAGGCCGCCCACCTGGCCCTCGACGACGCCCACCGGGCCAAGGCCCGCGCTGCCGCGCTGGTCGCGCGCGCCGAGGACGAGCTGCATCACGCGGTGCTCACGGCCGCGCAGCTCGAGCGCGCAGCGGCGGCCGCCAAGCGCGCCGCCGAGGCCGCCCGCCGGGCCGCCGCCGCCAGCGGACGCGCGGTGGCCCCCAGCGACGCCGCGGCAACGGCGATCCGGTGGGCCTACGAGGAGATCGGCGTCCCCTACTCCTGGGGCGGCGGTGACGAGAGCGGACCGACCTACGGCTTCGCCCAGGGGGCGGGCACGAAGGGCTTCGACTGCTCAGGCCTGACGCTGTTCGCCTACGCCAAGGCCGGGATCCACCTCGACCACTACACCGGCAGCCAGTGGAACCAGGGCCGGCGCATCAGCTCCCGTTCCGACCTGCGCCCGGGCGACCTGATGTTCTTCGCCTACGACACCAGCGACTCCTCGACGATCCACCACGTGAGCATCTACCTCGGCGACGGGAAGATGATCGAGGCGCCGTACACCGGCGAGGTGGTGCGCGTCGCGAGCGCGGACCGCTCGGACTTCATCGGCGGCACCCGCCCGTGGGCCTGACCCGGTGAGGTTCGACGCCTCCGGCCCGGTCGGGACGGTCGTCCGCCGTACGGTCGGGCACCCCAGGGTGTCGCGCGTGACGCTCGCCGTCATGCCGATCGTGGACCGGGGCCTGAGCCGGCTCACGGGCGGCCGGTTCGTCCTCAGCCAGTTGCTGGTGCCGACACTCGTCCTCCACACCACGGGCGCCAAGTCGGGCCTCCCCCGCACCTCGCCGCTCGCGACCCTTGCGGGCGACGGAGGCTGGTACGTCGTCGGCAGCAACTTCGGCGGCGGGAGCCACCCTGGTTGGTCGGCCAACCTGCTCGTCCATCCCGAGGCGACGGTCGTCCACGGCGGCCGCACCGTCCCCGTCACGGCCCTGCTGCTCGACGAGGAGCACAAGGCTGCGGTCTGGCCGCGGCTGCGCGCGGTCTGGCCGGCGTACGACGACTACGTCGAGCGCAGCGGCCGCGACCTGCGGGTGTTCCATCTCGTCCCGCGTTAGGTTGGCCCATGCCTCTCACCGGTAAGTACGAGCCCAGCGCCTGGGCGCCCGTCGCGGACCAGGTGGCGTTGTACGAAGCGACCGACGGGCGGGAGGGCGCGGAGTTCGACGGCGGCCCCTGCATCGTCCTGACGACCCTCGGCAACAAGAGCGGCAAGCTCCGCAAGACGCCACTCATCCGAGTGGAGCACGAGGGTTGCTACGCGGTCGTCGCCTCCCTCGGCGGCGCACCGAGCCACCCGGTGTGGTTCCACAACGTCGTCGCGAACCCGCTGGTCATGCTGCAGGACGGTGCCGTGCGCGAGGACTACGTCGCCCATGTCGCCACGGGTGAGGAGAAGGCCACCTGGTGGGCGCGCGCCACCGAGGTCTGGCCGGCGTACGACGGATACCAGGCCTCGACGGAGCGGGAGATCCCGCTGCTGGTGCTGAGGCCCGCCCCTCAGGCGTAGACCCGGACCCCGTCCACGAGACGAGGCGTGCAGCGCCCCTGCGCGGCCAGCAGGTCGAGGTGCGTCCCGGTCTCGAACACCGCCAGCATCGCGTTGAACGGGTCGAGGTCGGCGAGTCGGTGCTCCCGGCGGGTCCAACGCAGCACGCCCGCGACCTCGTGCGCGTTGTGCGCTCCACCGTCCACCGCCTGGGCGATCTCGTCGAGCCGCCGGCTGTGGTGCTCGAGCAGCTCGTCCACCCGGGCGTGCGCCGACGGCGCCACGGGTCCGTGCGCCGGGAGCAGCATCGCGTCGGGTCGCTCGCGGACGACCCGCAGCGACTGCAGGAACGCTCCGAGCGGGTTCTGCGACAGGACCGGCTCGAAACCGATCGAGGGCGTGATGGTGGGCAGGACGTGGTCACCGGCGAACAGCAGGCCTCCGGCGACGTCGTAGAACACCAGGTGCCCCGCGGTGTGACCCGGGGTCTCCACGGCTTCGAGGGTGCGTCCGGCCAGCGGGACGGGACCGGCGACCATCCACTCGTCCGGGGACTCCCACTGCGCCAGGTCAGCCCGGTGCCCCTCCACCCACGCCAGGATGGTGTCGGCCAGGGCGCCGGCGCCGAGCTCGCGCAGCTGGTGCACGTGGCTCATCAGCGGGCTGCGCGAGGGGTCCTGGAGCTTGTCCAGCGTGGGCTTCTCCCCCAGCCCCAGCCCCACCCGCGCACCGGTCTCCCGACGTACGTCGATCGCCTGGGTGTAGTGGTCGCGGTGCACGTGCGTGACGAGGAACCGGGTGATGTCCTGCAGACCGAAGCCGATCGACGCCAGGCTCGAGGCCAGCAGCGACCGTGACTGCGGGATGGCCCACCCGGCGTCGACGCAGACGAGGCCGTCGTCGGTCGTGATGGCGTAGACGTTGACGGCGCGCAGGCCGTCGTTCGGCAGCGGCAGCGGGATCCGATGCACCCCGGGGGCGACCTCGTAGGCACCGGGGTCCACCCAGGGCAGCGAGGAGGTGCTCGTCACGACGTGAGCGCAGCCCGGGCCGCTGTGACTACCTGCCGGTTGTCCGCGTCGGTGCCGATCGTGATGCGCAGCCCCTCACCCGAGAAGCAGCGCGTCAGCACGCCGTGCTCCTCGAACACCTGCGAGACCCGGTCGCTGTCGGCTCCCGCGGGCAGCCAGACGAAGTTGCCCTGCGTCGGGGGCACGTCCCAGCCGGCCTCCCGCAGCTGCCGGCGCAGGGGCTCGCGCGCAGCCACCACCTGGGCGACCTGGGCGAGCAGCTCACCCTCGGCCTCCAGCGAGGCGAGCGCGGCGGCCTGGGCGGCGATCGAGACCGAGAACGGCAGGTGGACCTGACGCAGGGCGGCAGCGATCTCCGGTGCACCGGTCAGGGCGTAGCCCACGCGCAGCCCGGCAAGGCCGTACGCCTTGGAGAAGGTGCGCAGGACCACCAGGTTCGGGTGGGCATCGAGCAACCGGGTGCCGTCGACGGCGTGCGGGTCGTCGACGAACTCGGCGTACGCCTCGTCGATGACGACGAGCACGTCGGTCGGCACGGAGGACAGGAAGTCCTTGACGGCGCTCTCGGCGAGCGCCGGCCCGGTGGGGTTGTTGGGCGTGCACAGCAGCACGAGTCGGGTCCGGCCGGTCACGGCGGCAGCCATTGCGTCGAGGTCGAGGTGCGCGTCCCGCAGGGGCACCTGGACGGGCGTGGCACCGGCGATCCGGGTCAGGGTCGGGTAGGCCTCGAACGACCGCCACGCGAAGACCACCTCGTCACCGGCGTCGCACACGATCTCCACGAGCTCCTGCACCAGCTGGACGCTGCCGCAACCGACGGCGACGCGCTCGGCGGCCAGGCCGTGCTTGGCGGCGAGGGCCTCGACCAGAGCGGTGGCGGCCGGGTCGGGGTAGCGGTTGGTGTCGGTCAGCGCTGCGCTCACCGCGGCTGCGACCTGCGGCAGCAGGGGGAAGGGCATCTCGTTGCTGGCCAGGCGCGCGGCCTGCTGACCGGCGACCGGCCGGCGGCCCGGCTTGTACGCGCCCATCTGCCCGAGGACGTCGCGCAGGGTGGGTGGGGTCGGCGGTGTCGTCACGGCGACGACGCTAACCGACCCACACCGTCTTGGCGTTGCAGAAGGCCTTCATGCCGAGGTCGGCGAGCTCGCGGCCGTAGCCGGAGGTCTTCACCCCGCCGAAGGGCAGCTCGGGGTACGACGCCGTCATGCCGTTGACGAACACCATCCCGGCCTGGACCTCGTCGACGAACCGCTCCTGCTCGTCAGGATCGGTGGTCCACACGTTGGAGCCCAGCCCGAACGCCGTGGCATTGGCCACCTGCAGCGCCTCGTCGAGGTCCTGCACCCGGAACAGGGTGGCCACGGGTCCGAAGACCTCCTCGCTCCAGACGCGCATCTGCGCCGTGAGGTCGGCCAGCAGCGTGGCCGGGTAGAACCATCCCGGACCGTCGGGCACGGTGCCGCCGAGCAGGACCGTCGCCCCCTTGGCCATGGCGTCCTGGACCAGCTCGTGCACGTCGGTGCGTCCCTGCTCGGTCGCGAGTGGACCCAGCGTCGTGACCGGGTCCTTCGGGTCCCCCATGACCTGGGCGGACAGCTGCTGGACGAACAGGTCGGCGAACCGGTCGTAGACGTCGGTGTGGACGATGAACCGCTTGGCGGCGATGCACGACTGTCCGTTGTTCTGGCACCGCGCCGTGGCGGCGACCTCGGCCGCCCGCTCCAGGTCGGCGGACGGCAGGACCACGAAGGGGTCGGAGCCGCCGAGCTCGAGCACGGTGGGTTTGAGGACGTCGCCTGCGACAGCAGCCACCGCCTGGCCGGCCGGCGTGGACCCGGTGAGGGTGGCGGCCGCGACCCGGTCGTCGCGCAGCACCTGCTCCACGCGGTCACTGCCGATGAGAAGGGTCTGGAACACGTCGGCGGGGAAGCCGGCGCGGCGGAACAGCTCCTCGAGCCACAGCGCGGTCTGCGGGACGTTGGACGCGTGCTTGAGCAGGCCGACGTTGCCCGCCATCAGCGCCGGTGCGGCGAAGCGCATCGCCTGCCACATCGGGAAGTTCCACGGCATCACGGCGAGCACGACCCCCAGCGGCTGGTAGCGCGTGAGCGCCCTGCTGGCCTTGACGGCCGAGGCATCGGCTGGGACGTCGGCGAGGATCTGCTCGGTGTGCTCGGCGTAGTAGCGCAGGGCGCCGGCGCACTTGCCGATCTCGGCGCGGGAGGCGGCGAGCGTCTTTCCCATCTCGGTGGTCATCAGCTCGGCGAGGCTGTCCGTGTCCCGGTCGAGCAGGTCGGCCGCGGCACGTGCCCACTCAGCGCGCTGCGGGACCGTCGTACGCCGGTAGGAGTGCGCGGCTGCGGCGGCACGCGCCAGGCGGTCCTCCAGCTCGGCCGGGGTGAGCTCGTCGAAGGTCTTGAGCGTGCGACCGGTGGTGGGGTCGGTGGTGGCCAGCGGCATGGGAGGTCCTTCGGTCGCGGGGGCTTGGTCAAGGTCTACCCCGGCGAGGCCGCGGACGACACCCGGGAGCGTCCGTAGAGTCAGGGCGTGCCCAGTCCCCGCCGTCGTGCCCTGTTCGCCCTCGTCGGGACGGGCGCGCTGTTCGTCCGTGAGGCGCGGCGGACCGCCTCGATCGCGGACCCGATGCAGCGTGCGGCGGCGGTCCGGCGCAAGGTCGCGGTCGCCACGTGGACCGCGCCCACCGAGGGCAAGCTCATGACACGCATCGTCGTCGACGCTGCTCCGCTGCAGGAGTACGTCGCGCGGCGGCGGTCTGAGGGAGCCAAGGGCCTGACCCTCATGCACGTCCTCGGTGCCGCCGCAGCGCGTGCCGCGGCGGAGCAGCCAGCCGCGAACAGCCGGGTGCGCGGCGGCCGGATCGTGCCGTTCGAGGACGTGAGCGTCGGCTTCGCCGTGGACATCGGCCTGGGCACCGACCTCGCCCCGTGCAAGGTGTCGGGCGCGGACCGCCTGACCCCTGAGCAGATCGCCACGCAGGTCTGGGAGGGCGTCCGCGCGCTCCGGTCCGGCACCGACGAGGGATTCACCACCTCCACGAAGGTGGCTGCCGTCGTACCGACGTTCCTCATGCGCCCGATGCTGCTCGCCACGTCGTACCTGCTCGGGGGCTGGGGGCTGCCCGTCCTGGGGCAGCAGGGCAACCCGCTCGGATCGGTGTTCATCAGCAACGTCGCGCCGCTCGGCGTGGAGGAGGTCTTCCTCGCCCCCGTGCCGTTCGCTCGTACGCCGGTGTACATCTCCCTGGGCACCGTCACCGAGCGGGCGGTCGTCCGGGACGGGAAGGTGGTGGCGGTGCCACAGTTCACCCTGTGCCTGACCGGGGACCACCGCCTCGTGGACGGGGTGCAGTGCGCCATGTTCTTCGACGCCCTGACCCGCCGGCTCGCTGACCCTGACGGCCTCGACAAGATCCCCTCTTCCTGAGGTGTCAGCCAGGTGGCCCGGGGAGAGAGGATCACCATGATCACCGACTTGCAAGCCCTCCTCGACGGGCCTCATGCGGCCCTGCGCCAGGCCACCCGCGAGCACCTGGTCGCGCTCGACCTGGGGGAGGCCGACGACCTCCCCCGCGACGCCTACCGCGACCGGGTCCTGTCCTGGATGTGCGAGCTCGCTGCGGAGGGCGAGGGCGCCCGCTCCTTCCCCGAGGCGTACGGCGGCAGGGACGACCCGGCGGGGCGCATCGCCACCTTCCAGACCCTCGGGCACGGCGACCTGTCGCTCATGGTCAAGATGGGCGTGCAGTTCGGTCTGTTCGGTGGAGCCGTCCACCGACTCGGTACCGAGAAGCACCACGAGGCGTACCTGCGCGACATCGGCACCGGTGCCCTCCCCGGGTGCTTCGCGATGAGCGAGTCCGGACACGGGTCGGACGTGCGCTCGATCCGCACGCAGGCCCGCTACGACGCGGACGCCGGCGAGTTCGTCCTGCACACCCCTGACGACAGCGCGTGCAAGGACTGGATCGGCAGCGCCGCCCGGCACGCGCGGTTGGCGGCGGTGTTCGCGCAGCTCGACGTCGCGGGTGAGGCGCAGGGGGTGCACTGCTTCCTCGTCCCGATCCGCGACGAGCTGGGCCAGGTGCTCGACGGGGTGGAGATCGAGGACTGCGGCGACAAGATGGGTCTGCAGGGCGTCGACAACGGCCGGCTGCGCTTCTCCGCCGTCCGGATCCCGCGCGACAACCTCCTGGACCGGTTCGGGTCGGTGGACGCCGACGGCGCCTACACCTCTCCCGTCGCATCCGCGGCTGCCCGCTTCTTCACCATGATCGGCGCCCTGGTGGAGGGGCGCATCTGCATCGCGGGAGCCGGTCTTGCTGTCACCCGCAACGCCCTGACGATCGCGGTGCGGTGGGGCGAGCAGCGGCGCCAGTTCGGCAGCGGTCTGGATGCCGACACCCCGTTGATGGACTACCTGACCCACCAGCGCCGGCTGCTTCCAGCCGTGTGCCGCACGTATGCGCTGCAGGCCGTGCACGACCACCTGACCGCGTCCTACGCCGAGCTGCTGTCGACCGGCGAGGGGCAGCGCGAGGTCGAGGCCCTCGCCGCGGGACTCAAGGCCGTGGCGACCTGGGAGATGGTGGCGACCGTGCAGGCGGCCCGTGAGTGCTGCGGCGGGAAGGGCTACCTGAAGGAGAACCGGTTCGCCGCCCTGCGGGACGACTCCGACGTGTTCGTGACCTTCGAGGGTGACAACACCGTCCTCATGCAGCTGGTCGCCAAGACCCTGCTGTCGGACTATGCCGCGCAGTTCGAGGACCTCGACGCTGTCGGCATGGTGCGCCACCTCACCACCCGCAGCGCCACCCGCGTCCTCGCCGACCTGACGCGGCGCTGGGAGAAGGTGGACCTGCGCGATCCGCAGTGGCAGCTCGATGCCCTGACGCTGCGGGAGGACCGTCTGGTCGACGCGCTGGCCCGTCGGTTGCGCACCCTGACCAAGGAGGGCATCGATCCGCTGCGGGCGCTGTCGCGCTGCCAGGACCACGCCCTCGCCGCGGCCCGCGCGCACGTCGAGCGGCTGACCCATGAGCTGTTCGCGCCGGCCGCGACCACGCCGCTGCTGGAGCAGGTGCGCGACCTCGCGGTGCTGTCCGTGATCGAGCGTGACCGGGCCTGGTGGCTCGAGCACGGCGGGTTCTCCGCCGACGTCTCCCGCTCGCTGGTCACCGAGGTGAACACCTTGTGCGCGGACCTGCGCCCGCACGCGCTGGACCTGGTGAACGGCTTCGGGATCCCGGACGCCCTGCTGCGCGCGCCGATCGCGGTCACCGACCAGGTCGGCGCCGGGAGCCGCTGAGGTCAGGACGTCAGCGCGGTGACGCGCGCCGCGATCAGAGCACCCATGGCCATCAGGTGCTCCCGCACCGCGTCGGCAACCTCCGCGGGACGACTCCAGACCAGGCCGATGGCGCCGACCGTCGTCCCGTCCCGCAGAGGGAAGCAGGCCAGCGCCACGACGAACTCGGCGCGGTGGCGCAGCGCCTCGTTCGGGTGGTGCGTGACGGCGTCCTGGTCGAGCCACACCGGTTCCCCCGTGCGCAGCACCTCGGCCGCAGGAACGTCATCGCTGAGGCGGATGGTCGCGAAGCGCTGGGTCATCGAGCGCTCGTACCCGACGGTGTGGACCAGCCGGCCGCCGTCCCCCTCCCGGACGACGAAGGACCCGGCATCGGCGTGGACGTTGCGCAGGCAGGCCTGCAGCGCCAGCCGGGCGACCTGGTCCAGGTCGACGGCGGCGCTCAACGCTCCGTGCAGGCGGCGGAGCTCGCCCTCGAGGTCGTCGACGAGCTGGGAGCGCACCGCGACCACGGGGAGCTGGTCTCCTGCCGTTGCGGCGGGCTTGCCCCAGAGGTATCCCTGCGCCATGGTCACGCCGAGGCCGTACAGCACCGCTGCCTGCTCGGCGTCCTCGACGCCCTCGGCGACCACGGTCAGGTCCATCACCTGGGCGAGGCCCACGACGGCGCTCACGATCCCCCGGCTCACCGGGTCGTCCGCCACGTTGGTGACGAAGCTCTGGTCGATCTTCACCACGTCGGCGGGGAGCCGGTGCAGGTAGGTGAGCCCGGCGTAGCCGCTCCCGAAGTCGTCGAGGGCGACGTGCACCCCCAGGTCGCGCAGTCGCTGGACGTCCGTGACGTCGCGCCGGGTGTCGACCGGACGGTCCTCGGTGATCTCGATCCACAAGCGCGACGGATCCAGGCGGGTGCGGCCGAGGACGTCGGCCACGCGCCGAGCCAGCTCCGGCCGCGCCAGCTGGCGCGGGCTGATGTTCACCGACACGAAGCCCTCGTCGTTGCGTGCAGCGTCGGCACACGCCTGCTCGAGGACCCACTCCGCGACCGGGCTGTCGCTGTCACTGTCCTCCAAGACCGCCAAGAAGGCTTGGGGAAGGAGGAGGCCTCTGGTGGGGTGGTCCCAGCGCAGGAGGGCCTCGTGGCCGAGCACCCGCGCGCTGGGCAGCTCGACGAGGGGCTGGTAGTGCAGGACGAACTGGTGCTCCTCGACCGCGTGGGCCAGCTCCGACCGCAGGGCCAGCTGGGCCAGGGCCTCCGACCGCATCGCGCTGTCGAACACCTCCCACCGGCCCCGGCCGGCCGCCTTGGCGCGGTACAGCGCGGCATCGGCTTCGGCCAGGAGCTCGCCGGACGTCGAGTCGGCGCCGGCGAGCGAGATGCCGATGGACAGCGACACCCGCAACCGCTCCCCACCCAACCGCAGCGGTTCGCGTACGGCGACGAGCAGCCGCTCGGCCACGGCGATCGCCTCCGCGGGACCGCCCAGCTCCTCAAGGAGCAGCACGAACTCGTCGCCGCCGATGCGCCCGGCGGTGTCGACCTCACGGAGGTGGTCGACGAGGATCGCCGCGACGGCCACGAGCAGCTCGTCACCGACGGCGTGTCCCAAGGAGTCGTTGACGAGCTTGAAGTGGTCGAGGTCCATGAACAGGACCGCGACCGATCGGTTGTCGCGCCGCCTGCGCGCGAGCGCCAGGTCGAGGCGGTCGATGAGCAGCTCGCGGTTGGCCAGGCCGGTCAGGGCGTCGTGCAGCGCCCGGTGCTGCAGCTCGGCCTGCACCCGCCGCTGCTCGTCCATCGCGCGCTGCAGGTCGGCGTACAGGCGGGCGTGGTCGATGGCGAGGGCCGCCTGGATCGCGAACGCCTCGAGCAGTCCGCAGTCCTGCAGGTCCGGTCGCATGCCGTCATCCGGCAGGTCCACCGACAGGACGCCGCACAGGGCGCCGTCGGCGCCGTACAGAGGGGCGAACAGGGCGTCCAACGGGTGCCAGCCCAGCGGGTCGTCCGGTACGGCGATGTCGGGGACGTAGGAGTACAGGTGGCCGATGTCGTCGGCCTCTTCGCGGCCGTCGACGAAGCGCAGGCGACCGGTCTGCCGGCTGGCCTCCAGGGCCTGCCGCCAGTCCTCCCCCGACTGGCGGTGCCCGATGAGCTCCGCGCGCACCTCGGGCGGACCAGCGACGGCCACCACCTCGAGGTGACCGTCGGGCATCGTGAGGTTCAGCGCCGCGACGCCGAAGCCGAGTCGGTCGACCACGGAGCGGGTGATCTGGTCGAGCGTGTGCGTGAGGTCGAGGGACGCGCCCAGCCGGGCGGCGACGTCGGCGAGGATGTCCGCCGATCCCGTGCCCGACTGCTCGACCATCCCGCGACGCTACCTGTGATGATTCGTCCGTGACACACGAACCGACCCTTCGCGAGATCGAGCAGCGCGTCCTCTGGCTGGCCACGTCGATCGTGCACGCCGCCAACGCACGCCCCAACAGCAGTGGGGTGAAGGTCGGCGGGCACCAGGCCTCGAGCGCGTCGATGGTGACGCTCATGACCGCGCTGTGGTTCGAGCACCTCACGCCCGCGGACCGGGTCTCGGTGAAACCGCACGCCTCACCCGTGCTCCACGCGATCAACTACCTGCTCGGCCGGCTGGACGCGTCGTACCTGCCGCGCCTGCGGGAGCTCGGCGGGCTGCAGCCCTACCCGTCACGCACCAAGGACCCGGACGTGCCGGACTACTCGACCGGGTCGGTCGGCATCGGGGCGACGGCTCCGGTCTGGGGCGCCATCGCACGGCGCTACGTCAGCGCGCACTTCGACATCGAGCCCGGCGGCCGGCAGATCTCGCTGCTCGGGGACGCCGAGCTCGACGAGGGCGCGATCTGGGAGTGCGTCGCCGACCCGATGGTGCAGAAGCTCGGTGAGGTGCTTTGGGTCGTCGACCTCAACCGGCAGTCGCTCGACCGGATCGTTCCGGACATCGCGATCAGCCGCTGGCAGGGCATGTTCGCGGCAGCGGGCTGGCAGGTCCTCGAGGTGAAGTACGGCGGCCTGCTGACCTCGCTGTTCGACCAGCCGGGCGGTGGAGCTCTGCGCGAGCGCATCGACGGCATGGGGAACGAGGAGTACCAGTTCCTCCTCCGGACTCCGCTGACGTCGCTGCGCTCTCGACTCGTGGGTGACCGCGGCGCCCTTGCCGCCGTCCTGGAACCGCTCTCCGACGAGCAGGTGCGTCAGGCTCTGCGCGACCTCGGCGGGCACGACCTCGGTGCACTCCGGACCGCCTTCCAGGCGGTCGACAACACGCGTCCCACGGTCGTCTTCGCCTACACGGTCAAGGGGCGTGGCCTGCCGATCGAGGGCTCCCCGTCCAACCACTCCGCCCTGCTGTCCGACGAGCAGTACGCGCAGCTCGCGTCGTCCTTGGGGCGGTCGGTCGAGGACCCCTGGGAGCGGTTCGACGAAGGGTCACCCGCTGCGTCATTGTGCGCCGACACCGCTGCACGGCTTGCCCGGGAGCCGTGGCCGCAGGTGGCTGCTCCCGCCGTACCCACGTCGCTGGGACGGACGTACCGCGGCGAGCAGTCGACGCAGGCGACGCTGGGCCGGGTCATGACCGACCTGGCGCGCGACGCCCCAGAGGTTGCCGCGCGGATGGTGTCGGTCTCCCCCGACGTCGCGTCGTCGACCAACCAGGGCGGCTGGATCAACAAGGTCGGCGTGTGGTCGCCTCAGGACCGGCACGACTGGTTCGCCACCGACCCGGCCACCGAGGGCGACCGCCTGGTGCGCTGGCGCGAGACGTCGACCGGTCAGCACGTCGAGCTCGGCATCGCCGAGATCAACCTGGTGTCCTTGCTGGGCGAGCTCGGTGCGACCTGGCTGACCTGCGGTCAGCCGCTGCTGCCCATCGGCACGGTCTACGACCCGTTCGTCGGGCGGGCGCTCGAGCCGTGGGCCTTCGGGACCTACGCCGGCGGCCAGAGCATCCTGGTGGGAACGCCGTCGGGGGTCACCCTTGCTGCCGAGGGCGGGGCGCACCAGAGCATCGGTACGCCGTCGATCGGTCTCGAGCAGCCAGGGGTCACCGCCTACGAGCCGGCCTTCGCCGTCGAGACCGAGTGGTGCCTGCTCGACGCCCTCTCCCGGCTGGGCCGCCCCGAGGGAGAGTCGGCCTACCTCCGGCTGTCGACGCGTCCCGTGGACCAGGCGCTGGCCTGTCTGCCCGACGACCTGGAGGCCCGACGTCGTGACGTGCTTGCCGGCGCCTATCGCCTGCGGGCGGTGTCCGGCGCTGTCGTGACACTGGTCGGCGTCGGTGCGCTGGTGCCCAACGTCGTCGCCGCCGCGGACCTGCTCGCCGCGGAGGGGGTGGCGGCGGACATCGTGGTGGTGACGTCGTACGACCGGCTGTGGCGTGCCGTGCAGCAGCGCCGGGGACTGTTGCGCGGACCGGCGCACGGAGTGGACGAGGGGGTGCTGGACCGAGCATTCGGGGTGCGTACGCCGATGGTGACCGTCCTCGACGGGCACCCGCACACCCTGGCGTTCCTGGGCTCCGTGACCGGCACCCCGGTCACCTGCCTGGGGGTCTCCGTGTTCGGTCAGGGCGGTGGCGTGGACGAGGTGCACGCCCACCACGGCCTCGACCCCCGCTCGATCGTCGAGGCCGCGCTCGACCTCGTCGACTGAGGACGCACCGTTCAGCCGGGTGTGCGAGTTCACCGCTGCCCGGCCCATGACCGAGGCGAGGGCCGTCGCCGGTGGCGAGCACTCGGTCTCGGAACAGTTGTGGCGGAGCTGGAGGCCGATGCGCCCCGGATCTCGTGCCGCGATGAGACCCGCGGCTACCTGCTCAAGGGGGTCCTCCGGACCCTGGTCGCCCTCGACCAGAGCGACGGACCCGACGCCGGCATCGAAGCCCTCGACACGTGGCTGGGTGGGGCCGCCCGCGGCCGTATCACGACCTTCGCCGAGCTCGGCCGCACGATCCGCCGACACCGACCCCAGATCGAGGCGGCCATCGGCGAGGACCTGTCCCACGCCCTCGTCGAATCGACCAGCACCAAGATCCCCGTCCTGACCCGCGTCGCCTTCGGCTTCCACTCCACCGAAGCCCTCGCCGTGGCCATGCTCAGCCTCGGGGGCTACCCACCCGACCTACCCGCCGGGCAGAGCGACCCACGGGTCCGTCAGGAGAGTTTGAAATCCTTAGGCACAGCAGGCGAAAAGGCTTGACTCGGTTGTCGAATACAGATACGGTTTTGCCCATGGAGGTGAGCCGGATGGATGCGTACGACGCCCTGCTGACCTCCTCTGACGTCCCGGAGTGGCCGGGCGGGCTGGAGTGCGCGGCACCGTCGGTCATCCCCTCTTGGGTCCTCGAGCTGGAGCAGCAGCGGCACTTCGGCTGTGCCTGCTGCTGCGACCCCGACGACCTGGCCGACCCGGCGGTTCCCGAAGCGGCGTGGTCGGCGCCGGGCGTGACCGGGTTGGGTCCGGTCGAGGCCGGACCGTTGCCTCCACCGAGCCCGGTGGTCGCGGCGCTGCAGCGGGCGGTGGAGCGGGTGGTGGCGGTGCGGCCCTCGCAGGTCGACGCGGCACAAGCGCTGTCCGATGCGCAGGCGCTGTTGCAGGTCGAGCAGCAGCTGCGGGTGCACGACCTGACCCGCCTGGCCGATGTGCACGCCCGCGGGCTGACCGACCTGGTCGGCGCGCGGAGTGTGAAGGCGTGGGTGCGGGAGCACCGGCCCGACGGTGACCCTGGTGATGCGCTGCTCGCGAACCGGCTGCGGACCTTCCCGGTGCTGGACGCGGCGGTGCAGGACCGGCGCGTCAGCCTCGGAGCAGCGCGGAAGACGGCAGGGGCGTTACGGACCTGCGGGCCGCACCTGGACCGGCCCGAGGGGCTCATCGACGGGCTCCCGGGTGACCTGGTCCTGAACGCGGTCGTGGGGAACGTCGCCGGGCTGATCTGCCGTGAGCTGCAAGGGCTGCACGACGACGACCCCCGACTGCAGCCCGTCATCGACCGCGCGCAGACCCTGCTGTCGCTCGAGGGGACGCAGGCCGAGCGGTTGGAGCACACGCTGCTGTGGCTCGCCGAAGCCATCGCACCCCGCGCTCTCGCGGGGGCGTTGGACGAGATCGTCGTCGCGGTCCTGCCCAGCCTGCTGGAGGACCGCGCCGAGAAGGGCCACGAACGCCGGGGCCTGTCGATCACGGAGCTCCCGGACGGGCAGGGGTGGCACCTGTGCGGAGCCCTGGACCTCGAGTGCGGCGAACGCCTCTGGACCGTCCTGCGCGCCGCCGCAGCCCACGACACCCGCAACCCCGACGACACCGCCGCGTGGGCCGACGCCCGGGACGCCGGTGCCACGGAGGCGGAGGACGTGTGGGGACCCTTGGGGGCTCGGCTCGACGCCGACGGCGCCCTGCCCCACGGCCTGCCGCGCGGACGCAGGAAGCGACTGCACGACGCGTTCTCGAACGCCCTGGAGCGCTACCTCGCCGCCGGCCTCGGCGGGCTGGTCAGCAAGACCCCCGTGCAGATCCACGTCACGATCCCCGAAGCCAGCATCACCGGCACCACAACCGGAACCGGAACCGGAACCAGCACCCGGCCTGAGCAACGCCGGCCCGGTGCGCCGCCGCCACGCGCGGACAGCGGACGGCTCCTGCCGAGATCGCTGGTCCGCAGGTGGTGGTGCGACAGCCACGTCACCACCGTCGTGCTCAGCCTCGGCGGCAAGGCCCTCCGCACCATCCACTCCCAACGCACCCTCACCGCCGACGAACGACGGGCCCTCGACCTCGAAGGCGCCGGACGGTGCGCCGGCGACGGCTGCTGCCCCGGCCTGCCCGACCCGCTCATCGTCCTACGCCCCCATCACGTCCTGGGCTACGCCGAGGACCAGATCACCAGCCTCGACGAAACCCTCAACGTCTGCGACACCCTCCACCACGACCTGCACACCGGCAAGCGCACCGTGCAGCTCCGCGACGGCCGCTGGCTCAACGAGAACGGCCTCGTCACCCACCCCACCTGGCACGACCAGAACCCCCCGTTCTGATCCGTTCACAGGTAGCGCCAAGTTCAGCAGCGCACACCGTCCGCCTGGAGCCGCACATAGCCTTCGACGACGGCACCTCGAGAACCAGGCCGCGCTGCCCATCGGCCGGTTCGTACAGGACGACATCGCCTGCGACTCTGCCCTCCCGCTCACTCCCCTGCCTCAGCCGTTCGCGGAACTGCTGCCGGACCTCCTCGGTCTCGAGCCAGTCGATGACGGGCGGGCGAGCACTCCCCCACGATCCCAAGGGTGGTGACGTGTGCCCGCGGCACGGACCGAGCGTCGCGACGGGTCATTCGTCGGCCATGGTTGAGAGGCTTCTCATCGGGGCCAACCAGCACGACGTCACCCACGAGGGGCTCATCAGTCCTTGCCACCCCTCGACGTTAAGGCAGCATCTCTGCGCTAACGAGGCCCTACCTTCCTGCGCGCGTGTCAGCAGGGCTCCGCAACACGAATGGCCTGAGTCGTGACAACCTGCTGCGCCACCTTCGGCGTCCTAGCTTCAGGAGCACATCAAGGGGGAGCATGAGTAGCAGTCGCGCGGACGAGGAGTTCAGCCTCTTCGTTGCTGCGCGTTCGGCATCCTTGATGCGGACTGCTCATCTACTCGCCGGAGGCCGGCAGGATGCCGAGGACCTGCTCCAGCAAGCCCTGACGAAGGTCTACCTGAACTGGCGCAAGCTGCGTGACCCGCAGGCGGCGGAGGCCTACGCTCGACGAACCCTGGTGACGACTGTCATCTCCTGGCGACGTCGGCGCTGGCACGGGGAGCGTCCAGCGGACGTCCTCCCAGAACTGCTGCTATCAGATGGCACCCAGGTCATCGACGAACGCCTGAGGGTCTGGCACGCCGTGGCAACCTTGCCAGCGCGTCAGCGTGCCGTCGTCGTGCTTCGCTACTACGAAGACCTGTCAGAGGTGCAGATCGCCGCGCAACTCGGTGTGAGTCCAGGAACCATCAAGAGCCAGTCGTCGCGGGCCCTTGCGGCACTCCGCGCTCGTCTGGAGGCCGCCGCACCTGCCAACGAGGAGGCCCGATGACGCTCGAGACCCACATCAAGGCCGCTCTGCATGCGCAAGCAGCAACTGTGACGCTGCGTCCCGACCTTGGCGCCCGGGTGCTCCGAGCCGGGCGTCGTGCCCGCCGGTTCCGCACGGCAACCGGCTGTGCTCTGCTCGCCCTGATCGCGAGCGGCACCGTAGCCCTGACACTGAAGCCGGGCTCCAAGCATGACTCGTTGGTGATCCCAGCAACACAGGCGCCCACCCTGGAACCGTCGATCAGCCCGCCCCCCAACGCAGATCCAGAGGCATCCGACAGGGAGGTCGGCGAGTGGCTTCGCTCGCTGCCTCTGGGCAAGACACCTGAGGTTGCCTGGACCTACGGCTTGACCTTCCACGCACCTGGCCTCGACTACACCTTCCGCGCCGGAGGATGGCTGGTGCCACTGGGTCGTGGTGGGCGCGGTTACGTGGTGGAGCTGCACAGTGAAGGCGATACCGGTGCTGGTGACGCAGACAAGCGCACGGGTGTCCTCACGGCTTCTGGACTGCGCCAGATCGACCACGGCGACCTCACGCACGGGCTGTCCGCGGACGGCCGTCTGCTCGCGTCATCCCTGTTCGAGGCGACTCCTGCCGACGCACCGACAGGATTTGAGCTTTTCGACACCGCCACAGGCAGGCGGAGTGCCCACGTGGACTTCAAGTACCTCTCCTCCCAGGTGGTTTCGGTGACCGCCAGCGAGGTCGTGTTGCGCGTCCTGCGCGACTCCACGGCCCCGGAGCGACTCGTCGCATGGGACGTCCGCCAAGGCACAGTCCGTGACCGTGGCTCAGCATCCAGTGTCCCCGATCAGGAGGTACGCGTCCGGGACCGGCCCTTCTCGTTCGCCGCCGGAAAACTCCACGAACTGTCTGGGCAGCAGCGGGTTCTCGACGTGCACGCGCCGGCAGCACTCACGGTCATGGACGCAGTACGAGAGGCTCCTGACAGCGTTCTTCTCGTGGTCGGAGGGCAAAACAATGGGGATCTAGCTCTCCTCCGCTGCCGCTTCTCCACGCAGTCTTGCGAGCGCACCACGACCCTCGGTGCAGACCGGAAGGCCGACTTCGCCCTGGACCACTCGCTCCGGTAGATCACTGCTCGCGCCGCCCTGCATGTAAGGAACTTCCTCTGGGTGAGCTGAGCCCCTGAGGCCAGGAACGGCGGCGAGTTCGGCGGGTCGAGCGGCTCACGGATGCCGCATCTTGATCAGCGCCTCGCGCTGAAGGAGCGACGTGGGAGCGCTCTCGGTCTGGTTGTGGAGCGGACGCAGAGTCATCCCTGTCGGGCGGGTCTGGGAGACACAGCGACGGGGTCGCCGCCCCGGCGCGACGCAGCAGCACTGGGACAGCCTCCCGTTCGAGACACGCGGAACGCCGCTTGCGAAGATGTCCTGCGCCCGTGCAAGGAAGGGATCGCTGAACTCGTTCTTGGGGGTGTGCGGATGACGGATGAGGCTGGCTTCACGGACTTCGTCCGCGCGCACGGCGACGACCTCTTGCGCAGGGCACGTCTCCTGGTGCCTGATGGCATGGAGGTACAGGACGTCCTACAGACGGCGCTGCTCCGGCTGTCCCGTCGCTGGCCCGTGGAGTTTCCTTGTGCCTACACGGACCCGGTCGAGCCGCTCCCCACCAGCAAGTGCGTACCCGTGGTGACGACCCCGACGACCTGAGCCGACCGCCACCTGAGGCCAGGTCAGCCGGAGGTGTCGGCCGCCTTGACGCACTCGTCGAAGCCGTAGTCCTTCATCCAGGGAAGGTCCGCGCGGGTCTTGGTCGGCGGGTCGCTGAGCAGCTTCACCAGAACCGTCGAGTCCTTCGCCTTCGCCGCGGCGGCCACCTCGTCGGCGTACGTGTGACCGGCGGAGAGCTGCTCCTGCAACGGACCGAGGACGCGCTTCTGCAGTTCCGCGGCGTCGGACGCGGGGACCTCGAGCGCCTGCAGCTTGGTGGTCGCCTCGTCCGCGATCGCGACCACCCGACCGACGTACGGCGCCAACCCGTCGATCGACGTGGGGCGGGTCAGCGCCTTCTGCTCGGTGTTCGCCGTGGCGCAGATCGCCTCCGCCTTCGCGATGTACGCCGACTTCGACGTACTACCGGTGCTGCTGCCGCCTCCGCAGCCGGTGACGAGCAGGACCAGGGCGGACGCGACGAGAACGGGTTTCACCTGTCCTTCCTACACCGAGTCAGTGCCGCGCGGACGCCGTCCCAGCACGAAGCAGCCCACCGCCGCCGCCGCGGCGATGTTGAGGGAGTCGACGCCGCCCGCCATGGCGATGCCGACGCGCAGGTCGGCGGCGGACATCGCCTCCGCAGTCAGTCCCGGCCCCTCTGCGCCCAGCAGCAGGGCCACCCGGTCGTCGGGCTCCACCGCAACCGCCGCAAGGTCGACGGTGGCGCTCGGCGTCATCGCGAGGACGCGGTAGCCGGCGGTACGCACCATGGCGATCCCCCCGGGGAACTCAGGGAGGTAGGCGTAGGGAAGGGCGAACACCTCCCCCATGCTGACGCGCACGGCGCGGCGGTAGAGCGGGTCGCAGCACGTCGGGCTCAGCAGCACGCCGTCCATGCCGAGGCCGGCGGCGCTGCGGAACACCGCGCCCAGGTTGGTCGGGCTGTTGACGGCCTCGAGGACCAGCAGGCGGCGGCTGTCCGAGAGCAGCACCTGCGGATCGCGTTCGGCCGGACGGTCGAAGGAGGCGAGCGCGCCACGGTGGACGTGGAAACCGGTGAGCTCGTGCAGGACCTCGGGAGACGCGACGTACGTCGGGCAGGCCAGCCCTTGCAGCATCGGATCGAGGTCCTCGACCCTGTTCGGCGCCATCAGCAGCGAGCGCGGTCGACAGCCGGCCTCGATCGCGCGGCGCATCACGAGCTGTCCCTCGGCGATGAAGAACCCGCCCTCGGGCTCCTTCTTCAACCGGCGGGTCACGTCGGTGAGCCCGAAGTAGTCCGACACCCGCGGGTCGGAGGCGTCGCTGACGAGCACGCTCATGGGCGGGCGCGCTCGTACTGCGGCGGCCACGCGACCTCGTCACCGAGCTCAGCAGCGGCGTGCAGCGGCCAGTGCGGATCGCGCAGCAGCTCGCGGGCCAGGAACACGACGTCAGCGTCGCCCGCGGCGAGCACGTCCTCGGCCTGCTTCGCCTCGGTGATCAGCCCGACAGCGCCGGTCGCGACTCCGGCCGCCCGGACGGCGGCGGCGAGCGGTACCTGGAAGCCCGGGCCGACCGGGATCTGCTGGGTGTGGTGCAGACCGCCGCTGCTGACGTCCACCAGGTCGACGCCCCGGTCGGCGAGCAGCGGCGCGAGCGCCACACTGTCCTCGACCGTCCACCCTCCCGGGGTCCAGTCCGTCCCGCTGATGCGCACGAACAGCGGGCCGGTCAGGAGCGGACGCACCCGGTCGACGACCTCGAGCAGCAACCGCGACCGACCGGCCAGGTCACCGCCGTACCCGTCCGTGCGCAGGTTGGACAGGGGGCTGAGGAACGTGTGCAGCAGGTAGCCGTGCGCGGCATGGAGCTCGATGACCTCGAACCCGGCGTCGACCGAGCGCTGTGCTGCCATCGCGAAGTCCTCGACGACCTTCGCGATCCCCGCCTCGTCCAGGGCGGCGGGCTCGGCGTACCTGCCGTAGGCGACCGCGCTGGGCCCGACCGTCGGCCACCCCCCGTCCGCGACGGGGATGCTCCCCGACCGCTCGTGCCAGGGCCGGTAGGTCGAGGCCTTGCGCCCGGCGTGGGCGAGCTGGATGCCCGGTACGGCGCCCTGGCTGCGGACGAACGCGGTGATGCGCGCCCATGCCGCGGTCTGCGTGTCGCTCCAGATGCCGGTGTCCTGCGGGCTGATGCGCCCCTCGGGGCTGACCGCGGTGGCCTCGGTCAGGACGAGGCCAGCTCCGCCCACGGCGCGAGCGCCAAGGTGCACGAGGTGCCAGTCGTCAGGCAGCCCGTCTGTCGCGGAGTACTGGCACATCGGGCTCACGAACACGCGGTTGGCGAAGGTGGTGCCGCGCAGGGTCAGGGGGGAGAAGAGTCGGCTCACGATGGGCCAACCCTCCCACGGGGCCGCTCTGTTCCTGCGTGTCCCCTAGACTTCCCACGACAGACACATCCTGATCAGGAGGCTCCACATGGCAGGCGGCCACAACGTCAAGACGACCTCGTGGGTCACCGTCGCGCTCATCGTCGTCGCGAGCATCCTGCTCGGGTTCGCGCTCCCGATGGAGTCGCTGGTCCTGGCGATCGTCGGTGGAGCGGTGCTGCTCGTGGGCCTGGTCATGGGCGCGGTCTTCCGCATCATGGACGACGCCTACTAACAACGCCTGCTCACGACGCCTACTCAGGACGCCTGCTCAGGGCGCCTGCTCAAGGCACCGGTTAACGGCGCTCCTGCGCCCAGCGCCGCATCGTGTCGATGCGGTCCTGGAGTTGCTGAGCGGTCGCCTGCGCCGACGGTGGTCCCCCGCAGGCGCTGCGCAGCTCGGCGTGCACCGTCCCGTGGGGCTTGCTCGTGCGGTGGTGCCAGGCGCCGACCAGCCCGTTCAGCTCCTTGCGCAGCCCGGAGAGCACCTCGTGCGCCGTCGCTTCCCGGACCGCCGGCGCAGGGACCCGCGGGGCGTTGCGCAGCTGCTTGGCCTGGTGCTGCTGCAGCAGGACCGCGACCTGCTCCGGCGCCAGAAGGCCTGGTAGTCCGAGGAAGTCCTGCTCGTCCTCGCTGCCGAGCGCCGCGCCGGTGCCGTACTCGCCGCCGTCGTAGATCACGCGGTCGAGATGGGCCGAGGCTTGAAGGGCGATGAACCCCGGCTCCTCCTCACCGTCCTTCTCCGTGCGGTTCGCTGCAGCCAGCAGCTCGTCGGCGAGGAACTGCTCCTTCGCCGGACCGTCGAGGGCGTGGTCGCGCTCGACCTCCATCTCGGCGGCGAGGGCCAGCAGGACCGGCACGGACGGGACGAAGACGCTCGCTGTCTCGCCCGGACGCCGGGCACGCACGAACCGCCCCACGGCCTGGGCGAAGAACAGCGGGGTCTGGACGCTGGTCGCGTAAACGCCCACAGCCAACCGGGGAATGTCCACTCCCTCGGACACCATGCGCACGGCCACCAGCCACCGGTCGGTGGACTCCCCGAACGCCGCGATCTTCTTCGACGCCCCGGGGTCGTCGGACAGGACGACGGTGGGAGCGGTCCCGGTGATCCCCTCGAGCAGCTCGGCGTAGAGCTTGGCGTTCTTGTGGTCGCTCGCGATGACCATGGCACCGGCATCGGGCACGCCTCGGCGCACCTCGGTGAGGCGACGGTCGGCCGCAGCGAGGACGGCGGGCATCCAGTCGCCGTGCGGGTCCAGCGCGGTGCGCCAGGCATGGGCGGTCTGCTCGACCGTCAGCGGCTCCCCCAGGGTGGCGGTGATCTCGTCGCCGGCCCGGGTCTTCCAGGTCGCCGTACCGCTGTAGGCCATGAACAGCACCGGCCGGACGACCCCGTCGCGCAAGGCACTGGCGTAGCCGTAGGCGTGGTCGGCGGCCGAGCGGGTGATGCCGTCGCTCCCCCGCTCGTACCGCACGAACGGGATCGGGTTGGTGTCCGAGCGGAAGGGCGTCCCCGTCAGGCTCAGGCGCCGCGTGGCGGGTTCGAAGGCCTCGCGCACCGCGTCGCCCCACGACAGCGCGTCGCCGGCGTGGTGCACCTCGTCGAGGATGACCAGGGTGCGGCGACGCTCGGTGCGCGCCCGGTGGAGCAACGGGTGCGCCGCCACCCCGGCGTACGTCACGACCACACCGTGGTAGTCGGCGCTGGCGGCGCCCATCGCGTTGGTGAAGGACGGGTCGAGGCTGATCCCGACGCGGGCCGCGGCCAGCGCCCACTGCGTCTTCAGGTGCTCCGTGGGCGCCACCACGGTGAGGGCCTGCACGGTGCCCGAGGCCAGCAGCTCCGCGGCGATGCGCAGGGCGAAGGTGGTCTTGCCGGCACCGGGCGTGGCGACGGCGAGGAAGTCCCGCGGGTTGGCGCGCAGGTAGCTGACAAGGGCCGTGCGCTGCCAGGACCGCAGCGGGGCCGTCTCGGGTGACGAGGGAAGCGGGGCGGTCAACGATCTCTTTCCGGTCGTACGACGGACTGGACGGACTCGCGGTCCAGGGTTCTGTCAGGGCGTCCGGGGGAAGGCGGCCGTCTCACCCTAGGTGAAGCGCCTGGCCCTGCCGCGTGGACGCGCCGAGTCCTCTGCGCGAAACACCGGTGGACCCCTGGCAAAGTTTGTCTGACCCTGAGGGGTTAGAACCCTTGCTGCCGTGGGCATCTGGACGTCAGCACCCACCTCGGTGCCACCCCCCACGAACCAAGGGAGACCCCCGTGATCGCGCTCGGTCTGATTCTGCTCATCATCGGCCTGCTCGTCGGGCCGCCCGCGCTCTACACGATCGGCATCATCTTGCTGCTCGTCGGCCTGGTCCTGAACTTCGTCCCCGTGGGTGGCACCCGCCGACGCGTCTACTGACGCTTCTGACGAGCGCAGGAGGGCGGCCCCGACACGGGGCCGCCCTCCTGCTGTGTCAGGGGCTGTCGGTCACGAAGTCGATGAGGCGCTCAACGGCGTTGAGCACCGGTACCTCGAGGTCGGTGTAGCTGTCGACGGAGGCGAGGATCCGCTTCCAGCCCTCCCACGGCTCCCCCCAGCCGAGGGCTTCGCAGACCCCCTCCTTCCAGGGCCGGCCCCGGGGCACCACCGGCCAGGACTCGATGCCCACCGAGGCGGGCTTGATGGCCTGCCAGACATCGACGTACGGGTGGCCCGTGACGAGAACGTGGGGGCTGTTCACCCCGGCGACGACCCGGCTCTCCTTGGTCCCCTCCACCAGGTGGTCGACCAGGACCCCCAGCCGCCGACCCGGTTCGGGTCCGAACGCGCGCACCAGCGAGGCGAGGTCGTCGATGCCGTCGAGCGGTTCGACCACGACGCCCTCGACCCGCAGGTCGTGGCCCCAGACCCGTTCGACCAGCTCGGCGTCGTGTCGCCCCTCGACCCAGATCCTGCCGGCGCGGGCGACCCGGGCGCGCAGGTCGATCACCGGCACCGACCCGCTCGCCGTACGGCGGGCAGCGGCGGGTCCGGCGGAGGTCGCGCGCACCAGGGTGATGGGTGATCCCTCGAGCAGGAACACCCCCAGCGGGAAGACGCGGACCCGACCGTGCCGGTCCTCGAGGCTCACCCGCTCCTTGTCGGCGTCGACCACCGCGCCGCAGAAGCCGGACAGGACCTCCTCGAGAACCATTCCGCGCTCCGCGGGCACCGACCGCGCCGGTGCGCGGGTAGGCGGGGACAGGTCGAGGCCGTCGTAGGAACGCACCCTGGCACGGTAGGTCCGGCCTTCGCGCACGGCAGGCACCGACACGCCCCCTACGCTGCTCCCTCGTGACCACCCCCCACCCCGGTCCGCCGCGCAGCGCGCTGCTGGCGTGCTGGTTGACAGCGTGGCTGTCGGGCGAGGCGTCGCTTCCCGAGCTGGTCGCGCGCGCGACCGCCCTCGACGACGGGCATCTGGTGGCGGGTCTCTGGGTCGACGACCTCGACCTCGAGCAGGCCGCCGGACGGCTTCGGGCCGAGGGTGTGCGCCGGGTCCGCGTCGTCCTGCCGGTACCCGGCGACCCGCTCGGCCTGCCCGGTCCCGGCCCGTTCACCGCCGCCGCGCTGGCCGCCGGTGAGGGGGTCCTGGCCCTCCGTGCGGACGGGAGTGGGACCGGCCTGGTCCCGCAGCTCATCAGCCACGGCACCGAGCTCGACGGGACGGTGACGACGGTGACGTGGCAGTGCTGGCCGGTCACGGTCACCGCCCCTGACCCGGGACCGTTCCTGCACGAGGCGGAGCACGACTTGCGGCTCGGAGTCGTCGAAGCGGCTCGGTCCCTCGCGGAGCTGGATGTCGCGCGCTGGAGCCCGGACGTCGCGGACGCGCTGATGGACCTGCGCTCGGCCGCCCGCCGGGGCCTCGACGACGACGAGCTGCCTCGCTCCTGGCCGCCGCGCGCCCGGGAGGTCCTCGTCCGCACCCGTCAGCTGGCGGCACTGCTGAGCCTGGCCCAGCGAGATGTCGGTGGTGCCGTGGACGCGCGGCAGGCGGAGGAGCGCGACCGCGTCCTTCGTGACCTCGCCCGGGTGGTGCGCCGCGCCAGGGTGGCCGCCTACAACAGCGGTGCAGCCGCATGAGCCTGCTGGTGACCGTGACGGGTCGCGATCACCCCGGCGTGACCGCCACCCTCATGGAGGTCCTGGACCGGTGCGGGTCCGTGGTCGAGGACGTGGAACAGGTGGTCGTGCACGGACGCCTGCTCCTGGGCATCGTCATCAGCGGGCCGGGTCCCGGGACCGACGTGCGGGCAGCCCTTGCCGAGGCGGCCCGGTCCGTCGACGTCGACGTGGAGTTCGCCGCTCTTGAGGAGGATCCGGACCAGGCAGCGGTTTCCGCCCCGACTCCGGCCCGGCACCACGTCGTGGTCCTCGGCGCCCCGCTCCCCCCTGCGGCGCTGGCCGGGGTCGCGCGCCGGCTCGCCTCGTGCGGGGCGAACATCGAGCGGGTGCAGCGGTTGTCGTCGTGGCCGGCGCAGTCGTTCGAGCTGATCGTCGTCGGTGGCGAGACCGCCCGCCTGCGCACCGAGCTGGCTGCGGAGGCCGTCGTCCAGCAGGTGGACGTCGCGGTCGAGCGCGCGTCGATCTACCGTCGTGCCCGCCGACTGGTCGTCATGGACGTCGACTCCACGCTCGTGCAGGGCGAGGTGATCGAGATGCTCGCCGCCGAGGCGGGCTGCGAGACGGAGGTCGCGCGGGTCACCGCAGCGGCGATGGCCGGCGAGCTCGACTTCGAGCAGTCACTGCGTGCGCGGGTGGCCCTGCTCGAGGGGCTGCCCGTCGAGGCGGTCGACCGCGTGCGGGCCGCCGTACGCCTCACGCCAGGAGCGCGCACGCTGGTCCGGACCCTGAAGCGCCTGGGCTGGACGGTCGGCGTCGTCAGCGGTGGGTTCACCGCGGTCACCGACGACCTGCGCGACGCGCTCGGCCTCGACCACGCCCTGGCCAACGTCCTGGAGGTCCGGGACGGCCGGCTCACCGGACACGTCGTGGGCGACGTCGTCGACCGGGCCGGCAAGGCCGCCGCCCTGCGCCGGTTCGCGGCCGAGGAGGGGCTGCAGCCGGAGCAGACGGTCGCGATCGGGGACGGGGCCAACGACCTCGACATGCTCGCGGCGGCTGGACTGGGCATCGCCTTCAACGCCAAGCCGGTGGTGCGCGACGCCGCGGACGCGGCACTGACCGTGCCGTTCCTCGATGCCGTCCTGTTCCTGCTCGGCATCCCGCGCGACGAGGTGGAGCAGGTCGTCTAGGGGCGACGCGCTGGCGGGCAGCACCGGGCTGGGCAGCGGTCGTGGGTCGCCACACCCCCGTGGTCGGTGAGCTCCGGCCCGCCGGCAGCGCGTTCGCGGACCAGTCGCGCCAGCATCGCGACGAACTCGGGGTCGGTGCCGACCGTCGCCGCCCGCCCGAGGCGCAGTCCCAGCTGGTCGGCCGTCTGTGCCGCCTCGTGGTCGAGGTCGTAGACCACCTCGACGTGGTCGCTGGTGAAGCCGATCGGCACCAGGACCACCTCGGAGTTCCCCTGCGCTGCCAGGGATCGCAGGTGGTCGTTCACGTCCGGTTCCAGCCAGGGGACGGTCGGCGGTCCGCTGCGCGACTGGAACACGAGATCCCACGGGCGGTCTCCGGCCACCTGCGCCGCGGCCTGACGCAGCGCCTCGACGTACGCACCGCCGTCGGGGCCGCTGGTCGCGGCGCTCACCTGCGGGATGGAGTGCGCCGTGAAGACCAGGCGGGCGTCGGGCAGGCCCACGGCGGCGACGTTCCTGCGCATCGGCGCGAGAAAGCCCTCCTCGGCGTAGTAGTGCCGCACCTTGGTGACCAGCGGTCCTCCCGGCACCAGCGCGCGCCACACGTCCTCGCGGTACTGCCGGCACCCGCTGTACGACGGGAAGGCAGACGTGACGACAGCCAGTGCGTGACGCCGACCGTCGGCGGCCATCCGGGCGAGGGTGTCGGGCAGCAGCGGGTCCCAGTTGCGGTTCCCCCAGTAGACGGGCAGGTCGGGCAGCGACTCCTGGAGGGCGACCTGCAGCGCACGGCACTGGTCGTTGAGGGGGCTGACCCCGCCGAACACCTCCAGGTAGTGGCGCGCCACCTCGCTCAGTCGTTCGGCGGGTATGCCGCGGCCACGGGTGACGTTCTCCAGGAACGGCAGGACATCGTCCGGTCCCTCGGGCCCCCCGAAGCTGACGAGCAGGACGCAGTCGACGGCGGGCGGGTCCAGCGGTCGGGTGTCAAGGGTGGGGGCGTCGGGCGTCATGGTGAGGGCAGTCTGCCCGGTCCGTAGGCTCCGAGGCATGTCGAAGGTCGCTCTGGTCACAGGCTCGTCGTCCGGCATCGGCGCCGCCATCGCGCACCGCCTGGCGGCGGACGGCCTGCACGTGGTCGTGAACAGTCGCAGCAGCGTCGCCGAGGGGCAGGCCGTGGCGACGGCAGTCGGGGGGAGCTACCTGCAGGCCGACGTCGGGCAGGAGGCCGCTGCCAAGGGACTCATCGACGCCGTCCTGGAGGCACACGGTCGGCTCGACGTGCTGGTGAACAACGCCGGGACCACCGAGGTGATCGCACACTCCGACCTGGCCGCCGCCACCCCGGACATCTGGCGCCGCCTGTACGACGTCAACGTCATTGCGCCGTTCGTGCTGGTCACGGCTGCCGAGCAGGCACTGCGCGAGGCCGAGGGCTGCGTCGTCAACGTGTCCTCGCTGGCCGGCGTGAAGCCGACCGGGTCGTCGATCCCGTACGCCGCGAGCAAGGCGGCCTTCAACCACCAGACCCGTCTGCTGGCGAAGGCGCTCGGGCCGGCCATCCGGGTGAACGCGGTCGCTCCTGGCCTGATCGACACGCCGTGGACCGCTGAGTGGCACGACCTGCGGGCGCTGGTGACCGCGATGGCGCCGCTCAAGCGGACCGGCACCCCCGAGGACGTCGCGGAGATGGTCTCGGCCCTGGTGCGGTCGACGTACGTCACCGGCGAGGTGGTCGTGATGGACGGCGGCCTCGGGCTGCTCCCGTGACAGGGCCGGTGGCCCTCGTGGGGTCCGGGGAGTACCTCGAGGTGATGACCGAGGTGGAGGGGTCGCTGCTGGAGGGTCGGCCGCCTCGGTTCGTCCAGCTGCCCACCGCGGCGGCACCCGAGGGACCAGCATCCCTGGACCGCTGGGTCCGCCTCGGCCGCCAGCAGGCCGAGCGGCTGGGTGTCGAGCAGGTGCCGGTGCTGGTGCGTGACCGTGACGACGCCGACTCCCCCGCCCTGGCGGCGCTCGTCGAGGGCGCCGGTCTGATCTACCTGAGCGGTGGCAACCCGCCGTACCTCGCGCGGACCCTGCGGGGCACCCGGGTGTGGGAGGCCATCCGTCTCGCGTGGGAGGGCGGCGCTGCGCTGGCCGGGTGCAGCGCCGGCGCCATGGCCCTCACCTCGTGGGTGCCGGACATCCGGGGCACCAGCACTCCGGACGAGGGACTGGGCGTCGTCGCCGGTCTGCGCGTCATCCCGCACTTCGACCGGTTCGCCGGCTGGATGCCTGACCTGGTCGGTCGCTACCTCGCCGACGTGCCCCCGGACGTCAGCGTCATCGGCGTCGACGAGGACACCGCGATCGTCCTGGACGCCGACGGGTGGCGGGTGCGGGGCCGCCAGGCGGCGTGGCTGCTGACCCCCGACGGACGAGAGCCGTTCCGGGACGGGGAACGGCTGCCGGTCTAGCGGCAGTCCTTGCGGAACGGGTCCGGCGACGCCGAGGCGAGGGTCGCTCGGGGCAGGCGAGCGAGGGTCAGGTCGGCGTACTGCAGGGCGTCGTCGCACAGGGAGTCGACCGTCCACCCGCTCTCCGTGCCGGCGTCGGTCAGGGTGACCCGGTAGATCGTGATGTCGTACTTCGACGGCGTGCCGTAGACGGTGCCGATGGAGCCGACCAGGCGCGCAGACCCGCGCGTCCCACCGGTCCACGGCTGGTCGTAGCGCTGCCACAGGCCGGCGGAGGCGCTCCACACCCCGCCCTTGCTGACGTCTCGGGTCAGGAGCGCGTCGAGGACCTGCTTGGCGACCCGGTCGGCGAGGACGGCGCTGGGTCGGATGACGGTGGTGGTGTCGCTCACCACCTCGATGGTGGCATCCCCCACGGTCTCTCGGGGACCGAATCGGGTTCGATTATGGTCACCCGATGAGAGCTGTGCAGATCACCGAGTTCGGAGGACCCGACGTCCTCCACCTGACCGACCTCCCCGACCCGGTCGAGTCCGGTGGCCAGGTCCTGGTGGACGTGCGCAGCGCGGGCGTCAACTACGCCGACACCCACCAGGTCGAGAACTCCTACCTGTCGCCGTCAGAGCTCCCGCTCGTGCCCGGTTCCGAGGTGGTCGGCACGCTCGCCGACGGCACCCGGGTCGCGGCCTTCACGATGTCCGGGGGGTACTGCGAGAAGGCCCTCGCCTACCCGCACATGACGTTCCCGCTCCCCGAAGCGGTCAGCGACGGCGCAGCCCTCGCCCTGATGGTGCAGGGCCTCACGGCCTGGCACCTGCTGCGGACCTCCACGCATCTGGTGCCGGGCGAGAGCGTTGTCGTCCACGCAGCGGCCGGAGGGGTGGGGACCCTCGCCGTTCAGCTCGCCAAGGCCTGGGGCGCCGGCAACGTCATCGCGGTCGCCTCGACGCACGACAAGCTCCAGCTCGCCCAAAGGCTCGGCGCCGACAGCCTGGTCCTCGCTGGTGAACCCGACCTGAAGGCCGCTCTCGAGGCAGCCAACGGCGGCAAGAAGGTCGACATCGTCCTGGAGATGGTCGGCGGGTCGACCTTCGACGCCTCCTTGGCGGCCCTGGCGCCGTTCGGTCGGCTGGCGACGTTCGGGATGGCCTCGCGTGAGGCGCCCAAGCCGGTCAGCGCAGGCGAGCTGATGTCGCGGTCGCGGGCGGTGGTCGGCTTCTGGTTGGCGCACTGCTTCGGTCGCCCTGACCTGCTGCAGCCGCAGATGGCGGAGCTGCTGGCGATGGTCGCGGACGGCACCCTGGTCCCCCAGGTCGGCGGTACCTACCCCCTCGCCGACGCCGCGCAGGCGCACGAGGCGCTGCGCAGCCGCGGGTCCGTCGGCAAGCTCGTCCTCGACTGCACCGCCTGACGACTGCACCGCCTGACGACTGCACCGCCTGACGACTGCACCAGCAGCCCGACAGGTCAGGCCGTGTCCTCGACGGGCGCGATCTTCGGGCAGGGGCAGTGCTCGTCGTGCCAGGCGCGGCGGCACCCGGCGGGGTAGGTCAGCTCACGCACGACACGCGCAGGGTTGCCGGCGACCAGGCAGTCGTCCGGGACGTCCCTGGTGACCACGGCGCCTGCGGCGACGAGCACGCGCTTGCCGAGGGTGACGCCCGGCAGGATGATCGCGCGCGCCCCGATCCAGCAGCCGTCGCCGATGTGGATCGGTGCCTGCTTGTGCGGGCGCCCCTCGACGCCATGGCTGTCGGAGTCCATGACGTAGACGTCGTTGGCGAAGGCCACGTCGTCACCGACCACGATCTGCTCGACCGAGATGATCGTGCTGCCGACGTTGACGAAGCAGCGGTCGCCGAAGCGCATCCGCCCCCAGCCGCTGATCATCGTGACCCGCGGTCCCGACCAGACCTTGAAGTCGTCGCCGACGACCAGGTCCGACGCGTCGACGACGGGCTTGCCGAAGACCACCGGGCGCACGCCACGGCCCTTGATCCCGCGCAGGGTCCAGCGACCGCGGGCCTGCTGACGCAGCACGGCGCGGTACCACTGCAGCTCCACGCGCCGCCGCCGCCACCCGCTCAGGTCCTCTTGCACGGCCAAGACCCTAGCCTTGCGGGGATGACCCACGCCGAGAACGGGACCGACGCACCGGTGTGCTCGGCGAAGGGCTGCCGCGCCCAAGCGACGCACGTCGTGCTCTGGAACAACCCCCGGCTGCACACCCCGGACCGCGAGAAGCCCTGGCACGCCTGCGACGAGCACCAGGGGACGCTGGCGGAATACCTCGACGTGCGCGGCTTCCTGCTGCGCGTCGAGCCGCTGTGACCGACGGCTGGTCGCTGCGGTTGCCAGACAGTGGGTCTGGGCCCCGTGTGGCAGTGAAGGACCTCATGGCGCAGGCCGGCCTGCCGCTCACCGCCGGGTCGAAGGCGCTGTCGGCATTCCCCACCGCCGACGCCGCCTGCCTCGCCCACGTCCGCAACGTCGTCGGGCGCACCCGCATGCACGAGCTCGCCTTCGGCATCACGGGCGTGAACGACTGGCAGGGGACGCCGACCAACCCGCTCGACCCGACACTGGTGCCCGGCGGCTCGTCCAGCGGAGCGGCGGTCGTCGTGGCGGCTGGTGAGGCCGAGGTCGCCCTCGGCACCGACACCGGTGGTTCGGTCCGGATCCCCGCAGCGTGCTGCGGCGTCGCGGGGCTGAAGACGACCCACGGCCGCATCAGCCTGGAGGGCGTCTGGCCCCTGGCGCCCTCGTTCGACACCGTCGGCCCGCTCGCGCGCGACGTGCCGGGACTGGTCCTCGGCATGCAGCTGCTCGAACCCGGCTTCACGGTCGGCGAACCGGGGCGCGTGGCCCGCTACCGCCCGGCGGCGGCCGCCGGCGTCGACGCCGCGCTGGACCGGGTCCTCGGCCGGCTGCCGGAAGTCGAGCTGCCCGGCTGGGACGACGCCGACGCCGCGTGCCTGGTCATCCTGGGCGCCGAGGCACACCAGTCGAGCGGATATCTGCTCGCGACGGGCCGGGTGGGCGCTGATGTCGCCGACCGGTTGCGGCAGGGCGGCGCGCGGACCGCCCAGGAGCGGCAGGCAGCGCAGGAGGTCCGCGTCCGATGGACCGCTGAGCTGCTGAGGGTCTTCGAGCAGTACGACGTCCTTGCCCTCCCGGTCCTGCGCGACGCCCCCGCGCCGGTGTCCGACCCGTCGCGGCAGTACCCGCTCCGGCTCACCCTGCCCGTCAACCTCGCCGGGCTGCCCGCTGTCGCCGTACCCGTCCCGCGGCGCGACGGTCCCCCTGCCTCCCTGCAGCTGGTCGGACGTCCGGGAGCCGAAGAGGTCCTGCTGGCCACGGCGCTCGCGCTGCGGTGAGCTACTCGCGGAACCCGCCGAGGAACCGACGGAAGACCCCGCCGGTGCGCGGCAGAGGTGCCGCCGGCGGGAGCGGGGTCGTCCGACGGGTCGCGACGGGCTGGTCGTAGTCGGTGTGCGCGATCGCCTCGACGGTCTGGTCCTCGTCGAACTCCTCCGAGCCCTCGAGCTGCGGCACGAAACCGACGAGCATGCCGTTGCGCATCACCTGGGCTTCGAGCCCGAGCGTGCCGTCGGTGTCCCACACGGCGTTGCGCCCGTCGCGCAGCGCGACCCGGACGCCGAACTGGTAGGTCGAGGCGCGTTCGACGTACGCGTCGATGCCCTGCTGGCGCAGTCGGTCCACCACGCGTCCCGCGCGCTTCTCCTCCACCGAAAACCCTTCCTGCTGCCGAACGGACGGCCTCTAGGCTGCCATGCGTGCGCACCCCGGAGCCGGTCCTGCTGTCGCGCGGCCGGGTCCGGTTGGAGCCCTGGGAGCCGCGGCACGACGCCGACCTGCTCGACGCCGCACACCAGGACGACGTCTGGCGGTGGCTCAGCGTGCCCCGACCGGTCGACCTCGCCGAGATGGGGCTGCTGCGCGAGACCCACGTCGGACTCCCGTGGGCGGTCGTCGTGGACGGTCGAGCCGTCGGTTCGACCTCCTACCTCGACGTGGACCTGGCCGTCGAGGGGCTCGAGATCGGCTGGACGTGGTACCGCAGGGACGTGTGGGCCACGGACGTCAACCCCACGTGCAAGCTGCTCCTGCTCGGGCACGCCTTCGACGACCTCGGGGCCGCGCGCGTCACGCTGAAGACCGACGCGCTGAACACCCGCTCCCAGTCGGCCATCCGTCGGCTCGGCTGCTCGTACGACGGAACCCTGCGCCACCACCGGCTGCGCGCGGACGGGTCGGTGCGCGACTCCGCGTACTTCTCGATGCTCGCCGCGGAGTGGCCGGCAGCGCGCGAGGGCCTGCTCAAACGGCTTCGGGAGTTCGGGTCGGCCGGTCACTGAGTCGGCGCGGGTCCGGCGCAGTGCAGCGCGGACACCGACCGGAAACAGCGGGGTAACAGCAAGACGGCACGGTGGGTGGCATGCACGATCTGCCCCTCGCCGGGTTCACGGTGGCGGTCACCGCTGCGCGGCGACGGGAGGAGCTCGCGTCCTTGTTGGTGCGACGGGGCGCTCGGGTGGTCGAGGCGCCAGCGATCCGCATCGTCGCGACGATCGACGACGACGAGCTGCGCGCGGCCACCGAGGCGTGCCTCACCCTCCCGCCCGATGTCGTCGTCGCGACGACGGGCATCGGCTTCCAGGGTTGGATGGAGGCGGCGGACGGGTGGGGGGTCGGTGACGTGCTCCGCGCGCGGCTGGCGACGACCGAGCTGCTCGTCCGAGGGCCGAAGGCCAAGGGGGCGGTCCGTGCAGCAGGGCTGGCCGAGGCCTGGTCTCCGGCCTCCGAGGCGTCTGCGGAGGTGCTGCAGCGCCTGCTCGCGGAGGGCGTCGTGGGGCGCCGGATCGCGGTACAGCTGCACGGGGAGCCGCTCCCCGACCTCACTGATGCGTTGCGTCGCGCCGGTGCGGTGGTGGTGGAGGTCCCGGTGTACCGCTGGGTGCCGGCCGAGGACATCCGGCCGCTGAGTCGTCTGGTCGACCAGGTGCTCTCGGGTCAGGTGGACTGCGTGACGTTCACGTCCGCGCCCGCCGTCGCCAGCCTGCTCGCCACCGCGGGTGCGCGCCAGCCTGCCCTGGTGGACGCGCTCCGTTCACGCGTTCTCGCCGTCTGCGTCGGACCGGTGACCGCTGCTCCCCTGGAGCGGCAGGGCATCAGCACCGTGCGGCCGGCTCGTGCTCGGCTCGGCGACCTGGTGCGCACCGTCGTGGAGGAGCTGCCCGACCGGCAGACCCGCGTGGTGCGGGCCGGTCCGTTTCACCTGGCGCTGCGTGGCCACAGGGCCCTCGTCGACGGAGTTCCGGTCGAGCTGACCACGCGCCAGGCTGCGCTCCTGTCGGCGCTCGTCGCGGGGCGCGGCCGGGTCCTGTCTCGTGCAGACCTGCTCCGGCTCGCGTGGCGCGACGAGCCCGCCGACGAGCACGCGGTGGAGATGACGATCGCCCGGTTGCGCACCGCACTCGGTCCGGCCGGCACGGCGGTGCAGACGGTCGTGAAGCGCGGCTACCGGCTCGCGGAGGCCGCACCCCCGGAGACCGGCGCTCTGACCCTCTCGTGAACGGATACGCGCGGGTGGTCCTGGTGCTCAGGAACGACCCGCGCGTATCCGTTCGCGCCGGTCAGTGGCCGCGGGCGAGCCAGGCGTCGTACGACGACGCCTCTGCACCGATCGTGGTGTCGTCCCCGTGACCGGTGTGCACCACCGTCTCGGGCGGCAGGGACAGCAGCTGGTCCCTGATCGACGACAGGATGGTCGGGAAGTCGCTGAAGCTCCGACCGGTCGCACCGGGGCCGCCCTGGAACAGCGTGTCTCCGCTGAACACCACACCGTCCCCGACGAAGCACACCGCGCCAGGCGCATGACCGGGCGTGTGCCGCACGGTCAGTGTCGTCCCCGCCACCTCGATCACCTGCCCGTCGACGAGCTCTGCGTCCGGTGCGCGGTCGTGCGTCATGTCCCAGAGCACCCGGTCGTCGGCGTGCAGCCACACCGGGGCGCCGACCTCCCGGGCGAGGTCCCACGCCACGTTGACGTGGTCGTCGTGCGCGTGCGTGCACAGGATCGCCTTGACCGGGCGTCCGCCCACCGCGTGCGCGATGGCCAGCGCGTCGTGGGCTGCGTCGATGACCACGACCTCGTCCTCGTCGCCGTACACCCAGACGTTGTTGTCGACCTCCCACGTCCCCCCGTCGAGGCTGAACGTCCCGCTGGTGACGACGCGCTGCACGGTCACGTTGCGGGGCGCGCTCACAGGACCACCACGCTGCGGAGCACCTCGCCGCGCTCCATCCGGTGGAACGCCTCCTCGACGTCGTCCAGGCCGATGCGCTCGCTCACGAAGTCACCGAGGGGGAAGCGCCCCTGCTGCCACAGGTCGACGAGCAGGGGGAAGTCGCGCTCGGGCAGGCAGTCGCCGTACCAGCTGCTCTTGGTCGCCCCGCCGTGCCCGAACACCTCGATCAGCGGCATCTCCAGCACCATGTCCGGCGTCGGGACCCCGACGAGAACCACCGTCCCGGCGAGATCGCGCGCGTCGAAGGCCTGGCGGAAGGTCTCCGGTCGGCCCACCGCGTCGATCACCACGTCGGGACCGAACCCTCCGGTCAGCGCGCGCAATTCGGCGACCACGTCTCCGCCCGCCTGCACGGTGTGCGTCGCGCCGAAGCCACGCGCCCAGTCGAGCTTGCGGGCATCGAGGTCGACCGCGATGACCTGTCGTGCGCCGGCGTACACCGCCCCGGCGATCGCCGCGTTCCCCACGCCACCGCAGCCGATGACGGCGACCGTGTCGCCCTGGCGCACCGGCGCGGTGTTGACCGCCGCTCCGAAGCCGGCCATCACCCCGCACCCGAGCAGCCCGGCAGCAGCCGGGTCGACGGTCGCGACCTTGGTGCACTGACCTGCCGCGACGAGCGTCTTCTCCGCGAACGCGCCGATCCCCAGCGCCGGGGAGAGGGGCGTGCCGTCGGCGAGCGTCATCTGCTGCGTGGCGTTGTGCGTGGCGAAGCAGTACTGCGGTCGGCCCCGCTTGCACGCCCGGCAGGAACCGCAGACCGCGCGCCAGTTCAGGACGACGAAGTCCCCAGGCGCGACGTGACTGACCCCCTCGCCGACGGACTCGACGACGCCCGCGGCCTCGTGTCCCAGCAGGAAGGGGAACGCGTCGTTGATGCCGCCCTCCCGGTAGTGCAGGTCGGTGTGGCAGACACCGCACGCCTGGACGGCGACGAGCGCCTCCCCCGGACCGGGATCGGGCACCAGGACGGTCTGCACGCTGACGGGTGCGCCCTTGCCCAGGGCGACGACGGCACGGACTTCATGAACCACGGGGACCTCCGACGACAGGTGCAGGGCCGGTACGCCCAGCACCGTAGCCGCAGCCGTTAGCGTCAGGGACATGAGCGCCACCGGTGACGACCTCCGTCAGTTCGTCGACGTCAGCCCCACGCCGTTCCACGCGGTCGCGGAGATGGTCCGCCGGTTGGCGGGCGGCGGCTTCTCGCCGTTGACGGAGGCGGACCGCTGGGTCCTTGCCCCTGGCGACCAGCGCTACGTCGTACGGGAAGGGAGCCTGGTGGCCTTCCGCGTCGGCACGGCACCGCTCGCCGACGCGGGCGCCCGGCTCATCGGGACGCACACCGACTCCCCCACCTTCACCGTTCGCCCGCGGCACGAGGTCACGCGCGTCGGCTACCGCCTCGTCGGCGTCGAGCCGTACGGCGGTCTGCTCGCGCACACCTGGATGGACCGGGACCTCACCCTGGCCGGTCGGGTGGTCGACGCTGACGGGACCTCCCGGTTGGTCCGGCTGCCCGGCTCGCCACTGCGCCTGCCGTCGCTCGCCATCCACCTGGACCGGTCCGTGCGTGAGGGGCTGACCCTGGATCCGCAGCGGCACCTCGTGCCGGTCCTGGGCCTGGACAGCGAGCCCGCGCTGCTCGAGCAGCTGGACGCCCGCGACGCCCTTGGCTTCGACCTCGTCCTGACCGACACCCAGCCGGCCGGCACGACCGGTTCGGACTGGGTGGTCGCGCCGCGCCTGGACAACCTGGGCTCCTGCCATAGCGCGACCCACGCGCTGCTCGCCGCACCGGCCGCCGCGCACACGCAGGTGTTCATCGCGAACGACCACGAGGAGGTGGGCAGCGGCTCGGCCGAGGGGGCGCGCGGCTCGTTCCTCGAGGACACCCTCCGCCGCCTGGTCGCGGCGACCGGCGACCACGACCCGCAGGCCTTCCACCAGGCGGCGGCGCGGTCACGGCTGGTCAGCGCCGATATGGCCCACGCCGTCCATCCCAACTACAGCGAGCGCCACGAGCCGGAGCACACCCCGCGTCTGGGCGGCGGCCCGGTCATCAAGCACAACGCCAACCAGGCCTACGCGACCGACGCCGGCACCGGCGCCTGGTTCGCCGCGCGGGCCGCCTCCGCAGGAGTGCCGGTGCAGCACTTCGTGACCCGGGCGGACCTCCCCTGCGGCTCCACGATCGGTCCGCTCACCGCCACCCGCCTGGGGATCCCCACCGTCGACGTGGGCAGTCCGCTGCTGTCGATGCACTCGTGTCGCGAGCTGGTGGCGTCGGAGGACGTGTCACTCATGGTGGCAGCCATGACCGCCTGCCTGGCGTGACATGTGACACGGTGGCCGCCGTCCACCGGCCGGCCGTGCACGGCTTCAGCCGAGTCACCTGTGGGTCGCTCCCGGCGCAGTGAGTGGCGGGTTGGTGTCGTGACACGCAGGTGTCCGCAGCACCACGCGGCCACTGCCGCGACGGCAATCCCTGCTCGTCGGGTCAGACGGCAGCCCTGACGGCTTTCAGGTCCTCCTCGGTGACTCCCTCGTGGAAGTCCTTCGGGAACGCGGGCAGGTCGTCGAGGTCGAACCAGCGCAGGTCGCTCAGCTCCGGCCCGCACAGCCGGGGTGACTGACCGGCGGGCACCACCCCGACGCTGACGAACGTCACGGTCTGCCGCTCGGCGTCGAGGAACACCCGGTGCGGTGGCGCCACCGTCATGTGCAGCCCGAGCTCTTCCTGGAGCTCACGCTCCAGAGCGGTGACGCTGTCCTCGCCCCGCCCGAGGAACCCACCCGGCGGCAGCCAGCCTGCCCGGTACGTCGGGCGGACGAGCAGCAGGCGACTCCCGTCGTCGGTGAGCAGCGACATGGAGCCCAGGCTGTAGTTCGGCGTGCCGCGACGCACCGCCTGCTGCTGGAGGGCCGGGGGCAGGCGGCGGTAGACCGCGATCTTGACCGCCTCGAGATCCATCGGCGCACCCTACGGTCTGGTTGGCCGACTGCTCAGTTGTCGCCCTCGTTGAGGAACCCTCGGACCTTCTGGCCGTGCTGGTTGATGCATGACGTGAGGGCCAGTTCCTGGTCGAACGTCGCCTTGCCGATGTCGAAGCGCACCGGGAAGCGGCCCTGCACCTGAGGATCGGGGTTGCCCCGGTCCGCGACGACCACCACGCCGGGGAGCCCTCCGCAGGCCTGTTTCAGCGCCACGCGATCGGCCTGCACAGCGTCCTGAGCCATCGTGACGACCAGGACCCGCTTGGCCGGCGACAGCAGGATGTTGATGCTCGTCACCAGCATGGACAGGACGACGAGGCCGGCCCCGATCCCGATGAGCACCTTGCTCCGCCGGCTCATCGGCCGTCCCTCGACGGCCAGCTGCTGCGTCATGTGTCCATCATCGCTCACCTGCGCCGGCTGCGCCGCGGTCAGTTGACCTGCCGGTCGAGCCCCGCCCAGTACTGCTCGCGCAGCTTGAACTTCTGGATCTTCCCCGTCGCGGTGCGCGGGATCTCGTCCCTGAGCTCGACCGAGGTCGGCGCCTTGTACCCGGCCAGTCGGGACTTGCAGTGGGCGATGAGCTCGGACTCGGTGACCGTGGCCCCGGGGGTCAGCACGACGAGGGCCTTGATGGTCTCGCCCCACTTCTCGCTCGGGACACCGATGACCGCGACCTCGGCCACGGCCGGGTGGCTGAACAGGCAGTCCTCGACCTCGATCGACGAGACGTTCTCGCCGCCGGTGATGATGACGTCCTTGCGCCGGTCGGAGATCGTGACGTAGCCCTCCTCGTCGAGGATCCCGCCGTCGCCGGTGTGGAACCACCCGCCCTCCAGCGCATCGGCCGTCGCGTCGGGCTGCTCCCAGTAGCCCTCGAGGACCACGTTGGAGCGCGCCAGCACCTCCCCCTGGTCGGAGATCGAGATGGACACGCCCAGCGCCGGCATCCCGGCGCGCGCCAAGCGGGACGCCGCCTGCTCGATGGGCAGGTCGTCCTCCTCGGCGCGCCGACGGTTGATGGTCAGCAGCGGAGACGTCTCGGTCAGCCCGTAGATCTGGATGAACTCCCAGCCGAGCTCGGTCTCGATGCGCGCGATCGTCCGCGACGGGGGCGGAGCACCCGCGCAGATGACCCGCACCCGGTCCCGGCCGGGCACGTCGCCCTCCCACGTGGCGGCCGCCTCGAGCACCGAGGCGATGACCGCCGGGGCAGCGCACATGACCGTCACGCCGTACTTCTCGACGCGGCGGAGGATCTCGGCGCCGTCGACCTTGCGCAGGACGATGTGCGGCACCCCCATGCCCGTCATGGCGAACGGCATCCCCCAGCCGTTCGCGTGGAACATGGGCAAGGTGTGCAGGTAGACGTCGCGGTCGGTCACCCCGGCGTGCAGGGCGAACGTGAGGGCGTTGACCCAGATGTTGCGGTGCGTGATCTGCACGCCCTTGGGGCGGGCCGTCGTCCCGCTGGTGTAGTTGATGGTGGCCGTGGCGTCCTCGTCGGCCTCCCAGGCCTTTGGCGCCACACCGGGACGCAGCAGGGCGGCGTCGGAGTCCGTGCCCAGGACGTACCGGTGCGTCGCCGTCACGTCGCGCAGGCCCGCGTCCACCTCCGGGTCGACCAGCAGGACCGTCGCACCGGAGTGCTCGACGATGTAGGCCACCTCGGCAGCGGACAGCCGGAAGTTGACCGGGACGAGCACCCGGCCGGTCGAGCACACGGCGTAGAACAGCTCGAGCAGGCGGGCGCTGTTGTGGCTCACGACGGCGACGCGCTCCCCCACCCCGACGCCCAGCGCGTCGAGGCCGGCGCTGAGCGCGCGCGTCCGCTCGGCGAACGCGGCGTAGGTCTGCGACCCGCGTCCGCCGTCCTGCGCGCCTCCCGGCTCGTCCACCACCCCCAGCCGCCGGGGGTAGCAGAGCTCGGCGCGGGCGAGGAAGTCAGCTGTGGTGAACGGCACCTTCATGTCCTGCATGTAACACCCGGTCATCCGTACGCTGAACGCATGGGCATCGATCCGGCGCGGCTGCAGGTCGCTCTCGACGTCTTGCGCGAGCTCGACGACCTCGACCCCGACCACCCGGACGCCATCGCGATCCGGCGGGCGACCGCGCACGTCTACAAGAGCGTGAAGGTGCGCCGGCGCAGCGAGAAGCGCGCGTCGGTGACCGCCGCGGACGAGGCGCTGACCAACCTCACGGCCACCGGCGCGAAGGACCGGATCGACGACGAGACGCGCGGCATCCCGCTGCGGGCCACGGCACAGGCGACGGTCGTCGGGAGCCTGCAGCGGGCGCGCTCCTGCTACGTCTGCAAGACCCGCTACCGCGAGGTGCACGCCTTCTACCACCAGCTGTGCCCGACGTGCGCCGCCGCCAACTGGACCAAGCGCGACGAGCACGTCGACCTGACCGGCCGTCGCGCGCTGCTGACCGGCGGGCGGGCCAAGATCGGGATGTACATCGCGCTACGGCTGCTGCGCGACGGCGCCGAGCTCACGCTCACCACCCGGTTCCCGCACGACGCCGTACGCCGCTTCACCGCCATGGAGGACAGCGCCGACTGGCTCGACCGGCTGCGCGTCGTCGGGGTCGACCTGCGCGACCCGCACCAGGTGGTGGAGCTCGCCGACAGCGTGGCGGCGCAGGGGCACCTCGACATCCTCATCAACAACGCCGCCCAGACCGTACGGCGATCGCGCGCGTCGTACGCGCAGCTCGCGGCTGCCGAGCACGCCGCCGAGGCGCTGGAGACCAGGGTCCCGATCGTGGACCTGCGTTCACCGGTGTCGGAGATCGAGGGCGCCATCGGCCGGCGGATGACGCCGGAGGCGGTGACCGCCCTCGCGCTGACCAGCGGCTCCGCGTCGCTGGCCCGGGTGGAGCAGGGCATCGCCATCGACGCGGGTGGCCTGGTCCCGGACCTCGCGCCGGTCAACAGCTGGAGCCAGAAGGTCGACGAGGTCGACGCCGTGGAGATGCTCGAGGTGCAGCTGTGCAACAGCGTGGCGCCGTTCGTGCTCATCAGCCGGTTGCGGCCCGCTCTCGCCGCGTCGCCGCACCGCCGTACCTACGTCGTCAACGTGAGTGCGATGGAGGGTCAGTTCAGCCGGCGGTACAAGGGCGCCGGGCATCCGCACACCAACATGGCCAAGGCCGCGCTGAACATGCTCACGCGCACCAGCGCCCAGGAGATGCTCGACGCCGACGGCATCCTCATGACGGCGGTGGACACCGGGTGGATCACCGACGAGCGACCGCACCCGACCAAGGCGCGGCTGCACGACGAGGGGTTCCACGCGCCGCTGGACCTCGTGGACGGGGCAGCCCGGGTCTACGACCCGATCGTGCAGGGGGAACGCGGGGTCGACCTGTTCGGCTGCTTCCTCAAGGACTTCCAGCCCTCCGCCTGGTGAGCAGCGACCGATGAAGGACCTGCAGGACGTGATCGCCCACGGAGACGTGCTTGTCCTGAGCGGTGCCGGACTGTCGACGGAGTCAGGGATCCCTGACTACCGCGGCCCGAGCGGAGCGGCACGTCCCGCGACGCCCATGACCTACCAGGCCTTCACCGGCTCCGCTGAGGCACGACAGCGGTACTGGGCCCGCTCGCACCTCGGGTGGCGCGTCATCGCCCGCGCCGCCCCCAACGCCGGACACCTCGCAGTGACGCGCTTCCAACAGGCCGGACTGCTCAGCGGCGTCGTGACGCAGAACGTCGACGGGCTGCACCAGGCGGGCGGCGCCGAGGACGTCCTCGAGCTGCACGGAGCCCTCGACCGGGTGGTCTGCCTGGAATGCCGCGCCCTGTCCACGCGGGACGCGCTCGAGGTCCGCCTGGACGCCGCGAACCCCGCGTTCGCACACCGTCCCGTCGCCCTCAAGCCCGATGGTGACGTGGACCTCCACGACGTGCACGACTTCGTCGTCGTCGACTGCAGCGACTGCGGGGGCCTGCTCAAGCCCGACGTCGTGTTCTTCGGTGAGACGGTCCCGCGGGACCGGGTCGACGCGACCTTCACCCGGCTCGACGCGAGCTCGGCGCTGCTGGTCCTCGGCAGCTCCCTCACCGTCATGTCCGGCTATCGCTTCGTCCTGCACGCCGCCAAGCACGGCATCCCGGTGGTGATCGTCAACCAGGGGCCGACCCGCGCAGACGCGCAGGCCACGCTGCGCGTCGACGCTCCGCTCGGTGCGACCCTCACCGAGCTCGCCGACCACATGGTCCTGCGGTGATCCGGGTCCTGTTCGTGTGCACGGGCAACATCTGCCGCTCCCCTGTCGCCGAGGCCGTCCTGCGTCAGCGGGTCCAGCAGGCCGGCCTGGCGGAGGTCGTCGAGGTCAGCAGCGCCGGCACGGGCGGGTGGCACGTGGGTGAGGACGCCGACCCGAGGGCGCTGCGCTCGCTGCGCGCCGGTGGTTACGACCTGCGTCACCGAGCCCGGAAGGTCGACCCGGCCTGGCTCAGAGACCACCTCGTGATCGCTCTCGACGCCGGCCACCAGCGGGACCTGCGCTCCCTGGCTCCGGACGCCGAGGTGCACCTGCTGCGCGACTGGGACCCAGCCGGTCCGGGGGATGTTCCTGACCCCTACTACGGTGGGGACGAAGGTTTCGAGGAGGTCCTCGGGATGGTCGAACGCTCCTGCCCGGGGCTGCTGGAGGAGCTGCGTGGACGCCTGGACCAAGAGCCGGGCTGACGCACCCCTCGGGGCGTTCGTCGCCGAGGCCGCCGGTCTCGACTGGATCCGCGTACCCGGCGGACCGCCGGTCCCGCAGGTGTTGTCGGTGACGGCCACGGCGCTCACGTTGCAGCGAGTCACCCCTGCCGCGCCGACCGTCGCCCACGCCGAGGACCTCGGACGGCGCCTGGCCGTCCTGCACCGCGTGGGTGCCCCGTCGTTCGGTGCCCCGTGGACCGGGTTCATCGGACCGGTCGACGACCTGCTCCCCCTCGACAACATGGCCGACCCGACCTGGGCCGAGCACTTCCGTGCCCGCCGGATGGAGCCGGCGCTGTCCGCGGCGCGGGACCGGGGGCGCGTGTCCGCGGACGACGCCGCCGCGGTGACCCGTGTCCTCGCCCTGCTCCCGGACCTTGTCCCCGACGAGCCGCCCAGCCGCCTGCACGGTGACCTGTGGAACGGCAACGTCCTGTGGTCCGACGACGCCGCCTGGCTCATCGACCCGGCGGCGCACGGGGGTCACCGCGAGACCGACCTGGCGATGCTGGCGCTGTTCGGCCTCCCCCACCTCGACCGGGTCCTCGCTGCGTACGACGAGAGCTCGCCCCTCGCCGACGGCTGGCGTGAGCGACAGGCGCTGCACCAGCTGTGGCCCCTGCTCGTGCACGCCGCACTGTTCGGTGGCGACTACGGACGTCGGGCGGGGGACGCCGCCCGCACCTTCACCTGAGCTCCCTGGCTAGGGTCGCCACATGGACCTGCAGCTGGCCGGCAAGGTGTTCGTGCTCACCGGCGCCTCGCGCGGTCTGGGCCTGGCCACGGCGCGCGTGCTGACCGGTGAGGGGGCGCACGTCGTCCTCGCGGCGCGCTCACCGGGCGTCGTCGACGTCGCCCACCGGCTCGGTGGCACCGGTGTGGTCTGCGACCTCGCCGATGTCGACGCACCGGAGCGCATCGTGGACGCGGCCCGGACGGCGTACGGCCGGCTCGACGGAGCACTCCTCAGCGTGGGAGGACCGCCCGCCGGGACAGCGCTGGGGCTCACCGACGACCAGTGGACCAGCGCCTTCGACAGCGTCTTCCTCGGCGCCGTACGCATGTGCCGTGCCGTCGTCGACGGCCTCGACGCCGGCGGCTCGATCGCCCTCGTGCTGTCCACGAGCGTCAAGGCTCCGATCAGCGGCCTCGCGGCGAGCAACGGCCTGCGCCCCGGCCTCGCCATGCTGGCCAAGACGATGGCGGACGAGCTGGGCGGGCGGAGCATCCGCGTCAACGGGCTGCTGCCGGGCCGGGTGGACACCGACCGGGTGCGCGAGCTCGACGGTCCCGATCCGGCCGTGCGCGCCGAGCGCGCGGCTGCCATCCCCCTCGGGAGGTACGGCGAGCCGGAGGAGTTCGGGCGGGTGGCAGCGTTCGTCCTGTCACCCGCGGCGTCGTACGTCACGGGCGCGATGATCCCGGTGGACGGCGGCGCGACCCGCGCGCTGTGAGCGAAATCCCCTGGCCCGGTGACCACCGGGCCGCTAGACACAGGGGGTGCGCATCGACCTGGTTGACGATCTGGCCTCCCTGCAGGACTTCCAGTCGGTGGAGGAGGCGGCCCTCGCGCATCACTTCGTGGGGCTGCCGGCCGACCCGATGGAGGAGCGGATCCCCCTGCTCGACGGGCAGGCGCGGGCCGGGAACCTGACCCGGATGTACGTCGCACGCGACGACGACGGGACGCCCGTGGGGAGCCTGACACTCACGTTCCCCACCCTGGACAACCTGGTCACCGCCAACGTGGACGGCGCCGTCCATCCGGACCACCTGCGTCAGGGACGTGGTCGCGCACTGATGACTCATGCGCTCGACCTGGTCCGGGCAGAGGGGCGCTCGCGCGTCTTCGTCGAGGCGCCGTGGCTGCCCGACGGCGCCGAAGGCCCCTCCTTCGGGTTCCTGCGGGACGCCGGCGCCCGGATCGTGCTCGACGACTACCGCCGCATCATCGACCTGGTCGCTCACCCGCCGGGTGACCCGATGCCCGCTCCCGAGGGCTATCACGTCGAGCAGTGGGTGGATGTCGCGCCCGACGCGCTCGTCGACGGCTGCGCCTACCTCCTGGGCCGGATGACGCTCGATGCCCCCATGGGCGAGATGGACTACGAGCAGGAGAAGTGGGACGCCACCCGGTACCGCGACGAGGAGCGGGACACCCAGCAGCGAGGACGGGTGCGCGTCTCCACCGCCGTCGTGCACGACGCGTCCGGGCAGGTCGCGGGGTGCACGGACATCGGCGTGAACCGGCGACGCACGGACGTGGCGTACCAGTGGAACACGATCGTCGACCCGGATCACCGGGGCAGGCGGCTCGGCATGGTGCTCAAGAGCCACAACCACCAGTTCCTCACCCGGCAGGTCCCGGGCGTCCGGTGGATCAACACGTGGAACGCCGCGAGCAACGCCTTCATGGTCGCCGTCAACGACGCGCTCGGCTTCGAGGTCGCCGAGAAGTGGAGCGAGTGGCAGCTGGAGCTGTCGGACTAGTCGACCGCCGGCTCCGGCATCGGCTCCAGCGCCGCTTGCCGCTCGAACTGCGTGCGGTAGAGCTCCGCGAACAGCCCGTCGGTGGCGAGGAGCTCGGGGAAGGTGCCCCGCTCCGCCACCCGACCGTCGGCGATGACGAGGATCTGGTCGGCGTCGCGCACGGTCGAGAGGCGGTGGGCGATGACCACCGACGTCCGGCCCTGCAGTGCCGTCGACAGGGCGCGTTGCACCGCCGCCTCCGACTCGCTGTCCAGGTGGGCGGTGGCCTCGTCCAGGACCACCAGACCGGGCTCCTTCAGGAGCAGCCGGGCGATCGCCATGCGCTGCTTCTCGCCGCCGGACAGCCGGTAGCCGCGGTCGCCCACGACCGTGTCGAGCCCGTCCGGCAGGGAGCGCACCAGCGAGCCGACCTGCGCAGCCTCCAGGGCTGACCACAGCTGCGCCTCCGACGCCTCCGGGCGGGCGTAGAGCAGGTTGGCGCGGATGGAGTCGTGGAACATGTGCGCGTCCTGCGTGACGACCCCGACGGCGTCGCGCAACGACTGAAGGGTCACGTCGCGGACGTCGACCCCACCGAGGCGGATGGAGCCGGACTGGACGTCGTACATCCTGGTGAGGAGCTGGGAAATGGTGGTCTTGCCCGCTCCGGACGGGCCCACCAGAGCCGTGAGGGTGCCTGCCGGGGCGGTGAAGGAGACGCCGTGCAGGACCTGCTGCGGCTCGGTGCTATCGAGGACGGCGACCGACTCCAGCGAGGCGAGTGACACCTCCTCGGCGCGGGGGTAGCGGAACGCGATGTCCTCCACGACGAGGTCCATGGCCGACCGCGGCAGGGCCACCGCGCCCGGTCGCTCGGCCACCATGGGCTCGAGGTCCAGCACCTCGAAGACCCGCTCGAACGACACGAGCGCCGTCATGACGTCCACCCTGACGTTGGACAGCGCCGTGAGCGGGCCGTAGAGCCGCGTCAGCAGGGTCGCGAGGGCCACCACCGTGCCGACCTGCAGGGTGCCTCGCGCGGCGTAGGTGCCGCCGACGCCGTAGACCAGTGCGGTGGCGAGCGCGGCGACGGTGGTGAGAGCCACGAAGAACACCCGCCCGTACATCGCGGACGTCACGCCGATGTCGCGCACCCGTCCGGCGCGCTCCCGGAAGGCCTGGTCCTCCTGGTCGGGACGGCCGAAGAGCTTGACGAGCAAGGCGCCGGAGACGTTGAACCGCTCGGTCATCGAGTTGTTCATCTCGGCGTTGAGCGCGTAGCTCTCGCGGGTGAGCTCCTGCAGCCGCTTGCCGACGATCTTGGCGGGGATGACGAACACGGGCAGGAGCACGAGGGACAGCAGCGTGATCTGCCACGAGAGCACGAACATGACCACCAGGGTCAACGTGACCCCGATGACGTTCGAGACGACGTTCGACAGGGTCCCGGTGAACGCCTGCTGCGCACCGAGGACGTCGTTGTTCAGCCGGCTGATGAGGGCGCCGGTCTGGGTGCGGGTGAAGAAGGCGATCGGCTGTCGCTGCACGTGCCCGTAGACCTGCGAGCGCAGGTCGTAGATGAGGCCCTCCCCGATGCGGGCGGAGTACCACCGGTTCACCAGCCCGGTCACCGCGTCGACCAGCGCGAGGACCGCCACGAACGCCGCCAGCGCCAGGACCAGGCCGGGACGGCCGGTGGTGGGCGGGTTGGTGCCGATCCCGTCGTCGATGATCTTCTTGAGCACCAGCGGCGGGGCGATCGCGATGACGGCGTCGATCACGATCACCACCAGGAAGGCGATGAGCTGACGGCGGTACGGCGCGGCAAACCGTGCGATGCGCTTCACCGTCCCCGGCGCGAGCTTGCGGTCGGTGACGCTGGCGTCGCGCTGGAAGGACCGCATCATCTGCATGGGGCCACCTGGCCCCATCGGTCCCGACATCCGTGCTCCTCCCCGGGCGGCCCGGCGAGCGGTCGCTCAGGTCGCGGTTCCTAGAAGGCGCTGATCCCGGTCAGCGCTCGCCCGATGATGAGCTTCTGGATCTGGGAGGTGCCTTCGTACAACGTCGTAACGCGCGCGTCGCGCAGGTACTTCCCGGCGGGGTACTCGTCGATGTAGCCGTAGCCCCCGTGCGCCTGGACGCAGGCGTTCGCGGCACGCACCGAGGCCTCGCTGGCGTAGTACTTCGCCTTCGACGCGGCGAGGGAGTAGTCCTCACCTCGGGTCTTGAGGTCGGCAACCCGCCAGGTCAGCAGGCGCGCGCAGTCGACCTCGACCGCGGTGTCGGCGATGAGCTCCTGCACGAGCTGGTGGCCGGCGATGACCTTGCCGAACTGCGTGCGCTGGGTGGTGTAGGCGACCATCGTGTCCAGCGCCGCCTGGGCGAGGCCGGTGCACGACGCGCCGAGCGACATGCGCCCGTCGTTGAGGGCGGTGAGGGCGACCCGGATGCCCTTGCCCTCCTCGCCGCCGAGCAGCGCCTCGGGGCCGACGCGGACGTCGCGCAGGACGAGCTCTGCGGTGTCGCACGAGCGCAGGCCGAGCTTGCCGTGGATCTTGCGCGCCTCGAAGCCCGGGGTGTCGTTGGGCACGAGGAACGCGCTCACGCCCTTGGCCCCCGGTCCGCCCGTGCGCGCCATGAACAGCGTGACGCCGGCGATCGTGCCGTTGGTGATGAAGATCTTGGTGCCGTTGAGCAGGTAGCCGCCATCGGGTTGCCGGACCGCCGAGGCCTGCAGGTCGGCGGGGTTGGAGCCGAAGTCGGGCTCGGTGAGACCGAAGCAGCCGAGCACCTCGCCAGTGGCCATCCGCGGCAGCCAGTGGTCCTTCTGCTCGTCGGTGCCCCAGCGCTCGATGGACCCGGCGACCAGGCCGAGGTGGACGCTGACGATGCTGCGCACGTTGGCGTCCCCGCGACCGAGCTCCTCGATGAACAGCACGTAGGACAGCGGGTCGCCGCCTCCACCGCCGTACTGCTCCGGGATGGAGAGCCCGAGGAAGCCCGTCTGCTTCAGCCCCTCCAGGGCTTCTTGCGGGAAGCGCTCCTTGCGGTCGTTCTCCAGGGCGTGGGGAGCGACGACGTCGTCCACCCACTCCTTGACGGCCTTGCGGACGGCGTCCTGCTCCGGGGTCAGCGTGAGGTCCATGCCCTCAGCCTTGCACCGGTCTGCCGCGTCGTGCGAGCCGACCCGCGGCGGTCAGGCCTTCGGGCCGCGCGTCGCCCCACCGCGCCCGCGCAACGGGACGCCCGACTCCGACAGGATCCGGTGCACGAACCCGTAGGAGCGACCGGACTGCTCGGCCAGCGCGCGGATGCTGGCGCCGCCCTCGTACTTCTCCCGCAAAGCATCGGCGAGCGAGGTGCGCTCGCCCCCCGTGATGCGACTGCCCTTCTTGAGTTCCGTCACAACGGCGTCCTCTCGTCAGCTCTCGGCTGGGCCGGGGCCCCGGTGATCTTGTCCCAGCGATCAGGAACGGGACTACCCGCTCCGAAGCCGCATTCAAGCCTGTTTCGGGGCACCAGTGAGAAGCCACACGGCAGCGCCGGGCGGAAGGACAGCGGAGAGTGGCTCGGAAGACAGGAAGACCTCCCCTTCCGGCAGGGGTACGCCGGAGGCGCTGGTGTTGAGCACGCACTGCAGCGGCCCCCGTCGGAAGGCGAGCAATCCCGGGCCCAGGTCGTCCCAGTGGATGTCCCGGCTCTCCGTGACCTCCGCACCCAGGGCCCGGCGGGCGGACAGAGCACGGCGGTAGAAGGTGAGCGTCGACGCGGCGTCCCCCGCCTCCACGTCCACGGCCCGGGTGGTGGCCTGCGGCCCCAGCGGCAACCACGGACGTCCGGTCGTGAAGCCGTGTCCGGGCGGATCCGCCGTCCACGGCAGAGGCGTCCGGCAGCCGTCCCGGCCCTCGACCCGGCCGCCCGAGCGGCGCCAGATCGGGTCCTGCCGCGCGTCGTCCGGCAGGTCGTCCTGCTCCAGTCCGAGCTCTTCGCCCTGGTAGAGGTACGGCGAGCCGGGGAGCGCCAGCACGGTCAGCGTGGCGGCACGCGCGCGACGTCGACCCTCCTCGCCTCCGCCGTACCTCGTCGCGTGGCGGATGACGTCGTGGTTGGACAGCACCCAGGTCGGCGAGGTCCCCTCACCCTCGAACGCTGCCAGCGACGCGGTGATGATCGCCCGCCAGGTGGCGGCGTCGAGCGGCGCGGCGAGCAGGGGGAAGTTGAAGGACTGGTGCAGCAGGTCCGGTGCGACGAAGCGTGCCACCTGCTCCACCCGTGACAGGAACACCTCTCCGACCATCACGCGATCGGCGTACTCCTCGGTGATCTCACGCCAGCGGCGGTAGACCTCGACCACCTCTGGCTGGTCCCAGGCGTGCGGCATCGTCGAGGCGTGGAACAGGACACCGTCGGGCTCGAGCCCCGGGGGGTTGTCGGCGAGGTCGGCGCGCTTGTAGAGGCCGTGGGCGACGTCGATGCGGAAGCCGTCGGCGCCCCGGTCCAGCCAGAAGCGCAGGATGCGGTCCCACTCCGCGTGCACAGCGGGGTGACGCCAGTCGAAGTCCGGCTGGCTGCTGTCGAACAGGTGGAGGTACCACGCGCCGTCCGGGACCTGGGTCCACGCCGGCCCCCCGAACACCGACTGCCAGTCGTTGGGCGGTCCGTCGCCACGCCCCTCCCGGAACAGGTAGCGCTCTCTCATCGGGGAGGCCGGATCGGTGAGCGCCTCCTGGAACCACGCGTGCTGGTCGCTGCTGTGGTTGGGAACCAGGTCCACGATCACCCGCAGACCGAGGTCGTGGGCGCGGGCCAGGAGAGCGTCCGCGTCGGCGAGCGTGCCGAAGAGCGGGTCGACGTCGCACTGGTCGGCGACGTCGTACCCGTGATCGGCCATGGGCGAGCGGTAGAACGGCGTGAGCCAGACGGCGTCGACGCCGAGGTCCACGAGGTACGGCAGGTGCGCGGTGATGCCGGGCAGGTCGCCGATGCCGTTGCCGTCGCTGTCCGCCCAGCTGCGGACGTAGACCTGGTAGACGACCGCGTCGCGCCACCAGCTCATGCGGAGACGCGCGCCCCGGTCGCCGTGTCGAACCAGTGGACCGCCTCCGGGTTGGGGGCGAGGACCACGTCCTCACCCTTGCCCGGTGGGTCCCTCGGGTCGACACGGGCGACCAGGAGCTGGTCGGAGGCCCCACCGCGCACACTGGCGTGCACGAAGGCGTCCGAGCCCAGCTCCTCCACCAGCTCCACCGTGACAGGGATGCCGTGGCCGTCCGGTGAGAGCGCCAGGTCCTCCGGCCGGACGCCGACGGTGGCGCCGCTGGTCGTCAGGGCGCTCGCGGCGTCCCGCGGCAGGGACAGGTCGAAGTCGCCGAGCTGGGCGACGCCGTTGCCGTCGACGGTCACCTCGAACAGGTTCATGGCGGGCGAGCCGATGAACCCGGCGACGAAGACGTTGCCCGGCCGGTCGTACATGCTCCGCGGGCTCGCGACCTGCTGCAGCACGCCGTCCTTGAGGACCGCGACGCGGTCGCCCATCGTCATCGCCTCGACCTGGTCGTGCGTGACGTACAACGTGGTGACCCCGAGACGTCGCTGCAGGGAGGCGATCTGCGTGCGGGTCGCCACCCGGAGCTTGGCGTCGAGGTTGCTCAGCGGCTCGTCCATGCAGAACACCTGAGGGCTGCGGACGATGGCGCGACCCATCGCCACGCGCTGACGCTGCCCGCCGGACAGCGCCTTGGGCTTGCGGTCGAGGTAGTCGGTGAGGTCGAGGATCTTCGCCGCCTCCTTGACGCGGGTGTCGATCTCGTCCTTGTTGACCCCCGCGATCTTCAGGGCGAAGCCCATGTTCGCGGCGACGGTCATGTGCGGGTAGAGCGCGTAGGTCTGGAAGACCATCGCGATGTCGCGGTCGCTCGGCGCGACCTGTGACACGTCGCGGTCTCCGATGAAGATCGCGCCGTCGTCGACGGGCTCGAGGCCGGCCAGCATCCGCAGGGAGGTGGACTTCCCGCAGCCGGAGGGACCGACGAGGACGAGGAACTCCCCGTCCTCGACGTCGAGCTCGAGAGCATCGACGGCGGGCGCGGCGTCAGGGCTGTAGCGGCGGGTCGCATGGTCGAAGCGCACCGTGGTCATGAGCTGTCCTTCCACCGGCAGGAACGTGCCGGACGGTCCGAGTGGCAGGAGTCTTCGTGATGTCGTCGTGGTGTCGTCGTGGTGTCGTCGTGTCAGTGTCGTCGTGAGGTCGTCGTGAGGTCGTTGTCTCACCTCGCATCCTGAGGCACACTGCGGCCAGGTGCAAGCGTTTGCAAGGATCGTCCTGAGGAGGCGCGTGTCGCATGGCCGACGCACCGAGGGGTGGACGGGTCGAGGCCCGCATCGAGGACGTCGCGCGCGCCGCCGGCGTGTCCACAGCCACGGTGTCCCGTGCCCTCAGGGGCCTGCCGAGCGTCTCGGAGGCCACCCGCCTGCGGGTGTCGGGGGCAGCGAGCGACCTCGGGTACGTCGTCAGCCGCTCGGCGTCCCGCCTGGCGACCGGACGCACCCTCGCGGTGGCTGTTGTGTCGCCGTACCTGGACCGGTGGTTCTTCGCGACAGCCACGGCAGCGGTCGAGGCCGAGCTGCGGCAGAGCGGCTTCGACGCGTTGCTGATCGGTCTGGCCCAGCCCGAGGACGGCGCACGTCCGCCGTTCTCCGCCGGCGTCCTGCGCGGTCGCGTGGACGCCGTGATCGTGCTCACGGTCCCTCTTACGGGAGCAGAGCTCGACGAGGTACGCGCCCTGCGGCTGCCCACGGTCTTCCTGGGCGCCTCGGTCCCGGGCGCCATGTGCGTGCGCATCGACGACATGGCGGCGGCCCGGCTCGCGACCGAGCACCTGCTGCAGCACGGACACCGTGACATCGCCTTCGTGGGTGGCGATCCGGCGCAGCGGCTCAACTTCAGCACCCCGGCCGACCGTCGTGCGGGGTGGCTCGCAGCGCTGCGCGACGCCGGGCAGGAGCCGGATCCGGCGTACGACGAGGCTGGGGACTTCACGGCCGAGGGCGGGCGCTGCGCGGCGACGCGCCTGCTCCGCCTGCCACGTCCACCGACGGCCGTGTTCGCCGCCTCGGACGAGATGGCGCTCGGCGTGCTGGCCGCTGCCCGTGAGGTCGGCGTCCGCGTGCCCGAGGACCTGTCCGTCATCGGGGTGGACGGGCACGAGCTCGGGACGCTCGCCGGTCTGACGAGCGTCGTCCAGCCCGTGGCGCACCAGGGCACCTCGGCGGCGCGCATGGTGCTCGAGGCGCTCGCGGGAACGCGCAGCCGGGCGAGCGAGCACGTCGTCCTCCCGGTGCGGCTCCAGCCGGGACATACCGTCGCAGCCGTTCCGACCGTTATCGGATCGTGACCGCGTGAGGACTCTGCATCTGTTGCCGGGACGTAACGCAAGCGCTTGCATGAGGCTCGTCGGGGCGCACCGACCGGATGGCCCCACCCGGAGGACCGCATGACGTCACTGACCCACGAACGCACCTCTCGCACTGCCGTCGCACCCTCGCCCGTCGCACTCCCGCCCGGCGCTCGCTCGCCGTCGCCGCCGCGCTCTCCCTGGGCCTCGGTGCCGCAGCCTGCGGCTCCAGCTCGTCGGGGGGCACCGCCACCGGAGGCAAGACCGACTGCGCGGCGTACGAGCAGTACGGCGACCTCGCCGGCAAGAAGGTGACCATCTACACGGGCATCGTCACGCCGGAGGACAAGCCGCAGACCGACTCCTACAAGCCCTTCGAGAAGTGCACGGGCGCGACGATCCAGTACGAGGGGGACAAGTCCTTCGAGACGCAGGTCCTGGTCCGCGCCAAGGCGGGCAACCCGCCGGACCTCGCGATCGTGCCGCAGCCTGGCCTGCTCGCCCAGCTCGTCGCGCTCGGCGGTGCCAAGCCGGCTCCGGCCGAGACGGCCGCGAACGTCGACAAGTTCTGGACCAAGGACTGGAAGAACTACGGCACCGTCAACGGAACCTTCTACGCCGCGCCGCTCGGCGCCAGCCTCAAGTCCCTGGTGTGGTACTCCCCCAGCGAGTTCAAGGACAACGGCTACACCATCCCAACGACCCTGGACGAGCTCAAGACGCTGTCGGACAAGATCGCGGCGACGGGGAAGAAGCCTTGGTGCGCCGGCATCGCCAGCGGTGAGGCCACCGGCTGGCCGATCACCGACTGGATGGAGGACATGATGCTCCGGCTGAACGGGCCGGACGAGTACGACAAGTGGGTGACCCACAAGATCGCCTTCAACAGCCCCGGTCCCACGGCTGCGCTCGACAAGGTCGGCGAGTTCCTCAAGAACGACAAGTACGTCAACGGCGGCCTCGGGGACATCAAGAGCATCGCCTCGACCACGTTCCAGGACGGCGGTCTGCCGATCCTCGACGGCACCTGCTCGTTCCACCGGCAGGCGAGCTTCTACGCCGCCAACTGGCCCAAGGGCACGACCGTGGCCGAGGACGGCGACGTGTTCGCCTTCTACCTGCCAGGCGTCGACACGACCACCAAGCCGGTCCTCGGCGGCGGCGAGTTCATCCTCGCCTTCTCCGACCGGCCGGAGGTCAAGGCCTTCCAGACCTACCTGTCCAGTGACCTGTGGGCGAACAACAAGGTTGCCGCGACGCCGAACGGCGGGTGGGTCACGGCCAACAACGGCCTGGACACCACGAAGCTGACCAGCCCGATCGACAAGCTGGCCGCAGAGACGCTCGCGGACCCGCAAGCGGTCTTCCGCTTCGACGGTTCGGACGCCATGCCGGCAGCGGTGGGGTCGAACAGCTTCTGGAAGCAGGCGACCAACTGGATCACCGGCCAGAGCACGAAGGACACGGTCGACAAGATCGAGGCGTCCTGGCCCAAGTAGTCCCCCTCCCGGTCCGGGCGCGCTGCCTCGAGCAGCGCGCCCGGACCGGCTCCACCGACGGGAGATGTGCGTGACCACCTCTGAGAAGCTGACCCAGGCCCTGCTCGCCGTCGTGCTGTTCGTCGCCGTGGTGGGCGTGATCTTGCTGGTGGCCTCCCGTTTCCACGGGCGCAAGGCCGACCGCGCCACGGCCATCGCCTTCCTGCTCCCCACGGCGCTCCTGCTGTCCATCGGCCTGATCTACCCGGCCCTGCGCACCGTCTACGAGTCGTTCTACGACGCCCAGGGCAGTGCCTTCGTCGGGGCCGACAACTACCGCACCATCGCGACCAGCAGCGACCAGCTGATCGTCCTGCGGAACACCGTGTTCTGGGTGGTGCTGACCCCGTTCTTCGCCACCGCGGTCGGTCTGCTCTACGCGATCCTCGTGGACAAGGCGAGGTTCGAGAAGGTCGCCAAGGCGCTCATCTTCCTGCCCATGGCCATCTCGTTCGTGGGCGCGTCGATCATCTGGAAGTTCGTCTACACCTACCGCCCGGACCAGGGCAACATCAAGCAGATCGGGCTGCTCAACCAGATCGTGGTGTGGCTGGGCGGGACGCCGCAGAACTGGCTGCTCGAGAAGCCGTGGAACACCCTGCTCCTCATCGTGGTCATGGTGTGGATCCAGGCCGGTTTCGCGATGACGATCCTGTCTGCGGCGATCAAGGCCATCCCCGACGACATCGTCGAGGCGGCCCGCTTGGACGGCGTGCGCGCCTGGGGGATGTTCCGCTTCGTGACCGTCCCGAGCATCCGCCCGGCCCTCATCGTGGTGCTCACCACCATCGGGATCGCGACGCTCAAGGTCTTCGACATCGTCCGCACGATGACGGGCGGCCAGTTCGGCACCAGCGTCATCGCGAACGAGTTCTACACGCAGAGCTTCCGCGCCGACAACCAGGGTCTCGGGGCCGCCCTCGCCGTGGTGCTTTTCCTGCTCGTCATCCCGATCGTCGTCTACAACATCCGCCAGCTGCGCGCCACGGAAGGGCGGTGAGGAGATGACTGCCGAATCTGCCGTCAGCCTCCCGGTGACCACAGAGGCAACCCGCAACTCGGTCTCCTCGGCCGCGGGCAAGGCCAAGCAGCGGCTCACCTCACCGTGGGCGTCGCTGTTCGCGATCCTGCTGGCGGCGCTCTGGACCCTCCCGACCTTCGGGCTGGCTCTGTCGTCGGTGCGGCCGGAGAAGGCCATCAAGACCAGCGGATGGTGGACGTTCTTCAGCGACCCGCAGCTCACCCTCGACAACTACCGCACCGTGCTCGGACCCGACAGCGGCGTCAACCTCGGCCGCGCGATGACCAACTCCTTCATCATCACGCTGCCGTCGGTGCTCATCCCCCTGGCCTTGGCGGGGCTCGCGGCGTACGCCTTCGCCTGGGTGGACTTCCGTGGCAAGAACCTGCTGTTCGTCGTGGTGTTCGCGCTGCAGATCGTCCCGATCCAGGTGACGCTCATCCCACTGCTGACGCTGTTCAACCAGACGCACCTCACCGACACCTACTGGACGGTGTGGCTCGCGCACTCCACCTTCGCGCTGCCCCTGGCGATCTTCCTGTTGCACAACTTCATGAGGGAGATCCCGCGCGAGCTCATCGAAGCCGCGCGCATGGACGGCGCCGGGCACGTGGCCATCTTGTTCCGGGTCCTCATGCCGTTGCTCACCCCGGCGCTGGCGGCGTTCGGGATCTTCCAGTTCCTGTGGGTGTGGAACGATCTGCTGGTCGCCCTGACGTTCACCAGCACCCCCAACCTGGCGCCCCTGACGGTCGGGATCGCCAACCTCAGCGGCACCCGCGGGACGGCGTATCACCTGCTGACGGCGGGTGCCTTCATCTCGATCATCGTGCCGGTGACGGTGTTCCTCAGCATGCAGCGGTTCTTCGTCCGCGGCCTGCTCGCTGGTGGGCTCAAGGGCTGAGCGCCTGCACCTGCCCGATCAGCACCTCGACGCTCGCCACGGCGGCCTCGCGGCGCACCGCGACGCTGCGGTGCCAGGGCAGCACCGAGACCGAGGAGCACCGGTCCCTCTCGGTCCGCAACGACGCCACCTGCTCGCGCACCGCGGCGTCCAGGACCGCGGTGACGCTCTCGCGCACGCCCCGCTCAGGCGAGGAGAGCGCCGGTCCCACGTAGCTGCGCAGTCCCGACACCTGCCGCGTGGCGTAGGCCGCCTGCTCCTGCGCCGCGGCGCGGCACCGGACGAGCGCGTCCTTTTCACGACGGCCGGCCCACGCATCGGTGAGCACGCCGCCGGTGAGGAGCAGGGCGAGCGCGGTCGCCGAGGCACGAAGGTCGGGACGTCGGCGCTCGCCGCCCTGCGCGAGGACGTCCGTGGTCACCGGTCGCGCAGGTACGCGGCGTACCAGTGGAAGGACGCCTTGGGCACCCGTCGCAGGGTCTGCGGCTCGACGCTGACCAGGCCGAAGTGCTGGGTCCACCCTTGCGCCCATTCGAAGTTGTCGAGCAGCGACCACGCGAAGTAGTCGAGCACCGGGACACCGGCAGCCTCCACCTCCTCCAGCGCGGCCAGGTGCTCGCGCAGGTAGGCGATCCGGTCGTCGTCCGGCTCACCCGCCCGGTCAGGGAAGGCGCCGCCGTTCTCCGTCACCCGCAGGGGTACGCCGGGCAGGTCCTGGGCTGTCCGAAGCAGCGTCTGCACCAGCCCACTGGCGTCCACCTCCCAGCCCATGGTCGTCAGAGGTGGTCGCGGCGCGAACGAGAAGGGCGGTGCCCCGGGGAAGGCGTCGACGTCCTGGCCCACGCCGGCGGTGGCCTGGACCGGCGGTCCGATGCGGAACGGCGTGTAGTAGTTGATCCCCAGCCAGTCCGCCGAGCCACGGATCAGCGCCAGGTCGTCCTCGCGGCCGCCCAGCAAGGGCAGCACCTCGGGGTAGCTGCCGGTGCCCAGGGCCTGCAGCCACAGCCGGTTCTGCAGCGCGTCCACGAGGTCCGCAGCCCGCGGATCACCGTCGGGCTCGCACCGCACGTCGGTGAGGTTCAGGACGATCCCGATCTCGGACCCAGCGCGGGCGGTCCGCATCGCGTCGGCAGCCTGGGCGTGCGCGAGCAGCAGGTGGTGGGCGGCGTCGAAAGCCCGCTGCGGGTCGCGCACGCCGGGCGCGAAGACCCCCGCGGCATGTCCGAGGAACGCCGTGCACCACGGCTCGTTCATCGTCGCCCAGGTGCCGATGCGGTCACCGAGCCGCGCCTGGACGGCGAGCGCGTAGTCGACGAAGCGCGCCACGGTGTCGCGGGCCGACCAGCCGCCGTCGCGTTCGAGCGCGAGCGGGAGGTCCCAGTGGAACAGGGTGGGAAACGGGCGGATGCCCTTGGCCAGCAGGGACTCCACCATCTGGTCGTAGTGGTCGAGCCCCGCAGCCAGCGGCGCGCCGTGACCGTCGGGCTGGATGCGGGGCCATGCGATCGAGAAGCGGTAGGCGTCGACGCCGAGCTGCTCGAGCAGGTCGAGGTCCTCGGCAAACCGGTCGTACGACGCGCAGGCGGTGCGGGCGTCCGTGCCGTCGATGATCGCCCCGGGACGGGTGCAGAACTCGTCCCACGTCGACGGGCCGCGACCGTCGGCGTCGGGCGCGCCCTCCACCTGGAAGGCAGAGGTGGCGACGCCGTACCCGCGCGTCATGCCGACGCCCCGAGGACGGCCTGCTCGTCGGGCTTGTGCCGCAGCACCGAGTCGACGTAGCTCGCGGCGGCGGGGAGCAGACCGACGTCGCCGCCCGCCTGCTCGGACAGGAACCAGCGGTGCTCCAGGACCTCGTGGAACACCTCTGCGGCCTCGAGCTTCCCGCGCAGGTCCCGGGGGACGGCGCGCACGACGGGATGGAACGCCGCGGTCAGCCAGGCGTGGGCGACCAGCTCCTCGGGCTCGTCCTGCTGGTGCGTGGCAGCCCGGTAGGAGTCGAGGTCGTTCAGCAGCCGGCGTGCCTGGTTCTCCTCGACGTCAAGGCCGGTGAGGCGCAGCAGCCGCCGGGCGTGGTGACCGGCGTCGACGACCTTCGGCTGGACGACGACCTCGTTCGCCCCACGGACGACCTCGACCTCCGCGACGTCGAAGCCCAGGTCGTTGAGCGCGCGGATGCGCGCGTCGACCCGGTGCCGCTCCCCCGTCCCGACGGTCTGGGGGCAGGTCAGGGCCTCCCACAGGGCGGTGTAGCGACCGACGATCGTGTCGCCCGTCGTGATCGGCTCCAGTGCGGGGTCGAGCAGCTCGCCGGCTTCGAGGTCCATGAGCTCGCCGATGATCGACGTACGAGCGAGATCGAGGTCGTCCGTGCGTTGACCCTCCGACAGTGACGGGTGCCGCGAGGTGGTCTCGGCATCGACGAGGTACGCCGAGAAGGAGCCTGCGTCCCGGCGGAACAGCGTGTTCGACAGGGAGCAGTCGCCCCAGTGGAAGCCGGCCAGGTGCAGCCGCACCAGCAGGACGGCCAGCGCGTCGAGCAGCCGCGTCGCCGTCTCCGGTCTGAGTGCCTGGGACAGCAGCGCGCGGTAGGGCAGGGAGAACTCCAGGTGCTGGGTCACCAGGGCCGTCTCGAGCGGCTCACCGGAGGTGTCGACGCGGCCCTCGACCAGACCGACCGGGTGGACGACCGGGACGCGTGCCCCCTCCAGGGCACGCAGGACGTCGTACTCCTTGTCCGCCGACCACTGGCTGGTCTCCTTGACGGCGAACACCGTCCCCTCGACCCGCACGAACCGCACGACGTGCCGGGAGATGCCGCGGGGAAGGCCCACCAGGTGCTCCTTCGGCCACGCCTCGAGCGGCAGGTGCCAGGGGAGGTCGAGGAGGCCGGGGTGGTGCGGCTCACCGCGCAGGTGCAGGTCCACTCCCCCACCGTGCCACGCTGGACAACGGGTGTCAGACGAGGGTGCGTGCCGCCAGCAGGTCGGCACACCCGGACAGGCCCAGCACGTGGCGCAGATCGTCGGCGAGAGCCGTGAGGCACGCGCTGACGCCGGCCGCGCCGTCAGCGGCCAGTGCCCACAGGACGGGACGTCCGACCAGCACGGCGCGCGCTCCGAGCGCAAGGGCGCAGACGACGTCGGTGCCGTCGCGCACCCCTCCGTCCACCAGCACGGGGACGTCGACGGACGCCGACACCTCCGCCAGCACGTCGGCGACGCGAGCGGCCCGAGGGTGCTGCCGTCCGCCGTGGTTGCTCACGACGATCCCTGCCGCGCCCGCGTCGACGCAGGCCCGCGCGTCGTCGCCGCGCAGCACGCCCTTCACCAGCACGGGGAGCCCGGTCGCGTCGTGCAGCCAGCCGATGCAGTCACGGTCGGCAGACGGGTCCTGCTCCAGGTCGCCGAGCCCGGCCCGCCTGGCGGTCGCGAGGTACGGCGTGTCGCCGGTGAGCACGATCGCGCCGGCCCCCCGGTCGCGGGCGCGGACAGCATCGTCCAGCGTCCGCTGCCGGTCACGGAGGATGTACGACTGCCACCACCACGCTCCCGTGGGCGTGACGTCGAGATCCGCGCGAGAGGACATGACGTAGGCGCTGCCCGCTGCTTCGGCGCCCTCGGCCGTGGCCCGCTCGCCCTCGGGGTGCAGCCTGCGGTGTCCGGCGGTGGGAGCGACCAGCACCGGCGTGGGCAGTCGGACGCCGTACAGGGACAGCGAGATGTCGATCGTGCTGACGTCGCGCAGGACGTGCGGACGCAGCCGGACGTCCTGCCAGCCGCCGTCGGTGTGTCCCTCGTCGATGGCGGCGAGCAGCTCGGCCGGCAGGTGGGTCCGGGCGGACGCCTCGTGCGCGGCCAGGACGGGGTGCATCAGGCCAGGGCGATGAGGTCGGCCAGGGCGTCCGACCACTGGTCCTCGACGCCGTCGGGGAGCAGGAGCACCTTCTCGGGCTCGAGGGCGGTGACGGCGCCCTCGTCGTGGGTGACCAGGACGACGGCGCCCTGGTAGCCGGCCAGCGCGCTCAGCACCTCCTCGCGGGAGGCGGGGTCCAGGTTGTTCGTCGGCTCGTCGAGCAGCAGCACGTTGGCGCCGCTCACGACGAGCGTGGCGAGCGCCAGCCGGGTCTTCTCCCCGCCGGACAGCGTGCCGGCCTTCTGGTGCACGACATCTCCGCTGAACAGGAAGGAGCCGAGGATCTTGCGCGCGTCCTGCTCGGGCAGCTCTGGTGCCGAGGTGCGCATGTTCTCCAGCACCGTCCGGTCGGTGTCGAGGGTGTCGTGCTCCTGGGCGTAGTACCCCAGCACGCAGCCGTGACCGGGGAGGACCTCGCCGGTGTCCGGCTGCTCGGTGCCCGACAGGAGCTTGAGCAGCGTGGTCTTGCCCGCGCCGTTGAGCCCGAGCACCACGACGCGCGCTCCCCGGTCGATGGCCAGGTCGACGTCGGTGAAGATCTCCAGGCTGCCGTAGGACTTGGAGAGCTCCTTCGCGGTCAACGGCGTCTTGCCGCACGGCTTGGGGTCGGGGAAGCGCAGCTTCGCGACGCGGTCCTGCGCGCGCATGCCCTCGGTGCCGGCGAGCATCCGCTCGGCCCGCTTCGCCATGCCCTGGGCGGCCTTGGCCTTGGTGGCCTTGGCGCGCATCTTGTCGGCCTGCAGCATGAGGACACCGGCCTGCTTCTCGGCGTTGGCGCGCTCGCGCTTGCGGCGCTTCTCGTCGGTCTCGCGCTGCTGCAGGTAGGTCTTCCAGCCGACGTTGTACTGGTCGAGCTCGGCGCGGTTGGCGTCGAGGTGGAACACCTTGTTGACCACCGCGTCGAGCAGGTCCACGTCGTGGCTGATGACGACCAGCCCGCCGACGTGCTTGCGGAGGAACTCGCGCAACCAGACGATGGAGTCGGCGTCGAGGTGGTTGGTCGGCTCGTCGAGCAGCAGGGTGGTCGCACCGCTGAACAGGATGCGGGCGAGCTCCACGCGCCGGCGCTGACCACCGGACAGCGTGCCGATGCGCTGCTCGAGCGCGCGGGTCGGCAGTCCGAGGTTGCTGCAGATCCGCGCGGCCTCGGCCTCGGCGCCGTAGCCGTCGAGGGCGACGAAGCGCTCCTCGAGCTTGCCGTAGCGCTCGATCACCGAGGTGTCGTCCGGCTTCTCGGCCATCTCGACCTGGAGCTTCTCCATCTTCCGGACCAGGTCGTCCAGGCCGCGGGCGCTCAGCACCCGGTCGCGCGCGAGGACGTCGAGGTCCCCGGTGCGGGGGTCCTGGGGGAGGTAGCCGATCTCGCCGCTGCGCACGATCTGACCCGCGGCCGGGAGCGTCTCCCCGGCGAGGGTCTTGGTCAGCGTGGTCTTCCCGGCTCCGTTGCGACCGACCAGACCGATGCGGTCACCGGGCTGGACGCGGAACGTCACGTTGCTCAGCAGAGCCCGCGCACCGGCGCGCAGCTCGAGCTCGGTGACGGTGATCATGGGATGCACCCATGATAGGTGACCGGATGGTCCACACTGCTGCCGTGGACTTCGACGACAACGCCCGGCTGGACAGCTCCCAGGTCACCGATCGTCGCGGTCGCGGCGGGGGCCGGGGGGTGGCTCTCGGTGGCGGTGGCTTGGGCATCGTGGGTCTGCTGCTCGCACTGGTCCTGGGGGTGAACCCGTCCGACCTGACCGGCGGGTCGTCGGCCCCCGCGGACACCACGAGCACCGTGTCCGACCTGTCCACCCGGTGCCGTACCGGCGCGGACGCGAACCGCGACGACGACTGCCGCATCGTCGGGGTGGCGAACAGCGTGCAGGCCTACTGGCGTACGGCGGTGAAGGGCTATCGCGACAGCGACACCGTCCTGTTCACCGGTCAGGTGTCGACCGGGTGCGGCGCCGCGACCTCAGCCGTCGGGCCCTTCTACTGCCCGTCGGACGAGCTGATCTACCTCGACCTCGGCTTCTTCGACGAGCTGCGTACGACGTTCGGCGCGCAGGGCGGGACGTTCGCGCAGGCTTACGTCATCGCGCACGAGTACGGCCACCACGTCCAGGACATCCTGGGCGTCTCCTCCGACGGTGGGAAGGGTGCGACGTCCCGGTCGGTGCGGGTCGAGCTGCAGGCCGACTGCTACGCCGGGGTGTGGGCCAAGCACGCGGTCGACACCGGCTTCGTCGAGCCCCTGACCGAGGCCGACATCACCGACGGCCTCGACGCCGCGGCGTCGGTGGGTGACGACCGCATCCAGAAGGAGTTCCAGGGCCGGGTCGACGAGGGCTCGTTCACCCACGGCTCCGCCGCGCAGCGCCAGAAGTGGTTCAGCACCGGTTACCGCACCGGCGCGCCCCGCAGCTGCGACACCTTCTCCGGCGGGATCTAGCGCTACCTCGGCGGAAGCGAGCGGGCGAAGGCCGGCTCCACGCGCACCATGAGCCCGCCCTGGCCACTGGCCGCCACACTCATGTTCCCGCCGACGAGGAACGCCAGCCCGCCGAACATCTTCTTCTCCACGGCCACGCCCGGCGGCAGCAGGTCGCGGCTCCGGTCGGCCAGCTCCTCGTCGTACGCCATGGCGCGAGGGTACGACGAGGGCGGCTGCTCTCAGACGTTGAAGCCGAGCGCCCGCAGCTGCTCGCGACCGTCGTCGGTGATCTTGTCCGGGCCCCACGGCGGCATCCAGACCCAGTTGATGCGCACGTCGTTGACGAGCGGCTCGAGCGCCGAGCGGGTCTGGTCCTCGATGACGTCGGTCAGCGGACAGGCGGCGGACGTCAGGGTCATGTCGAGCGTGACCGTGATGTCGTCGTGCACCTGCGCGCCGTAGACCAGTCCGAGGTCGACGACATTGATGCCGAGCTCGGGGTCGACGACGTCCTTCATCGCCTCGATGATGTCGTCCTCCGCCGGCTTTGTCTTCGCGACCGCGGTGGGGGTCTCGGTGGCCTCGCTCATGATGCTCCCTCTCCTGCAACGGCCTGTGCCGTCGCGTCCTTCCACGCCATCCAGCCCAGCAGCGCGCACTTGACGCGCGCCGGGTACTTCGACACGCCGGCGAAGGCGATCCCGTCCTCCAGGACGTCCTCATCGGGCTCGAGCTGTCCACGTGACTGCATGAGCTCGAGGAACGCCTCGTGGGTCTCCAGCGCCTGCTCCACCGGCTTGCCGATGACCAGGTCGGTCATCACCGACGTGGACGCCTGGCTGATCGAGCAGCCCTGACCGTCGTACGACACGTCCCGCACGACGCCGTCCGTGACGTGGACGCGCAGGGTGACCTCGTCGCCGCACGTGGGGTTCACGTGGTGCACCTCGACCACACCGGGGCCGTCGGCGGGGTCGCGCAGGCCCTTGTGGTGGGGCCGCTTGTAGTGCTCCAGGATGATCTCCTGGTACATCGACTGGGTCGCTGCGTCGGTCATGACCAGAACTCCTGCACCGTGACGATCCCCGCGAGCAGCGCGTCGATGTCGGCCTCGGTGTTGTAGAGGTACGACGACGCGCGCGCCGTGGCCGGCACGTCGTACCGGCGGCACACGGGAGCGGCGCAGTGGTGGCCGACCCGCACCGCGATGCCGAGCTCGTCCAGCGACTGGCCGACGTCGTGCGGGTGGACGCCGTCGAGGACGAACGACACCGCGCTCCCCCGGTGCTCGACGTTGTCCGGGCCGAGCACTCGAGCACCGGGGATCGCGCGCAGACCGTCGAGCAGGCGCGCGGTCAGGACCGTCTCGTGCTCCTTGATCGCGTCGAGGCCGAGCCCGGTGAGGTAGTCGCACGCCGCGGCCAGGGCGACGGCCTGGCTGATGACCGGCGTGCCCGCCTCGAACCGCTCCGGCGCCTTGGCGTAGGTGGAGCCGCTCATCTGCACGACCTCGATCATCGACCCGCCGCCGAGGAACGGCGGCAGGGCGTTCAGGTCGCGGCCCCACAGGACCCCGACGCCGGTCGGGGCGAGCATCTTGTGGCCGGTGAACGCGACGAAGTCGGCCCCCATGGCCTGTACGTCGATCGGCTGGTGCGGCGCGGACTGCGCGGCGTCGACGAGCGACAGCGCTCCCACCTGCCGGGCCCGTGCGGTGAGCAGCGGGACGTCGTTCTCGGTCCCGAGGATGTTCGAGACGTGCGTGAACGCGAAGAGCTTCGTGCGCTCGTTGACGACCTCGTCCAGGTCGGACAGGTCCAGCCGTCCCTCGTCGGTGAGGCTGAGCCAGCGCAGGGTCGCGCCGGTTCGTTCGGCGAGCATCTGCCAGGGCACGAGGTTGGAGTGGTGCTCCATCTCGGTGACGGCGATCTCGTCGCCCGGACCGAGGTCCCCCCGGCTGCCGAGGGAGTAGGCCACGAGGTTGATCGACTCGGTGACGTTCTTGGTGAACACGACCTCGTCGTGCTGCCCGCCGACGAACGTCGCGACGGTCGTCCGTGCCGCCTCGTAGGCGTCGGTCGCCTCCTGCGACAGCGTGTGCACCCCTCGGTGCACGTTGCTGTAGTGCTGCTCGACGAACTGCCGCTCGGCCTCGAGCACCGGCGTCGGCTTGTGCGAGGACGAGGCGCTGTCGAGGTAGACCAGGGCATGGCCGTTGACCTCCCGGTCGAGGACCGGGAAGTCCTTGCGGACCGCCTCGACGTCGAGCATCAGACGCCGGCCGCCGCGCTCGCGTACTTCTCGTAGCCGCCGGACTCGAGCTCGTCGGCGAGCTCCTTGCCGCCCTGGGCGACGATGCGGCCCTTGACGAAGACGTGCACGAAGTCGGGCTCGATGTAGCGCAGGATGCGCGTGTAGTGCGTGATGAGCAGCGTGCCGGTCTCGCCGGTGGCGCGCACGCGGTTGACGCCCTCGGACACGACACGCAGGGCGTCGACGTCGAGGCCGGAGTCGGTCTCGTCCAGGATGGCGATCTTGGGCTTGAGCAGCTCGAGCTGGAGGATCTCGTGGCGCTTCTTCTCGCCACCGGAGAAGCCCTCGTTGACGTTGCGGGCGGCGAAGGCGGGGTCCATCTCCAGAGCCGCCATCGCCTCCTTCTGCTCCTTCATCCAGTGCCGCAGGGCAGGCGCCTCACCGCGGACGGCGGTGGCGGCGCTGCGCAGGAAGTTGGACACGGTGACGCCCGGGACCTCGACGGGGTACTGCATCGCGAGGAACATCCCCGCGCGGGCCCGCTCGTCGACGCTCATCGACAGGACGTCGACGCCGTCGAGGGTGACCGTGCCGGAGGTGACGGTGTACTTCGGGTGTCCGGCCAGGCTGTAGGCCAGCGTGGACTTCCCGGAGCCGTTCGGGCCCATGATCGCGTGGGTCTCCCCCGCCCGGATCGTCAGGTCGACGCCGGCGAGGATCTCCCGGGTCTCAGAGGAAGACCCATCAGCGTCGACGGACACGTGCAGGTCGCGGATCTCGAGCGTTGCCATGAGCTACTTCTCCAGCTTCACGAGGACGTCGTCGCCCTCGACGGTGACGGGGTAGGTGGCGACCGGCTTGGTCGCGGGCAGACCGGTGGGGACACCGGTGCGCAGGTCGAAGCGCGAACCGTGCAGCCAGCACTCGACGGTGCCGTCCTCCACGTCGCCCTCCGACAGGGACACGTCGGCGTGCGAGCAGATGTCGCTCACGGCGTAGACCTCGCCGCCACTTCGGGCGACGCACAGCGGCACACCGTCGAGGACGACGCGGACCGCGCCCTCCTCGGGCAGCTCGGACAGGGACAGGGCGCGCATCAGGACGCCAGCTCCTTCTCGATCGCCGCGACGAGGCGATCTTCGAGCTCCGGGACACCGATCTGCTGCAGGATCTCGGTGAAGAAGCCCAGCACGACGATGCGCCTGGCCTCGTCCGGGGTGATGCCCCGCGACTGCAGGTAGAACAGCTGGTCGTCGTCGAACCGGCCGGTCGCGCTGGCGTGCCCGGCTCCGGCGATCTCCCCGGTCTCGATCTCGAGGTTGGGGACCGAGTCGGCCCGCGCCTCAGGGGTGAGCAGCAGGTTGCGGTTGAGCTCGTAGGTGTCGGTGCCGGTCGCCGCGGCGCGGATGACGACGTCGCCGATCCACACCGAGTGGGCCCCCTCGCCCTGCACGGCGGTCTTGTAGGTCACGCGCGAGCGGCAGTGGGGGGCCGTGTGGTCGACGAGCAACCGGTGCTCGAGGTGTTGTCCGGCGTCCGCGAACGCGAGGCCCAGCAGCTCGGCCGACCCGCCCGGGCCGGCGTAGGAGACCGTGGGGTTGATGCGGACGAGGTCGCCGCCGAGGGAGACGACGACACTGCGGAAGGTCGCGTCGCGGCCGACCCGCGCTGCCTGCGCGGACAGGTGGACGGCGTCGTCGTCCCACTCCTGCAGCGACACGAGGGTCACGTGGGCACCGTCGCCGACGAGCACCTCGACCGCGCCGCTGTGGATCGCCGTACCGGTGTGCTGCAGCACGACGACCGCCTTCGCGAACGGCTTGACGTCGACCACGACATGGCCGTACGACGTCCCGCCTGTCCCGTGCAGGGTGACGACCAGGGGGGTGCTGTGCTCGCCGTCGACGGTGACGAGCTGGGCCTCCTTGACGTCGCGCATGGCGAAGGCCGCGGCCCTGTCCGCGGGGACCAGCGCGCCCCCGACCAGCGGGTGGTCGGCACCGATGGTCTCGACCGGACCGGTGACGGTCAGCGCCGCGTCGACCGTCGCGCTGCCGTCGTGCAGGCCACGCAGCCGCGCCATCGGGGTGAAGCGCCACTCCTCCTCGCGACCGGTGATGGCGGGGAACGCCTCCGGGTCGCGGGAGAAGAAGCGCTCGACGCGCGCGTCGGCGGGGTTCTTCGGGGTGGACGGGGTGACGCCGACGGCGATGCTGCCCTCGGACGTGTGCCCCTGCTTGCCCAGGGCCTCCCGTTCCGTCGCGATCGCGTCCGCGATCGACGGGGTGGTGCTAGCCAACAGAACCCTCCATCTGGAGCTCGATGAGTCGGTTGAGCTCGAGCGCGTACTCCATCGGGAGCTCGCGCGCGATGGGCTCGACGAAGCCGCGCACGACCATCGCCATCGCCTCGTCGGCCGACAGGCCGCGGCTCATCAGGTAGAACAGCTGGTCCTCGCCGACCTTGGAGACGGTCGCCTCGTGACCGAGGGACACGTCGTCCTCGCGGACGTCGACGTAGGGGTAGGTGTCGGAGCGGCTGATGGTGTCGACGAGCAGGGCGTCGCAGACGACGTTGCTCTTGGAGCCCGTCGCGCCCTCCTGCACCTGGACCAGTCCGCGGTACGACGTCCGGCCGCCGCCGCGCGCGACCGACTTGCTCACGATGTTGGACGTCGTGTTCGGGGCAGCGTGCACCATCTTGGCGCCGGCGTCCTGGTGCTGACCGGGACCGGCGAAGGCCACGCTCAGGGTCTCGCCGGACGCCCGCTCACCGAGCAGGTAGCAGGCGGGGTACTTCATGGTGACCTTGGAGCCGATGTTGCCGTCGATCCACTCCATGCGCCCGCCCTCGTGCACGGCCGTGCGCTTGGTGACGAGGTTGTAGACGTTGTTCGACCAGTTCTGGATCGTCGTGTAGCGGACGTGGGCGTCCTTCTTCACGATGATCTCGACGACCGCGCTGTGCAGGCTGTCGCTGCTGTAGACCGGCGCGGTGCAGCCCTCGACGTAGTGCACGCTCGAGCCCTCGTCGGCGATGATCAGGGTGCGCTCGAACTGGCCCATGTTCTCGGTGTTGATCCGGAAGTAGGCCTGCAGCGGGATGTCGACCTTGACGCCCGGCGGCACGTAGATGAACGACCCGCCCGACCAGACGGCGGTGTTGAGCGCGGCGAACTTGTTGTCGCCGACGGGGATGACGCTGCCGAAGTACTCCCGGAACAGCTCCTCGTGCTCGCGCAGCCCGGTGTCGGTGTCGACGAAGATGACGCCCTTCTCCTCCAGGTCCTCGCGGATCTGGTGGTAGACGACCTCGGACTCGTACTGCGCCGCGACACCGGCGATGAGGCGCTGCTTCTCCGCCTCCGGGATGCCCAGCCGGTCGTAGGTGTTCTTGATGTCGGCCGGCAGCTCGTCCCAGGAGGTCGCCTGCTTCTCGGTGGACCGCACGAAGTACTTGATGTTGTCGAAGTGGATGCCCGACAGGTCCGAGCCCCAGGTCGGCATCGGCTTCTTCTCGAACAGCTTCAGGCCCTTGAGGCGGAGGTCGAGCATCCACTGCGGTTCGGACTTGAGGTGCGAGATGTTGCGCACGACGTCGGGGTTCACCCCGCGCACGGCGGTGGATCCGGCGACGTCCGAGTCGGACCACCCGAACTTGTAGGTGCCGAGGCCCTCGAGGGCGGCCGCCTGGGTGTCCTGGGTGGTGGTCATGACGAAGCCTTTCCGTTGGGTGCGCCGTGGGGCACGAAGGTGGTGCAGACGCCGTCGCCGTGGGCGATCGTCGCCAGTCGTTGTACGTGCACGTCGAGAACACGACCGAGTGCTGCTGTCTCCGCCTCGCACAGCTGCGGGAACTGCGCGGCCACGTGCTGGACGGGACAGTGGTGCTGGCAGAGCTGGACGCCCTGGACGCCGGTCTGCCCCTGGTCGCTCACCGAGGCGGCATAGCCGTCCGCCGACAGCCGCTCGGCGAGCTGCTGGGGGGTGGTGACCCCGTGGTAGCGGGCCTCGAGCTGCGCGGCGCGCTCCTCGGCGAACGCCTCGACCTGCTCGGGCGTCATGAAGCGGAGAGCAGCGACGGCCAGGTCGTCGTAGCCGCTGGGACCGGCGGCGTGCCCGGCGTCGGTGAGCGCGAAGACCTTGGCCGGACGTCCACGGGTGACCACGCGGCGGCGAGGCTCTCGCGCCACCACCACACCCTCCTCGACGAGCGCGTCGAGGTGCCGACGGATGCCCGCGGGGGTGACGTCGAGGCGCTCGGCGAGTGCGGCAGCGGTGCTCGGACCGAGCGCGAGCAGCGACGACAGGACCCGCTCCCGGGTCCCGACCGTCGTCACCACGACCTCCGTCACGCTTTTCACAACACCAGTGTGACGTAAATGCTGCCCGGGGTCGAACCAGGCCGGCGTGACGGGGGCCACGAAGGGCTCCCTCACCCGGCCTCCTGGGCAGCGGTGGCGCACCGGGTCCACGTAGCATGAGCCGGTGACGGACACCGCGCTCGAGGTCGTCGACCTCGTCAAGCGGTACGGCGACCGCACTGCCGTGGACGGCGTGAGCTTCACGGTCGCCCGCGGCACGGTGTGCGCCCTCCTCGGCCCGAACGGTGCCGGAAAGACCAGCACCGTCGAGGTCTGCGAGGGCTTCCGGGACGCCGACGGCGGCTCCGTGCGGGTCCTGGGTCTCGACCCCCGGGACCAGGCACTGCGCGTGCGCGTCGGGGTGATGCCGCAGAGCGGCGGCGGCTACCCCGGGATGCCCGCCGGTGAGCTGCTGCGACTCATGGCGGCCTACCACCGCGACCCCCTCGAGCCGGCTGCGCTCCTCGAGCGCCTGGGCCTGACCGACGTCCAGCGCACGGCGTGGCGGCGGCTGTCCGGTGGGCAGCAGCAGCGCCTGTCCCTCGCGATGGCCGTGGTCGGCCGACCCGAGCTGGTCTTCCTCGACGAACCGACCGCGGGGCTCGACCCGCAGGCCCGCCGGGCGACGTGGGAGCTCGTCGACGCCCTGCGCCGCGACGGCGTCACCGTCCTGCTGACCACCCATCTCATGGACGAGGCCGAGCAGCTCGCCGACCACGTCGTGGTCGTCGATCACGGCCGCAAGGTCGCCGAGGGCACCGTGGCCGACCTCACGCACGGCGATGGGCAGGTGCGCTTCCGCGGGCCGGCCGGGCTGCTGGTCGAGGTCGGAGGCGCCACGGTGACCGAGGGGCCGGCCGGCAGCTACCTGGTCCAGGGCTCCGGCAGCGACGTCCCGGCCCTGCTTGCCGGCGTGACCGCGTGGTGCGCGACGCAGGGGGTGCTGGTCAGTGACCTGCGCGCCGGTCGCTCGCTCGAGGACGTGTTCCTCCACCTCACCGGCACGGACGTACGCACATGACGTGGGAGGTCGGTGCGCTCGCGCCCGCCCCGGCGGCAGCGACCACGGGGGCCATGCTGCGCGCGCAGTGGGTGGCGGAGCTGCGCCTGATCCTGCGCAACGGCGAGCAGCTGCTGCTCAACCTGATCATCCCGCTGGGGCTGCTGGTCGTGCTGTCGAAGGTGCCCTTCGTGAGCATCGACGGCAGCCGCGTCGACTTCGCCGTCCCCGGCGTCCTGGCGCTCGCCGTCATGTCCAGCGCCTTCACCGGACAGGCCATCGCCACCGGCTTCGAGCGCTACTACGGGGTGCTCAAGCGGCTCGGGGCGACTCCGCTCCCCCGGTCGGTGCTGCTCGGTGCCAAGACCCTGGCCGTCCTGACCGTCCAGGTGCTGCAGCTCGGCGCGATCTGCGTCCTCGGGCTGCTGCTGGGGTGGGAGCCGCACGGGCAGGTGGTCGGCGCGATCGTGCTGGTGGCCCTCGGTACGGCGGCCTTCAGCGGCCTCGGACTGCTGCTGGGCGGGACCCTGCGCGGACTGACCAGCCTGGCGGTCGCCAACCTGCTGTGGTTCGTCCTGACGGCTCTGGGCGGGGTCGTGTTCCCCCTGCGGGAGACCGGCGGCGCCGAGCAGGTGCTGCAGTACCTCCCGACCGCCGCGCTCAGCGACGGGCTGCGCACGCTGTTCCAGACCGGTGACCTGGTCGCGCGCGACGTGCTCACGCTGGCCGTGTGGGCGGTGCTCGCCCTCGTGTCCGCCGCCAGGGCGTTCCGATGGGAGTGACGCTGGTGCGCCGCCTGGCGCTCACCGCCCTGGGGCTGCAGGTGCTGCTCGTGGTCACCGGTACCGCCGTACGCGTGACGGGGTCCGGGTTGGGCTGCCCGACCTGGCCGCGCTGCACGGGCACCTCCCTGACCAACACCGCCGAGCTCGGCGGCCACGGCTACATCGAGTTCGGCAACCGCCTGTTGGCCGTCGTCCTCGAGGTCGTCGGCATCGCCCTCGTCCTGGCGGTACGGCGGGTGCCGCACCCCCGGTCCTGGACGCGCCTGGCCCTGGTGCAGGCCTCGGTCGTGCCACTGCAGGCCGTCGTCGGTGGGCTGCTGGTGCTGTCGGGGCTCAACCCGTACGTGCTGATCGCGCACTTCCTCGCCAGCTTCCCGCTGGTCTACGCCGCTGCGGCCCTGGTCCACCGCACGCGGGTGTCGCCCCCCGCTGCGCGGGTGCCGCTGCTGCGCGCGCTGGCCGGCGCCCTGGTGGCTGCGGTGTCCGTCGTCCTCGTGCTCGGCACCCTGGTGACCGGCACCGGGCCGCACGCCGGTGACCCGAAGGTCGACCGGCTGCCGTTCAACCCGCGGGACGTCACCCAGCTGCACGCCGACGGCGTCTACCTGCTGCTCGGGCTGGTCCTCGCGACGGTGCTCGTGTCGTGGAGCACCCCGTGGCGGCGCTGGGGACTGGTGCTGCTCGGCCTGGTGCTCGCACAGGGGACCCTGGGCTACTGGCAGTACTTCCACGGCGTACCGGCGGCGCTGGTGGCGATGCACACCGCAGGCGCCACGCTGGTGTTCACGACAGCGGCGTGGCTGCACGTCTCGCTCGGTCGGCCCACCGAGCCACCGCCCGCGCGTAGCGCCGCGCCGACCCCGGAGCGAGCCCGAGGAACAGCGACGGCTCGGTGACCTCGAGCTCGACCAGCACCGGGCCGGGCAGCAGGTCGACCCGCGCGTAGAGCAGGTCGTGCCCCCAGCCCTGGACCAGCGCGACCACCTGCTCGGCGAGGGCGACCTCCGCCGGCGAGGCCTCGCGGGGCGCCATCGACCAGCTCCCCAGCTCTGCCACCCCCTCGCCGACGGTGAGGACGGCGGACTTGCGCGCCGCGTGGCTGACCGCGCCGTCGAAGACCAGCACCGCCGTCTCGCCCGCCTCCTCGACCGCCTCCTGGTAGGGCTGGACCATGACCGTGCGACCCCGCGCGTGCAGGTCCGCCACGAGAGCAGCGGCCGCCGGGTCACCGGGCTCGTACGCAGCGGTGTCGCGGGCCCCGGCCGACACACTCGGCTTGACCACGAACCGCCCGTCGGGCTCCACGAAGGTCTCACCCGGCACGATCCACGTCGTCGGCACCACGGGGACGCCCGCGTCGGCCAGTCGCTGGAGGTAGGTCTTGTCGGTGTTCCACGCGACCACGTCGGCGTGGTTGGCCAGCCGCGGCACGCTGCGCGCCCAGGCGACGAACTGCTCCTGCCGGTCCCAGTAGTCCCAGGTGGTGCGGATCACGACGAGGTCGTAGGAGCCCCAGTCGACGTCCGGTGCGTCCCAGGCACGCACGTCCGCGAGGAGGCCCTCCTCGGCGAGGGCTGCCAGCAGCTCCGGCCCGTCACCGTCCAGGTCCGGCCAGGCGGCGCAGGTGGCGAGGCAGACCCGCCCCATCAGACGAGCTGGTCGACCGCGACGGCGAGGAACAGCAGGGCGAGGTAGGTGATGGAGAAGTGGAACAACCGCATCGGGTTGACCGCTGCCATCCCTCCCGAGGCCGCCCGGACCCGGCGCTGCAGCACATGCGCCTCGCGCAGGAACACCACACCCAGCACACCCGCGCTGACCAGGTAGACCGGACCGGTCGCGTCGAACGCGAGCAGCGCCGACGTCGCCACCATCGCCCAGGAGTACGCCACCACGCGGCGCGCGACCGTCTCGGGCGTCGCCACCACGGGGAGCATCGGCACATCGGCCCGTGCGTAGTCGTCCTTGTACTTCATCGCCAGCGCCCAGAAGTGCGGCGGCGTCCAGAAGAAGATCACCGCGAACAGCACCACCGCGGCCCACGACAGGCTGTTGGTGACCGCCGACCAACCGATCAGCACCGGCATGCACCCCGCGGCGCCACCCCACACGATGTTCTGCGACGTACGACGCTTGAGCAGCATCGTGTAGACGACGACGTAGAAGGCGATCGCGGCATCCGCCAGCAGCGCCGACAGGACGTTGGTCGTCAACGCCAACCAGCCGGTGGCCAGCACGCCGAGCACCAGGCCGAAGACCAGCGCCGAGGTGGGCGTCACGGTGTGCTGGGCGAGCGGGCGGCGGGAGGTGCGGTTCATCACGACGTCGATGTCGCGGTCCCACCAGCAGTTCAACGCGTTGGCACTGCCCGCAGCCAGCGAGCCGCCGACGAGGGTCACCGCCACCAGGCCCCAGCCCGGCCAGCCACGGGCCGCGAGGACCATGGTCGGCACCGTGGTGACCAGCAGCAGCTCGATGATCCGCGGCTTGGTGAGCGCGACGTAGGCGCCGACGGTGGCGCGCACCCGCCCCCCGCGCACGATCGAACCCGGCACGGCTTCGACCACCGGAGTCCCGACCACTGTCACCCGCGGAACTCTACCGGCCACCGGCCGAGGTCAGCCCGGCGGCGGCTGCGTGTGCGCGGGTTGCCCGCGTCACACCCGGGAAGGGGGGACTGCGTACGGCGATAGGGTCGGCAAGACGGTCTCGCACACACGCCCTCGGCGCACGCTCAGGGCACTCGACGCAAGGGGTACGACGGTGGGCACGCTGCAGTGGAGCGACCTGGACGCGAGTGCGGTCGACACCGCGCGGGTCCTCGCCATGGACGCCGTCGAGGCGGCCGGTTCTGGGCACCCGGGAACGGCGATGAGCCTGGCGCCCGCCGCCTACCTGCTGTTCCAGCGGCACCTGCGGCACGACCCGAGCGACCCCACGTGGATCGGCCGGGACCGGTTCGTGCTGTCCTGCGGCCACTCGAGCCTGACGCTCTACACCCAGCTGTTCCTGTCCGGCTACGGCCTCACGGTCGAGGACCTGCGGCACCTGCGCCAGTGGGACTCCCTGACTCCGGCGCACCCCGAGCACGGCCACACCGCAGGCGTCGAGACCACCACCGGCCCACTCGGGCAGGGCATCGGCAACGCCGTCGGCATGGCGATGGCCAGCCGTCGTGAGCGCGGGTTGTTCGACCCGGAGGCCGATCCCGACGCCCAGAGCTCGCCGTTCGACCACCACATCTGGTGCTTCGCCAGCGACGGCGACCTGCAGGAGGGGGTGTCCGCGGAGGCGTCCTCCCTGGCCGGCACACAGCGCCTGGGCAACCTCACCGTCCTCTGGGACGACAACCACATCAGCATCGAGGACGACACGCAGGTGGCGTTCACCGAGGACGTCTGCGCGCGCTACGAAGCCTACGGCTGGCACGTGCAGTACGTCTCCTGGGTCAACGAGGACGGCAGCTACACCGAGGACGTCGCCGCGCTCGACAAGGCGTTCGCGGCAGCGCGCGCCGAGACCGGCCGCCCCTCCTTCATCGCCTTGCGCACCATCATCGGCTGGCCGGCGCCGAAGAAGCAGAACACCGGTGCCGCGCACGGCTCCGCGCTCGGCCCGGACGAGGTGGCAGCCACCAAGAAGGCACTCGGCCTCGACCCGGACGCCAGCTTCGCCGTACCGGCGGACGCCCTGGCGCACGCGCGGGAGGTGCTCGCCCGTGGTCGTGAGGCGCACGCGACCTGGCAGGAGGGCTTCGGCCGCTGGGCCGCGGACCACCCGACGGAGAAGGCGTTGCTCGACAGGCTGCACGCGCGTGCGCTGCCCGCGGGCTGGGCGGACGTGCTCCCGACGTTCGACGCCGACCCGAAGGGCATGGCGACCCGCAAGGCGTCCGGCGAGGTGCTCACCGCCCTGGCGCCGGTCCTGCCCGAGCTCTGGGGTGGCTCGGCCGACCTCGCGGAGAGCAACAACACGACGATGAAGGGCCAGCCGTCCTTCCTCCCGCCGGACCGGCAGACCAAGGAGTGGCAGGGCGGCCCCTACGGCCGCACGCTGCACTTCGGCATCCGCGAGCACGCCATGGGCGCGATCATGAACGGCATCGCGCTGCACTCCCCCACGCGCGTGTACGGCGGCACCTTCCTCGTCTTCTCCGACTACATGCGCCCGTCCGTACGCCTGGCGGCGCTGATGAAGCTGCCCGTCACGTACGTCTGGACGCACGACTCCATCGGCCTCGGCGAGGACGGCCCCACTCACCAGCCGGTCGAGCACCTCTCGGCGCTGCGCGCGATCCCGGGGCTCGACGTCGTCCGCCCTGCGGACGCCAACGAGGTCACCGTGGCCTGGCGCACGATCCTGGAGCACCACGACCGACCCGCCGCCCTCGCGCTGTCGCGGCAGAACCTTCCCGTCCTGGACCGCGCCGCCGTCGCCAGCGCGGAGGGCGCCGCGAAGGGCGCCTACACGCTGGTCGACGCGTCCGACGGTGCGCCCCGGGTGATCGTGCTGGCGAGCGGGTCCGAGGTCCAGATCGCTCTGGCCGCCCGCGACCTGCTCGAGGCCGAGGGCACGCCCACCCGCGTCGTCTCGGTCCCGTGCCTGGAGTGGTTCATGGCGCAGGACACGGCCTACCGCTCGACCGTGCTGCCCTCGGACGTCAAGGCGCGCGTGTCGGTCGAGGCGGGGATCGCGCAGTCGTGGTGGCAGCTGCTCGGCGAGCACGGCGTCCCCGTGTCCCTCGAGCACTTCGGCGCCTCCGCCCCCTACTCCGTCCTCTACGAGCAGTTCGGCCTCACCGCCGAGCGCACCGTCGCGGCGGCGCACGCGAGCCTGTCCTCGCTGGGGCAGACGCGCGGCTCCACCACCGGCAACTAGCCCGGCACCTGACCCCCGTCCCTCCCCGACAGGAGCACCCATGACCGACCCCCTCGCTGACCTGTCCGCCGCCGGTGTCGCGGTCTGGCTCGACGACCTGTCTCGTGAGCGCCTGCGCTCGGGCAACCTCGCCGACCTGGTGAAGGCCAGGCACGTCGTTGGCGTCACCACGAACCCGTCGATCTTCCAGAAGGCGCTCGCCGACGGCGCGGCGTACGACGAGCAGGTGCGGGACCTGGCCCGGCGGGGGGTCGACCTCGGCGAGGCCGTGCGCGCGCTCACGACGTACGACGTCCGCTGGGCCTGCGACGTCCTACGACCGGTGTACGACGACAGCGACACCGTGGACGGGCGGGTCTCCATCGAGGTGGACCCGCGGATCAGCGCGGACGCTGACCGCACCCTCGCCGAGGCGAAGGCCCTGTGGTGGCTGGTGGACCGGCCGAACCTCTACATCAAGATCCCGGCCTCGAAGGAGGGACTGCCCGCGATCACCAAGGCCCTGGCTGCCGGGATCAGCGTCAACGTCACGCTGATCTTCTCCCTCGACCGCTACCGGGCCGTGATGGACGCCTTCCTCGCCGGTCTCGAAGCGGCCCGCGACGCCGGCCTCGACCTCGCACCCATCGGGTCGGTGGCGAGCTTCTTCGTCAGCCGCGTGGACAGCGAGATCGACAAGCGGCTCGCAGACCAGCACGGCGAAGATCATGCGCTGCGCGGCAAGGCGGCCCTCGCCAACGCCCGGTTGGCCTACGAGGCGTACGAGGAGGTCGTCAGCAGTGACCGCTGGAAGGCACTCGCTGCCGCCGGTGCCCGACCGCAACGTCCGCTCTGGGCCTCCACGGGAGTGAAGGACCCGGCGTACGACGACACGATGTACGTCGTCGAGCTCGTGGCCCCCGGCACCGTGAACACGATGCCGGAAGCGACCCTCGAGGCCGTCGCGGACCACGGCGTGGTCCGCGGAGACACGGTGACCGGCTCGTACGAGGACGCCCGCACCGTGCTCGCCGACCTGGCGGAGGCCGGCATCGACCTGGACGAGGTCACGAAGCTCCTCGAGGCCGAGGGCGTCCAGAAGTTCGAGGACTCCTGGGAGCAGCTGCTCGCCTCCGTCACTGATCAGCTCGCCAAGGCGACCGAGGCGATCGCCCGGTGATCGCCTCGGTCACCGTGTCCGGAGAAGGTCTGGAGCGTGACCAGGCCGCAGCCCTGGACCTCCTGCGCCGCGACGACGTTCCCGGGCGCCTGCTCGCGAAGGACGCGACGCTCTGGGGCGAGGACGCGCAGGAGGAGGCAGCCAAGCGACTGGGCTGGTTGGACGCCATCGAGGTGTCGTGGCGCTTCGTCCCGGAGCTGCTCGCGCTCCGCGACGCACTGCGCGCCGAGGGCGTCGACCGGGTGGTCCTGTGCGGGATGGGCGGGTCGTCCCTCGCACCCGAGGTGATCTGCCGCACGGCGGGCGTCCCCCTCACCGTTCTCGACTCGACCCACCCGGACCAGGTCCGCGCGGCGACCGAGGGTGAGCTGTCCCGGACGGTCGTCGTGGTGTCCAGCAAGAGCGGTGGGACGGTGGAGACCGACAGCCAGCGGCGTGCGCTGGCCGCCGCCTTCACCGCTGCCGGCATCGACGCCGCGTCGCGCATCGTCGTGGTCACCGACCCCGGGTCGCCGTTCGCACAGCTGGCCAAGGACGAGGGCTACCGCGCGGTGTTCCTCGCCGATCCCGACGTCGGGGGTCGCTACAGCGCCCTGACCGCCTTCGGGCTGGTCCCCTCGGCGCTCGCCGGCGCAGACGTCGAGCTGCTGCTGGACCAGGCGCAGTCCGTGCTGACCCACCTGGCGGAGCCCGACAACGCCGGCCTCGCGCTCGGGGCGGCCCTGGGCGCCGACCACCGCGACAAGATCGTGCTCGACACCACGGGCTCACCCCTCGTCGGGTTCGGGGACTGGGCCGAGCAGCTCATCGCGGAGTCCACCGGCAAGCTCGGCAAGGGCCTGCTGCCGGTCGTCGTCGAGCCGGGTGCACCTGAGGTCCAGTCGCCGGCGCCCGACGTCCACGTCGTCCACGTCACCGGCGCCACCCCGCCCACGGGCACCGCCGTCCAGGGCAACCTCGGACAGCAGTTCCTGCTCTGGGAGTACGCCACCGCCGTCTCCGGCCGGTTGCTCGGCATCAACCCGTTCGACCAGCCCGACGTCGAGAGCGCCAAGGTCGCCGCTCGCGGGCTGCTCGAGGACCAGCCTGCTCCGGCGTCACCCGACTACACCGACGGACCTGTGCAGGTCTTCGCCACGGACGGGCTGCTGCACGGCGAGAGCACCGTCGCCGGCGCCGTGGCCGCGCTGCTCGCCGCCGTACCGTCGAACGGCTACCTCGCGGTGATGGCCTACCTCGACCGCGAGCGCGACGGGCACGTCGCCGCCGTGCGCGCGCCGCTGGCCCGACGCCTCGAGCGTCCCGTCACCTTCGGGTGGGGGCCGCGCTTCCTGCACTCCACGGGGCAGTTCCACAAGGGTGGGCCGCCGATCGGCGCCTTCCTGCAGATCACCGGGCTGCAGCGGCACGACCTGCAGGTGCCCGATCGGCCGTTCACCTTCGGGACCCTCGTCACCGCGCAGGCGGCCGGCGACGCGAAGGTCCTCGCCGAGCACGGGCGACCCGTCCTGCGGCTGCACGTCCCCGACCCGGTCGGCCTGGCCAAGGTCCTCGAGGTCCTCATCGGTGACCAGATCGACGACCAGGTCCACGATCAGGTCGACGACCAGAGCGACGGAGCCACATGAGCAATCCGCTGCGCGACCCGCGGGACCGGCGGCTGCCGCGCGTCCCCGAGCCGTGTGCCCTCGTCGTCTTCGGCGTCACGGGCGACCTGGCGCGCAAGAAGCTCATCCCGGCGGTCTACGACCTCGCCAACCGCGGTCTGCTGCCCCCTGGCTTCGTCTTGCTGGGCTTCGCCCGACGCGACTGGGGTGACGGAGACTTCGAGCAGATCGCCAAGGAAGCGGCCAAGAAGGGCGCTCGCACGGAGTTCCGTGAGGAGGTGTGGCAGCGGCTGGCCGACGCCACGAAGTTCCTCCCCGGGTCCTTCGACGACGACGCGGCCTTCGACACCCTGGCGCAGATGCTCAAGGACCTCGACGCCAGCCACGGGACGGGGGGGAACGCCGCGTTCTACCTGTCCATCCCGCCGAACGCGTTCCCGACGGTGCTCAAGCAGATGCAGCGCACCGGCATGGCCGACAACCACGAGACCAACAGCTGGCGTCGGGTCGTCGTGGAGAAGCCGTTCGGTCACGACCTGACCAGCGGGCAGGCGCTGAACACCCTCGTCGACGACGTGTTCACCGCGCAGGACGTCTTCCGGATCGACCACTACCTCGGCAAGGAGACGGTCCAGAACCTGTTGGCCCTGCGCTTCGCCAACGAGCTGTTCGAGCCGATCTGGAACGCCCACCACATCGACAGCGTGCAGATCACGATGGCCGAGGACGTCGGCATCGGCAGTCGCGCCGGCTTCTACGAGGGCACCGGGGCGGCGCGCGACGTGCTGCAGAACCACCTGCTGCAGCTGCTGGCCCTCACGGCCATGGACGAGCCGGTCAACTTCGACGCCGAGTCGCTGCGCACCGAGAAGCGCAAGGTCCTCGGCGCCACCAGGCTGCCGCGCGACCTTGCCGCGCACGCGGTCCGCGGTCAGTACGAGCAGGGCTGGCTCGCCGGCGAACGGGTCCGCTCCTACAAGGCCGAGGAGGGCGTCGACCCCGCCTCGACCACGGAGACCTTTGCCGCCGTACGCCTCGACGTGGACACCCGGCGCTGGGCGGGCGTGCCCTTCTACCTGCGCACCGGGAAGCGGCTGCCCCGACGCGTCACCGAGATCGGCATCGTGTTCAAGCGAGCCCCGCACCTGCCCTTCGCGATCGACGACACCGCAGAGCTCGGCGCCAACCAGCTGGTCGTGCGCGTGCAGCCCGACGAGGGCGTCACCCTTCGCTTCGGCTCCAAGGTGCCCGGGACGACGATGGAGGTCCGCGACGTCGCCATGGACTTCCGCTACGGGGAGGCGTTCACCGAGAACTCCCCCGAGGCCTACGAGCGGCTGCTGCTGGACGTCCTGCTGGGCGACGCCTCGCTGTTCCCACGCAACGAGGAGGTCGAGGAGTCCTGGCGCATCATCGACCCCATCGAGGAGCTCTGGCGCACGCAGGACGCGGACGGTGGCGGTCCCGAGACCTACCGCGCGGGTGAGTGGGGCCCCAAGGCTGCCGACGAGATGCTCGCCCGCGACGGCCGCACCTGGCGTCGGCCATGACGTCGACGCCGCCCGCTGTCCTGGCCAGGACGAGGAGGACCGCATGACCACGCTCTGGGACACCACCGGCACCGCCGTCGTGAAGGCCCTCGACGCCGAGCGGCGCAACGCCGGATCGGTGTCGAGCGGTCTCGCGTTGACCCTCGTCGCCGTGGTCGAGGAGAAGCTCGTCGCCGAGGCGGAGCAGGCCGCCACCGCCGCAGCAGCGCAGCACCCGTGCCGGCTGCTGCTCGTCGTACGCCGCCGACCCGACGCCCCGGAGCCTCGCCTGGACGCTGAGGTGTCCGTCGGTGGACGACTGGGGCCGGGCGAGGCCGTCGTGATGCGGATGTACGGACGGCTGGCGCTGCACGCCGAGTCGGTCGTCCTCCCGCTGCTCGCGCCCGATGCACCCGTCGTCACCTGGTGGTTCGGCGAACCGCCGCACCTCATCGCGCACGACCCGCTCGGGGTCATCGCCGACCGGCGCATCACTGACGCCCGCGCGGCCGCCGACCCGCTGCACGCGCTCCGGGTCCGCGCGGAGGACTTCGCACCGGGCGACACCGACCTCGCGTGGACGCGCACGACGCTCTGGCGCAGCCTGTGCGCCTCGGCGTACGACTCGCTGTCGGGGCCGACGCACGCGGTCACGGTGAGCGGCGAGCCCACCAACCCGAGCCGGGCGCTGCTCGCGGGATGGCTCTCGGCGCGGCTCGGGATCGACGTGCAGCAGCAGGACAGTGACGGCCCCGGCGTCACCGGGGTCGAGCTCTCCGTCGGCGACGACGAGGTCCGCATCGCCCGCACCGACGGGCGTACGGCGATCCTGTCGCGCAGCGGGCAGCCGGACCGCGCGATGCCCCTGCCGCGCCGCGAGCTCGGTGACCTGCTCGCCGAGGAGCTCCGCCGGCTGGACGCCGACGAGACCTACGCGGAGTCCCTCGGTGCCTCGGTGGGGTTGTCCGGCCTCGCCGACCAGGCTGCGGTGCGGACCCACGTCTGGCAGGACCCCGCGATCGACGCCGACCCCGACCCGGCGCTCACGACGACATGAGCGGGGCGCCGTCGGTCGTGGTGCGTCCCGATGCCGGCCTCCTGGCGTCGTCGGTGGCCGAGCGCCTGCTGGAGCGCCTCTCCGAGGCACAGGCCGCCCGCGGTACGGCGAGCGTCGTGCTCACCGGCGGGACCGTCGGGATCGACGTCCTGCGTGCGGTCGCAGCGTCGGCGCAACGGGATGCGGTGGACTGGCGACGGGTCGATGTCTGGTGGGGCGACGAGCGCTTCGTCCCCGCGGGCGACGACGACCGCAACGAGCGGCAGGCCCGCTCCGCGCTGCTCGACCTGCTGCCGCTCGACGTCGACCGGGTGCACCCGATGGGCGCCTCCGACGGGCCGGACGAGACGGCTGAGGCGGCGGCGGAACGCTACGTCGAGGAGCTCGCGCAGGCGGCCGAGGCGGACGCCGATGTCCCGCTGTTCGACGTCCTGCTGCTGGGCATGGGCCCGGAGGGGCACACCGCGTCGATCTTCCCCGACTCCCCCGCGGCACGCGACGAGCGCCCAGCCTTCGCCGTGCACGACTGCCCCAAGCCACCACCGACGCGGGTCAGCCTGGGCTTCGCGGCGCTGTCCAGCGCCCGCGACGTGTGGTTGGTCGTCAGCGGTGCCGCCAAGGCACCTGCCGTGGCCGAGGCCGTGGCGGGTGCCGACCCGGTCCGTCTGCCGGCAGCGGGCCCGCGTGGGCGCGACGCGACGGTGTTCTGGCTCGACGAGCCGGCCGCTAGCGCGCTCGGCTGACCCCCGGCGCTCACCGGTGGCTCACCGGCGAAGCAGGACTACTTGCCGCGCAGGCGGGCGAGGGCCTCCTGGAGGATGGCCTCACCGTCGGCCTCGTTGCGCCGCTCGCGCACGTACGCCAGGTGGGTCTTGTAGGGCTCGGTCTTGTGCGGCGCCGGCGGCGCGTCCTTGTCCCGACCGGCGGGGTAGCCGCACCGTGGGCAGTCCCAGGTGTCCGGGACAGCCGCTTCCTCGGCGAACGACGGCCGGGTCTCGTGCTTGTTGGCGCACCAGAACGAGATGCGACGGCGTGGGGCCGCCTCGCCGCGCTCGGCCTCGCCCATCGGTCCCGCGCCGACCCGACTGCCCCGGATCGCATTGCCGCCTGCCATGTCGATCTCCTCGGGTGCTCGGGTGATGCTCGGGCTGTGCGCGCTCGGTGCTGTGGTCCGGCGAGTCTACCCGCCGGGTGAAGGGATCAGGCGGGCTTGAGCAGCAGTCCCAGGGCCACGATGCAGGTGAACCAGACCAGCCCGCAGACGATCGTCAGCCGGTCGAGGTTCTTCTCGACGACAGCGCTGCCGCCGAGGGAGGACGACACCCCGCCGCCGAACATGTTGGACAGACCGCCGCCCTTTCCCTTGTGCAGCAGCACGAGCACGATCATGCCGAGGCTCGCCAGGATGAGCAGGACGGAAAGGAAGGTGATCACAGCAGGAGGCTCCGGAAGCGCACCGTGGGGGCGCGAGGTCAGGCGAGCCGGACGCGGGAGTCCAGCAAGGCGTAGGCGATGTCCACCAGGATGTTGGCGATGACGATGAAGAAGGCAGCGAGCAGCACGGTACCGAAGATGACCGGGAGGTCCCCGATCACCACCGCTTGCACCGCGAGCTGACCGATGCCGCCGAGCCCGAAGACCGACTCCGTGACGATGGCTCCGCCCAGCAGCGCTCCGACGTCGATGCCCAGCAGCGTCACGACCGGGGTGAGCGCCGACCGCAGACCGTGCCGGTAGATGACGCGGCGTTCGGACAACCCCTTCGAGCGTGCGGTGCGGATGTAGTCCTCCCCGAGCACCTCGAGCAACGAGCCGCGGGTGATGCGGGAGTAGGTCGCCGCGCTGATGGTGGCCAGCGCCACCCACGGCAGGATCAGGTGCTTGAACCACTCGAGCGGGTTGCTCGTCAACGGGATGTAGCCGTTGCCCGGGAAGATCGTGATGTTGAACTTCGTCCGGAAGATGTAGAAGAAGACGTAGAGGAACACCAGCCCGATCACGAACGACGGGATGGACAACCCGCCGAGGGCGAAGACCGTGGCGGCTCGATCTCGCAGCGAGCGCGGTTTGGTCGCAGCCAGGATCCCGATGGGGATCCCGATGAGCAGCCAGACGACGGCGGCGCCCAGGGCGAGCGACGCGGTGATCGGCAGTCGGGAGATCAGGACGTCGCGGACGTTCTCCTGGTTGCGGAAGCTGTAGCCGAGGTTGCCGTGGAACAGCCGGCCCATGTACTGCCCGTACTGCGTGTTCTGCGGCGCGTGCACCGAGATCGGGGGGAAGGCGGCGTGCAGCTCGACCGGGAAGGCCGGCTTGTCCAGGCCGTACCGGACGCGGGCCTGCTCGACGAGCTCCGGCCGCGGGTTCTTGCCCACGAAGTTGGCGGCCGGGTCACCCGGCGCGATGACGAAGAAGAGCACGAACACCGCGAGGCTGATGAGGAGCAGGACGATCGCACCGAACAGCGTGCGACGGATGATGAAACGACCCATGAGGTGTGTCCTTCTCCGGTTCTACTTGCGGGCCAGGACCCGCGCAGCGCGCGGGTCCAGAGCGTCACGGAGCCCGTCACCCAGCAGGTTGAACGCGAGCGTGGTGATGAACAGGGCGATCGAGGGGAACAGCAGGAACGTCGGGACGACCTGGTAGTAGGCCACGGAGTCGGCGATCATGTTCCCCCACGTCGGCGTGGGCGGGAGCACACCCAGGCCCAGGAACGACAGCGTCGCCTCGAACACGATCGCGGTCGGCACCAGCAGGGTGCTGTAGACGATGACCGGGGCGATGAGGTTGGGCAGGACGTCGACAACCATGATCCGCGCGTCACCGGCGCCCAACGAGCGCGCGGCCTCGATGTACTCCTTCTCGCGGATGCTCAGCACCTGGCCACGCACGATGCGGCCGACGTTGGCCCAGACGAAGAACGAGATGACGAAGATGCTGATGAACTTGCTCGGCTGGAACACCGAGGCCAGCGAGATCGCGAACAGCAGGAAGGGGAAGGACAAGAAGACGTCCATGGTGCGGCTCAAGAAGGTGTCGACGCGTCCGCCGAGGTAGCCCGCCGTCGTCCCGACGATGAGCCCGACGACCACCGCGATCGCGGTGGCGATGAGACCGACCTCGAGGGACACCCGGGCGCCGAGCAGGATGCGGGCCAGGATGTCCCGCCCGACGCTGTCCGTGCCCAGGAGGAAGTCGCCGTTCGGCCCGAAGGGGATGCCGTCGGGACGCAGGCCGTTGATGACGTCCCCGCCGCGGTACTGGACATTGGCCGGGTGCCCGAGGACGTGCTCGTTGATGAAGTTCGCGAAGATCGCGAGGATGACCAGCACGACGATCGTGACCAGCGACAGCATGGACACGCGGTCCTTGCGCAACCGCGCCCACGCCAGTTGCAGCGGCGTACGCCCCTCGATGGCCGCGGCCTTCGGCGGCGTCGGCAGGGCGGCGTTCGAGAGCTCCGGGGAGTGCTGCTCGTGCGCCAGCTCCTCCGTCGCGTTGTCGTTCACGGCTGGATCCTCTCGGCGGGCTCGTCGGACGGGAGGGCTCCGGGGACGCTGCTCGGCGCCTGCGCGGCGACGAGCTCCTCGCCGTCCGCGACCGGGAAGTGGCAGGCGTGCTGGTGGGTCGCCGGGTCGTCGAACGAGACGGTCAGCACCGGCAGCTGGCTGGTGCAGAAGGGCATGACCTTCGGACAGCGCGGGTGGAAGCGGCAGCCACTGGGCGGGTTGATCGGCGACGGCACGTCACCGGTCAGGATCACCCGCTCGCGCACGTCGGACTTGTCCGGGTCCGGCACAGGCACAGCGGACAGCAGCGCATTCGTGTAGGGGTGCCGCGGTGAGCCGTAGAGGTCGTCCACGTCCGCGGTCTCGACGATCTTCCCGAGGTACATCACGGAGACGCGGTCACTCATGTGCCGCACGACAGACAGGTCGTGCGCGATGAAGATGTAGGTGAGCCCGAACTCGTCCTGCAGGTCCTCGAGCAGGTTGATCACCTGGGCCTGGATGGACACGTCGAGCGCCGAGACGGGCTCGTCGCAGATGATCAGCTTCGGCCGCAGGGCCAAGGCGCGGGCGACGCCGATGCGCTGGCGCTGCCCGCCGGAGAACTCGGCCGGGAACCGGTTGTAGTGCTCGGGGTTGAGACCCACGACCTCCATGAGCTCCTGGACCTGCTTCTTGCGCTCGTCCCCTGAGCTGATCCCGTGGATGTCGTACGGGTCACCGATGATCGAGCCGACCCGACGCCGCGGGTTGAGCGAGCCGTAGGGGTCCTGGAAGATCATCTGGATGTCGCGGCGGAACGGGCGCATCGCCCCGCGGGACAGGTTGGTCATGTCCTTGCCGTCGAAGGTGATCTTCCCGCTGGTGAGCGGGTACAGCCCCGCGATCACGCGCGCCAGGGTGGACTTCCCACAGCCGGTCTCACCGACGAGCCCGAGGGTCTCGCCGGAGCGGACCTCGAGGTCGACCCCGTCCACCGCGTGGACGCGTCCGATCTCCTTCTGGAACAGGATCCCCTGCTTGATCGGGAAGTGCTTGACGGCGTTCTCGACCTTCAGCAGCACCTCCCCCTTCTGCGTGTTGACCTCACGACCAGCATGGTCGAGCTCAGGGGCGGTCATCAGTCGTCCTCTCCGGTCGCGCGGGCGACGGCCTTGCGGCGGCTCAACGGCGCCTTGGGGATGTCCATCTCGCCGATGGAGACCTCGCCGAGACCGACCTTGTCGGGCGGCAGGAAGCACGCGGACCGGTGCTCCAGGCTGCCGGTCACGGAGACCAGCGGCGGCACCTGCTCGGTGCACTGCTCCATGACGAACGGGCAGCGGGTGGCGAACGAGCAGCCGGTGGGCAGGTTGATCAGCGACGGTGGCTGCCCCTGGATCGGCTTGAGCCGTCCGCGGGGGCCGTCGGTGGCGGGGATCGACTCGATGAGGCCCTTGGTGTACGGGTGGTGCGGGCGGTAGTAGAGCGTGCGCCGCTCGGCGAACTCCACCGGCCGTCCGGCGTACATCACCATCACGTCGTCCGCGATGTCGGCGACGACGCCGAGGTCGTGGGTGATCATGATGACCGCGGTGTTGAACTCCGACTGGATGCGCTCGATGAGGTCGATGATCTGCGCCTGAACGGTCACGTCGAGCGCGGTGGTCGGCTCGTCCGCGATCAGCAGCTTCGGGTTGAGCGCCAGCGCCATGGCGATCATGGCCCGCTGGCGCATCCCGCCGGAGAACTGGTGGGGGTAGTCCTGCACCCGGCGGCTCGGCTGCGGGATGCCCACCAGGCCCAGCAGGTCCACGGCTCGCGCCATCGCGTCCTTCTTGGACACCGGCTCGTGGGCGCGGATCATCTCGACGATCTGCCAGCCCACGCGGTACTGCGGGTGCAGGCTCGAGAGCGGGTCCTGGAAGATCATCGCGATCTGGGCCCCGCGGATGGCCCGGAGGTCCTGCTCGCTCATGGACAGCAGGTTGCGGCCCTCGAAGTGGGCGGTGCCGGAGATCTGGGCGCCGCGGGTCAGTCCCATGATGGTCTGGGTGCTGACGCTCTTGCCGGATCCGGACTCACCGACGATCCCCAGGGTCTGGCCGGGGTCGATGGAGAACGACAGGCCCTGGACGGCGTTCACGAGCCCGTCCTCGGTCGGGAACGCGACCTTCAGGTCCTTGACTTCCAGCAGAGACATCTCACCTCGAAGGTCCGTGTGCGCTGCTGTCCCAGGGGTGCGGGACCAGGGCGCGAGGAGTGGGGCGACGACACCCGGATCGCGGTGTCGGTCGGGCTGTGGGGCGGGCGTGGAGCGGGCGTGGAGCGGGCGTGGGGCGGGCGTGGGGCGCGGGTGCGGGCCGGCACCGTCGGCGCTGGGTGCGGCGGTTGATTGTGCCACACCGACGGGCGGCCGACGTGGGCGCAACACCCTCGGCCAGACCGTCGGACGGCACCCACAGGTGAGGCCCGCGCCAAGGTTCTGGTGCGGGCCTCACCCGGGGTGTTTCAGGTGGTACCGATCAGGTGCCGTTCAGGTGCCGGCACCTGTCATCACGACTTGAGGTAGACGTTCGTGATGTCGGCGTTGTTGGCGAAACCGAAGTAGACCCAGTTGCCGACACGCGGGCCGTAGTAGTACGGCGTCTTGCCCGTGGTGATCGGCACCCAGGGGGCGTCGGCCATGGTCTTGACGTCCGCCTGGTGCCAGAGGTCAGCGGCCTTGTTCTGGTCGCTCTCGGCGAGCGCCTGGTCGATGAGCTTGTTGACCTCAGGGTTGTTGTAGCAGTTGTAGTTCGTCGAGCCCTCGCCGCAGAGGCGACCGTCGAGCAGCGGCACGAAGAACGACCGGGCCGCGTTGCCCTGCCAGTCCGGGTTCCAACCGGGAGCCGCGAGGTCCCAGTCGCCGGACTTGCGCGCAGACGGCTTCTGCAGGTGCTGCGTGTAGAAGTCCGCCGGCGGGACCTGCTTGAGCGTCAGGGTGATCCCCGACTTCTTCAGGTCGGCCTGCAGCGTCTGGGCGATGAGCGGCGCCTTGCCCTTGTTGCGGTACAGGTAGATGAGCTTCAGGCCGTTCGGGAAGCCGGCCTCCGCCAGGAGGGCCTTGGCCTTGGCCGGGTCACCAGCGCTGTCCGGCGTGGCGTACGGGTCGAACTGCTCGTAGCCCAGGATCGGCGGGGTCAGGATCTGGCCGAGGGGCTTGTACAGCGTCGGACCACCGAGCACCTGGATGATGTTCTTCTTGCTCACCGCGTAGTTCAGCGCCTGGCGGACCTTGAGGTTGCTCAGGGCCTTGCCGGCGTTCGGCGAGTCGAAGTTGATCGTGAGGTACGGGTTGGTCGACCCGTTGTCCTTCAGGACCAGCTTCGGGTCCTTGAGGGCCTGCAGGCCGGGGATGTCCGCCGTCGGAACGGTGGTGTCCCACTGCAGGTCGGCGGTGCCGGCCTTCAGCTGCTGCTGGACCGGGCCCTCGTCCGAGCCCTCGGTGACGGAGATGGCGTCCACGTAGGCCTTGCGCAGCTCGTCGGTCTTGCTGTCCCAGGCCGGGTTGCGGACGAGCTCGATGCTCTTGTCGGCAACGTACGACTTGAGCTTGTACGGGCCGTCCGAGATGAAGTTCTGACGGAACTCCGGGGAGTCCGGCAGGTAGTTCAGGAACTCGACGGGGGCCGGGGACGAGAACGGCAGGGCCAGGATGTTGAGGAAGTCACCGGCCGGCTGCACCAGGGTGATCGAGACCTTGTTGCCCTCGGCCTTGATGCCCGAGATCTCGTTCTTCGTGACGTAGTCCTTGATGCCCGCGATGGTGCCGGGGGCCTTCGAGAACCCGTCGCAGAACTCCTTCATGCCCTCGATGACGCCCACGAAGTAGCCCTGGGCACCGGTCGGCTGGACCGGGTTGCACAGGCGCTTGAAGCCCAGCACCGAGTCGGCACCGGTCACCTGGCGCGGCGGAGTGGTGTCCCACTTGACGCCGTCCTTGATGGTGAACTCGTAGGTCTTGCCACCGTTGGTCGGCTCCGGGATGGACTCGACCATGTCCGGGACCGGGGTGTTGGCCTTCGTCTCGTCCGCGCTGTTCGGGTAGCTCACCAGCTGGCGCGTGATCGCGCGCAGCAGGGTGTAGCTGACCGTGTAGTAGGCGCTCACGGTGTCCATGTGGTCGATGTCGCCGGCGCCGAGCAGCTTCAGGGTGCCGCCCTTCTTGGCGCCCGCAGCGTCGCCGGTCCCGCCGCCGCTGCTTCCGCCACAGGCGGTCGCAGTGAGCAGCAAGCCGGTGACCAGCGCGGTTGACGCGAGGCCTCTCCGGTTCTTCAGCAAAGTTCCACCTCTCAGGCCGTACGGCGTACGACCTCTGTCGTCGTCCTCCCGGGGTGACCGGGACGGAGCGTCGGCGAGCCTGATGGCTGCGCCGCTTGCGGACCATAGCGGCGCCGGCGAAGTGGGGGGAAGAGGCGTGCGAAGCCGCCACTCACTCGTGATGAACCTGTGACTCAGGACACCTGGGCACTGCAGGGCCCGCGCGAGCGGCGGGTCAGGCGCCGAGCCGGCAGATGCTGGCGAACTCCGCGGCGTCGAGACTGGCGCCGCCGACCAGGGCGCCGTCGACATCGGGCTGCTCCATCAGCGACGCCACGTTCGCGGCCTTCACCGATCCGCCGTACAGCACGCGAATCCCGTGGGCCGCAGTCGATCCTGCAACATCGACAAGGGTCTCCCGCAGCGCGGAGCAGACCTCCTGCGCGTCGTCCGGGGTCGCCACCTCGCCGGTGCCGATGGCCCACACGGGCTCGTAGGCGACCACCAGGGTGGTGAGAACCGCCTCCGGGACGTCGACGAGCGCGGCCTTGAGCTGGTCCACGCAGTGGGCGACGTGCGTGCCGGCCTGGCGGACGGACAGCCCCTCGCCGACGCACAGGATCGGGACCAGGCCGTGGCGTCCGGCAGCCAGGACCTTGCTGCGCACGACCTCGTCGGACTCCGCGTGATCGGTCCGTCGCTCAGAGTGCCCGACGACGACGTAGCGGCACGCCAGTTTGGCGAGCATCGCGCCGCTGATGTCGCCGGTGTGGGCGCCCGCGTCGTGCGGTGACAGGTCCTGCGCGCCGTACCGGATGCGGAGCTTGTCGCCGTCGACGAGCGTCTGCACGCTGCGCAGGTCGACGAAGGGAGGCAGCACGACGCACTCGACCGCGTCGTGGTCCTTGTCCGACAGGCTGAAGGCGAGCTTCTGCACCAGACCGATGGCCTCGAGGTGGTTGAGGTTCATCTTCCAGTTGCCGGCCATGAGCGGCATGCGGGTCACGTGAGGGCCTCGATCCCCGGCAGGGCCTTGCCCTCGAGGAACTCCAGGGACGCCCCTCCCCCGGTGCTGATGTGGGTGAAGCGCGACTCGTCGATGCCGAGCGCGCGGACGGCGGCCGCGCTGTCGCCGCCACCGACGACCGTCAGCGCCCGGTCGCCACCGTGCGACAGGCGCGCGATGGCCTCGGCGACCCCGCGGGTGCCCTCGGCGTACGGGGCGAGCTCGAACACGCCCATCGGTCCGTTCCAGAAGACGGTGCGTGCTCCCTCGAGCTGCTCGGTGAACAGCCGCACCGAGTCCGGGCCGATGTCCAGACCCATCCGATCGGCGGGAAGGGCATCGGCGGCGACCACGTCGTGAGCGGCGTCGGCGCTGAACGCCTCGGCGGCGACCACGTCCACCGGCAGCACCACCTTGCCGCTGTCGAGCAGGGCCCGGCACTGCTCGAGCATCGACTCCTCGAGAAGGGACGAGCCGACGTCGTGTCCCTGCGCCTTGAGGAAGGTGAAGCACATGCCGCCGCCCACGAGCAGCCGGTCGACCTTGGGCAGAAGGGCCTCGATGACCGCGATCTTGTCGCTCACCTTGGAGCCGCCGAGCACCACGACGTAGGGACGCGCCGGGTCGACCGACAGGCGCTCCAGCACCTCGAGCTCGGCGGCGACCAGCGGGCCGGCGGCGTGCGGCAGGCGTTGCGCGATGTCGTAGACGCTGGCGTGCTTGCGGTGCACGGCGCCGAAGGCGTCGTCGACGTAGAGGTCGGCGAGGGCGGCGAGGCGGTCCGCGAACGCCCCGCGCTCGGCGTCGTCCTTGCTCGTCTCCGCCGCCTCGAAGCGGACGTTCTCGAGCAGCAGCACTCCCCCGTCGCGCAGCTCGGCGACGGACGACGTCGCGTCCGGACCGCCGACGTCCCGGGTCAGCCGGACCGGTCGGCCGAGCAGCTCCTGCAACCGCGCCGCGACCGGAGCCAGGCTGTACGCCGGGTCGGCCACGCCCTTCGGCCGTCCCAGGTGGGCGGCGACGACGACGCGCGCGCCCCGCTCTGCCAGCGACCGCAGGAGCGGGAGCGACGCGCGGATCCGGCCGTCGTCGGTGATGGTGGTGCCGTCCAGGGGGACGTTGAGGTCGGACCGGACCAGCACCCGCTGGCCGGAGACGTCGAGGTCGTCAGCGCTGCGCACAGGACTACAGGCTCTGGCCGACCAGGGCGATCAGGTCCACGAGCCGGTTGGAGTAGCCCCACTCGTTGTCGTACCAGCCGACGACCTTCACCTGGTCGTCGATCGCCTTGGTCAGCGGCGCGTCGAAGATGCAGGACGCCGGGTCGGTGACGATGTCGCTGGAGACGATCGGGTCCGTGCTGTAGCGCAGGTAGCCCTTCATCGGGCCCTCGGCCGCGGCCTGCACGACGGCGTTGACGTCCTCCGCGCTCGCGGCCCGGCCGAGGTGCATCGTGAGGTCGGTCGCCGACCCGGTCGGGATCGGCACGCGGACGGCGTACCCGTCGAGCTTGCCCTTGAGCTCCGGCAGCACGAGCCCGATGGCCTTCGCGGCGCCGGTCGAGGTCGGCACGAGGTTGAGGGCAGCGGCGCGGGCGCGGCGAAGGTCGCTGTGCGGCGCGTCCTGAAGGTTCTGGTCCTGCGTGTAGGCGTGGATCGTCGTCATGAGGCCCTTGACGATGCCGAACTCGTCGTGGATGGCCTTGGCCATCGGCGCCAGGCAGTTCGTCGTGCAGGAGGCGTTGCTGATGACGTGGTGCTTGGCCGGGTCGTAGTCCTCGTGGTTGACCCCCATGACGACGGTGACGTCCTCGTGCGAGGCGGGTGCGGAGATGATGACCTTCTTCGCGCCGCCGTCGAGGTGGGCGCGCGCCTTGGTGGCGTCGGTGAAGAAGCCGGTGGACTCGACGACGACGTCGACGCCGGCGTCGCCCCAGGCGATGTTGCCCGGCTCGCGCTCGGCGAAGCCGATGAGGCGCTTGCCGTTGACGGTGATCGAGCTGCCGTCGTGCTCGACGGTGCCCGGGAAGCGTCCCAGGACGCTGTCGTACTTGAGCAGGTGCGCCATCGTGGCGACGTCGCCGAGGTCGTTGAAGCCGACGAACTCGATGTCGGCGCCGCTGGCCTGCACGGCGCGGAAGAAGTTGCGGCCGATGCGGCCGAAGCCGTTGATGCCTACGCGGACGGTCACGGTGGGGCTCCCTGCTGATCGCTTGCCTGCGGACGACGGTGTCGGTGGCGAGGCTACCGAGGCGCCGGTGTCGCACCCCGGACGGGTCAGCCCACCCGGGCTGGGGCCTCGGCCCGTGCCGACTCACGCAGCGCCGCGAGGACGCGGCTGATCGCCTGCAGATCGCCGAGGTCCGCCGGCCACGGCCAGGCGTCTGCGGCGACCTCGCCGGTGGCCACGGCCTGCCGCAGCGCGACCGCCGTACCGAGCAGTCCGGGGGCGACGCCGGGGGCGGAGGCGCGCGAGGCGGTCGGGTCGTCGCCATCCCGGCGGTCCGGAGTCGCCAGCAGGGGAAGTTCCGCGCCGCCTTCCCATCGAGCACCGAGCGGACCGGCCTCGAGCCGCGCCGACGCGAACGACAGGCGCACCAGTGGGGGCGCCCCCTCGTGGCTGACCAGCGTCGTCGCTCCCGAGGCGTGGAGCAGGGCCCACGCCACGGGAAGTCCTGGGCCGAGGGTGTCGGCGGGGAGCGGCGCCGGGGCCGCGATGACGCTGAGGACGTCCCCGGCCCAGGACCGGGCGAGGTCGACGAGCTCGGCGGCGGCACCCGGCCCGCGGGGCCAGCCGCGCACGGTGACCTGGACGACGGGGGTGCCCACCAGCGGCAGCGCGGCCGCGACGGTCAGGGCCCACGGCTCCCATCGCTGCACCAGCGCCGCGACGACCTCGGCCGGCCGGGTGCCGGAGCGGGCCGGACGGTCGAGCGAGTCGGTCAGGCGTGGTACGGCGTCCCAGTCCTGCGCCCGCGCTTCGCGCAGCAGAGCGGGGTCGAGCGGCGCGGGGGTCGGGAGCAGGACGTGCAGGCCGTGCTGGAGCAGGCTGGGCAGGTCGCGCGCGAGCACCGGGTCGTCACCGTCCAACGCGACCGCGTCCAGGTCCGGGTCGCGCAGCAGCTCCTCCATCGACGCGTACGACGGGACGTCCCGCAGTCCCCCCGGCAGGAGGGAGTACGGCGTCAGGGGCAGTCCCCCGGTGACCCGCCACCCGGCAGCGCGCAGTGCGGTCGGGTCGACCGCCCCGGCGAGGGCGATCGTGGGAACGCGGCTCAGGGCCCGAGCATGTCGGCGGTGACGGCTGCCTCGGTGTCGGGGATGCCGAGGTCGGCGGCGTGCTTGTCCGCCATGGCCAGCAGTCGCCGGATGCGGCCGGCCACGGCGTCCTTGGTCATCGGGGGGTCGGCCAGCGCCCCGAGCTCCTCGAGGGAGGCGTTCGAGTGCTCGAGGCGCAGCTGCCCTGCGGTGAGCAGGTGCTCGGGCGCGTCCTCCCCGAGGATCTCGAGGGCTCGTGCGACGCGCGCCCCGGCTGCGACGGCGGCGCGGGCCGACCGGCGCAGGTTGGCGTCGTCGAAGTTCGCCAGCCGGTTGGCGGTCGCGCGCACCTCGCGGCGCATCCGGCGGTCCTCCCACGCGATGAGCGCCTCATGCGCACCCAGGCGGGTCAGGAGCACGGCGATCGCGTCACCGTCGCGGACCACGACGCGGTCGACCCCGCGGACCTCGCGGGCCTTGGCCTGCACACCGAGCCTACGAGCGGCACCCACGAGGGCGAGGGCCGCTTCCGGTCCCGGACAGCTGATCTCGAGCGAGCAGGACCGGCCGGGCTCGGTGAGCGAACCGTGGGCGAGGAAGGCGCCACGCCACGCCGCGGCGGCATCGCAGACGCTGCCGCTGACGACCGCGGGCGGCAGGCCTCGGACCGGCCGGCCGTGACTGTCGATGAGCCCGGTCTGCCGGGCCAGCCCGTTGCCGTCCTTGGAGACCACGACGATCCAGCGGTTGCCCTTGCGGAGCCCGCCCGGCGCCACGACGTGGACGTCGCTGGCGTGGCCGTAGACCTCGGCGACCTCCTTGCGCAGGCGCCGTGCGGTCGAGCCGGCGTCGAGGTCGGCCTCGATGACGATCTTGCCGGACACCAGGTGGAGGGCTCCGCTGAAGCGCAGCAGCGCGGCCATCTCCGCCTTGCGGCAGCAGGGCTTGGTCACGGTCAACCGGGACAGCTCGTCCTTCACCGCTGCCGTCATCGCCATCCCGGGTCTCCCACCTGTCCGTCGCCTCGTGTGTTCCGTCGTACGCGTCATGTCCTGCGTGCCTACCTCAGAAGGTCGGCGTAGGCCTGGGCCAGTCTCCGCGGGTCATGGCGAGGCGAGCCGTCGTCCCGGGCGAGCGGTGCGACCACGAGCCGACCACCCCCCAGGCTCACTGCTGCCTGCAACTGCTGCTCGAGCGCTGGTGACATCAGACCATGCGTGTCCAGTACCGCCGAGGAGTCTGCCAGGACGATGTCCAGGACGAGGTCGGGCGCATGACCGGCGAGCACCTCCAGGTGGGTCTCCGCGGTGAAGCCGGCGGTCTCGCCGTCCTGCGGCGCGAGGTTGAGCACCACCACCCGGCGGGCCGAGGTGCCCACGAGGGCGGCACGCAGGTCGGGCACGAGCAGGTGCGGAAGGACGCTCGTGAACCAGGATCCGGGACCGAGGACCACGACGTCGGCGGCGAGCACCGCCTCGACCGCCTCGGGGCAGGCCGGGGGGTCCTCGGGCGTGAGGCGTACGGCGCACACCGATCCGGGGGTCGTGGCCACCGCGACCTGGCCGACGACCTCGGTGAGCGCGTCGTCGCTGGCCAGCCCGGCCACCAGCGCGACGATCTCCAGCGGCGTGGTGCTGGCCGGCAGGACCCGTCCGCGCGCGCCGACCAGCGCCCCCACGAGGTCCAGCGCGGTCACCACGTCACCGGTGGTCTCCACCAACCCGGTGAGGAGGAGGTTCCCCACCGCGTGCCCGGCCAGCGGTCCGGCGCCTGCGAACCGGTGCTGCAGCAGCGTCTCCCACCTGCGGTCGCTGTCGGTGTTCCCGGACAGTGCTGCGAGGGCCATCCGCAGGTCGCCCGGAGGCAGGGCGCCGAGCTCGTCGCGCAGGCGTCCGCTCGACCCGCCGTCGTCGGCGACGGTGACGATCGCGGTGAGGTCGTCGGTGAGGGTCGCCAGGGCCTCCAGCGACGTGGCGAGGCCGTGGCCGCCACCGAGGGCCACCGCCTTGGGGCCGGTCACTCGCGCCCCAGGTCGCGGTGCTGGACGCGAACGTCGAAGCCGCCGCCCTGCAGGCGTTCGGCCAGTGCCTCGGACATCGCGACGCTGCGGTGCTTGCCACCGGTGCAGCCGACGGCGAGCAGGACGTAGCGCTTGCCCTCCCGCAGGTAGCCCTCGGCGAGCAGGCGGACCACCGGGTCGTAGCGCTCGAGCAGCTCAGTCGCCCCTGGTCGGGACAGGACGTAGTCGCGCACCGGGGCGTCTTGCCCGGTCTGCGCGCGCAGCTCGGGCACCCAGTGCGGGTTGGGGAGAAACCGGCAGTCGACGACGAGATCGGCGTCGACCGGCAGGCCGTACTTGTAGCCGAACGACATCACCGTCAGCTGCAGGGGTGCCGAGGCGGCCGTGGCGTCGAAGGCCGCCGCCACGCGACTGCGGAGCTCGTAGACGTTGAGCACGCTGGTGTCGATGACGAGGTCGGCACGGTCGCGCAGACCGCCGAGCAGGGCGCGCTCGCGGACGATCCCGTCCACCAGCCGGCCGTCCTCCTGGAGCGGATGGGGGCGCCGCACCGAGTCGAACCGGCGGGCGAGGGCCTCGTCCGAGGCCTCGAGGAACAACACCGTTGCGCGGCGGTCGGCGCGCTCGAGAGCGGCCAGGGCTCCGTCGAGCTCACCCTCGAAGACCCTCGACCGGAGGTCGGTGACCACGGCGACGTTGGGGACAGCGCTGCCGGCCGTGTCGACCAGGTCGAGCATCGACCCGATCATCGAGGGCGGCAGGTTGTCCACGACGAACCAGCCGAGGTCCTCGAGGCAGTGCGCGGCTGTCGACCGGCCGGCGCCGGACAGGCCGGTCACGACGACGAGGCGCGCTGTCACGACAGCACCTCGCCAGTCACCGGGTCGAACGCGGGGACGGCGGTCGGGTCGGGGACGCCGACGCCCAAGGCGGACAGCACCGCCTCCGCCGTACGACGTCCCACCCCGGGCACCTCCATGAGCTCCTCGACGGTGGCGGCCTTGACCCGCTTGACGGAGCCGAAGTGTCGCAGCACCGCCTTGCGGCGGGTCTCGCCCAGCCCAGGGACGCCGTCGAGGGCGCTGGTCGTCATGCTCTTGGAGCGCTTCTGCCGGTGGAAGGCGATGGCGAAGCGGTGCGCCTCGTCACGCACGCGCTGGAGCAGGTAGAGGCCCTCGGAGGTGCGCGGCAGGATGACCGGGTCGGGCTGTCCTGGCAGCCAGACCTCCTCGAGGCGCTTGGCCAGCCCGCACAGAGCGACGTCGTGGATGCCGAGCTCGGTGAGCGCGCGCTCGGCCGCGGCGACCTGCGGCGGACCACCGTCGACGACGACGAGCTGCGGGCGGTAGGCGAACTTGCGTGGCCGTCCGGTCTCCTCGTCGCGCTCCGGCGACTGCTCGTCGAGCAGCCGGGCGAACCGCCGGCTCACCACCTCGTGCATCGAGGCGACGTCGTCCTGGCCCTCGACGCCCTTGACGGTGAACCGGCGGTACTCCGAGTTCCGCGCCAGGCCGTCCTCGAAGACCACCATGCTCGCCACGACGGAGGTGCCCTGCAGGTTGGACACGTCGAAGCACTCGATGCGCAGCGGTGCCTCGTCGAGCTCGAGGGCCTCCTGGATCTCGGCCAGAGCCTTCGACCGGGCCGTGAGGTCGCTGGCCCGCTTGGTCTTGTGCAGCGCGAAGGCCTGCTTGGCGTTGCGCTCGACCGTCTCCATCAGCGCCTTCTTGTCCCCGCGCTGCGGGATGCGGATGGTCACCAGGGTTCCGCGCAGCTGTCGCAGCCAGGCCTCGAGGGCGGCTGCGTCCGGCGGCATGGCGGGGACCAGCACCTCCCGGGGTACGTCCACGCCGACCTGCACCCCGGCGCCGGGCTCGAGGCGCCGGTCCGCGGCGTACTCGTCCTCGTCCTCGCCGTAGACCTGGGCGAGGAACTGCCCCACCAGATCGCCGGTCGTGACGTCCTCCACCTTGTCGACGACGAATCCCCGCTGGCCGCGCACCCGTCCCCCACGGACGTGGAAGACCTGCAGCGCCGCCTCGAGCCCGTCCTCCGCCAGCGCGATGACGTCGGCGTCGGTGCCGTCCGGCAGCACGATGGCCTGCTTCTCGAGCGCGCGCTTCATCGCCCCGACGTCGTCGCGCAGCCGAGCAGCCCGCTCGAAGTCCAGCTCCGAGGCAGCCTCGGTCATCTGCTGCTCGAGGCGCTTGACGAAGGTCTGCGACGAGCCGGCCATGAAGTCGCAGAAGTCGTCGACGATCTGCTGGTGCTCCTGCTGGCTCACCTTGCCGACGCACGGCGCGGAGCACTTGTCGATGTAGCCGAGCAGGCACGGCCGACCCACCTGCCCGGCCCGCTTGAACACCCCCGCGCTGCAGGTCCGCGCCGGGAACACCCGCAGCAGCAGGTCGAGGGTCTCGCGGATGGCCCAGGCGTGGGAGTACGGCCCGAAGTAGCGCACGCCCTTCTTCTTCGGTCCGCGCATGACCTGCAGCCGCGGGTAGTCCTCGAACAGCGTCACCGCCAACGACGGGTAGCTCTTGTCGTCGCGGTACTTGACGTTGAACCGCGGGTCGAACTCCTTGATCCAGCTGTACTCCAGCTGCAGCGCCTCGACCTCGCTGGCCACCGTCGTCCACTCCACCGAGCTCGCGGTGGTGACCATCTGACGTGTGCGGGGGTGCAGCTGCGACAGGTCCTGGAAGTACGACGACAGCCGCGGGCGCAGCGACTTCGCCTTGCCGACGTACACGACGCGACCGCGCTCGTCGCGGAACCGGTAGACGCCGGGGTCGACCGGGATCGTCCCCGCCGCGGGGCGGTACGTCGAGGGGTCGGCCACCAGGTCAGACTACGACCGGGCTACTCGTCGTAGAGGGTGACCGGGGTGCCCTTGACGAGCAGCGGGAACAGCCGGTCGGCGTTGGGGTTCGTCACCCGGACGCACCCGTGGCTCGCGGCGTAGTTGGGCACGCTCCCGCTCCCGTGGATCGCCCAGCCCTTGACGAAGTACGACGGCCGGTAGAGCTCGCCGAGCTTGCTGACGCGGATGCCGTCGATCTTGTAGTAGACCGAGAAGCGGCCACGGGGGGTGTGCGCGACGTCGCTCTCGCCCTTGTAGGTGTAGGGCTTCTCCGTGCCGGTCGAGACGTCGATGATCATCCGCACGACACCCTTCTCCGACAGGACGAGCACCTGCCGGGTGATGTCGACCTCGACGGCCCGGCCGCTGCCCGGGTAGCGCACCTGCCAGGCCGCGGGGCGGGTCAGGCGGGTCCGCTCCGCCTTGCTCCAGATCCCCGTGACGGGCAGCCGCTCGACCTTCTGGAAGGCCATGACGGCGTGCACGGTGTCGTAGCCGAACACGCCGTTCGCGGGCCCAGGAACGTAGTGCAGCGACGCCAGGGTCTGCTGGAGCGCCACGACGTCGGCGCCCTGGACCCCGCGGGCGAGGTCACGGGCCTCCACCCGCAGCTGCGCGGAGTTCGAGATCGCCGACAGGTAGGACGACCGGGCGACCAGGACGGCGCGGTAGCGGTAGACCCCCAGGCCCGGCCGCTGGGCGAGCTGGAGGGTGCTGTTCGCGGCGGTGCGGCGCAGGGCCACGTTGCGCCACGTGCCCTTGACCAGGCTCTGCACGTAGACAGGGGCACCGGACAGCGTCGGCACGACCCGCACGGTCAGGACCGACGTCTCGCCCTTGAGGATCGACACGGGCGCCAGGGTCGCGCTCACCCGCGGGAGCATGCGCACCACGACGTGCGGGCTGTCGGAGGCGGCGGAGAACGCGTCGCCCTGGAACCGCCAGAAGTAGTCGGTGCTGCGCGCGAGCCCCAGGACGGTGCTGGCGACCCCCGCCTCGTCGGTCTGCACGCGACGCAGCAGCCGCAGGTCGTTGACGCCCAGCGTCTTGCCGTACAGCTCGACGGGGGCGTTCGCGACGGGTGCGCCACCCGCCCGGGTGAGTGCGCCCGACAGCGTGATGCGCGTCCCCCACAGCGCCGACGTCGCGGAGGCCGCGACCGTCAGTGCCGTGTCGACCAGCGGCACCTGGGCGACGTCGGTCACCAAGGGGCTGTCGCTCGGTGTGCCGTCGCTCTCGGTCGAGAAGATCGCGTAGGTGGTGGTGCCGCGGTTGGTGAACCCGACGTCGCGGGCCGTCGTCGGCCCGTTCACCGGCACGTCCCGCCCCGAGGAGGGGGTGTACGGCGCGGGGGTGCCCGTCACGTCACGTACGACGGCACCGGTGCCACTCCCGCCGCTCCAGGTGAGGTCGGCGAACCGGTCCCCGACTGCGGAGGAGCCACTGCTCGGCGGGGCGGGCGGCGTCGCGGCGTACGCCGACGCAGGCAGACCGGTCAGGAGGACGGCGCCGGCGACGGCACCCACGATCGACAGACGAGACCAGCGGGACACGACGTGCCTTCCGAGCGGCGGGCGAAACCGCGCCACGATACCTGCTCCTGCGCTGATCAGGCGCTGGTCAGGCGCGTGCCGCCGCCTTGCGCGCCTTCCCGGGTGCTTTGGCGGGAGTCTTGGCGGGTGTCTTGGCAGGTGCTTTGGCGGGTGTCTGGCGGGCCCGCGCCTTCTTCGGGGCGGTCGTCGGGGCAGGTGCGGCGCTGCGTCCGGCAAGGACCTGCGCGAGGAAGCGACCGGTGTGACTGGCCGCGACCTCCGCCACGGCCTCGGGAGTGCCTTGCGCGACGACGGTGCCGCCTCCGGAGCCACCCTCGGGACCCATGTCGATGACCCAGTCGGCGGTCTTGATGACGTCGAGGTTGTGCTCGATGACGACCACGCTGTTGCCCTGGTCGACCAGGCGACCGAGGACGATCAGCAGCTTGCGGATGTCCTCGAAGTGCAGGCCGGTGGTCGGTTCGTCGAGGACGTAGATGGTCCGTCCGGTCTGCCGCTTCTGCAGCTCGCTCGCGAGCTTCACGCGCTGCGCCTCGCCCCCCGACAGGGTGGGCGCGGGCTGACCGAGGCGGACGTAGCCGAGGCCGACGTCGACCAGCGTCCTGAGGTGCCGGCTGATGGCGGGCACGGCCTCGAAGAACTCCGCTGCCTCCTCGATCGGCATGTCCAGGACCTCGGAGATCGTCTTGCCCTTGAAGTGCACCTCGAGCGTCTCGCGGTTGTAGCGGGCGCCGTGGCAGATCTCGCAGGGGACGTAGACGTCGGGGAGGAAGTTCATCTCGATCTTGATCGTGCCGTCGCCGGCGCAGTGCTCGCAGCGACCACCCTTGACGTTGAAGCTGAAGCGCCCCGGCAGGTAGCCCCGGACCTTCGCCTCGGTGGTCTCGGCGAACAGCTTGCGCATGTGGTCGAAGACGCCGGTGTAGGTCGCGGGGTTGGACCGCGGCGTGCGGCCGATCGGCGACTGGTCGACGCGCACCACCTTGTCGAGGTGGTCGAGGCCGGTGATGCGGGTGTGCCGGCCAGGGACCTCGCGGTTGCCGTTGAGCTTGTTGACCAGGACGGCAGCGAGGATGTCGTTGATAAGCGTCGACTTGCCGGAGCCGCTCACCCCGGTCACCGCGACGAGCTGACCGAGCGGGACGTCGACCGTGACGTCACGCAGGTTGTGCTCGCGCGCACCGACGATGCTCAGCATGCGCTGGGGGTCGCGCGGTCGGCGGATGTCGGGGACCTCGATCGAACGACGGCCCGAGAGGTACTGCCCGGTGATGCTGTCGGGGCTGTCGAGCAGGTCCTGCACCGTCCCGCTCACCACCACCTGGCCGCCGTGCTCCCCCGCGCCCGGGCCGATGTCGACGACCCAGTCGGCGGTGTGGATGGTGTCCTCGTCGTGCTCGACGACGATGAGGGTGTTGCCCAGGTCGCGCAACCGGATCAGCGTGTCGATGAGCCGGCGGTTGTCGCGCTGGTGCAGGCCGATGCTCGGCTCGTCGAGCACGTAGAGCACGCCGACCAGCCCGGAGCCGATCTGCGTGGCGAGGCGGATGCGTTGTGCCTCCCCGCCCGCGAGGGTGCCGGCGGGCCGGTCGAGGCTGAGGTAGTCGAGGCCGACGTCGAGCAGGAAGCCCATCCGCTCGTTGACCTCCTTGAGCACGCGCTCGGCGATCATCCGCTGCCGGTCGTCGAGCTCGAGCTCGCGCAGGAACTGCGCGCAGTCGGCGATGCTGAGGGCAGCGATCTGCGCGATGTTGCGGCCGCTCAGGGTGACGGCGAGGACCTCGGGCTTGAGGCGGGCACCGCTGCACACCGGGCAGGGCACCTCGCGCATGTACCCCTCGTAGCGCTCCCGGCTGGTGTCGCTCTCCGCCTCCTGATGCCGCCGCTCGAGGAAGGGGATGACCCCTTCGTACGCGGTGTAGTAGCTGCGCTCGCGCCCGTACCGGTTGCGGTAGCGGACGTGCACCTCGGTGTCGTGGCCGTGCAGCACCGCCTGCTGCTGCTTCTTGCTCAGCCTGGACCAGGGTTGGTCGAGGGTGAAGCCGAGCGCGTCACCGAGCGCCTGCAGCAGCCGCCCGAAGTACTCGATGTTGTGGCCGCTCGACCAGGGCTGCAGCGCGCCCTCGGCGAGGCTCTTGTCCTCGTCCGGCACGACGAGCTCGGGGTCCACCTCCTTGCGCGTGCCCAGTCCGTGGCAGTCGGGGCAGGCGCCGAACGGCGAGTTGAAGGAGAACGAGCGAGGCTCGAGCTCCTCGAACGACAGGTCGTCCTCCAGGCAGGCCAGGTGCTCGCTGAAGGTCCGCTCGCGCTGCGGGTCGTCCTCGGGCAGGTCGACGAAGTCCAGCGTCACCAGCCCGTTCCCGAGCTGGAGGGCGGTCTCGACGGAGTCGGTCAGGCGGCGCTTGCTCGCCTCCTTCACCGAGAGGCGGTCGACGACCACCTCGATCGTGTGCTTCTCCTGCTTCTTGAGCTTGGGTACGTCGGTCAGCTGGTGCACGACACCGTCGACACGCGCCCGGGAGTAGCCCTTGGTCTGCAGGTCGGCGAACAGGTCGACGTACTCGCCCTTGCGCTCGCGGACCACGGGGGCCAGCACCTGGAAGCGGCTGCCCTCCTCGAGCTCGAGGACGCGGTCGACGATCTGGCTGGGCTGCTGACGGCTGATGACCTTGCCGCAGACCGGGCAGTGGGGGGTGCCGGCGCGGGCGAACAGCAGGCGGAGGTAGTCGTAGACCTCGGTGATGGTGCCGACGGTGCTGCGCGGGTTGCGGTTGGTCGACTTCTGGTCGATGGACACCGCCGGGCTGAGACCCTCGATGAAGTCGACGTCGGGCTTGTCCATCTGGCCGAGGAACTGGCGCGCGTAGGCCGACAGCGACTCGACGTACCGGCGTTGGCCCTCGGCGAAGATCGTGTCGAACGCGAGGCTGGACTTGCCGCTGCCGCTCAGGCCGGTGAAGACGATGAGGGCGTCGCGGGGCAGGTCGAGCGAGACGTCCTTGAGGTTGTGCTCGCGCGCGCCACGCACGATGAGACGGTCAGCCATGGGTCCACTTCATCTGGTTCGGGGCTCTCGCTTCTGTCGCTTCGACGCCTGGCCGGACGGGCCGGCGGTCCCCCGGACGAGGCTAATGGTCGGGTCCGACAGAACGCCGGTCGCGCGACGTCCCCGGGTCCGGTGACGCACCAGGTCAGGGTTAAGGAACAGGGGGGACCCCTGCAGAGCGCAACCGAGGCGCCGTACCGCGGATTCCGTGCCGCTCCGTGCGTGTGAGCCGACAGATCAGGTCTCGATGCTCCTGATGCGAGCGCACAGCGTCTTGACGATCGGCTCGTACATCTCCGGGTGCTTCTTGAGCAGGCTCGCGAAGGACCAGGCGGTCAGGGCGAACGTGGTGAGCCCCTCCGGTCCGGCGGTCACGCTGGCGGTGCGGGGCTTGCCGTCGAGGACCGAGATCTCCCCGAAGTACTCCCCCGCCTTCATGGCCGGGCGGCGGTGACCGTGGACGTCGACCTCCGCCGAGCCCTCCAGCACCAGGTGGAAGCCGACGCTGCCGCTGCCCTCGAGCACGACCTCGTGTCCGGGCTCGTGGGTCACGGTCCTGCCGCTCTCCACCACGCGGGCGAGGTCCCGACGGGACAACGTGCTCAAGAAGTCGACGTGCTTGAGCGTGGCCAGGACGTCGATCGTGTCGCTCATGAGCAGCTCCGCGGCAGAGGGGGACAACCAGCGCAAAACGTACCGCCCGTCCCGGCTCCTGACCATGGGGCCGGAGGGCCGTCTGGCGCCTTCGGTGCGATGCTGTTCGGCATGACGAGCCCTGGCGCGCAGCCCTACACCGGCAACGTCGAGGTCGGCGGTCCGGTCGACGTCCGCGAGCTACCGGGCCTGACGATCACCAAGATCGCGACGAACCCGTTCAACAACAACTGCTACCTCCTGCGGGACACCGCGTCCGGCGAGACGCTGCTCGTGGACGCGGCTGGTGACCCGGAGCGCCTGCTCGCGGCGCTCGGGGACGGCACGCTCGTCGGGATCGTCGAGACGCACGGTCACTGGGACCACCAGCAGGCGCTGGAGGCAGTTGTCGCCGCGACGGGTGCGCCGGTGCTGGCCACGGCAGCGGATGCGGGCGACCTGCCCGTGCGCGTGCACCGGTTCCTCGCCGACGACGACGTCGTGACGGTCGGTGCGCACGTGCTCACCGCGATCACGCTGGTGGGGCACACGCCCGGATCGGTCGCGTTGCACTACGCCCCGGCGGGCGGCCACCTGTTCACCGGCGACAGCCTGTTCCCCGGGGGTGTCGGCAACACCGAGAAGGACGCGGCGCGCTTCACGCGACTGCTCGACGACGTCGAGACCAAGCTGTTCCGTCTGCCCGACAGCACCTGGGTCTACCCGGGCCACGGCACGGACACGACCCTCGGTGCGGAGCGCGAGAGCTTGCCGGAATGGCGCGCCCGCGGCTGGTAGCACGTGCAACAGTGTGCGGACCCTGACTGACCGCGGTCGCCACAGCCGGAGCAGCCCTCATGCGCACCCCCTTCCGCCGTACCGCCCTGGTCTCCGTCCTGGCGCTGGCCGCCCTGGCCCTGCCCGCTCCTGCACTGGCCGCGGACGCCGCACCACCGACGCCGGGCGTGCCGTGCGACGCCGGGTCCCTGCCTGAGAAGACACAGGGGCGCGTCCCGCTCGCCGACGTGACGAGCGGGCGCGCCGCCAAGGGCTACACCTGCAACGCCCGCGAGGTCGGGCACTTCGGCACCGTCGGCGGCTTCCAGGTCTTCCGGTACGTCGACAAGGCGGGCCACGAGTGCGCCTACTACGACACCACCCTGCTCATCGGCCGCGACGCCCTGCAGCAGGGGATCGACGGCACCGGCGTCTACGTGATGGACATGACCGACCCCGCGAGGCCGACCTACGTCAGGACCCTGGCGACACCGGCGATGGACTCGCCGCACGAGAGCCTTCGGCTGAACCAGAAGCGCGGGCTGCTCGCCGCGGTCCTGTCCACACCCGCCACCCTGGCCGGGCAGGTCGACATCTACGACCTCACCGCGGACTGCCGCAACCCGGCGCTGAGGTCGAGCACGCCCTTCGGCATCCTCGGCCACGAGAGCGGCTTCTCGCCCGACGGCAACACGTTCTACACCGCGTCGCTCTACTTCCACACGGTCGCGGCCATCGACGTGTCGAACACCCTGGCCCCGGAGCTGCTCTGGCTCACGCCCGATTACCAGTCGCACGGGATCTCCCTCAGCGACGACGGCAACCGGCTCTACATGGCCGAGGCCGGCTTCAACGACAGCGACTTCTCGGGGCTGACGATCCTGGACGTCAGCCAGATCCAGAACCGGACCCTCAACCCCCAGGTCCCCCTCGTCAGCCGTACGACGTGGCCGAACGTCGGGACGCCGCAGTACGCCGAGCCCTTCACGCAGAAGGGCCACAAGTACCTGCTGGAGATCGACGAGTACGGCAGCGGTTCCCACGTCGGCGCCGGGCGGATCCTCGACATGACCGACGAGAAGCGGCCCGTGGTCATCTCCAACCTGCGGCTGGCCGTCAACCAGGAGGCAGCGCAGACCGGCCCGCAGACGGCGGACCCCGGAGCCACGATGCAGTTCCAGGGCTACCGCGGCCACTACTGCTCGCTCCCGACCCGCGTCGACCCGACGATCGTGCCGTGCGCGTTCATCGTCTCCGGTCTGCGCGTGTTCGACATCGCCGATCCCAGGAATCCTCAGGAGATCGCCTACTACAACGGCAAGATCACTGCCAGCAACGACCCACTGCGTCAGGGCGCGTTCGCCATGTCCCGACCGGTCTACGTCCCGGAGCGCCGGGAGGTCTGGTACTCCGACGGCAACCTCGGCTTCTCCGTGGTCCGGCTGACGGCCAACGCCAAGCGGGTGACACCCGCGGTCGTGCCTCCGAAGCGGCCGGTCGTGAAGCCACCCGCGACGCCCGGCCAGCCGTCCGGTGGCTCCCTTCCCGTCACGGGCTTTCCGGTCGTCCTGCCGATCGTCGCGCTGATCGGTCTCGGTTCCGTGCTGGCGCGGCGCCGGTGGGCGCGCTGACGGCTGGTCGGCGCGCGCGGACGCGGCGGGCTTTCGTGCGGTGATCCCTGGCAGCACCCTGGTGTCGCGCAGGCGGTTCGAATGGGACACTGTCCGCTCCGCCCGACATGTCCCTACCGACCCGAGGAGATGCCCGTGCCCGACCTGGCCGTCGACCTGGCCGCGCTGGACTCCCTGATCCGCAACCTCGAGGCGATCCGCGGACAGCTGCACGACGGTCGCAACGCCCTCGATGCCCACCGGGGACAGCTCGGGTCCGGCGATCTCGAGCACGCTCTCGACTCCTTCCACGGTCACTGGAAGGACGGTCGCAAGCAGATCGACGCCAACGCGACGGCGGTCTGCAAGGCGGGAGCGGACATCGCCGCCAACCTCCGCCACGTCGACGGTGAGCTCGCGCGTCAGCTCACCTCGCAGATGCAAGGTGGCCCCCAGGTCACCAGCCACGACGCCACCGTGACGGTGCGCGCTCCCCGATGACCATGGCAGCACCTGCGGCGGCGACGCCGACGTCCTTCCGGCTACGCCTCCCCACCGGGTGGCTGGAGCTCGACCTCGACCGGCGCACGTCGGAGTCCAGCATCGACCGACTGCTGCGCGAGCAGGTCCGGCTGGACCCCGAGCTCCGCGACCAGCGGGCGGGCCTTCGCCGACTGCTGCGGGAAGCCGTGCGCGATGCCCGCGCCGCCGGCGCCGCGTTCGTCGCCTGTCTGCCGCCCCGCGCCGAGCAGGACCTCCTGGCCGGCACCGTGATGGTGTCGCTGCTCACCCGCGCCTCGGACGCCGGCCCGCCCACCGTGGACGAGCTCAGCGGGCAGCTGACCCCCGAGCCGCGCCGAGAGGCCAGCGAGACCTGGCAGGAGGTGTCCCTGACGACCCTCGCCGACGGCCGGCCGGCGGTCCGCAGCGCCGGGGTGCAGGACATCGCTCTCGAGCAACCGGCAGCGACGGGCGAGCGCACCCTGCGCACCGTGCTCCAGCAGACCCTCGTCCCGGTTCCGGAGGGACTGCTCGCCGTGTCGTGCTCCAGTCCCCAGGTCGCGATCGCCGATGCTTGGCTGGAGCTGTTCGACGCGCTCACCGGCACCCTCGAGGTCACCGGGGCGCCGACCCACCACAAGGAGGCCTGAGTGACACGACCGACCGACTGGTGGGTGCTCGACCTCGGCGGTGACCCCACCCCGGGCGACCCCCACGCGGTGCGCTCACTCGCGCGCCAGCTGGCCGACATCGCGCAGGAGAGCGACGACGCGCAGCGCGCCATCAGTCGGCTTCGCGCCGACCAGGGCCTCGAGCAGTTCGTCGGGCAGGCGGCCGTCGCCTTCCTGGCCAAGCTGGGGAAGCTCCCGGGACAGCTCACCAAGCTCTCGATCAGCTACCACGCTGCCGCCACGGCACTGACGACGTACGCACCGAAGCTCGAGCGGGCGCAGGGCGACGCGGACGCCGCGCTCGCCCGCGGCCGTACGGCGCGACGTGCTCGCGACGGTGCGCGGCAGTCACTGTCCTCCGCGCAATCGCGCGAGCGGGGGGCGGCCGCGGGGGTCAGCCGAGCCTCGTCGGCCCTGCCTCCGGACCCAGCAGCCGTGCGGGCGGCCGTCGACCAGCACTCCGCCGCGGTCGCCGGTGTCCGGGCCAGCCAGAGCCGACTCGACGACGCCGAGCGAGACCTGGAGCAGGCGAGGCGACTGGCGCAGCAGGCGAAGGAGCTGCGTGAGTCCGCAGGACGCACCGCCGCCCACGCAGTGGACCAGGCCAGCGACGCCGGCATCCAGAACGAGTCTTTCTGGCACAAGGTGACCTCGGTCGTCGCCAGCACCTGGAAGGATCTCGTGACGATCTGCAAGATCGTTGTTGCCGTCCTCGGCATCGTCGCCCTGATCCTCGGCGGGCCGATCGCCTGGATCGTCGTGGCCGCGGCGGCGGTGGTGCTGGCGGACACGATCGCCAAGTACGCACAGGGCAAGGCGACCCTGCTGGACGTCGCCCTGGCGGCCCTCATGTGCATCCCCATGACCAAGGGCCTGACGAGCCTGAAGAGCATCGGTGAGGGGCTCACCGCCCTCAAGGCCATGAGCGGCGCCGAGCGCGGCGCCGCGGCCCTGGCGAAACTCACCGCGGCCGGCGAGGGACTGCGCGGCATGGTCACCATGGCGCCTGCGGCGCTCGTCAACCTCGCCACCAGCGCGCCGGTCCGTCTCGAGCGGATGGCCGCGACGCTGGCTCACGCCGACCCGGTCCTCGCCTTCAACTCCGGAGTCGCGGCCTTCACCGACGCGCGCGCCGCGGGCAAGGGCCTGTTCACGGCGCTCGGCGAAGCTGACACGGCGCGCTACGTCGCGTTCCGCCAGGGCGGGATCGACGCCATCGCCGGGCGCAACGCCGGAGACGTCGTCGCCACGGCACGGCACGCGCAGGCCGGTGGCGGCTACGAAGGAGTCGACGCCTGGAGCGCCACGCAGACCTCCAGCGGGCAGGTCTACTCCACCGGTACGCCGTACGTCGGCAACTACGCAGCCGTCGGGGACCACGTCGCCGGCGCCGGGAAGGACGCGCAGGTCTACAACGAGCTCGTGCAGGTCGGCCGGGGTGGTCCGGGTGAGTACCGGCCGGCCATCACCAGCTTCACCGCTCCCGGGGGTCTCGACGTGGCGCAGGCACCGCTGCGGGGCAACCCGCAGTTCTCCCCGGGGACCCACCCCGGTCTGCCGACCGGAGGCGTGCAGACCTTCTTCCCGCACGGCCTGCCCACCGACCTCGCGACGGCCCCGGTGGGGACGACGGTCAACGGCTTCACCGTGACGGGGCGGCACACCTTCGACCCGTCGACCCTGCGGCCCCTCGACATCCCCACCAACGCCGACTACGCGAGCACCTGGTCGCACTACCAGTCGCCGGTGAAGATCGTGCGCGGCCTGGTAGGCGCCACGGGTCCGCAGCGGTGACGGTCTGGCAGCTCACCGACCTCGGGCCCGTCAGCGCCAACGACGACTTCGCCCTGGGGCCGGACTTCGCGTCCTCGCACACCTACCCGCCGCCTGGGTACACCCCAGCGGCCGCACCCCGCGAGTGCGTCACCACCCGCCCGGTCCCCCGGACCTTCAGGGACGGCCTGCTCATCATCCCCGAGACGCTCGACCGGGAGGAGCCGTGGTCGCGGCTGGACCTGCTGGTCGACGTCCTTCGCAAACGCCGCGATCTGAGCACCCCCGGCCCCCCTCCCACCTGGACGATGCGCCCGGAGGCGGGCAAGGGCATGGACACGTGGACCTACCTGCTCGAGTGCCCCCTGGACTGGTCGTGGGTGCTGGCGCACGCCCTGCTCCCGGACAACATCAGCCTCCACGACGGGCCGGGGCTGACGGCACCGGTGGCAGGCGACCTGATGTTCATGGTGACGGCGCCGGAGCGTCCGGACGCCCGGCGCTGGGTGGACGCCGGCTGGGTGCAGGGACAGCCGTTCGACGGCCCCTTCCCGCAGTCCCCCCGTGCCGCGCAAGAGCACAAGGAGGCGGTACGACGACAGCGCCGGGCGCAGGGCAGGCGCTGGTGGCAGCGATGAACCAGCCTGACCTCGACGGGCCTCGCGTGGCCGGCGGGTTCACCCTGCCGATGCTCGCCCGCTTGGCCAAGCTGCCGGTGCTGTTCGTCCCTCCCGCCGACCCGCCCTCGCCCAGCGCCCTCGCGACGCTCGGTGGCGTGATCCACGCGGTCGCCTGGACGGACCAGGACCGCGCTCGCTCCCACCTGGCGCCTGGCGAGCGGCTCGTGCAGGCCGACGCAGGCGAGTTCGCTGCGGCGCTCCCGCCGGGCATGGGGCTCCTGCTCGATCCGCAGGCCCCGGAGCCCATGGTCGTCCCGCCGGAGAGCGTGCCGCTCGTCGCCGAGGCGCGGCGCGACTTCCCCGAGGGCCACGCCTACCACCTCGGCGAGCGCGAGCCCCCGGCCACGGACCTGTTCGACGCGCTGCGGACCGAGATCGACCGCGACCCGGGAGCCTTGACCGACGCACGCGCGTTCTGGAAGCAGGTGAGGGGCCAGGAGGCGGAGATGATCGTCGTCCTGGAGGGCGCGGACGACCCTGCGGAGCGCCAGGCCCACTGGGCGCCCCGCCTGCTGGACGTCGTGACCCACGTCGCTCCGCCGTACGCCGTGAGCGTGCAACCGGCGGCGACGTCGCCGACGTACCCACTCGTGGAGCACCGTGAGGTCGTGACGCCGTTCTGGGTCGCAGCCGGGGGTGAGTGCGCGTGACGAGAGCTCGACGCTCCACCGACGACCTCGTCCAGCGCCTGTCCGAGCTGGTCGAGGCCAGTGCTGAGCCGGCAGCGCAGCAGCGCCGGGAGGCGAACGCGCTGGTCCAGGAGTGGTCGGAGACGCTTCGCGGCGAGCAGGAGAGCACCCGCGACCACCTCACCGAGGCGGCCGAGGCCCTGCGCGCCGAGGGCACCGACCTCAGCCTGGGGGTTCGTGCGCTCGCCGCAGACCTGCCCGCCCTCCTGGCACCGGTCCTGGAGCAGCTGGCGGCCCAGCTTCGGGAGGCCGTCGTCAGCACGATGGCCCATGCGCGGGCGGAGCTCGTCGCCGACACCGCGCGGCTCCAGGCCGGCATCGAGGTGGCGACCGAGGCCTCCGGTGCCCGCACCCTCGAGCACCTGGGTGAGGTGCGCGCCGGCGTGCGCCAGCTGGAGACGTCGCTGACCCAGCGCACCGATGCCCTCGCGGAGGAGGCCGAGCGCCTCGCCACGGAGGCCGACCTGCTCAGCGAGCAGGCCCGGGTCGGCACACAGCAGCTGCTGACGCAGCTCGGGGAGGCGCGCACGGTCACTGCCGACCTCGACGGCGCGGCCACCGGCGCCGCCGCCCAGATCCGCCAGACGACTGCAGACATGCTCGAACAGGTCGACCGCCGCTGGGAGGCGCTCGAGCAGGGCGTGGCCGTACAGCTGCACGAGGCCACCCGGACCGCGCACGGGCAGCTCACGGCCACGGTCAACGAGCTGCGCGACCGGATGCGTGAGGTGCTCGACGAGCGGGCCCACCAGGACGAGCTGCTCGAGCGCCGGCTCGACGCCCGTCATGAGCGGCTCACCACCCGTACGGTCCAACGGCTGGCGGAGGCGACGGCGGCCTCGGAGCAGGCCCTCGCGGCGGTGGCGGAGGAGGTCGCGTCCCGGCTCGCTGCCGTCCTGGAGGAGCGCGACCGGCGCGACGAGCTGCTCGAGAAGCGACTCGAGGCGCGGGTCGACCGCCTGACCACCAAGACCGTGACGCGTCTGGGAGACGTGGCCGCCGCACTCGACGAGCGGGTGACCGAGCTGCGGGCACGCGAGACGGCCGACCGCGAGCATGTCGCGACCGTCGTCCGCGACGTCGTCGAGCGCCTGCTGTCCGAGCCTCGCGCCGGCCTCCGCACCCTGCGCCGCTCCTTGCGGGACGACTGACGCGCGACCCGACATGTCCCCCGGACGCCACATGCGGGAGGGACGATCTGGGCAGTACGGTGCAGCCACACCCACAGCACTTCGGCGAGAGGAACCTCATGGCGAACGTCAACGTCACCTACCAGCAGCTGCACGACCAGGCCGTCAAGCTCAACAACGGCCGCCAGGAGATCGAGAACCAGCTGGCCGCTCTCAAGGCGCAGGTCGAGCACCTGGTTGCTGACGGGTTCGTCACCGACAGCTCCTCGAAGGCCTTCCAGGCGTCGTACGACGAGTTCACCCAGGGAGCCACCAAGACCATCCACGGTCTCGACGGCATGGCCAACTACCTCAAGACGGCCGCGCAGACGTTCCAGGACGTCGACCAGCAGCTCGCGAACGCGCTCAACCACTAGGCGTTTACCGAAGGGCCGCCTCCTCAGGGGGCGGCCCTTCGGCCTGCCCGCTCCTGCCCGCTCAGGACGCGGGGCGAGCGCCGTACTTCTCGCGAAGGGCAGCGCCGTCGGAGCCTCGGAGGCTGAGGTCGACCACGTCGGGGCGGACGCGGGGGTCGGCGGTGGCGTAGCGGATCTTGATCTCGTCCAGCGGGGTGATGCGGCTCTTCCACACCGTCTCGGCGACCGCCGCGGTCAGCGCCGCACGGTCGGCGCCGGACCCGAGCGTGACCGTCACGAGTGCCGTCCTCGACCCGGTGACGGCGGGGCCGTCGAGGAACGCGACCGTCGCCTCGGAGACCGAGGGGAGGCCCGCGACGACGGCCCGGACCCGATCGAGCTCGGCCTGGGAGGGGCGCTGCGGGGTGCTGCCGGAGGAGCAGGCGGACAGCAGCACCAGCAGGAGCAGAGCGAGCAGGCGCCTCATCGGCGGTACACCTCGTAGGTCGCGATCGTGTCGGCGCTGCCGCCGAAGAAGGGTGCGGCGGTCCGCTTCCAGTCTTCCAGGGATGCCTCGCGGGAGCGGTCCACCTCGGCGGCCGCGGCGCGGTAGGTCGGGATCTTGTGGTTGTCCGCGACGTTGTGGTGGTCGTCGGTGAAGGTGACGGTGGTGTGGGACGAGGTGACCGGGTTGTCGCGGCCGTCGAGCATCGGCACGACATCGGCGGTGTTCTCCAGGGACAGGACCCGGACCGAGGGCGGCGCGGACATCCCGGCGATCGGGCTGCCGGCGGTCAGGACGTGGGTGACCTGATAGCCCTGGCCCACCAGGGCCGTCGACGCCTGGACCGCCACCATGCCGCCCTGGGAGTGGCCCACCAGCATGACGGGCTCGCCGTGGTACCCGCCGTGCTGTCGGACGGCGTCGGCCAGCGCTGCCTGGATCGCCTGCTGGTACGCCGTGCTGTTGCCGGCCATGGAGTTGATGTTGCCGCTGGTGTTGGTGGCATTGCGGTGCGACCCCGGGCCGTCCCAGGTGGACGTACCCGGTACGTCGACGACCCAGCTGGTCGTGGTGGACCCGTCCGCCGCCACCCGGACCACGCGCTGCACCCCGATGACGGCGTCCTGGGGCGGGTGGGCCGAGGTGCGCGTCCCGGACTGGTCGTTGACCTCGTCCAGGGAGGCGAGCAGGTCGTCGACGCTGCGCAGGGGCGGCGCAGGTCGCTCCTGACCGAGCTGCTGCTGGCCGCCGTGGCCGTTCGGGAACAGCAGTGCCAGCAGACCCGCCCCCTGCTCGAGGCTCGTGACCGGCACGTCGGGGCCCGGGAGCCACACCTGAAGGCCCGTGAGAAGACCGGGCGCGGTGTTGAGGAGCTCCTGGGTGAGCGCACCGTGCGCGAGCAGGAACTCCAGCACCTGCTCGTGGGAGCGGCCACCGGTGGCGTGGTCCAGGAGGGAGAGCCCGACGCCGGTCGGCACTGCCCACAGCGGCGCCGTCACGCCGGCGACCGCGCCGGCGGTCCAGGTGGTGGCGCGCAGCAGGTCGGACAACGCCTGATCAGCGGTGCGGTAGGCGTGGACGGCGGACCACAGCCCGCCGGCCTGGGCCTCCAGCCCGATCGCCAGCAGGGTGAGCCCGTGCGGCCCGTCGAGGGCCGCCAGCAGGTGCTGCTCGACCCGCGCCAGCCCGACAGGGTCGAGGACGGCGCTGGCGACCAGGTCGGCGTCGACGAGGACCTGGTGCAGCGAGGCGGACACCGTTCCCAGGTGCAGCCCGGCGTCCCGGAGCAGGGCCGCCTCGCGCAGCATGTCGTCGAACGATGCGGCGAGCGAGTGAGCGGCGTCGTGGACCCGGATGTCGGTCACGCCAGCCCACCGGCGACCAGTCGGGAGATCTCGGGAAGCACGTCGGCCGGAACCCTCGGGACCAGCACGACCGACTCCGCGTCCGGGTGGGCGGTGACGTCGTACCAGCCGTCCTCGGTGTCGTAGAGCAGAACCGCGCCCACGGGGGGCGTCGATCGCGACCGGTCCCCGGTGACCACGACGCGCAGGATGCGCCGGACACCGCCCAGCGCCCGTGCGACGGGCTCCACCACGGAAGGCGGTACGTCGTGGTCGCGCGCGAAGCGCTCGACGTCGAAGCGCCCCGACCAGGTGGACAGGGCCACGAACCCTTCCCGGGAGATGGTGAGCGGTGACGAGGCCGCCGACCCGTCGATGGCCTCCAGGACGCGCTGCACGGACCCGGCAAGCGCGGACGCAGGTGCCAGGGTCAGCTCGACGAGGTCCTCCCCCGAGCGGCGCAGCAGTGCCACCAGGTGGGTGTCTGACAGCGCGACGACGGCGGCCAGCGCCAGCCCGGGACGCGCAGCGGTCGGCGCGAGGACCACCTCGACCGTGACGCTCGGAGCGGCCAGGGGGTGCAGACGGGGACCGACGTCACCGAGGACGACGCCGGTCTGCCGATCGACGAGCCCGGTCTCGGCGAGCAGGTCCGCTCCTCCGGGTTCGCGCTCCCAGCCCGGCGGCAGGGGCACGCCGGCGCGCTCGGCGAGCAGGGCGAGGGCGTCAGCGGGCAGCAGCGAGCGCTCCACGACGGTCACGGCTGCCACGGGCTCCTCCTCGTCAGCTCGTGGACCTCGAGCCAGGCCAGGCTGCCCGGCAGGGGGAGGTTGCCTGGCCTCCAGTGCCAGCTCTCCCACGGTCGCGTGGCGTGGTGCAGCAGCCCCGTGACCCCGCCGACGAGGGCGTCACCGGCGTGCTGCAACGAGCTGAGGAAGCTGTGCTCAGCGTGCTGGAACCAGTGCAGCGCCGCCTGCTCCGCGTGCCGGATCGCCGCCAGCCGGGCAGTCATGGTGTCCGCGTGCTGCCTGAGGGCCACCGCAGCCTGGTCCAGCTCGTCGGCGCTGCGCTCGAGGCCCCGGGCAGCCTCCTCGACGTGCTGTCGGTGTCGCTGGCCGGCGACCGACTCCCAGCGGGTCGCGACGGCCTGCCGGCGCAGCACCTGCGCCTGGTGGCGGACCTCGACGGCCCGGTTCCCGACGCGGTGGGCGAGCGCGTAGACGTGGCTCGGGTCGCCGTACACCTCAGCCGAGCCCGTCCGCGAGGGGTACGGCGATGCTCGTCACCTGGCTGTCACCGAGGTGCAGCCACCCCCGTCCGGGTGTGACCGGCTGGCCGATCGCACTCCTGGGCAGCCGGACGCCGACCAGGTCGCCGTCGGAGATGCCCTGGGGGGAGAGCAGGACGCCCTGTCGCGACTTCTTCGCCTCGACCTGCCAGCCCGACAGCCCGGTGCAGATCCCCTCCGCGTTGCCCCCGAGCACCAGGCTGACGCCCGGCTGCGCACCCTTCACGATCTCGCGGAACAGGTCGGCGGCCGGTACGTCGCGCAGCCCCTCGCCGTCGTCGATGAGCAGGACCACCGGACCGGCCGAGGCGGCCAGCGCCTTCTCGTAGGTCTCAGCGGCCTCGTTCGCGTCCGTCACGAGCGCGAGAACGCCGGCCTGCCCCTCGAGCTCCCGCAGCGCACCCGGCCTGGGTGCGACGAGGAGGACCTGGGCCCCTGACCGCACCAGCGACCGCGCCATCACGGCGAGCAACGTGGAGCGCCCCGAACGGTTTGGCCCCGCGACGATGAAGGTCGGTCCCCCCGCGAAGTCGCAGCCGAGGCCCTGCAGGTCGTCGCCCCCGACGCCGACGAGGGCGAACGGGGTCGGGACAGCACCCGGCACGAGCTGCCAGGCAGCCTCGAAGCCGATCCGGCTGGGAAGCACGTCCACGCGGAACGGGCGGGCCGACCGCGGGAGGTCGGCGTCGCGGGCCGTGGCCTCGGCCGCGACCTGGGCCAGCACCGCCGCCTGCGCCTGACCCGAGTCGTCCGCCGTGAGCAGCGCGACCTGCGTCTCGAGGCCGGAGCCCGACGCGAAGGCGCGCCCCGACGGGACCCGCTCGGGCACGCTCTTGGGGTTGAGGCCGATGAGGCTGTAGTCCCCGCGGTCGGCCAGTCGCAGCGCGAGCTTGTTCTCGGTGAGGGCGGAGATGCGGCCGCTGGCCAGCGAGCGGTCTCCGGTCAGGACGGCGTGCACCCCGACCGACGCGCCCTCCCGCAGGATCGCCATGACGGTCTCGGTGAGCCGCCCGCCGTCGAGCTCGCCGAGGGTAGAGGTGAAGCCCTCCCAGCGGTCCAGCAGCAGCACCAGGTGCGGCAGCGCAGCACCAGAGCCGCGACGCTGCTCGGTGATGTCGGCGTACCCGCCTTCCGCCAGCACCTGCTGCCGGCGGTCCATCTCCTGCTGCAGGCGGGTGAGCAGCCGCGCGGCCCGGTCGGGCTGGGTGCGGGTGACGACCGCCCCGCAGTGCGGCAGGTCGACCAACGGCTGCAGGGCGCCGTTACCGCAGTCGAGGGCGTACAGGTGCAGGTCTGCTGCGGACGCGGCGCGGCCGATGCTCGCGGCGAGGGTCCGCAACAGCTGCGACCGCCCGCTGCGCGCCGACCCGAGCACCAGCAGGTGCCCGTCCCGCGCAGGGTCGAAGTCCGCCGTACGACGTTGCTGGGCCGCAGGGACGTCGGTGAGCCCGAACGCGAAGCCGGTGCCCGCGGGGACGGCGTCGAGCAACAGCTCGGTGGGCAGCGCGTCGAGCCACGGACTGCGCTGCGGCGGGACGGCCGCGGCCGCGGCAGCATCGCGCAGCACCGAGACCAGCACCGACAGGTCGGTCACCTCGACGTCGTCCTTGACCGCGGATCGGGTGGCCACCGGTGCGGCGTACCCCAGATGCGCCCAACGCAGGGGGACGACGAAAGGCGGCGGGACGTGGGTCGCGACCGCTCCTGGTCGGCGTCCTCCGACCCGGCCGGCCTGGAAGGGGACGAGCGCCCCGGCGCCGAGGCGGGCGAACCCGCGACCGGGAGCGGACTTGGGGAGTCGCGCCGCCTCGGGTGACTCGAGCACGTCGGTGCTGTCCGCGGCGTCGGTGACCCGCAGGGAGATGCGCAGGTTGGTGTTGGCACGGATCTCCGGGCTGACCACCCCGGAGGGGCGCTGGGTCGCCAGCAGCAGGTGGATGCCGAGCGACCGGCCCCGCTGGGCGATGCTCACCAGACCGGTCACGAAGTCGGGCAGCTCGCGGGCGAGCGAGGCGAACTCGTCGATGACGATGAGCAGTCGCGGGAGCGACGGCCGGTGCGGCTCCTTGGCCTGCAGGTCGAGGTAGTCCTCGATGTCCTTGACGCCCGCGTCCGCCAGGAAGTGCTCTCGGTGCTTGAGCTCTGCACCCAGGGAGGTGAGCGCCCGCTCGACCAGGTGGTTGTCGAGGTCGGTCACCATGCCGACGGTGTGCGGGAGGTACGCGCAGTCCTTGAAGGCACTCCCGCCCTTGTAGTCGACGAGGACGAAGTTCATGGCGTCCGGTCGGTTGGCCACGGCGAGCGACGCGATGATCGTCTGCAGCAGCTCGGACTTGCCGGAGCCGGTCGTCCCGGCGATGAGCCCGTGCGGACCGTCCCGGCGCAGGTCCAGGCTGAACGGCCCGTCGAGCCCGGCGCCGATCACCATCGACGTCGTCCGGCCCTCCAGCAGCCAGCGCGCACCCACACCGTCCACCGTCGGCGGCTCCAGGTTGAGCACGTCCAGCAGTCGTGCGCTGTCCGGGAGCGTCGCGGCGCTCTCGTCAGAGCTCACGTCACGCAGGGGCGACATGGCCCGGCCGACCTGCTCGGCCCACGCCCGCGTGACGCCTTCGGCGAGGACATCGGTCAGCCGGGGGGCACCGGTGCGCAGCAGGTCCAGGTGCTGCGGGCCCGTGCTCCCCAGGAGCAGCGTGGCGGTGCAGGTCTCGGGAAGCAAGCGCTCCTCGGCGTCGGCGCACAGGGCGTAGACCGCCACCTCGGGCCCGTCTTCGAGCAGCTGCGCGAGCCCTGGGGTCCCCCGCAGAGCGCGTGCACCGTCGAGCACCACCACGTGCGCTGCGAAGTGGTCGGGGGTCACCCGGCCGGCGGTCCGCGCGACCTCCTTGCGTGCCGCGACCAGCGCTGCCAGCTCGGCGACCCGCGCCGCAACCGTGTCGGCGTCGTTGCCCAGGGACACGCACGGTCCCTCGAGCTCGCGCGGCCGGGCGTGCGGGAGGCGACTGAGCCACGCCCAGTGGTCGGCGTCGCGACCGGTCAGCAGCGTCAACGACAGGTCACGTGGCGCGTGCGCGGCGGCGAGCTGGACGACCAGCCAGCGCAGGAGAGCGGCGCGCGGCGCGTCGGGACCGCACACCCCGAGCACCCCCACCTCGCGCAGGGGTACGGCGACCGGCACCGCGTGGAGCAGGTGCGGGTCGTCCGGCTCGGCCCCGGGTGCGCGGTGTCCGCGCTCGACCGTGATGCTGCTCGGCAGGTCCGCCACACCGACCCGCAGCACCAGTGCGTCGTCGTCGTGCCGGCGTCGCTCCCAGAGCCGACGACCGGGCAGCTGGCAGGTCAGCAGCGTCTGCGGGGCGTCGAGCAGACCCTCACGACGCTGCTGTTGCTCCTGCACGACCGCGGCGTCCAGGCGCCGCTGGGCCGCCGCGAGGGCAACGGTGTACTCCTCGGTCGCGGCGCGGTAGTCCTTGCTGCCCGAGCGGCGGTCGCCGACGACGTTGCCGAGCATCATCACCGGGCTCGCGAGCGCGAACAGCAAGTACAGCGGCGACCCCACGACCAGTGCCATCACGACGCCGAGGGCCAGGGGCAGGAGCAGGGTGACCAGTGGGAAGCGGCGCCGGGTCGGCGGCTGCGGGGCGTCCGGCAGCACGATGGTGACCGGAGGCTGGTGCGGCAGCATGCGCGGTGGGCGCAGGAAGCTCAGCCAGCCAGGGTCGGCGGGCTCGGTGGTCGCGTCCGGCGTCTGCGCAGCCCGCACGGTGAGCAGGGTGTCCCCGAGGCGCAGCACCTGGCCGGGACGCACCTCCACCGGGTCGGCGCCAACCGGCTGCCCGTCCAGGGTCGTGCCGTTGCGCGAGCCCAGGTCGACGAGCGTGGCACCGCTGCTCGAGACCTCCAGCCGGGCGTGCCGCCGTGACATCAGGTCGTCGTCGAAGCAGACCGCGGTGCTCCGACCGAGCTCGTGGGCACCGAGGGGAAGTGCCAGGACGGTGCCGGTCGCCGGTCCCGCGACGACGTGCAGCTGCCAGCCGCGCGTCGGGACCGCTGCGTCGTCCGCAGCCGGCTGACCCATCCCGACCAGAGCGCCGTCGAGCAGTCCGCTGTCCAGCAGGTTCTGGTCGTCCTCGAGCGGAGTGGACCCGACGTGCAGTCGCCCTGGTGGCACGGAGGTCGCACGGCTGAGCTCAGCGACCAGGGCACCCACGGGCGCGAGCTCGTCGGCGTCGACGAGGACGTCCGTCGTCCCCCCGGTGGGCAGCGCGACGCTGAGGGTTAGGCGCACGGTCACCCCGACCGGTAGGTGATGTCGAACGGCGCGCTCTCGGCGTCCGGCAGGTCACCGACGCGGGCACCGATCACGCACCCGGTCGCCGGCTGCTGCGTGAACGGGTACAGGCGCCGGTCGACGCCGAGGGCCGATCCGCACGAGACGGCTGACAGCTGCACACCGCCGAGACCTCCCGCCACCTGGTCGAGCACACCGCTGGCGCGCCCGACGACCGAGCTGTCGAACAGGGCGAACGGATCGGGGTCGCTCGTGCCCACCCAGACCGGCAGGAGCCGGACCGTGACCGGCGAGCCGGTCCGCACCGACACCGGGACGTCCACCTCGACGTGGTCCAGCCGCTGGGCGGCAAAGGCGTTGAGGCCCGCCTTCCCCGCGAGCTCGGCGGCCGTCTGGGTCGCGGCCTTGTCGACGAAGGACTGCAGCGCCTGGTCACCCTTCAGCGCAGCGGCAACGGTGTACGACGCGGAGGCGGCCTGCCCCGGTCTCAGCCGACCGACGGCAACCGTGAAGCCGCAGGGTGCGGCCAGGGTCTGGAGCACGGTGCGCGTCACCGGCACCGCGGCGTCCCACGCCACCTGGCACGAGCCCGCGGGCACGGGCACGCTCTCGTAGAACGGCCCGGCCAGCGCCGTCCGTCCCGCCGTCCACGTCACCCGCGCCGTCACCGCGCCCGAGCGCCCGTCGTAGGTCGTGGACCTGCTCACGGTGAGCCCGGTCGGCAGCCGCTCCTCGGCCGCGGTCGCCTCGACGGGGCCCGCCTGGCCGGGCTGGGCACTCGGCGTCGTGCTGCCGTGCGACCCACCCAGCAGCAGAACGCCCGCCACCAGCACCGCGACCACGACCACCGCGCCGGCGGACAGCAGCAGCACGCGCCGTCGTCCGGACGTAGGCGGTGGCGCAACCACCTCCGGAGTCAGCGTCGGCGCCTGGTGCGGAGCACGGGGAGCCGCCACACTGGTCTGGCCGAGCTCCAGCCCCTCAAGGGGACGCAGGACCGACCCGTCGGCGGTGGGGAGGACCGCCTCGACGCCGGGCAGGCCCCGGACCGTGGTCGCGCCGGGGTCGAGCTCCGGGCCGTCCACGACGGGAATGCTGCCGGCGACCTGGGTCCAGGTCTGCGGCTGCGGCTGTGCCTCGAGGGCCGGCAGGTCGATCAGCGCCGGCTGAAGCGCGACCAACGAGCGGTGCGCGGCCTCGGCTGAGGGACGACGTGCAGGGTCCTTGGCGAGCATCGCCTCGAGCAGGTCGACGAGGGCTGTCGGAAGGCCGGGAAGCGCGGGGGGCAGGGCCGTGACGTGCCGGTTCACGACGGCGTAGCCGTTCGTCCCGCCGGCGTACGGCGTCCGCCCAGCCAGCAGCTCGTAGAGCAGTACCCCTGCGGCATAGACGTCCGCCGCCGGGCTGATGACCTCGGCGACGAACACCTCCGGAGCCATGTACTCCGGCGTGCCGAGGGCACCGGTCGCGCGGACGCTCGTCTCCTGCGCCAGGCGCGCGATGCCGAAGTCCGTCAGGAGGACCTGACCCTCCTCACCGAGCAGGACGTTGTCGGGCTTCACGTCGCGGTGCAGGCAGTGCTGCTGGTGCGCGTACGACAGGGCCTGCAGGACGGCACCACAGATCCGCGCCGCCTCCTGAGGGGTCAGCGTGCCGCGGGCCGCCAGGTCCTTGCCCAGGTCGGTGCCGACGACGAGGTCCATGACCAGGGCGAGGTCCTCACCCTCGACCACGAGGTCCCGCACCCGCACGATGTGCGGGTGCTGGAGGGTCAGCAGGATCGAGCGCTCCTGCACGAAGCGGGCCACCAGCTGGGGATCGCGCGTGAGCTCGCTGCGCAGGAGCTTGGCCGCGACCAGGGTCCCGTCGGCCCGGTCGACCGCGCGCCAGACCTCGCCCATCGCCCCGGAGCCGAGCCGGTCCTGCAGGTGGTAACGGCTACCGAGCGCGCGTCCGGTGCCCACGTCCATCGCCTCAGCCCTTCGGCGCGGGCAGCACGAACCAGGACAGCGGCGGGAGGGACTCGGCAACCCCCTGACGGCCGCTGATGTCCTGCGTCGTCGAGGCGAGCGGTACCACGACGTCATCGGGCAGCGCTGTGCGGTCGGTGAGGTCGAGCGAGGGTCCAGCGAGGCCGTCGGTCGCGGTCAGGCGCAAGGTGGCGAGGGCGTCCCGGACAGCCGCGGGCGTGTCGCTGTCGGCCTTCGCCACAGCACGGACCAGCGCGACCACGGCGTCGTGACTGGCGGTGTCCGCCGTACCTGCTCCCTGGGTGCCGAAGGTGACGTCGGGCTGCAGCAGGCTGCTCACCGAGGCGTCCTGCGCGGCCAGCCGCAGGGCAGCCAGGAAGCCCAGTGCGCCGGGGTCGGTGGCGCTGGCGCTGACGGCGGGCGTGCCGACGGAGTACAGCGCTCCCGACGTGGTGGCGGTGCCGTCCGCGGCGAGCCGGTCCTCGAGCAGCTGCCCGAACGCCGGGCCGGTGGCCTCGGGGCTGAGCACGATGGCCAGGTCGGGGGCGCCGCCCTGCAGCTGAGCCACCAGTGCCGCCTGGGTGGTGGGGCTCGCGGCGATGACCACGCTGTCGATGCGGCGCGCTCTCGCGGCGGCGACCACAGGCGCCATGACCTGCTGCGGGCTGGCGGACGCCGCCAGGGCCAGGTCGCGCCCCGGCGGGGCGATCCCCACGACGTCGGCGTCCACGCCCTCACCGTGCAGGACGTACGGCGTCGTGAGCCCCTGCCGCGCCAGCAGCCCGACCAGCGCCTGGCGCACCTGGGGACCGGTCGGTCCGGTCTGCCACGTCGTGCCCGCCGTCCGGACGGCGTCGTACGGCGACACGACGGCGAGGCCGGCCCCGGCAGCGGTCCGGAGAGCCGAGGTCAGGTGCGTGCCGGTCGTCAGCACGGCGACACCACTCACGCCGTCGCTCACGAAGCCCTGCACCGCGCGCGTCGCCCCCTCGGCCGTCCCCCGGTCATCGACGACGTCGAGGGTCACGCGGACCCCACCGCGCTCGAGCCGGTACGCCGCCAACCGCGCCCCGGCGGCCCGGCCCAGCAGGTCAGCACCCTGACCCGGTGCACCGGTGGCGCTGACCAGGACACCCAGATGGACCTCGCGCTGCACGCCGGCCGCCCGGACCGCGACGTCGGGGGCCGCGGCGGGCTCGAACGTCGGGGTGTCCGAGCCGGAACAGGCAGCGAGCGCACCCGTCAGCAGCAGCCCGACGAGGGCGTGGCCCGGAGTCCTCATGCGGACCGCAGGTGGAAGCTGAACACGGTCGTGCTCACCGAGCCCGGCGGCAGGTCGAGGGCGAAGGCCGGGAAGGCCGCCTGCTGCTCGAGGGCAGCGAGGAACTGCGCCTGCTGCAGCAGGACGTCGCTCAGCTCGAAGCCGCGCACCCCGCCGAAGCGGTTGGCGGTGTCGGCCGCGCTCTGGACCCGTTCGGCCCCCGAGCCCGTGAGGCTCGCGTTCCCGACGAGCACACCCAGCAGCCCGCGGGAGTCCTTCCCCGTGCCCAGGTCGAGCTGGACGCTCTTCAGGCTCGCGGCGAGCAGGTCGGTGGCCGCGCGCAGGTCGCGGTTGGAGGCGGCGATGCTCTGGGTGATGGTGGCCACGGCCTGCTTCGTCGCGGCGTCCAGGGTGCGGGCGAGCGCGGCGCCCTGGTCGGCGAGCGCCTTGCGCTGACCGGTCACCACGGCGGTCCCCTGGTCCAGCCCGGTCCGGGCCGTCGTACGCAGGGACCCGTTCAACGTGCCGAGCAGCTGAGCGAGCGAGGCGTTCGCCTGCAACCGGGCTGCGCCGGTGCGTTCGGCGGCGTCTGCTGCCCCTGCGGCAGCGCCGGCGTAGGTCGGAGCCGAACCGGCGAGCAGTGCGCTGAGCCGGTCCCCCAGCCCGCGCTGGTTGCAGTCCAGCCGGGTGAACGCCTGAGCCAGCGCGTTCAGTGCCGGCAGGGCGGGGTTCAGGGCGGACGGGCAGGTGCCAGACGTGGTGGGGGCGGCGTACAGCGCGCCGACCCCGGCGCGGACGACCGCCACGCGACTGGCCAGGTCATCCGTGCGACCGCTGTCCAGGTCGCTGGCCAGGCTCGCGAGGGCATCGCGTACGGCGGTCAGCTCCGCCGTGAGGGCCGCGGTCTCCTTCGCAGGACCCTTCGGGGTCGACGCCGTCACGTCCGTCAGCGACACCACGGTGGCCCAGGCGCCGTACTCCGCGTCGATGCGGTCGACGAGCGGACGCGGGTAGCCGGCGGGCGCCGGGAGCGCGCTGTCGCTGCAGGAGGTGCCGGAGACCAGAGCGCGCAGGGTCCGCACGTAGTCCGCGTAGCCCGAGTTGGTCGCGTCGAGCGCGTCCTTCGCCTTGGTCAGAAGCGGATCAGGGACGGGAACGACCGGGGGCACGGTGGCCCCTGTGTCCGGCGCACCGGTGGCGGTCGGATCGGCGGACGCGGTCGGCTCTGCCGTGGCGCTCGGGGTGTCCGCGGTGGGGAACGGCACCGCCGACGGGGTGGCGCACAGGGCTGCGGCCACGGCGCGCGCCTGACCGGACAGCGAGCCAGCACCGCCGGTCGGGCCGCCGAGCTCGGCCAGGCGCTCCTGCGCGAGGTCACGCACCGACCGCAACGCGCTCGCCAGCCCCGTGGAGGCGGACGGGCGCAGGCCGGCCAACAGGCCCTCGACCGTGGTCTGCAGCGCGGCGACGCGATCGCGCAGGACGGTCGGGGTCGTGCCCTCTCCCAGAGCAGCGCTCTGCGCCTGGACGTTCGTCACCGCGGTCGTCAGGGCGGTCACGGCTGACCCGACGTCACTCACCGCGGACGGCTGGAACTGCGCGAGCACGGAGGCCCCGGTGGTGGCGAGGTACGTCGCGACGCCGGTCAACTGGTCACGCAGGGCGGTGAGGGTGCAGGCCACCGGGCCGGACGGGGCAGCGGCCGCCGGGCAGTCCGCCGGGTCACCCAAGCTGGCCAGCAGGGAGGCAGCCAAGGCCTGCTGGCAGCCCTGGGTGGACGCCGCCAGCGTCTCGAGCTGCCCACTGACCTGGTACAGCTGGGCGTAGAGCGTGCTGGCCTTGTCCTGCGCGGCGAGATCCACCTGGCAGCCCGGCCGCACGGGCAGGGCCGTCGGACGCGTCCCGTCCGGGCGCCCGAGGTAGTCGCTCAGGCGGGTCACCGACTCCAGCAGCGCCTGCACGGTCGCGTCGTTGGTCGAGGTGAGCGCGGAGCTCAGCCCGGTGCTGAGCTGGTCGAGCCCGCTCGACAGCCCGGTCGACGCGTCGAGCACCTGCTGCGTGCTGTCGGCGAGCTTGCCGATGAGCGCGTTGCCGAGCGTGTCGGCGCCGGTGTTCAGGGCCTGCTGGATCCGGCCGAGCGTGACGCCGGCGCTGCCCAGGACGCCGCTCACCTGACTGATGGTCTGGAGCGTCTTGAGCTCGAGGTTGAGCCGGCTTGACCCGTCCTTGCGGAACGCGTCGGTGAGCAGGCGCTGGACCGACGCGTCGGTGGCCAGGCCGGGCTGGACCGACAGGTCGATCTGCGGCACCTGGAAGTCGGTGGCGTCCTGCACCAGGGTGAACTGCGTGCTCGCGGCGAGCTGTGGCGGCGCGAGGAGCGCGGCCCACTGCACGGTCGTCCCGCCGTCCGGGAGCCGGCCGACGACGCCGTTGGTGCCCGTCGTCGCGCCGGCACTCGGAGCTGCCGCGGCGGCCGGGACGATCCCCGTGAACGCGCCCTTCGGCAGCAACGCCGACGCGGTGACGGTCAGGGGCGTTCCGACCAGCGCGTACCGGCGCTGCGGGACGCTGTCGACGTCGTAGGTCAGCAGCTGCGGGCGGACCGTGGTGTTCTGCACGGTCAGGGTGATCTCGACCCGACCCTTCTTCCCCCGCAGCTCGGCGAGGTCGGTCCCCGTGCGGTCCCCCAGCCGGTACGACGTCAGCACCCGCACGGGCAGCTGACCCACCACCTTGCGCGGGTCGAGCGACAGCGTGTCCGTCGAGCTCTCCGTGCCCTTCGCGCCGGTTGTCCGTCGCACGTTCGTGCTGGTCACCGAGCGCAGGGCACCGTCGTTGCCCAGGGTCAGGTCGACCGCCTGCAGCACCTTGGCGGGGAGGGCAGCGCTCGAGGCCGGGATCGCGGCCAGCGTGACGAAGGCCGCCACCGTCATCGCCATCGCCCCGGCGACCGCCCCGGTGACGCGCGTGCGCGGACGCGTGCGTCGCGGGCGCTCGGTCCGCAGGTCGAGCAGCAGAAGCGGCTTGCCCTCTTCGTAGTAGGCGAAGAATCCGTCGTGGGACTGGCTCACGGTGCAGGCTCCGGGCGGCGCGAGGGGGGCGGGTGGTGACGGACGTGGTCGAGGCGCGAAAGGGGCATGTTGCCATGCCTGGCGGCGCTCCGTGCGTGGGCCGGGGGCGGCGGGGCGCGCTACTCGCCCGTCCGGGCTAGCCGAACCGGACATTTCGCCTGAACAGGCGGCGGGCACGTGTACCGGGTGAGCAAGGTCTTCCCCCCGCGCTGCTCTGCGAGGATGGTCGGGTGCCTGAGCCAGACCAGATGCAGTCCCTGCTGTCCCGTGCGGTGGAGGAGCAGGCGGCTGAGCAGCGCGCCGTGTCCACCCTGCTCGGTCAGATCGTCACCCGCCTCGAAACCCTCGCCCGGGACGTGACCTCGCTTGGCTCCCTCGGCGATGCCGTCGGGGCCGTGGACGTCGACCTGCGGACCTCGACGACGCTGCTCGCGGACCGCATCAACGCGCTGTCCTCCTCCATCGTGGAGCAGGCGTCGACCGGCGCCTCCGTGCTCGGCCGGGACGTCGCCGGTCTGCGCAGCGACCTGGCCCGCATCGCCGCCCGGCCCCCCGCGCCGGCGCTGGACGACCTCTCCCAGCTCGTGCGGACGCAGGCCGCTGCCGAGCGCGAGCAGGTGGCCGAGCTCCTGCAGGACGGTCTCGCGAGCGAACGACCCGTGTCGCGGTCGATGACCACCGAGGTCGTGCGCGACGTGGTGACCGACGTCGTGACCGAGGTCGTGACCGACGTCGTGACCGACGTGGTGACCGAGGTGGTCGGCGACGCCCTGGCCGTGGAGCGCGCGCACAGCACCCAGACCCTGCAGGCGGTCATCGACGCCAGCGAGGAGCGGGTCCTGGCCTACGTCGACCAGGCCGTGATGGCGCTCGCCGAGGCACTGCTGCTCCCCCGCGGGACCGACGGGCGTCCGGGCCTCGCCTCTGCCACGGACGAGCCGAGCGACGAACCGTCACCGGCTCAACCGGAACCCAGCACCTCCGCAGACCCGTCCCGTCGTGGCCGCTGGCGCGCCGCCCCCTAGTCTCCCTGGACGAGGCCGGAGCCAGTTCGCTGGGCAACGCGCCTGCCAAGGTCTAGCCTTCGCGCCGGCCCCGGAGGGTCCGGTGGTCACCAAGGGGGCACCACCATGGGACATCGCCATCTCGCATCGAGCACAGCCCGCACCACCGTTGCGGCTCTTCTCGGCGGCTTCGTCGCCAGCGCCACGTTCGGCGGGGCCCATCTCGTCCTGGCCTCCACGTCCGCGGGGCCACGGGCGATCTTCGAGTCGCTTCCGCCCACCCGCATCCTTGACACCCGTACGGGCCTCGGCACCGTCGGGGGGAGCAAGGTGCCGCTCGGCTCGGGTGGGGCGATCGACCTCCAAGTCACCGGAGTCGGCGGTGTCCCGGCCGACGCGGTCTCGGTCGTCATGAACGTGACCTACACCCAGGCGACGAAGACCGGCTACCTCACGGTGTGGCCGTCCGGCGACACCCGACCCACCGCCAGCAACCTCAACACCGTCCCGAAGGGGACGGCACCGAACCTGGTCACGGTCAAGCTCGGTTCCGGGGGCAAGGTGTCCATCTACAACAGCGTGGGCACTGTTCATGTCCTGGCCGACGTCGCGGGCTACTACGTGGCTCACGACCATGACGACCGCTACTACACGAAAGACCAGGTCGATGCGGCCGTGTCCACCGCCAAGGACGATCGGTGGGCCTACGTGATCAGCAATGGTGGCCTGCACGCGAGCTCGGGTGGGCTGACGGTGACCCACCCGACGACCGGCCAATACTGCGTGGTGGTTCCCACGCGGCTGTCGTACAAGGCAGCCCAGGCGACGCTGGCCGACCCCGGCGGCACCAACATCGTCAGCGTCGGCACCGGACACGGCTCCGCGTGCAACCCGCTCAGCACGGCCACCGAGGATGCCGTACCGGTCTACATCAAGACCCCGAGCGGTACGGCGGTCGACGGCAACTTCACCATCGTCATCCCCGCGCCCTGACCCCTCTCAGTCCCCGGGCCGCCCAGCGGCCACCGACGCACCGGCCCGTCGGGTGGCCCGGAGGGACAGGATCGTCGTCAGCGCGAGCGTCACGACGATGAAGGACAGCGATGCCGCGATGCCCAGGTCTGGCGCCCAGTCCACGCCGTACTCGTGGAGGGCGTGGAAGCCGAGCTTGAGCCCGATGAAGCCCAGGACGACAGCCAGGCCCTTGGACAGGTAGACCAACCGGTCCAGCAGCCCGTCGAGCAGGAAGTACAGCTGCCGCAGGCCCATCAGGGCGAAGGCGTTCGCCGTGAACACGATGTACGGCTCCTGGGTCAGCCCGAAGATCGCCGGGATGCTGTCGAGGGCGAACAGCAGGTCGGTGGAGCCGATCGCGACCATCACCAGCAGCATCGGCGTGACGACGCGGCGACCGTCGATGCGGGTCACGATGCGCGCCCCGTCGTAGGTGTCGGTGCTGGGCAGGACGCGAGCCACGAGCGCGGCGAGCTTGCTGTCGCGACGCTCGGCCGGCTCGTCGTGGTCCTCGGCGGTGGCGAGCTTCCACGCGGTGTAGATCAGGAAGGCACCGAAGAGGAAGAACACCCAGACGAAGCGCTCGATCGCCGCAGCACCCAGCGCGATGAAGATGCCCCGGAGCACGAGCGCCAGCGTGATGCCGAACAGCAGCACCTTGTGCTGGAACTGCCGCGGTACCGCGAAGCTGCTCATGATGATGACGAACACGAACAGGTTGTCCACGGACAGGCTGTACTCCGTGAGGTAGCCCGCGAAGAACTCCCCGCCGTACCTCGGCCCCGCCACGACGGTGAGCCCGATGCCGAAGGCCACGGCCAGGCCGACGTAGAAGCCGACCCAGGCGGTGGCCTCGCGGACGCTGAACGCGTGCTCGCCCTTGCGCGAGCTGAGGAACTGGTCGATCACGAGGATCAGCACGAGGACGCCGATCGTGGCGAACCAGGTGTAGGTGTGGATCTCGAGCACGGTGACTCCTCCGGTCAGGACAGGGTTGTCCGACCGGAGGTCTCTCCCGGCCTCGTGCGAGACCACTTCGCGCCCGGGTCCCGGGGGACCGTGCTGACGAGCGCGGAGCTGCGGGGATACTCCCCTCCGACATCGACACCCTACCGTCCGGCGTCGCGCCGGACCACTCGAGGAGCCTCGTGACCCCGCTCGACTGGAAGGCGGTGGCTGCCGCCACCAAGGGCTTCCTGCCCGACGACGAAGCCGCCGCACTGCACGAGGCCGCACTCGGCGCCGCTCCCGGGCTCTGGCTGGAGGTCGGGACCTACTGCGGGAAGAGCACGGTGCACGTCGGCACAGCCGCTCGGGCCGTCGGCGCGCAGCTGGTGACCCTCGACCACCACCGCGGGTCGGAGGAGAACCAGGCCGGCTGGGAGTGGCACGACGCCTCGCTCGTCGACCCCCACACCGGCCGGCTCGAGACGCTCCCGTCCCTGCGGCACACGCTGTGGGACGCGGGCCTCGACGACGTGGTCAGCGTGCTCGTCGCGAGCACCCAGCAGGTGGGCCGCTGGTGGACCTCTCCCGTGACCTTCCTGTTCCTCGACGGCAACCACACCGAGGCGGTCGCCCAGCACGACTACGCGGCTTTCGCGCCGTACGTCGTGGAGGGCGGGGTGCTGTGCATCCACGACGTCTTCGAGAACCCGGAGGACGGCGGGCGCCCGCCGTGGAACGTCCTGCGCCGAGCCGTCGACACGGGCGCGTTCACCGAGGTCGGCGTGACCGGCTCCCTGCGCGTCCTGCGTCGTACGGCGTCGCCGGTCTCCTGAGGCGGCCGGCTACCTTGCGGCCACTCGCCCGTCAGCTGGACGTCGGCGCGCGTCCATCCGCTTTGCGTAGGTTTGGTCAGTCCACACCACCGAGCCCGGGGAAGCACCTCGCCATGCGCGCTCGTCCCGCCCTTCACCTGGGCCTGGCTCTCGGCCTGGTGGTCCTGTCTCAGGCGTCCGCTGCCACGGGCCTGTTCGACAGCGGCACCCGCACCTGCCGGTTCGCGGACGAGCGCATCAACGAGTCGAGCGGACTGGCGGTCTCGTCGTACGACGACGCGCTGGTCTGGACGCACAACGACTCCGGCGACACCGCCCGGTGGTTCCTCGTCGACACGACCACGTGCACCACGCGGGCGACCTACGCGCTGCAACCGGCGGCCCCTGGGGTGCAGGGCGAGTCGCCCACCGCGGTCGACTGGGAGGACATGGCCCGAGGGACGACCGCCGACGGCACGAACGTCCTGCTGTTCGGGGACATCGGGGACAACTACGAGGCCCGGCAGGGCAGCGTCGTCGTGTACGAGGTGGTCGAGCCCGACGGACGTTTCACGCCCGATCCGGGGGCGGAGCAGCCCGTGCCGGCGCGCAACGCCTACCAGCTGGTCTACCCCGGCGGTCCGGAGGACGCCGAGAGCCTGGCGGTCCTCCCCTCCGGTCGCCTTGTGGTCATCACCAAGGACCGTGGCCCTGCACCCGGCTTCAGCTACACCGGCCACAGCCGCGTCTACGCGACCTCGGCACGTCCGACCGCTGGCCCGAACGTCATGACGCAGGTCGTCACGGTCGACGCGACTTCTCTGCCGGGTGCCGTCGTGGGTGACCCCGAGTCGATCGCGATCTCCGGTGCCGACATCTCCCCCGACGGCAGGCGGCTCCTCCTTCGCACGTACCGCACCGCCTACGAGTACGCCGTCCCGGCCGACGAGGACCTGGGCGCCGCGTTCGCGACGGCCCCCACTGCGATTCCCCTGCTGCCCACGCGTCAGGGCGAGGCCGTCGCCTACACCGCGTCCTCCGACGCGTTCCTCACCTCCTCGGAGGGATCGGGCACGGACAGCAACGCCCAGTCCGGCGTCGTGGACCGCTACCAGCGCGACGTGGCCCCGACGCCGATCGTCCCCGAGGCCCCTGCCTGGCTGCTCCCCCTGGCGGCCCTGGCGATCGGCGGCGTCCTCGTCCGGCACCTCACCCACGCAGCCCACACCCGGAACAGTCACCCACAGGCAGCGCGCATCCAGAAGGCGGAATCCGCATGAGCATCAGTCGTCGCCAGTTCGTCCTGGGAGCCGCAGGCACCGCCGGCGGCCTGCTGCTGGCGCGGCCGGGTGACGTGCTCGCCAGCGGTCTCACGGCCGGCCCGTCACCTTCGGTGAGTCGTACGTCGCGGCTGTTCCCCGGCTCCACACTGGTGCACACCGACCTGCACAACCACACGCTGCTGTCAGACGGCGCCGGCGACGCCGACGCCGCCTTCGCCACCATGCGGGCCAACGGGCTCGACGTGGCGGCGCTGACCGACCACGCCTCGGTGAGCTACGGGCTCCCCGCCTCCGCCTGCGGGGGGAACAGCGCGTGTCAGGGGCTGGCTGGCATCAACGAGGCCAGCTGGGCGCACGCCAAGGAGCTCGCCGATGCCGCCCTGGCTGACGGGTCCTTCGTCGCGATCCGCGGCTTCGAGTGGTCCAGCCCCACCCTGGGCCACATGAACGTGTGGTTCAGCGACAACTGGATCGACCCGCTGCACACCGGCGGGGTCACGAGCGGCAACACCCTGACCAACTTCGCCCACACGACCCCACCACCGCTGGACGCCTACCCCGCGATCGAGCGCGAGATCGCGGCCCACTCCGTGACCGGCGCGGCCATGTCCGGCTTCTACGAGTGGCTCACGCTTCCGACGTCCGTGCGCGGTGGGGGCGATGGCATCGCAGGGTGGAACCACCCTGGGCGCGAAGTGGACCGGTTCTCCTCCTTCGCCTTCAACGCGGCGCTGGTCCCGCGCATCGTGAGCCTGGAGATGTTCAACAAGAAGGACGACTACCTGTTCGAGGGAACGGACGCCGGGCTCCCCTCGCCTCTCGTGCAGTGCCTCGACGCCGGCTGGAGGCCGGGGCTTCTCGGCTCGAGCGACGAGCACGGTACGACGTGGGGCGGCCCGAACGGCAAGGGCCGCGCCGGCGTCTGGGTCGACAGCTTCGACCGGGCCGGGGTCAAGGCGGCCCTGCAGGACCGACGCTTCTTCGCCACGCGGCTCAAGGGGCTGCGCGTGGACGCGTCCGCCAACGGCGTGCGGATGGGCACGACCCTGGTGCACCAGGCCGGTCCGGTGACCTTCCAGGTCGACATCGACCGCGGTCCCGCCTGGTGGGGCCGGCGGCTCACCTTGCAGGTGCTGCAGACCGGGTCACTGCTCCCGACGATCGTCCACGAGGTCGAGATCACCGTCCCTCGCACCGATCAACCCGTCGTCTCGGTGACCGTCCCGGTCAGCGCCGACAACGGCTCCTGGGTGGTGCTGCGCCTGGCCGACAAGGCGCCCGACGCCGCGGACGACCTCGAGGCCGAGCCGCGTGCGGCAGGAACGCCGTACGCCGCCGGCGGGCTCGCGATCGCCTACGCCAGCCCGTTCTACCTGTCGCCGACTCCTGCGCCGCTGGTGCCGGAGGTGCCGGTCGCGGCCGTCCTTCCCGTGGCGGCGGCCGCCGTCGCAGGTGCCGTCCTGTACCACCAGCACCGGCACGACCACGCCGACGCAGGCGACGCACACCCGCACTGACGAGGACGGCGGAGGCTCAGCAGCGGACGGCGGGTGAGGGGGCGAAGGCCTGCCGTCGTCCCGCGCCGGAGTCGGTGGCGAGTCGCCCTACGGACCAGCGCGGGCGCCCGTCACTGGCCAGCACCGCGATGACCGCGTGTCCACCGCCCGATCCGGCGACCAGGACATCGGCGCAGGGCGCCGCCGTCAGGACGGCCCCCGAGGCGCTGCCGCGCTGCACGCCCCGGCTGCCGGGGACGAGGCGGTGCAGCAACGACGCGCCGTCGCGTCCGCGCCGCACGGTGACGACCAGGCCCTGACTGCCGGAGGCGACATCGACCCGGTCGTGTCCACGGCGCGTCACCCCGGCGAAGAGCAGACCGCTGCGCTGGTCGCGCAACGGAGCGCCGTGCGCCGCGTCGACGAGGACCTCCTGGAGGTCGTCGCCGGTGCCGTTCACCGCGTAGGCAACAAGCACGCCCTCCAACCCGCCGTCGGCGTCGAGGTCGTCGAGCGCGAAGGCAGAGCCGCCGGTGAAGGCGAAGCCCGAGGAGTCGGACGGCACGGAGGCCGCGACCGAGTGGTCCCAGAGCGCCGTACCGGCAGCGTCGTACGTCGTCACCGTCAGTCGGACGCTCACCGTCGTCGCCGACGACGTGTCGGTGATCGTCACGACACCCACGGCCGGGCGTCCTGCGCGGGTGAGGACGTAGACCCCTTCGCCGGGCTTCGCCCAGACCGTCGTCCCCGTCCCGCCGGCCAGCAGCGTCACCGTGCCGTGGGCGGCCGCCGTCGGATCAAGGACCTGCTCACCGGTCGGGGTGGTGACGGCTCCGACCGTGCCGGGGGCCGCGGCGGTGACGAGCGCCACGTCAGCCACCCGCCGACCACTGCGGGCCGCACCGGTGATGCCGCCTGCGTCGGTGAGGTAGCCGGCGCCGTAGGTGGGGACGTCCGTGCGCTGCCACACGACGGCGCCGCTGTCGCGCAGCACCGTTGCGGTGTGGGTGTCGCCGCCGTCCACGACGGCGAGGTCGGAGTACCCGTCACCGTCCTGGTCACCGACCACATCTGCCGACACCGCACCGGAGTCGCTGCTCGTCGCCCCAGGCAGCGCCCGGAGGGCGCCGTTCACCGACGAGACGGCGTACATCCGTGCGGCGCCGCTCCGCCTGCTGCCTGTGGAGGTGTCCTGGGACGCCGCCTCCTCCTGGACGATGACCGCGTCGAGGGGACCGCGCCGCAGCCGCTGGGACGGGAGCACGAACGTGCCGGCGTAGGACCCGGCCGACGAGGCGCCCAACGAGGCGCTGCTCTGCGGGTCACTGAACCCCTGGCGCACCGTCCGGCTCCACAGCTGACGCCCGGTGCCGTCGAGCGCCGTCAGCGTCGTGCGGATGGCCGACTGCTCGAAGCCCCCTCCCAGCAGCAGCACCCCGGGCAGCTGCCGGGCGCCGAGGTTCGCGGCGACACCGATCACGAAGCCGTCTCTCTCGGACCGGAGCGACCGCCAGAGCACGGCACCGGTCCGGCCGGAACGCGCGACGAGCGTGGTGGTCGTGGCGGACTTCCCGGAGGACAGCCGCTGCTCGAGGACGTCCGCACCGGCACGCCGGTCGAGGTCACCGACGGCGCTGAGCAGCACGTAGGGGTCCTGCGCGGTGGAACTCGGCTCCGCGCCGTCCGCGGCACGGGCCAGGTGCTCGAGCGCAGCTACCGGCACACCGTGGCCGGCCAACCGGTCGAGCAACAGGGCGAGGGCTGCCTGCCGTGGCGTGAGCCCCCGCGCCGCGTAGTCAGCCAGGCCGCCCACGTGCCCGGTGACCAGCGGCGGCTTCGGGGCGACCGATCCCGCTGCGCGGCTCGCCACAGCAGGAAGCCCCGGGAGAACAGTTGCCGCCAGCACGACGCCCACCAGGGCGCGGTTCCTTGTCCGCATCGACGCTCCCCCTCGTCGCCGTCAGCGTTGACGACGTGGTGCGAGAGTTCGACGCGGTGACCCGATCACCTGCTGCGAGCTCAGGTGCGGTGGGCCCAGGTGCGGTGGGCTCAGGTGCGGCGGGCGAGGTCTCCGCAGGGGGCGCCGTCCTGCAGGCAGGTGTCCGCGGGCAGCAGCACGCCGGTCGGCAGGTCGCGGCCGTCGAACAGTGCGAGGGTCGGACCGCCGGCGAGGGCGTCCGCGGCGAGAACCATGGCCGCTGCGGTCCACGACGACCGCTCGTCGGGCCAGTGCACGCCCTTGTCGAAGACGAACCCGGTCCAGTAGGAGCCGTCGTCGTACCTCAGGTGCTGGACGTCCACGAGCAGCTGGCGCGCGCGGTCCGGCTCACCGCTGACCAGCAGCGCGAGGGCGAGCTCCGCTGTCTCGGCGCCGGTGACCCACGGCTCGTCGGACACGCAGCGGATGCCGAGGCCGGGGACGACGAAGGTGTCCCAGTGCAGGTCGAACAGCTCTCGCGCCAGCCGTCCTCGCACCGCTCCCCCGAGGACCGGGTAGTACCAGTCCATCGAGAAGCGGCTCTTGTCGAGGAACACGTCGGGGTGGTGCGCGACGACGTGCTGGAGCAGGCCCGCGGCGAGCTCCCACTCCGGCTGCGGCTCACCGAGCAGCTCGGCGAGCGCGATGCCGCAGCGCAGTGCCTGGTAGATGCTCGACGACCCCGTGAGCAGCGCCTCCTTGCGCGGCACCCCCGCGTCCGCGGCCCAGTAGATCTCGCCCGAGGGCGCCTGGTGGTCGCAGACCAGGTCGAGCGCCCGGCGGACGTGCGGCCACATCTGCTCGGGCAGCGAGCGGTCGCCGGTGACCTGCAGCCACTGCCAGACCCCCACGGCGACGTAGGCGCACTGGTTGAGGTCGACCATCGGGTCGAGCACGTCGAGCTGGTCGTACGACGTCGCCCACGACCCGTCCGCGGACTGGGTGCGACGCAGCCAGGCGTAGCCCTCGCGGGCCTCGTCCAGTCGGCCGCCGAGGGTCAGCACCATGGCGCACTCGACGTGGTCCCACGCATCGGTGTGCCCGTCCGGCCACGGCAGCGAGCCCGCGGGCTGCTGCGCCGCGGCGATGGCGTCGACGGTCTGCTGCAGCTGCTCCCGGCTCAGCACGCCGGGCAGGCCGCGCAGCTCAGGCCGCCGCACGGGCGCTCTCCTGCGGCTTGCGGAGGTAGATGACGAAGGACTTGCCGACGAGCGGCTGCAGCACCCGCTCGGCCAGGCGGGTGGCGAGCGGCTGCTTGACCATGTCCCAGACCAGCAGCTGGTGGTAGGCCTTCACCAGCGGGTTGCCGTCGTTCTTGACGCCGACGGCGCACTTGAGCCACCAGTACGGCGCGTGCAGGCCGTGCGCGTGGTGCTGGCCGGTGTAGGTCAGGCCCTGCTTCTCCAGCTTGCTGCGCAGCTCGGAGCCGCGGTAGATGCGGATGTGCCCGCCGGGGGTGTTGTGGTAGTCGTCGGACAGCGCCCAGTTGACCTTCTCGGGCAGCCATCGCGGCACGGTCACCGCGATCAGCCCACCGGGCTTGAGCACGCGGTAGAGCTCCGACATGGCGAGCTCGTCCTCGGGCAGGTGCTCCATGATCTCGGCGGCGATGATCCGGTCGAAGCTGGCGTCCTCGAACGGCAGCGCGTACGCCGTACCCCGGACCGTGTGGGCGGTCGCCCCCTCCGGGGCCTCGTCGGCGACGTTGATCGCCGCGAACATGGACCGGACCTCGACGAGGTCCTCCTGGCTCATGTCGAAGGCCACGACGTCGGCTCCGCGCTTGTACAGCGCGAAGGCGTGCCGGCCGCCGCCGCAGCCCATGTCGAGGACGCGGTCGCCGGGACCGACGGGGAACTGGTCGAAGTCGACGGTGAGCATCTAGACGGTCTCTCCCAGGTAGTCGCGGTACCACTGGACGGTCTGCCGTGCGACGGACTGCCAGGTGAAGTGGTGCATGACGCGGTCGCGCCCGGCCTGACCGAGCGTGGCCGCGAGGTCGTCGTCGTCGAGGACCCGCTTGAGGGCCTGTGCGAGCGCCTCGGTGTCGCCGGGTGGCACCATCAGCGCCGCGTCCCCGACCACCTCGGGCAAGGCTCCGGCGGTCGTGCAGACCAGCGGGGTGGCGCAGCTCATCAGCTCGATGGCCGGCAGGCTGAAGCCCTCGTACAGCGACGGGACGACACCGACGTGAGCGGAGCCGAACATCGCGACCAGGTCGCTCTCGGAGATGCCCGTGACGAACCGCACGGTGTCCTCGAGCCCGAGGCGCTTGATGGTGCGGGACGCCGCGCCGCCGTCGGTCGCCTTGCCCACGATGACGACCTCGATGTCGCGCTCGGTGCGCAGCTTGGCCGCCGCCTCGAGCAGCGGCACGATCCCCTTGAGCGGGTGGTCGGCGCTGGCGGTGGCGACGATCCGGCCGGGCACCCTCGGCAGGGTCGGCGGCACGAACACGTCGTGCTCGACACCGACCGGAACGACGCGCATCTTCGCCGGGTCGACCTCGAAGTCGCGGACGATGTCGTCGAAGGAGTTCTGGCTGACCGTGAGCAGCGTGGGCATCCGCTGGATGACGCGCTTCTGCATCGCCAGGAAGCTGTACCAGCGGAGCTTGGGCAGCTTCTTGCGCCACGGCGTCGCCGCCAGGTCGAGCTCGCGGTCCACCGTGATGGGGTGGTGCACGTTGGCGATGATCGGCATGCCGTCGCGCTGCATCAGCAGCATCCCGTAGCCGAGCGTCTGGTTGTCGTGGATGACGTCCGGCATCGGCTCACCGGCGAGCTGGCGGCGCCTGAGCTCGCGGTGCGCCCGCAGGCTGAACGTCAGCGGCTCGGGGAACGCGGCGGTGCACATCATCGCGAACTCGAGCGCGTCGATGGAGGTGCGGAACTCCTTGGGCCACGGCACCCGGAACGGGTCCGGGTCGCGGTAGAGGTCGAGGCTCTGCAGCGTGGTCAGCCGCACCGGGTCGTCCAGCACCGGGTACGGCGGACCGCTGATGACCTCGACGTCGTGCCCGAGGTGCGCGAGCTCGCGCGAGAGGTGCCGGACGTAGACGCCCTGACCGCCGCAGTGCGGCTTGGACCGGTAGGACAGCAGCGCGATGCGCAGCGGCCGGCCGCCGTCGGCGGCCGCGCCGACCGACAAGGGGGTGTGCTGCACGGACGCTCCTCCACAGAAACTGAAACGCGTTCTCGCACCTGAGCGCGAAGCGACCACGTTACAACCTCGATGTTACCGCCGGTAACACCTGCGGGGAGGATGTCCGGGAAACGACCTACCTGATGCCCGCCGCGTCCATGCCCCGGAGCTCCTTCTTCAGCTCGTTGACCTCGTCGCGCAGACGCGCCGCAAGCTCGAAGGACAGCTCGCGGGACGCCTCGTGCATCTGGTCCTGAAGCTGCTGGATGAGCATCGCCAGCTCGGCGCGCGGCATCCCCTTGAGCTGGGCGACGTGCGTCTTGCCGGTGCCGGCCGCACCCGGCACGGGCGCCTTGCCGCGTGACTGGTTGCGCCCGCTGCCGCCCACTCCCCCGGCCACCAGGTCCGGGTCCTCGCGCACGATGTCGCCCAGGATGTCCGCGATCTTCTTGCGCAGCGGCTGCGGGTCGAGCCCGCGCTCGGTGTTGTAGGCGACCTGCTTCGCGCGCCGACGGGCGGTCTCGTCGATCGCCTTCGCCATGCTGGGCGTGATGCTGTCGGCGTACATGTGCACCTGCCCGCTGACGTTGCGGGCGGCGCGCCCGATCGTCTGGATGAGGGAGGTCCCGGAGCGCAGGAAGCCCTCCTTGTCGGCGTCGAGGATGCTCACCAGGGACACCTCGGGCAGGTCGAGGCCCTCACGCAGCAGGTTGATGCCGACGAGGACGTCGAACACGCCCTGCCGCAGCTCCTTGAGCAGCTCGATCCGGCGGATGGTGTCGACCTCGGAGTGCAGGTAGCGGACCCGGATGCCCAGGTCGAGCAAGTAGTCGGTGAGGTCCTCGCTCATCTTCTTGGTGAGCGTCGTGACCAGCACCCGCTCGTCCCTCTCGGCCCGCACCCTGATCTCGTGGACCAGGTCGTCGATCTGGCCCTTCGTCGGCTTCACCACGATCTCGGGGTCCACCAGACCGGTGGGTCGGATCACCTGCTCGACGACGTCGTCCTTGACGCGGGTGAGCTCGTAGGAGCCCGGCGTCGCCGACAGGTAGACGGTCTGACCGGTGCGCTGCAGGAACTCCTCCCACCGCAGCGGACGGTTGTCCATGGCGCTGGGCAGGCGGAACCCGTGGTCGACCAGGGTGCGCTTGCGGCTCATGTCGCCCTCGTACATCGCCCCGATCTGCGGCACGGTCACGTGCGACTCGTCCAGCACCAGCAGGAAGTCCTCGGGGAAGTAGTCGAGCAGCGTGTGCGGCGCCGTCCCGGCCGAGCGCCCGTCGATGTGCCGGGAGTAGTTCTCGATGCCGTTGCAGAAGCCGACCTGGCGCATCATCTCGACGTCGTACGTCGTCCGCATGCGCAGCCGCTGCGCCTCGAGCAGCTTGCCCTGCCCCTCCATCTCGGCGAGCCGGTCCGCGAGCTCGAGCTCGATGCCGGTCACGGCGCGCTCCATCCGCTCCGGGCCGGCGACGTAGTGCGTCGCGGGGAAGACGAACACCTGCTCGTGCTCGGCGATGACCTCACCGGTGAGCGGGTGGAGCGTCATGACCTTCTCGATCTCGTCGCCGAACATCTCGATCCGGATCGCGAGCTCCTCGTAGACCGGGAAGATCTCGACCGTGTCGCCGCGCACCCGGAAGGTCCCGCGGGTGAAGGCCAGGTCGTTGCGGGTGTACTGGACGTCGACGAACTGGCGCAGCAGCTTGTCACGCTCGATCGTGTCGCCGACGTTCAGGCGGACCATGCGGTCGACGTACTCCTGCGGGGTGCCGAGGCCGTAGATGCAGGAGACGGAGGCCACCACGATGACGTCGCGACGGGTGAGCAACGACATGGTGGCGGAGTGCCGCAGCCGCTCCACCTCCTCGTTGATCGAGGAGTCCTTCTCGATGTAGGTGTCGGTCTGCGGGACGTAGGCCTCGGGCTGGTAGTAGTCGTAGTAGCTGACGAAGTACTCCACCGCGTTGTGCGGCAGCAACTCGCGGAACTCGTTCGCGAGCTGGGCGGCGAGGGTCTTGTTGGGCGCCATGACCAGGGTGGGGCGCTGGACCTGCTCGACCAGCCAGGCGGTGGTCGCGCTCTTGCCGGTTCCCGTCGCGCCCAGGAGCACGACGTCCGGGGCGTCGGCCCTCAGCCGCCGGGTGATCTCCTCGATCGCCGCCGGCTGATCCCCCGCCGGCTGGTAGTCGCTGACCACCTCGAAGGGCCGTCCGGTGCGCCGCAGGCTGGTGTCCAGCCGGGGCACGGTGGGCCGCACGCCGTGGCCGCCGCCGGGCTCTGCTCCGAGGATGGTCTGTGCCATCCCGCCACCGTACGTGGACCCACCGACAAGCCCCCCCACAAGCCGCCGACAAAGCCGCCGACGGTTCGGTCAGCGCGCCTTGAGCACCGGGAACAGCGCCCGCGACTGCGACAGCGCCGACCACTGGTGCGCGCCGCTGGCCTGCCAGGACCACAGGGACACGTGCTGGGCGCCCCTGGCCTTGGCGGTGGACAGGAAGGCCCGGACACTGCCGAACGGGTCGGGATCGGCCGGGAGGTACGGGGCGTCGATGCGACCGTCGTAGCCCTGACCGACCGGCATCACCGGTTTGCCGAAGCGGGTCAGGTAGGCCATCGACGCGGCCGTGACCTGGGAGGGCGAGCGGTTGTACCAGTACGCCATGGGCATCACGGCGTCGGAGAGCGCGGCGGTACGGGCGTACGGGTAGCGGCCCACCCGCTTCTCGCTCGGCCACGGCACCGTGGCGAGGATGGCGATGTCCGGCGGGAGCGCCTTGCGCAGCGCGGTGTAGTAGCGGGCCACCGCTGTCTCCCCGATGCGCGTGCCCTCGGCCGCGGTCTCGACGTCGGGCGCGACGGCCGCGACCTTCGGGCACCCGCCGCAGTGGAAGCGGGCTGCCCTGGCCATGCGCACGGCGTCCGCCTCGGGGTTGCGCAGCGTCGGGAAGTCCCAGGCGATGACCTTGATGCCCGTGCCCTTCACCGCAGGGAGCAGCTGGTTGAGCGTCGGCGAGCCGATCCAGCCCTTCTTGCTGCTGCCGGTCTGGACGTAGAGGGTGCTCAGCCCCGCCGCTCGGGCCCGAGCGACGATGGCGCGCGCGCTGCCGCCCTCGGACCTGTCGAACTGGTGCAGCCACATCCCCGTGCCCGTGGGGAGCCAGCGCACGACCTTGGCCGGAGCCGGGGCAGCCTTGGGGCGAGGGACGGCTGAGACCTTCCGGGGGGCTCTCGGCACCGGTTTGGGCGCGAGCGCCACCGGAGACGGGGCGACGCCCCGAGCCAGCGGCCGCTCGACGGCCGACGTCACCGTCAGGGCCGTCCCGGGCGTCGGCGCGGAGCCGTGCGCGGCGATCGCCGCGACACCCGTCAGCACCACCGCGGCGAGCGCACCAGCCACGAACGACGCGGTGCGCGAGGTCTCGAACACGGACAGACCGGATGCGGGGGGAGGAACGGGCACCTGATCGACCCTAGGCGTCACCACCGTGATCGATCCACGAAACGCTCTCGCGTAAACGCCAGCCTTTGCTCACTTCTCGCGATCGTCATCCCTGCTGTCTTCGGCAGGTCGGGCCGGGCACCTGACTGGTCAGTGCGTAGGGGCTTCCGCGAGCCACCGCGCCGCGAGCAGGCGCACCTGCTGCTCGAGGTCGGCCGGCGACCCGCTGTTGTCCAGCACCACGGTCGCGCTGGCACACCGGGTCTCCCGGTCCACCTGCGACGAGATCCGGTTGCGGGCCTCCTGCTCGTCCATGCCCCGCAGGCGCACCAGCCGGTCCAGCTGGACCTCGAGCGGGACGTCCACGACCAGCACCTCGTCGTACATCGCCTCGAGGTGGTTCTCGACGAGCAGCGGCACGTCGTGGATCAGCAGTCGTGCGCCGGACTCCTCGGCCTCGGTCAGCAGCTCCGCCGACCGCGCGCCGATGAGCGGGTGCAGGATCCCGGACAGGACCGCCCGCCTGTCGGGGTCGGCGAACACGATCGACCCCAGCGCCTCACGGTCGAGCACTCCCCCCGGCGCCACCGCTGACCCGAAGGCGTCGATGACCGCTGCAAGCCCCGGTGACCCAGGGGCCACCACCTCGCGCGCGATGACGTCCGCATCGACGACGGCCACCTCCCCGGGACCGCCGTACGAGGCCAGCAGTCGGGTGACGGTGGACTTGCCCGAACCGATCCCCCCGGTGAGTCCGACCTTCAGCACACGTGCAGGATAGGGCCGTGAGCTTCCTCGACCTGCACGTGCCCGGCACCCCACTGCTGATGCCGAACGCCTGGGACGCCGGGTCCGCCCGGCTGCTCGCCTCGCTCGGAGCCGCGGCCGTCGCCACCACGTCCTCCGGCTTCGCCGCGACCCTGGGGCGCGCCGACGGCGACGTGTCGGTCAGCGAGGTGATGGCGCACTGCGCTGCGCTGGTCGCCGCCGTCGGCGTCCCCGTCTCGGCCGACCTCGAGAACGGCGCGGCCGACCCCGCCGTGACCTTCCGGAACGCCGCCGAGGTCGGCCTCGCGGGCGCGTCCATCGAGGACTGGAGCGGCACGGCGATCTACCCGGTCGGAGAAGCCGCCGCGCGGGTCGCCACTGCCAGGGCAGCCGCCCCTGGTCTGGTGCTGACCGGACGCGCCGAGGGCTACCTGCACGGCGACCCGTCGCTCAGCGGAGTGCTGACGCGCTTGCTCGCGTACGCCGACGCGGGAGCGGACGTCCTCTACGCGCCCGGCGTGCGGGACCTCGCAGAGATCACCACGCTGGTCGCCGAGCTTCCCCGTCCGGTGAACGTCCTGCTCCTGCCCGGGATGCCGTCCGTCGCGCAGCTCGCCGACGCCGGGGTCTCACGCATCAGCGTGGGAGGGCAGCTGGCCTGGACGGCGTGGGAGGCGGCAGCGCGGGCCACCCGGGAGTTCCTCGCCGGGGGCTCGGACTGGCTCGCCGTCGCCACGGACGGCCGCGCGGTGTCACGCACCGTCGTGGGCTGACACGCACGACGGCCCCGCCCCCCTTGCGGGAGACGGGGCCGTCGAGGTGCGACCTGGACGAGCAGGCTGACGAGCGGACTGACGAGCGGACTACTGCCCGCCGGAGAGCTTCTCGCGCAGGGCCTGCAGTGCCTCGTCGGAGGCGAGCGTGCCGGCACTCGGAGCAGCCGGGCTGGCCGCCGCCGGAGCAGCGCCCTCGGCACCGTCCTCGGCGCCGTCCTCGCCCTCACCGGACGCGGAGGAGTACGACGTGGCCTCGCCGGCCGCAGCGTCCTCGGCCTGCATCCGCTTGATCTGCTCCTGGTGCTGCTCGAAGCGCTTCTGCGCCTCGGCGTACTGCGCCTCCCAGGCGGCCTTGGCCTCGTCGTGGCCCGGCAGCCAGTCGTTGGTCTCCGGGTCGAAGCCCTCGGGGTAGATGTAGTTGCCGGCCTCGTCGTACGACGCCGCCATGCCGTACTGCGCAGGGTCGAAGTGCTCGACGGCGATGACGCCGTTCTCGTTCGCCTGCTTCAGCGACAGCGAGATGCGGCGACGCTCGAGGTCGATGTCGATGACCTTGACGAGCAGCTCGTCACCGACGTTGACGACCTGCTCCGGGATCTCGACGTGGCGCTCGGCCAGCTCGGAGATGTGGACCAGGCCCTCGATGCCCTCGTCGACGCGCACGAACGCACCGAACGGGACGAGCTTGGTGACCTTGCCGGGCACGACCTGGTTGATCTGGTGCGTCCGGGCGAACTGCTGCCACGGGTCCTCCTGCGTCGCCTTCAGCGACAGGGAGACGCGCTCGCGGTCCAGGTCGACGTCCAGCACCTCGACGGTGACGTCCATGCCGACCTCGACGACCTCGGACGGGTGGTCGATGTGCTTCCACGACAGCTCGGAGACGTGGACGAGACCGTCGACGCCACCGAGGTCGACGAAGGCACCGAAGTTCACGATGCTCGAGACCTGGCCGCTGCGGACCTGGCCCTTCTGCAGCTGGCCCAGGAAGGACGAGCGCACCTCGGACTGGGTCTCCTCGAGCCACTGGCGGCGGGAGAGGACCACGTTGTTGCGGTTCTTGTCGAGCTCGATGATCTTCGCCTCGAGCTCCTTGCCGACGTACGGCTGGAGGTCGCGGACGCGACGCATCTCGACGAGCGACGCGGGCAGGAAGCCGCGCAGGCCGATGTCGAGGATGAGGCCGCCCTTGACGACCTCGATGACGGTGCCCTTGATGACCTCGTCGGCGTCCTTCTTGGCCTCGACCTCGCCCCAGGCGCGCTCGTACTGGGCGCGCTTCTTGGACAGGATCAGGCGGCCCTCCTTGTCCTCCTTCTGGAGGACGAGGGCCTCGATGACGTCGCCGACGGCGACGACCTCGTTGGGGTCGACGTCGTGCTTGATGCTCAGCTCGCGCGAGGGGATGACGCCCTCGGTCTTGTAGCCGATGTCGAGCAGGACCTCGTCGCGGTCGACCTTGACGATCGTGCCCTCGACGATGTCGCCATCGTTGAAGTACTTGATCGTCGCGTCGATGGCAGCGAGGAAGTCCTCTTCCGTGCCGATGTCGTTGATCGCGATCTGCGGGGTCGCAGACACGGACGGAGTGTCGAGGGTGCTGGTCAAGGGGTGGGCTCCGGTGGCGTATGGGGTCGTGACCTGCCCCTGGTGGGCCGGTCGGGGGAACTGCGCCACGGGGGTGTTCGTCGGAGCCAGCAGGACGGACCAAGCGGTGGGGCGAGCGAGGAAGTCAGACCAGTCGAGACGAGCGCGGGCACGAGAGCGTGCACGCCCGCAGCGCGTGCGTACAGACTACGCCTGTGACCACCTCTGAGTCGAACGAGGACGTGCCCGTCGTCGCGCACCGGGACGCGGGGCCGGAGGAGAGCGCGCACGCCAACCGCTCCTGGTGGGATGCGAACGCCGGTGAGTACTACGCCGAGCACGGCGAGACCCTCGGCGACGCCGACCTGCTGTGGTGCCCTGAGGGGCTGCGCGAGGCCGACGCGCGCCTGCTCGGCGAGGTCCGGGGACGCTCGGTGCTGGAGATGGGCTGCGGTGCGGCACAGGGCGCCCGCTGGCTCGTCACGCAGGGCGCGGACGTCACCGCCTTCGACGTGAGCGGCGGGCAGCTCGCCCAGGCGCGGGTGCTCGACGCCCGCACCGGTGTCGCCGTACCTCGACTCGTCCAGGCGGACGCGCAGCGCCTGCCGTTCCGCGACGGGAGCTTCGACCTGGTGGTGAGCGCCTTCGGTGGGCTGCCGTTCGTCGCCGACTCGGCGGGGACGATGCGCGAGGTGGCGCGTGTGCTGCGACCGGGGGGCCGGTTCGTGTTCAGCACCACCCACCCGGTCCGGTGGGCCTTCCCGGATGACCCGGGACCGGCCGGTCTGACGGTGCAGCAGAGCTACTTCGACCGGACGCCGTACGTCGAGCAGGGATCCGACGGGGTCGCGACGTACGTCGAGCACCACCGCACGCTCGGCGACCGGGTCCGTGAGCTGGTCGCTGCGGGTCTGGTCCTGGACGACCTCCTCGAGCCAGAGTGGCCAGCCGGACGGACCGCGGTGTGGGGACAGTGGTCGCCACTCCGGGGAGCTCTGCTGCCAGGAACGGCGCTTTTCCTCACACATCGGACATGACGGACTGACCAGCCAACAAGGGCTATTTCTGCCTGCTGTCCATAGTCATCTGATGCCAATCGAGGCACACCCACGCCCCTTCTCAATGGCTCTTTGAGACCCTCTTGTCCCGAACGGCGCGTAACGACCCCGAAACCCTGCGCGGGTATCTAACGTCAGGCTTCTCCTAGACCCGAGGGGCTCATTCATGATGCGCATCTTGCGTACCCGTCCGGCGCGATCCGCTGGACTCACCGCTTCGGCGGTCTCCCTGCTGCTCGTCAGCGCGTGCGCCGGCAGCAGCACGGGCGGCACGGCCACCCCCGCCGCGAGCGACAGCATCCCCACGACCTCGGGAACCGTTGCCAGCGACCTTGACTACACCGGCACCCTGAAGAGCCCGAGTGACACCTCCCGGCCCGCCGCCAAGGGCAAGAAGATCGTGGTCATCTCCAGCGGCCAGGCGTCCATCAGCTCGTCCGTGCCGTCCAACGCCGCGGTCGAAGCAGCCAAGGCCCTGGGCTGGTCCACGTCGCTCTACGACGAGCAGCTCAACCCGGCCAGCGCCCCCGGTCTGGTGCGCCAGGCCATCGCGTCCGGCGCGCAAGGGATCGTCCTGGTCGCCACGGACTGCCCCACGGTCAAGGGCGCGCTCGAGGAGGCGAAGGCCAAGGGCATCAAGGTCGTCGGGATCTACTCCTTCGACTGCAACGACCCGATGTTCGGTGGCGGCGGCACGCCGCTGTTCAGCGGCGTCATCAACTACGGCGCGCTGGCGGCGGCCGACCTCGGCAAGTTCACCGAGCAGTACGGCGCCGACCAGGCGAAGGCGGTCATCGCGGCCACCGGCGGCAAGGCGAAGGTCGTGTTCTTCAACGACCAGGAGTTCACCGTCCTGCGCTACACCGGCAAGGGCTTCCTCGACGAGATCGCCAAGTGCTCCGGCTGCTCCGTGGTCGCCAAGGTCGACTTCACCGGCGCCGAGCTCGGGCCGGTCCTGCAGCAGAAGGTCAGCTCCGCACTTCTTCAGCACCCGGACGCCAATGTCGTCAAGAGCCCCTTCACCGCAGCGACCCTGCTGGGTATCGCCCCTGCCGTCGTCCAGTCCGGTAACGCCGCGAAGCTGTTCGTGATGGGCGGTGAGGGCTTCGCTCCCGAGCTCGACCTCATCCGCAGCGGCCAGGGCCTGAACGCTGTCAACATCAGCCCGTCCGACTGGACTGCCTGGGCAGCCGTCGACAGCCTCAACAGCCTGTTCAACGGCACGTCGCCTGCGGAGTCCGGCCTGGGCTGGCAGCTCGTGGACAAGACCCACAACCTGCCGGCGTCCGGCCCGTTCGTGCCGAGCGTCGACTTCAAGGCCGTCTACAAGAAGGCCTGGGGCGTCGGGTGACGACCGTCGCGACCGCGGCGCTCTCTGTCTCCCACCTGTCCAAGGCGTACGCCGGCACCCTCGCCCTCGACGACGTCGACCTCGACATCCGACCGGGCGAGGTGCACGCCCTTCTCGGCGGCAACGGCTCCGGCAAGTCCACCTTGATCAAGTGCCTCGCCGGGGTGGTGACGCCGGAGCCGGGCGGCTGGATCGAGATCGCCGGCGTCGGGGCCGACGCGGCGTCGTGGAGCGCCGACCGGGCGTACGCCGCGGGGCTGAGGTTCGTCCACCAGCAGCCCGCCGTGTTCCCCGAGCTGTCCATCGCGGAGAACATCGCCTTCGGCTCCGGGTTCCCCCGTGCCCGCTCCGGGGGGATCGGCTGGAAGGCACTGCACGACCGGACTCGCGGGCTCCTGACGACCTTCGGCGTGGAGGCCGAGCCCACCACGCCGCTCGGTGACCTGCGGGCGGCCGACCGGACGCGCGTCGCCATCATCCGGGCCGTCCAGGACCGCGAGGACGCCACGAGCGGCGTCCTGGTGCTCGACGAACCCACCGCAGCCCTCCCGGCCGCGGAGGTCGACCACCTGCTCGCCAGCCTCCGCAGGTACGCCGCGGCCGGCCAGACGATCCTTTACGTCAGTCACCGACTGGACGAGGTCCTGTCCGTCGCCGACCGGGTGACGGTCCTGCGGGACGGCCGCAAGGTCGACACCGTCGAGGCCCGAGGGCTCACCGAGACCGACCTGGTGGAGCTCATCGTGGGCCGCCCCCTCGACCGGCTGTTCCCCGAGGTCGCCGAGGTCGCCGAGGACGTGGTCCTGCGCGCCCGCCACCTGGCCGGCGGGCCGTTGACCGACGTGTCGTTCGACCTGCACGCCGGAGAGGTCCTGGGCGTCGCCGGGCTGCTCGGCTCCGGCCGCTCAGAGCTGCTGCGGTCGCTGTTCGGCGCCCACGCCCTGACCAGCGGTTCGTGGGAGCTCAACGGTTCACCGCTGGCGCCCAGCGACCCCGCGGCGGCGATGGCGGCTGGCATCGCCTACGTCCCGGAGGAGCGGCAGGCGGACGCCCTGCTGGTCGGAGAGTCCGTCCGCCACAACCTCACGGCCGGTTCGATCGGGCAGTACTTCTCCCGGCTGGTGCTGCGCCACGACCACGAGCGCCGCGACAGCGCCGACTCCATCCGCCGCTTCCTGGTCCGGGTCGGGAGCGACAAGCAGAACGTCGAGACCCTGTCCGGGGGCAACGCCCAGAAGGTGGTCCTCGCGCGCTGGCTGCGAAGGGAACCTGCGGTGCTGCTGCTCGACGAGCCGACCCAGGGCGTCGACATCGGTGCACGCAGCGAGATCTACGCGCTCGTCCGTGAGGCCACGCGTCGTGGCACCAGTGTCCTGCTCGTCGCGAGCGATGCCGAGGAGCTGGCGCACGCGTGCGACCGGGTCCTCATCCTCAAGGACGGTCGCATCTGCTCCACCGTCGTCGCCCCGCTCGACGCCCACCGGCTCACCGAGCTCGTGAACACCTCGGAGTCCTCATGACCCTGGACCACTCCCTCCCCACGACGGAGACCACACTCGTGACCTCCCCTGCCGCGGACGTGCCCACCTCGCCCCCACCCGCTCGGCGCCCGCGCCGGGGGCCGGCGGCCCTCGCCGGTGACCTGCTCCGCCAGTACTCCCTGCTCGCGCTGCTCGTCGCGTCCCTGGTCTTCTACTCGACCTGGGACAAGACCTCCTCGGTGTTCCCGACCGCGGCCAACCTGCAGAACATCGCGGGCAGCCAGTCGGTCCTCGCCGTCCTGACGCTCGGGCTGCTGATCCCCATGGTGGCGGGCAACCTCGACCTGTCGATCGGCTCGACCGCCGGCATGGCCTCCATCTTCACCGCAGCGGCGTTCGCGCACGGACACGTCCCGCTCTTCGTCGGAGTCCTCGTGGGCGTCGCCGTGGGCGCCACGGTCGGCCTCGTCAACGGGCTCATCGTGACGCGCTTCCAGATCGACCCGTTCATCGTCACCCTCGGGACGGCCTCGGTCATCCTCGGGATCGTCGATTGGTACACCAAGGGCCTGGCCATCGTGCAGGGCATTCCGTCCTCCCTGGTGTCCTTCGGGGGCGGCAAGGCCCTGGGGATCCCGAAGACGGTCCTGGTCCTGGGGCTGGTCGCTCTCACCGTCTGGTACCTGCTCGAGCAGACCCCCTACGGCCGGTCGCTGCACGCCATCGGGTCGAACAAGGCCGCCGCTCGTCTGGTCGGCATCAAGGTCGAGCGCGCCACCTGCACCGCGTTCGTGCTGTCGGGGAGCTTCGCCGGTCTCGCCGGAGTGCTGCTCCTGGCCCGCAGTGGTGCAGGGAACCCCCAGGTGGGGCAGAGCTTCACGCTCACCGCCATCGCCGCGGCCTTCCTCGGCGCAGCGTCCTTCAAGCTCGGTCGCTTGAACGTGCTCGGCACGTTGGTGGCGATCTTCTTCCTCGCCGTCAACATCACGGGTCTGACCTTCGCCGGGGTCTCCAACTGGATCAGCGAGGTCTTCACCGGCTTGTCGCTGGTCCTGGCGGTGGCGTTCGCGACGGTCCTGTCGCGACCACGCCGCACGTCCCGCACACCTGACCGGGAGGACGCCCATGCCTGAGCAGCAGCCCACCACCACCCACCTTCAGCCCCACCCCACTCACCGAGGACGCGTCCGCATGAGCACCTGCCCCTCCACCCGCTCTCCCCTGGCCCGTACCGGCGCCTTGGTCGTCGTCTTCGGCTTGTCCTTCGTCGGCGGTGGAGCGGCGTTCGCCGCCGACGCCGCCCCCAGCACGCTGCGCGCGGTCGTCGGCGCGGACGGTTCGGTGAGCAGCATCAGCCGCATCGGTGGAAGTGCCAGCTCGACGCCCAGCGCCAAGGACCTGCCCCTCACCCTCGGCATCAGTGCCACCGAGAGCAGCGGTGCCCGGACCGTGACCTACCACGTCGAGAACACCTCCGGGACGTCCCAGGCGGTCAGCATCCCCAAGGCAGACGGTGGGGTCACGACGACGCAGCAGACGGTGTACGTCCCCCTGGTCGCCCTGCTCCGGGTCCACCTGCCGGCCTCGCTCACCGACGTCAGCGCCCCAGGCGCCACGGTCATCACGCAGCAGGACGGCAGCCACGACCTCACCTGGCAGCTGGTCCTCTTCACACCGCTCGGCACCCCCACGACGGACGTCTCGTTCACCGCCAAGGGAACGGGCTCGCCGGTGGCGGACCTGCAGGCCACCGCGGTGTCGCCCAACGGCACCCCGGGCCTGGCTTCGACCGCGCAGAAGGACAACGCGCTCGTCGCCGGCAACGGCACCCTGAGTACGGTCGTCGCCGGCGCAGACGACGGCCTCACCCAGCTGTCCGATGGCGTCAGCCAGCTCATGGCAGGGCTCGACAAGCTCCTCGCCGGCGCGACGCAGCTGCATAGCGGCCTGCAGACAGGCGCAGACGGCACCCAGCAGCTCGCCGACGGGCTGCACGCCGCCAAGGACGGCGCCGGCAAGCTGGCCACCGGCCTGGGAGACCTCGATGCCGGAGCGGGGAAGCTTGCTGCCGGCACAGGCGACCTGCACGCCGGCAGCAAGACCCTCGTCGCCGGACTGCGCACCGCGCACGACGGCTCCGAGCTGCTCCTCGACGGCAGCCAGGACCTGGCTGCCGGGGCGGGCCTCACCAACAAGGGTGCCCACGACCTCGCCGACGGGCTCGCCTTGATCAGCGGCGGGCTGGCGCAGCTCGGGGACACCACCGGGCTGCCGGCCGCCAAGGCCGGCGCGCTGGCCCTGAAGGCAGGCGTGGACCAGATCGCCGCGGGGCTCGGTGACGCCGCCACCGCCGGCACCGTGCTCAACGGCCTCGCGCAGGTGAGCGGCGGCCTCGGCCAGCTCGCCAGTCCCACCACCGGTCTTCCCGCTGCCAAGGCCGGCGTCGACCAGGTCGCCGCCGGAGTGACGCAGGTGGTCGGAGGTGTCTCCCTGGCCAAGGGCGGGGTGGACCAGGTGAAGGACGGGCTGACCGCCGCAGGTGCTGCCGGCGGCCCGATCGACACGCTGCGAGCTCTCGTGGCTGGCGGCGCTGCCCCGGGGTGCACGGTCACCGGCGCCCCTTCGGCGGTTCCCGCGACCGCGTGCGAGTCGCTCAACACCGCCATCTTCGGCATCACGCACCCCGTCGGCGCGCTCGGCGCCACCGACGCCGGTGGGCTCAAGGAGCAGACCGCGGCGGCCGTCGCTGGACTAGGACAGGTCAGCGCCGGTCTGGGCACGGCCGCGGCGACCGGCACCGTGCAGAACGGGCTCGCCCAGGTGTCCGCAGGGCTCAGCCAGGTCAGCTCCGGGCTGGGTACGGCGATCACCGGCGTGACCCAGCTGCAGGGCGGCATGACGCTCGTGACGGCCGGCGTGACCCAGGTCAAGGGCGGCGTCGTCAGCGGGAGCCAGGCCCACCCGGGTCTGTCCGAGGGACTCGACCAGCTGCTGTCCGGCCTGACCTCGGCCATCGCGGGCGTCACCCAGCTCTCGGGCGGTGCGACCAGTGCTCTTGCCGGGTCGCAGGCGCTCGCCGCCGGGACCCAGCAGGTCTCCGACGGTGCGGGCCGGCTGTCGGCGACCGGGGCTGCGCCGCTCGCGGACGGCCTCGAGCAGCTGCTGGCCGGCGGCCTGCAGATCGACGGTGGCGCGGGTCAGCTCGCGGACGGCGCCAAGGCGCTCAAGGCCGGCTCTGCCCAGGCCAAGGCCGGCGGCTCCGACCTCGCCGCGGGGGTCACCAAGATCTCCGCCGGTGAGGACCAGGCTGCGGCCGCTCTTCCCGCGGCCGTGGACGGAGCCGGCCAGATCGCCGACGGGCTGGGCCTGGCCATCGGCGGCGGCAAGCAGGTTGCCGGCGGCCTGTCCGACCTCAAGACCAAGGCGACGGACCTGCTCGCCGAGCAGCTGTCCACCGGTACGGCGAACGCGCAGACCGAGCTCGCCGTGCTCGACGCCGCCGGAGCGCGTGCTGCCGAGGGCGACGCGGCGACAACGACGTACGTCCTCACGCAGCGGGCCGACGGCACCACCGCTGCCACGCTGGCGTCCTCGGGCAGCCACACCGCTCGGAACATCGGCCTCGGCGCCGGCGCCGGCGTGCTGCTCCTCGGTGGCGTGGCCGGCGGCTTCCTGGCCGGTCGCCGCCGGGCGGTCTGACCCGGGTTCAGCCTCCGGTCAGCCCGCCGAGAAGGCCCCGCCCACGCACGGCGCCCCCTGCCGCGACCCGACAGGGGGCGCTGTCATGCCGTGAGGTGACAGAGCCTGACCCCAGCACCCTCTCGCTGACCTCGACACGAGCGCGGCGCACGCCGAGCACCCGCCGGGGCCCGAGCAGGGGCGCGCGGACGCCGCGCGGTGGAGGTCCACGGCCTCGGCCACGTCCTCTGCCGCATGGACGGACGGCTCACGTGCGCCGTCCTCGAGAGCCTGATCAGCACCCACGAGGGAACGATGCAGGTCGTGGTCTACGCCGCGTCCACGGCGCCACCAGCCAGCCTGCGGAACGCCACCGTCGTTCCCGTCCCGGGCTGACCCGGGGTCAGGAGCGTGCGCCGGTCCAGGGCAGCGGGGTGAAGGCCTGGTTCAGCCCGGGCGCGCTGTCGGAGGACCAGATCGACGCGACGGTGGCCGGTGAGGGCTTGCCGGAAGCCACGAAGGCCTCCAACGTGTCGAGTTGGGCGAGCCACTGCGCCGAGGTGAACGTGCAGTGCCCCGCGCCGTAGGGGGCACCACCACCCGCGCTGGTCTTGTCCGCGTACGCCGGCGGGGTCACCCACAGCTGCAGCAGGCGAGCGCTCCGCCCGCTGGCGGCCACGCGGGAGGCGAACAGCGCCTCGTTGCCGGCCGTCACGAACGGGTCGTAGGCCGTGTGCATCGTGACGGTGGGCACGGTCAGCCGGCCGGTCGGAGCGCCCTCGCGGTGGGCCCGGGCCCTGGCCGCTGCCGACGCGGCAACCCGCTGGACCCGCCGGTCGACGGTGAGGGCGTACGACGTCAGCAGCCCGCTCGACAGGCCCAGGGCAGCGAACCTCGCGGTCGCCTCGGGGGTGACGCGGGAGACGTAGCGGACGCCGACGTTGGTCGGCACGGTCCCGCCCGCTCGGCGCGTGCTGTCGCGGCTGTTGAGGATGGCGGCGCTCGCCTGCGTGATGACGCCCTGCGCAGCCGCACCGGTGAACGAGGAGATGCTGGCCCCGTTGTACAGGTCGGTCTGCAACGGCAGGCCCTGCAGGACCGCGATCCCGAGCAGGCGCCCCGCCGTACCCGTCTGGGTCGCCGGGTTGGCGAGCAGCGCCATGAGGTCGCTCTGCAGCCTGCCCGCGACGGAGATGGCCTCGGTGTCCGAGCGGTACCCGCTGGTCTTCAACGACGGCAGGAGCAGCGCCTTCACCATCAGCAGGGTGTCGTTGGTCTGGTCCGCGATGGGCAGCGCGCCCGCGAGCACGCCACACCCCGGGGCCGCCCCGGCGAGCAGGTTGCCGTTCTCTTCGGCGAAGGTCTGCGTCACGAGGCCTCCGAGCGAGGCTCCCCACACGAAGGTACGGCGGAAGCCGGCGCGGTGAGACGCGATGAACGACCGCAGCAGGTTCAGGTCGTCGTTGACCGCGTCACGCACCGCGAAGCCGTTGCTGCGGTAGGAGGAGCCGAGGAGCGCATAGCCGCGGGAGAGCAGGGCGTCATGCGTGCTGCCGTCCGTGCCGACGGGAGCGTCCTCGGCAGTGTGGTCCGGGCTGAACGGCAGGCGGATGCCGTGGTTCCACAGCAGGACGGTGCCGTTCCAGTTCGCGGGGACCTCGGAGACCCAGGCCGCGCCCGCGATGGTCCCGCGAGCGACCGTGACGGCCGGGGCGGCGTCGGCCGGCGGGCCGGTCAGGCAGAGCGCTGCAGCGCAGGAGCCCGTGGCGACGAGGGAGACGAGCGCAGTACGGCGCGGCCGCAAGAGCGAGGTGAGCACGAAGGGTCCTGTTCGCGTCGGCCTGGTCTGTTGCAGGCGAGTAGCCCGAGCATGGACCGCGCGTGGGCAGACCACCATGGCCCGATCGGCTCAGGCCTCTCGGGACGCCGGTCGTGCCGCGCGGGCCGCGAACGCACGGACCTCGGAGCGCGTCCTCAGCCGGCTCACGACCAGTCCCTCCCACCGAGGGTCCCGCAGCCGCTGCTCCATGTCCGACCGAGCCGTGGCGTGCCGGCTCCAGACGAAGCGCACCGGGTGGTCCTTCCCGAGCCAGCTGGTGATGGTCTCCCGGTTGTCCCCTGCGACCCGCTCGCGGGTGATGATGCGCAGGAGCGTCCGGCGCACGGCGCGGTACTCCGCCAGCCACCGGGGTGGGTCGAGCCAGATCAGGTGCTCGGCTCGGGACCACAGCAGGTCGCGCACCTGCGGGACGCCCCAGTCGTCGGCGACCCACGCGTCGTTCTGCGTGAGCGCCTCGATCTGCGCCGGGAAGTCAGCAGGGACGACCCAGTCAGGGCCGTAGTGATAGAGGTCCACCTCGATGTGCGGGACCCCCCGGGCGGCAGCGAGGGCGCGCGCCAGCGTGGACTTGCCCGAGCACGGGATCCCGACGACGAGCACCTTGTCACGGGGATCGGACGCGCTCAGTGCCCTGCCTCGTCCCAGGTGCGGCCGACCCCGACGCTCACGTCAAGGGGGACGGACAACGGGTAGGCCCCGCCCATCTCCTTGCGCACCAGGGCTTCCAGCGCGTCGCGCTCTCCCTCGGCGACTTCCAGGACGAGCTCGTCGTGCACCTGCAGCAGCAGGCGCGAGCGCATCCCCGCACCGGCGAGCCCGCGCGCGACACCCAGCATGGCGATCTTGATGATGTCGGCCGCCGAGCCCTGGATCGGTGCGTTCAGGGCCATCCGCTCGGCCATCTGGCGGCGCTGACCGTTGTCGCTCGTCAAGTCCGGGAGGTAGCGGCGCCGGTCGAGGATGGTGGAGGTGTAGCCGTCCTGTCGGGCTTGGTCGACGACATCACGCAGGTAGTCGCGCACCCCGCCGAACCGCTCGAAGTAGGCCGTCATCTGCTCCTTGGCCTCGTCGGTCGTGATCCGCAGCTGGCCCGCCAGGCCGAACGCCGACAGCCCGTAGGCCAGGCCGTAGCTCATCGCCTTGACGCGTCGGCGCAGCTCGGCGTCGACCTGCTCGACCGGGACGCCGAAGGCCCGCGACGCGACGAAGGTGTGCAGGTCCTCGCCGGTCGTGAACGCCTCGATGAGGCCGGTGTCCTGCGACAGGTGAGCCATGATCCGCATCTCGATCTGGCTGTAGTCCGCCGTCATCAGGCCCTCGAACCCCGGCCCGGCGACGAAGCCCTGACGGATCTCGCGGCCCTGCGGCGTGCGGATCGGGACGTTCTGCAGGTTGGGGTTGTCGCTCGACAGCCGGCCGGTCGCCGCCACCATCTGCTTGAACGTGGTGTGGATGCGCCCGTCGTCGGCCACGGTCGGCAGCAGCTGCTTCTCCACGACCATGAGCAGGCGGGTGATCTCCCGGTGTTGCAGCAGCGCCTCGATCACCGGGTGGGTCCCCAGCAGGTTCTGCAGGGCGTCGGCGTCCGTGGTGTAGCCGGTCTTGATCTTCTTGGTCTTCGGCAGGCCGAGCTCGTCGAACAGCAGCGCCTGCAGCTGCTTGGGACTGCCGAGGTGGAACTCGTGCCCGACGGTGGCGTAGGCCTCCTCGGCGGCGAGCTTCACCTGGTCGCGCAGCCGCGTCTCCAGCGCGGTGAGGTGCTCGACGTCCGCCGCGATGCCGACCCGCTCGCAGTCGGCGAGGACGCGCACCAGCGGCAGCTCCACGTCGCGCAGCAGCGCCGTACCGCCACGGGCCACGAGGTCGGCGTCGAGTGCGGTGGCGAGATCGGCGACGGCCCGCGCCCGCAGGGCGGCGTCCTCCGCAGCGCTGTCGTCCTCCGCGCCGTCGAAGGACAGCTGCCCCTGGTCGCTGGACTCCTTGCGCAGCTCGGTGCGCAGGTAGCGCAGCGACAGGTCAGCCAGGTCGAAGACACCCTGGCCCGGCAGCGCGAGGTAGGCCGCCAGCGCCGTGTCGGACGTCAGCCCGTCCAGTCGCCACCCGCGGGCCTCCAGGGCGTGCAGGGGCCCCTTGGCGTCGTGGAGGGCCTTGGGCGCAGCGGCGTCGGCGAGCCAGGCCCCCAAGGCCTGGTCGTCCTCGGGCGTCATCTCGGCGAGGTCGATGAAGGCCACGTCGCCCTCGCGGGGCTCTTCCGCCGTGGCGAGCGCCACGGCAAGACCGGTGGCGTCACCGCTCCCCCGCGCCCAGGTCCCGCGTACATCGAGACCCACGCGCTCCCCAGCGGGCAGCGCGGCGAGGAACCCGGCCACCTCGCCCGGTGCGAGCACCCGCAGGGCGACCTCGAATCCCTGGTCGGCCTCCGGCTCCGCCGACGACAGGGTGTCCCACAACCGCTCGCGCAGCACCCGGAACTGCAGCGCGTCGAACACCTTGTGGACCTCGTCGCGGTCCCACTGCTGGACGGCGAGGTCGTGCGGTCCCACCGGCAGCGGGACGTCGCGGATCAGCTCGGTGAGCTGACGGTTGCGGACGACGTTGGCCAGGCCCTCGCGCAGGTTGTCGCCGACCTTGCCCTTGACCTCGTCCACGTGGTCGACGAGGCCCGCGACGTCGCCGTACTGCTGGATCAGCTTGGTGGCGGTCTTCTCCCCGAGCCCGGGGATGCCCGGCAGGTTGTCCGACGGGTCGCCCCGCAACGCCGCGAACTCGGGGTACTGGGCGGGGCTGAGGCCGTACTTGTCCTGGACGGCGTCAGGGGTCATCCGGCGCATGTCGCTAACGCCACGGGAGTTGTAGAGCACGGTGACCCGCTCGTCGACGAGCTGGAACGCGTCCCGGTCGCCGGTCACGATGAGCACGTCCATGCCGTCCGACGACGCCTGCGTCGCGAGGGTGGCGATGACGTCGTCGGCCTCGAAACCCTCCGCCGTCACGACCGGGATGCGCAGCGCGTCGAGCACCTCGTGGACCAGCGACACCTGGCCCTTGAAGTCGGCGGGCGACTCGGACCGGGTGGCCTTGTAGTCGGCGTACGCCTCGTGCCGGAAGTTGCGCTTCGACACGTCGAAGGTGACCGCCACGTGGGTCGGCGCCTCGTCGCGCAGCACGTTGATGAGCATCGCGGTGAAGCCGTAGACGGCGTTGGTGGGCTGGCCGTCCGTGGTGGAGAAGTTCTCGACCGGGAGCGCGAAGAACGCGCGGTAGGCGAGCGAGTGCCCGTCCAGCAGGAGCAGCCGTGAGCGCGCGGGGGTGTCGCCGCTGTCGTCGGTCGTGGAGCCAGGCACCCGGCGAGTCTAGGAGCCTGCCCCGTCGCCGGCCTTGACGACCACCCGGGAGGTTCGACGCGGCCGACGCCGCAGCAGCTGCTCGGGCAGTCGCTCGTCCACGGCAAGCCGACGGCGGACCAGGGACACGGGCGCGGTCCGGCGTACGGCGGTGGGGGCGAAGCCGAGGCGCGCGAAGAAGCGGGCGGCATCCCGGGAACCGGGGTGCACGCTGATGACCAGCTGCTCGATCCCCTGCTCCTCGGCCCACGACGCGGCGGCGGCCACGAGGGCCTTCCCCGCTCCCCTGCGACGGTGCCGGTCCGCGACGACAGCGTGGCTCACGTGCACGGCGGGGGTGTCGAGCAGGGGGGTGATGCACGTGACGACCAGCAGCGCCATCCCGAGGGGCTCCTCCGCCGCGCCCTCCCGGCCCCCGACGGCGAGCAGCAGGTGCCGCGCGGGGTCCTGGACCGCCTCGGCGTAGCGCTGCTCCAGGGCGGCCTGGGCGGCCATGGTCCCGCGGGCCCGGGAAGCCGCGTCGACCGGCAGGAGCAGGTCACGCAGCTCCTTGCCGAGGTCGAGCAGGACGGGAAGATCGGTCAGCGTCGCGGCGCGCACGCGGACAGGGCTCCAAGGCACGCGAGGCTCCCGGGGTGACGGCCGGCTGGGTCCGGCGCTGTCACCCTACTCACGGGTCACGGCGCCGCCCAGCCCCGCCCCGGGTGACCCTCGTCCTGAGCAGGTCCGTCCTGCGGGGGCGCGTTGACCCCCTCAAGAGCAGGCGTCTAGGGTCGAACCCGCGGGCAGGGCCCGGGATGCCTAGTAGAGAACGTCCAGGGTCGGGGAAGACCTGGACGGAGCCAACGGCGACCTGGGCC
>CAWASC010000015.1:0-78444 GCA_963784705.1 uncultured Actinomycetota bacterium
CCCGCCTCCGCGGGGTCGACCCGATCGCAGCACGAGCAGCCGAAGTGCCGCTGCTCCTCCAGCTCGAGGACCCAGGACGGGATGACCGACGGTGCCGCGCACTCCAGCCCACCCGGCCACTCCGGGGCGTCAGAGGTCACCAGCAGGGCGTCGTACGCATCCATGTGGCCACCTCCTGACCGATAACCGTATCTGTATTCGATCAGTAGGTCAAGCGTATCTGCCTGCTGTGTCGAAGAATTCCTGGGAAATGTGTGAGGCATCCGCGGGCCGCCCTGTGCACCAGTGAGGTCGGTTCGCTAGCCGGCCGACAGTGGGACAGCACGGGCAGAGCACCCACCCGTTCGACCGAACGCTGGAGGGTATCCACGGCGACGAAGCTGCTCGACGTACCTAACCTGCGACCTATGCGTACCTGTTCGCTCCAGCGATCCGTGGTCGGCGTTCTGCTGGGTACGGCGGTCGCGGCGTGCGGAAGCACCGTCCCGCTCAGCGACCAGCTGGCGGCCGGATCCGGAGGCGGACTGGGCCTCGAAGGCAGCGCACATGCGGCGACCGGGACCCTCGGCGAGCCCGGCAGCTCGTCCCAAAGCTCCACCACCACGGGGACGGCGCTCAGTGGCGGCGGGAGTATCGCGACGACAACGTCTGCCGGGGGGACCGCGGTCGTGGGCCCCCACGGTGCGAGGACGGGGCCAGCAGCGTCGACCCCGAGCGGCGGGGTCCCCGTTCCGACCGGTGGCAGCGTCAAGGTTGGGATCACGTACTTCAAGGACGCCAGCGCGGGGCTCGCCGCAATCGGCGCAAGCGGCGGAACCCTGGGCGACCAGCTCTCCTACGCCAAGATCGTCGTGGCGGATGCGAACGCCCGCGGTGGCCTGGGTGGCAAGAGGATCGACCCGGTCTACTTCGCCTACGACGCGAACCCAGGCGCGGCGAGCATCCCGGATCAGGAAGCCGCTGCCTGCCAAGCGTTCACGCAGGACAACCAGGTGTCCCTCGTGCTGGGCGAGACGATCGGGGCTGATCTGATCTCCTGTCTGCGCAAGAAGGGCGTCCCCGTCGTGGGGGAGAACTCCTCCTCCGGCTCGGGCTCTGCCAGGTACGCCGGCGGAGGCGTTGTCGACCTCGGCGCGTTCAACGTGGATCGGCGCGCCCTGGAGCAGGTCGCGGCACTTCAGGCACAGGACTACTTCTCCGGCTGGAACACGACCTCCGGGTCGGCGGCCCCGACGAAGGCACAGCTCGGGATCATCGTCTACAACACCCCCGAGTGGACAGCGTCGGTGGACAAGCACCTGGCACCGGCGCTGCAAAGCGCCGGCTACGGAAAGCCCGAGATCGTGGTCGTGTCACCGCACGACTCCTACGACAACCTCAGCGCCATGTCCGGGCAGCTGCAGTCCGCAGTCCTCCAGTTCAAGGCCCGCGGCGTCACCCATGTGATCGTCTGGGACGACAACGGGGTCGCGACCCTGTTCTTCATGAAAGCCGCCGACAGCCAGGGCTACCGCCCGCGCTACGGCATCAACAGCGGCAACAACATGGACCTGCTGGTCGGCACCAGCCTGGTGCCGGAGAGCCAGGTGCTCGGCGCGGTGGGCATGGGCTGGATCCCGATGCAGGACCTCCCTGCGGCGGACGCCGCCCAGACCGGTCCCTACGGCAACCCCGCGCGCCGGACGTGCAACGCCCTCATGGCCAAGGGCGGTCAGCAGGGGGAGAAGTACAACGAGTACTTCGCCCTCAAGTACTGCGGCGCCATGAGCGCCATCAAGGCCGGGGCCGACCGGGGTGGCGTGGGTCGCGCCGGCTTCCTGTCCGCCCTCGATGGCCTGGGGTCCAGCGTCCCCAGCCCCATCACCCCCGCCACCTACATCGCCCGCGGGGCGTACGACGGCAACGGGGGCATCTACCACTACGTCTATGACCCGAAGGCGAAGAAGATGGCCTACACCTCGAAGGTCATCGCGCTCGCGCACTGACGCGACGCAGGCCGAGCCACCCGGCGAGCGCCTCGATCTCGTCGTGCACTGCTGTTGCCATCGTCGACGTGAACGGCACGTCCTCGTGCAGGGCGTCGACGCGCAGCACACGAGCGGCGGGATCCGCTGTGGCGTCGAGCTTTCCGACCAGCTGATCGCCGTACAGGATGGGCATGGCCCAGTAACCCCATCGGCGCTGCGCCGCGGGCTTGTACATCTCGAGCTGGTAGTCGAAGCCGAAGAGCGCTGACACCCTCGAGCGGTCGAACACCAGCCGGTCCAGGGGCGAGAGCAACCTCGCGACGTCTGGGCCCTCGCAGGGCTGCTCGAGCTGATCGGCGTCCACCCGCCACGTTGCCCGCACACCTTCGATGCGGCACGGCAGGCCGGCAGCCGCTACGTCTCCGGTCTGCACGAGGGCTCCCCGACGCAGGATCCCCATCGCGCGCAGCCACTTCTCGTCACGCTGCTGCCGGGCCTCCTCAGCGGTGGGCAGTGTGGGGGGCAGGTCCCAGACCCGCTCGGCGAGGTCCCACAACCGCTCGCTCCCACGTCGACCGACCACCGCGACCTCACCGCGTCGCTCGAGGAATCCGAGCAGCCGCAGCACGTTCTTGTGGTTCGTCCACCCCGTCGAGGTCCACGAACGGACACAGGTGTCCGGCAGGTCGCGAGCCGCAGCAGGCCCGTCCTCCCTCAGCCGCTGCAACAGATCGAGCCGACATCCCTCGTTGTCCTCGACCCACTCCAGCACGTCCGGCGGCAGGTCCGGGTCCACCAGGTGCAGTCCCAGGTCCTCCACCGGGCGGACCATCCCACGGAGCTCGACCAGGTGACCGGAGGCGAGAGCGTCCTCGAGGTCCTCCGGCTCGTAGGAACTCCCCAGCCGGCTCCAGAGCACCAGGTCGGCGCTCGACGCCACCGCGCGCGTCTGGTCGTTCTGCACCAGCGTGAGGTGACGCACGACCTCGAGCAGGTCCGTCGGGCGCTGCGGCCCGAGCAGCTGAGCGCGTACGGCGATCCGGCGCGCCTGCTGCTGCGAGAGCTCGATCACGTGCCGCAGAAGGTCCGGTAGCCCGCCATGTCCACCCCCGGCTGGGCGTAGGCCTCGAGTCCCGGCCGTACGACGTACGGGCTCGTGACGGCGGACAGGAGGTGCTGAAGGGGAGCCAGGTCTCCGCCGGTCCCCGCGCCGAGCGCCTGCTCGACGAGGTGGTTGCGGGGGACGTACACCGGGTTCACGCGATCCATCGCCTCGGCATCCGGCCCCCGCGCGAGCCACCGCTGCGCCCAGCCGTCGAAATCCCCTGGGTCCACGAAGCGCGACCGCACCGGCTTGCCCTCCCCCTGCGCCAGCAGGGCCAGGTCACGGAAGAAGCCCGTCCAGTCGACACGACCGGCAGCCAGGAGCGGCAGCAGGTCCTCCACCAGCCCGCCTGCCTCGGAGAGGCCCAGCTTGCCTGCCAGCCCGGCGTCCCACGCCCGCCCGTAGATCCCGGCGAAGCGCTCGAGGGCTGCCGTGGCGAGGGCGATCGCCTCGGTCTCGTCGTCGTGCAGCAGCGGCAGCAGGGACTCCGCGAGCCGGGTGAGGTTCCACAGCACGATGCCGGGCTGGTTGCGGTAGGCGTAGCGGCCGGTCTCGTCGATCGAGCTGAACACCGTCGCGGGGTCGAAGGCGTCCAGGAACGCGCACGGCCCGTAGTCGATGGTCTGCCCCGAGATCGTCGTGTTGTCGGTGTTCATGACGCCGTGGAGGAAGCCCACGAGCATCCACTGGGCCACGAGGGCGGCCTGGGCGTTGATGACGTGCTCGAGGAGAGCGAGCGCCGTACGCCCGTCCGGGACGTGACGGGCCAGCGCGTGGTCGGTCAGCCGCTGGAGCAGCGCGAGGTCACCTGTGGCGCGGGCGTACTGGAACGATCCCACCCGCAGGTGACTGCTGGCCGTCCGCGCGAGAACCGCACCGGGCAGGTCCGTCTCGCGGACGACGACCCCGCCCGTCGCCACGACAGCGAGCGCACGGGTCGTCGGGACACCGAGCGCGTGCAGGGCCTCGCTGACGACGTACTCGCGAAGCATGGGGCCGACGGCGGCGAGCCCGTCGCCACCGCGGGAGTACGGCGTTCGTCCCGATCCCTTCAGGTGCAGGTCATGTCGCCGACCCGTCTGGTCCACGAGCTCGCCGAGCAGCAGCGCCCGGCCGTCACCGAGGCGTGGTGCGTAGCCACCGAACTGGTGTCCGGCGTACGCCTGGGCGACGGGTCGCGCCGACGGCGGAAGCCCCGTTCCGGTGAGGAACGCGACCCCGGCGGCTGACCGGAGCCAGTCCACGTCGAGGCCGAGCTCCGCGGCGAGGCCGACGTTGAGCACGAGGAGCTGTGGGGCCGGAGGTGTCGCCGCCTGCCAGGGCGTGGCGAGCTCAGGCAGGTCCTGGGCGAACTGGCTTCCGAGCACGGGGGCAGGCACCGCTCGAGCCTACGGACGATCCGGGCAGGATGGCAGGCATGCAGCAGATCCCTCCCGAACGCCTTCCCGTCGTCGGTGCGCTGGAGGTGGAGCACACCGCGGACGGGCTGGTCCTGCACCGACTGCCTGCCTGGGCGCGCGCCCAGTCCCCCGAGCCGATGCTTGCGCTGGTCGAGAAGATGCCGGCCGGCGTCCGCCTTGCCTTCCACACCGGCGCGACGGAGCTCGAGCTCGACGTCGACCTGACCGTCGTTCAGGTGGGCGAGCAACCCCCGCTGGCCGCCGTGTTCGACGTGGTGGTCGACGGCGAGCGAACCAGCTCGGTGTCGACCGTCGAGGGCAGCCTTCTGTCGGTGGCCGCGTCCGGACAGGTCGCGCTGACCCCCGGTCCGACGACGACGATCCTCCTCGACCTGCCCGGTGACCCCGACGCTGTCGTGGAGGTGTGGCTGCCCCACGCCGCCGTCGTGAGCATCCGCGCCGCCCGGCTGACCGACGGGGAAGCCCTGCACCCCGTGACCAGGAGCCGACCGAGGTGGATCCACTACGGCAGCTCGATCAGCCACTGCCTCGAGGCGACGAGCCCCACGCGCACCTGGCCCGGCTCGGTGGCGCTGCGCACCGGCTGGGACCTCACCGACCTCGGGCTGGCCGGACAGTGCATGCTCGACGCCTTCGTCGCGCGGACCATCCGCGACCGCCCCGCCGAGGCGATCAGCCTCAAGCTCGGCATCAACGTCGTGAACGGCGACACCTTCCGCGAGCGGACGTTTGTCCCTGCCGTGCACGGGTTTCTCGACACGGTCCGTGAGGGGCACCCGGCCACGCCGATCGTGCTCGTCACCCCGATCCTGTGCCCGGCTGCGGAGGACGCGCCGGGGCCGACAGTCCTGCAGGAGGGCGGGCTGTTCGGCACCGTGCCGCGCCCCGTCGAGCTCGGCGTCGGAGCCCTGACGCTGGTGCGCATCCGCGAGCTGCTCGCCCTGGCCGTCCGGACCCGTCAGGACCCGCACCTGCACCTCGTCGACGGGCTCGAGCTGTTCGGGGAGGCTGACGCGGCCGACCTGTACGACGGGCTGCACCCCAACGCCGAGGGCTACCTGCGGATGGCCGACCGGTTCTACGACCAGGTGTGCGCCCCGGGGCGGTTCCTCGGTCAGCTCCGCTGAGCGTCGACGCGCTGGGCGTCCAGGGGGTGTCCGGCGCTCGAGAAGACCTGGAAGGCCTGGGCGAACAGCGCGGTCGCCGCCGGCCGGTCCCCGCGCGCCGATGCCAGGTGCGCCTGGACCTCGAGGTGCGCGGCGTCCCACGCGGGTAGGCGCATGACCACCGAGGCGAGGTAGCCGCAAGCCTGCTCGTACGCCTCGGCTCGCGCGACGTCGCCCGCTCGTGCCGACGCGATCGCGGCCGGTACGGCGAGAGTGATCCGGCACCCCGGGCACGTCTCGAGCGGCCCGCGCACCGCCTGCTCTGCCTCCTCGACCGCGGCGAGGGCGGCCTCGGGGCCTTCGGTCTGCGTGCACAGGGTGATGTGCGCGCCGTAGATCCGGTCGAGCAGGTGGAAGCCGATGTCGGTCACCCGTGCCACGTCGAGAGCCTCGCCCAGCAGGGAGCGAGCACGGTGCTCCTCACCACGGTGCAGAGCGACCTCGGACAACCTCAGCAGCGCATGGGCTTCTCCGACGGCGCCGCCCGTGGCGCGGTGCAGGTCGAGCGCCTCAGCCAGGTCTTCGCCTGCTCCGTCGAGCTCCCCCGACAGCAGTCGCGCCTCGCCTCGCAACGTGATCCCGAACGCCTGGCCGCGCGCCGCCCCGACCCGCCGTGCCTCGTCGGTGAGCCGGTCGGCGAAGGCGATCACCTCGTCGTACGGCCTGGCTCCGTAGAGGAAGCGCTGGGTGATGCACAGGTGCCCGTCGAAGACGCGGACGGCGAGGTGCGGCACGTCGCAGGTGTCGCGGAGGTCGTTCAGCACGGAGTCGTGCAGCTCACCACGGGCGTGTGCGGCGGCTGCCTGCGCCCACGAGGCGATGACCAGGGAGGCGCGGTCACCGGTCTCCAGGGCGAGCCGGCGGGCCTGCGCGGCGAGGACGGTCCCGCGCTCGGGATCGGTCGCGCCGAGTGCGGCAGCACCGGCGTGCGCGAGGGCGAGGGCGAGGCGACCCGCCACCGACGTGGGCTGCACCCCCTCCAGAGCACGCAGCGCCCCGTGCGGGTCGCCCTGCTTGATCTGCGCCAGTCCGCGGGCCGCACGCAGGTCGTCGACACCGGCGCCCGCGACAGCGATGGCCTCGTCGTACGCCGTGAGAGTGCGCGGATCGCCTGCCAGGTCGAGAGACTGAGCCGTCAGCGCCAGGGCCTCGGCGTGCCTCGGGTCGTGGGTGAGGACGGGTTCCAGCGCGTGGCGGGCGTCGACGAACGCACCGAGGTCAAGGGCTCGGGAGGCAGCGTCGAGCGCGAACACAGCCGCACGGTCGGGCCGGTCGCCGAGCCACCAGTGGTGGGCGAGGGCGGCTGCTGAGGCGCCCGCGTCCTCGAGGCGTGCGGCGATGCGGCGGTGCGCCGCCTCCCGCAGGTGCGGGGCGATGTCGTCGCAGAGCCGGTCGCGCAGCACGGGATCGCGGAAGCGGTAACGACTGCCCGAGACCTCCAGGACGCCCAGGGCGAGGGCCCGGTCGAGCGCGCGCAGAGCCGCCGTCTCCTCCGTGCCGTGCAGGGCGCACACCTGCGTCGCGGTGAGCTCACCGGCGAGAGCATGGTCACGCAGCAGGCCGAGCAGGGCCGGCTCGAGGTGCGTGAGGTCGTCCTCGACGACCGCCGACGGCACCACCGGGTGGAGGTCCAGCAGGGCCGCGCGGCCGTGGCGGTGCAGCCGCGCCAGCCCGGTCGTCAGGGCCTCGGGGGACTCCTCGGGGCGGAGGGCGAGCACGACGAAGACGTCAGGGACAGTGCTGGCCAGCGCGAGCACGACGTCCAGCGTCGCCGCGTCGGCGTGCTGCGCGTCGTCGAGAACCAGCAGGGTTCCCGCACCGCGCGCGCAGGCACGGAACAAGGTGGTGAGAGCACCGACGACCTGGTGCCGGGACAGGGGTCCCTGTGGTGTCGGTGCACCAGCAGTCGCGGTGAGCGCACCGAGGACGGCATGGGCGTGCGGCCCGACGGCGGACAGCAGCGGACGGGCGGTCAGGAGCAGCTCCTCGGCGAGCCGGGCCAGGGGGGCCAGCGCGGGCTCGGCGGCCACGGCAGAGGCGTTCCGGACCACGCGCCCTCGCGCCGTGGCCAGCTCGCCCACCTCGCGGCAGTACGCCGTCTTGCCCACACCGGGGGCCCCGCGCACGGCGAGGAGCCCGCGGCGACCGAGCTCGCCCTCCCGCAGGACCGCAAGACCGCGCGCGAGGTCGTCGTCGCGCCCGACGAGCACCGGGTTCGTCGGGCGCAACCCGGCGAGGGCTTGCTCCCGCAGCTGCTCGAGATCCGGGCCGGGGCTGATGCCGAGCTCGGTGGCCAGGTGCAGGCGTGCGCGGTCGTACCACCGCAGGGCGGCCGGACGCAGACCCTCGTGCAGGGCCGCGCGCATGAGGTGCTGGTAGGCCACCTCGTCCGTCGGGTCCGCCTCCACCACCTCGGCCCACCGGCCGGTCGCCCGCAGGAGCTGCAGACGGAGGATGTGGACCTGCCGTCGTGGCTCCTGCGACCACTCGGCCAGGGCGAAGTCGGGCAGCAGCTCCCCGCCGTACGCCTGGAGTGCCTGCTCGCACGCAGCAACGCTCTCGGAACGCACGGCGGCGGACGCCAGGGCCGCGAAGGTCTCGGCATCGACGTCCAGGCGCTCGCCGGGCAGGAGCGCGACCTGACCGCCGCGCAGCGTGATCGCCTCCGGCGCGCCGAGGGCCTGACGGGCGTGGTGCGCGGCCTTGCGCAGGTTGGCCGCACCCGCTTCGGGGGCCAGGTGCGGCCAGAGCGCCTCGGTCACCTGCTCCCGGTGCAGCCGCCGCTCGCGGGACAGCGCCAGCAGGGCGACCAGCTCGCCGGCACGCAGGGACGGCCAGTCGGTGACGGTGCAGTCCGGCAGGTGCACCGCGAAGCCACCCAGCAGCGTGAGCCGCACTGGTGCGCTCATGCCGGCCTCCGCTCAGAGACGGACGAGGTCCGCCTTCATGCCGTAGAGCATGGCGAGGACCTCGCCGCGCTCGGCCTCGCCGATCCCGACGCTGATCATGGCATCCAGGATGTCGTCAACGGTCGTCAAGAACTCCTGCTCGCTGATGTTCATCCCGCGGTGCGCCGTCGCAAGGTCCCGACCTTCGTACGTCGGGACGCCGGACAGCCCGGTGCAGAAGAACTCCACGGCGTGCTTGGCCAGCACGTCGCGGGACTGCTGGGCGTTCTCGAAGCGGGTGCGGATCAGCGGGTTGGTGAAGTGGTTGTCGACGGCCTTGTCCACGACGGCGATGACGCCCTCGCGCCCGCCGAGCCGGTCGAACAGCGGTGCCTGCTCCATGGTTGCTCCTCCAGTCGAACGGGCGGGTGCCCGTGCGCCGGAGGGTGCTCAGTCGGTGTTCCTCGATCGTTCCTCGGCGTCGGCGCGCGCCAGCAGGGCCAGGGTCCGCGGGTCCGGCTCGCCGTCGTACCACCTGTCCAGCACCGCCTGGTACGGCGAGGGCTCGTGCGCGACCTCGCGGAACAGCGTCATCGACGACCGGAGCTTCAGGTCGTCGGGGCTGCTGAAGACGTCGTGCGCGCTCAGGTCTGCCGGCAGGTCGAGCAGCACCTGGACCAGGTCGCGCAGCCGCTCGCCCAGGACGGGATGCTGCTCGTAGGCAGCGGCGTGGTCGCGCCCGCGAAGGGCGTAGCGCTCGGCCATCGCGCTCGAGCCGAGCCCCGCGAGCTGCGGGAAGACGAACCACATCCAGTGGCTGCGCTTGCGGCCGGTCGACAGCTCCTGCCGGGCGCGGGCGACGCTGCCGTCGTCCTGGGACTGGAGGAAGTGCTCGAGGTCAGCGCTCATGGCTCGATGCTGCCCAAGGGCCTCAGCCCTCACGCCTCCGGCAGGGCGGCGAACGCCTTCTTGGTCGCGCGGTACCAGCCCATCCCCTTGACCGGGTGCTTCCACCGGCCCTTCATGTCGTCGAGGGCAGGCTGGTGCTGGGCGTCACCCGCCTGCACGGCGGCCTTCAGGTGAGCGTCCTGCGCCTTGATGACGTCGTCGGCACTCGCTCCCGCAAGGGCGGTGTCGCACGGGCCGCCGAGCTGTCGGCAGGTCATGGTCTTCACGGCTTCTCCTTGTCCGGCAGGGGAGTCTGGGCGGGTCGGGGTCGGGTCGAGATCGCGGTCAGGCCTGCTGGAGGCGGACGAGGTTGCCGGAGGGATCCCGGACGGCACCGTCGCGCACCCCCCAGAACTGGTCCGTGGGTTCCTCGAGGACCTCCACGCCGGCCGACCGGGCCCTCGCGAAGGTCGCCTCCAGGTCGTCGCACCGGAAGATCGCCGCCTGCAGCGATCCCTTCGTCACCAGCGCGAGCAGGGCGTCCCCCTCCGTCGCGGAGCGCCCACCGTGCGGTTGCGACAGCACGATGTCGACGTCCTGCCCTACGGCGCCAAGGGTGACCCAGCGGAAACCGCCGTTGCTCACGTCCTTGCGCACCTCGAGACCGAGGACGTCACGGTAGAAGCCGAGCGCGACTTCAGGGTCGTGCACCGGGATGAACATCACTGCAAGGGACGTGGCCATGCGCCCACGGTAGGAGGCCGAGCGCCGTCGGGGCTTCTCCGTTCCTGCTCAGCGGGGAGGGCGGCGCTGGGGCCGGGAGACGAACCGCGCCACGCAGGCGGGCACGTCCTGCAGGCCGCTGTGGTCCTGGGCGCGGTACTGCGACGGCGTCTGCCCGACGATCTCGGTGAAGCGAGAGCTGAACGAGCCGAGCGAGGTGCAACCGACGGCGAAGCAGGTCTGCGTCACGCTGCGCCCCTCCCGCAGGAACGCCTTGGCCCGCTCGATCCGGCGGGTCATCAGGTAGGAGTACGGCGTCTCGCCGTACGCCGCGCGGAACGAGCGGGAGAAGTGGGCCGGGCTCATCAGCGCGACCCGCGCGAGCGCGGAGACCTCGAGCGGCTCGGCGTACTCGCGGTCCATGACGTCCCTGGCCCGGCGCAGACGTGCGAGGTCCGCCAGCTCGTGCGGCGTCATGCCCCGAGCGTACGACTCGGACTCTCTTCACCCGTCCCGAGCGCCTCGGCGTGTGCCTTGAGGCGCAGCAAGGTCTGTTCGACACCGCGGAGCAGGTCGGCTTCACGCTGGGACCAGCGAACGCCGACGGCCAGCCTCGTGAGGATCCGGCCGACGGCACCGGGCACCGTCAGCACCTGGAACGACTCGGTGACCTCACAGCCGTCGCCGGCGTCGCGGAGCGCGTACTCCCACGCCGTCGCCCCCTTCCCGACGACGAAGGCGAACCTCCGACCGGGCTCGCAGGCGGTCACCGTGCAGGTGGTGCTCCAGCCGAGCCGGCGGCGGTTGCGTCCGGTGAAGCGGACCCCGACGGCTGGTCCCAGGCTGTCGCGCCAGCGGGCGGAGGTCGTCTCCGGGCTCCAGCGCCCCATCTGCGTGACGTCCGAGACGAGGCCCCACACGCGGTCGGCGGAGGCGGCGATGTGCACGGTCGCGCCGGGCATCATCGACTCCGCGTGAGGGCGGTGGTGGGTGTGGTCGTCATGGCGTGCACCTCCTCGGCACTCCGGCGAGTGCGCACCCCTCAAGGCGTGAGCCTGTCGTCGGCACGTTGTGACGCGCCCCCGTCACGCCTCCGGGGTGCAACGACCCCTCACCACCGATGGAGGCACCATGACACCCCCCGTGACACCCCTCGTGAGCACCACCGATCGCGTCCTCGCCGAGCGCCTCGCCGGCGACCTGATCACCTTCCTCGAGACCAACGAGCCACCCGCAGGGCTGTTCGCTGATGGGCTGTTCCTCGACTTCACCCTGCCCCAGTGGCGCCTGCAGGCGCAGAGCCGGGAGGACGCGGTGGCCCTGCGCCGCGCCGGGCACCCGGCCAGCGGGAAGGTCCCCCGCAGCCGCCTGGACCTGACCGAGACCGGGTTCGTCCTCGAGGTCGAGGAGGAGTGGGACGCCGGCGGCCAGCACTGGTACTGCCGCGAGCTGCTGCGCTGCGACGTCGCGGACGGGCAGATCAGTCAGCTGTCGGTGTACTGCACCGGAGACTGGGACGAGGCCACGGTTGCTGCCCATCGCAGCACCGTCGCTCTGCATCGGCCCTGATCCGGTGTCGCGCTCCTACCATGTGGCCATGTCGGAGGCGGCAGAGCTGCTGGAGCAGTCGGCTGCCGCACGGGCCGCCGGGGACGTGCCGGCAGCGCGTGCGGCGCTGGTCGCCGCGTTTCGTGCGGCGCGCGCGACCGAAGACCTCGCCACCATGACGGCCGCCGCCCTCGGGCTGACGACGGTCCAGGGGTTCGGCCTGCACCCGGGCCAGGCTCCGGCGTACCTGCACGAGACGCTGCTGGCCACCGTCGAGCCGGCGGCCCGGGTGCGCCTGCTGGCGGGGCTCGCCCGGGCCTGGGTGTACGGCGGCGAGGCCGAGCGCGCGGTGGCGTTCTCCGAGCAGGCCCTTGCCCTGGCCACCGACCTGACCGACGACCCGGGCGACCAGGTGACCCATGACCAGGTGCTGGCCGATGCGCTGGACGCGGCGCTGCTCGCGCACTGGGGCCCCGACGACCTCGAGGAACGGGTCAGCATGGCGGCGCGGCTGGAGGCCCTCAGCGCTCACCTGCCGGAGCCCGAGGCGCGTCTCACCGCGGCGCTGTGGCGGTTCACCACGGCCTGGGAGTGCCTGGACGTCGTCGCCGTGTCGCGTCAGCTCCGGTCGCTCGAGCTGCTGGAGCAGGAGTCCGGGTCGCCGCGGGTCGCCTTCTTCGCCAGGTCACGGCGGGCCATGCACGCCCTCGTCGTCGGGAGCGAGCAGGAAGCCGCCGACCTCGTGGACGAGGTCTCCGCCCTGGGCGAGGGGCTCGGCGAAGCGGATGTCGCCGCGGTGACCCACAGCCTGCGGGCGGAGCTGCTCCGACGGCGGGGCGACGTCGCGGCCCTCGCGACCGAGGTCGAGGACTGGGAGGCCGTCGCGCGCGAGAGCGGGGTGCCCTCCCTGCTGGCGCAGGCCGCCTACTACTGCCTGCACGCCGGCCAGCCCGAGCGCGCCGGTGATCTCGTGGACGTGATCCCTGCGCTGGAGCAGCTGCCAGCGGACGTCGACCTCCTGCTCACCGCGAGCATGGTGCAGTACGTCGCCTCCCGCACCGGTCGCCCCGAGCTGGCCGCACGGGCGGTCGACCTCCTTGCGCCGTACGCCGGGCGGGCAGTGCTCAACGCCGCCGCGGTCACCTTCCACGGCGTGGTCGACGAGTACGTCGGGGAACTGGCGCGGGCGAGCGCTGCCTACCGACGGATCGGTGCGCGCTGGTGGGCACAGAGGTGCACTGGTGCGACGAGCGCTGCGGCAGCTCCCCGCCGGGTGCACCTGCGGCGGGCTGAGCAGGGCTGGGTCCTGGGCGACGAGGGCTCACTGGTGCGGCTCCCTGACCTGCGGGGGCTGCACCACCTGCGAACCCTGGTCGCGCGGCCGGGTGTCGAGGTCGACGTCCTGGAGCTCGTCGGGACACCGGTCCGGGCCGACGATGTCGGGCCGGTCCTCGACGCGCAGGCGAAGCGGGCCTACCGCACGCGCCTGGCCGAGATCGACGCCGACCTCGACGAGGCGAGCAGCTGGGCGGACGTGGCGCGTCACGAACGCGCCCTGCTCGAGCGCGAGGCCCTGCTCGACCAGCTCGCTGCGGCGGTGGGGCTGGCCGGACGCGACCGGCGTCCAGGGGCCACGAGCGAGCGCGCGCGGATGGCCGTCCGCAAGGCCCTCACCGCCGTGCTCCGGCGGGTGGAGGAGGCCGACCCCGCCCTTGCCAGGCTGCTCCGCGACGGCCTCCGGACCGGTCTGACCTGCCGGTGGGAGCCCGATCCGGGTCGTCCGGTGACCTGGGTGCTCGACGACTGAGCGAAGTCGCTTTCCCTGCGCGGTCAGACACCGACCGCGGCGCGGGCGGTGCGACGGCGGCGTACGACGACCGCCAGCAGCAGCACGCCGAAGCCGGCGATCGGCAGTCCAGGGATCGGGCCGGTCGTCGCCAGGTGGCGACCTGCGGTCGGGGCGGGGGGAGCAACCGGCGGAGCGACGGGCGCCGCAACGGGCGGAACCCGTGGCGCGGCCGGTGCCGCCTTCTTGTCAGGCCAGGCACCGTTGGTGATCTTCACGGCGTAGAAGCCGGTGTAGGCCTCGGAGTACCAGACCTCCTTGCGCTCAGGCACGAAGGTGGGCATCGAGTAGGCCCAGTTGGATCCCTCGGGGAAGGCCCGCTTCTGCACCGGCGCCGTGAAGTAGGCAGCCTCGTAGGGGTGGTACGGATCCTCGATGTTGAAGATGCGCAGTCCTGAGATGGCCATGCCGCACGCGACAATCGGAGGGTCGACCAGGGTCGGCACGTTGCAGAAGTGGCCGGTGTAGTCCTGCGCGAAGGCGAAGGGCGTGTTGACGCCCGGGTCGTCCTCCATGCTGGGGTTGGCCTTGCGGATGTCCGCCTGGTGCACCTGCAGGCGCAGGTTGGAGATGACGAACGGCGTCTTGTCGTTGCTGATGTCGATGAGCCGCGCCCCACCGGGACCGAACTCGTCGGACTCGAGGACGAACGGCTTACCCTTGATGGTGATGGGCACGGTGCTCTGCGGGATGCTGATGCCCTTCCAGCTCAGCGAGGCGACCTCCCGCCCCTGAGGAACCGGCTTGCGGTTCTGGAAGTCACTGATGTCGTAGATCCCGAGACCGAAGTCGCCGGTGTCGCCGTCCGCAGCGACGTAGGCCTGGTCCTTGGCGACGTAGGCCCGCGTGCCGTCCTGGGAGATGGACAGGCCGTGCGAGTTGACCGCCATGGTGCCCAGCACCTCGGGGAGCGCGGGGTCGCTGATGTCGAGCGCCACGATCGTCTTGGTGGAGAAGGACGCCGAGTAGAAGGTGTTGCCGTCCGGGGCGAGCCCGCTCTCGTGGCCGAAGATGCCCAGCGGGGTGGACGACGTGAGGACAGGGACGGAGCAGCCGAGCGGTCCGTTGAGGTCGTAGATGTCGACGATCCCCGGCAGCACAGCCTGGGCGAGGTTGCCGGCGACGGCCATCAGCAGCCCGCGCTTCTCGCTGAGCACCAGCGACTCGTGCGGAGAGATCATCGAGGCCGAGTCGAGGATCATCGAGAGCTTCGGGTTCTTCGGGTCGTTCATGTCGAGCACGCGCACGCCGAGGTTGCCGTCGCCGGCGTTGGTCGGGGGCAGCAGCGAGGTGTCGTAGTAGGCGCACTCGTTGCCCTGCTTGTCCTTGTAGCGCAGGACCTTGTAGCCGCCGACGGTGCCGACGATCGTGCCGTCGACGCCGGCCTTCTCCTGCGTGTGCTTTCCGACGAGCTCGGCGTTGCACTGCAGCCCCTTCGCCGCCAGGCCGCTCACGTGGTCCGCCCGGCTGATCCGGCCCTGGATCCCCGTCTCCGGGCGTGCGCCCGGCCCGCAGACCGCCCGGGGAACCGCCTGCAGCGCCGGTTCAGCCGGCACGGCGCTCAGCGCAGCGCGGTACTGGCCGGACGCTGCTCCGGTCGCCGACGCGCAGCCGGAGACGAGCAGCGCCACCGTCGCCGTGACAGCCAGCGCCGTCCGGGCTCGTGGGGTGCGGCACAGCGCGATGCTCCTGGTGACCATCATCGGACTGTACTTCGGCGCTCCGCGCTGCGGAACGCTTCAGTGAGCGTCAGGCGAGCGTCAGGACGCATCGGCAACGCCGTACGCATGCTTTGGCAGGCAAGGTCACAGTCTCTGATGCGCGGTCCTTGCAGCACGCTTGCGTGTGTCCAGCGGCTCGGACGAAAGGGAGGGCGGTGACCGACCCCCGGGCGATGACCGCCGCGCGGCGAACCCAGACCGAGCAGCTCCTCTCGGCTGTGGCGCCGCCGGACGGCGGCGATCACGATTGGGCCGCGGCGCGGGCCTTCCTCGCACGGGAGGCGGCGGCCGGCGCGCACCTGGTGGCGAGCGCCGTCGTCGTCGGGCCCGGGGGGCAGCTGTTGCTCGGGCGCCACGAGAGGTACGCCGAATGGGGGCCCTTCGGCGGGCATGTTGACGAGCAGGACAGGACCCTGGTCGACACAGCCGAGCGCGAGGTCGCCGAGGAAACGGGCCTGCGGGTGCGCGTCCACCCGGCCCCAGTCGACGTTCGGCTGTCAGAGTTCCGCTGCGGCGGGGTCAGCAGCCCCTGCACCCACCTCGACGTGCGCTTCGCCGCTGTCCCGATCGAGCTGGCCGCTGTCGCTCGGCCCGTCAGCGAGCTGCTGGAGATCGGCTGGTTCGACCTGTCGGCGCTGCCGTGGCCACTCACGCCCGGTACGGCCGACCTGGCTCTGCGCGCCCGAGCTGTCGTCCAGGACCCGTTCTGCGACCCGTGTCCTGGAACCCCTGCTCCGGTGCGATCATCTCCGGCGTGCCCGACGACTTCACACCGCCGCCGCCCGCATCCCTGACCAGCCACGAACACATTGTTGGGCCGTTCCTGCACGGAACCCGAGCTGCGCTCGCGCCGGGCGACCTCGTCCAGCCCGGACGGCCCTCGCACTTTCGGCCCGACCGACCGCTGGCGCACGTCTACTTCACGACGCGGGCCGAGACCGCAGCGTGGGGGGCGGAGCTGGCCGCCGCCCTCGCGCCGGAGGGAGAGAGCCCCGCCACTGCCAGGGTCTACGAGGTGGAGCCGACGGGGCCGTTCGAGGACGACCCCAACGTCACGGACAAGAAGTTCCCGGGCAACCCCACCAGGTCGTACCGCTCCCGCGACCCCCTGCGCGTCGTCGCCGAGGTGAAGGACTGGACCCGGCACACCCCAGAGGTGCTCCAGGGAATGCTCGATGCACTTGCCCGGCTCCGCGCAGACGGGCTCGATGTCGTCTACGACTGACTCTCGGCACCTCAACGGCTGCGCGGCACGGGCCGTGCTCCGTGAGCGCTGCGGTAGAACCGTGCCATGAGCGACCGCAACGCAATCCTCTTCCACGGGACGGGCGCACACCCGGGGGTGGTGTGGCTTCCCTGGCTGCGGGAGCGACTGACCGGACGTGGGTTCGTCGTCGAGGTGCCGCACTACCCCGGCCTCAACGTCGAGCCCATCGCTTCGTTCCTGCCGAAGGTGCTGAGCAATCACACGTTCGACGCACACACCGTGCTGGTGGGCCACTCGGGAGGGGCAGCGCTGCTGCTCGCGGTCCTCGAGCACCTCGAGGTGACCGTGGACCGGGCCTTCCTCGTGGCCGGCTACTGCACCCGACCCAACGCCGACGACGAACCCGTCCTCCAGGACAGCTACGACTGGCAGGCGATAAGGGCACGTGTCGGCGACCTGTACTTCCTCAACTCCCGCAACGATCCGTACGGCTGCAACGACGAGCAAGGTCGCATGATGTTCGACCAGCTCGGCGGCACCCTCATCGTCCGCGACGACGGGCACTTCGGTGATGTCGACCAACCGTACGAGTCGTTCGATCTCCTCGACCGGCTCATCGGATAGTCCGAACAGGCACGGCGCAACCGCGCATCGGCATGGCTGCAGTCAGAACCCCCGCAACCCCAGGCGGCAGAACGTGCGACGTGAGCCGGTCGCTCCAGGCGAAGATCTGTCGTTATGCGCGCTGCCGCGGAAGCTCGATCGACAACAAGAACGGCACCTCCTCACCCCTCCCGCAGCACCTACCGTCAGGCTCATGTGGACGTACGGGCCCAGTGCCCCCAGCCGCTGGCGGCGCTGGACGCCCGACGGCCGGCGCCGGATGCGCGGGGTGCTGGCCGAGCACCTGGCCCTGGCCCCACGGCAGGAGCCGGTTCGCAGGGCAGCCAACGGCACCTTGTTGCTCATCTGCAAAGCGCGATGGGCTTTTGATTAACGGTTGATTTTCGAAAGTCAGACTGTAGGCTGCGGGCATGTCGTTGAACGGTGTCGTCGAGGACCTCATCACCTTGCAGCGGCTTGCCGGTCAGGAGCGGAACGCGGCACGCCGTCGGTCGCTGGATGCTGTTCGAGAGCACGTCGCTGAGCGGGACCGGGGCGCCAAGGTGCTGGAAGCCGCCCAGGTGCTCGGGGTCTCGGCACCCACTGTGCGCGCATGGATCGAAGCGGGCTTACTTGTTCCGGTAGACGGCCCTGGGCCTGTCCGGGTCGGCGTGATGTCGCTGGCCCTGGCGAAGCAGGTCGTCGATGAACTACGTCAGGAACGCAACGACCGACACCTGCTCGCCGACGTGCTCCGGGTGCTGCGGGATCGAGGGGTCCTCGCTGGCGAGGACGCGGCACGAGGACGAGATGACCTGGCCGCCGGACGGGTTCGTCGCCTTGATGTGGACACGCTGGACGAGCTCCTGCCGCCGAAGAAGCGGGCGAGACCATCGACGTCGACCTGACCCGGACGGCCGAGAACCAGATCAAGGCGCTTCGCGGCCGGCGCACAGGCAGCCCGTACCGCCCTCCAAGAGCTCATGCGTTCGGGCTGCCAGGCTGCTGGTTACCGACTCACCGGACAGTTCCTGGAGCACATCTGCAGCCGCACCTGAACGGCAACGACCGAATGCTCATCGCCTGGGTTACCCCGAACCACGCGGTCGTCCTCGCCGTCGGCCCACATGACCGCGGACCCTCCGACATCTACGACCTCATCCTGACAGCCCTCAAGATGGAGTTGCCAACTGACGAACGAACCAAGCCACCCTGCTGCGACGAGTTGTTGGACCCACCGGCTGACCAGGCCATCGCTGAGTCACTCGCAGACGCGATCACAGGGCTTTCCCGGCGCATCCGTCGCCGGGCCTGACGCCGAGCCCCCACGACGCAGCTCCGACACGCCCATGCATAGCGCCGCACCCTGATCGGCGCCTCGAGCGCGCTGGACCGCGGTAGTCCGGCTTTACCCACCAGCCGGGGGCGGATCGTCCAGTGGCACCTTTTGATCAATCGAACCTGACCGCCGAAGCTTGTCAGCTATCGCCAGCGACCGAAGCGCCTCTCCCAGAGGTCAGCGACGAACGGTTGAATCAAGATGGCCGCGAGCAAAGGACCCCGAACCTAACCTTGTTGTGGTCCGGCAGCGCCACCAACACGGTCACGGCGGCAGCCCTCATACCGTTGCGGTATCGTTGTGGTATGTCTGTGCAGATGACCATCCGAGTCGACGACGATCTCGCGGCCTTTGTCGATGATGCCGCCAAGGCCGGCGAAGTCAGCCGAGCCGAGGTGATCAACCGTGCACTGCGACGGGAGATCCGCCGTCGGGCGGCCGAACGCGATGCCCAGATCTACGCCAGCACCCACGACCCGGATCTCGACTCCGATGCCTACACGGCTTGGACGGCGCACGTCGCGACCCAGTCGTTCACCGAGTTGGACTGATGCACTCGATCTGGCTCGCACGGCTCGACAAGACACGACCCGTGCTCGTCCTGACGCGTGAAGAAGTACGCGCGGTCCGCGACCTCGTCACTCTCGCTCCGATTACCAGCACGATCCGCGGTCTACGCAGTGAGATCACCGTCGGTCCGGAGAACGGGCTGGAGAACGAGTCCGTCGTCAACCTCGACCTCATCGCCACCGTGCCCCGCAACGGATTGCTGCGACCTCTAGGAGCCCTGCTTGACCACCAGGAGCACGAACTGACCCGAGCGTTCCACGACGCGTTCGACCTGCTCGACTGACTGATCCTGCCAGGTTCCTCGACCGGCAGACGGCAGCCTCTGCTCGCCGCAACGGTGGGGAAGACCTCCACTGCTGGCCGGCGAAGAAGGGTTCGCGCTCGCGGCACCTACCCTCGGCAGCGGAAATCGACGGTACGGCGCTCCACGCGGTCAACCCGCCTGAGGATCGGTAGGAGGCCCAACAGCGAGCCACTGGTGCTGACGTGCCGATCACCCAGCAAGGTGTCGTGGACGCTCGTCTTCACGAGGCGTTCCCCGCGGTAGTGCTCCCGCACCTCGTACTCGCCGCGCAGAAGAGCCGCAACAGCGTCCACGACCACCGTCGTCCAAGGTCGCTCGGCGTCCCCGTCATCGGCGTACACGTGCTCATGCGCCATCAACCAAGACAGCAGCGCCTCGTCGCTCCCGACGGCCACCGTGATGTCCGCCTCTGCGCCATCAGCGTGGGCCAATCGGAACTCGGCTTCGTACTCCGCCCAGGCATGTGCGCTCGTGATGACGTGGCTGCGTTCGAGGTCGAGGGCTTGCGGCTGAACAACGTCGAGCATCTCGACCATCGCTTCCAACACAGCGCTGCCGCTCGGAGCGAGATCCGACGGCAGCACTCGGAACCATCTCGATGCCGTCACAGCTCTCAGGCTAGGTCCTACGCGTCGACCCGCGCTCGCACGGGCTCGGCCCAGCGAAGAACCCCGCATCCTGGTCAGGAGCTCGACGGTCCGGGAGCCAGGTAGTTGGCCGCTATCGGTCCCGCCCCGCCTCTGTCAGGGATTGCTACTCAAGTCCTACCTGAGTAGGATAACGACATGAAGGTCAGCGTGAGCCTCCCCGAAGACGATGTCGAGTTCCTCGATGCCTACGCATCCAGTTCGGGAACCGCGTCACGATCCGCTGTCCTGCACAAGGCAGTGCGCTTGCTTCGCGCCGTGGAACTCGGCGATGACTACACGGCAGCGTGGCAGGACTGGGAAGCGACGGAGGAGAGCGCCGTCTGGAACGCAGCCCTGGTGGACGGCGTGGGGAACTGATGCGACGGGGAGACATCGTGCTGGTCGACCTCGACCCTGCACAGGGCAGTGAGGCCCGTAAGACCCGCCCGGCCGTCATCGTCAGCAACGAAGGGGCCAACGCAACCGCGACCCGGTTAGGCCGTGGCGTCATCGCCGTCGTCCCGGTCACCTCCAATGTCGAACGGAGCTACGCCTTCCAGGTCCTGCTGCCGGCCGCGGCCACTGGTCTCGACACCGACTCCAAAGCTCAGGCCGAACAGGTCCGCTCGGTCGACGTCGGTCGGATCGTCCACCGACTTGGGGCAGTCCCGCCCAATCTGATGAACCACCTGGACGAGGCCCTCAGGATCCACCTCGCCCTCTGAGCGACGCCTGTCTGAACCGAGGAGACGCCTGTTCTTGTTCGCCCTGCGACGGACCGCGAAGAGGCGCGCCACATCTCATCTACCCATCTCAGCGAGCATTCCGCTCAGCCGCTGGCCAGGGCCTCGGTTCGGTTGGTGAAGAGCGCATGGACCCTCCTTGGCGTGACGAACACCAGCAAGCGACGCCTACGGCGAGGACATGTCCACGAAGCGGGAGTAGTGGCCCTGGAAGGCGACGGTGATCGTGGCGGTGGGGCCGTTCCTGTGCTTGGCCACGATGAAGTCCGCCTCACCCGCGCGCGGACTCTCCTTCTCGTAGGCGTCCTCGCGGTGCAGCAGCACCACCATGTCGGCGTCCTGCTCGATCGAGCCCGACTCGCGCAGATCGGACAGCATCGGCTTCTTGTCCGTGCGCTGCTCGGCGCCCCGGTTGAGCTGGCTCATCGCGATGACCGGAACCTCGAGCTCCTTGGCGAGGAGCTTGAGTGCTCGGGAGATCTCCGAGACCTCCTGCTGGCGGGACTCCGCCTTCTTGTTCCCGCTCATCAGCTGCAGGTAGTCGATGACGATCAGCCGCAGGCCGTGCCGCTGCTTGAGCCGCCGCGCCTTCGCGCGGATCTCCATCATCGTCAGGTTGGGCGAGTCATCGATGTAGAGCGGCGCCTCCGCGACCTCGCCCATCCGCCGTGCCAACCGGGCCCAGTCGTCGTCGGTCATCGAGCCGCTGCGCATGTGGTGCAGCGGCACCCGCGCCTCCGCCGACAGCAGGCGCATGGTGATCTCGGTCTTGCTCATCTCCAGAGAGAAGATGCACGAGGCCTGACCGTTCTTGATCGAGGCCGACCGGGCGATGTCCAGGCCCATCGTGCTGTTGTGCGTCGGGATGAACGCGCGCGAGGCGAGGTAGAGGTGGTCACCGTTGTCGACCTGCACGCAGCGCACCGGTACAGAGGCGATCGGCTCGATCGCCGTGATCCATCTGACGTGGACGCGGGCCGGAGTGACGCGGCAGCGATCCTTGTGCGTCAGGTGCTTTCGCTCGAGCCGGAACGTCCGCTCGTCCGTGGTCCAGTTGAGGGTGTAGGCGACGCTCGAGTGCTCGTGCCGGCCCTTGACCCGCCGCGTGGTCATGGTGACGCGGTGCCCCAGGCTGAGCACGAGCTCGTGAACCTGCTCCGCCAGGCGCTGGGACGTGACGGTGAACTGCAGGTTGCCCGTCGGCGTCACGGTCCCGTCGGTGTCCATGAGCCCCGCGAGAAGCGCACGCCGCTGATCCGCCGAGGCACGCAGGTAGGCACCGGGGATGTGCTTGTCGCCCAGGACACCCATCGCGCGAAGCACCGCGTGCACCGTTCCGTGGTCCTCACGACACGCCTGACAGCGCTGGAGCCCGGAAGAGGGCTGCCCACAGTCGGGACACGACGGAAGAGGGACCGCAGAAGACAGGAACTGTGCCCGACCACCACATGAGCGGCCGCAGGTGCGCACCTGCGACGTGGCTGGTGTGAAGGTGGCGCCGCAGACGACGCACTGTCGCGGCTCGACGACGTGCGCGGGGAAGCCGATGCCGTAGAGCATGGTGCCCGCTTGCTGGCGCACCTCCATGCCCTCGGCTTCGAGGTGCATCACGATGTCAGGGTCTTTTGTGGTGAACCGGGCGCCCGCGCTGTCGCCGTCGCCGAGCCAGACGCCCAGCACGTACGGCGACAGCGGAAGTGGTACGTCGGGCAGGTCGAGCGAGGCGGCGGTGCGGACCGAGTGGTTGACGCGGCCCTCGGCGGTCACGGTGCGGACGGTCGCTGCGAGCTCCGCCGTCGTACGGATCGAGGCGGACCGGACGACCGCTCGCCGCTCGGCACGGGTGCTGGTCTCCCACTGGTGCTCGGCATCGGCGACGATTCGTGTGCCGTCGCTGAAGGTCACCTCGTAGCAGGGGCGACCGATCATCACGTCGGTCGCGGCCACCACCGTGGTCGGCCTGCCGTCCGCGCCGAGCAGCATGTCGCCGACCTGCACAGCACCCATCGTCGTCCAGCCGTCTGGAGTCGGTAGGGGGGTGTCCAGGGCCAGTGCCTTCCCGAGACCTGGCCGGCCGGCGATGACGATGAGCTGTCCGGGGTGCAGGCCGTTGGTCAGCTGGTCGAGGTCGGCGAACCCGGTCGGGACGCCGGACATCATCCCGGCGCGCCCACCGATGGCCTCGAGCTCGTCCATCGTGGGCTGCATGAGGTCCTCGAGCAGCGTGTAGTCCTCCGACGTACGGCGCTCGGTGACGTCGTAGATCGCCTGCTGCGCGCGGTCGACGATGTCGTCGACCTCGGAGCCGTCGCCGGAGTAACCGAGCTGCACGATCCGCGTCCCGGCCTCGACCAGGCGACGCAGGATGGCGAGCTCGGCAACGATCTTGGCGTAGTAGCCGGCGTTGGCCGCCGTCGGGACGCTGGAGACCAGGGTGTGCAGGTAGGGCAGCCCCCCGACCCGTCCAGCATCGCCGTTCTTGGTGAGCTCGGCTCCGACGGTGATCGCGTCGGCGGGCTCCCCACGACCGTACAGGTCGAGGATGACGTCGAAGATGATCTGGTGCGCCGGGCGGTAGAAGTCGCCCGACCGGACGGCCTCGACGACGTCGGCGATCGCATCCTTGTTGAGGAGCATCCCGCCGAGGACCGACTGCTCCGCGCCGTTGTCCTGCGGAGGTGTCCGCTCGAACTCCGCGCGGGAGGGTGCGGGGGTCGCCTGGGCGGGTGGGCGGTTCAGCTCGACGACCCGCTCGCTCACCGCTGCACCCACTCCTCACGCCACCGTGTCGACAGAACTGGCGAGGGGACCAGCGGTGCCGTCTGCCCGCCGCAACCCCTGTCGCCGGAGTGCTGTCTAGTGCCCCGGGAACGCCCTGTCGGCGTGTCCCGAGCCGGTCGCCCGGTCAGGCTGTGGGCGGACCTGGGGACAGGGTGGGGACGACGCGGCGCGTCGCTGTGGACGACCGGGTGTGCGGCTGTGCAGGAGGCCGGCCTCTCGGCCGAGTCACCCGCTCGAGTGACGCTCAGAGACTGCCCACAGGGTTGTCCACTACCTGTGGACGAAAAGTTCTGAGGGGCCATCGGGCGCTCACCCCGCGTCGGGGAGGCTGAGCCCACCGGTACCGAGCAGCACGACGCAGCCCTCGCACAGCCGCACCTCGCGGGTCACGAAGTAGCTGCTCTGCCCCTCGCAGAGCGCGCACGGGGGACGCAAGCGGACCGGCGGCTCGCGCCGGGTGGCCCGCGGAGCGCCCAGGTCGCGACGGATCTGCGCGATCCACCGCGACCGCGCCTCGTCGCTCGCGACGGGCGGCGCGGGCTCGCGCTCGCGGTCGCGGTCGCGGTCGCGCCGGGCCTTCTCCTCGCGCCACCGGGCGTCCGGCGGCGTCTCCTCCAGCAGGCTGCGCAGCAGCCCGGTCACGCCGACCACCGGTTCGCGCCCGGCTGGGTGCGCGGCCACCCGGGACGCGACCTGACCAGGGCGCCAGCCGTGGTCGAGCAGCTGCAGCACGAGGTCGCCCACCTCGGGCGTGTGCAGGTCGCGCGAGAGCGAGGCAGGCAGGCCACCGAAGACCGCCGCGTGCGTGGCCGCAGCCAGCCGCTCGGTCGGGGTCGGGGGGAGGTCGAAGAGCTCCATGCCGAACAGCCCACCACGGGGGTCCGACAGTTCGTGGGCGGCGCGCACCTTCCTGTGGACAACCCGCGTACCCTCCGCCGGTGGCCGCCCTGTTCGTCCTGCTGTGGAGCACAGGGTTCGTCGGCGCCAAGTACGGGCTGCCCGACGCCGAACCGTTCGTCTTCCTCGCCGTACGCCTCGCGATCGCCGCGGCGCTGCTGGCCGTCGCCGCGCTGGCCGCCCGCACCCGGATCACCGGCGAGCAGGCCCGGCGCGCCGCCGTGTCGGGCCTGCTGCTGCACGCGACGTACCTCGGCGGCGTGTTCTGGGCGATCTCGCGCGGCACGCCCGCGGGGGTGTCCGCGGTCGTGGTCAGCCTGCAGCCGGTGCTCGTCGCCGCGCTGGCGATCCCGCTGCTCGGCGAGCGCCTGCGCCAGCGGCAGTGGGTCGGGCTCGCCCTCGGCGTCGCGGGCGTCGTGCTCGTCGTCGCGCCCCGCATCGGCGGCGCACTGCCCGTACGCGGGGTCGTCGCGTGCCTGGTCGCGCTCGCCGGCGGCACCCTCGGCACGCTCTGGCAGAAGCGGCACGGTGACGGCATCCCGCTGCTGTGGGGTACGGCGGTGCAGTACTCCGCCGCGACGGTGGTGCTCGCCGTACTGTCCGCCGCGACTGAGCAGCAGCGGATCGCGTGGACGCCGCGGTTCGTCGGTGCGCTGGTGTGGCTGGTCGTCGTGCTGTCGCTCGGGGCGGTGCTGCTGCTGCTCGTGCTGCTGCGGCGCGGCAGTGCCGCGGGGGTGTCGAGCCTGCTCTACCTCGTGCCGCCGGCGACGGCCGTCGAGGCGTACCTGCTGTTCGACGAGCACCTGGCACTGCTGAGCGTGCTCGGCATCGTCGTCACGGCGGTCGGGGTCGCGCTGGTGGTCCGGTCGCCACGGCAGGTGCTGCCCGCCGTACCGTGAGGCGATGCGCGCGATCCAGGTGACCTCCCTCGACGGCCCGAAGGCCGTGCAGCTCGTCGACGTCCCGGCTCCGACGGGTGAGGGCGGGGTGCTCGTGGACGTGCACGTCGCGGGGGTGAACTTCCCCGACGTGCTGATGTCGCGCGGGGAGTACCAGATGAAGCCGGAGCTTCCTTTCGTGCCCGGGAGCGAGGTCGCCGGGGTGCGCGTCGACACCGGTGAGCGGGTCGCCGGCTTCAGCGTGCTGGGCGGCTACGCCGAGCAGGCGGTGTGCGACCCGGCGACGCTGTTCTCCCTGCCGGACAACGTGTCGTTCGAGGCAGGTGCGGCGCTGCTCATGAACTACCTGACCGTCGACTTCGCGCTGGTGCGGAGGGCGGACCTGCAGGCCGGACAGACGGTGCTCGTGCAGGGGGCAGCCGGCGGCATCGGGGTCGCGACCATCCAGCTCGCCAAGGTCATGGGTGCCCGGGTGGTCGCCGTCGTGTCGACGCCCGAGAAGGGCGAGGTCGCGCGGACGGCTGGCGCCGACGAGGTCGTGCTCGCCGACGGGTTCCTCGCCGCGGTCAAGGAGCTCGGCGGCGCGGACGTGGTGATGGACCCCGTGGGCGGGGACCGGTTCACCGACTCGCTGCGCTGCCTGCGACCCGAGGGCAAGCTGCTGGTCGTCGGGTTCACCGGCGGGACGATCCCCGAGGTGCGCGTCAATCGCCTGCTGCTCAACAACATCAGCGTCGTGGGCGTGGGCTGGGGGGCGTGGTGGATGACGCGTCCGGCGTACCTCGCGGAGCAGTGGGCCCGGCTGCTCCCCTCGCTGGAGTCTGGGGCGCTGCAGCCGCTGCTGGGCAACAGCTACCCCCTGGCGCAGGCCGCCGACGCGCTGCTCGAGCTCGACGAGCGCCGCGCGATGGCGAAGGTCCTGCTCACCTGCCGCTGACCTCCCTCCTGCGGTGCACGCTCGGGGGCGACCATGCGGAGGTGCGTGAGCGTGCGGCGGCACGGGTGGGGTGGCGCGAGCGTGCACGAGAAGAGGGAAGTGGCGAGAGGGGGTCAGCTGCGGTCGTAGGCGGCACGCAGGGCGCTCAGAGCGTCGTCCCGCGACACGCCGAGTTGTCGAGCCTGCTCCGCGAAACCCTCAGCGAACACACGCAACAGCTCCTTGGGCTGAGGACGTTGGCCTTTCGCGAAGTCCATGACGTAACTGCCCTGGGGGCGGCGCGTCGTGATGAGCCCCGCGTGCTCGAGCTCCTGGTAGGCACGTGCCACCGTCCCGGGCGCAACTCCGAGGTCGGCCGCCAACTGCCGGATCGCGGGCAGCCGGTGCCGAGGCGGGAGGGCGCCGCCGACGATGAGCCGGGTCAGCTGGTCGACCACTTGCTCGTACACCGGCGTGCTGCTCGCGACGTCGACCGTGAGCCCGGTCACGTGCGCGGAGACCAGGAGCGGAGTGGCTGCACGAGCACGAACGCGGTGATCCCGCTCGCCAACAGGCCGACGTTCAGGACCTCGCTGACGACGAGAGACACCGCCTCGCTGCCGGCGGCAGAGCCGAGCCGGGCGAAGGACATCCCCAGGAACAGGCCGAAGGTGCCGAACACCAGGGCGCCCGCGGTGATCGCACGGGCGCTTGCCACGCGCAACGCCGTGTCGACGGCCAGGTCCGGCTGCCGGTCCGGCAAGCCGCGGCGCGACACCTGTATCAGCGCCGACTCAACCGCAAGCGCACCGAGGACCAGGACGACGGCATGCACTGCACTCGCGGTCCGCAGGAGGTGGCTCGTCGTCAGGCCCAACAGCGACAGAGCCACTCCCGACCACATCGCGGTGCGGGCCACCAGGAGGGCTCGTCCGGGGGCGAAGTAGGAGGGTGAGCGGTGCTCGACGGCGACACTGATGACGCGGGCGCGTCGCGGTTCGGGCGCCATCACCTCAGCAACGAGTACGGCAATCAGAAAGGGCAGCGACACGAACGAGACCGGGACACCGTGCACCGCCATCGTCCCCGCGCAGATCGCTACGAGCGCGCAGCTGGAGAACGCGCGCGTCCAGCGCAGACGCCGCAGGTGTTCTCGAACGGTCGCCACGCTGCGCGGGTCCGTCGGGAGCAGGCGCGCGCCGAGCCACGTCGCGGCTGTGGTGTCCCTCACGACGACGGCGCGCAGGACGTGCCCCGCCACCACGACAGCGCCCACCGCGGCAACGGTCAGGACGCCCACCGGATGGACCTCCGAGGTCCCCTGGATCACTTGTGTCAATGCCATGGCACATAGATACTGCGGGCGGAAGCAGCCGTCAACAGGGAGGTCCCGTGCGCCGTCGGATCTGGGGCGGTCAGCTCGTCCTCGCCGGTCTGCTCACCGGCGTCCTCAACGGTCCGGCCCTGCTGGTGGACCGAACCGGCCCGGGCCTGCTGCTCCTGGCAGGGATGCTGTTCCTGCTCTGCCTGCTGGCAGGGTGGCTGCGTCGTCGAGCGACGAGATCCCGGTCCACCACGACCTTCCGCACCGGGCTGCAGCCTGTGGAGGGGATCCGCATCGAGAACGCAGATGTCGACGCGCTGATGCGCTCGTTCCGACGGAGGACCCGCGTGCTGCGGCTGTGGCCGATCCTCGTCGCGATCGCCCTCGTCCTGGGATCGGTGCTGGGGCGTCTCGCCGTCGGGCCGTGGGGCCAGCTCATCGGCGGCGCGGCCGGCTTCCTGCTCGCGACCGCGGCCCTCCTGGTGCTGACCCCCCTGCGCAGTCTGTCCCCCTGACCCCTGACCTCCCTCCTGTCGTGCACGCTCGGGGGCGACCACGCGGGGCCCCGTGAGCGTGCGGCGGCACGGGTGGGGTGGCGCGGGCGTGCACGAGAGGAGGGAAGGGGCGAGAGGGGGTCAGGGGGCGGGGCGCTCGTACCAGGCGACGTCGACCCACTGGTCGTGCTTGATGCCGACCTCGGTGAACACCCCGACCCGCCGGAAGCCGCACCGCTCGTGCAGGGCGACCGACGCGTCGTTGGGGAGGGCGACCCCGGCGAGGCAGCGGTGCACGCCGGCGGCATCGACCAGGGGGAGCAGTGCGTCGTACAGCTGACGACCCAGACCCTGACCGGTGACCGCGGGCGAGAGGTAGACCGACGTCTCCACCGTCGTGCGGTACCCCGGCTTGGGGCGATGCGGGCTGCTGCTCGCATAGCCCACGACGACCCCACCCACCTCGACCACCAGCAGCCGGTGCGGGCCGGTCGTCGCGAAGTGCGAGAACCACGCGCGCCGGTCGGCGAACGGATCGGTGTCGAACGTCGCGAGGGTGTGCGCGACGTAGTGGTGGTAGATCGCCGTGAGCGACGCCAGGTCCTCGGCGTGGGCCTCCCGGATCATGCGCCGAGCGTAGGGGCCTGGCTACCCGGCGGCGGGGAAGGCCTCGTCGAACATCGCCTTCAGCTCGGGCGAGGTCTCACCGGTTCCGGAGCACGGACCCACTCCCTCGTCCGAGGCCGCCACCAGGTAGGTGGTGCCCACCGTGAAGCGGGTGCCGTCCTCGACGGTCTCGGGTCCGCTCTGGCTGGTGAGCGTGACCTGGTCCTGCGTGCCGCCGTGGTACCAGTGCGTCACGTCGAAGGTCACGACGCCGCCGGTGGCGGAGAGCACCCGACCCTCGAACGCGTGCGCCGCACCGCGCAGCACCTCAGGCGAGAGCCGGATGCACATGGCCATGGTGTCGACGGGGCCCTGGGTGAGCGCGAGGGTGGTCGGCGCCTTCACCGGCGGTGCGGCCGTGTCCCCGCCGGCGAGGTAGGCGGCCGAGCCGCCGGCGACCAGGACCGCCGCTGCCGCGGCCGCGAGGAGTGCCCGGCGACGCGGACGAGGGGAAGCCGTCCGGTCGGGACCGCCCGAGCTGTCAGCAGCGCCCGTGGTGTCAGTGGTGTCAGGGGTGTCAGTGGTGTCAGGGGAGAGCGTCATGATGCGTTCCTTGTCCTCGTCGGTGAGCGCGGGGACGGAGCGGCCGGCCATCGGGTCCAGCCTCGCCAGGCGAAAGCGCAGCTCGTCATCGTCGTGGTCGTTCACGGTCGCGCCCCCTCCCGTCGTCCGTCACCCTGCTCATGTCCGGGACGCGGCAGATCCTTTCGCGGTGCGAGCAGGGAGGTCCGCAGCCGCCCTGTCGCCCGGTGCAGGCGAATGCTCGCTGCGTTCGGGGTGATGCCCAGGACCACGGCCATCTCGCGCGGCGGCAGCTGCTCCCACGCCCACAGCCGCAGGACCTCCTGATCGGCCGAGGGCAGATCGGCGAGCGCCTCGGCGAGGGCGGGGTCCTCGTCGTGCGGGGGCGCCGGCGCGACCGGCTCCCGGGCGAGCCGCTGCACCAGCGACAGCCGCCGACGGGACGCGCGCTCGGCGTTCTGCAGGCAGCCGCGCGCAACGGCGTACGCCCAGGGCAGCGGCGGGTCGGGCACCTCGTCCCGTCGCCGCCACAGCACCGCGAGGGTGTCGGCGAGCACGTCCTCCGCTTCGGGCGTACGGCGGCGCAGGTACCGCGCGAGCGGGTCATGCACCTGCTCCAGCAGCAGACCGAACTGCTCAGCTCCGTCCGCGTCCACGTTCCGTCCCGTCCGGTGTCGGGGCGTCCGGTCCGCCCCGAGGCGCCCCTTCGACGCAACGGGAACCCGACCGGTTCCCGATCACCAGGACATGACAACGGCCCGGGCTCCCGTGAGGGAACCCGGGCCGTCGCCGGTGCTGAACAGTGCCGAGCAGGCGTCAGCCTGCGACGACCGCGACGCTGATCTTCGCGTCCACGTCGCCGTGGATCTTGACCTGGACGGCGTGGTTGCCGACGGCCTTGATCGGGGCGGGGATGACGATCGAGCGCTTGTCGAGCTTCGGACCACCGGCCTTGGTGATGGCCGCCGCGACGTCCGCGGAGGTGACCGAGCCGAACAGCTTGCCCGCGTCGCCGGCGTGCGCGGTCAGGGTGACCGCCAGGCTCTGCAGGGACTGCTTGATCTCGTTGGCGTGCGCCTGGTCGCGCACGGTGCGGGCCTCGCGGGCCCGGCGGATGTTGGCGACCTGCTTCTCCGCGCCACGGCTGGCGGAGATCGCCAGCCCCTGCGGGACGAGGTAGTTGCGGCCGTAGCCGTCCTTGACCTCGACCAGGTCGCCGGGGGCACCGAGGTTCGGCACGTCGGCCGTGAGGATGAGCTTCATCGTGCAGTGCTCGTGTACGGGAGCAGCGCCATCTCGCGGCTGTTCTTGACGGCCATCGCGACGTCGCGCTGGTGCTGGCTGCAGTTGCCGCTCACCCGGCGGGCGCGGATCTTCCCGCGGTCCGAGATGTACTTGCGCAGCAGACCGGTGTCCTTGTAGTCGACGTAGGTCACCTTGTCCTTGCAGAACTGGCAGACCTTCTTCTTCAGCTTCCTCGGAGGAGGCTTGGCCATGGTGTGGCTCCTAAGACAATGAGTGTGAAACGAATGAGGTGGGTCTAGAAGGGGGGCTCGTCGGACCAGCCGCCGCCGCCACCGGAGCCGCCGCCCGCCGGGGCCGAGGAGGCCCAGGGGTCGTCGACCGGGGCGCCGCCGCCGGATCCGCCAGAGCTGCCGCCGTAGCTGCCGCCCGAACCGCCGCCGTTGCTGGCGCCGTACCCTCCGCCGCCACCACCGCGCGAGGTCTTGTTGACCTTCGCGGAGGCCCAGCGCAAGGACGGACCGACCTCTTCGACGTCGAGCTCGTACACCGTGCGCTTCTCGCCTTCCTTGGTCTCGTACGAGCGCTGCTTGAGGCGGCCCTGGACGATCACGGCGGTCCCCTTGGTCAGGGACTCCGCGACGTTCTCGGCAGCCTGGCGCCAGACGGAGCAGCGCAGGAAGAGCGCCTCGCCGTCCTTCCACTCGTTCGTGGCCTTGTCGAAGGTGCGGGGGGTCGACGCGACGGTGAAGTTCGCGACGGCCGCGCCGCTGGGGGTGAAGCGCAGCTCGGGGTCGGCGGTCAGGTTGCCGACCACGGTGATGACGGTGTCGCCAGCCACGGTGGTGTCCTTTGGTCGGAGTGAGTCAGGTGCGTGCTGTCACAAGAGCACAGGGGAAGGACAGAACGGGTCGTTCGGCAGTGAGCTAGCGGAGCTCGGGGCGCATGACCTTGGTGCGCATGACGGCCTCGTTGAGGTTGAGCTGTCGGTCCAGCTCCTTCATCGTGGCCGGTTCTGCCTGCAGGTCGACGACGGCGTAGATGCCCTCGGCCTTCTTGTTGATCTCGAACGAGAGCCGGCGACGGCCCCAGATGTCGACCTTCTCGACGGACCCGCCGCCGGTGCGGACGACGTTGAGGAACGTATCGAGGCTCGGAGCGATCGTCCGCTCCTCGAGGTCGGGGTCGAGGATGACCATGAGCTCGTAGTGACGCAAGTGGACCCACCTCCTCCTGTGGACTCAGCGGCCACGGAATCTCCGTGGCAGGAGGGTGTTCGCGTCAGCAAACGTGACAACGCTACCAGCGCGGTCGGTCAGCTCTCGATCTCGCGCGCGGCGGGGTAGGACAGCAGCAGCCGCACGATCAGCGACAGCACGCCGACGGACAGGACGACGGCCAGGGCGGCGGGCAGGCCGTACCGGTGCGGCGAGCCCTGGACGACGGCACCCTTGTCGCCGTACGCGATGAGGGGTGCGCCGGAGCTGCTGGGCGTGACGGGGTCGGCGACATCAGGGCCGGGGCCGGTGCTCGGGGTCGGTGCGCCGCTCACCAGGCTGCCCGGGCCGAGGCCCGGTCCGACCGCGATCCCCGCTCCACCGGAGGGCGACGGACTGGCGCTGGGGGAGGTCGTGGGAGCGGCCGTGCGGGTCGGGGCGGGCGTGGGGGAGCGGGTGGGGCTGGGGGTGCGGCTGGGCTGTGCCGTCGGTGTCGGGGTGGGCGACGCGGCGGTGGCCTTCGCGACGATCGAGCCGTTGACCTGCTGCGGGATGGCGACCAGCGTGAAGGCGTCGCTGTAGGCGAAGGTGCCGGCCTTGGTGAAGGCCGGTGTGGACAGCTTCGCGCCGGCGGCGATCGTGCGGTGGAAGTCCCAGGTCTTGGCGGAGTCGATGGTGTGGTCGGCGTTGCTCTGGTTGTCGAAGGCCACCACGTCGCCGACCTCGATCGTCAGGGAGGTGGGTGACGGTCCCTGGTTGGTGAGCGTCACGGTCTTCGTCGCCGCGTGCGCCGCCGGCACGGACCCGGGTGCGAACCAGAGGGCGGACAGCAGCAGGCCCAGCAGCAGGGGGAGGCGGGCCGTTCTCACTGGTCCATGGTGCCACCTACGCTCAGGCGCATGCAGTGGATCGGAGCGCACGTCGACAACACCGACCCGGGTGGGGCGGCCCGCGAGCGCAAGGCGGACGTCGTCCAGCTGTTCCTCGGCGACCCGCAGAGCTGGAAGGCGCCGACGGTCACGTCGGTCGACACCGGCGGGGTCCCGTTCTTCGTGCACGCGCCGTACGTCATCAACGTCGCGTCGACGAACAACAAGATCCGCATCCCGTCGCGCAAGATCCTGGCGCAGCACGCGGCCGGTGCCGCGGCCGTCGGCGCGCAGGGGCTGATCGTGCACGGGGGGCACGTCGCCAAGGGCGAGGACCCGGCGGTCGGGATCGCGAACTGGGTGAAGGCCCTGGAGCCGCTCGAGCTGCCGCTGCCGGTGCTGCTGGAGAACACCGCCGGCGGGGACTTCGCGATGGCGCGACGGTTCGAGGCGCTGGCTCGGCTGTGGGACGCGATCGGCGGGTTCGACAACCTGGGGTTCTGCCTGGACACCTGCCATGCGCATGCGGGGGGCGAGGCGCTGGTGGACGTGGTGGAGCGGGCGCGCGCGATCACCGGGCGGATCGACCTGGTGCACTGCAACGACTCGCGTGACGCGTTCGACAGCGGCGCGGACCGGCACGCCAACCTGGGGGCGGGAACGATCGGGCTCGAGGCGCTCGCTGCCGTCGTCGGTGCAGCGGGGTGCCCGGTCGTCGTCGAGACGCCCGCCGACGGCCAGGCCGACGACATCGCCGCCCTCCGCACCGCGCTCGGGTGACCCCCGTCACGCTTCGGGACGACGCGCGTTGAACCGCGCAGCGCCACACCCAGCCCCCACCCAGGCCCCGTCGAAGGACTGACTGCCCTCGTGCTCTCCCCCCGTCTGCGCGTCGCGGTCGTCGCTGTCGCGCTCGCCCTCCCCACGCTGCCCTCGTTCGCGGTCGGACCGACCGTCGGCACCAGCGTCGTCCGCGCCACGCAGCTCGCCACGTCCCTCACGCCGGTCACCGACCTCACCACCGAGCGGCTGGTCGGTGTCACGTGGACCTCCGGCACCCCGCGCGTCCAGGTCCGCTGGCACAGCGCCTCCGGCTGGAGCGCGTGGACGACCGCCGAGGACGACACCGCCGACAGCCCGGTCGGTACGCCGGGCACCGAGCCGATGTGGCGCCCCGCCGGCGCTGACCGGGTGCAGGTCAAGACCGCCGGTGCCGCCACCGGCCTGAAGCTCGTCCGGGTTCTGGACGGCGCCGCGAAGCGCCTCGGCGTCAGCGCGGAGGCGGCGACAGGGCGTGCGGTCCTCGGCACCGTCCACAGTCGCGCCGAGTGGGGCGCCGACGAGTCGTGGCGCAAGGCCCCGACGTACGCCTCGAAGGTGCAGGCCGTCGTGGTGCACCACACCGTGAACGCCAACGGGTACGGCGCCGACGACGTCCCGGCGCTCATCCGCGCCGACTACGCCTACCACGTGAAGACCCGCGGCTGGAACGACCTCGGCTACAACCTGCTCGTCGACCAGTTCGGGCGGGTGTGGGAGGGCCACGCCGGCGGCCTCGGCCGCGCGACGATCGGCACGCACGCCGCCGGCTTCAACACCGGCACGCTCGGCGTCGCGATGCTCGGCGACATGACCAAGACAACGGCGTCGCCGCTCGCGGAGAAGGCCCTGGCGCGGGTCATCGCGTACGCCGCGAGCACCTGGGGCTTCGACGCGAACGGGTCGGTCACCCTCACCAGCAAGGGATCTCCCCGCTACGCCAAGGGCACCCGCGTCACGCTGCCGCGGGTGATCGGACACCAGCAGACGGGCATCACCGCGTGCCCCGGGTCGCTGCAGGACCGGCTCCCTGCCCTGCGCGCGCTGTCGAAGGTCGCCCTGCTCCCGCCGCCCGAGGTCGTCGACGCTGTGGTGTCCGGCGCCCCCGTGCACGCGCCGACGCCGATGTCCCTCGACGCGCGGCTGACCCAGCGGGCCGCGTGGCGGGCCGACCTCACGCCGACCGGGGGCGGGTCGATCGTCGCCACGGCGAGCGGCACCGGTACGAAGGTGCACGTCGACTGGGACGGCACCGAGAACGGCCTGCCGGTCATGCCCGGTACGTACGCGTGGACGGTCAAGGCGGACGACGGCTTCCACGACGCCGTGAAGAAGCAGGGCACGTTCGACGTCGGCCTCCCGCTGCTCAACCTCGGCTGACCCGCAGGGAGGATGGGTCCCATGGGCGAGCAGGAGCAGTGGGACAGCAGGTACGGCGAGAGCGCGGCGCTCTGGAGCGGCGCACCGAACGGTGCGCTGGTGGCGGAGGTCAGCGGCCTGGCTCCCGGGCGGGTGCTGGACGTCGGGTGCGGTGAGGGCGCGGACGCGATCTGGCTGGCCCGGCGGGGATGGCAGGTGACCGCCCTCGACGTCTCGGCCGTCGCTGTCGAACGCGCCCAGCAGCACGCGCGGGCCGCGGGGGTGGACATCTCCTGGGTGCGGGCCGGCCTCACCGAGGCCGACCTCGGCACGTTCGACCTGGTCTCGGCGATGTACCCGGCGCTGCTGAAGACCCCCGACGACGCCGCCGAGCAGGCGCTGCTGCGCGCCGTCGCCCCCGGCGGCCTGCTGCTGCTGGTCCACCACGCCGGCATGGACACCCACCAGCACGACCACGAGACGACCTTCGACCCGAAGGACTACGTGTGGCCGGCGATGGTCCGCGCGCACCTCGGCGACGGCTGGGAGATCGAGGTCGACGAACAGCGCCCCCGCGTCGTGCCGGAGTCCGGCGCCGGCGCGCGCCACGTCGACGATGTGATCCTCCGAGCGCGGAGGATCAGCCCACCCAGCGACCCGCGCTGAAGGTCAGCACCGCGCTCGCCATCAGCGGCGCCGCGACGGTCAGGTACGCCGGGTGCACCCACTTCCACCGCGCCGCGGCCTGCGCGAGCAGCACCCACAGGGGGAACCACAGCAGCGTCGCGCGGGCGACCGACAGGTAGTACGTCGACGTCGCCAGTGCCGCGACCGACAGCCCGACGTACGTCATCTCGCCCCACTCGCGGCGCCGCGCGAGCACGACCGTCACCAGCACACCGACCGCGACCGCGACGATCTCGGCGTGGAAGGCCCACCGGAACTCCGCGCCCTGGGCGTGCTGTGCGAGGTTCCACGTGGAGCGGAGCGCGCTGACCGGGTCGGTGAGGTGCCGCCCCCAGCCGTCGGCCTGCGCGTGCTGCCACCGCAGCCAGTCACCGGTCAGGTGGTGCAGGTACGCGGCGTAGGCGAACAGCGCGACGAACGGCGTGGCCAGCCACCCGAGCACCCGCACGTCCCGCGAGGACGAGCCCCACTGGACCAGCAGCGCCACCGCGAGGAACGCCCCGCTGATGCGCACCGTGCAGGCACCCGCGACGAGCAGGCCGGCGGTCGGCCAGCGCCCCTCTTTCGCGGCGTACCAGCCAGGGAGGGCGAAGGCGAGGAACAGCGCCTCGCTGTAGCCCGCGAGCAGGAACACGGCGTACGGCGAGAGGGCGAGGTAGAGCACCGCGCGGTCACCGCTGCTCCCGGCCAGGCGCGCGAGGGCGAGCATCGCGACCCCCCCGGCGACGAAGGAGACGAGCAGCCCGGCGGCCGCCCAGTTCGGCACGAACGCGTGGACGGCGCGCAGCACCACCGGGAACCCGGGGAAGAACGCCTCGATGTCCTTGTCGGGGTACCGCTGCGGGTAGCCGTCGTAGCCGAACTGCGCGACCTTGATGAACAGCGTGACGTCCCAGGAGTCCATCCGCTCGAGGAACGTCTGGCGGGTGTCGCCGAAGACCTGCGACGCGCCGGCGACGATCAGCAGCACCAGGGCCACCCGGGTCGCCACCCAGGTGCGCAGGACCGTCATGCCGGGACGAGCTCCCGATCCACGAGCACCTCGGACCGGTCGAGCGTGCCGTCGAGCACGCCACCGGCCGGGTCGTCCGCACCGTCGCGGCGCGCCGGGTCGTCCGCGGGTCGCAGGACGTCGCGCACGACGTACCCGGCGAAGACGAGCAGCAGCAGGTCGCGCAGCAGGACCGCCGCGAAGAACCAGCCGATCGCGATGCCCTCCCCGGCCTTGTCGTTGCCGATGAAGAAGTAGAAGCGGCTGCCCAGGACGAGCACCTCGGCGGCCTGCCAGGCGAGGAACGGCCGCCAACGGGGGTTGGCGAGCGCGGCGAACGGCAGCAGCCACAGGACGTACTGCGGGCTGTCGACCTTGTTCACCAGCAGGAAGCCGGCCAAGGTCAGGAACATCACCTGCGGGACGCGCGGCCGGCGTGGAGCGCGCCACACCAGAAGCCCGACGAGCAGCAGGACGAGGACCGTCAGGGCGGCGACCCAGTTGTTGAGCGTCGTCGGCACCGGCTTGCCCGGGTCGGACACCGCGTCGGCGATCGTGTTGCGCACCCCCTTCGCCGGACCGTCGCTGGTCCGCAGCTTCTGCAGCTGGAAGTAGAGCGAGTCCCAGTCGGCGCCGCGCGTCTTGTTCAGCTCGAAGAACCGGTAGACCGCGTTGGTCGCCGTGCTCCCGTCGGGCAGCACCTGGGTCGGCTTCAGCGCGCTGAGGCCGTCGGCGCTGAACCGGTCCAGCGGGGAGCCGAGCACCTTGACCTGCTGACCCTCGCGATCGGCGTACGACGGAGCAGTGAGGTAGACCGGCGCGGTCACGCCGACAGCGGTGACGACGGTCAGGACAGCGGCGGTGGCCCACTGGCGGGTGCGACCCGCGCGAAGACACAGGAACAGCAAGGGGATCAGCAGCAGCACCGGGTAGAGCTTGGTCGCCGTACCCAGCCCGAGGAACAGGCCGGCGAGCGCGGGGCGGCGCTGCGCCCAGGCGAGCAGCCCCAAGCCCGCCAGCGCCATCGCCACGAGGTCCCAGTTGGTCGTGGCGTGCAGGAGCAGCGCCGGCGACAGCGCGAACAGCGCGGCGTCCCAGGGCCTCCGACCGGCCACCCGTGCGGTCGTCACCACGACGACCAGCGCGCAGAGCGTCAGCAGCAACCAGGTGGTGTCGTAGAAGAAGCGGGAGCGGGCGAGTCCGTCGGCGTAGGACACCGACGTGGCCGCCTTGCTCTGCTCCTCGGCAGTGGTCGCCTTCGCGAGAGCCTGCCGCGCGGCGGACTGCCGCGCGTCGTCGGGGAGCACCGAGGCCGTCGCGCGGGCCACCAGCGCGGAGGCCTGCATCACCGCGCCGATGACGACGGGGTACTCCACAGGGTGGTCGTAGTAGGGCGTCTGCCCCGCCGACAGGCCCTCGGCGCCGTACAGCGCGACGACGTCGGTGTAGCAGGCGCGGGTGTACTGGTACTCGTTGACCCAGTTGCTGCCGTCGCGGCACGGGAGCTTCTGCGCGAAGCCCAGGACGCTGGTCAGCAGGGTCAGCAGCACCAGCGCACGCACCGGCGTGAGGAACCGCCGCTGGCCCACGCGGGCGTGCCGACCGGGCGGGCCGCCCAGGCCCTGCGCGGCGCCGGCGACGACCGGGTCGTCGCTGCTGGGGAGGACGAGGGTGTCGGTCACGCGCCGATGCTGCCAGATCAGGTGCACCAGGACGGTGATCTACCGCTCATGCAGGCGACACTCCGGCTGCTGAGCCGCACCACAGGTAGATCACCTGAGCGTGAGGGCCGGCCTAGGGGCTGGCAGCGGGGGAGGCGGCCGGGCTGGCCTGGCTCTTGGCCGACGCCGCGGGGCTCGGCGGGGCGGACGGCGGAGGGGCAGACGGCGGGGCGCTCGTCGGCGCGGGCGCCGGGGACTGCGTCGGGCTCGAGGTCGGCGCGGCCGACGGTGAGGCGGACGGCGACCCGCCGAGCGGAGGCAGCGTGACCTCGATCGACGGCGTCACCGACGGCGTCGGGGTGCCCGTGTCCGTCGGCGCAGGGCCCCGCGAGGCCGGCGTGGACGAGCCGCCGTTCACGTTGGCCTTGCCCGGGAAGTCGAGCACCGGGGCACCGGCGAGCACGTCGTCCATGTAGGACTTGAACACCCCAGCGGGCACGGTCCCGCCGTACACGCCGCCGGAGAAGTTCGGCAGGCCCTCGATCGTGCCCCCCGCGGACATGCCGACCCAGACGGTCGTGGACAGCTGCGGGGTGATGCCGGCGAACCACGCGTTCGCGTTGTTGCCGGTGGTGCCGGTCTTGCCCGCGGTCGGACGGCCGTTGAGCTGGGCGCGCGTGCCGGTGCCGCCGTTGACGACCTTCTCCATGGCGTAGACGACGTCGGCCGCGACACCCTCGGAGAAGGCCTTGCCGGTGTCGGACTTCGCCTTGTAGACCTCGTTGCCGCGGGAGTCGAGGACGCGCTGCACGAAGTACGGCCGGGCCCGCTGGCCCTTGGCCGCGAAGGTGGCGTAGCCGACCGCCTGGTCGAGCGGGTGGATCTCGTACCCGCCGGCGCCGAGCGCGATCTGCGCGGTGGGCTTGTGCGTCACCTCGTCGGCCAGCGGCTGGCTGTCCGGGATGCCGGCGGCGTGCGCGGTGTCGGCGACGCGCTGCGCCCCGACCTCACACGCCAGCCGGTAGTAGACGGTGTTCGCGCTGTACTGCAGCGCCTTCGCCAGGTCGATCCGGCCGAAGGGCGGGTCACCCGCGTCGTTGCTGATCTTGGTCCCGCAGATCTCCTGCGGCGAGCTGCCGTCGAGCGTGTCGTCGACGCTCATGCCCTTCTCCAGGGCGGCGGCGAGGACGTACGGCTTCATCGACGAGCCCGGCTGGACGCCCTTGCCGTCGTCGGCGTAGTCGAACCCGCCCGCAGTCGCGCCGCCGTAGTAGGCGATGACCTTCCCGGTGCCGGGCTCGACGCTGACCAGCGCAGCGACCGGCACGTTCTTGCCCGTCGCCGGCGGAACGGCGGCCTCGACCGACCGGATCGCCGCGTTCTGCGCCTTCTGCAGGATCGTCGTCTGCACGGTCAGCCCACCGGCGGTGATGCGGTCCTCGGGGAAGCCCTGGCGGCCCAGGTCGTCGAGGACCTGCTGGCGCACCCGGTCAAGCGAGCCCGGGAAGTCCTTGACGCTGCCGGGCGCGCGGACGGCGGGGTAGGCGGTGCTGTCCTTGTCGGACACGCTGAGCCACTTGCTGGCGACCATGCCGTCGAGCACGTAGCGGAACCGCTCCTTGGCGCGCTCAGGGTGCTTGGTCGGGTCGAGCCCGGCCGGTGACTTGATGCTGCTCGCCAGCACGGCGGACTGCCCGACGGTGAGGTCCTTGGCGTCGACGCCGAAGTAGGTCTTCGACGCCGCCTGGATGCCGTAGGCACCGCGACCGAAGTAGATGGTGTTGAGGTAGTCCTCGAGGATCTTGTCCTTGCTCACCGACTGGCTCATCTTCAGCGCGATGAAGACCTCCTTGACCTTGCGGGAGATCGTCCGGTCCTGGGTGAGGAAGGCGTTCTTCGCGTACTGCTGGGTGATCGTGGAGCCACCCTCGCTCACGCCGCCGGCCTGGATGTTGCTGAACAGTGCCCGCGCGATGCCCTTGGGGCTGATGCCCGGCTCGTTGTAGAAGTTGCGGTCCTCGGCGGCGAGGACGGCGTGCTGCGCGTCCTTGCTCACCGCGTCGAGCGGCACGATCGTGCGGTTGAGGCCGATGCGCCCCATGACCTGACCATCGGCGTACAGCACCTTCGTCGCCTGCTCGAGGGCGATCTTGTTGGGCTCCGGGACGCTGGTGACGGCGTACCCGACGCCCAGGAACACGAGCAGCAGGAAGAAGCCGGCCCCCGCTCCGACGCCGATCCGCTTCTTCCACGACAGGTTGCGCAGCCAGGTCACGCGCCCACTGTCCCCTACTCCCGGCTCGGCCAACCGCAGGCGAAGATCACATTCAGGCCTCGCGGCGGCGGGTACGGCGTGCGGCCGGTGTCCCGGGGGTGCCGGCGCGCCAGGTCCGGACCAGGTGGTTCCACGCGCACCCCTGGCACACCTCGACCTCGTACACCGCGAAGTCCGGCCGCTCCTTGGCCATCGCGGCGACCTGCCCACGGGTGCGCGCCGTGCCGTCGGCGTCACCGATCTGCTCGCCGTACACCCACAGGACCGTGTCGAGCGGGAGCTTGCGGCAGACGGGGCAGGTGCGGGTGGTGCGCTCGCCGAGGCGCTCGGCCGCGCGCTGCAGGTACGGGCTCGCGTCGCAGACCTCCATCGCGCTGACCCGGCCGCGGTAGAGGTCCTGCAGCACGGCACGGCGCTCGAGCGCGTGGTCCACCACGTCCCTCTCCCGCACGCCGAGGACGGTAACCCCACCCTCCGCGCGAACGGAAACGCGCGGGTGGGCGTGGCGGGTCAGAACAACCCGCGCGTTTCCGTTCACGTGCGGGAGGGGGCTGTGCTGCAGGTCACGACACGCTCCGTTCACCTGGTGTTGCCATGCCGGTCCCCCCTGACGTACGGTCATCCCTGACACCGCGATGTATCGCCCCGATACACCGGTCCGATAGATCGCCCCGGCACTCATGATCGAGGAGGACAGCACATGCTCGAGCTCGCCGTCCTCGGTCTGCTGCACGAGAGCCCCCTGCACGGATACGAGCTGCGCCAGCGGCTCAAGGCCACGCTCGGCAGCTTCCGCGCGTTCAGCTACGGCTCCCTCTACCCCTCGCTCAAGCGGATGAAGGACGCCGGCTGGATCGCGGAGGACGAGGGCGACGCCACCGTCGTCGCGGGCGCCCCGGCGCTCACCGGCAAGCGCGGCAAGGTCGTCTACAAGCTCACCGCCGAGGGCAAGGAGCGGTTCACCGAGCTGCTCGCCGAGGCGGGACCGTCCTCCTGGGAGGACGAGCAGTTCGGCGTGCACTTCGCCTTCTTCAGCAAGACCGACCCGGAGGTCCGCGTGCGCATCCTCGAAGGCCGGCGCTCCCGCCTGGAGGAGCGGCGCGAAGGCGTCCGCACCTCCCTGGCCCGCACCCGCGAGCGCCTCGACAGCTACACCCTCCAGCTGCAGGAGCACGGGCTGGAGTCGGTCGACCGCGAGGTCCGGTGGCTCAACGAGCTGATCGAGACCGAGCGCACCCAAGCCCGCAAGAACCCCCGTTCCGCCTCCCTGCGCGCGAAGAAGGGGTGCTGTGCTGCAGGTCACGACACGCGGAGTTCACCTGCTGTTGCCATGCCGGTCCCCCGTGACGTACGGTCATCCCTGACACCGCGATGTATCGCCCCGATACACCAGCCCGATAGATCGCCCTGACAGTCAGGATCGAGGAGGACAGCACATGCTCGAGCTCGCCGTCCTCGGTCTGCTGCACGAGAGCCCCCTGCACGGCTACGAGCTGCGGCAGCGGCTCAAGGCCACGCTCGGCAGCTTCCGCGCGTTCTAGCTACGGCTCCCTCTACCCCTCGCTCAAGACGGATGAAGGACGCGGGCTGGATCGCGGAGGACGAGGGCGACGCCGACGGTCGTCGCGGGTGCCCCGGCCCTCACCGGCAAGCGCGGCAAGGTCGTCTACAAGCTCACCGCCGAGGGCAAGGAGCGGTTCACCGAGCTGCTCGCCGAGGCGGGACCGTCCTCCTGGGAGGACGAGACAGTTCGGCGTGCACTTCGCCTTCTTCAGCAAGACCGACCCGGAGGTCCGCGTGCGCATCCTCGAAGGCCGGCGCTCCCGCCTGGAAGAGCGGCGCGAAGGCGTCCGCACCTCCCTGGCCCGCACCCGCGAGCGTCTCGACAGCTACACCCTCCAGCTGCAGGAGCACGGGCTGGAGTCGGTCGACCGCGAGGTCCGGTGGCTCAACGAGCTGATCGAGACCGAGCGCACCCAAGCCCGCAAGCAACCCCCGTTCATGAACACCCACCACAAGAAGGAGACGCCCGATATGGGTTCCGTCCGTGTAGCCATCGTCGGCGTCGGCAACTGCGCCGCGTCGCTCGTCCAGGGCGTCGAGTACTACCGCGACGCCGACCCGCAGGGCCGTGTGCCCGGCCTCATGCACGTCGAGCTCGGCGGGTACCACGTCCGTGACGTGGAGTTCGTCGCCGCGTTCGACGTCGACGCCAAGAAGGTCGGCTTCGACCTGTCCGAGGCGATCTTCAACTCCGAGAACAACACCATCAAGATCGCCGACGTCCCCCCGATGGACGTCACCGTCCAGCGCGGCGTGACGCTCGACGGCCTCGGCAAGTACTACCGCGAGACCATCGAGGAGAGCGACGCCGAAGCCGTGGACGTCGTCCAGGCCCTCAAGGACGCCAAGGTCGACGTCCTCGTCTGCTACCTGCCCGTCGGCTCGGAGCAGGCCGCGAAGTTCTACGCCCAGTGCGCCATCGACGCCAAGGTCGGCTTCGTCAACGCGCTTCCTGTCTTCATCGCCGGTACGCCGGAGTGGGCGCAGAAGTTCGCCGACGCCGGTGTCCCGATCGTCGGCGACGACATCAAGAGCCAGGTCGGCGCGACCATCACGCACCGCGTCATGGCGAAGCTGTTCGAGGACCGCGGGGTCGTGCTGGACCGCACCTACCAGCTCAACGTCGGCGGCAACATGGACTTCAAGAACATGCTCGAGCGCGACCGCCTGGAGTCCAAGAAGATCAGCAAGACCCAGGCCGTGACCTCCAACCTGGAGCACGAGCTCGGCGCGCGCAACGTGCACATCGGCCCGTCCGACTACGTGCAGTGGCTCGACGACCGCAAGTGGGCCTACGTCCGCCTCGAGGGTCGCGCCTTCGGTGACGTCCCGCTGAACCTCGAGTACAAGCTCGAGGTCTGGGACAGCCCGAACAGCGCCGGCGTCATCATCGACGCGCTGCGCTGCGCCAAGATCGCCATGGACCGCGGCGAGGGCGGCCCCGTGCACCCGGCCTCGACGTACTTCATGAAGTCCCCGCCGAAGCAGGTCCGCGACGACATCGCCAAGGACCAGCTCGAGGCGTGGATCGACGGCAAGGACCTCGGTCAGTTCGTCACCGACGCCGCGGAGACCGCGACGTCCCGCTAGTTCAGCTGCACCACCGCACGAGCCAAAGAGCCCGGTTCCCCTCAGGGGGAGCCGGGCTCTCGGCGCTTCAGCAGGTCAGCGGGCCAGAGCGGCGTCGTCGACCCGTAGCGGTGCGGCGCTCGCCTGACGTCGGGCCAGCACGATTCCCGTCGTCACGAGCCAGAAGGGGGTGAGGAGGAAGACGAGGATCCCCGTCGGTCCGGTCACGCTCAGGACCCCGAGCACGGCCGTGGTGATCGCCAGCCAGCGCGGAAGCGCCAACGTCTTCATCGCCCCCAGCCCGGTGGCGAGCAGGAACGCGCCGGAGCAGGCCGCCCAGGGCAGCCAGGTCACGCTGCTCAGGTACACCAGCGTGTGCGCGGCCTGGTCGTCGGCCTTCGACAGGGCAAAGGAGAGCAGCGCTGCCGTCCCGGTCGACAGGGCCACCCCGATCCCTCCGGCGTAGGCCACCGACGAGTACGTCGACTCCCCCGCCTCCCCGCTGCGCAGGACGGCACGCACGTGGGCCACGAACATCAGCATGAACAGGACGAACAGAGCGCCGGAGATCCCGGACAGCGCCTCGGCTCCCTGATGAGCGAGCGCCCAGTCGATGGCCTTCTGCGGCCGTTCGGGGTCCAGGTCCGGCTCCGGACCAGTCGCGAGGAGGGCGCCCGCGAACAGGACCCCGGACACAACGCCGGACCAGGGGAGGAACGTCTCGAACGAGCTGCGCTTCATGGCTTCTCCTTCGCCAAGGGGGTGGATGCGCTGCACGATGCCGACCGTCGTGGCCCAGGCGCATCGGGCTGGTGTCCCGACCGGGTCGGGAATCTGTCCGGGAACCCTTCCCTGATGCCCTCGTGGGCTCCACCCTGAGGCCATGAAGCGCGCAGGGGGCCTCCTCGGACTCTTCCTCACGCTCGCCCTCGGAGCGGTCGGCACCTGGCTGTACCGGGACGACCCGCAGCTGCCCGTCCTCGGCACGCTCGTGTGGGCGCTCACCCTCAGCTCCTCCGCCGCTGGCCTGGTTGTCCTGTGGCTGCGGCCCGCGCAGCGCGTCGGTGTGCTCCTCGTCGTCCAGGGGCCGGTCCTGGCCCTGGTGATGTGGCAGGGCGCCTACGTCGACGCCGGACTCGACCGCGGCTGGCCGGGGCTGGGCTGGGTGCAGCAGTGGAACGCGAGCAGCTGGCCGCTGCTGTTCGTGTTCCTCGCGTGGCTCGGCTACGTGTTCCCCACCGGACAACCCCTCTCGCGCCGGTGGGCCCGCTTCCAGCGGGTGACCAGCCTCGCGTTCCCGCTGTTCGTCGTCGGCGGCCTCTTCGACGGCGAGGCCTTCGCCCCGAAGTACTCCTCACTGCACCATCCCCTGCCCACCGTGCCCGGGCTTCAGCTGGTCGAACTGCTGATCGGGCTCCCGCTGCTGCTGGCGCACCTGGTGGGCGCCAGTCTCGCGACCCGCGCACGGTTCCGGCGGGCGACCGGCGTCGAGCGCCTGCAGCTGCTGTGGTTTGCCTGGGCCGCCCTGCTCATCCCGTCCGGGTTCGTGCTCTGTCTCGTGGACAACACCCGCGACGGCAGCACCGAGGAGCTGACCGTCGTCGGGATCGCGGTCTCCGGCACGCTGCTCCCCGTCTGCATCGCCGTGGCCCTCGTCCGGCACGGGCTGTTCGACATCGAGCGTGCCGTCGCCCGCACCCTGCTGTACGGCGTGCTCGCCGGCCTCGTCGCCGGCCTCTACGCCGCAGGTGTCTACGGATTCGGCGCGATCGTCGGCTCAGGCGTCGGCGGCTTCGTCGCCGTCGTGGTGGTCGCGGTCGGCGCGGAGCCGCTGCGGTCGAGGCTGCACCGCCGGGTCGAGCACTGGGTGTACGGCGCTCGCCGCGACCCGTACCTCACCCTGAGCTCCCTCGGTGACCGGCTGGCCATGACCCTGGCACCGCACGACGTGCTGTCGACGGTCTGCGGCACGGTGCACGAGGCGCTGGACCTGTCCTACACGGCGATCTCCCTGCGGAGCCTGGACGGGCTCCGGCTCGTGACCTCAGCGGGGGTGGCGACGGGGGACAACCGGCGCGACCTCATCCTCGTGCACCACGGCCAGACCATGGGGACCCTCACGGTCGAGGGCGTCCTGCTCGACCGTGACGAGCGGCTCCTGCGCGACCTCAGCCGCCAGGCTGGTGCGGCCGTGCACGCCGTGCGGCTGACACTCGACCTGCAGCACTCACGGGAACGCCTGGTGTCCGCCCAGGAGGAGGAGCGCCGCAGACTGCGCCGCGACCTGCACGACGGCCTCGGGCCGGAGCTTGCCGCGATCGTGATGCGCCTGGACGGAGCACGCCGGCTCCCCGCGGTCGAGGTCACGCCGGTGCTCGACGAGCTGCTCGTGCAGGTGCGGGCGGCGGTCACGGAGATTCGGCGGCTCGTGGACGGACTTCGTCCCCCCGCCCTCGACGAGGTCGGCCTGGTCGGAGCCCTGCGGCAGCAGGCGTTCCGGCTCTCGCAGGGCACCGTCCGCATCGAGGTAGAGGGTCCCGCCGGCCAGCTCAGGCTCTCCGCCGCGGTGGAGGTCGCGGCCTATCGCATCGGCGTCGAGGCCATGACCAACGCGGTCCGCCACTCCGGGGCCGCCCGCTGCCAGGTGCTCGTCGATCTCAACGGCCACCTGTCCCTCACCGTGCAGGACGACGGGGTCGGGATGCGCGAGAACCCCACCGGCGGCGTCGGTCTGGCGTCGATGTCTGAACGGGCCGCGGAGCTCGGCGGCACTCTGGACGTGTCCCCACGCATCGAGGGAGGCACGGCCGTGCTCGCCGTACTCCCGACATGAGGCTCCTGCTCGCCGACGACCACCCGGCGTTCCGCGCTGGACTGCGCTTCCTGCTGTCCGACCACGAGGTCGTCGGCGAGGCCGCGACCGGCGACGAGGCGGTCGCGCTCGCCCTGTCGCTCCGGCCGGACATCGTCCTCATGGACCTGCGGATGCCGGGGCTGAACGGCATCGAGGCCACCGCGGCGGTCACGGCTGCCGACCCCACGATCGGCGTGATCGTCCTGACGATGTTCGAGCAGGACGAGTCCATCGTCGCCGCCATGCGCGCCGGTGCCCGGGGGTACCTGCTCAAAGGCGCCGACCGGGACGAGATCGAGCGGGCCCTGTCTGCCGTCGCCGCGGGGGAGGCGCTGTTCGGGGCGGACGTGGCGGCGCGCCTGACCCGGTTCTTCTCCACGACGGCCGAAACGGGCGTGTTCCCCCAGCTCACGGAGCGCGAGCGCGAGGTCCTGGAGCGCATCGCTGCCGGCCGGCCGAACGCCGCCATCGCCGAGGAGCTGGTGCTCTCGCTGAAGACGGTGCGCAACCACGTGTCGAACATCTTCGCCAAGCTCAGGGTCGCCGACCGGTCGGCCGCCATCATCAAGGCCCGCGAAGCCGGCCTCGGCCGCATCGACGCCTGACGCGGAAGTCCCTTGCGCACAGTGCGTGCGACCGGCAAGGATGTCCTCGCGACCAGCAGGGGCGAACCGGACAGTCCGGGAGGGCGGGGGCGGCTCCGGAGGTGCGCTCGTGGAGGTCTTCCTGCTCCTGGGCGGCTTCGGCGTCCTGCTGCTGGTGCTCGGGCTGGTCGTCGGGGACGTCCTGTCCCTGGACGGGGTCGCTGACCTCGGCCCCATCACCACGCCGGTCCTCGGTGCTGCGTTCGCCGCTTTCGGCCTGGCCGGAGCGTTCGTGCTGCGCCCGCTCGGGACGCTGCTGGCGGTGGTCGTCGGCCTGGTGGCCGCGCTCGCCCTCGGCGGCGTCACGGTCGGCGCGACCAGGGCCCTCATGGGGCCGCCGGGTGAACCTGTCCGGACCTCTGCTCTGCTCGGCGTCTTCGGGGTGCTCGTCACGCGCATCCCCGACGGTGGCCTGGGCGAGGTGGTGCTCCCGCTCGGCGGTTCCCGCGTCAAGCTCGCGGCGAGGTCGCACGAGGCCGTCCCGACCGGGACCGCCGTGTACGTCGTGGAGGTGGTCAGCGAGACGTGCGTGGTCGTCCAGCGCGCCGACCTGCTGCCCCCCGACGCCCTCATCAAGGAGATCCCCCAGTGAGTCCTGTCCTCATCGCCCTCGCCAGCGCGCTCGGCCTCGTGCTGCTCGTGCTGGCCGCGGTCGTCGGCCGCATCAAGGTCGCCGGCCCGAACGAGGCGTTCCTCATCACCGGCCGCAAGGGCCGCCCTGTCACCAACCCCGAGACCGGGTTGGTCTCCACCGACATGAGCGGCCAGAAGGTCATCATGGGTGCGTCGGTGTTCGTCCTGCCGTTCGTCCAGAAGCTGCACACCCTCGAGCTGTCCAGCCGCCGCCTGCAGGTCGGCATCCGCGGTGCGGTGTCCAGCAACGGCATCAAGTGCGACCTCGAGGGCGTCGCGATCGTCAAGGTCGCCGGCTCCGAGGACGCCATCCGCGCTGCCGCCCAGCGCTTCCTCGGGCAGCAGAACGACATCGAGGTGTTCACCCAGGAGGTGCTCGCCGGCTCGCTGCGCTCGATCGTCGGTCGGCTGACCGTCGAGGAGATCATCAAGGACCGGGCCGCGTTCGCCAGCGCCGTCGCGGAGGAGGCGGAGAGCTCGCTGACCAACCAGGGCCTGCAGCTCGACACCTTCCAGCTCCAGGACATCCAGGCCGAGGGCAACTACCTCGCCGACCTGGGGCGTCCGGAGGCGGCGCGCATGGAGCAGGAGGCGTCGATCGCCGAGGCGCGCGCCCGTCAGGCGGCCGAGCAGGAGCGGTTGCTGGCGGAGGAGGCGATCGCGGTCGCCGAGCGGCAGTTCGCGCTGAAGACCGCCGAGATCCAGGCCGAGACCGACGCCGCCCAGGCCCAGGCCGACGCGGCCGGTCCGCTCGCGCAGGCCGCCCGCGACCAGGACGTCCTCGCCGCGCAGGAGCTCGTCGCGCAGAAGCAGGCCGCCTTGAAGGAGAGCCAGCTCGACACCGAGATCCGCAAGCCTGCCGACGCCAAGCGCTACGAGATCGAGCAGGCCGCCGAGGCGGCCAAGAACGCCGCGATCCTCAAGGCCGACGCCGACCGCCAAGCCACGATCGCCGCGGCGCAGGCCACCGCGGAGCAGCAGCGGCTGTTCGGTGAGGGCGAGCTCAAGCGCCGCTCCGCCCTCGCCGAGGCCGAGGCCATCGAGGGCCAGCGCACCGGTGAGGCCGAGAAGGCCCGGCGTACCGCCATCGCCGAGGCCGTGCGCCTCGAGGGTGAGGCCGAGGGCTCCGCGATCCTCGCGCGGGGTACGGCGGAAGCGGAGGCCCTGGACAAGAAGGGGCGCGCGTTCCAGGACTACGGCGACGCCGCGATCCTCGACCTGCTGGTGCGGGTGCTGCCCGAGCTGGTCCGCGAGGCGAGCGCCCCGATGGGCAACATCGACGCGCTGACCGTCATCTCCACCGACGGGGCGTCGGCGCTGACCAAGAACGTCGCCAGCAACGTCACCCAGGGCTTGGCGCTGGCGACCGACCTGACCGGTCTCGACGTACGCAGCATGCTGTCGCGGATGGGCCGGGAGCGGTCCGCGGAGGGTCAGGTGGCGACCCAGACGGAGGAGCCCGCCTAGGCTCCCGAGCATGGCCCGGCCGAGCACGCACGCGGTCCGGGCCATGCTCGCGGTGCCGGACTTCCGGCGGCTGCTGCAGGTCCGCCTGACCGGTCAGCTCGGTGACGGCGTGTTCCAGGGCGCGCTGTTCGGCGCGGCGTTCTTCAACCCGGAGAAGGCCACCAGTGCGGCGGCCGCGGCGGCGGCGTTCGCGACGCTGCTGCTCCCGTACTCCGTCGTCGGCCCCTTCGCCGGTGTGCTGCTGGACCGGTGGAGCCGACAGCGGGTGCTGCAGGTGGCGAACCTGCTGCGCGCGGGCCTGGTCGTCGCGCTGGCCGTGGTCCTCGGGACGACGGGTGCGACCAGTCCCGGCACGATCTGCCTGGCGCTGCTGACGGTGTCGCTCAACCGGTTCGTGCTGTCGGGGCTGTCGGCGGCGCTGCCACAGGTCGTGGCGCAGAGCCGGCTGGTCACGGCGAACTCCTTCACCACCACCCTGGGCGGCGCGGCCGGCGCGGTGGGGGGCTTCACGGCCGTGGGGCTGCGCGCGCTGCTCGGGCAGGACGACGCCGGCGCCGAGCGGATCGCGTTCGTCGCCGCGCTCGTCTACGTCAGCGCGGCGGCGCTGGCGGCGCGGATCGACCGGCGCCGGCTCGGTCCGGTCGAGGTCGTCGCGCCCGAGCCACTACGACACGCGGTCCGGACGGTGGCGCGGGGGCTGCTCGACGGCGCGCGGCACGTGCACGCGCTGCCGTCGGCGTTCCGCGCGCTCGTCGCCATCACCGCGCACCGGTTCTTCTCCGGACTGCTGTTCGTGGCGGTGCTTCTGCTCTACACCGAGCAGGGGCACGTGCACCGGGGGATCGCGGGGCTGGGGCAGGTGCTGACGGTCGGCATCCTCGGGGGCCTGGCTGCCGCCCTCGTGACCCCTCGGGTCACCCGTCGGATCGGCACGGGCCGGTGGATCGTGCTCGTGCTCGCCGCGGCAGCCGTGGTCACGGGGACGCTGTTCCCGGCGTCCACGCACCCGCTGCTGCTCCTTGCCGGCTTCGGGCTCGGCTTCACCGCGCAGGCGGCCAAGATCTGCGTCGACACCATCGTGCAGGAGTCGGTGGAGGACGCCTACCGGGGACGGGTCTTCAGCTTCTACGACACGTCGTTCAACGTCAGCTTCGTCGCCGCTGCGGGGCTCGCGGCGCTGCTCGTCCCCGACGACGGGCGCAGCCTGCTTGTGGTCGGCCTGGTCGCGGGCGGGTACGCCCTCACGGCGGTCGGCTACGCCGTTGCCGTCCGACTCAGCCGACGCGGAGCGGACCGACCTGCAGCAGAGGTGCCCGCGTAGGCGACGGCGTGGGTGCAGGGGCCTGCCGAGGGGCGAGAAGGGGAGGGACCCCGAGGGTGGGGATGGGGTCCGGGAGGACGTCGTTGAGCAGCGTGACGACCTGCTGCACGAGCCCCGGCGACGCGCTCGGGCTCGGGGTCGGGGACGTTGTCGGGCCCGTCGTGGGCCGCGGTCCCCGCGTCGGCCCAGCACTCGACGACGGAGCCGCCGACGGCTGCCCGGGGGAGCCGGGAAGACCGGGAAGCCCTGGTACGCCGGGGAAGCCGGCCGTGCCGGGGACCGGTGCCGCCACGACCGGGACGGTCGGCGGCAGGGAGCGGTTCAACCGGCCGCTGACGTCGGTGACGCTCGCGCGGATGATCGCGGCGACGACGCCCCAGGAGCCGCCCTCGCTGCGGGCGTCACGGACGGTGGCCAGGTTCTCGACGGGCGCGGCAGCGCGACCGGCCTCGGCGAGCGCCACCGACAGGGCGCGCTCACCCTGGTCCGCCTGGGCTGTCGGGTCCACCTGGCTGGTGACGAGGTCCTGGCGCGCCGCGCCGAGCACGACGGTCCCCTCGCTGCCGCGCAGGCCCTGGGCCAGCCCGGTGAGGTCGCGGTCGGCGGCGGTGAGGTCGGCGGCCAGGCGCTGCTCCCACCCGTCACCGCGCAGGGTCAGTGCCGTGGGCTGACCGGGCAGCGTGCCGTACTGGGAGACCACCTGGTACAGCGCACGGACCGGCGTCGTGGCCTGGCGCCCCGCGACCATGACGGTCGCGGTCTGCTGGAAGGCACCGACGCGCAGGACCTGGCCGCGCTCGATCCGGGTCAGTCCGCCCGACGGGGTGCGGACCGTGTCGCCGGAGACGGTCACGTCCAGTCGCGCGCCGTCGCGGCTGTCGACCATGACCTGCCCGCGGTCGAGGGACTCGCGGATGCCGTCGAGGACACCGACGGTGGACAGCGCACCGACGTAGACGTCGCGACCCGCCGCGGACAGGCGGGCGCCGCCCTCGGGGCCGGTGCGGACGACCGACCCGCGGGGGAGCGTCTCGCCGATGCGGGCGGCGTGCTCGGTCCCGTCGGGCAGGGAGACGACCGCGCGGGTGACGGCGGTGACCACGGTGTCGGCGGAGGCGGGGTCGGTCACGCCGACGACGAGCGCCACGGACGCGGCGGTGGTGACGGTCAGGCCCGCGGCCAGGACGGCCTGCCAGGCGCGCGGGTGCGCGACGCCGCGCGCCACCGTGCCCGAGTTGTCCGTCACGTCCCCATCATCGGCGTTGCAAGGCCACTCGACCATGGCCCAAAAGGACTAGTTCTCGCCTGACCCGCCCCACGGCCCGCCCATGATCAACGGAGTCGCCGACCACACGAAGGGGCCCGAATCTGCGTACGCGCATTCCGATGATCATGGGGGAGGAGGAGGGGCTACTCGGGGGTCTCGGCGTGCCAGCGCCGGAGCTCGGCGACGGCCTCGTCGTACGGCAGCGGCCCCTGCTCCATGCGCAGCGCGAGCAGGTGCTTGTACGCCTGACCGACCCGCCGTCCCGGCGGCAGCCCGAGCAGCTCCATGATCGCGTTCCCGTCCAGGTCGGGGCGGATCGCCCGCAGCTCCTCCTGCTCGGCGAGGGCGGCGATGCGCACCTCGAGGTCGTCGTACGCCCGGGACAGCCGCTCGGCCCGGCGCCTGTTGCGGGTCGTGCAGTCGGACCGGGTGAGCCGGTGCAGCCGCTCGAGCTGGTCCCCGGCGTCGTGGACGTAGCGCCGCACCGCCGCGTCGGTCCACGGCGACGTCCCGGGCTGGCCGTAGCCGTGGAAGCGCAGGTGCATCTCGGTCAGCAGGAACACCGCCTCGACCACGTCCTTTCCGAAGGTGAGTGCCTTGAGCCGCTTGCGGGCCAGGTGCGCGCCCTTGACCTCGTGGTGGTGGAACGACACCCCGCCACCGGGCTCGAGCCGGCGCGTGGCCGGCTTGCCGATGTCGTGCAGCAGGGCAGCGAGCCGCAGCACCAGGTCGGGACCGTCGGTCTCGAGCGCGATGGCCCGCTCGAGCACCTGCAGCGTGTGCTCGTACACGTCCTTGTGCTGGTGGTGCTCGTCGATCTCGAGCTGCAGCGCGGGCAGCTCCGGCAGGACGTACGACGCGAGGCCGGTGTCGACGAGCAGCGTGAGCCCCGCCCGCGGGTGCGCCCCGAGGATCAGCTTCTCCAGCTCCCCGCGCACCCGCTCGGCGCTGACGATCTGGATGCGCGGAGCCCGATCGGTCATCGCGGCGACCACGTCCGGCGCGACGGTGAAGCCGAGCTGGGAGGCGAACCGCGCCGCGCGCAGCATCCGCAGCGGGTCGTCGTCGAAGGAGTCCTCCGGCCGACCGGGAGTGCGGATGACGCCGAGCGCGAGGTCGGCCATCCCGCCGTACAGGTCGACGAAGGCGTCCGGCTGCTGCCAGTCCGGCAGGGCGAGCGCCATCGCGTTCATCGCGAAGTCGCGCCGGACCAGGTCCTCCTGCAGCGACGTCCCGAACACCACCGCGGGCTTGCGCGACGACGGGTCGTAGGCCTCGGAGCGGTAGGTCGTGATCTCGACCCGCGCCCCCTTCTTCTGCAGCCCGACGGTGCCGAAGGCGATGCCCGCGTCCCACGTCGTGTCGGCCCACCCGTCGACGACGGCCAGGATCTGGTCCGGGGTCGCGTCAGTGGTCAGGTCGAGGTCGTCACCGAGCCGTCCGAGGAGCGCGTCCCGTACCGAGCCGCCGACGAGGTGGGCGGTGTGCCCCGCCTCGGCGAACCGGGTCCCGAGCTCGACGAGCAGGGGAGCGCGCCGGACGAGCTCGCGCGCGGCGTTGGCCATCTGCTCGGCGGAAGCGGGATCGTCGGGCACGGGGGCACAGCGTAGGCGCGCACGGCAGCCGGGCGGGCGGGCAGGACGGCCCTACGCTGAAGCGATGTCCCCCGTCCCGCACCCGCCGCCGCGCCACGCGCGCGACCGCACGCTGCGCCGGGTCGACGAGACGAGCGCCGGCGGACTGGTGCTGGACCGCCGCGGACCCGACGCCCGCGGCGCCCTCATCGGGCGGCTGGACCGCCGAGGTCGGCTGCTGTGGTCGCTGCCGAAGGGGCACCTGGAGGCGGGCGAGACCGCCGAGCAGGCGGCGGTGCGCGAGGTGCAGGAGGAGACCGGCATCCTCGGGGCGGTCATCGGCAAGCTCGGGGTCATCGACTTCTGGTTCGTCGCCGAGGGCCGGCGGGTGCACAAGACCGTGCACCACTTCCTGCTGCTGGCGGTCGACCCGGTCCACGGACTGGTGCTGTCCGACGAGGACGTCGAGGTCAGCGAGGTGGCCTGGGTCCCGGTCGGGCAGATCAGCGACCGCCTTGCCTACGCCGACGAGCGCCGGCTGCTCGAGAAGGTGCCCGACCTGCTCGCGGACAGCGCATGAGCGACAGCGCATGAGCACCGCATGAGCACCGCATGAGGCGGGTGCTGGCAGGGCTCGGGGTCGCCGCCCTCCTGAGCGGTACGGCGGTACTGGCGCCCCCGGTCGCGCTCGCCGACGACCCGACCCCCGAACCCAGCACCCGGAGCACCGCGCAGCCACCGGAGGCGCCGCTGAGCATCACCGTGGCTGACCTGCGCCCCCGCGCTCCCGGCCCGGGCGACGCCTTCGAGGTCCTCGGCACCGTGCGCAACCTCGGCACCAGCACGGTCACCAACATCAGCCTGCGGCTGCGCGTGGGTGCCCGCATCGGCAGCCGCGGGATGCTGCACGAGGCCGACACCGACCGGCCGGAGACCAGCACCCGGTTCACCCTCCGCCTCCCCGGCGACCTCGCCCCCGGCAGAGCCGCGCGGTTCGACCTGCGCACCACCACGAAGGCCCTGGAGCTCGGGCTGCTCGGCGTCTACCCGCTCGACCTGGAGGCGCGGGGCAACGCCGGCGACGGGACCCAGCGGCTGGGGCTCGTACCCACGTGGATCCCCTGGTTCGGCACCGACCCGGTCAAGCCCACCCGCGTCGCCGTCGCGTGGCCGCTCGTGGACGAACCACGGGTGCAGGTGGACGGCCGGTTCCGGGACGACACCCTCGCGACCACCCTGTCCGCGAAGGGACGCCTGGGTCGGCTCACCGCGGCCGCCCTCGCCGCCCAGACGGCGGACTGCGGCGCGCCGGCGCACGGGCCGGGCGACCTGACGACTCCCGCCCCGACGCGGTGCGACGCCGTACCCGTGACGTTCGCGGTCGACCCGGACCTGCTCGCGACCGCACAGGCGATGACGACGACGTACACGCTGGCGGACGGCAGCAAGGGGACCGGGGGCGCCGCCGCGCGGCAGTGGCTCGACCTGCTCGGCAGCGACGGCTCGACCGGGGCGCGCGACGTGCTGGCGCTCCCCTACGCCGACCCGGACGTCACCGCCCTCGCCGAGGAGTCCGGGCCGGGGTTCGATAAGGACCTCAGCCGCGCAGCGCTGCTCGGCACCGCGCAGGTCCGCAGCACCCTCGGCGTCGAGCCGCTCACCGCCCTCGCCTGGCCCCCGACCGGGCCGGTGACGCAGGACGGGCTCGACGGGCTCGCCCGCACCGGCGCCCGTGCGTTCGTGCTCGACGAGTCGGCCTACGGCCAGCCCGACAGCGACCCGTACCCGACCCCCGTGGCGCGCAGCCGGCTGCCCGCGTCGTCCGCGGCGACGCCGCTGACCGGACTGGTGACCGACCCGTACCTGTCCGACCTGGTGGCCGGGCAGTCCGCGTCGGAGGTCGGGCCGCGCCTGGCCGAGCAGCGCTTCCTCGTCGAGACCGCGATGATCGCGGCGGAGAACCCCAACCTGCAGCGCACGCTGGTGCTCGCACCGGACCGACGCGGCGACGTCGTCGCGGGTGCGGCCGCACAGGCGCTGCGCGACCTCGGTCGCGTCCCGTGGCTCTGCCCGGTGCGCCTGGCCTCGATCGCCGCCGAGAGCGAGCGCTGCCTCGGCGCCGAGCTGCCCACGGGCTCGCCGGAGGTCACCGACCGCGGGCCGCTGAGCGACAGACGCCCCGGTGGCCTCGCCACGGCCTACCTCACGCCGATCGGCAACGACCGCGCCGTCGTCGACCAGCTCACCGACGCGGTGCTGTCCGACGCCCCGGCAGCGCAGGACCAGGTGGCCCAGATCACCGGCTCGCTGCGTCGCGCGGTCGCGCGCGCGGAGTCCAGCGCCTGGCGGGACGACGCGGCCACCGCCCAGCAGCAGGCGCGGTTGCTCCACCGGCACCTCGCCGGGCTGATCGACCGCATCACCCTGTACGGCGGTCAGGTGCTGCTCACCAGCGCGTCGGGGCGCCTCCAGGCGAGCCTGGAGAACCGGCTGAGCGTGCCGATCCGGGTCCGGGTGCGCTTCGACGACCCAGGCGCGGCCATCGAGCCGACGACGACCGGGCTGCTGGAGGTCACGCCCGGCAACGCGGTCCCCGCCGTCGTCAACGTCAACACCCGCAAGTCCGGCCAGTACGTCGTGAACGCGGTCGTCCTCGACCGGCGCGGCGACCCGTTCCCCGATGTCGCCGGCCTGGCGGTGCGCGGGGCACCGATCGTGGTGCGCTCCACCGGGTACGGACGGCTCGCGCTGGCGGTCACGCTCGGCGGGGCCGGCGTGCTGTTCCTCGCGGCGGGGGTGCGCATCGTCCGGCGCGCGCGCGGGTCCCGGCGCAGCGGCACCACCGAAGGCGCCTGGTAGGCGTGGCGGGACGCGAGGGCGGGTCCAGCCTGCTCAGCTCGACGCGGGTCATGGCGATCGGGACCGTCGCCTCCCGCGCCACGGGGTTCCTGCGCACGGCGGTCATCGCCGCGGTCCTCGGGGTCAAGGGCGTGTCCCTGGCCTTCAACGTCGCGAACACGGCACCCAACATCGTCTACGAGCTGCTGCTCGGCGGCATCCTCACCAGCGTCGTCGTACCGCTGCTGGTCCGGGCGCACAAGGACGGGGTCGGCGAGGCGTACGTCCAGCGCCTGCTCAGCCTGACGCTGCTCGTCCTCGGCGGGGCGTCCGTGCTGCTGGTGATCCTCGCGCCGCAGATCATCGACCTGTACGCCAACAGCGACGTCACCGCGGCCGACCGCGACCTCGCGGTGCTGTTCGCGCGCTTCTTCCTGCCACAGGTGCTGTTCTACGGCCTGGGCGCGGTGCTCGGCGCCTACCTGAACACCCGCGGGAGCTTCGGCCCCCCGATGTGGGCGCCGGTGCTCAACAACGTCGTCGTCATCGTGACGGGGCTGGTGTTCGTCTTGCTCCCCGGTCCGTCGGCCCTGACCAGCGCCAGCATCACCCGCACCCAGGTCCTGGTCCTGGGCGTCGGCGTGACCCTCGGCATCGTCGCGCAGACCGTGGCGCTGCTGCCGGCCCTGCGGGCCACCGGCCTGACGCTGCGCCTGCGCCTCGACCTGCGGGGCACCGGCCTCGGGCCGGCCGGGCGGCTGGCGAAGTGGACGCTGTTCTACGTCGTGTGCAACCAGCTGGTCCTCCTGGTCGTGGTCCGGCTGGCCTCCGGCGCCCCGATCGACCGCGGCTACCCGTCGTACACCTACGCCTTCCTGCTGTGGCAGCTGCCGCACGCGGTCGTGGCCGTCAGCGTCATCACGGCGCTGCTGCCGTCGATGAGCCGCGCGGCGGTCGACGAGCGCTTCGACCTGATGCGCCGACAGCTCGACCGGGGGCTGCGGCTCACCGTGAGCATCATGGTGCCGGCGGCGGCGGCGTACGTCGTGCTCGGCCGGCCGATCGCGACCCTCGTCTTCGGGCACGGGCGGGTGACCACCGACGAGGCCCGGTTCATCGGCGAGCTGCTGGCGGTCTTCGCCTGCGGGCTCGTCGCCTTCAGCACCTACCAGTTGCAGCTGCGGGCGTTCTACGCCCTCCAGGACACGCGTACGGCGGCCCTGGTGAACCTCGCCGTGAACGCCACCACGGTCGTCGTCGACGTCGCGCTCTACGTGACGCTGCCCGAGCGGGTGCAGGTGCTCGGTCTGGCCGCGGGGCAGGCGTCGTCGTACCTGGTGGGAGTGGCGGTGTGCACGCGGGTGCTGGCGCGGCGGGTGCCCCGCGACCCGCGCGGGCACGTGCTGCGCACCACCTGCCGGTGCGCGCTCGCCGCCCTGGTCCCCGCGGTCGTCGCGTTCGTGGTCGTGCGGGTCGTGGAGACGCAGGTCGGCGTCGGGACGCTGCCCAGCGTGCTGTCGCTCGCCCTCGGAGCCGCGGTGCTCGCGTTCGGCTACCAGCGCGCGACCGCACGGCTGAGGGTGCCGGAGGTCGACAGCGTGCTGCGGCCGGTCCTGGCCCGGCTGGGTCGCTGACCGGCACGGCTCAAGGCGGCGACCCGACACGCCGAACCCGAAGGGGTGACGCGTGACTCCGGCTCCATCGTGCTCGGCTGGCTGACCAAGCTCAGCTTGTCGATCGCCCTGCTCGGCGTGCTCGCGTTCGACGGGATCGCACTGGTGAAGACGCACGTCAACGCCGCCGACCACGCCAACACCGCCGCCATCGCGGCGGTCGACAGCTACAGGCAGACCAAGGACGTGCAGGCCGCCTACAACGCCGCCGCCGCTGCCGTGGCCGCGGACGGCGACACGATCGACCCGAGGACCTTCGTCGTGACACCGACCACCGGGCACATTTCGCTGGTCGTCACCGAGGACGCCGTCACGCTGTGGCTGCACCGGGTCGGCCCGCTCAAGAAGTACGTCGTCGTGCACGCGGCGGGGCAGGCCAGCCCCGCTCCGTGACGCCGATGTCTGCCTGCCCGGTCTCCTCCCGCGGGTCCTGCCGCCGGGTCGGTACGGCCCTGTTGCTCGGCGCGGTCCTCGCCGCCGGCACTCCGGGCAGCCCCGCGGCCGCCACCCCCGCCGGCGACGCGAAGGCGCGCGCCGCGGCGCTCCGGCAGGCCGTCGACCAGCTGCGCCAGCAAGCCGAGATCGCCACCGAGGACTACGACGAGGCCTACGCCCAGCTCGGGCAGACGGTCACGGCGCACCTCACCGCGCAGAAGGACCTCGACGCGGCCGACCGGGCCAGCCAGGTGACCGATGACCAGGCCATGCGCCGGGTCCGGGCCCTCTACATGTCCGGCGGCGTCCCGGCCCTCTACGCCAAGGTCCTCGACAGCGCCTCGATCACCGAGGTCGCGTCCCGCGTGCACCAGGTCGGTGTCGTGCTCGACGGGGACCGCCGTGACAGCGCGGCCGCCTCCGAGGCACTCACGCTCCGCCGGGACGCCGAGCAACGGCTGGCCCGCGCCGCCGAGGCGTCCACCGCCCTGCAGAAGACCGTCGCCGCGCGTGCGGACGCCGTGCGCGCCCTGCTCGCCCGGACCGACGCCCTGCTCAGCGCGGCGGACGCGAGGGTGCGCGAGCTCGCCGAGCAGCAGCGCCAGGCCGCCGAGGCCGCTGCGGCGGCCCGCGCCGCCGCCCTGCTGCGCCGAGCCGTCTACACCGGACCGGACCTTCCGCCGGTCGCCGCGAGCCCGGGAGCTGCCGCGGCCCTCGCGTTCGCCCGCGCCCAGCTCGGCAAGCCCTACGTCTGGGGCGCCACCGGACTCGAGTCCTACGACTGCTCCGGCCTGACCGGCGCGGCGTGGCGGGCCGCCGGCGTGAACCTGCCCCGAACCTCCCGGCAGCAGTGGTTCGCCGGCCAGCAGGTGGCCCTCGCCGACCTGCAGCCCGGCGACCTGCTGTTCTGGGGCTACCGCGCCGACGACCCCTCGAGCATCCACCACGTCGCGCTGTACGCCGGTGACGGGATGATGGTGGCCGCGCCGCACGCCGGCGACGTGGTCAAGGTCCAGCCGGTGTACCTCGACGGGTACATGGGGGCGGTGCGTCCCGGTTCGACCCTGTCGCTGGGGTGAGTCGTGCCTCTCACAAACGTGAGGCCTGTCACACGTTCGTCATGAAACCGCGATCTGGTCGTTAGGCTGCGTGCGAGGCCGTCACACGACGGCGCACCCGCTTCCGGTCGGAACGCCGAGTCCTGCCCCCCGACCACCCGTGACACCACGGCTCATCACACCCAGGGGCAGGAGCGGGGGACCCACACGTCCCACCGGCCGACACCGGCGCCCACCTGGGCGTCGTACGCGGTCTCGGGGTTAGTCCGGCACAGCACCCGCCGGAGGGGCACCTTCCTGCCCTCACCCGACAGCTCACCTCGCAGGCGTACGGAAGGACTGCCTGTGTCCCGCCTGTCTGTGTCCCGCCTGTCTGGGCGTGCGCTCGCCGTGCTCCTCACCCTCGTCACCAGCCTCGGGGTCGTGAGCGTCGCCACTCCGGCCGAAGCCGCGACCTACCAGTCGCGCGTCATCAACGAGGCCGCCCACCACCGCGGCCAGCCCTACAAGTACGGCGCGGCCGGCCCGACGCGCTTCGACTGCAGTGGGTTCACGCTGTACGTCTTCGGCCGCTTCGGCAAGCGTCTGCCGCACAACTCCGCCGCGCAGTACAACGCTGTCCACCACGTCGCGAAGAGCCGCCTCGCCCCCGGCGACCTGATCTTCTTCCGCAACAGCAGCGGGCGGATCAGTCACGTCGGCATCTACGCCGGCAGCGGCAAGATGTGGCACTCCCCGCACAGCGGCTCCTCGGTCCGCCTCGCCGCGGTCTACAGCAGCAACTACGTCGTCGGGCGCATCTGACCCGACCGGGGACCGACCCGACCGTAGAGTGAGCCCCCTCAGGCTGATCGGCGCAACAGGAGGCACGAGGCGGGTGAGCACCGGCCTGACCACGGACGACGTCCTCGTCGGTCGCTACCGCCTGCTCGAGCCCGTGGGACCGGCTGCCGAGGCACCCCTGTCGGACGTCGCCACCCCCGCCGAGCTGTGGCTCGCCTACGACGAGGTGCTCGCCCGCCAGGTCGCTGTCCGTGCCCTCCCCGCGGCGAACAAGGTCGAGCGGGAGGCCGCGCGCCCGTTCCTCGAGGCAGCGATCCGGTCCGGCCAGTTCGCGCACCCCAGCCTCGTACGGGTGTACGACGCGGGCCTCACGACCGACCGTGGGCGGGGCAAGGACGTCGCCTACCTGGTGCGTGAGTGGGTCGCGGGCGCTCCGCTGGACCGCTCGCTCGCCTCGACCGGTCCGCTGGACGGCGTGGCCGCGGCCGACGTGGTCCGGCAGCTCGCCGACGCGCTGACGGCGGTGCACGCCGGGGGGGTCGCGCACGGGCGCCTGCACCCCGGGAACGTGCTGCTCGTCCCCGGCGGTCGGGCCCGGCTGTGCGACACCCTGCTGTCCGCCGTGCTGCACGACCCGCCCCCCGCGAGCACCGACGCGGCCGGCCTCGCCACGGCTACTGACCCCGCAACTGACCCGTCAGTCGACCCGTCAGCTGACACGGCCGGCCTCGCCGCGGTGCTCTATGCCCTGCTCACCTGCCGCTGGCCGGGCGGCACCGCCCAACCACCCGGGGCGCTGGAGCTCGCCCCGCAGTCCGGCGGGCGACCGCTCAGCCCGCACCAGGTGCGCGCCGGCGTCCCGCGCGCCCTCGACGCGATCGTGCTTCGGGGCCTGGAGCAGCAGCGCCCCGGCGCGTTCCGCAACCCCGATGCGCTTGCCGGGGCGCTCGACGCCGCCGTCGCGCAGGAACGCGAGCTGCGCGCCGCTCCCGTCGTACCCCGCCAGCCCGGTCGGGTGCGCACGGCGCTCCCCTGGCTGCTCGCGCTGTTCGCCATCGGCGCGGTCGGGGCCATCGGGTGGGTCGCGGGCATCGCGATCGGCACTCTCGCGCCGCGCGCCGACGGCGTCACCGCGATCGTGACGACCTCGGACGCCCCGACGCCGGGCGTCTCGGCGACCCGCACCCTGGGGTTGACCCGCCTGCCGATCCGCGACTTCGACCCGGCAGGGGACAACCAGGAGAACTCCGACAAGGTCGCCAACGCCATCGACGGGTTCCCCGACACGACCTGGCCGACCAGCCGGTACAAGAGCGCGACCTTCGGTGGCCTCAAGCCCGGCGTGGGGCTGCTGCTCGACCTGGGTCGGCCGACCGTGCTCGCCAGCGTCCAGGTCGGCTTCAGCGCCCCCGGCGCTCAGGTCGAGCTCCGGCTCTCGGACACCGCACCCACGACAATCGACGACACGAAGGTCGTCGCCGCGGCGCGCGGCGGCCAGCAGGTCGCGGTGCTCACCCCCGCGGCGGGGACGCGTGGCCGGTACCTCGTGGTCTGGATCACGTCGCTGCCCAAGGACGGCGACGGCTACCGGGTCGGCATCTCCGAGCTGCGCGTCACGACCCCTGCCTGAGGCCCGCGGACGCACCCCAGCCCGCGCTCGGGCGATCTGTGGAGGACACGCCGGCGTGTCGTCGGAGGATCGCCCACTCGGCGCGCTCCACGCTCTCGGCGGCTGGGCGCACTAGGTTGCGCCCGTGACCGACACCCCCGAGGCGTACGACGGGAGCCGGCCGAGCGACCCCCGCGACGCGGCCGACCCCGCCGCCATCGACCCGGACACGACCCACCCGGACACGAGCGACCCGGACACGACCGACCCGGACACGACCGACCCGGACGCGATGGACCGGGCGCTGGTGCGAGCGCACCTCGCCGGGGACCCGCACGCGTTCGGCAGCCTCCTGGGGCGGCACCGGCAGCGGCTGTGGGCGGTCGCCCTCCGCACGACCGGCAATCCCGAGGACGCGAGCGACGCCGTCCAGGACGCGTGCCTGAGCGCGTTCCGGTCCGCAGCGACCTACCGCGGCGACGCCCGCGTCACCACCTGGCTGCACCGCATCGTCGTCAACGCCTGCTTGGACCGGGCCCGCCGCCAGGCCGTGCGGCCCACAGTCCCCCTGCCCGACCAACCGCCCGCGGACCCCCGCGACCTGCTGGACCAGCGCGAGACCTCCCTCGTGGTGACGGCGGCGCTGGCCGCCCTCCCGCAGGAGCAGCGCCTCGCGCTCGTCCTCGTCGACCTGCAGGGGTTCAGCGTCGAGGAGGCGGCGCACGTCCTCGGCGTCCCGGGAGGCACGGTGAAGAGCCGTTGCTCGCGCGGTCGAGCGCGCCTCGCCCTCTCGCTCGGCCACCTGCGGAACCCGGGAGCAGCCGACCACGTCACACCTTTCGAGACACCCTCCGAGAACCCCTCCGAGAACCCCTCCGAGAACCCCTCCGAGAACCCCTCCGAGACACCAGCACCCCCACCCATGACCCTGGAAGGAGGCCAGCCATGACCGGTCAGCACGCCGACCTCGACGCCCTCGCTGATCTCCTCGCCGGCGTCGCTGAGCCCGAGCAGGTCCAGCACCTGTCCACGTGCCCGTCCTGCCAGTCGCGCCTGGCCGAGCTGACCGCCGCGGACGGACTCGTCCGGTCCGCGCTGCAGGCCCTGCCCGATCCCCCGCTCCCCGACGACCTCGCCGCGCGACTGGACGCCCTCGTCGCCGACCAGCACGCCGCCCAGAACGCCGCGGCTGCGCCCCCCGAGCCCCCAGCCACGCCCGAACCGACGCCTGAACCCACGCCCGAACCAACCGCCCTACCGACCACGACGGTGATCCCCCTGTCGGACGCGCCCTCCCGCCGGCGCGTGCGGTGGCTCTCGGCCGCGGGTGGCGTGGCGGCCGCCGCTGCCCTGGTCCTGGGTGCGGTGGTGCTCACCGGCAACCCCCTGTCCGGCGGCTCCTCCGGTGGCACGGTCACCGCGAGCAAGCGAGCGGCGCTGCCGACCAGCAGCACCGGTAACGACTACACCCAGGACGGTGCCCTGCTCGCCGAGGCCCTCCCCGCACTGCTCGCCGGGGACGCGACCCCCGCGGCCCGCACAGCGGGGCTGCAGGCCCCGGCCGGGGGGTCCGCTCCGCTGAACCCCGGCGCCCCGGCGCAGCCGGCCCCGGCACCCACCTCCGCGGCCACTCCCCAGGCCGACACCTCCCTGCCGTCCGGTGCCGAGCTCGCCGCCGCCGACCCGCTCGCAGCCCTGCGCGACCAGACCGCCCTGGCCTCCTGCCTCGCCGGCCTGTCGGACGACAACGATCCGGGACTCCCGCTCGCGCTCGACTACGCCTCCTACCAAGGCGCCCCGGCGCTGGTCGTCGTGCTCCCCACCACGAAGGCCGGCAAGGTCGACGTGTTCGTCGTCGGTCCTCGCTGCACTCAGGCCGACGCCGACCTGCTGTTCTTCACCCGCCTCGACGACCCCCGCTAGCGCTTCTTCGTACCCCGCGCCTTCGGCGGGGTGGTCCACGCCGCCGCGGCCCCACCGGCCAGCAGGTAGGGCACCAGCACGTCCGTCGACGCCGCCAGTGCGCCGTACGTCCCCTCGAGCACGAAGCCGAACGCCGTCCCGAGCACGCTGTAGACGACGCACACCGCGCGCACCCGCCGGGCCAGCGCGCCGCGCGGGTTGCCGGCGGCGGACGTCGCGGCAAAGCCGGTGAGCAGGCCGAGCACGAGCGGCGCGAGGTAGGCGAACAGCTCCGCCTGGACGTACTCCGCGACGACGTACCCCATCGCGATCGCCACCGCGTTCGCCGCCAGCGTCGCCTTGAGCAAGGCCACCCGCGGGTCCGCCGTACGACGAGAGGCCGGTGCGTGGTCGCAGAGCGCGCACCCCGGACCTGCGGCGGCCCGGTCGGCGTCGCACCGCGGCCGGTCGCACACGGGGCACGCGTCGACGGCGGGACGGCTGGGGTGGGCGGCGCAGCGGCCAGGGGCAGGCACCGCACGATCCTGCCACCCAGGGGGGAAGGACGGTCCCTACGATGGCGTTGAACACCACGCCGAGCAGGCTGGACCCCGACGGAAGTGAGCAATCCCGTGCACAAGGCGATCGTCATCGGCTCCGGCCCCTCGGGCTACACCGCCGCGATCTACCTCGCCCGCGCCGGCCTGGAGCCGCTGTGCTTCGAGGGCGCCGTCACCGCGGGGGGTGCGCTCATGAACACGACCGACGTCGAGAACTTCCCCGGCTTCCCCGACGGCGTCATGGGTCCTGACCTCATGGACAAGCTCCGGGCGCAGGCCGAGCGGTTCGGGACGACGTTCGTCACCGACGACGTCACCGCGGTCGACCTGAGCGTGACGCCGAAGGTCGTGACGGTCGGCGAGACGACCTACCTCGCCGACGCGGTCGTGCTCGCGATGGGCAGCGGCTACCGCGAGCTCGGCATCCCCGGGGAGAAGGAGCTGTCCGGCCACGGGGTGTCCTGGTGCGCGACCTGCGACGGGTTCTTCTTCCGCGAGCAGGACATCGTCGTCGTCGGCGGGGGGGACAGCGCGCTGGAGGAGGCGACGTTCCTCACCCGCTTCGGCCGGACGGTCACGATCATCCACCGCCGCGACACCTTCCGGGCGAGCAAGATCATGCAGGACCGGGCGTTCGCCAACGACAAGATCCGCGTCATCTGGGACACCGAGGTGCTGAGCGCCAACGGCGACGGCAAGCTCGCCAGCCTGTCCCTGCGCAACCTCAAGACCGGCGAGACCTCCGAACTCGAGGCGACGGGGATGTTCATCGCGATCGGTCACGACCCGCGCTCCGAGCTGGTCAAGGGGCAGGTCGAGCTCGACGACGAGGGCTACGTGCTGGTCCAGGGGCGCTCGACGCTCACCAACCTGGAGGGCGTGTTCGCCTCCGGTGACCTCGTCGACCACACCTACCGGCAGGCCATCACCGCCGCCGGGTCCGGGTGCGCCGCGGCGCTCGACGCCGAGCGCTACCTCGCCGCGCGCGGTGAGTGAGCGGGGAATGACCGTTCGGTGTGACAGGTTCTTCCCGTACACCCCCTGATCCGACTCGAGGAGCCACCACCATGGGCGCCAACACCAAGACCGTCACCGATGCCACGTTCGCGAGCGACGTGCTGCAGAGCGACAAGCCCGTGCTCGTGGACTTCTGGGCCGAGTGGTGCGGACCGTGCAAGATGGTCGCCCCCGTGCTCGAGGAGATCGCCGGCGAGAACGCCGACAAGCTCACCGTCGTGAAGCTCAACATCGACGAGAACCCGGGCGCCGCCCGCGACTACCAGATCATGTCCATCCCCACGATGGCCGTCTTCCAGGGCGGGAAGATCGTCAAGTCGATCGTCGGCGCGAAGCCGAAGGCCGCCATCCTCAAGGACCTCGAGGCCTACCTCTAGCTCGCTGCTCCGACAGGCCCGCTGCCCCGCAGCGGGCCTGTCGCGTGTCCAGGGCATGACCCACTGGTCACGGGGCACACCGCGGTTACGCTCGTTCACGATCACTGACCGGCGCACTGACCGGCGCACACTGACCGGCGCACACTGACCGGCGCACCAGGACAAGGAGGCCTCGCCCGTGCAGCTCTACCGCCGTGGCGACTCCGGTCCCGCTGTCGCCGAGGTCCAGGCAGCGCTCACCACCCTCGGGCTGCTTCGCCGTACGCCGGAGGAGCCGGTCTTCGACCAGCCCACGGAGTGGGCGGTCCGGGAGTTCCAGCAGAACCGCGGGCTGGTGAGCGACGGGATCGTCGGGCCGGAGACCTACGCCGCCCTGCACGCTGCGCGGCTGTCCCTGGGCGACCGGCTGCTGAGCTTCTCGACCTCGATGCTCGTCGGGGACGACGTCGCCGCCCTGCAGGAGCGGCTGCTCGAGCTCGGGTTCGACATCGGCCGCGTCGACGGCGTCTTCGGGGAACGCACCGAGGAGGCGCTCAAGGGGTTCCAGCGGGAGTACGGCCTGGCCAGCGACGGTGTCTGCGGTCCGGCGACACTCCGCGCGCTCAAGCAGCTCGGCCGCCTGGTCGTCGGTGGGCGGCCGCACGAGATGCGCGAGCGGGAGGCGGTCCACCGCTCGGGCGCGGCCCTGGCCGGCAAGGTCATCGTCCTCGATCCTGGGCACGGCGGTGACGATCGCGGTGCCGTGGGCTACGGGCTGGAGGAGGCGGCCCTCGCCGAGGACCTCGTCGCGCGGCTCGAAGGCCGCCTGACCGCAGTCGGCGTCCGCACCTTCCTCACCCGCGGCCCGGAGGGCAACCCGACCGACGGGGAGCGCGCCGCGTTGGCGAACGCCGTGCACGCCGACCTGGTGCTGTCCCTGCACGTCGACCGCAGCGACTCGCCGTCGTGCCACGGAGTCGCGAGCTACCACTTCGGCACCGGCTCAGGGGCGACGTCGACCGTGGGGGAGCACCTGGCGTCCCTGGTGCAGCGGGAGGTCGTGGCGCGCACCGGGTTCCTCGACTGCCGCTACCACCGCAAGACCTGGAACCTCCTGCGCCTGACCCAGATGCCCGCCGTACGCATCGAGCTCGGGCACCTGTCACACCCGGGCGACGCCGCGCTGCTCGCCGACGCCACCGTCCGCGACCACGCCACCGAGGGGATCCTCGTCGCGGTGCAGCGCCTGTTCCTCCCGCCCGATCTCGACCCGCCCACCGGACTGCTGCGCCTGCCGGACCTCGCACACCTGTCCTGAGCCCACCTGTCCTGAGCCCACCTGTCCTGAGCCCGGTAGGCGCGTGCGTCCGGCCGCTCAGACGGGGCGCAGGACCGGGTCGGGGCTCAGCGACCCGGACATCGAACCGAGCAGCTTCTCGAGCGCGACCTCGACGTCCTCCCGCCAGGACACCGCGCTCTTGAGCTCCAGCCGCAGCCGCGGGTAGCGGTGGTGCGGCCGCACGGTCTTGAAGCCGACCGCCCGAAGGTGCTCCGCGGGCAGCACGCACGCGGGCGCGTCCGGGTTGTGGGCCAGGTCGCCGAACGCCTCGATCGCCTTCACGCCACGGCGGGTGAGGTCCTTGGCCACGGCCTGCAGCAGCATCCGTCCGAGGCCGCCACCGGCGAACTCCGGCAGCACCTGCCCGGTCATCAGCAGCACGGCGTCGGCGCTCACCGGGCTGGTGGGGAAGGCGACCGAGCGGGGGACGTACATCGGGGGGGCGTACATCACGTAGCCGGCCGGCACGCTGTCGACGTACACGACCTTGCCGCAGGAGCCCCACTCGAGCAGCGTCGCGGAGACCCACGACTCCTTCTCGAAGGCGGTGTCGCCTGCCTCCACGGCCCGGTCGTGGCTGACCGGGTCGAGCTCCCAGAACACGCAGGTGCGACAGCGGCGGGGCAGGTCGTCGAGGTTGTCCAGGGTGATGTTGACGGCGCGGCGGCTCACGGGTTGCTCCGCGGGGACCGGGGGGCGCGCAGCAGACCGGCAAGCCAGCCGAGGGCGAGGCCGCCGAGCAGGCCCGCTCCGGTCAGGCCAGCCCAGGACGCGCGCGTGGCACGCGGCGACAGCACCGGGAGCCTCGGGCGTCGCTGCGCGAGCCGCCGTACCGTGGGAGCCACCTTCCCAGGGTAGCCACGTGGCGCGCGGGCGGAAATCCTGGCGTGACCGTGGGCGGACCGCCGGTACCGTGGACCCATGCCAGGGGTGTCCCGCACGTTCGACGCGTTCACCGGTCGCTATGCGCAACGCACAGCGGGGATGACGGCGAGCGAGATCCGAGCTCTTTTCGCGGTGGCGAGCCGCCCCGAGGTCGTGTCCCTGGCGGGCGGCATGCCGTACACGACCGCGCTCCCGCTCGACGCCGTCGGCAAGCTGATGAGCGACCTGATGGCGACGCGCGGCGCCTCGGCGCTGCAGTACGGCAGTGGGCAGGGCGACCCGGACCTGCGCGAGCAGATCTGCGAGGTCATGGCGCTCGAGGGGGTCGTGGGATCGCCCGACGACGTCGTCGTCACGGTCGGGTCGCAGCAGGCGCTCGACCTCATCACCCGGATCTTCATCGACCCCGGCGACGTGATCCTCGCCGAGGCACCGTCGTACGTCGGGGCGCTGGGCACGTTCGCGTCGTACGAAGCGGACGTCGTGCACGTGCCGATGGACGCCGACGGGCTGGTGCCCGAGGCGCTGCGCGAGGCGATCGCAGCCGTGCAGGCACGCGGCCGGACGATCAAGTTCCTCTACACGATCCCGAACTTCCACAACCCGGCCGGCACGTCGCTGGCCTGGGAGCGGCGGGCGGAGGTGCTCGAGATCTGCGTGGCGGCTGGCGTTCTCGTGCTCGAGGACAACCCCTACGGGCTGCTCGGGTTCGAGGGACCGCCGACGCCGGCGATCCGGTCGCTGAGCGACGGCTCCGACGACCACGTGATCTACCTCGGGTCGTTCTCGAAGACGTTCGCGCCGGGACTGCGGGTCGGGTGGGTGCTCGCGCCGCACGCCGTGCGCGAGAAGCTCGTCCTCGCGGCCGAGGCGTCGGTGCTGTGCCCACCGGCGCTGAACCAGATGCTGGTCACGGAGTACCTCACGACGCAGGACTGGCAGGGACAGGTCGAGGTCTTCAAGGGGATCTACCGCGAACGCCGGGACGCGATGCTCGGCGCGCTCACGTCGATGATGCCGGCGGGGACGACCTGGACCCACCCGACGGGTGGCTTCTACGTCTGGACCACCCTGCCCGACGGGCTCGACGCGAAGGTGATGCAGCCCCGCGCGATCACGGCGCGGGTGGCCTACGTGCCGGGCATCGGTTTCTACGCTCCGTCGCCCGCGGGGGACCGCGGACGCCGCGAGCTGCGCCTGTCCTACTGCTTCCCCGAGCCCTCGCGCATCGAGGAGGGCGTGCGCCGGCTCGCGGGGGTCGTGGAGGCCGAGCTCGAGCTGCTGCAGACGTTCGGTCCCGCCCCCGGGCCGACCACGTCCGAGCGAGCCATCGGGGCCTCGACCCCCAGCCCCGGCCTCGTCTGACCCACTTCCCTCCTGTGGTGCGCGCCTGTCTCCGGTCACCCCTGGGTCAGTGAGCGTGCGGGGCGCCGGTGAGGTGGCTCGGGCGTACTTCTGAGGAGGGAGGTCGCACGGGGGGGCCGACATGCCGCGGGAGGGCCGCGTGCGGGTTAGCCTCGCATTACCGGCGCGACAGGTGCCCTGAGCTTAGGAGACAGCATGGCGGCGAGGTTCGAGGTGTACGAGGACAAGTCCGGCGACTTCCGGTTCCGTCTCAAGGCCGGCAACGGCGAGGTGGTGGCCACCGGTCAGGGCTACAGCAGCAAGGCCGGCGCGAAGGCCGGGTGTGAGGCCGTCCAGCGCGCCGCCGCAGCCGCGGAGATCGTGGAGGTCTGACCCGCCCCGGTTCATGATCATCGGAGTCGGCGTCCACGTCCGGAGACCCGGATCTGTGTACGCCGATTCCGTTGACGCCCGCGGTCAGGTGCTGGTGCTGGTACTGGTACTGGTACGGGGGAGCACACCGGTGAGGAGGGTGCGCAGGTCGGCGTAGCGGTCGGGTCCGAGGTGCTGCTCGCACTCCGCCTCCACCTGGGCGATCGCCGCCTCCAGTCGCCGGCGCACCGACGCTCCCTCGCGGGTGAGCGTGACGAGCAGCGCTCGCGCGTCGGTGGGGTCCTGAGTGCGGACGACCAGCCCCCGCGCGGTGAGCGCCTCGACGTGCTCGGCGACGGCCTGCTTGGTCACGCCGGCAAGCACGGCGAGGTCGGTCTGCCGGGCGCCCTCGTCGGGCAGCAGCTGCAGCACCCTCAGCCGCCGCAGCCCCACGGTGGCCACCTCCGGGTCCAGGGCGGCGTCGAGCGCTGCCACGAGTCGTCCCTGCGTCGCGTCCAGGAGGGAGAACAGGTTCACGCGGCGCGCCCTTTTCGTCAGGTAACTTGACGAATGTCGTCAAGAGCCCTGACGATAGTGCCTCCTGACGAAAGGTGCGCAGCGATGAAGGTCCTGATCCTGGGGTGCGGTCTGGTCGGCAAGCGCCTCGCGGCGCAGTTGCGCGCAGACGGGCACGAGGTCATCGGCACGACCACGACTCCCGCGAAAGTCCCTGGCCTGCAGGCGTTCTGCGACCGTGTCGAGGTGCTGACCGGCTCCGACACCGCGCGCGTCCACACTGCCGCGGAGGGCGTCGACGCGATCGTCGTCACCGCCGGCCCGTCCGCCGCGCAGGCGATGACCGTCGAGCAGCGCCAGCGGACCTACCGCCAGGTGCTCGTCGACACCGCCGAGTCCGTGGCGTCGGTCCCTGGCGCGCCGTATGTCGTGATGCTCTCCTCGCTGTCGGTGTACGGCGACGCCGCCAACCACCTCGACGCCATCGACGAGAGCAGCCCGCTGACCACGAGCAGCGACCCCAGCCCGGCGCGGTTCCAGGAGGCCGAGCAGGTCTACCGGGGCGCGGCGCCGGAACGCCTCGCGGTGTTCCGGTGCGCGGACATCACCGGCGGCGACGACCCCTCGGTCATGGACAAGCTGCGGATGGCCCACCAGGTGCTCGGCGGATCGGTGCCCTTCCACGACGAGGCGCTGTTCTACCGCGTGCACGTCGACGACGTCGTCGCTGCCGTGGCGCACGCTCTGAAGGAGCGACTGGTCGGCACCTTCAACCTCACGCACGCCGAGGTGCCGCCAGCGATGCAGCCGTACTTCGACGCGATGTGCGCGCTCGACGGCCTGCCGCCGCTGACCTACCGCAACGAGCTGCGCGCTCCGACCAAGCCGGTGTCCGTTCAGGCGCTGGTGGACACCGGGTTCCGGTTCGCGCACACCGAGGTCGAGCAGATGCCGGCCGACGGTGCGGTCGCCCCCGCGCCACCGGCCGGCCCTGACCGGAGCGGGCGCGTCCTGGTGCAGCGGGTGCTCGACCGTGTCGTGACGGCCCTCGGCCTGACCGAGCAGCCGTCCGCCGGACTCGACCTGCGGGCGGTCGGCGGTCCGCTCGACGGGCAGTCGGTCGGGGCGTTCACCACCTACACCGGCGGCGGGGTGCGGCTGGTCTACAGCGCGCTCGCGATCGACGCCTTCGGCATGGACACCCACCAGGTCTACGCGTTCACGGCACCGGGTTCCGCCGTACCCCATCTGTTCCTCGACACCGCCATCTCACCGAACACCGAGGGCACCTTCCACCTCGGCGTCGACCTCGCGCCGCGCGTGGACCTCGGCGCGAACCTCGACTACAGCGAGCAGGTCTACGGCATGGTGACGGAGCCCCGCGCCGCGGCCCTGTCGGCGCCGGGCGTGCTGCCCGTTCCGTCGCTCGGTCCGCTGCAGTGGTCGATCCGGTCGCCGTGGATGGTGGCGGCGATCGTCGCGCCGCAGGACCTGTCCGCGCTGGAGGCAGTCGTCGACGCGTACGTCGATCAGTGGCTGTCGCTCATCGCGCAGGGCGTATCGGTGGACCAGCCGGAGCCCGACCTCGCAGCGCGCGACCGGCGCAACCGGGAGGCGCTGTTCTCCCCGCGCACCAACCCGGTGTGGACGCTGGTCGGTCGGCTGGTCGGCGCGGACATGGGCGAGCGGATGCGTCAGGTGCTCCTCAGCACCTGACCGCGGACTGTCGAAGGATTCGGTCGTCTACGTCAGCGCCTTGTTCACCCTGAACAAGTCACATCTCGACGTACCGGTCGACGGGTCCCCGAGTACCTCATGGACGAGGTTGACCACGGGCTGCGACTGACCCTGGGGTTGTAGGGCCGACCCCACGAAAGCGCCACGCGCCCGCGGCCTCGGATAACGAGCAACGAGCGCGACCGATCTTAGGACGGCCTTGATCGAGGCGGCGTTCTTCACCCGGTCCTCTGCGAGTAGCATCTGTGCTACCTTAAGCCGATGGAAGAAGTCGGTTTGCGGGAAGTGCGTCAGAACGCCAGCGAGCTGGTCCGCCGCGCGCAGGCCGGCGAGCGTCTCACGATCACGGTCTCCGGCCGCCCGGCGGCGTCGCTGGGGCCCGTCGAGGCTGCCTTGTGGGTGTCCTGGGAGACGGTGGCTGAGGTGTTCGCCGGACCCGGTGACCCGACGTGGGCCGCGGACCGCGAGGCACTCGACGATTCGCTCCGCGACCCCTGGCAGTCCTAGATGTCAGGACGTGGGCTGCTGGACACCAGCATTCTCATCGCAGAGGACGTCAGCCCCCTCCCGGGGCAACTGGCAATCAGCGTCATCAGTGTCGCCGAGCTGCACTTTGGCGTTCTCGTCGCGGGATCCGCTGACGTACGGGCCATCCGACTCGCCCGACTGAGTCGCCTCCAACGTCGGTTCGATCCCCTCCCGGTCGATGACGCGGTGGCGGACAGCTACGGCGAGATCTCCGCCCACGTGGCCGCATCGGGCCGCAAGCCTCGAGCGCGCACGATGGATCTCCTGATCGCCGCGACCGCTCACGTCCATGGCGCGATCCTTTACACGCGGAACACCGACGACTTCCGGGGCCTCGAGCCCTTCATCGAAGTCGTCTCCGTGTGAGCAGGCGTCCCCCAGGACCCACTCGCCCGGCAAGGTGCGCGCAGGAAGCCAGCATCGTGAGCTACGGATAACTCCCAACTATCGCTGGCGAGCACTCTCGAGCAGCTGATCAGGATCCGGCGTTACCACGCCTTGCAAAAGCGCTGGACCTCATCGAGGCGGTGCCCAACACCAGTGTCGGCAAGTTCGACAAGAAGGTCCTGCGCAAGCACTAGGCCGACGGCAGAGCTGGACGTGATCACGGTCTATGCGAGTCGGCTTGCGCCGTGGCTGCCCGCTCTATTATGGTGAACCATATGGTTGACCATCGAGTGACAGAACGCGTCTTTGCTGCGCTCGGTGACGAGCGTCGCACCACCATCGTCAGCCTTCTCGCCCAGCGCGATAGGACCGTATCCGAGCTGGCGGCGTCTCTGCCGATCACGTTGCAGGGCACTCGCAAGCATCTCGGCGTGCTCGCGCAGGCAGGGCTGGTCAGCCAGTCCAAACAGGGGCGCACGGTGACCGTGCACCTCGAGCCGCAGCGCCTGGACGAGGCCGAGGAGTGGCTGGAGCGCACCCGCAGCCTTCTGGACCGGTCGCCTGGCTGGTCCGGCCGAGAGCTTCACGGAGAAGAGATGAGCCACGCACCCACCGAGACCACGGTGACTCAGGTCGTCCCGGCGCCGCCGGCGCAGGTTTTTAACGCCTGGACGGACGCCGAGCGGCTGGCGACCTGGTGGTGGCCGCATCTGCCGGACACTACATACGACGTCGATGCTGTCATCGGGGGCCGCTACCGGTTCCGCTCCGACGCGGCCGGGATCGGCGTGCATGGCGCCTTTATCGCGCTCGAACCCCCGCGTCGGCTGGAGATGTCCTGGGTGTGGGAGGACGGCACCGAAGACGGGCCTGACGAAAGAGTGGTGGTTGATGTCGAGCCCACCGACGTCGGTAGCCGAGTAACCGTGACGCACGCTATGGTCGACCCCGCCAGCGCGGAAGGCTTCCGACAGGGCTGGACCGACTGCCTGGACCGGCTGCGGGCGATCCCCTCAGCGGTTTCGAATCGCTAGGACGGATGTATCGGGAGCCGCCCCAGCCGCAGATCGCATCGAACTGCTTGTCCGGGTCAGCGCTGGCATCGGCGCAGATCACATGCATCTTCGGACCGAAGGGGGCGGTGACTCGGTGGCTGTGCCGGCGAAGGCCGGATCTCAGTTGTCCGCGACTACACGCGCTACCGATGAGAAGCGGCGTTCTTGAGCAGGGGCGAGCACTTCTTGCCGAGGGTGGGCGGAGGGTCACCGCGCGTGCATGAGGTTCAGCGACCGTAGTGGTAGCGACAGGCAGCGATCCGAACCTCGGTATCGGTGATCTTGTAGACGAGGCGGTGCTCGTCGGTGATCCGCCGGGACCAGTAGCCAGCAAAGTCGTGCTTGAGCGGCTCAGGCTTGCCGATGCCCTCGTTGCCATTGCGCAGCACGTCCGCGATCAGCAGGTTGACCCGCTTGAGAACCTTCCTGTCCTGGGTCTGCCACCACAAGTAGTCCTCCCAGGCGTTGAGGTCCCACAGCAGACGCATCAGTCGGCGTCGATGAGGTCGTGCTCCTGACCTTCGCCGCCCTCAAGTCGCTCCATGGCATCGAGCAGTCGTCGCGCATTGGTCGGGGAACGCATCAGGTAAGCGGTCTCGCGCATCGACTCGAAATCCTCGAGGGACACGATCACGACCGATGCGTGCCCGGCGCGGGTGACCACGACTTCCTCACGATCGTTCACGACGCTGTCGAGGACCTCGGCGTAGCGCGCCCGGGACTCGGTGTAGCTCATGGTCTTCACGGCATCCTCCTGTACAGAAAACTGTACGGCACTTCAGTGCCGTGCGCAACTGCCAGCCGCGGCGGGCTCGCCGGACGCCTGAGCCTGAGCCTCGCGAACTGGCTTGGAGCGAGGGCAGGTAGACACGAATTATCGCGGTGCGAGATCGACCGGAGGCTGATGACGAGCCGGCCCTCTTCGCTGTCCATAGCCTGGGTAGCTGTCGCTACCTGCCGTGCCGAGGAAGCTCGATCGACATCAAGAAGCGGCACCTACCCTTACCGGGTGCCGCGAGCAAAGAGCGGCACCTACCCTTACCGGGTGCCGCGAGCAAAGAGCGGCACCTACCCTTACCGGGTGCCGCGAGCAAAGAGCGGCACCTACCCTTACCGGGTGCCGCGAGCAAAGAGCGGCACTTCTTCGCGGTCCTACTGAGCGCATGTGCAAGCGTCCCGCTGGGAAGAGCGATGATGTGGACGAAGTCGAGGCTGAGGCGCTTAGCGTATTCAGGACCCGACGGTGGTTCCCTCGTCAGATGGCGATGGAGCGAGGCCATGTTCGCCTCGGTGATGAAGAACTTGCCCTGGTCAAGGGTGATGTTGTTGGAGACAGATTCGTGGGTGAGGTCGTCCTTGCCCGCGCAACCTATGACCAGGTGACGTACTGGCAGCCGCCCCGTTGGCGCAGCAACGCCGTCAACATGCGACTGGGGGCCAGTCGCTGGACGTGGGCTGTGATGACTGCCAAGAACGGCTCCTTCGCTCTCGGTTACGCGGCAGACTGGTCCGATCGCTTCGTTGAGGCGTTGGCGGCCAAAGGTGCGAAGGCGCGTAGCTGAACGGCACATAGCCGCGTCAGGGCCTGAGCCGGTCCAACTCGTCGGCGGTGCTGCCAGCAACTCCCCTTGACTCGCTAGTTCGGCCAACTTGGCGTGCTCCTCGTCGTCCAGCGCGACCTCGAACTCGTACAGGTTCGAGCAAAGGTCCTCGACAGCGACGCCACCCTCACCGGCCAGTGCCAGCGTCAACAGGGCGTCGAGTCGTTGGTCGAACGTCGAGTAGCCAGACCTGCCGCGTAACGCTTGAACCAGCGCCTCGAAAGCATCACGCCCCGCATCCACGCGCAGAGGGTAAGGCCGGCTCCTGATCAGGACCGCCGCCCAGATGGAGCGAGGTAGTCAGTCACTACCTACTCCTTGCTGAGTGACGGCGGACGATGACACCGCCACGCAGGCGCCCCTGGCCGGCGGTTATCCGACAGCCATGCCCGCGAGGAAGGCCGCTACGGGGTGGGCGGCGTGTCGGTCGAGGTTGGTGCGGCTCATGTCGTATCGCAGCGTGGTGCGGGAGTCGCTGTGTCGCATGGCGTACTGCATGTCGCGTAGCGGGACGCCGGAAACAAGCCCGGCCGTGCAGAAGGTCCGGCGCAGGCTGTGGGGGCTGATCGCGTGCTCGAGGCCGATGACGTGTGCGAGCCGCCGCAGCCGTCCGGCGGCGGCCGCGGGAGTCATCCGCGCTCCGGTCCGGTTGAGCAGGATCGGCCCGTTCTTCCGCTCGCTGGTGGCGTCATGAACAGCCCGCAGGACCGGGACCGGCAGCGGGATCTGGGCAGGCTTGTGCCCCTTGCCCATGATCGTCAGCAGCTCGTAGCCGCTGTCGTAGTGCAGGTCGGAGATGTCGGCCCCGCAGGCCTCGCTGACCCGGAGCCCGAGCATGCCGAGCAGCGCCACCAGCGCGTGGGACTGCGGGCCGTCCTGCCGGGCGGCAGTGAGCATCGCGGCGTACTCCAGCGGGTGCAGGACAGTTCGGCGTTGCCCTTCCCAGGCGATCCGTGGCCGGGAGACGGCCAGGGTCGGGTCCGAAGGGACGTGACCGTCCAGGACGGCGTACTTGTAGAACCCCGCGACCGTGCCGAACCTCCTCCCGATCGTCGCTGGAGCCAGCCCCTGACTCTCCATCCAGCGCAGGTACAGCTCCAGATGCGGCCGTTGCGGCCTGAAGCGGTGTGAGGCTGCCGTTCAGCGCACCAGCGCAGGAAAGCGAGCATGTCCTGGCGGTAGGCCCGCAAGGTCAGATCTCGGTAGCGGGCTAAGAAGCTCGCCACGGCGTAGCTGGTCTGGTCCCACCTCTCGCGGGCGGGCAGGTACTCCACCCCGTCCACCTGCGCAGGCCCGACGCCGTTCGTCTGCGTGTCCATCACGACCTCCGTTCGGAGGCGGCTACCGCAAACCAGCCGGTCGGCCGGTCGCGGGCACCCCCATCGAGCCTGCAACCATTCACCATCTGCGCGATAGCGACCGACTATCGCTCTCCGCGGCTGCCCGACGGCTGACAGCTAGCCGGCCCTACCTACTGGCTTGTCAGCTAGCCCGCTTATCGGAGGGGCGGCAGGCTCTCCATTCTGCGGCACCGTGAGCCTGGCCACGCAATGAGTGCCACACTCCGGTCATGACGGTCGTGTATGTCACGCTTGGGGTGTTCTTCGCGCTGGCGCTGACTGCCGCCATCCGGGCCCAGCTGGCCTTTGTCCACCGAGCCGGTGATCTCGGACTGTGGCCTGGTGGGCCCAAGGTGTCGCTAAACCCTGAAACCGGGCGTAAGCGCCTGGCCCTCTTCATTGAACCTGGCGAGGGGGACCTGACTCGGATGCGCAACCGGGCAGCATGTCTTTACGCCGTTGCCGTCGTGTTGATTCCGACATCGGTCGGGATCGTGATGGGCCTTGGTGCAGCGCGCTGAAGCTAACTGTTTCGCAGGCCCTAGAAGCTCCGCGCCGAATACCCGGCCCTACCCTCGACCCGTGAGTACGTCAGATGAGGTTCGCCGCGATCTACTCGCTGCCGCTGACGACCTCAACGAACGCTTCTTCCACCCGGTCTTCGATCGCTTCTACGACGAGTTCGAGGTTCACCCGAGGCGGAGGTTCTCCCGTCACGAGCGACGCGTGATCGAAGGCTTGGACCTGTGGGCGCTCACAGGTCAGGCGGAGGACTTCTCGCTGTTCGTACCCGTGCGCAGCCGGGCTCTATTCAGCGACCTGGCGTCGCCACACGACCGTGGAAGCCGCCGAGGCCAAGATCGCATCGCGTCTGACGGAGATGACGAACCGAGGGTAGGGCGCTTGCAGCGAGAGACCGGGCCCCTCTTCTGCACTGTCGCCGCAGGGCATGCTGTCCCTGTGGCAAGCGAGGTCGTCTTCTGGTGCGGGCTCGTGATTGGCATGTTCGGGTCGGGGCTGGCAAGTCTGCGTCGCCTCAACGACCCGGACGAGCCGATCTTCCCCCGTGGCTTCCCCTCATGGAGCCACGCCCGCGTGGCGCTGCCCTGGCTCGTAGTGGCCGCGGCACTCGTCGCCGTGGCCGGTGGTCTACGGCTGACAGGTCGCTAACGACCACGAGGAAGTGCCGCTCTTTGCTCGCGGCACCCGGTGAGGGTAGGTGCCGCTCCTGCATTAAGAACCGGCCCTACCGCCGCCGCCTGCCCGCGTTCGGGTATCGCAGGCGAGCAACCCAGACGACCCATGCGGGCACGCGCTCGTCCCGCCACGTCTGAGCCCCCGCGCTGAAGAGCAAGGCGCCGACAGCGGCCGCGAACCATTCCGCCTGAGCCAGGCCATAGATGACTACGGCGAGCGCTATGCAACACAAAATTGGCCCAGCCGAGCCTTCGCTCCTCAACCAGCGACGAAACCGGCTCGTGGGCGGACCGCCTGGCCGCTGCATCCGCCGGGCAGTCGCGTTCCTGCGCTGTTCGCGGCGAGGCTTTCGGCGCTTCGGCACCCCCGAAGTGTAGATCGACCACACGAACGAGAAGTGATGCTTTGCTCACGGCACCCGGTGAGGGTAGCTGCCGCTCCTCGATCAAGAACCGGCATTACCGTCGCCGTGTGACCGAGCCGTCCGTCCCGTACACCGACGCCGGTCGTGGCACGGTCTGTCGTCCTCACAGCGCCGAGAGGTCATGCGGTCGGTCCGTCGCGGGACCCCGCACCCTGACCCTGCCGTCTGGCTTGCCGCCGTGGACTGGGCGCGTGCGGAGTTGCGGAGGCCGGTCTGGCAGGTCGTGGTCGCCCCATTCCTGCTGGACCCAATGGCGTGGGCCGAGCGGCGTGCCGCCAGTCGCATCACGAAGGTTCACCAGCACGGCTA
>CAWASC010000016.1:0-41751 GCA_963784705.1 uncultured Actinomycetota bacterium
GTCGCAGACACGGACGGAGTGTCGAGGGTGCTGGTCAAGGGGTGGGCTCCGGTGGCGTATGGGGTCGTGACCTGCCCCTGGTGGGCCGGTCGGGGGAACTGCGCCACGGGGGTGTTCGTCGGAGCCAGCAGGACGGACCAAGCGGTGGGGCGAGCGAGGAAGTCAGACCAGTCGAGACGAGCGCGGGCACGAGAGCGTGCACGCCCGCAGCGCGTGCGTACAGACTACGCCTGTGACCACCTCTGAGTCGAACGAGGACGTGCCCGTCGTCGCGCACCGGGACGCGGGGCCGGAGGAGAGCGCGCACGCCAACCGCTCCTGGTGGGATGCGAACGCCGGTGAGTACTACGCCGAGCACGGCGAGACCCTCGGCGACGCCGACCTGCTGTGGTGCCCTGAGGGGCTGCGCGAGGCCGACGCGCGCCTGCTCGGCGAGGTCCGGGGACGCTCGGTGCTGGAGATGGGCTGCGGTGCGGCACAGGGCGCCCGCTGGCTCGTCACGCAGGGCGCGGACGTCACCGCCTTCGACGTGAGCGGCGGGCAGCTCGCCCAGGCGCGGGTGCTCGACGCCCGCACCGGTGTCGCCGTACCTCGACTCGTCCAGGCGGACGCGCAGCGCCTGCCGTTCCGCGACGGGAGCTTCGACCTGGTGGTGAGCGCCTTCGGTGGGCTGCCGTTCGTCGCCGACTCGGCGGGGACGATGCGCGAGGTGGCGCGTGTGCTGCGACCGGGGGGCCGGTTCGTGTTCAGCACCACCCACCCGGTCCGGTGGGCCTTCCCGGATGACCCGGGACCGGCCGGTCTGACGGTGCAGCAGAGCTACTTCGACCGGACGCCGTACGTCGAGCAGGGATCCGACGGGGTCGCGACGTACGTCGAGCACCACCGCACGCTCGGCGACCGGGTCCGTGAGCTGGTCGCTGCTGCGGGTCTGGTCCTGGACGACCTCCTCGAGCCGAGTGGCCAGCCGGACGGACCGCGGTGTGGGGACAGTGGTCGCCACTCCGGGGGACTCTGCTGCCAGGAACGGCGCTTTTCCTCACACATCGGACATGACAAGCTGACCAGCCAACAAGGGCTATTTCTGCCTGCTGTCCATAGTCATCTGATGCCAATCGAGGCACACCCACGCCCCTTCTCAATGGCTCTTTGAGACCGTCTTGTCCCGAACGGCGCGTAACGACCCCGAAACCCTGCGCGGGTATCTAACGTCAGGCTTCTCCTAGACCCGAGGGGCTCATTCATGATGCGCATCTTGCGTACCCGTCCGGCGCGATCCGCTGGACTCACCGCTTCGGCGGTCTCCCTGCTGCTCGTCAGCGCGTGCGCCCGGCGGCGGCACGGGCGGCACGGCCACCCCCGCCGCGAGCGACAGCATCCCCACAACCTCGATAACCATTGCCAGCGACCTTGACTACACCGGCACCCTGAAGAGCCCGAGTGACACCTCCCGGCCCGCCGCCAAGGGCAAGAAATTCGTGGTCATCTCCAGCGGCCAGGCGTCCATCAGCTCGTCCGTGCCGTCCAACGCCGCGGTCGAAGCAGCCGGGCCCTGGGCTGGTCCACGTCGCTCTACGACGAGCAGCTCAACCCGGCCAGCGCCCCCGGTCTGGTGCGCCAGGCCATGGCGTCCGGCGCGCAAGGGATCGTCCTGGTCGCCACGGACTGCCCCACGGTCAAGGGCGCGCATCGAGGAGGCGAAGGCCAAGGGCATCAAGGTCGTCGGGATCTACTGCTGGGACTGCAACGACCCGATGTTCGGTGGCGGCGGCACGCCGCTGTTCATGGGCGTCATCAACTACGGCGCGCTGGCGGCGGCCAACCTCGGCAAGTTCACCGAGCAGTACGGCGCCGACCAGGCGAAGGCGGTCATCGCGGCCACCGGCGGCAAGGCGAAGGTCGTGTTCTTGGACGGACCAGGAGTTCACCGTCCTGCGCTACACCGGCAAGGGCTTCCTCGACGAGATCGCCAAGTGCTCCGGCTGCTCCGTGGTCGCCAAGGTCGACTTCACCGGCGCCGAGCTCGGGCCGGTCCTGCAGCAGAAGGTCAGCTCCGCACTTCTTCAGCACCCGGACGCCAATGTCATCAAGAGCCCCTTCACCGCAGCGACCCTGCTGGGTATCGCCCCTGCCGTCGTCCAGTCCGGTAACACCGCCGAAGCTGTTCGTGATGGGCGGTGAGGGCTTCGCTCCCGAGCTCGACCTCATCCGCAGCGGCCAGGGCCTGAACGCTGTCAACATCAGCCCGTCCGACTGGACTGCCTGGGCAGCCGTCGACAGCCTCAACAGCCTGTTCAACGGCACGTCGCCTGCGGAGTCCGGCCTGGGCTGGCAGCTCGTGGACAAGACCCACAACCTGCCGGCGTCCGGGCCGTTCGTGCCGAGCGTCGACTTCAAGGCCGTCTACAAGAAGGCCTGGGGCGTCGGGTGACGACCGTCGCGACCGCGGCGCTCTCTGTCTCCCACCTGTCCAAGGCGTACGCCGGCACCCTCGCCCTCGACGACGTCGACCTCGACATCCGACCGGGCGAGGTGCACACCCTCTGGCGGCAACGGCTCCGGCAAGTCCACCTTGATCAAGTGCCTCGCCGGGGTGGTGACGCCGGAGCCGGGCGGCTGGATCGGGGGGGCCGGCGTCGGGGCCGACGCGGCGTCGTGGAGCGCCGACCGGGCGTACGCCGAAGGTTCGTCCACCAGCAGCCCGCCGTGTTCCCCGAGCTGTCCATCGCGGAGAACATCGCCTTCGGCTCCGGGTTCCCCCGTGCCCGCTCCGGGGGGATCGGCTGGAAGGCACTGCACGACCGGACTCGCGGGCTCCTGACGACCTTCGGCGTGGAGGCCGAGCCCACCACGCCGCTCGGTGACCTGCGGGCGGCCGACCGGACGCGCGTCGCCATCATCCGGGCCGTCCTGGACCGCGAGGACGCCACGAGCGGCGTCCTGGTGCTCGACGAACCCACCGCAGCCCTCCCGGCCGCGGAGGTCGACCACCTGCTCGCCAGCCTCCGCAGGTACGCCGCGGCCGGCCAGACGATCCTTTACGTCAGTCACCGACTGGACGAGGTCCTGTCCGTCGCCGACCGGGTGACGGTCCTGCGGGACGGCCGCAAGGTCGACACCGTCGAGGCCCGAGGGCTCACCGAGACCGACCTGGTGGAGCTCATCGTGGGCCGGCCCCTCGACCGACTGTTCCCCGAGGTCGCCGAGGTCGCCGAGGACGTGGTCCTGCGCGCCCGCCACCTGGCCGGCGGGCCGTTGACCGACGTGTCGTTCGACCTGCACGCCGGAGAGGTCCTGGGCGTGGCCGGGCTGCTCGGCTCCGGCCGCTCAGAGCTGCTGCGGTCGCTGTTCGGCGCCCACGCCCTGACCAGCGGTTGAGTGGGGGCTTCGACGGTTCACCGCTGGCGCCCAGCGACCCCGCGGCGGCGATGGCGGCTGGCATCGCCTACGTCCCGGAGGAGCGGCAGGCGGCGCCCTGCTGGTCGGAGAGTCCGTCCGCCACAACCTCACGGCCGGTTCGATCGGGCAGTACTTCTCCCGGCTGGTGCTGCGCCACGACCACGAGCGCCGCGACAGCGCCGACCCATCCGCCGCTTCCTGGTCCGGGTCGGGAGCGACAAGCAGAACGTCGAGACCCTGTCCGGGGGCAACGCCCAGAAGGTGGTCCTCGCGCGCTGGCTGCGAAGGGAACCTGCGGTGCTGCTGCTCGACGAGCCGACCCAGGGCGTCGACATCGGTGCACGCAGCGAGATCTACGCGCTCGTCCGTGAGGCCACGCGTCGTGGCACCAGTTGTCCTGCTCGTCGCGAGCGATGCCGAGGAGCTGGCGCACGCGTGCGACACGGGTCCTCATCCTCAAGGACGGTCGCATCTGCTCCACCGTCGTCGCCCCGCTCGACGCCCACCGGCTCACCGAGCTCGTGAACACCTCGGAGTCCTGCATGACCCTGGACCACTCCCTCCCCACGACGGAGACCACACTCGTGACCTCCCCTGCCGCGGACGTGCCCACCTCGCCCCCCACCCGCTCGGCGCCCGCGCCGGGGGCCGGCGGCCCTCGCCGGTGACCTGCTCCGCCAGTACTCCCTGCTCGCGCTGCTCGTCGCGTCCCTGGTCTTCTACTCGACCTGGGACAAGACCTCCTCGGTGTTCCCGACCGCGGCCAACCTGCAGAACATCGCGGGCAGCCAGTCGGTCCTCGCCGTCCTGACGCTCGGGCTGCTGATCCCCATGGTGGCGGGCAACCTCGACCTGTCGATCGGCTCGACCGCCGGCATGGCCTCCATCTTCACCGCGGCGGCGTTCGCGCACGGACACGTCCCGCTCTTCGTCGGAGTCCTCGTGGGCGTCGCCGTGGGGCGCCACGGTCGGCCTCGTCAACGGGCTCATCGTGACGCGCTTCCAGATCGACCCGTTCATCGTCACCCTGGGACGGCCTCGGTCATCCTCGGGATCGTCGATTGGTACACCAAGGGCCTGGCCATCGTGCAGGGCATTCCGTCCTCCCTGGTGTCCTTCGGGGGCGGCAAGGCCCTGGGGATCCCGAAGACGGTCCTGGTCCTGGGGCTGGTCGCTCTCACCGTCTGGCAGACGTACCTGCTCGAGCAGACCCCCTACGGCCGGTCGCTGCACGAAATCGGGTCGAACAAGGCCGCCGCTCGTCTGGTCGGCATCAAGGTCGAGCGCGCCACCTGCACCGCGTTCGTGCTGTCGGGGAGCTTCGCCGGTCTCGCCGGAGTGCTGCTCCTGGCCCGTGGTGCAGGGAACCCCCAGGTGGGGCACAGCTTCACGCTCACCGCCATCGCCGCGGCCTTCCTCGGCGCAGCGTCCTTCAAGCTCGGTCGCTGAACGTGCTCGGCACGTTGGTGGCGATCTTCTTCCTCGCCGTCAACATCACGGGTCTGACCTTCGCCGGGGTCTCCAACTGGATCAGCGAGGTCTTCACCGGCTTGTCGCTGGTCCTGGCGGTGGCGTTCGCGACGGTCCTGTCGCGACCACGCCGCACGTCCCGCACACCTGACCGGGAGGACGCCCATGCCTGAGCAGCAGCCCACCACCACCCACCTTCAGCCCCACCCCACTCACCGAGGACGCGTCCGCATGAGCACCTGCCCCTCCACCCGCTCTCCCCTGGCCCGTACCGGCGCCTTGGTCGTCGTCTTCGGCTTGTCCTTCGTCGGCGGTGGAGCGGCGTTCGCCGCCGACGCCGCCCCCAGCACGCTGCGCGCGGTCGTCGGCGCGGACGGTTCGGTGAGCAGCATCAGCCGCATCGGTGGAAGTGCCAGCTCGACGCCCAGCGCCAAGGACCTGCCCCTCACCCTCGGCATCAGTGCCACCGAGAGCAGCGGTGCCCGGACCGTGACCTACCACGTCGAGAACACCTCCGGGACGTCCCAGGCGGTCAGCATCCCCAAGGCAGACGGTGGGGTCACGACGACGCAGCAGACGGTGTACGTCCCCCTGGTCGCCCTGCTCCGGGTCCACCTGCCGGCCTCGCTCACCGACGTCAGCGCCCCAGGCGCCACGGTCATCACGCAGCAGGACGGCGGCCCGCGACCTCACCTGGCAGCTGGTCCTCTTCACACCGCTCGGCACCCCCACGACGGACGTCTCGTTCACCGCCAAGGGAACGGGCTCGCCGGTGGCGGACCTGCAGGCCACCGCGGTGTCGCCCAACGGCACCCCGGGCCTGGCTTCGACCGCGCAGAAGGACAACGCGCTCGTCGCCGGCAACGGCACCCTGAGTACGGTCGTCGCCGGCGCAGACGACGGCCTCACCCAGCTGTCCGATGGCGTCAGCCAGCTCATGGCAGGGCTCGACAAGCTCCTCGCCGGCGCGACGCAGCTGCATAGCGGCCTGCAGACAGGCGCAGACGGCACCCAGCAGCTCGCCGACGGGCTGCACGCCGCCAAGGACGGCGCCGGCAAGCTGGCCACCGGCCTGGGAGACCTCGATGCCGGAGCGGGGAAGCTTGCTGCCGGCACAGGCGACCTGCACGCCGGCAGCAAGACCCTCGTCGCCGGACTGCGCACCGCGCACGACGGCTCCGAGCTGCTCCTCGACGGCAGCCAGGACCTGGCTGCCGGGCGGGCCTCACCAACAAGGGTGCCCACGACCTCGCCGACGGGCTCGCCTTGATCAGCGGCGGGCTGGCGCAGCTCGGGGACACCACCGGGCTGCCGGCCGCCAAGGCCGGCGCGCTGGCCCTGAAGGCAGGCGTGGACCAGATCGCCGCGGGGCTCGGTGACGCCGCCACCGCCGGCACCGTGCTCAACGGCCTCGCGCAGGTGAGCGGCGGCCTCGGCCAGCTCGCCAGTCCCACCACCGGTCTTCCCGCTGCCAAGGCCGGCGTCGACCAGGTCGCCGCCGGAGTGACGCAGGTGGTCGGAGGTGTCTCCCTGGCCAAGGGCGGGGTGGACCAGGTGAAGGACGGGCTGACCGCCGCAGGTGCTGCCGGCGGCCCGATCGACACGCTGCGAGCTCTCGTGGCTGGCGGCGCTGCCCCGGGGTGCACGGTCACCGGCGCCCCTTCGGCGGTTCCCGCGACCGCGTGCGAGTCGCTCAACACCGCCATCTTCGGCATCACGCACCCCGTCGGCGCGCTCGGCGCCACCGACGCCGGTGGGCTCAAGGAGCAGACCGCGGCGGCCGTCGCTGGACTAGGACAGGTCAGCGCCGGTCTGGGCACGGCCGCGGCGACCGGCACCGTGCAGAACGGGCTCGCCCAGGTGTCCGCAGGGCTCAGCCAGGTCAGCTCCGGGCTGGGTACGGCGATCACCGGCGTGACCCAGCTGCAGGGCGGCATGACGCTCGTGACGGCCGGCGTGACCCAGGTCAAGGGCGGCGTCGTCAGCGGGAGCCAGGCCCACCCGGGTCTGTCCGAGGGACTCGACCAGCTGCTGTCCGGCCTGACCTCGGCCATCGCGGGCGTCACCCAGCTCTCGGGCGGTGCGACCAGTGCTCTTGCCGGGTCGCAGGCGCTCGCCGCCGGGACCCAGCAGGTCTCCGACGGTGCGGGCCGGCTGTCGGCGACCGGGGCTGCGCCGCTCGCAGACGGCCTCGAGCAGCTGCTGGCCGGCGGCCTGCAGATCGACGGTGGCGCGGGTCAGCTCGCGGACGGCGCCAAGGCGCTCAAGGCCGGCTCTGCCCAGGCCAAGGCCGGCGGCTCCGACCTCGCCGCGGGGGTCACCAAGATCTCCGCCGGTGAGGACCAGGCTGCGGCCGCTCTTCCCGCGGCCGTGGACGGAGCCGGCCAGATCGCCGACGGGCTGGGCCTGGCCATCGGCGGCGGCAAGCAGGTTGCCGGCGGCCTGTCCGACCTCAAGACCAAGGCGACGGACCTGCTCGCCGAGCAGCTGTCCACCGGTACGGCGAACGCGCAGACCGAGCTCGCCGTGCTCGACGCCGCCGGAGCGCGTGCTGCCGAGGGCGACGCGGCGACAACGACGTACGTCCTCACGCAGCGGGCCGACGGCACCACCGCTGCCACGCTGGCGTCCTCGGGCAGCCACACCGCTCGGAACATCGGCCTCGGCGCCGGCGCCGGCGTGCTGCTCCTCGGTGGCGTGGCCGGCGGCTTCCTGGCCGGTCGCCGCCGGGCGGTCTGACCCGGGTTCAGCCTCCGGTCAGCCCGCCGAGAAGGCCCCGCCCACGCACGGCGCCCCCTGCCGCGACCCGACAGGGGGCGCTGTCATGCCGTGAGGTGACAGAGCCTGACCCCAGCACCCTCTCGCTGACCTCGACACGAGCGCGGCGCACGCCGAGCACCCGCCGGGGCCCGAGCAGGGGCGCGCGGACGCCGCGCGGTGGAGGTCCACGGCCTCGGCCACGTCCTCTGCCGCATGGACGGACGGCTCACGTGCGCCGTCCTCGAGAGCCTGATCAGCACCCACGAGGGAACGATGCAGGTCGTGGTCTACGCCGCGTCCACGGCGCCACCAGCCAGCCTGCGGAACGCCACCGTCGTTCCCGTCCCGGGCTGACCCGGGGTCAGGAGCGTGCGCCGGTCCAGGGCAGCGGGGTGAAGGCCTGGTTCAGCCCGGGCGCGCTGTCGGAGGACCAGATCGACGCGACGGTGGCCGGTGAGGGCTTGCCGGAAGCCACGAAGGCCTCCAACGTGTCGAGCTGGGCGAGCCACTGCGCCGAGGTGAACGTGCAGTGCCCCGCGCCGTAGGGGGCACCACCACCCGCGCTGGTCTTGTCCGCGTACGCCGGCGGGGTCACCCACAGCTGCAGCAGGCGAGCGCTCCGCCCGCTGGCGGCCACGCGGGAGGCGAACAGCGCCTCGTTGCCGGCCGTCACGAACGGGTCGTAGGCCGTGTGCATCGTGACGGTGGGCACGGTCAGCCGGCCGGTCGGAGCGCCCTCGCGGTGGGCCCGGGCCCTGGCCGCTGCCGACGCGGCAACCCGCTGGACCCGCCGGTCGACGGTGAGGGCGTACGACGTCAGCAGCCCGCTCGACAGGCCCAGGGCAGCGAACCTCGCGGTCGCCTCGGGGGTGACGCGGGAGACGTAGCGGACGCCGACGTTGGTCGGCACGGTCCCGCCCGCTCGGCGCGTGCTGTCGCGGCTGTTGAGGATGGCGGCGCTCGCCTGCGTGATGACGCCCTGCGCAGCCGCACCGGTGAACGAGGAGATGCTGGCCCCGTTGTACAGGTCGGTCTGCAACGGCAGGCCCTGCAGGACCGCGATCCCGAGCAGGCGCCCCGCCGTACCCGTCTGGGTCGCCGGGTTGGCGAGCAGCGCCATGAGGTCGCTCTGCAGCCTGCCCGCGACGGAGATGGCCTCGGTGTCCGAGCGGTACCCGCTGGTCTTCAACGACGGCAGGAGCAGCGCCTTCACCATCAGCAGGGTGTCGTTGGTCTGGTCCGCGATGGGCAGCGCGCCCGCGAGCACGCCACACCCCGGGGCCGCCCCGGCGAGCAGGTTGCCGTTCTCCTCGGCGAAGGTCTGCGTCACGAGGCCTCCGAGCGAGGCTCCCCACACGAAGGTACGGCGGAAGCCGGCGCGGTGAGACGCGATGAACGACCGCAGCAGGTTCAGGTCGTCGTTGACCGCGTCACGCACCGCGAAGCCGTTGCTGCGGTAGGAGGAGCCGAGGAGCGCATAGCCGCGGGAGAGCAGGGCGTCATGCGTGCTGCCGTCCGTGCCGACGGGAGCGTCCTCGGCAGTGTGGTCCGGGCTGAACGGCAGGCGGATGCCGTGGTTCCACAGCAGGACGGTGCCGTTCCAGTTCGCGGGGACCTCGGAGACCCAGGCCGCGCCCGCGATGGTCCCGCGAGCGACCGTGACGGCCGGGGCGGCGTCGGCCGGCGGGCCGGTCAGGCAGAGCGCTGCAGCGCAGGAGCCCGTGGCGACGAGGGAGACGAGCGCAGTACGGCGCGGCCGCAAGAGCGAGGTGAGCACGAAGGGTCCTGTTCGCGTCGGCCTGGTCTGTTGCAGGCGAGTAGCCCGAGCATGGACCGCGCGTGGGCAGACCACCATGGCCCGATCGGCTCAGGCCTCTCGGGACGCCGGTCGTGCCGCGCGGGCCGCGAACGCACGGACCTCGGAGCGCGTCCTCAGCCGGCTCACGACCAGTCCCTCCCACCGAGGGTCCCGCAGCCGCTGCTCCATGTCCGACCGAGCCGTGGCGTGCCGGCTCCAGACGAAGCGCACCGGGTGGTCCTTCCCGAGCCAGCTGGTGATGGTCTCCCGGTTGTCCCCTGCGACCCGCTCGCGGGTGATGATGCGCAGGAGCGTCCGGCGCACGGCGCGGTACTCCGCCAGCCACCGGGGTGGGTCGAGCCAGATCAGGTGCTCGGCTCGGGACCACAGCAGGTCGCGCACCTGCGGGACGCCCCAGTCGTCGGCGACCCACGCGTCGTTCTGCGTGAGCGCCTCGATCTGCGCCGGGAAGTCAGCAGGGACGACCCAGTCAGGGCCGTAGTGATAGAGGTCCACCTCGATGTGCGGGACCCCCCGGGCGGCAGCGAGGGCGCGCGCCAGCGTGGACTTGCCCGAGCACGGGATCCCGACGACGAGCACCTTGTCACGGGGATCGGACGCGCTCAGTGCCCTGCCTCGTCCCAGGTGCGGCCGACCCCGACGCTCACGTCAAGGGGGACGGACAACGGGTAGGCCCCGCCCATCTCCTTGCGCACCAGGGCTTCCAGCGCGTCGCGCTCTCCCTCGGCGACTTCCAGGACGAGCTCGTCGTGCACCTGCAGCAGCAGGCGCGAGCGCATCCCCGCACCGGCGAGCCCGCGCGCGACACCCAGCATGGCGATCTTGATGATGTCGGCCGCCGAGCCCTGGATCGGTGCGTTCAGGGCCATCCGCTCGGCCATCTGGCGGCGCTGACCGTTGTCGCTCGTCAAGTCCGGGAGGTAGCGGCGCCGGTCGAGGATGGTGGAGGTGTAGCCGTCCTGTCGGGCTTGGTCGACGACATCACGCAGGTAGTCGCGCACCCCGCCGAACCGCTCGAAGTAGGCCGTCATCTGCTCCTTGGCCTCGTCGGTCGTGATCCGCAGCTGGCCCGCCAGGCCGAACGCCGACAGCCCGTAGGCCAGGCCGTAGCTCATCGCCTTGACGCGTCGGCGCAGCTCGGCGTCGACCTGCTCGACCGGGACGCCGAAGGCCCGCGACGCGACGAAGGTGTGCAGGTCCTCGCCGGTCGTGAACGCCTCGATGAGGCCGGTGTCCTGCGACAGGTGAGCCATGATCCGCATCTCGATCTGGCTGTAGTCCGCCGTCATCAGGCCCTCGAACCCCGGCCCGGCGACGAAGCCCTGACGGATCTCGCGGCCCTGCGGCGTGCGGATCGGGACGTTCTGCAGGTTGGGGTTGTCGCTCGACAGCCGGCCGGTCGCCGCCACCATCTGCTTGAACGTGGTGTGGATGCGCCCGTCGTCGGCCACGGTCGGCAGCAGCTGCTTCTCCACGACCATGAGCAGGCGGGTGATCTCCCGGTGTTGCAGCAGCGCCTCGATCACCGGGTGGGTCCCCAGCAGGTTCTGCAGGGCGTCGGCGTCCGTGGTGTAGCCGGTCTTGATCTTCTTGGTCTTCGGCAGGCCGAGCTCGTCGAACAGCAGCGCCTGCAGCTGCTTGGGACTGCCGAGGTGGAACTCGTGCCCGACGGTGGCGTAGGCCTCCTCGGCGGCGAGCTTCACCTGGTCGCGCAGCCGCGTCTCCAGCGCGGTGAGGTGCTCGACGTCCGCCGCGATGCCGACCCGCTCGCAGTCGGCGAGGACGCGCACCAGCGGCAGCTCCACGTCGCGCAGCAGCGCCGTACCGCCACGGGCCACGAGGTCGGCGTCGAGTGCGGTGGCGAGATCGGCGACGGCCCGCGCCCGCAGGGCGGCGTCCTCCGCAGCGCTGTCGTCCTCCGCGCCGTCGAAGGACAGCTGCCCCTGGTCGCTGGACTCCTTGCGCAGCTCGGTGCGCAGGTAGCGCAGCGACAGGTCAGCCAGGTCGAAGACACCCTGGCCCGGCAGCGCGAGGTAGGCCGCCAGCGCCGTGTCGGACGTCAGCCCGTCCAGTCGCCACCCGCGGGCCTCCAGGGCGTGCAGGGGCCCCTTGGCGTCGTGGAGGGCCTTGGGCGCAGCGGCGTCGGCGAGCCAGGCCCCCAAGGCCTGGTCGTCCTCGGGCGTCATCTCGGCGAGGTCGATGAAGGCCACGTCGCCCTCGCGGGGCTCTTCCGCCGTGGCGAGCGCCACGGCAAGACCGGTGGCGTCACCGCTCCCCCGCGCCCAGGTCCCGCGTACATCGAGACCCACGCGCTCCCCAGCGGGCAGCGCGGCGAGGAACCCGGCCACCTCGCCCGGTGCGAGCACCCGCAGGGCGACCTCGAACCCCTGGTCGGCCTCCGGCTCCGCCGACGACAGGGTGTCCCACAACCGCTCGCGCAGCACCCGGAACTGCAGCGCGTCGAACACCTTGTGGACCTCGTCGCGGTCCCACTGCTGGACGGCGAGGTCGTGCGGTCCCACCGGCAGCGGGACGTCGCGGATCAGCTCGGTGAGCTGACGGTTGCGGACGACGTTGGCCAGGCCCTCGCGCAGGTTGTCGCCGACCTTGCCCTTGACCTCGTCCACGTGGTCGACGAGGCCCGCGACGTCGCCGTACTGCTGGATCAGCTTGGTGGCGGTCTTCTCCCCGAGCCCGGGGATGCCCGGCAGGTTGTCCGACGGGTCGCCCCGCAACGCCGCGAACTCGGGGTACTGGGCGGGGCTGAGGCCGTACTTGTCCTGGACGGCGTCAGGGGTCATCCGGCGCATGTCGCTAACGCCACGGGAGTTGTAGAGCACGGTGACCCGCTCGTCGACGAGCTGGAACGCGTCCCGGTCGCCGGTCACGATGAGCACGTCCATGCCGTCCGACGACGCCTGCGTCGCGAGGGTGGCGATGACGTCGTCGGCCTCGAAACCCTCCGCCGTCACGACCGGGATGCGCAGCGCGTCGAGCACCTCGTGGACCAGCGACACCTGGCCCTTGAAGTCGGCGGGCGACTCGGACCGGGTGGCCTTGTAGTCGGCGTACGCCTCGTGCCGGAAGTTGCGCTTCGACACGTCGAAGGTGACCGCCACGTGGGTCGGCGCCTCGTCGCGCAGCACGTTGATGAGCATCGCGGTGAAGCCGTAGACGGCGTTGGTGGGCTGGCCGTCCGTGGTGGAGAAGTTCTCGACCGGGAGCGCGAAGAACGCGCGGTAGGCGAGCGAGTGCCCGTCCAGCAGGAGCAGCCGTGAGCGCGCGGGGGTGTCGCCGCTGTCGTCGGTCGTGGAGCCAGGCACCCGGTGAGTCTAGGAGCCTGCCCCGTCGCCGGCCTTGACGACCACCCGGGAGGTTCGACGCGGCCGACGCCGCAGCAGCTGCTCGGGCAGTCGCTCGTCCACGGCAAGCCGACGGCGGACCAGGGACACGGGCGCGGTCCGGCGTACGGCGGTGGGGGCGAAGCCGAGGCGCGCGAAGAAGCGGGCGGCATCCCGGGAACCGGGGTGCACGCTGATGACCAGCTGCTCGATCCCCTGCTCCTCGGCCCACGACGCGGCGGCGGCCACGAGGGCCTTCCCCGCTCCCCTGCGACGGTGCCGGTCCGCGACGACAGCGTGGCTCACGTGCACGGCGGGGGTGTCGAGCAGGGGGGTGATGCACGTGACGACCAGCAGCGCCATCCCGAGGGGCTCCTCCGCCGCGCCCTCCCGGCCCCCGACGGCGAGCAGCAGGTGCCGCGCGGGGTCCTGGACCGCCTCGGCGTAGCGCTGCTCCAGGGCGGCCTGGGCGGCCATGGTCCCGCGGGCCCGGGAAGCCGCGTCGACCGGCAGGAGCAGGTCACGCAGCTCCTTGCCGAGGTCGAGCAGGACGGGAAGATCGGTCAGCGTCGCGGCGCGCACGCGGACAGGGCTCCAAGGCACGCGAGGCTCCCGGGGTGACGGCCGGCTGGGTCCGGCGCTGTCACCCTACTCACGGGTCACGGCGCCGCCCAGCCCCGCCCCGGGTGACCCTCGTCCTGAGCAGGTCCGTCCTGCGGGGGCGCGTTGACCCCCTCAAGAGCAGGCGTCTAGGGTCGAACCCGCGGGCAGGGCCCGGGATGCCTAGTAGAGAACGTCCAGGGTCGGGGAAGACCTGGACGGAGCCAACGGCGACCTGGGCCCTGTGCCGTTCAGTCCTCGCCGAGGTAGGCCTTGCGGACGTTCTCGTCGTCGAGCAGGTCCGAGCCGATGCCCTCGAGCACGACCTTCCCGGTCTCGAGGACGTACCCGTAGTCGGCCAGCGCGAGCGCTGCCGAGGCGTTCTGCTCGACGAGCAGGATCGTCGTCCCGCCGGCCTTGAGCTCGGCGATGGTCTCGAAGATGAGCTGGATCATGATGGGCGACAGCCCCATGGAGGGCTCGTCGAGCATGAGCAGCCGCGGCCGGCTCATCAGGGCGCGACCGATCGCGAGCATCTGCTGCTCGCCACCGGACAGCGTGCCCGCCTTCTGGGTGCGTCGCTCCTGCAGCCGGGGGAACCGCTCGAAGACCGCCGTGATGTCCTTCGCGATCGCCTGGCCCTTGCGGCTGTACGCGCCGAGCTCGAGGTTCTCCTCGACGGTCATCAGCGGGAAGATCCGCCTGCCCTCCGGCGAGTGCGCGACGCCGCGGGTCACGATCTGGTGCGCAGGGACCGCGTCGATCCGCTCCCCGTCGAACAGCACCTCCCCCGACACCGGCTTCAGCAGCCCGGACAGCGTGCGCAGCGTCGTCGTCTTGCCGGCGCCGTTGGTCCCGATGAGCGTCACGACCTGACCCTCGTCGACCGTCAGGCTGATGCCCTTGATCGCCTCAATGGCGCCGTACGCGACCCGCAGGTCGCGCACCTCGAGCATGCTCATGCCTTCGGGTCCTTCGCTGTTGAGGCACGGGGAGACTTCTTCGTGGGGGCCACGTCCTCGGGCGCCTTGCCGAGGTAGGCCGCGATGACGCGCTCGTCGGACTGCACCTCTGCCGGGGTGCCTTCCAGGAGCTTCTCGCCCTGCACGAGCACCGCGACGCGGTCGCAGAGCCCGAACACGAAGCGCATGTCGTGCTCGATCAGCACCACCGACACCCCGGTCGCTTGGACCGCCCTGACCAGGTCGACGGCCGCGGCGGTCTCGTTCGGGTTCATCCCCGCCGTGGGCTCGTCGAGCAGCAGGACGCCAGGCTCGGTGGCGAGCGCACGGGCGATCTCCAGACGGCGCTGATCGCCGTACGGCAGGGACTTGGACAGGGCGTTGGCATCGCCCGTCAGTCCCACGAACGCCAGCAGCTCACGGGCCTTCTCCTCGCTCTCGCGCTCCTCGCGGTGGTAGCGCGGTCCGCGCCCAACAGCGGCGAGCACGCCCGACCTGGTCCGCGTGTGCCGACCGACCATGACGTTCTCGAGAGCGGTCATGTTGGGGAAGAGCCGGATGTTCTGGAAGGTGCGGGCCAACCCGGCGTGGGTGATGCGATCGGGACGAGTGGGCAGCCGCTTGCCCTTGTACGTCACGGTGCCGGCGGTGGGCGTCTCCATGCCGGTGAGGCAGTTGAAGAAGGTCGTCTTCCCGGCGCCGTTCGGCCCGATCAGCCCGACGACCTCGCCGGGCTCGACGACCAGGTCGACGTCCTTGACGGCGGTGAGCCCGCCGAAGCGCTTGGTGATGGCCGAAGCCTGGAGCAGCGTCATGCGTGCACCCCCGCCGTGCCTGGCGGGGCGTCGAGCGCGTCGAGCCCGCCCGGGTCGTGCAGCTCTCGCTGCCGCCGCTTGCTCGGCACCAGACCCTCCGGTCGGAAGCGCATGATCAGGACGAGCACGACGCCGAAGACGAGCAGCCGGAGGTCCTGCAGGAACCGCAGCTTCTCAGGGAGCAGGTAGAGCACGGTGGCACCCAGCAGCGCCCCTGGCACGGTTCCCATGCCTCCCAGGATGACAGCGGCCAGCAGCAGCGCCGACTCCAGGAACGTGAAGGAGTCAGGAGCAGCGACCTTGACGACGTGGGCGTTCACCGTGCCTGCCGCCCCGGCGAGCATGGCCCCCAGGGTGAAGGCGAGCAGCTTCAGCCGCGTGGTGTTGATGCCCGTCGCAGCGGCCGCCAGCTCGTCCTCGCGGATCGCGACCCACGCCCGACCGATGCGCGACTCCGCCAGACGCAGGAACATGGTCATGACGACGGCGACCAGCACGATCTCGAGCCAGTAGTAGTTGGCCTGGAACGGCAGGTTGACCCCGAACAGCAGGTGGTTGTCGCCGAAGCTGAACCCACCTGGGAGGGAGAGGTCGGGAATGTTGCTGATGCCGTTGGGACCGTTGGTGACCCGCGGTCCGGCCGAGGACCCGTCGAGGTTGTTGACGGTGATGCGGAAGATCTCGCCGAACCCCAGGGTCACGATGGCGAGGTAGTCGCCGCGCAGTCGAAGGGTGGGCGCACCGAGCAGGAACCCGAACACCCCCGCGACCGCAGCGCCGAGCAGGATCGTCAGCCCGAACGGCAGGTGGAAGTCGAGGACGCTGGTGGTGGATCCGCTGACCAGCGCGGCGAAGTAGGCGCCGACCCCGAAGAACGCGATGTACCCGAGGTCGAGCAGACCGGCGAGCCCCACGACGATGTTCAGACCCACGGCCGCGGCGGCGAACACGCCGATGCTCGCCGCGATCCGCAGGGCGTAGCCGTCGCCGTCCTGGGTGAACGGGAAGACCACCGCGGCCATGAGGGAGGCCGCGACGAGGACCTTGCTGTGCCGCGCCGTCATCACCCCGACGCTGGCCACCAGACCGAGGCGGGACAGCACCAGCATCACGCCGGTCAGGAACAGCAGGAAGCACAGGAACTGGCTCTGGTTGGTGAGGTCGTTGACGCTCACCGCACCCAGCAGCCGGTGATCGGGACCGTTGGCCACGCGGGCCGTGGGGATCCCGAGGCCCACGACGAAGACCACGAGCCCCGACACGGCCGTGAGGACCACGATGACCGTCTCGAAGAGCACGTTGCGGCGACTCGGCGGGAACTGCCGCACCGGCGCCGGGCGCGGGTCGTGCGGCAGCGCGTACGACGCCAGGACGTAGCCCACCGCGCCCACCACACCGACGAACGCGCCGACCGCGACGTTCACCAGACCGCCACCGGCGTACGCGACGAACAGCAGGGTCAGGACCGCGATGACGAGGGCCATCGACGAGGCCGCGCGCAGGGCAGCGTCCCGGCGGGGTACGTCGAACTGGAACAGCACGGCCACGACGGCCAGCACCAGCAGGTAGAGGCGGACGCCCCCTGTGCCCGCAACGGCGAGCTGGCCGGGGAAGCCGTTGTAGGTCGACCAGGGCAGGACGGAGCCGATCAGCAGCAGCAGGCCGCTGGCCAGTCCCAGCGGGCGCGCGACCGGGGCGAGCCGGGCGACGGCCTGGGCCACAGCGAGACGGGCCGGGTTCACGCGCGGGCCGCCACTCGCTCGCCGAGCAGGCCGGTGGGTCGGAAGACCAGCACCACGATGAGGACGACGAACGCCCAGGCGTCCTTCCACGCACCCCCCGCGAACGGGTCGGGGGCGTACTGCGTGGCCATGACCTCGACGAGCCCCAGCGTGAAGCCGCCGAGCACCGCGCCGTTGATGTTGCCGATGCCGCCGAGAACGGCGGCCGTGAACGCCTTGATGCCGGTCAGGAAGCCCATGCGGAAGTCCACCTGCCCGAACCGCAGGCCCTGCATGACACCCGCCAACGCGGCAAGAGAGGCACCCAGGACGAAGGCGGTGACGATGATCCGGTCGGTGTCGACGCCCATGAGGCGCGCGGTGTCGGGGTCCTGCGCGGTGGCCTGCATCGCCCGGCCGGTGCGGCTGCGCTTGACGAAGGCCGCGAGGGCGACCATCCCGACGAGGGCCACGACGACCGTGGCCAGGTCGGGCGCGCCGATGCTGACGCCGCCGAGGTGCAGCCGGTTGCTCGGGTCGATGAGCTGCGGGAAGTTCCGCGCCGACTTCGCGTCGGGGTAGAAGTTCCGCACCAGCTCCTGCAGGAAGATCGAGACCCCCAGGGCGGTGATGAGCGGCGCCAGCCGTGGGGCACCGCGCAGGGGCCGGTAGGCGAAGCGCTCCATCGTGACGCCGGCGATCACGCTGACGATCATCCCGCCGATCAGCATCAGCGGCAGCGCCACGGCGGCCGGCGTCCCGCTGGGCAGCGACAGGTACGTCGTGAGCGCACCGAAGCCACCGAGCATGAAGATCTCGCCGTGGGCGAAGTTGATGAGCTGCACGATGCCGTAGACCATCGTGTAGCCCAGCGCGACCAGCCCGTAGGTGGCGCCGAGCACCACGCCGTTGATCAACTGCTGGAAGAACAGATCCACGTGAGTCCCTGGCTTTCCTGGAGGCGAACGAGAGCGGGCGAAGGGGACGGATCAGGACGAGTCGGGCGGGACGCCGAAGGGGCGGTGACCGCGGCTGCGGTCACCGCCCCTTCGCGGACGTCCTACTTGAAGGTGTCGGTCTTGGCTGCGACGAACTTGCCGTCCTTGACCGTGTAGACGGTCAGGACCTTGGCGTTCGTGTCGCCGAACTGGTCGAAGCTGACCTTGCCCGTGACGCCGTCGAAGTCGGTGTCACCGACCTCCTTGGTGACCTCGTCGCGCAGCTCCTGGCCGGACTTGCCCTCCCCGGCCGCCTTGGCGAGCGCCTTGATGATGCGCGTTGGCCGCGTCGTAGGCGTAGGCGCCATAGGGGCCGACCGGCTCGGTGTAGCTCTGCGCCGCGTAGTCGGCCAGGAACGTCTTCGCCGAGTCGAGCGCGTCGGTCGGGGCACCGAGCGCGGTGGCGAAGTCGCCCTCGGCCGCGGCACCGGCGATCTTCAGGAAGTCGTCGGCCTGCACGCCGTCGCCACCCATGAGCGGGATGTTGAGACCAGCGGCCTTCATCTGCTTGGTGAGCAGCGACGCCTCGGGGTACTCCCCGCCGTAGAACAGGAAGTCAGGGCTCTGCGCCTTCAGCTTGGTGATGACGGCGGAGAAGTCCTTGTCACCGGGGTTGATCGTCTCGGTCGGCAGCACGGTCGCGCCGTCCTTGGTGGCCTCCTTCGCGAAGGCCTCCGCGAGCCCCTGGCCGTAGGCCTTCTTGTCGTGGACGATCGCGATCTTCTTCTTGCCCAGGGTGTTGACCGCGAACTGCGCGGCGAACGGGCCCTGGATGTCGTCGGTGGCGACGACACGGAAGTAGCTCTTGTACGGCCGCGTCTGGGTCCCGCCCGTGGCCAGCGCGCCACGACCGGTGAGGTCGGTGTTGCTGTTGGCCGGGGAGATCTCGGCGAGGTTGGCCTGCGAGAGCACCGGCGCCACGGACTTCGCGACGCTGGAGTTCAGCGGCCCGACGACCCCGAAGACGGTGTTGTCCGAGACCAGCTTGGCCGCGACGGTCGCACCGACGTCGGCCTTGGCCGTGTCGTCCTGCGCCGAGAGCACCAGCGTGTAGCCCTTGACGGTCTTGTTCTCGTTGGCCTGCTTGATCGCGAGGTCGACGCCGTTCTTGATGCCCAGGCCGATGGCCGAGAGGTCACCGGTCAGGGGGGCGATGACGCCGAGCGTCAGGGTCTTGGACCCGCTGCCTGTGCTGCCGTTGTCCTTCTCGGAACCGCAGGCGGTGAGCGCGAGGGCACCGATGAGCAGGGGTGCAGTGAGGCGAATGATGCGGGGTGGGTGCACGAGCGACCTCCTGAATGGAGGCCCGGGGTGTCCGGGCCTCGGGCGTGTCAGCGCGCCGAACCTACTCACACCGAGGCGCTTGAGCCAACGACGTGAGGCCGTTCGTGCTGGGCCGTTGCCGGACCGTGACCTTGCTGAAAGCGACGCGCGTCGGCTCAGCGGCTCAGGACGAGGCCTCCGGGGTGGACGTCGGCGTCGGGTCTGCGGCGGTTTCGACCGGCTCGTCGGGCGCTGGGACGGACGGCGCCAGGACCCGGTCGACGACGTCCTGCGCGACCGCACGCATGGAGCGGCGCTGGTCCATGGACGCTCGCTGGATCCAGCGGAAGGCCGCCGGCTCGGTGAGGGCGTGCTCGGCCTGGAGCAGGCCCTTGGCCCGGTCGACGACCTTGCGGGCCTCGAGCCGACCGGTCAGGTCGGCGACCTCCCCCTCCAGCGTGACGATCTGCTGGAAGCGGGACAGGGCCATCTCGATCGTGGGCAGCAGGTCCTTGCTCTGGAACGGCTTCACCAGGTAGGCCATGGCGCCGGCCTCCCGGGCGCGCTCCACGAGGTCGCGCTGGCTGAAGGCCGTGAGGATCACGACCGGGGCGATGCGCGCGGCCACGACCTGCTCGGCGGCGGAGATCCCGTCGAGGACGGGCATCTTCACGTCCAGGATCACCAGGTCCGGCCGCAGCTCCTGCGCGAGGCGTACGGCAGTCTCCCCGTCACCCGCCTCCCCGACGACCTCGAAGCCCTCCTCCTCGAGCATCTCCTTCAGGTCGAGGCGGATGAGGGCCTCGTCCTCGGCGATGAGGACGCGGCGGGGCGCGGGGGCGAGGGCATCAGGCACCCGCGCAGGCTACCGAGCGGTCCCGGATCGACCGGGTCTGCGGGTCACCGGTCGCTCGGCCCTACGCTGGTGCCGCTCGCCCCCGTCGCGCAACCGGCAGACGCACGGTGCTCAAACCACCGACAGTGTGGGTTCGAATCCCACCGGGGGCACCGTCGCGCGGACCCTGTGCTGGGTGCCGTTGCGCGTGCGCCCCGCCTGCGCGTGCAGCATCGTCGTACGACGGTCCTGGAGGGCTTGCACGCGCGCGAGGCGCTGCCGCCGAGCCGAGGGCAGGAGCGTGCGGGGGGCAGTCATGCCCGGTGCAACGGGACCGCACCGCTGTGGTGACGGCCGACCGCTCAGGTGTACCCGTTCGGGGTATCCCGGCGGCTCGTGAGCCGCGTCAGGCTGAACAGCGCATCCCGTGGGGTGCAGCCCGCGTGCCGGATCGCGCGGCCGACCCAGGAGGTGCGCCATGGATGCGCTCACACCCCTCGCCAACGCGACGGCGACGACCCTCGCCTCCCACGCACCCGGGCAGCCGCCCGTCCCGGTACCAGCGCACTCCGCCGCACCGCCGCCGAACGTGGTGCGACTGCCGGTGGATCCCCTGCCGCCCCTTCCCGCCGCTGTGCAACGCGCCCGCCTCGAGCCGGAGCGAGCCAGCCTCATGAGCCGCGAGGAGATGCTGAACCTCCTCAGCCTGGCGGTGTAGCCGCGTCGCCTGCCACCGGCAGCGGTGCGGTCGGCAGGGGGTCCCCGAGGCGCCACACCCTCAGGGCGTTGGTCGATCCGGTGGTCTCCGGCGGGCTGCCGGCGACGATCGTGACGAGCTCGCCGACGGTCATGCGTCCGAGCTCGAGCATGGCGCTGTCGACCTGCCGCACCATCTCGTCGGTGTGCTGCACCGGAGGCACGAGGAACGTCTCCACCCCCCACACCAGGGACAGCTGACTGCGTACGGCGGGGATCGGGGTGAAGGCGAGCAGCGGGATCGTCGACCGGTGCCCGGACAGCCGACGGGCGGTGTCGCCGCTCTGCGTGAACGCCACGAGCGCCCGCGCACCGACCTGCTCGCCGACGGTGGCGGCGGCCTTGGCGATCGCACCAGCGATCGTCGTCGGCTCGCGGTCGACGGACGGCACGCGGAACAGCTGCTCCTCGGCAGCCACCACGATTCGCGCCATGGTGGCCACGGTCTCCACCGGGTAGGCACCGATGCTCGTCTCACCGGACAGCATCACCGCGTCGGCCCCGTCGAGGACGGCGTTCGCGACGTCGGAGGCCTCGGCGCGGGTCGGACGGCTGTTGCTGATCATCGAGTCCAACATCTGCGTCGCGACGATGACCGGCTTCGAGCGACGACGGGCGGCCTCGACCGCGCGCTTCTGCACCAGCGGGACGCGCTCGAGCGGCATCTCGACCCCGAGGTCGCCGCGCGCCACCATGAGCCCGTCGAACGCCTCGACGATGGCCTCGAGGTTGTCCACGGCTTGTGGCTTCTCGATCTTCGCGAGCACCGGCAGCCGTGCGCCGAACTCGCCCATGATCTCGTGCACCCGGTCGATGTCCGCCGCGTTGCGCACGAACGACAGCGCCACCATGTCGGCGCGCAGCTCCATGGCGAAGCGCAGGTCTGCCTCGTCCTTCTCCGACAGCGCGGGGACGCTCACTCCGACCCCGGGCAGCGACAGGCCCTTGTTGTTCGAGACCGGTCCGCCTTCGGTGACGACGAGCCGCACGCGCGGGCCGTCGATGCCGAGGACGCGCAGCCCCACCTTGCCGTCGTCGACGAGCAGCCGGTCCCCCTCCGCCACGTCACCGGCGAGCCCGGCGTACGTCGTGGAGACGGTGTCGTGGTCGCCCGGGACGTCCTCGGTGGTGATGGTGACCTGCTCGCCGGTGGCCCAGACGACCGGTCCCCCGGCGAACCGACCCAGCCGGATCTTCGGACCCTGCAGGTCGACGAGGACGCCCACGCCGCGCCCCGACTCGTCGCTGGCCTCGCGCACCCACTCGTAGACCCGACGGTGGTCCTCGTAGGAGCCGTGGGAGAAGTTCAGGCGGGCGACGTCCATCCCGGCGTAGACCAACGCACGGACCCGCTCGGCCGACGCGGTCGCCGGACCCATCGTGCAGACGATCTTGGCGCGCCGCTTCATGCCACCGACCCTATGACCCCGCCTCCCAGGCCTCGAGCAGGGCGCGGGTGTCGGTGACGTCAGCGAGACACACTCCTTGCACAGCGGCAACCACCAGCATGCTGTGGACGTGCGATTCGGGACCGGTGCTCGCTCCCGACAGGCGCAGCGCCCGGGCGGCGGCGAGGTGCGCTCTGGCGACGTCCGGCACGCGGCCGGCCCGGTGCGCCGCCCAGCAGGCGTCGTGCATCAGCTCGCTCCACCGGGTGCCGTGGCGCAGGCGGCGGTGCGCCCGGACGCTCCGCGCCCACTGCACCGGTGAGCGGTGGGGCAGGCTGTCCAGGACGGCATCCAGCGCGTCGCTCCAGGGCCGCCGCGGCAGGCTCGGGGGGACGCCTGGCAGCGCCGCTGCCCACGGGGCCCTCAGCTGCTCGAGGTCACCGAGGTCGGCGTCCCTGCCCGCCCAGGCGGCCGTGAGGGCGTCGAGCGCGACCTGCCGGGCCTGCGGAGCGGCCGCGACGAGCGGTTCCTCACGCAGCACGAGGGCGTGCAGGTCCGCCAGGCCGCCCAGGAGCGCCCCAGCCAGCGGGGCGAGCAGCAGGTCACCCGCGCCGCGTCCCGGCAGTCCCTGGGCCAGCGCAGCCCGCAGGTCGACCAGGGCCGTGGTGACGCGCGGCGCCTGCACGCGGGACAGGACCCGCTCCCGCACGTCGTGACCCGCGGGCTCCCGCACGTCGAGGGCCTGCAGGTCGTCCCCGGTGAGGGCGAGCACCCGGTCCACGGCGTGCGCGACCGCCGTACCGCTGGGGTGGCGGGCCAGGTCGATCGCCAGGACGCCGGCGCTGGTGAGCGAGTACACGCCCTCAGGGTGCCCGGCTCGGACGACATGCGCACCCGGCGTACGGGTGAACCTCAGCGGCTCGTGGTGACCACCGGAGCGGGCAGCGTCGTCGACCCGACGAGGAACGCGTCGACAGCGGCGGCGGCGCTGCGGCCCTCGGCGATCGCCCAGACGATGAGCGACTGACCGCGACCCATGTCGCCGGCGACGTACACCCCGGGGACGCTCGTGGCCCAGCTGGCGTCCCGGGCGACGTTGCCCCGACCATCGAGCTCGACGCCGAGCTCGGTGAGCAGGCCGACCTGCTGAGGACCGGTGAAGCCCATCGCCAGCAGCACCAGCTGGGCGGGCAGGGAGCGCTGCGAACCGGCGACCGGCTCGAACCGGCCGTCCTTCATCCCGACCTCGACGAGCTCTATCGTCTGCACCGCGCCGTCGACGCCGGTGAAGCGCTCGGTGTTGACGCTGAAGACGCGCTCACCGCCCTCCTCGTGCGCGCTGGAGGTGCGGTAGACCAAGGGCCACGTCGGCCAGGGGGTGGAGCTCGCGCGGGTCTTGGGGGGCTCGGGCATGATCTCGAGCTGCGTCACCGACGCGGCGCCCTGGCGGTGCGCGGTGCCGAGGCAGTCGGCGCCGGTGTCGCCGCCGCCGATGATGACCACGTGCTTGCCCTCGGCGGTGATGGGCCAGGTCGTGAGGTCGCCCTCCTGCACCCGGTTCGCCGGCTCGAGGTACTCCATGGCGAGGTGGATGCCGTCGAGCTCACGGCCAGGCACGGGCAGGTCGCGGCCCAGGGTGGAGCCACCGGCGAGGAGCACGGCGTCGAAGTCGGCGCGCAGCTGCTCGACCGGGAGGTCGACCCCGACGTCGACGCCGGTGCGGAACTGGGTGCCCTCCTGGCGCATCTGCTCCAGGCGCCGGTCCAGGACGGCCTTCTCCATCTTGAACTCGGGGATGCCGTAGCGCATCAGCCCACCCACGCGGTCGTTGCGCTCGAAGATGGTGACGCTGTGACCGGCGCGGGTCAGCTGCTGCGCGGCCGCCAACCCCGCCGGCCCCGAGCCCACGACGGCGACGGTCCGACCGGAGCTCTCCTTGGCCGGCTGCGGGGTGACCCAACCCGCCTCGAAGGCGCGGTCGATGATCTCGACCTCGACCTGCTTGATGGTGACCGGGTCGTCGTTGATGCCGAGCACACAGGCTGCTTCGCACGGAGCGGGGCAGAGCCGACCCGTGAACTCCGGGAAGTTGTTGGTGGCGTGCAGCCGCTCGATGGCCTCGTGCCAGTCGTCCTTGTAGACGAGGTCGTTCCACTCGGGGATGAGGTTCCCGAGCGGGCAACCGTTGTGGCAGAAGGGGATGCCGCAGTCCATGCACCGCGCGGCCTGGTCGTGCAGCGCCTCGGCCGGGAAGTCCTGGTAGACCTCCTTCCAGTCGCGGATGCGCACGTCGACCGGCCGCCGCGTGGGCAGCGCCCGGCCGTGCTTGAGGAAGCCCTGCGGATCAGCCATGTCAGGCCCTCCCTGCGGTCGCGAGGTCGTCGGTGCGGGACGCAGCCAGCTCGGCGAGCACCCGCTTGTAGTCGCGCGGCATGACCTTGGTGAAGCGGTCCAGCCCGGCCGGGTCGTCGAGCAGGCCCTGCGCCACCGGCGACCCGGTGAGCTCGGCGTGGTCGGTGAGCATCTGGCGCAGCGTCTCGCGGTCGCCCTCGTCCAGCGGATCGAGGTCGACCATCTCCGGGTTGACGTCCACGACGCGCAGGTCGAGCACGTAGGCGACACCACCGCTCATGCCCGCGGCCACGTTGCGTCCGGTCGGGCCGATGATCGCGACGCGTCCACCCGTCATGTACTCGCAGGCGTGGTCACCGACGCCCTCGACGACGGCGGTGGCGCCGGAGTTGCGGACGCAGAACCGCTCCCCCACCCGACCGCGGACGTAGAGCGCACCCGAGGTCGCGCCGTACAGCAGCGTGTTGCCGGCGATGACGCTGTCCTCGGCGGGGAAGCCGGCGTCGAGGGCGGGCCGGACGACGATCCGGCCGCCCGAGAGGCCCTTGCCGACGTAGTCGTTCGCGTCACCGTGCAGCCGCAGCGTGATCCCCTTGGGCAGGAAGGCGCCGAGCGACTGCCCGGCCGAGCCGGTGAACGTGATGTCGATCGTGTCGTCCGGCAGCCCGGCAGCCCCGTAGCGACGGGTGAGCTCGGCGCCGAGCATGGTCCCCACGGTGCGGTTCACGTTGCGCAGCGGCAGCTCGAGGCTGACCTTCGTCCCGTCGGCCAGCGCGCCCTCGCACAGCTGGAGCAGCGTGTTGTCGAGGGCGTTCTGCAGGCCGTGGTCCTGCGCCACCTTCTGCGTCAGGGCGGTGCCGGCCGGCAGGTCCGGGACGTGCAGGACCGGCGCGAGGTCGAGGCCAGAGGCCTTCCAGTGCTCGATCGCCCGCTTGGTGTCGAGGACCTCGGCGTGCCCGATCGCCTCCTCCAGGCTGCGGAAGCCCAGACGGGCCAGGTGTTCACGCACCTCCTGCGCGATGTACTCGAAGAACGTGACGACGAACTCCGGGGTGCCGCTGAACTTCTTGCGCAGCTCCGCGTTCTGCGTCGCGATGCCGACGGGGCAGGTGTCGAGGTGGCAGACGCGCATCATCACGCAGCCGCTGACGACGAGAGGTGCCGTCGCGAAGCCGTACTCCTCCGCACCGAGCAACGCGGCGATGACGACGTCTCGGCCGGTCTTGAGCTGGCCGTCGACCTGGACGACGATGCGGTCGCGCAGGCCGTTGAGCAGCAGCGTCTGCTGCGTCTCGGCGAGCCCGAGCTCCCACGGCGCACCGGCGTGCTTGAGGGAGGTCAGCGGCGAGGCGCCTGTCCCGCCGTCGTGGCCGCTGACCAGCACCACGTCCGCGTGCGCCTTGGACACGCCCGCCGCGACCGTGCCGATGCCGACCTCTGCCACGAGCTTGACGTGGATGCGCGCCTGGGAGTTGGCGTTCTTGAGGTCGTGGATGAGCTGGGCCAGGTCCTCGATGGAGTAGATGTCGTGGTGCGGCGGGGGGCTGATGAGTCCCACGCCCGGGGTGCTGTGCCGCATCTTGGCGATGTACGGGTCCACCTTCGGACCGGGCAGCTGGCCGCCCTCACCCGGCTTGGCGCCCTGCGCCATCTTGATCTGGATGTCACTGGCGTTGACGAGGTACTCACTGGTGACGCCGAACCGGCCGCTGGCGACCTGCTTGATCGCACTGCGCCGCTCGGGGTCGTAGAGCCGCTCGACGTCCTCGCCGCCCTCACCGGTGTTGGAGCGGGCCCCGATGCGGTTCATCGCCAGCGCCATCGTCACGTGCGCCTCGGGTGAGATGGAGCCCAGGGACATGGCGCCGGTGTTGAAGCGCGTCATGATCGCCTCGACGGACTCCACCTCCTCCAGGGGGACGACGGGCCGCAGTCCCTCGCGAAGGGCGAACAGACCCCGCAGCGTGCCGGCCTTCGCGGACATGGCGTCGACCGCGCCGGAGTACTCCTGGAACACGGAGTACTGCTGCGTGCGGGTGGCGTGCTGGAGCTTGAAGACGGTCTCCGGGTTGAACAGGTGCAGCTCGCCCTCGCGCCGCCACTGGTACTCCCCACCGACCTCGAGGCGACGGTGCGAGCGCTCCGCGGCGTTGTCCGGGTAGGCGCTGCGGTGGCGGGCGGCGACCTCCTCGGCGATGACGTCGAGACCGATGCCGCCGAGCCGGGACGTGGTGCCCGTGAAGTACTCGTCCACGAGGTCCTGCGACAGCCCCAGAGCCTCGAAGACCTGCGCGCCGGTGTAGGAGGCGATGGTGCTGATGCCCATCTTGGACATGACCTTCAGGACGCCCTTCCCGAGCGCCTTGATGAGCGCCTTCTGCGCTTCCTTGTAGCTGATGCCCGTGATGGTGCCGCCACGGACCAGGTCCTCCACGGTCTCCATCGCGAGGTAGGGGTTGACGGCCGCAGCGCCGTACCCGATGAGCAGCGCGACGTGGTGGACCTCACGGACGTCACCGGCCTCGACGAGCAGCCCCACGCGGGTACGGGTCTTCTCCCGGATCAGGTGGTGGTGCACCGCGCTGGTCAGCAGGAGTGACGGGATGGGCGCCATCGACTCGGTGGACTCGCGGTCCGACAGGACGATGATGCGTGCGCCACCGGCGATGGCGGTGGAGACCTCACGCCGGATCCGGTCGAGGGCGTCGCGCATCGCCTCGCCGCCGCCGTGCACCGGGTACAGGCCGGAGATCGTGACGGCGGCCAGACCCGGCTGGTCCCCGTCGATGTTGATGTTGACGATCTTGGACAGCTCGTCGTTGTCGATGACCGGGAACGGCAGCGTCACCTGACGGCAGGCCGCTGCGGTCGGCTCGAGCAGGTTCTGCTCCGGCCCGAGCGTTGCCGACAGGGACGTGACCAGCTCCTCGCGGATCGCGTCCAGTGGCGGGTTGGTCACCTGCGCGAACAGCTGGCTGAAGTAGTCGAACAGCAGGCGCGGTCGCTCGGACAGGACGGCGACCGGGGTGTCCGTCCCCATCGAGCCGATCGGCTCAGCCGAGGTCTTCGCCATGGGCGTGAGAAGCAGCCGGACCTCCTCCTCGGTGTAGCCGAAGGTCTGCTGGCGGCGCAGCACCGACTCGGAGGTGTAGATGACGTGCTCGCGCTCGGGGAGCTCCTCGAGGTGGAGCGCCCCGGCGTGCAGCCACTCGGCGTACGGGTGCTCTGCGGCGAGCGAGGCCTTGATCTCCTCGTCCTCGACGATGCGTCCCTGAGCGGTGTCGACGAGGAACATCTTGCCGGGCTGCAGCCGTCCCTTGCGCTTGACCTGGTCCGACGGGATGTCGAGCACGCCGACCTCCGAGGCGAGCACGACCATGCCGTCGACGGTCTCCCACCAACGACCCGGCCGCAGGCCGTTGCGGTCGAGCACCGCACCGATGACCGTCCCGTCCGTGAAGGTCACGCACGCCGGCCCGTCCCACGGCTCCATCAGCGAGGCGTGGAACTCGTAGAACGCGCGCTTGGCCGGGTCCATCGCCACGGCGTTCTCCCACGCCTCCGGGACCATCATGAGCACGGCGTGCGGCAACGACCGCCCGGCCATGTGCAGGAGCTCGAGCACCTCGTCGAACGACGCGGAGTCCGAGGCTCCCGGCGTGCAGATCGGGAACAGGCGCGACAGGTCGTCAGGGAGGTCCGCCGGCCCACGGAGCAGCGCCTCGCGGGCGCGCATCCAGTTGCGGTTGCCCTTGACGGTGTTGATCTCGCCGTTGTGGGCGATGTAGCGGTACGGGTGCGCGAGCGGCCAGCTGGGGAAGGTGTTCGTGCTGAAGCGCGAGTGCACCAGGGCCAGAGCGCTGGTGAACCGCTCGTCCGACAGGTCGGGGAAGAACGGCTCGAGCTGACCGGTCGTGAGCATGCCCTTGTAGACGATGGTGCGGGTCGACAGGGACGGGAAGTAGGTGCCGGTCTCGTGCTCGGCGCGCTTGCGGGTCACATAGGCGCGACGCTCCAGCGCCTCCGCGCTCAGCTGCGTGGCTGCGCCCAGGAACACCTGTCGGAAGATGGGCATCACCGAGGCCGCCGTACGCCCGATGCCGGCGCCCTTCGCGTCGGTGGGCAGGTCGCGCCAGGTGAGGACCTGCAGGCCCTCCTCGGCGGCGATCTTCTCGATGGCGAGCTGGGCGTCGACCGCGGCGCGTGGGTTGGTCGGCAGGAACGCCGTGCCGACGGCGTAGACCTCCGGCAGGTCCCGGGCGACGACCGCGCGGTAGAAGGCATCGGGGAGCTGGACGAGGATCCCCGCGCCGTCCCCGGTCTCGGGCTCGCTGCCCGAGGCGCCGCGGTGCTCGAGGTTGCGCAGGGCGGTCAGACCGCGCTGGACCGTCTCGTGCGTGACCCGACCGGCGATGTCCGCCACGAACGCGACGCCGCACGCGTCATGCTCGTTCGCAGGGTCGTACAGCCCCTGGGCGAGCGGGAACGGACTGGCGAACGATGACACGAGAGGGCCTCCGTCGGGGTGGTCGACTGATCGTGCGGTGCTGCCACCCGGGACGTCACTGGCCCTGCTGCAGATGACATCGACGTTACAGCACCGGACAGGCCGGGCGTCGATCACGCGCCGACGAGGCTGCCGATCGCGAACGTGACCAGCGCCGCCGCGCCACCGAGGGCGAGCTGGCGGGCACCGGCGTACGCCCAGTTGCGGGTGGTGAAGCGGCTGACGGCAGCGCCGGCGAGGAACAGGCCTGCGCCACCGAGCAGGCAGGACACGAGCAGCGTGGTCGCGCCGAGCAGGTAGGGCAACAGCGGCAGCACAGCCCCCAGGCCGAAGGCGACGAACGACGAACCGGCGGCGGTCCACGGGCTGGGGAGGTCGTCGGGGTTGACCCCGAGCTCCTCGCGGGCGTGCACGCGCCAGGCCTGCTCGGGGTCGCGGGACAGCTGCCGCGCGACCTCGGTCGCGAGGTCGGCATCGACACCACGGGCTCGGTAGATGGCGGCGAGCTCGGCCTCCTCGGCGGCGGGCACGCGCGCGATCTCGGCCTTCTCGATCTCGATCTCCGCGCGGGTGAGCTCGGTCTGGGACGCCACGCTGACGTACTCCCCCGTGGCCATCGAGAAGGCCCCGGCGGCGAGTCCCGCCAGCCCGGTGAGCACGACGGTGCGGGCGCCGACGTTGGCACTGGCGACACCGATGATCAGGGCGGTGTTGCTCACCAGGCCGTCGGTCACGCCGAACACGGCAGGGCGCAGCCACCCGCCCGTGACGTCGCGGTGGTCGTGGTGGTGCTCCCCGGTCCCCCGGCTCGGCACCTGCTCAGCAGTCGTCACGGCGACAACGGTACGTCGGACGGCGGCGTCGGCGCCGGGTCGGTGCCGTCGACAGCCGCGGGAACGACCACGTCCGGGCCGCTGCCTCGCCGGGCCACGAGGTAGGCGACCGCGGCGAGGAGCAGCGCACCGCTCACGTAGTCGTTGAGCCTGATCCCGAACAGGTGCTGGGCGTCGTCGATGCGCAGCGCCTCGATCCAGCCGCGCCCGACGCAGTACGCGGCGACGTACAGCGCGAGCGCACGGCCCTTGCCGAGCTGCCAGCGGTTGTCGGCCCACAGCACCAGCCCGGCCACCCCGAAGTCCCACAGCAGCTCGTACAGGAACGTGGGCTGGTAGGTGCCGGCGATCCCGTCGGGAGCATGGTCGGCGTCGATCTCCAGGCCCCACGGCAGCGACGTCGCCTTGCCGTACAGCTCCTGGTTGAAGTAGTTGCCCAGGCGGCCGATCCCCTGGGCCACCGGGAGGAACGGCGCGACGGTGTCCGCCACGGCGAGGAAGCTCACGCCCCGCCGGCGGCACACGACCAGTGCCCCGAGGCACCCGCCCAAGATGCCGCCCCAGATCCCCAGCCCACCGTGCCAGACGTAGAGCGCCTCGAGCGGGTCCTTGAGGTAGCGGTCGCCGCTCGTGACGACGTGGTAGAGCCGCGCACCGATGAGGCCGGCGGGTACGGCGGTGGCTGCCAGGTCGGCGATGAAGCCGTCCTGCCCACCGCGGGCGACCCAGCGCCGGTTGCCGAGGTACACCGCGACGACCACGCCCAGCAGGATGAAGAACGCATAGGCGCGCAGCGGCAGCGGACCGAGGTGTACGACACCGGACGGCGGGCTCGGGATCGACGCAGGGTGCACAGGACCAGCCTAGAAGGCGACGGGGCTCCAGGTGCGACCTTGATCGCGGGTGAGACGAAGGACTCCTCCGTCCGCACCGCCACCGAGCACGAATCCGAGCGCGCTCGACACGAAGCCACCGCCGGCAAGGGCTCCCTCCGAGCGCAGGGCCTGCTGCCAGCTGCGCCCGTCGTCGCGGGTGACCTCCACCCCGAACCGGTCGAGCAGGAACCCGGCACCGCTGACGAGCGACACACCCACACCAGCCGTCTGCGCGGGCTCTGCTGCGGCCCTCCAGTGCGCGCCTGCATCTGCGGTGAGCCATGCCGTCCTGCCCTGCGAGCCCGCTCCGGCGTCACCGAGGCAGACCAGGAGCAGCGCGTCCCGGCTGCGCGCCGCGACGTCCACCGACAGGTCGTCGGAGGCGCACGGGAGGGACAGCGGCGTCAGCCCCGAGGCGTGGGTCCCGACGTACAGGGCGGGGGCGGCGCGACCAGGCACGGCTGCGGCGTAGACGGTCTCGCCGTGCACGACGACGGCGCCGACCGGTCGCGGCGTGCGCTCGACGACGAACGGGCCGCCGGCCACCGGTGCCGACCTGAGCACGCCGCCCCGAACGATCCACACGCGGCCGGCCGCAGCCTCCAGCGCCGTCACGTCGGCCTGGCCCGACACACCCGTCCAGGTGGAGCCGCCGTCGTGGGTCACCCACAGGACGCGTCCGGTGACGAAGCCGTTGCGCTCGTCGGCGAACCGGACCTGCGCGACCTGATCGGGTCCGGTCGCCGGCGCGGGGACGGCTCGCCAGGTCCGTCCGCCGTTCCGCGTGCGGACGACCGCGTCGCACTGACCGGGACCGCGCAGGCACCGGGCGCGGCCGAGGACCCAGCCGGTCCGGTCGCTGATGAACGTCGCCGACCGCGGGACGAACCCGGCGGGTACGGCGGTTCCGACGGGCCCGGTCGCGGCAGCCCGCGTCGGGGTGACCGAGGCGGTCGCCTGGGCGGTGGCAGCGGCACTCGGGCGCGGAGTCGCGCTTGCCGTCGGCGTGGTGGTCGGCGTCGCGGTGGTGCGCGAGCCCGAGCAGGCCACCGCGAGCAGGGCGGTCAGCAGGAGGACGCCCGCACGGCAGCTCACGGCCTTCGTCACGCCGGTCGTCGTACCCCGTGGGCCAGGTCCTGGGCGAGCGCCCGGACGGCGTCCACGCCACCCTCGTCGAGAGCGCGGACGAAGGCGGTGCCGACGATGACGCCGTCGGCGTAGGCGGCGACCTCGGCGGCCTGCTCGCCGTTGCTGACGCCCAGGCCCACGCAGACCGGGAGCGACGTCTGGGCCCGCGTGCGTCCCACGAGCTCCTCGGCGCGACTGCCGACGGTGGCGCGCGTGCCGGTGACGCCCATGGTGCTGGCGGCGTAGACGAAGCCACGGTTGGTCCGGCCGACGACGGCGATGCGGGCGTCGGTACTGCTGGGGGCGACGAGGAACACCGGGTCGAGGTCGTGCTCGCGCGCCGCCTCGAGCCAGGGCTGGGCCTCCTCGGGGATCAGGTCCGGCGTGATGGCCCCGCTACCGCCCGCCTCGGCGAGCTGGGCGGCGAACCCCTGAGGCGTCAGCTTCTCGATGGGGTTCCAGTAGCCCATGACGACGACCGGCGCGTGCGCGCTGACCGTGCGGACCGCGTCGAAGACGTGGGACACCCTCGAACCGGCCCGGAGGGCGGCATCCACGGCGACCTGGATGACGGGTCCGTCCATCCCCGGGTCGGTGTACGGAACACCGACCTCGACCAGGTCGACACCTCCCTCGACCATCGCGAGCATCCCCCCGACGCTCTGCTCGTACGACGGGAAGCCGACCGGCAGGTAGCCGATGAGCGCGGCGCGTCCCTCGGCGCGACAGGTGGCGAACAGGTCGTCGATCCGGGTCACTCCGAGGCCGCCCGCTCGTCGTTCGCAGCCGTGATGTCCTCGTTCGCGACCAGGCCGAAGAAGCGCGCGCACGTGTCGACGTCCTTGTCACCGCGACCGCTGGTGTTGACCACGATGACGAGGTCGTGCGCGTCACGACCGGCTGCCACCTGTGCACGACCCCAGTCGCACGCGCCGGCGAAGGCGTGCGCGGTCTCGATCGCGCAGAGGATCCCCTCGCTCTTGGCCAGCCTCTCCAGGGCTGCCATCGCCCAGTCGTCGCTGACCCCCGTGTAGGTGGCGCGGCCCGAGTCGCGCAGCCAGGCGTGCTCGGGACCGACTCCTGGGTAGTCCAGGCCTGCGCTGATGCTCGTGGTGTCCAGGGTCTGCCCGTCGTCGTCCTGCATCAGGTAGGACCGGGCGCCGTGCAGGACTCCCGGCGTACCTGCGGTCAGGGGCGCGGCATGACGGCCGGTCTCGACGCCGTCGCCCCCCGCCTCGCAGCCGACCAGGGCCACCGACGCGTCCGGGATGAACGCGTGGAACGCGCCCATCGCGTTGCTCCCACCACCGACACAGGCCACCACCGCGTCGGGCAGGCGCCCGACCCGGTCGAGCACCTGCTGACGCGCCTCGACGCCGATGATCCGCTGGAAGTCCCTGACCAGCATGGGGAACGGATGAGGACCGACGACGCTGCCGATCGCGTAGTGCGTCGTCTCGACGTTGGCCACCCAGTCGCGGAACGCCTCGTTCGTGGCGTCCTTCAGCGTCCGGGTGCCTGTGGTGACGGGGACGACGGTCGCGCCGAGCAGGCGCATCCGGGCCACGTTGAGGGCCTGGCGCCGGGTGTCCTCCTCGCCCATGTAGACCGTGCACTCGAAGCCGAACAGCGCCGCGGCCGTGGCCGTCGCGACGCCGTGCTGCCCCGCGCCGGTCTCGGCGATGACCCGGGTCTTGCCCATGCGCTTGGTCAGCAGCGCCTGCCCCAGCACGTTGTTCACCTTGTGGCTGCCGGTGTGCGCGAGGTCCTCCCGCTTGAGGAAGATCCGCGCGCCGCCGGCGTGCTCGCCGAGACGACGGGCCTCCGTCAGAGGCGTGGGACGGCCTGCGTAGTTGGTCAACAGGTCGTCGAGCTCGGCGAGGAACACCGGGTCCTGCTGGCTCTCGGCGTGCGCCTGGGTCAGCTGGTCCAGGGCGGCGATAAGGGCCTCGGGCACGAACCGCCCGCCGTACGGGCCGAAGTGGCCGCTCGCGTCGGGAACGACGGCGGTCATGCGTGCCCTGCCGAGGGGTGGGCGCCGGCGGTGACCAGGTCGGCCACCGCCTGACGCGGGTTGCCGCCCACGACGACGCCCTCACCGACGAGCACCGCGTCGGCGCCGTGTGCGGCGTAGGCCAGCAGGTCGTGGGGACCGCGCACCCCCGACTCGGCGACCTTGACGACGCCGTCGGGGATGAGCGGGCTGAGCCGACCGAAGACCCCACGGTCGACCTCGAGCGTCTTGAGGTTGCGCGCGTTCACCCCGATCAACGTCGCCTCCGCGGCCAGCGCCCGCTCGAGCTCCGGCTCGTCGTGGACCTCGACCAGCGGGGTCATGCCGAGCGACTGGGTCCGCTCCAGCAGGCTCACCAGCGCCTCCTGCTCGAGGGCCGCGACGATGAGCAGGATGACATCGGCACCGTGCGCCCGGGCCTCCCACAGCTGGTAGCTCGAGACCACGAAGTCCTTGCGCAGCACCGGTACCTGCACCGCGCGGCGTACCGCGTCGAGGTCGGCGAGGGACCCGCCGAAGCGACGCTGCTCGGTCAGGACGCTGATGACGCTCGCCCCTCCGAGCTCGTAGTCGACGGCCAGTGCCGCGGGGTCGGCGATCGCGGCGAGGGCCCCCTTGGAGGGGCTGCTGCGCTTGACCTCGGCGATGACCGCGACGCCGGGCTGGCGGAGAGCGGCGATCCCGTCGAGCGCCGCCGGCTGCGCCAGGGCGCGTTCCTTGACGGCCTCCAGCGGCAGGGTCGCCTGCCGTGCAGCGAGGTCCTCCCGGACGCCGACGAGGATGTCGTCGAGCACGGTCACCGAGGCTTCTCCCGCCACTTCTCCGGCCGCCCGGGCAGGCCTGCCTTGTCCTGGCTCACGGTAGACCGCGTGCCTTCGCCACTCGCCCCCGGGTACCCCTGGCTCAGACCTGGGTCCAGGCGTCGGCGAGCAGGTCGCGGGTGTCTCCGAGCAGCTGCGGCAGCACCTTCGTGTGCCCGACGACGGGCATGAAGTTGGTGTCCCCGCCCCATCGCGGCACGACGTGCTGGTGCAGGTGCGCAGCGATGCCGGCTCCGGCGACGGAGCCCAGGTTCATGCCGACGTTGAAGCCGTGCGCGCCGCTCGCCCGGCGGATGGCCCGCAGGGCGTGCTGCGTGAGCTCGGCGAGCTCGACCGTCTCCTCGTCCGTCAGGTCCTCGTAGGCCGCGACGTGGCGGTAGGGCACGACCATCAGGTGGCCGGAGTTGTAGGGGTACAGGTTCAGCACCACGAAGCACGTCTCGCCGCGCGCGACGACCAGTCCCTCGCTGTCGGACATCCCCGGGATCTCGCAGAACGGGCAGTCCGGCCCCTTGCCCTCCCCGGCGATGTAGGCCATCCGGTGCGGGGTCCAGAGCCGCTGGAACGCGTCCGGCACTCCCGCCCCGTGCTGCTGCTCGGGCTCAGGCACGCGAGCGGACCGCCTCGACGATCCGGTCAACGGCCTCGTCCACGGGGATGCCGTTGTCCTGCGTGCCGTCGCGGAAGCGGAACGACACGGCGCCCGCCTCGACGTCCTCGCCGCCGGCGATGAGCATGAAGGGCACCTTCTGCTTCTGGGCGTTGCGGATCTTCTTCTGCATCCGGTCGTCGGAGTCGTCGACCTCCACCCGGATGCGCTGGGCCTTCAGCTTCTTGGCGACCTCGAACAGGTAGCCGTCGTAGTCGCTGTGGACCGGGATGCAGGTGACCTGGACCGGGGACAGCCAGGCTGGGAAGGCACCGGCGTAGTGCTCGGTGAGCACGCCGATGAACCGCTCGATCGAGCCGAACTTCGCCGAGTGGATCATCACCGGCTGGTGCCGCTCACCGTCGGCGCCCTGGTACTCCAGCCCGAAGCCCTTGGGCTGGTTGAAGTCGTACTGGATCGTCGACATCTGCCAGGTGCGGCCGATGGCGTCGCGCGCCTGAACGCTGATCTTCGGGCCATAGAAGGCCGCCCCGCCAGGGTCGGCGACGAGCTCGAGGCCGGTGTCCCGCGCGCACTGCTCGAGCACGGCCGTCGCGCTGGCCCAGTCCTCGTCCGAGCCGACGAACTTGTCCGGCTTGGAGTCGTCACGGGTCGACAGCTCGAGGTAGTAGTCGTCGAGCCCGAAGTCCTTGAGGAGACCGAGGACGAAGCTCAGCAGGTGCTTGACCTCGTCAGGTGCCTGCTCCGGGGTGCAGTAGGAGTGCGAGTCGTCCTGGGTGAGCCCCCGCACGCGGGTGAGGCCGTGGATGACGCCGGACTTCTCGAAGCGGTAGACCGAGCCGAACTCGAACAGCCGCAAGGGAAGCTCGCGGTAGGAGCGACCGCGCGACCGGAAGATCAGGTTGTGCATCGGACAGTTCATGGCCTTGAGGTAGTAGTCGCTGCCCTCCATCTCCATCGGCGGGAACATGGTGTCGGCGTAGTACGGCAGGTGTCCGGACGTGTGGAACAACCCCTCCTTGCTGATGTGCGGGGTCCCGACGTACTCGAAGCCCTCCTCGAGGTGGCGCAGGCGGACGTAGTCCTCCATCTCCCGCTTGATCACGCCGCCCTTGGGGTGGAAGACCGCCAGGCCGGAGCCGATCTCGTCGGGGAAGGAGAACAGGTCCAGCTCGGTGCCAAGACGCCGGTGGTCGCGCTTCTCAGCCTCCTCGAGGACGTGCAGGTGCTGCTTGAGGTCGTCCTTGCTGGCCCACGCGGTGCCGTAGATGCGCTGCAGCTGCTCGTTGGCCTGGTCGCCGCGCCAGTACGCCGCGGCGGAGCGCATGAGCTTGAAGGCCGGGATGTCCCGCGTGGTGGGCAGGTGCGGGCCGCGGCACAGGTCCTTCCACACGAGCGCGTCACCGGCGAGGTTGTCGTAGATGGTGAGCTCGGCGCCGCCGACCTCCTGTGACTCCTCGGGTGCTGCTCCCTTCAGGCCGATGAGCTCGAGCTTGAACTTCTCGTCCGCGAGCTCGGCCCGGGCGTCGTCCTCCGACACGACCCGGCGGCTGAACCGCTGCCGCTGCCGGGTGATGTCGCTCATCTTCTTCTCGATGACGGCGAGGTCGTCGGGGGTGAAGGGCCGCTCGGGCAGGAAGTCGTAGTAGAAGCCGTCCTTGATCGGCGGGCCGATGCCGAGCAGGGTGCCGGGGAACAGCTCCTGCACGGCCTGGGCGAGCACGTGCGCGGCCGAGTGCCGCAGCACCATCAGCCCGTCCTCGGAGGCGTACGGCACCTGCTCGACGACGTCTCCGTCGGCGACGACGTGCGCGAGGTCGCGCAGCTCGCCGTTGACCCGCGCGACCGCTGAGTCCTTGCCCCCGGCGGCGAGCAGCAGAGAACCCGCCGTCTCCCCCGCGGTCGAGGAGTCGACGCGGACGGAAACAGGCGGGTTCTCAGGCACGGACCGAGCCTAGTGCGGCCGGTCCAGCGGGTTGCGACGCGCGCGTCAGGCGAGCGACGCCTCGAGCGTGATGTCGACGCCGGTCAGGGCCTTGGAGACCGGGCAGCCGGCCTTGGCCTCCTCGGCAGCCTTGACGAAGCCCGCCTCATCGAGGCCCTCGACCTCCCCGACCACCTTGAGGGTGATGCCGGTGAGCTTGAAGCCGCCGGACGGGTCGGCGCCGAGCGAGACGTCGGCCGTGACCTCGAGCGACTGCGGGGTGCCGCCGGCCTGCGCGATGAGGGCGGACAGCTGCATGGCGAAGCAGCTCGAGTGCGCCGCCGCGATGAGCTCCTCGGGGCTGGTGGTGCCGTCGGCGTCTTCTGCGGCGCGCTTGGGGAAGCTGACGTCGTAGGTGCCGACCTTGCTGCTGCTGAGCTCGACCTGGCCGGAGCCGGTCTCGAGGGTGCCGTTCCAGGCGGTGCGGGCGGTACGGGTGGGCATGGGTTCTCCTCCGGGGCAGGGGCGGGTGTCCCTCTTGTTCGACACGCCACGGGCCCGAGTTGTTCCCCGGTCGCCCGGTGACGCAGCCGGTCCCCGATGATGGTCCGCGTGATCCTCCGCCTCCCGGCTGTCGCTGGTGCCCTCGTCCTGCTCGTCGCCGTCACGGGTTCGGGGGCCTCGGCGCTCGAACCAGCGCCCTTCGAGGCCGGTTCTCGCGGGTTCCACTCCGTCCTGGCGTACGGCGAGGGGCAGACCGCGAACGCCCTGGACCTGGCTCGCAACCTCGCCGACGGGTCGGTCCCGGAGTCGTTCACCAGCCAGGGCGACCTCTACGACAAGGTCATCACCGAGCAGCCGACAGGCAACGACCTGTCGGAGTACTACAAGGACTCCAGCTTCGCCGAGATCACCGGCGCCACGACGACGCTGTCGGCCGGCGGGGGCTCAGCCCGCATCGTCCGGGACGCGCGCTTCGCCGTACCCCACATCTACGGGCAGACGCGAGCCGCAGCGATGTACGCCGCGGGATACGCGACGGCGCAGGACCGGCTGTTCCTGATGGACGTGCTCCGACGTACGGCGGAGGGCTCGACGGCCGAGCTGCTCGGGCCGTCCGCCATCCCCGCCGATGCGGCGACGCTCGGCCAGTTCGACCTGTCGCCGGAGGAGCTCACCGCCGAGGTCATGCGGCTGCCTCAGGACGAGGGCGCCGCGGGCGAGCGGGGGCTCGCTGACCTGCAGCAGTACGTCGCGGGCATCAACGCCTACATCGACGCGGCTCTGCGCGACCCCCGGCTGATGCCTGCGGAGTACCCCGCGCTCGGGGCGCTGCCGCGTGCGTGGACCCTTGCCGACACCGCCGCGGAGGCCTACCTGCTCATCGCGCAGTTCACCGTCTTCGGTGACGCCGAGCACCAGCAGTCGGACGTGCTGTCGCGGCTGGTGAAGCGCCTGGGCGCTGCGAAGGGCAAGCAGGCGTACGGCGACCTGCGCAACCTCGACAACCCGAAGGCGCCCGTCACCGCCGACCGCCCCTTCCCCAGCGACCGCCCGGCGGCGGTCCGAGCAGCGCCGTGCCGATCGACGCCGAGTCGATCACCCCGCGCGACGCCGTGGCCTCCCAGCAGCCAGGGGTGGGCGTGCCTGGGCAGTTCCCCGCGTGGGCCGAGGAGCTCGCCGTACGCGGTCTCGACCTCCAGCACGAGGCCTCCAACGCGCTGCTGGTCACGGCGCAGCACAGTGCCTCCGGTCATGCCCTCGCGGCGATGGGACCGCAAGTGGGGTACTACTCCCCCGAGATCCTCGTGGAGTACGAGCTGCACGCGCCCGGGGTGCACAGCAGCGGGATGAGCTTTCCCGGCGCGTCGCCGTTCCCGCTGATCGGGCACACCGGGGAGTTCGCCTGGAGCGGCACGACCGCCAACGGCGACAACGCCGACACCTTCGCCGAGCAGCTCTGTGATCCCGCCGGTGGCACCGCGACCGTGGACAGCGACCACTACCTCTACCAGGGCGAGTGCATCGCGTTCACCCATCGCGACCAGGTGCTGCACACGCCGCTGTCGCCGACGGATCCGAACGTCCCGCAGCAGGTGACGCTGCGGACGATGCGCTCGGTGCACGGGCCGGTGCACTCGTTCGCCACGAGCGGTGGCACGCCGTACGCCCTGGTGCGTTCCACGGCGGTCAGCCGGCACGGCGTCCGCTCGCTCGTGGCGTTCCTGCTGATCGCCGAGGGCACGGTCCACACCCCCCAGCAGTTCGTGCAGACGATGCACCACTACACCGGCAACGAGAACTGGTTCTACGTGAGCAGCGAGCACATCGGCTGGCTGCAGAGCGGGTGGTTCCCGCAGCACGCGCCCGGCACCGACCTCGAGCAGCCGATCAAGGGAACCGGCGCCTGGGACTGGAAGGGCTTCGACCCGGCACGCCGACTTCACCCGGCACGCCGACTCCTTCAACCCGACGGCGATCGACCCGGCGCAGGGCTACCTCTCCTCCTGGAACAACAAGGGCGCGCCCGAGTGGCGGGCCGCGCCGGGCATCTGGTCCTACGGCCAGATCCACCGCGACGTGCTCCTGCGCGACCCCACGGTGGCGGCGATCGGGGCGGGGAAGAGCTCACCCTGGCCGACCTGGTCGGCATCAGCGGCAACGCCTCGACCCAGGACCTGCGCGGCGTGGCGGTGCTCCCCGACCTGCTCACGGCCTTCGGACCGACCCTGCGGATGCGCGCGTGGCCGCGCTCCGGACCTGGGTCGCCTCCGGCGCCCACCGGCGCGACACCACAGGCGACAACATCTACGAGGACAGCGCCGCGGTGCTGGTCTTCGACGCGTGGTGGCGCCAGCTGGTGCACGACGTCTTCGACCCGCAGCTCGGAGCGGCGTCGTGACGCTGCTGCAGGGGGCATCGACCTCGTGCTCGACGGCCGCGCGGTGCGACCGGCTTCTACGACGGCTGGTACAGCCAGGTCTCCGACGTCGTCCGCGCCGCCCTCGGCAAGGACCGCGCACCGGCGCGCTCCGCTGCGGGACCGGCAGCCTCGCAGTGCCGTGCCGTGCTTCTGCCCGCCCTCGAAGGCCGCGCCGACGTCACGGCGGCGCAGGGCACGGCGACCAGTCCACCTGGAAGAAGCCGCGCTGTGCCCCGACGAGAAGCCCCCGACGTGCGACGAGAACCGGCCGATCACCGCCGGTGCGATCGCCACCCCCTCACAGCCGTTGGAGAACCGCGGCACCTTCCACCAGGCGGTCGAGGTCCTCGGTCCCCTCAGCCGCCCTGCGGTGCCCACGCCGCCGACGGTGCCGCCGACCAAGGGCACGGGTGGTCTGGCTGCGACCGGCAGCACGCCACTGGCGGGAGCACTCGGCTTGCTCCTGCTCGGTGTCGCCTGGACGCTCCGTCGCCGCTCGGCCCGCGGCTGAGGCCGAACTCCCGACCTATCCTCAGGTCCGTGGCGACCGCGGCGGACCCGAACGCCCACGTCAACGAGGACCTGCACCTCGTCCCCCTGACGCGTGACCTCGCGGCCGACGTGTGCACGTGGGCCTACCCGCCGCCGTACGACTGCTACGACATGACCGGCGCTGATCCCGACGAGCTGGCTCATCCCGAGTCCGGCTTCTTCGGTGCGGTGCGGGGCAGCCGGCTCATCGGCTTCCGGTCGTTCGGTAGCGACGGGCAGGTTCCCGGCTGGCGGTACGACGACGTCGCGCTCGACACAGGAGGGGGCCTTCGCCCCGAGGTCACCGGCCAAGGCCTGGGCGCAGCAGTTCTCGCGGCCGGCCTCGCGTTCGGCCGCCATCGCTTCGCGCCGGCAGCGTTCCGCGTCACGGTGGCAACCTTCAACCAGCGCGCGCTGGCCACCGTGGCTGCGCTCGGGTTCACGCCGGTGGGCGACTTTCGGGCCGCGACAACCGGCAGGACCTATCGGGTGCTGGTCCGTCCCGAGACGTGACGCACCTCAGGCGCCCTCGGGCCGCGGTGGGCCGACCCCTGATCTGGACCGCTCTGCTACGCGCAGTTCGACCGCTCCTGTCCTCGCTCCACGCCACACGCGGCGCACTACCGGCGCCTGCTGGACCTGCACCTGCTCCCACAGCTCGGTGCCCACCAGCTCACCCGCCTGAGCCCACAGGTCGTCCGCGCGTGGCACGCGGTGACGCTGACCGACAAGCCGACGTACCGTGCCCACGCCTACTCGCTGCTGCGCACGATCTTGGGCCAGGCCGTCAAGGACCATCTGCTCACGAGCAACTCCTGCGCCGCTCGCTCTCTTCGACTCGTCCGCCGGGCTTCGAGCCGGCCTCGGCAAGCCCCCGTTGACGATTGTCAGCCGACCCTCTCAAGCCCGCACACAGTGGGACCCCCATCCCGGGTGTCGGTTCAGTCGGGGTTGTCGCTGCCATCGCCGACCAGCTGCAGCGGCCCGGAATGCCCATGTCTACGAGCGCGCGTCACTCTCGTTGCTGCACGGACCGCCTGATGCACCGTGATTGGCCTGGCCTTATCCACCTGGATCGCGAAGCCCTCTGAACATCGAAGATCGGC
>CAWASC010000017.1:0-105457 GCA_963784705.1 uncultured Actinomycetota bacterium
AGGCGTCCCACCCCGGGACGAGCTCCCGCGCCAGCTGCTCGAGGAACAGGCCGATGTCGGTGACGATGCCGACCGCCTGGGCGGACCCGCGGTCGGCGAGCTTGGTCACCGTGGCGGGGTTGATGTCGACCGACACCAGCGGGATCGACGCGGGCAGGATGTTCCCGGTGGCGATCGAGTGCAGCATCGTCGCGACCATGATGGCGAAGCCGACGCCCGGCAGCTCGGCGCGCATGGCGCGCTGACCGACGATCACGTCGGTGTGCACGTCCGGAAGCGGGCCGTCGTCACGCACGGACCCGACGAGGACGAAGGACTTCCCGCCCTTCACCATCGCGTGCATGATGCCGCCGGTCAGCACGCCCTGCTCGACGGCGGAGGCGATCGAGCCGCAGCGGCGGATCGTGTTGATGGCGCGGATGTGGTGCTCGTGCCCGTGCTCGACGCCCTTGCCGTGGGACAGGTCGACGCCGAGCGACGTGCCGTACAGCGCCGACTCGATGTCGTGGGTGGCCAGCGCGTTCCCGGCGAACAGAACGTCGACGTAACCGGCGTCGACGAGAGCGGTGAACGCAGGCGCTGCGCCGGTGTGCACGATGCCGGGTCCGCCGACCCACAGGATCTTCTGACCCTCGGCCTTGACCTCGCGCATCGACTGCGCGATCTGCCGGACCATCATCGCCTGGGGCTTCTCCGAGGAGACCGAGGAGCTCATGAACTCGAAGCTGTCCTCGGAGGTGCTGTGCTCTCGGGCGGGCAGCACCACCTTCACGCCGGATGCTCCGCAGACGACCTGGTCACCGGCCTTCACGTCCGACACCGGCACGGTGCGGACGCGATCACCGTTGACGACCAGACCGCAGTCCATCTCCGGCTGCTCCACGGGCACCCAGTCCCCGGCGAGGCGTACGACGGTCTCGAGGTTCGTGGTCGAGTAGAAGTCCTCGGGGAAGACCCCGTCTCGGTCGCACTCCTTCACCACGGCTTCGCCGGGGTCGATCTGGTTGACGCCGTGGATCTGCAACCGCATGAGCAGCCGCTGCAGCGAGACGTTGTCGTCGGCGGACACCACGATCCGGGCGTACGACTCGTCCTCGTGCCGCTTCCCGACGTCGAGCCGGTCGATGCGGTAGTCCCCGCCGTACGACAGGACGTCGTCCAGGACGGAGGCGAGGACGCCGGAGTCCATCAGGTGGCCACGGGTCTCGAGGGTCTCGCTGACGGTCACGCGGGCTCCAGTCTTGGGGGGATGTCCGGCCGGACTAGACGACGGCCCCGTCGTCGAAGCCGTCGTCCGGGTGAGCATCGCGCATCGACGCGACCAGCAGCACGGTGCCCCCTCCGGTGAGGAGCATGCCGAGGAGCAGCCACAGCGGCGAGTCGTCGAAACCGATCTGGAACGGCGCGAACGTCAGCGCCAGACCGAAGAGCACGAGGGCGACGGACAGCAGCGTGCGAAGCCGTGGTCGGGGGATGCGGGGAGCCGGAGGAGGCTCGAAGTGCCCTTCGTCCTCGATCGCCTCGGGCTCCACCCAGGCGGGCAGCGCGTCCTCGTCCGACGCCGCAGGGCGTGGGTCGCTACGACGCCGCACCGGTACCGGATCCGGCTTGTCGGTGAGGTCCTCGGCAACCGGCCAGCGCGCGACCGGGTCGTCGACGGGCAGGGAGAACCCCGCGATGATCTGCTGGAACACCTCGTCGTCGCTGGGCGTGGCGTCGCCGGCGCGCGGCGGGAGATCAGGGCTGGCAGCGCTGCGCGGCCTCGGACGGCCAGGGAGCACGGGCGGTTGGAGCACCCGCACGGCGGCGGACCGCGGCACCGGGCGGACCAGGTCGTGGGCTGTCGCGCCCGGCTCGCTCTCGGCGAGCAGCGCAGCGAGGTCGGCGACCTCGCTGCTCACCACCCCGCGAGCGAGGTCGGCGCTCGCGGGGGAGACCCACAGCCGGTCCAACGGACGGTGCGGCAGGGTGCTGGCGCGGGTGTAGCTGTCCACGTCGTGCGCTGGTTCGACGTACGCCGGGACACCCTCGGCGGCGAGGGAGTCCAGCAGTGCCTCGGACAGCCGCGGGTCGAGGTCCACGAGTGCCCCCCACTCGGCGGAGGGCAGCCCGTTGTCCCGCCGGCCGCTGGGAGGGGGCGCGCTGGTCATGACCTCAGCCGGCGGCAGCGGGAGCGTGCGCCCGGACGAAGTCGACCGCGCCGGCGAAGATCGTGGGCGCGTCGTTGTCGAGCGTCGCCACGTGGTAGCTCTCGAGCAGCACCCGCTCCTCGGCGTGGACGCAGCCCTTGAGCAGCTCCCGCCCCGACACCGGCTCCACGACGTGGTCCTCGGCCGAGCGGTAGACCAGCACCGGGCAGGTGATGCGCGGCAGGTCGCGGCGCACGACCGGCCACGCCTGCTGGAGCGACAGCGCAGCCTTCAGTCCCATCTTGGGGTAGGCGAGCTCGGTCACCCCGGGCTTCTTGATGTCGTTGCCGACGCCGGGGAAGGACGGGACGACACGGGCCAGCAGCGGGAGCAGCTTGGCGTCGAAGCGCTCGGTGGCCAGGCTCGCGTTGACCACGACGATGCCGGCGACCTGGTCTGCGCGTTCCTCGGCGAGCCGAAGCACGAGCGTGCCGCCCATGGACAGCCCCATCGCGAAGACCGTCTCGCAACGGCCACGCAGGTCGTCGAAGGCCCGCTCGAGCTCGGCGTACCAGTCACTCCACCGCGTGGTGTTCTGGTCCTTGACGGTCGTGCCGTGCCCGGGCAGGCGGGGGGCGACCACGGTCAGACCCTCGCCGTGCAGGTGCTCTGCCCACGGGCGCATGGACTGGGTCGTACCGGTGAAGCCGTGGCAGAGCACGACGCCGACCGGACCGCCGGGCAGGTCGATGGGCTCGGCGCCGGGCAGCACGTCGGGGGTGGGCACGGGGCGGGTCCTCTCGCGGCAGGGGTCGGGAGACCGGTGCGGGTAGATCGTCGCACGCCTCTCGGCCAGGTGGGAGGGGTCACTCCCTCCGATCGTTGCCGCGGCGGCCCCGCGCGGCCTAGGCTCGGTGCTCCACAACATCCAGGCAGGGGTGAGGCGTGTTCTACTGGGTCGTCAAGGCCATCTTGACGCCCATCCTCAGGACCCTGTTCCGTCCCTGGGTGGAAGGCGAGGAGCACCTCCCTGTCGAGGGAGCGGCCATCCTGGCGAGTAACCACCTGTCGTTCAGCGACTCGATCTTCCTGCCGCTGAAGGTCACCCGTCGCGTGACGTTCCTGGCGAAGGCGGACTACTTCACCGGCCGGGGCGTCAAGGGCAAGCTCACCAAGGGCTTCTTCGCCGGTGTCGGCCAGGTGCCGATCGACCGTTCCGGTGGCGCGGCGTCCGAGGCAGCCCTCACCACCGCCAAGCGGATCCTCGCCGAGGGCAAGCTGCTCGGGCTCTACCCCGAGGGCACCCGCAGCCCCGACGGCCGGCTGTACCGGGGCAAGACCGGCGTGGCGCGGATGGCGCTCGAGGCCGGCGTCCCCGTCATCCCCGTCGCGATGATCAACACCGATGTCGTGCAGCCCACCGGGAAGAAGATCCCGCGGATCGGCCGCGTGGGCATCCGCATCGGGGAGCCGCTGGACTTCAGCCGCTACGCCGGCATGGAGGGCGACCGCTTCGTGCTGCGCTCCATCACCGACGAGATCATGTACGAGCTGATGCTGCTGTCCGGTCAGGAGTACGTCGACACCTACGCCACCAAGGCGAAGGCCGACATCGAGCAGGCGCGCCAAGCGGCGAGTGAGGCGCTCGTCTCCGACGCGCCGCCGCCGCAGCGCCGAGCCAGCTGAGACTGAGCCGGTCCGCTCCGACCCGTGAGCGGCTCGACAGCGCGCTGTGGCGCGCCGTCGCGGCGTTCCGCCTCGCCGCCCTGGTGTACGCCGTCGGCAGCGCCCTGGCCCGCCAGGACCGCCTCGCCTCGCCCCGCGTCGCGGTCGGCGTCCTGCTCGCCATGGCCCTCTGGACCGCCCTGATGGTGGCCCGCCCGGTTCCGTCGACTCCCCGGCTGGTCGCCGACCTGCTCGTGGCGCTCGCCTGCCAGCAGGCCACCGTCCTCGTGCTGTCCGAGGCCCAGATCCAGGCCGGCGAGGCCACGCTCACGGTCGCGTGGGCTGCCGTACCCGTGGCAGCGTGGGCGGTCCGTGGCGGGTGGCGGTACGGCGGGCTCGCGGGCGTCCTGATCAGCGTCGGCGCCGTCGTCGAGCGGCAGGGGGCCTCGCAGGCGACGGTCAACTCCTGCGTGCTGCTCGTGCTGCTGGGGACGGTCGTGGGCTACCTCGTCCAAGTCGCGCGCGGGGCGGAGGCGGCGTACGCCGAGGCGGTACGCCGCGAGGCCGAGACCCGCGAGCGCGAGCGTCTGGCGCGCGAGGTCCACGACGGCGTCCTGCAGGCCCTGGCACTGGTCGCGCGACGCTCCACCGACCCGGAGCTCGCCCGCCTCGCCACCGGGCAGGAGCAGGCTCTGCGGCGGCTCGTCGCCGGTCCGGCGGCGACGCCGACGGGGGAGTCCGACCTGCGCGCGCTCCTGCCCGCGCTCCCCGGGGTGGAGGTCGCCGCACCGGCGGGCGGCGTACCCCTTCCGGGAGCGGTGGCGGCCGAGCTCGCTGCCGCGGTGGCGGCGGCGGTCGACAACGCGCTGGTGCACGGCGGGGGTAGGGCCTGGGTGCTGGTCGAGGACCTCGGTAACGAGGTGGTCGTGTCGGTCCGTGACGACGGTCCAGGGATGGCCCCAGGGCGTCTCGAGGAAGCGGGCGCGCAGGGCCGGATGGGACACGCCCGGTCGGTGGTCGGGCGCCTGGCCGACCTGGGTGGGAGCGTGTCCGTCGTGAGCGCACCCGGGCAGGGGACGGAGGTCGAGCTGCGTGTCCCCCGCTGAGGACCACGCAGGTCTGCGGGTCGTGGTCGCGGACGACCACCCCATCTGGCGCGATGCCGTGGAGCGCGACCTGGCAGCCGCCGGGTTGTCGGTCGTCGGCACGGCCGGGGACGGGGAGAAGGCGGTGCGCGTCTGCACCGCGGTCACTCCCGACGTGCTCGTGTGCGACCTGCAGATGCCGGGGCTGTCCGGGGTGCAGGTCACCGCTGCCGTCGTACCCCTCGGGGTGAAGGTCCTCGTGCTGTCGGCCAGCGGGGAGCAGGAGGACGTCCTCGAGGCGGTCAAGGCGGGGGCGACCGGCTACCTGCTGAAGTCCGCGCAGGCCGCCGAGCTGGTCGACGCCGTACGCCGGACGGCGGCGGGGGAGGCGGTGTTCACCTCCGGGCTGGCCGGCCTGGTGCTGGGGGAGTACCGGCGTACGTCGGACGACGCGTCCGCGCCGAAGCTCACCGCGCGGGAGACCGAGGTGCTGCGCCTGGTGGCCAAGGGGCTGACCGCCAAGCAGGTCGCGGAGCGGCTGGTCCTGTCGCACCGGACGGTCGAGAACCACGTGCAGAACACCCTGACCAAGCTCGCGCTGCACAACCGCTCCCAGCTGGTCCGCTACGCCCTCGAGCAGGGACTCGACTGACCGTGGCGAAGACGTCGGGGTGACCGAGACCCTGGAGCGGCCCGCCGCGGTCTCGGTGCTCGTCCCGTCCCGTTGGCTGAGGCTGCGCTTCTGGGTGCTGGGCCTGCGCCTGCCCGAGCCGTACCGCCCGTGGGCGGCCCAGCAGATCACCGATCCGCACTACCTGCGCAGGCGCAGCGTGGGGATGCTGGGCCTGCTCGTGTTCTGGGTGCCAGCCCTGGCGCTGCTCACGGCGGGTGACGGCTCCGTGGTCGTCCTCGCCGGACCGGTCGGGCTGCTGCTGGGTGCCCTCCTGCAGTCCCGGCGACACGTTGACGGTGTCGCAGCGCGGCGCTGGTGCTCGGCTACCAGGGGGTCACCGCCGACGGTCGGCTGGTCACTCCGCTGACCTGGCGTCAGACGATGAGCCGCTCGGGCGGGGGCAATCCGCTCGGCACGGTCGGGCTGGTGCTCCTCGTCGCCCAGCTTCTCCTCGTCTGCTCGGGGCTCGCCGTGGTGTACGACCGGACGACGGCCCAGGACCGCTGCCGCGCGGTCCAGCCGGCCACCGAGGCAGCGGTGCGCGCGAGCCTGGGCAGGTCGATCCCCAACGACCCGCGCCCGACCGACGACCTCGGGGTCGGCGCGACGTTGCTGGACCTGCGCGAGGTGCACACCACCTTCCCCGGCATCACCTACGTCGCGGCCGGGGTGCAGTCAGCCGACGGCCAGGACCTCGGGCCGGCCCTGTGGCGGGTGATCGCGGCGCGCGCGTCCTTCGACCTCCCGGCGCCGTCGGTCGACGCGGGCAATGACCTGGCACACCGGCTCAGCCCGTCGGTCGGCTGGTTCACCGCGACCTCGGACGCTGAGGCGGGCAAGGCGCTGGAGTGCAGCCGGCGGGCCTGACTAGCCCCAGCCGCGGCTGCGGTCGACGGCGACGAGCCAGCGCGCGTGCGTGCCGTCGTCGCGCACGCCCTGCGACCGGCTCGAAGCGGCGGTCGAGGCGCCAGGTGTCGACGAGCTCCTGCGGACTGCTCCACACGCCGGTCCCGAGCCCGGCGAGGAACGCTGCCCCCAGCGCCGTCGTCTCGAGCACCTCGGGTCGCTGCACGGGGACGCCGAGCTGGTCGGCCTGGAGCTGGCACAGCAGGTCGTTGGCGCTCGCTCCGCCGTCGACCTGCAGGCACGGGACCTCGCAGCCGGCCTCGCTGGTGATGGCGTCGACGACGTCGCGCACCTCGAACGCGATCGCGTCCAGGGTGGCCCGTGCCAGGTGGGCGCGGGTCGTCCCGCGGGTGATGCCGAGGACCGTGCCGCGCGCCTCCGGATCCCAGTGCGGCGCACCCAACCCGGTCAGCGCCGGGACGAAGACCACCCCACCGCTGTCGGGCACCTCCCGGGCGAGGCTCTCCACCTCCGTGGCGCTCTGGATGATCTGCAGCCCGTCGCGCAGCCACTGCACCGCCGCGCCGGTCACGAACACCGCGCCCTCGAGCGCGTAGGTCAGCGCGCCGTCCGGAGCCATCCACGCGACCGTCGTGAGCAGCCGCTCGGACAGCACCGGCGTCGAGCCGGTGTTGACGAGCACGAACGACCCGGTGCCGTAGGTGCACTTGCTCCGGCCCTCGTCGTAGCAGCCCTGCCCGAACAGCGCGGCTTGCTGGTCACCGGCGATCCCGGCGATCGGCAGGTCCAGCCCGAGGAAGGCCCGCGGGTCGGTGCGCCCTACTTCGCCGTACGACGGGACCACGCGGGGGAGGGCGGAGCGGGGGACACCGAACAGCTCGCACAGCTCGTCGGACCAGTCCCCGGTGCGCAGGTCGAACAGCAGGGTTCGGCTGGCGTTGCCGGCATCGGTGACGTGCAGCGCCCCACCGGTCAGCCGCGCGACGACGTAGGAGTCGACGGTGCCGACCGCCGTACGGCCCGCGGTGACGCCCTCCCAGGCTGCCTTGTCGTGCCGGCTGAGCCAGGCGAGCTTGGTGGCCGTGAAGTACGGGTCGAGGCGCAGGCCGGTGAGCTCGGCGACCCGCGGCTCGTGACCTGCCTCGCGGAGGTGGTCACACAGCTGGCTGGTACGGCGGTCCTGCCACACGATCGCACGGCGCGGCGGCTGGAGCGTCTGGCGATCCCACAGCACAGCGGTCTCGCGCTGGTTGGTCAGCCCGACGGCGGTGACGGTGTGGCCGTCGAGCGCGGCGCGGCAGGCCGAGACGACAGCGACCCAGATCTCCTCCGGCTCGTGCTCCACCCAGCCGGGCTGGGGGAAGTGCTGGGCGAACTCCTGGTAGCCCCGTGACAGCACCTGGCCGTCCTCGCTGACCACGAGGGCCGCGACACCCGTCGTGCCGCAGTCGATGGCCAGGACGCTCATGCCTGACGCAGGCGCTCGAGGACCAGCACGTCGATCGCGCCGTCGACCATGCGCATCTCGTAGTTCTCCACGCCCGCCCAGGTCTCGAGGTCGGGGTAGCCGAGCTGCTGCAGTTTCGCGGCGACCTCGTCGGCCAGTGCGCCCTCGAGTGGCAGCGTGTCGGTGGGGCTGCCGAAGTAGAGCGTGTGCAGCTCGAGCAGCCGACCGAGCTCGGGCACCGGGTCGGGGTGGTCGTCGACCCGCAGGTCGACCAGGACGTCGGAGCCCCCGCCGTACCCCCCTGCCTCGGACACCACCAGCAGGGCGGCGCTCTGCCGCCCGCGCTTGTCGCCCCCTGCCCGGTCACCGGCGAGCAACGCGGCGGTGAGGCGCTCGGCGAGTGTCCCGGTCGCCGCCTCGAACGCCTCGGCGAGCGCGTCGACGACCTCGGGGCCGGTGAGGATGTTGCCCTGGGCGGCCCAACCGTCCCCGGTGCGCCCGCCCGCCCAGGCGTTGCACTCGTCGCCGGTGAAGGTCGCCGCACCGCCGTCTCGGTCGACGACGCCGGCCTGCCGCTGCGCCCGTCCCTCGTCGGCCGCCGTCAGGGCGTCGAGGGTCTCCTTCGCCGTGAGGCCGTCCCTGAGCATCTGCAGCCCCTCAGGGCGGTAGGCGAGGTTGGCGAACGACTGCGTCGCGATCGCGCCCACCGCCCACTGCGCTGCGGGTACGGCGGCGCCGACGGCGAGGAACTTGCTCGCTACCGCCACGCCCCACTGGTCGTCCTGCCGGGCTACGAGGGAGAAGGTCATGGGCTGGGACACTACGAGGCGTGCGCTACTTCTACGACCTCGAGTTCGGCGACACCGCGTCGGTGGTGACCCTGGTGTCCATCGGGGTGGTCGCCGAGGACGGTCGGGAGTACTACGCCGTGTCCTCGGAGTTCGACCCGCTGGCGGTGCACCCGTGGGTCGCGCAGCACGTCCTGCCGCAGCTCCCGCCGACGTCGACGTGGAAGCCGCGGGCGGTGATTGCCGCAGAGCTGGTCGCGTTCTTCGGCGACGACCCGGTCTGGTGGGCGTGGTTCGGGGCCTACGACCACGTCGCGCTGTGCCAGCTCTGGGGTGACATGCCGTCCCTGCCGCGCGCGTTCCCGCGGTTCACCCTTGACGTGCGGCAGCTGTGGGAGCACCTGGGCAAGCCCCGGCTGCCGCAGCAGGAGACCGGTCTGCACGACGCCCTGGCCGACGCGCGGCACGTCCGCGTGAAGTACGACGCCCTCGCGGAGAAGGCCTACCTCCTGGGCCTCATCGTCTGACGGTCAGAGTGCGGCGGTCGCCCATCGGCCCGGACCGACCTGCTTCGCCTCGTACATCGCGGCATCGGCGGCGCGCAGCAGGTGCTCCGCCTCGTCGGTGGCGTGCGGGGCGGGGCTGGTCGCCAGGCCGATGCTGGCGGTGATGGTGACCGGGCCCGCCGGCCACGGCATCGGCTGGTGGAGCGCCTCGAGCAGTCGGTGCGCGGTCGCCTCGGCCTCCTGCTCTCCCGGCAGGTCCGGGCACAGCACGACGAACTCGTCACCGGCGAAGCGCGCGACCGTGTCGGCGTCCCGGACCGTCGACTCCAGCTGCCTCGCCACGTGCACCAGGACAGCGTCGCCGGCCGCGTGCCCGAGGGTGTCGTTGATGCCCTTGAAGCCGTCGAGGTCGAGGAACATGACCGCAAGGACCCCTCTGTCGTCCCGTCGCCGGAGCAGCTGGGCCAGCCGGTCGTGCAGCACCGTGCGGTTGACCAGACCCGTCAGCGGGTCCTGCAGCGCGAGCCGGGTGAGCTGCGCCTCGCGGTCGGCCCTGACGAGCGCGACGTAGACCGCGAAGCCTGACCCGACGACGACCGCGGCGACCCGGATGGTGTGGTCAAGCGTCGCGAACTCCTGGTCGGGAACCCCCAGGACGACGGCTGCAGCTGTGCTCCACCCGGCCATCCAGACCGTCTGCCGCACGGTCCCGAGAGCGGCACTCAGCAACGGGGGCACCACCGTGAACGACAGCAGGATGACGTTGTCGAACGCGACGTCGCCGACGATGATCGCGAGCAGCAGGACGACGGCGCTGGTGCTGTGCGCGGTGGGTCGGCGCATGGCGTCCTGTTTCCCGTCCTCGGTCGACCGTCACCGTGCTCAACGCCTCCCGGTCGGCAAAGGTGCCCGGCGTCAGACCGGGACGAGCACCTCGACCACGACCTGCGCGAGACCGTCGTACCCGAGGGCGCGGGAGCCGGCGCGGGACATGTCGAGGACGCGGTCACCGACGTACGGGCCGCGGTCGTTGACCAGGCAGTTGATGCTGCGACCGTTCGCGCTGACGTGCAGGACGGTGCCGAGCGGCACCTGCTTGTTGGCGCAGGTCAGCCGCTCCGGGTCGTACGGCGCACCACTGGCCGTGGGGCGACCCACGAAGCCTGGGCCGTACCAGGACGCCGTGCCGGCGAACGCGTCACCGTTCTTGGCGTAGCCCTGCGGGATGCCAGGACCCGTCTGCTCCAGCAGCGCGATGACCGGGGCCTGGTCCTCCAGGGCCGCGCGGGAGCGCCGGGTCTGGGCCGGCGTGAGGCTGAGGGTGACGCGGGTGCTCACAGCGTCGAGCAGGCTGCGCTGGGCCTCGAGCTGCGCCTGCACCTGCCTGTCGTGCTCCGCGTCGGCGATCGCCTTGGCCTGCGTGTAGAGGTCGCGGGCGCGGTCCTGCTCGGCAAGGACGTCGGCGGCCTGTGCGAGGAGGCGGGCGCGGAAGGCGTCCGCCTGGCGCTGCAGCCCCGCGAGCTGCCCGGCTCGGCCGGTGACCGCGGTGACCAGGTCACGGTCCACCCGCAGCGCCGCCTGCTCGCCGCGGCGGGCGAGCTCCTGCAGCGCGGGGGCGGCCAGGTCGACCTGCCAGCTCCCGGCGGGGGTCGCGGCCGCCATGAACACCTGCCGCGCCCTGATGTCGAGCGCCTGCTGCGCCTCGCGGCGGGTGTCCTCGAGCCGGGCATAGGCGACCCGCAGCCCGCCGTCCTCCTGCGCGGCACGGTCCAGGGCGGAGCTCAGGGCATCAGCGCGGGCGGTCGCGGCGGCCAGCGCCCTGGTCAGGCGTGGGAGGTCCCGGCTGGACAGGGGACTGGCCGACGGGCCGGTCAGGGGAGCCGCCCCCGCAGGTGCCCAGGGCAGGCACAGCGCGGCCAGGGCAGCAGCGATCGCCGTACGCCGGAAGGAGGGCACGTCTGGCCATCGACCGCCGGCGCCCGGTTCTTGACGCGTTAGGTTGCGGACATGCGGATCGGTGTGCTGACAGGTGGCGGGGACTGCCCCGGGTTGAACGCGGTGATCAGGGCCGTCGTGCGCAAGGGGACGGACGTGTACGGCCACGAGTTCGTCGGCTTCCGCGACGGGTGGAAGGGCCCGCTCGAGGGCGTGACCATGACGCTGGACGTCCCCGCGGTGCGCGGGATCCTGCCCCGGGGCGGGACCATCCTCGGCTCGTCGCGCACCAACCCGCTCAAGGTCGACGGTGGTGTGGACCGGATCCGCGAGAACCTCGCCGCGTCGGGGGTCGACGCGCTCGTCGCGATCGGTGGCGAGGACACCCTCGGGGTCGCGACGGCCCTGGCGGCTGCCGGACTGAACGTCGTCGGGGTCCCGAAGACGATCGACAACGACCTCAACGCGACGGACTACACGTTCGGCTTCGACACGGCAGTGCAGATCGCGGTCGACGCGATCGACCGGCTGCACACGACGGCGGAGTCGCACCACCGGGCCCTGATCGTCGAGGTCATGGGGCGCCACGCGGGCTGGATCGCGCTGCACTCCGGCTTGGCCGGAGGGGCCAACGTCATCCTCATCCCGGAGCGTCGCTTCGACATCGACAAGGTGTGCGACTACGTGAAGGCGCGCTTCGAGTCCCACTACGCACCGATCCTCGTGGTCGCGGAGGGCGCCCAGCCACGGGAGGGGACGCTCGAGCTGCAGACCGGTGACGTGGACGCGTTCGGTCACGTGCGGCTCGGTGGCATCGGTCAGGTGCTCGAGCGCGAGATCGAGGCGCGCACCGGCTACGAGTCGCGCCAGACCGTGCTCGGGCACGTGCAGCGAGGGGGCACGCCGACGGCGTACGACCGGATCCTCGCCACCCGCTTCGGCCTGCACGCCATAGACGCCGTGCACGAGGGAGACAGCGGCGTGATGGTCGCGCTGCGCGGCACGGACATCGTCCGGGTGCCGTTGGCCGATGCCACGAGCGAGCTCAAGACCGTCCCGCTGGAGCGCTACGCCGAGGCCGAGGTCTTCTTCGGCTGATCGCTCAGGTGAGCTCGGGGGGGAGGTCACCGACGAGGGTGAGCGAGGTGACGGCGCGGGTCATCGCGACGTAGAGCACGCGCAGGGGCAGGGCGGCCGGGAACACGAGCACGACGTGGTCGAACTCCAGGCCCTTCACGTCCCCGGCGCGTACGACGGTGACCGCGGCGCCGAGCCCCTCGTCGCCCAGCACCACCGCGTCCGGGACGTCCGGCAGGACTGCACCCACGTCCTCCGGCACCACGACGGCCACGGACCCCTTGCCGCGGACCCGCGCGACTGCCTCCGCCACGGTCGGCGCGGACGTCAGCGCGCCGCGCACGTGCCGCAGCGACTGCGCTGCCGGCAGGCCGGGCGCGATGACCGGCAGGAGCCGGTTCGCGAGGTCGAGGACGTCGCGGGGCACCCGGTAGCCGATGGTCAGGGCCTGCACCCGGCCCTCTGGCTTGCCCAGGTGCCGAAGCACGGACGTCCAGTCCGTCGCCGCCCAGGGCGTGGTCCCCTGGGCGAGATCGCCGAGCACCGTGGCGGACCCGGCGACGCAGCGACGACCGACCACCCGCAGCGCCATGGCGGACAGGTCCTGCGCCTCGTCCAGGACGACGTGGGCGAACCCGGGCTGACGCTCGACCAGGGCGCGGGCCTCATCGAGCAGCGGCAGGTCGGCGCGGGTCCATCGCTTGCCGGTGCGCAGGAGCAGCGCCCGCTCGTTGTCGTCCAGCACGCCGGCTCGTTCGAGCACCTCGGGGGAGGTCAGCAGCGAGCTGACGAGGTCGGTCGGCTTGACCGGTGGCCAGCAGGCGTCGACGTACGTCTTGACTGCGCTCGACTTCGCCAGCCGCTCCACGGAGGTGCCCGAGGACGCGATGCCCTCGTCCTCCTGCTGGCGCACCAGCACGGCGGCCAGGGCAGCAGCGAGCGCCGTACGCCCCGCCTCCCAGGCCAGCCCGCGGCCGCGTACGGCGCGTTCGAGCTCGCGCACCTGGTCGGGGTAGACCCGCCAGCGGCGTGCGCCGTAGGAGTGCACGAGAGGCTCGGTGGGTCGGACGACGCGGGCCCACAACGCCCTCTCGAGGACCTGGGCCATGCGTGCGTCGCCCTTGAGCGTGGCGATCTCGTCGCTCTCGGTGCCCGTCACGCGTAAGGCGGGGCAGAGGTCCTCGACGGTGGACTGCGTGACCCGCACCTCGCCGAGAGCGGGCAGGACCTCCTGCACGTAGGACAGGAACGCGCGGTTCGGCCCGACGATGAGGACACCGGTGGCGAGGCGCTGGCGGTGGGCGTAGAGCAGGTACGCCGCCCGGTGCAAGCCGACGGCGGTCTTTCCCGTCCCCGGTGCGCCCTGGACCGCGATCGTGTCGGTCAGCGGCGCGCGCACCAGCACGTCCTGCTCCGGCTGGATCGTCGCGACGATGTCGCGCATCGGGCCGGTGCGGGGACGTTCGATGTCCTCGACGAGGAGCGGGGAGACACCGACCGGCCGGTCGAGCGGCTCGTCCTCGTAGGCGGTCAGCGCTCCCTCGCGGAAGCCGAAGCGCCGCCGCAGCAGCACGCCGAGGGGGTCTGCGTTGGTCGCGCGGTAAAAGGGCTCGGACACCGGTGCGCGCCAGTCCACGACCACAGGCTCGCCGTCGGCGCCGGTCACGTGCCGCCGCCCGACGTGGAACACCTCGCCGTCCTGCACCTCGGGGGCGTAGTCGAGCCGTCCGAAGAACAGCGGCGTGACGCCGTCGTCGAGCAGCTGGTCGTAGCGCCGAGCGAGGGAGGCCGCCAGCGCACGGGTCGTGAGCTCGTCGTTGCCCCACTGGTGCTGGTTGTCCAGCAGCCAGGTGGTGCTCTCCCGCATCCGGTGCAGGTCGGCCCGGGCCTGGGCCAGGTGCGCCCGTTCGTCCTCCAGCACGCCCATGCGGCGACCCTAGCGAGGCGCGCCTGGGATGATGGAGGGGTGACTCACCTGCTCGACCCGACAGCCGGCGCCGGATCCTCCCGTGACGGGCTGGACGCCTGGCGCGACCTGCCCGCCGCCCAGCAGCCGAACTGGCCGGACCGTGCGGTGCTCGACGAGGTCATCTCGACGCTGACGTCGGTGCCGCCGATCGTGCAGCCGCACGAGTGCGACGTCCTCATGACCCGCCTCGCTGCCGTGGCACGAGGCGAGGCGTTCCTGCTGCAGGGCGGTGACTGCGCAGAGACCTTCGACGCCAACACCGCCGAGGGCATCCGCGGCAAGGTGCGCACCCTGCTGCAGATGGCCATCGTCCTGACGTACGGCGCCAGCCTCCCGGTCGTGAAGGTCGGCCGCATGGCGGGGCAGTACGCCAAGCCGCGCAGCACCGACCTCGAAGCGGCCACCGGCCTCCCGTCGTACCGCGGAGATGCGGTGAACGAGCTGCACGGGGACCGCACGCCGGACCCCCGACGGCTGGTGCGGGCCTACGCCAACAGCGCTGCGGCGCTGAACTACATGCGCGCGATGGCCACCGACGGGAGCGCTGATCTCGAGAAGGTGCACGACTGGAACACCGCCTTCGTGGCCAGCAGCCCGCTGGGGCACCGCTACGAGCAGCTCGCCACGCAGATCGAACGCGCCCTCGCCTTCATGCGCGCCTGCGGCCTCGACATCTCCTCGATGCCCGCCACCCACGGCGTCGAGCTGTACGCCAGTCACGAGGCACTGCTGCTGGAGTACGAGCGCGCCCTGACGAGGTACGACGAGAGCGGTGCGCGGGCCTACGCGCTGTCCGGGCACCTGGTGTGGGTGGGGGAGCGGACCCGTGACCTGAACGGTGCGCATGTCGACCTGCTCAGCCGCGTCGCCAACCCGATCGGCGTGAAGCTCGGGCCGTCAACGACCCCGGAGCTCGCGGTGGCGCTGGCCGAGAAGCTCGATCCTGCACGGGTTCCGGGGCGACTGACGATGATCAGCAGGATGGGGGCGCGACAGGTGCGCGAGGTCTTGCCGGCGATCGTCCAGGCCGTGGAGCAGGCGCGTGGTCCCGGCAGTGTCGTGTGGTGCTGCGACCCCATGCACGGCAACACGACGGAGACGGCGAGCGGCTACAAGACCCGTCACTTCGACGACGTCATGGAGGAGGTCCGCGGGTTCTTCGAGGTGCACCAGCAGCTCGGCACGCACCCCGGGGGTGTCCATGTCGAGCTGACCGGTGACGACGTGACCGAGTGCCTCGGTGGCGCCTACCAGCTCACCGACGCCGACCTGGCCGGTCGCTACGAGACGGCGTGCGACCCGCGGCTGAACAACGGGCAGTCGCTCGAGCTCGCGTTCCTCGTCGCCGAGATGCTGCAGGAGCGCGTCAGCTCGAGGTGAACGTGGCGGTCTGCTGGTGCGTCCCGTCGTCAGCCCGCACGTCGTGTGGACCGGGGAGGTTCTGCGGGTCGTGTGCCGTGAGCTGCGTGGTGAACCGGCCACGCTCGTCGGCGACGACCGTCGAGCTCGACCCGGTGGCGCCGAACGACGTGACGTACTCGACCTGCACTGGTTGACCGGGAGTCCAGCCGGTGCCGCTCACCGTGATCGTGCTGTCGTTGGGTCCGCTGCTGGGGTCGAGCGAGAGGGTCAGCGGCTCCTGCGAGACGGTCGGCGTCGCCGAGGGCGCGACCGTCTCCGTCGCGGTCGGCTCAGGCGTCGGCGAGGGCGTGATGACGTAGACGCGCGGGGTGGGCGGGACCGAGGGCGTGGGCGTCGGTGACGCGGTCGCGCGGGGGGCAGCGGCGAGCACGGGTGCCTGGGTGATGACCGGGACGCCCCGGACCGCTGCGGTCGGCGAGACGGCCTTGCCGCGGCTGATGACGATCCCGATCCCGACCCCCGCCGCGACGGCGACGACGAGGCCCAGGGCGATGAGGGACAGGGAGTACCCGCGACGCGGTTCGTCCTCGTCGTCCTCGTCGTCCATGAGGACGGCGTCGTCGAGGGGCAGGAGGGCGTCCGCTCGGGCCTGGGTGGTCGCGAGCACCTGCTCGCGCGCGACGTCGGGGAGCGCCACGACGGTGAGGCCGGACAGCATGCGCCGGGCTCGCTCCTGGGCGTCGAGGACGTCGGCGCACCGACCGCAGGACTGGACGTGCCGCCAGGTCGTGGCGTCGCGCGCGGCCAGCGGACCGCCCTCGGCGAGGCGGGACAGCGCGGCGAGGTCGACCGCGTGCCCGGCCAGGGACAGGCTGGACCCGCCGAGCAGTGCGGGGAGGAACTCCAGGCGCGCGGCACCGACGGTCTGCATGGCTGCGTCGGTGTCCGTGTTGAGCACCGTGGCGACCGCTGTCGCGGGCAGGTCGTAGGAGTCGCGCAGCAGCAGGGCGGCGCGGTCGCGCTCGGGACGGGACTCCAGCGCTTCGGCGAGTCTGACCTGGTTCGCGTCGCCGCCCAGCACCCCGCCGCCCACCGGCAGCAGGTCGTCTGCCGCGGTCGTGGCTGCCCGTCCCAGGGCTCGCGCTCGGGCGAACCACCAGCCCACGGGCTCGGAGACGGTGTCCGCCGCCACGGCGTCGACGAGCTCCAACGCGCTGGTCTGCACGACCTGCACGGCCTGGTCGGGAGGGCAGCCGAGTCGTCGTACCGCGTCGTGCACCCGGTCGGAGTGCACCCGCACGGCCGCCATCAGCTCGTCCACGGTCAGCACCCGTCTACCTTAGGCAGCGTGCTCGTCGACCTGCGCAGCGACACCCTGACCCGACCCACACCCGCGATGCGTGACGCCATGGCCTCCGCAGACGTCGGAGACGACGTCTACGGCGAGGACCCGACGGTCAACGCCCTCGAGGAGCGCGTCGCCGACCTGTTCGGGCACGAGGCCGCGGTCTTCGTGCCGAGCGGGACGATGGGCAACCAGATCTGCCTCCGGTTGGTCGTGCCACCGGCTGGGGAGCTGCTCTGTGACGCCGAGGCGCACGTCGTCACCTACGAGCACGGGGGCGCAGCGCAGCACGGCGGCATCCAGTCCCGCACCGTCCCCGGTGGACTGCTCACCGTCGAAGGCGTACGCCGGGAGCTCCGTCCCGACGGCTGGGGGACGGTCCCCACGGCTGCGGTGAGCGTCGAGCAGACGCACAACCGCGGCGGGGGAGCGGTGCATGACCTCGAGGTGTTGCAGGGACTGCGCGAGCTCACGGCGTCGGAGGGGGTGGCGCTGCACTGCGACGGAGCACGCATCTGGAACGCCCACGTCGCGAGCGGTGTGCCCCTGGCGACGTACGGCGGGTTGTTCGACTCGCTGTCGGTCTGCCTCTCCAAGGGGCTCGGGGCGCCCGTGGGATCGGTCGTCGTGACCGATGCGGGCCGCGCGCAGGAGGCCCGGGTGTTGCGCAAGCGGCTCGGCGGGGGGATGCGGCAGGCGGGAGTGCTTGCGGCTGCGGGGATCTTCGCGCTGGAACACCACGTGGAGCGGCTGGCTGAGGACCATGCACGGGCGGCATCGCTGGGTGCTGCGCTCGGGGTGGCGACGGAGACGAACATCGTGCCGGTGACCGTGCCCGACGCGAGGGCGTTCGCGGCGGCCGCCCGCGCCGAGGGCGTTCTGGTCGGCGTCGTCGGACCCACCCGGGCGCGGATGGTGGTGCACCTCGACATCGACGACGCCGGCATCGCCCACGCGGCGGAGGTCCTCGTCCGCTTGCTGGGCCGGTGAGCGCTTGCTTCGCCTGCGCTCGGGAAGCGGAGGAGCATGCACCGCCGCACCCGGAGGCGATCGTCCTCGAACCGAGCTGGCGCGTTGCCCACGCCTTCGACACCACGCTGCCCGGGTGGCTGGTGCTCCTTGCTCGTCTCCGGCCCACCCGGAGGGGGCAAGTCCACCCTGGCAAGGTGGCTCGCTGAGAGGCTGTGCTTGCCGATGCTCTCTGTCGACGACGTCAAGCGAGGCATCGTCCTGTCCCGCACATCGCGAGGCGAGGCTGGCCTACCGGGTACGCCACCGGCGGAGATCCTCGGTCGTGGCGCTCCCGCCGGGCAACAGGCCTTCGCCATGGCGTACGACGTCGCCGCACGACTGCTCGACGGCGAGGTCTGGTGCTCGAGAAGGCGTGGCAACAGGGACGGTCGGAAGGTGACCTGCGGCCGTTGATCGACAGGGCCGCGTGCGTGCAGGTCCATCTGAGTGCCTCCTACGACGTCGCCGCGCAGCGTGGGCTCCGACGCGCGGTGCGGCCCGGCCTGGTCGACATGGTGGAGGTTGCCGCGGCCCTGAACCGGGGCGAGCTGGAGTGGGAGTCCTTCGGGCCCCTTGAGCTCGAGGTTCCTCTGCTCCATCTGGACGCTGACCGCGACATCGACCTGGACCCGGTGGAAATCTTTGTGTGGGCGCACACCGCAAAGTGAACACTGGCGTATTTCTCGTCCCCCCGACACAATGGTGCGGCCAGATTCTTATACACAGCAGCGGTTTTGGCTGATTTTGTCGGTGGCACGGAGTAGTCTCTATGTCATGTCCGAGCTCGCTGCGCCGCTGACCCGCCCCGCGCGGGCGAGCGCGCGGCTGCGCGTGATCGAGGACCTCGTCGCCCGCCGGGCGCAGCTCGACCACGAGCTGCGGGTGCAGCTGAACGCGTTCGCGTCCGAGGACGTCCTGATCGGTCACCGCGACTACGTCAGTGACGAGCTCGCCCTGGCGTTGTCGGAGAGCTCGGGGACGGCGCAGCGGTGGATCGAGAACGCCCAGCTCTACAGCGCGTTCCCCGCCGTCATGGCCCGGGTCGGGACACCCGCCTCGCGAGGGCGGGTGGAGCATCCGGCACGCTGATGCGCTGCTCGACACGATCTGCGGCCTCGGACTGTCGCGTGAGGTGCAGGAGCAGGTCATCGACCTCGTCCACGGCGCGCACGATGCCCGGACGCCCCATCAGCTGCGGCAGGCCGCCCGCGCCGCGGTGATGGTCCTCGATCCGGAGGCGGCGGCGAAACGGTGGGACAAGGCCAAGCGCGAACGCCGGGTCGGAGCCGACCAGACCGACCCGGGTGGGAACGCGACGTTCTGGGCCACCGGCACGACCAGTCAGATCGCGATGATCCTGGCCAGCATCGACACCCTCGCCCTCCCCAAGCACCCCGGCGATGAGCGGACCCTGGACCAGCGCCGGTTCGACACCCTGATGGACCTGATCTGCGGACGCGTCCAGCCCGGGTAGTTGGCAGGCGCTGGTCATCGTGAGCCTCGCGACCCTGGAAGGTGGGGACGAGCCGGCGGAGATCCCCGGCCTCGGGCTGATCAGCGCCCCCGAAGGCCGCGAGCTCCTGAGGCAGGCCGACCTGCGCCGCGCGGTCGTCGACGAGCACGGCACGCTCGTCAGCGTCGACAGCACCGTCCACCGCCCCGACCTGCCGAGCCCCGAGCACGTGCCCGCACGGGTGTGGACACACCCACCAGCACGAACCCGACGAGACTGAACCCGACGAGGCTGAACCAGAGCCGGAGCTTCGACCCGAGGACCAGGACGACCCGGCCCTCGAGCCTCTCATCGCGGCGTTGACCAGCAACCTCGAGCAACAGATCACCGCGCTGCTCCACCAGCACACCCGCACCCACGCACCGGCACCGCGGCACGCCGCCTGGGACGAAGTCAGCGACCGACCGACCCTCACCGTCCTGGTCACCCTGCCGCCCCACGGACGCGACGACAGCGGCCGCGGTGGGGACGGCGGCGGAGGCGGGTCAGGACCTCCCGACCCCGACAACCAACCCGAACCCGAGCCACCGACCGAGTCCGACCTGCTCTGGAACGACCACACCCTCGACCGCACCGAACCACCCGACCCGAGCACGCCGCCCCCGGAGCCGGACGACAGCACCTGCCCCGCCGGCTGCCCACCCCCGGAGCGAGAACCGCAGGACCCCAGCGCCTGGAGCAGCGGGTGGAGCCACCCCGCACTGACCCGTGCCCACGCGCGCCTGACCACCACCCCCGTCGACACGCGCCCCCTGGACAGCCGCAGCTACGCCCTCCCAGCCCGCCTGGCCCGGTTCATCAAGGCCCGCGACCTCACCTGCACCTTCCCAGCCTGCCGACGCCTCGCCCGCGACTGCCAGAGCGACCACCTCGTGCCCTGGCCCCAAGGACCCAGCACCGCACGCAACACCAGCAGCGAGTGCACCCACCACCACCAGGCCAAGCACCACTACTTCACCGTCACCCGACAAGCCGACGGCAGCCTGCGCTGGACCACCCCGCTCGACCGCAGCTACCTCCGCCGCCCGAGACCCCTTCTCCGGGGCTGGTGAGCCGCGGTCAGGGTGAACGGCGTTCGCCTGGTGACAGGCGTACATCGCACGATCGGCTGCGTCGAGGACCGCTGTTGTCGCCCGCCGTCCCTGCTCGGCCGCTCTAGTGCGTGTGGCCCACGCGGGGGAGGGCGGACGACCCGGTCGGGTTCGCGCACCAGGCGCCGTTCATGAAGGTGGTGGTGCCGAGCCGCCGTACGTCGTAGCGCTTCTCGGCGACGGTGCGCGTGTCCACCGCGCCGGTGCCGGGGACGAACCGATACACGTCGAAGCCGCGCGCCAGGTCGTTGGCGTAGAGGTAGCGCGGGTTCTTGTACTGCTTGGCGCTCCAGGTGTCAGCGTCGAGCGGTGTGAACGACGCGAGCTCCTCCGGCACGCCGATGCGGTTCAGGGTGTCGACGATCCGCACGCCCGCGGCGTAGCCGGCGTTCGAGAAGGTCCGGTTCGCCGGGCCGAAGTCGAGCACGTGCGCCGTGCACGTCAGCACGCCGCTGTTCGTCGTCGCGGTGAGCGAGTTCTGCGGGTTGAACGCGTAGAAGCCGGTCTTGACCGGTACCAGCTCGTTGGTGATGTCGTAGACGGTCACGCCACCGACGTTGCACACGCCGTTGGCCGCTGCCCCAGCCTGCTCGTCCGTGACGTAGAGGGTCTTCTCGTCGGCGGTGAGGTCCGCGCCGTGGCTGATGTTGACGGCCGGGTCGACGATCCGCGTGATGATGGACGGCGCGGTCGGCACGGTCGTGTCGAGGATGAGGGTCTCGGTGAGCGCCGCGCTGTACCCGCGGGTCCCCTTCTTGTTGAAGCTGATGTCGTGGCTCGACAGGCCGGTCGGCAGGTCGAGGGTGAACACCTCCTTCATCTTCTTCAGGTTCGTCACGTCGACGACGTTGATGCGGCCGAGCCGACCCGTCGTCGTGCCACTGGTCTTGGGGGTGAGCTCGGAGTCGCTGACGTAGAGGTACTTGCCGCTCGGGTGCAGCGTGGTGTTGTGCGCGCCGTAGGCGATCTTCACGAAGCCGACCGGCTTCGGGTGACGCACGTCGGCGATGTCCACGGCGATGACGCCCAGGGCGGGCGTGACCCCGGCGGGGAAGCAGGGCGCGGACTTCACACCCCCGTCGACGCCCATGAACACGATCGTGCCGCGGATCTGCACGTCGTTCTGCGTCACGTTGCAGGGCAGGAAGCCCACCAGCGGGGGCTTCGCGGGGTTGGCGGTCAGGTCGAACAGCCGCAACGCACCGATGCCGCCATGGGCGTTCTCCGAGGGGGCGACGGCGTAGTCACGCCCCTTGATCGTCGCGAACTCCAGGTCCGTGCCGCCGGTGTAGGACCAGTTCGAGACCGGCGTGAGGTCGACCCCGGTCCCGCGGGCCGGCGCGCCCTGCTTGCCCGCCTCGGCCGGGAAGGCCGGCGCAGCGGAGGACAGATGGGGTACGGCGAGCAGGCTGGCCGCAGCGACGGCCAGGAAGGCGCGGACACGCACGAGAGGGCTCCTCGGGGATCGACTCAGGAACGAGTGGTTCCGAAGCCTTTCGTCACCCAGGAGGGATCTCCTGCCGGCTCACGCGTGCAGTCGTCGCCCGACCATCGCGGGGAGGTCCCGGCAGGCCGCGGCGAGCGCGTCGAGCTCGTCGCCGTACAGCGCCTGCGGACCGTCGCAGAGCGCGGCCTGCGGGTCCGGGTGGACGTCCACGATGATGCCGTCGGCACCGACGGCGATCGCCGCGCGGGACAGCGGGACGACGAGGTCGCGCTTGCCGCCGCTGTGCGAGGGGTCGACCACCACCGGCAGGTGGGACAGCTGGTGCACCATCGGCACAGCCGCGATGTCCAGGGTGTTGCGCGTCCCGGTCTCGAACGTCCGGACCCCCCGCTCGCACAGCACGATGTCGAGGTTGCCGCGCTGGGCGATGTACTCCGCGGCCATCAGCCACTCCTCGTACGTCGCCGTCATGCCGCGCTTGAGCATCACCGGCTTGCCGGCGCTGCCCACCGCCTGCAGCAGCGCGAAGTTCTGCATGTTGCGGGTGCCGATCTGCAGCATGTCCGCCCACTCGGCCACGAGCGGCACGTCGGCGGCGTCGACGACCTCGGTCACGACCGGCAGTCCGGTCTCCTCGCGCACCTCCGCGAGGATCCGCAGCCCCTTCTCCCCGAGCCCCTGGAAGGCGTACGGCGACGTCCGCGGCTTGTACGCACCACCGCGCAGCAGGGTGGCGCCGGCGCCCTTGGCCATCAGCGCCGCGGCCAGCGTCTGCTCGGGTGTCTCCACGGCGCACGGACCCGCGATCAGGGTGAACGTGTCCGGCCCGATCGGCACGCCCGCGACCTGCACCGTGGTCGCCTCGGGGTGGTGCTCGCGGCTGACCAGCTTGTAGGGCTTGGAGACCCGGACGACCTCACCGACGCCGGGCATCGCCCGCAGGTTCAGCCCCTGGAAGGCGACGACATCACCGACGAGGCCGACGATCGTGCGCTGCACGCCGCGGCTGATGAAGGCGCTGCCCCCGGCCTGCTCGACGCGGCTGACGACGGCGTCGACCTGCTCGGGAAGGGCGCCGGGGCGCATCACGACAACCATGGGGATCTCCTGGACATCAAAAGAGCCCCGGGCGGGGGCCCGGGGCTCGTGTGGTCAGGTGCGCGTCAGCAGGCACCCGGCCGGGAGTCCCGGTCGGGAAAGCCATACCAGCGGGTGCGCACGCGACGACGGTACCCCACCTGAAGGTCACTCCGCCTCTCGCGGGAGGATGAGCCGGTGACCACGCCCTTCAGCCGGCCGTTCGAGCGGATTGGCTCGAAGAAGCGTGCCGAGGGACTGGCGGCCGATCGGCTCCCCCCGGGGCAGTACATCCCGCGTGGCTGGCCGGTCCTGCACTACGGACGGGTGCCGAGGTTCGACGAGACGGCGTGGGACTTCACGGTGTTCGGAGCGACGGCGGAAGAGCACCGCCTGACCTGGTCGGAGTTCGGGCGCCTGTCGCGCGTGGAGCTGACCGCAGACTTCCACTGCGTCACCAAGTTCTCCCTGCTGGACAGCACCTGGACCGGCGTACCCGCCGCGGCGGTCATGGCGCTCGCGCCCCCGACCACGGCGGCGACCCACGCGATGGTCTGGGCGGAGTTCGGCTACTCGGCCAACCTGCGGCTGAGCGACCTGCGCGACGGCCTCCTGGTCACCCATCGCAACGGCGAGCCGCTCACCCCCGATCACGGCTTCCCCCTGCGCCTGGTCGTGCCGCACCTGTACGCCTGGAAGGGCCCGAAGTGGGTGCGGGGGATCGAGTACCTCACCCAGGACCGGCGCGGCTTCTGGGAGGAGCGCGGCTACCACAACCTCGCCGATCCCTGGCAGGAGCAGCGATACTCCTACCAGGAGGAGCCCGGCGAAGGCCCGGAGCTGTAGGCGATGTACGAGAGCGACGAAGACCTCACCCGGTTGCAGGACCTGCTCGACCGCTCCGTGCAGCGCGCCACCGAGCACCTGACGTCGATCGTCACGCCCGAGCGCCGCCTCAGCGCCGACCAGCTCGTGCGGGTCGTGGACGGGATGTCGACCCTCGCGCTGTCGACCGTGACCGCTGCGGGGGAGCCGCGCGTGTCCGGCGTCGACGGGCACTTCCTCCGGGGCCGCTGGCTGTTCACGACGTCCGCCACGGCGGCCAAGGCACGGCACCTGCGCGCCCGTCCCGCCTGCTCCGTCGCGCACCTGCGCGGCGATGCGCTGGGAGTCTTCACCCACGGCCGGGCCGTGGTCATGACCCCCCGAGAGGTGCCGGACTGGGTCGAGGAGCACCTGGTCGGGCACTACGGGTCCTCACCCACCACCTGGGGCGACGAGATCGTCTACGCGTGGGTGCGCCCGACGTGGATGGTGGCGTACGCCTTCGACCCCGACGCGCTCATGGCCCAGCTCGACGCCGGCTGAGGGACGGGCCCGTCAGGCGTCGACACGGCGCTCCTACGCCTCGAGCCGCTCCACCGCCCCCTCGGCGCCGTGCCGGGGTCCGACCTCGGTGAGCACCATGGCCGCGAGGACCAAGCCGGCGCCCAGCAGGGTCCTCGGCCCGAGCACCTCACCGGCCAGCAGCACGGCGAACAGGCCCCCGAACACGGGCTCCATCGTCATGATCACCGCCGCGCGCGTCGGCGCGAGATGCGCCTGCGCCCAGGTCTGGACGACGAAAGCCAGCGCCGTGGCAGCCAGCGCCGTCAGGGCCAGTGCCCCCCACACCGAGGCATCGGGGGGCACGGCCAGCCCACCTGGCAGGGCGACCACGGCGCACAGCACGGTGGTCGTGAGCAGCTGCACCACGGCCAGTCCGAACGCGTCGTACGACGGCGCCCACCGACCGAGCCCGACGATGTGCAGGGCGAACGCGGCTGCGCAGCCAAGGGTGAGCAGCTCGCCGCCGCCGATGCTGAACCCGCGCAGCGACAACAGGCCGAGGCCCACCGTGGCGACGCCGACCGCGAGCCAGGCGATGCGGTCCGGTGCCTGACGGAGCAGAACCGCAGCTCCCAGGGGGGTGAGCACGACGAACATGCCCGTGATGAAGCCGCTGACCGCCGCGCTGGTGTGTTGCAGGCCCAGGGTCTGCAACAGGTAGCCCGACCCGAGCGCCAGACCCACGACGACCCCGACGCGCCGACCGGGAGCGCCGAGTCGCTGCACCGAACGCGGCCGCAGCACGAGCATCGCCAGCGTCGCCAGGCCGAACCGCCAGGTGAGGAAGTCGGTCACCGGCATGCGCTCGACCGCGTCCTTGACGACGACGAACGTCGAGCCCCAGATCGCGGTGACACCGACCAGCGCGAGGGTCGGACCCCTCATCCGTCGCGCAGCGCGCAGAGCAGGTCGATGTCCCGTCGGTGCGCGAGCGCGTCGCCCGGCGTCTCCACGACGACCGGCACCCCGCGCGTCGCCGGGTGGCGGAACAGCTCGACGAACGGGTCCTTGCCGATCTGTCCCTGCCCGATGGCCTCGTGCCGGTCCCGCAGGGACCCGAGCGGGTCCTTGCTGTCGTTGGCGTGCACCAGACCGAGCCGGCCCCGCCCGACGGCGCGCACGAGGGCGTCCAGGGTCTTCTTCATCCCACCGGGGGCGTTGAGGTCGTGCCCTGCGGCGAACGCGTGACAGGTGTCGAGGCAGACGCCGAGCAGCGGGTGCTGGTCGAGCTGGGCGAAGTAGGCGGTGAGGTCCTGCACCGTGGCCGCCAGGGCCTGCCCTCCGCCCGCGGTCGGCTCGATGAGCAGCCGCGGTCCCTCCGCCGGGAGGGCATCCAGCACCGGCAGCAGGTGCTCGCGCAGCTGGGCCATGGCCTCGTCGCGATGCGCGCCGGCGACCGCGCTCCCGGCGTGCACGACCACGCCGGCGGCTCCGATCTCCGCCCCCCTCCGCATCGCGTGGGCGACGGCGTCGACCGACTTGCGCAGCGTCGCCTCCGTCGGCGAGCCGAAGTTCACGAGGTAGGGAGCGTGCACGAAGACGGGGATGCTGCGGTGGGCGCACCGTTCGCGGAACTCCTCGTCCTTGGCAGGGTCGCCCGCCGACGGCGCCCAGCCACGAGGGTTGCTGACGAACACCTGGACCGCCGCAGCACCGATCTCCTCGGCGTAGGCCAGTCCCTTGACGAGCCCGCCGGACACGGGAACGTGGGCGCCCACAGCAGAGGGCTTGCGGGGAGGCACCGCGTCAGGGTGCCAGATGACGGCGCCGGCGACGAGCCTCAGGGGTGGCTCGGACGGTCAGAAGACGTACAGGCGCACCGAGGCGCCGCGCTTGACGACCTTGCCGCCCTGCGGGTCCTGCGACACGACGTTGCCCGGGCCCTGCGGGAACCGGCTGACCTTGACCTTCAACCCGAGCGCCTCGAGCTGCGTGCGCGCCGCGTCTTCCTGCTTGCCCCTCACGTCAGGGACGGTGACGACGTCAGGTCCCTTGCTGACGGTCAGCGAGATCGTGGACCCCCGGTCCGCCGTACCGCTCTTGGGGTCCTGGGCCATGACGACGCCCTTGGCGACCTGGTCGCTGAACTCCTGTGTCGCGCTCACCTGGAAGCCCAGGGCCTTCAGGGTGCGCTCGGCCTCGGTCTGGGTCCGGCCGGTGAAGTCAGGGACCTCGACCGGCTCCTTGCCCTTGGAGACGACCAGGCGCACGACGGTCCCGGGCCGGAGCTTGGTCCCGGAGCCGGGGGAGGTGGTCACGACCAGGTCCTTGGCCACCGTCGCGCTGTACTGGCTGGTGGTCTGTGGCGACACCTTCAGCCCCTGCCCCTCGAGCAGCGTCGTGGCGGTCGCGACGTCCTTGCCCGTGACGTCCGGGATCGTCCGGCGGTCCGGTCCCTTGGACAGCACGAGTGTGACGGTGCCGTCCTTGCGCACCTTGCCGCCGGGCTCGGGGTCCTGCTTCAGCACCAGCCCGGCACCGACGGTCTCGCTGAACTCCGACGGTCCTTGCCGGTCGGTGAGCCCGGCCTTGGCCAGTCGGGCCTCCGCGTCCTGCAGCGAGAGGGTGAGCACCGACGGGGCGGTGGTGTAGCGGTAGCTGCCGAGGTAGTAGCCGCTGCCGAGGGCCACGAGCGACAGGACCAGCACCACGAACAGCGCGATCAGCCCGCGTCGGCGGCGGGGTCGGCGCGGCCGGGGGGGCTTCGGGGACACACGCACCTGGTCGGTGCGCAGCGGGGGAGCGGACACCGCAGCGGGTCGGGGCACCAGCAGCGTCGGGTGTCCCGCGGGCTCGCCCGGGTCCGGTAGCAGGCGCTGGACGGCCTGCAGGGCGGTCAGGAAGGCGCCACCGTCCGCGGGGCGCGCATCCGGGTCGCGGCGGGTGGCCTGGACGATGAGCTCGTCGAGGGCAGGCGGCAGGTCCGCGACGGCCGTCGACGGCGGCGGGACGTCCTCGTTGACGTGCTGGTAGGCGACCGACAGCGGGGTCTGCCCCGCGTACGGCGGGGTTCCGGTCAGCAGCTCCCAGAACAGCACCCCGGCGGCGTAGACGTCGGTGCGGGCGTCGGCGCTGCCGGACTGCACCTGCTCCGGCGCGAGGTAGGCGACGGTGCCGATGAGCATCCCGGTGGTCTGCGTGAGGTTGCTGCTCTCCACCGCGCGGGCCAGGCCGAAGTCGGCGACCTTGACCCGGCCGTCGTCCCCGACGAGGACGTTCTCCGGCTTGATGTCGCGATGGACCAGGCCGGCGGCGTGGGCCGCGGCGAGGGCCCGCAGCACCGGTTCCATCAGGGCCGCGGCGCGCGCGGGCGGCTGCGGGCCTCGCTCCTGCAGGAACTGCCGCAGGGTGATGCCGCGCACGTGCTCCATGACGAGGTAGGCGAGGCCGGTGCCGGGGTCGGTGCCCTGGTCGTAGACCTGGACGACCTCGGCCACCTGCACGCGGGCAGCAGCCTTCGCCTCCCGGGTGAACCGCGCGACGAAGTCGGGGTCGTCGGCCAGCGCCCGGCTCATGACCTTCACCGCGACGCCGCGGTCCAGGCGGGTGTCGGTCGCCTGGTAGACCGTCGCCATCCCCCCGCGGGCGATGAACGCGTCGAGGCGGTAGCGGCCGTCGAGCAGTCGTCCGAGCAGGGGGGCGGCGGTGTCCTGCTCGGTGGCGTCCATGACGAGGTCGAGTCTAGGTCGCGTGGGGGTGCTCACCGGTGATGCCGCGCCCTCAGCGGAAGCGCGCCTGCAGCAGGTGCACGTTGCGGATGTACTGGTGGGTCTGCGGCAGCATCCCCTTGGCGCGGATCGAGCCGAGGCCCTGGTAGTAGCCGGCGAGGGCCTTCTCGCTGCTCCCCGTGGCGCGCAGCAGGTCGCGCAGCAGCATCACGCCGGCCTCGACGTTGTCGGAGGCCTTCAGCAGGTCGAAGGTGCGGCCGTGCAGCCGACCGAGGGCGCGGCCGGTGCTGGGGAGCACCTGCATCACCCCGATCGCGTCGACCGGCGACACGACGCGCTGCTGGAACCCGCTCTCCTGGTAGGCCAGCGCCAGCGCCAGCGACGGTGGCACTCCGTGGCGCGCGGCAGACCTGCGGATGAGCACACGGACGGTCGCCTTGCTGGGCACGGCGCGGGAGCGCAGGACAGCCCGGTGGTGCGCAGCGCTCGCGGCGACCGACCCGCCCACCGTCCGGGTCGAGGTCGGGGTGCTGGTCGTGCTGACCGTGGCGAGGTAGGTCAGGCGCTGGCCGATGACGATCGTCGTACGACGAAGGTGGTTGCGCGCGACGAGCGCTGGGACGGTGCTGCCCCAGCGCCGGGCGAGGACGGTCAGGTTGTCGCCCGGACGGACGGTGTAGGTGCGCGCCACGGTGCGGGTGGTGCTCGCCGACGCGCGCGACGCCGCTCCCGGTGCCGACCCGGGCAGCCGAAGCAGGGCGCCCTCGACGATGAGGTCGCTGCGCAGGTGGTTCAGGCGCTTGAGCTCGGTGACCGTGGTGTGGTGGCGTACGGCGAGGTGGCTGAGGGTGTCGCCGCGCACGATGCGCACCAACGACGCGGTGGGCCCGGCGGGCGCGGCGGCGGTGAGGACAGCACCGAGCGCGACGACCAGTGCGCCGACCTTCAGCACCGGTCGCCCCAGCTGCAGACGCGGAACGGGTCGACTGAGCATGACAAGCCTTCGTTCGATGGGTCCCCGTGGGGCAGGCTAGGGCGGGTGGGACGGATGTGGCAAGTGTGACGGGTGGGACGGAGCATCCGCGGCGGGCGGGGACTAGAGTCCGGAGGGTCAGACCGGGGAGCTCGCGGCGACCTCCACCTCGGGGGTCACAGGCGGGCTGAGAGGCCGACCAGCGTCCGTCGGCGACCCGTACCACCCGATCCGGGTCATGCCGGCGTGGGGAGTCACCGATGGAGCACCCGACCGACCTGCTGCAGGTCGCCGACCGCGCGTTCACTAGCCGGCTGCTGGTGGGCACCGGGAAGTTCCGCTCGCACGCCGTCATGCGCGACGCACTGCTCGCCTCCGGCGCGGAGGTCGTCACGGTGGCGCTTCGCCGCGTCGACCTCAGCCGGGCCGGCGAGGGGGACGTGCTCGACTTCGTGCCTGCGGCCATGACGCTGCTCCCCAACACGTCCGGCGCCGTCGACGCCGACGAGGCGGTGCGCCTGGCTCGGCTCGGGCGTGCGGCGACCAGCGCCGACCTGGTGAAGCTCGAGGTCACGCCCGACCCGCGCACCCTGGCCCCCGACCCGATCGAGACCCTGCGCGCAGCGGAACGCCTCGTCGCCGAGGGGTTCGTCGTGCTGCCCTACTGCTCGGCGGACCCCGTCCTGTGCCGCCACCTCGAGGAGGCGGGCTGCGCGACGGTCATGCCGCTCGGCGCCTGGATCGGCAGCAACCGCGGCCTGCGCACCCGGGACGCGATCGAGGTCATCGTGGCGCAGGCCGGCGTCCCGGTGGTCGTGGACGCCGGCCTCGGGGTGCCCAGCGACGCGGCGGAGGCCATGGAGGTCGGTGCGGACGCCGTGCTCGTCAACACCGCCATCGCCGTCGCGCAGGACCCTGTCCGGATGGCGCGAGCCTTCGCCCTGGCGACGGAGGCGGGGCGGCTGGGCTACCTCGCGGGACGGGGAGCGGTGCTGGAGAGCGCCGAGGCGTCCTCGCCGCTCATCGGGTTCCTGACATGAGCCAGCCGGCCGGCCGCTTCGCCGCGCACCTGGCCACCGGGGTGCGTCTGGCGTCCGGTCTCGACGACCTGCTGGCCCCTGGCGCCGACCTCGAGACCCTCGCCCGACGTGCGCGCGAGGTGACCCTCCAGCGGTTCGGGCGCGCGGTCCGGCTGTTCGCGCCGCTCTACGTCAGCAACGCCTGCCTGAGCTCCTGCACCTACTGCGGCTTCAGCAAGGGCCTCGACGTCGCGCGCCGGACGTTGACCGTCGACGAGGTCGTCAACGAGGCGCAGGCCTTGGTGGCGCAGGGTTTTCGGCACCTGCTGCTGGTCAGCGGCGAGCACCGCGTCGAGGTCAGCGCGGACTACCTCGTCGCCTGCGTCGACGCGCTGCGCCCGCTGGTGCCGTCGGTGAGCATCGAGACGCAGACCTGGTCCGACGACACCTACGCTCGGCTGGTCGGGGCGGGTCTCGAGGGCGTCGTGCACTACCAGGAGACCTACGACCGACAGCGGTACGCCGAGGTGCACACCGCGGGCTGGAAGCGCGACTACGACCGGCGGCTGGCCAGCACCGAACGGGCTGCCGAGGCCGGTGTGCGACGGCTGGGGATCGGTGCCCTCCTGGGCCTGTCCTCGGACTGGCGCGCCGATGTGGTCGCCGTCGCCGAGCACGCCCTGTGGCTGCAGAAGCACTACTGGCGCACCGAGGTCACGGTGTCCCTGCCGCGGATCAAGCCCAGCGCCAGTGGCTTCCAGCCGTTGGTGCCGGTGACGGACGCGGAGTACGTCCAGGCGCTGTGCGCCGTGCGGCTCGCGGCGCCGGAGGTCGGCATCGTCCTGTCGACCCGCGAGCCCGCCGTACTCCGGGACGGTTTGGTGCGCATCGCCGTCACGACGATGAGCGCGGGGAGCAGCACGGAGCCGGGGGGCTACCTCGAGCCCGGGCGGGCGCAGGAGCAGTTCACGATCAGCGACGAGCGCACCCCGGCGCAGGTGGCGGCGATGCTCGAGGCTGCCGGCTACGAGCCCGTCTGGAAGGACGCCTTCGCGCTCAAGGGCTGAGGGAGGGCGCTGAGGGAGAGCGCTGTGGGAGCTCCCTCAGGCGACGGTGAACGTGCCCTTCTGGTCACCGGACGCGCGCTCGAGCTTGTAGGAGTAGGTGCCGGCCGCGCCGAGGGTCACGATGACCTCGCCGTCCTTGCCCGCGGCGACGTCGGTGATGACGCCGAGGACCGCTCCGGACGGGTCGAGCAGCTCGAGCTCCTCGATGGTCTCGGTGCCCTTGTTCTCGAGCTTGATCTCGACCTTCTCGCCGGCCTGGCCGGCGAACGGCGCGAAGCCCGTCACGGCCGTGGCCGACACCTCGATGTCGACCTCGCGGTCGTAGGCCGTGCTCGTGCTCGCGGAGCCCCCTTCGGCGGCAACGGTGATGGTCGTGCGGATGCCGTCACCCTTCTGGCCGGGCTTGCACGCGACCTCGTAGTCACCGCTTCCGACCGAGACCGAGAAGCTGCGGCTGGTCCCCGGCGCGATGTTCTCGACCTCACCGACGACCTTGTCGTACGCGCTGCCGCTGCCCTTGCCGTAGACGTAGACCTCGGTCGTGTCCTTGCCCGCGTTGCTCACGTCGAAGGTGAGCTTGCCGCTGGTGAACTGCGTCGTGGCGACATCACAGGTCGTGTCGCCGGCGGTGATCGCCGTCGAGCTGGTGGTGCCGCTCGAGCCGGTGCTGCTGCCGCAGCCGGTCAGCAGCAGAGCGGCGCAGGCGGGGGCAGCGACGAGCAGGTGGCGCGAAGGCATGGCGAGGGAACTCCCTGTAGGTGGTGGGCTGGACGGGCTCAGACGGAGGCGGGCTGGCGGACCGGCGCGGGGGTGGTGGTCGGGCGCGACGGGCGCAGGAACAGGAACAGCACCGGGACGACGTACGCGACCCAGGCCACCGCCTGGAGGACCGTGGTGACCGGGTTGAAGTTGAAGACGCCCTTGAGGAGCGTGCCGTACCACGACGACGGCGGGACGGTCCCGCTCACGTCGAAGGCGAGGGTGGTCAGGCCGGGCAGCACTCCGGCCTCCTGCAGGTCGTGGACGCCGTAGCTGCACACCCCGGCGGCGACGATGACCAGCGCGGCGCCGGTCCAGGTGAAGAAGGTCTTGAGGTTGAGGTTGAGGGCGCCGCGGTAGAACGCCCAGCCGAGCACCACCGAGGCCAGCAGGCCGCCGAACGCGCTGGTCGTCGACACGACCGGCTGCTGGGTGGACTGGATGGCCGACCACAGGAACAGCGCCGTCTCCAGCCCCTCGCGCCCGACGGCGACCAGACCGGTCAGCAGCAGGGCGATCGGGCCGAGGGCGAGGGCGGTGTCCAGGCGGCCGTGCAGCTCGCTCTTGAGGAACCGCGCGGTGCGACGCATCCAGAACACCATCCAGGTCACGAAGCCCACCGCGACGAGCGACGCGACGCCCCCGAACGTCTCCTGGGCCGTGAAGCTCATGTTGGCGCTGGTGAACTGCAGGACGGCACCGAACGCGAGGCTCACGACGACCGCGATCGCGACGCCGCCCCATAGCGGCTTGAGGGCGTCGCGCCGCCCGCTCTTGACCAGGTAGGCGATGAGGATGCCGACGACGAGGGAGGCCTCGAGGCCCTCACGGAGTCCGATGAGGAACGTGGGGAGAGAGAACACGGGGGCATCCCTTCGACCGCATGGTGGCCGGGGGCATCGAGGGTGACCGCCGACCTGAACTAAGGGTAACCTCACCACACTTCGGGTGCCCTTACCAGTCGATGTGGTCCAGGTCACGGACCAGCACCAGGTGTCCGGCGTGCACGCCCTCCCGCACGAACCCGAGGCCGTCCAGCAGGCGCAGCGACGCCTCGTTGCCGGGCAGGACCTCCGCGCGCGCCCGACGCGCGCCGTGCTCGTGGACCCAGCGGAGCAACAGGCCCACGGCGGCAGTGCCCACCCCGCGCCGGCGCGCCGACGGGGCCACGCCGTAGCCGAGGTCCACGAGGCCGTCGGCGTCCGGCGGCCCGAACCACCCGCAGTCGCCCACCACGATCCGGTCCTGCTCCTGGGTGATGAGGAAGGTCCCCTCGCCGGTGTGCTCCGGGTGCTCTGCCAGCGGGCGCAGGGCGTCCGCGGTGTCGGCGTGCGGCCAGTCGGGAGCGTGCCGCAGGTTCAGGGGCTGTCCCGTCACGACCGCGACGGCGAGGGCGCGCGTCGCGGGGACCAAGGTGATCACGACTCGACGGGCTCGTCCTGATCCTGCGCCGCCTCGGGCGTCGGCTCGGGTGCGGGGGGATCGGGTGCGGGGGGATCCGGGAGGGCCGCGGCGAGGGGTGCGGCGAGCAGCCCCACCTGCCACGCCCGGACGCCGTACGACGTCAGCGCGCTCGCGACGGAGTCGGCGTCGGGCGGAGGTGGCGTCCACGCGAGGCGGCGGATGGCCTCGGGCGGCCCGAGGTTCTCCGGGGGCATCGTGTGCTTCTCGGCGAGGGCGGTGACGGCAGCGCGCACGCGCGCCAGCCGCTTGGCCGCGACGGGGTCGCGCTCAGCCCAGCGGTTCGCGGCCGGAGGGCCGTCACCCACCGCGCCGGTGGAGGGCAGGTCCGCCTCGGGCAGCGTGCTGGCCTTGTCGAGGGCGCGGAACCACGTGTCGGCGTGACGGCGGGTGCTGCGGCCACCGAACACCGGCAGTGCCGTGAGCTCCTGGGCGCTCGCGGGAGCAGTCGTGACGGCGTTGATGATCGCGGCGTCGGGGAGGATCCGCCCCGGGGCGGTGTCGCGCGACCGGGCCATCTGGTCGCGCACCTCCCACATCGCGCGGACGCCCGCGAGCTGGCGTCGGGTGCGCAGGCGGTGGATGCCACTGGTGCGCCGCCAGGGGTCGACCCGAGGGGGGGTGGGCGGGGCGGTCCGGACGGCCTCGAACTCCTCGTGCGCCCAGGCGAGCTTGCCCTGTCGGCGCAGCTCGTCCTCGAGCGCGTCTCGCAGCTCCAGCAGCACCTCGACGTCGAGGGCGGCGTAGACCAGCCAGTCACGGGGCAGCGGTCGGGTGGACCAGTCTGCGGCGCTGTGCCCCTTCTCCAGCCGGTAGCCGAGGACGTTCTCGACCATGGCCCCGAGCCCGACCCGCTCGAAGCCGGCGAGGCGCCCGGCGAGCTCGGTGTCGAAGATCCGCGGCGCGACCAGGCCCACCTCCGCCAGGCAGGGGATGTCCTGGTTCGCAGCGTGCAGGATCCACTCGTCGCCCTGCAGGACCTTGCTGAGCAGGGACAGGTCGGGGCACGCGATCGGGTCGATGAGCGCGGAGCCGGCACCGGCACGGCGCAGCTGCACGAGGTAGGCGCGCTGGGAGTAGCGGTAGCCGGAGGCCCGCTCCGCGTCGAGCGCGACCGGACCCGTGCCTGCGGCGAACCGCGCGACGAGCGACGCCAGGTCGGCGGACGTCTCGACGACCGGGGGCACCCCCTCGCGCGGGACGAGCAGCGGAGTCGGCTCAGCACCCTCGGGGTCGCTGGGGTCGCCGGTCACCTCTCCGTCAGGACCCGGCCGGGTCTGCGTCACGCCGCCCACCCTACGGCGCGGTACGGCGTCGCGAGTGTTGCCCCGCCGTACCGCCGCGAGCTCAGCGGATGACGCCGGCCCGCATGGCGAGGGCCACCATCTCCGCCCGGTCACCGGTGCCGAGCTTGCGGGCGATGCGCGCCAGGTGCGACTTCACGGTCAGGGCGGACAGCCCGAGCTCGTCGCCGATCTGCTTGTTGGACTGACCGTCGGCGACCAGCCGGAGGACCTCGACCTCGCGGCCCGACAGCTCCGAGACGCCGGTCTCCACCGGACCGCCGCGCAGGCCCGCGGCCAGCAGCGATGCCACGGACGGGTCGGCGTAGACGCCGCCGTCGAGGACTCTGCGGACCCCGTCCGCGACCACGACGGGAGAAGCGGACTTCAGCAGGTACCCCTGGGCGCCGGCGACGAAGGCCGCGCGCACGCTGTAGGGGTCGTCGGCGGCGGACAGGACCACCAGGCGCTGCCACCCTGCGCTGCGCAGGTCGGCGAGCAGGTCCAGACCGGAGCCGTCCGGCAGGCCGAGGTCGAGCACGCACAGCTCGCGCGGTCCCGACGCGTTGGCGCGCGCCCGGGCCTCCCCGATGGTGGCGGCCTCGACGACCTCACGCGCGCCCATGGCGCGCAGCCTGTTGACCATCGACTCCCGGACGAGGGGGTGGTCGTCGACGACCATCGCCGAGAAGCCAGGGGCCTCCTGACCGGCCTGGGCCGGGATGCCGTCCAACGCGTGCTCGAGACCAGCAGTCACCGTGGTGTTCACCTCCGTGCGCGGAGACGGCGACCCGTCCCTCGTTGTGTGCTTCGGCCGGACGGACCCCTGCCTGTAGCCCGGGACCGTCGTGCCTGGCCGTCGACTGCTCCGAGTGGCGCAACGCGAGGCGTTAGGCCGTTCGGCTGACAAGACCCTTCGGCGCTGCAGTCCAGCAGCAGTTGTGCCGAGGGGACGAGAGAGCAGTTCCTGCCCTGTCCGCCCCGTGGAGGTCACGTGCCCACCCCTCGCCCTGAGCGCACCGTCGCCGCGGTCGCTGCGGTGACGGGTGTCGTCGGTCTGGGGATCGCACTGACCGACACCTGGGGGCACCCGGCGTGGTGGGCGGTTCCGCTGCTCGCGCTCGCGGTGGCGGTGTCCGAGACCGCGGTCGTCAGCCTGCAGTTCGGCCGGCAGACCTGGACCTTCTCGCTCACCGAGAGCGCGGTCGGGGCGGCCTGGGTCATCGGCGCGGGCAGCTGGACGGTCGTCGCCACCGTGATCGGGGTGCTGATCGCCCAGACGCTGCTGCGCAGGGCGCCGCTCAAGAAGGCGTTCAACCTGTGCGTGTTCGGGGCGGCCGCCGCCGCGGGCTCGTCCCTCGTCGGTGCCCTGGGCGGGGGCATCCCGGCGACGATCGCCGGCCTCGGGGTCTGGTTCGTCGTCAACTTCACCCTCGTCGGGATCGCGGTCGCCGTGACCAGCGAGCGCCACCCCCTCCCGGTCCTGCTGTCCTCCGCCCCGCTGTCCGCGGTGCACATGGCGGGCAACAGCTCGATCGGGCTGCTTGCTGCCTGGTTGGCCCTGCACGCGCCCCTCGGGTTGTTCGGGCTCGTCGTACCCCTTGCGCTGCTGTGGTCGTCGTACGACCAGAGCGCGCGGCGCAGCCAGGAGGTGCGCCTGTACGCCGAGCTCGCCGCCGGGCAGGAGCAGGCGACCGGCCGGTCGTCGGACTCCTCGGCGCGCGTCGTGGTCACGGCCGCGGCGAGACTGTTCGGCGGCGCGGACGTCGAGCTCGTCCTGCTGGCTGCCGACGGTCCCGTGAAGTACGCCGGGGACGAGAACTCCGTGCCGCAGCGCCTGCGGGTGGACGCCGACGTCTTCGACGAGCCGTGGGTGATGCGCGCCCTCGGGGCACGGGGGGTCGCCACCGGCGTCGACGGAACGCGTCCGTGGTGCTCGGCCGTGCTCGGCGACCCGGAGCAGCCCCAGGCCGTGCTCCTCGCTCGACGGCCGGAGGGTGCGGCGCCGTTCGGGCGGCGTGAGACCCGGCTTGCCGTGGTCCTGGTCGGACAGGCCGAGGGCTGGCTGTCGGTCGCGGACCTGTCGCAACGCGCCAGGAACGCCTCCGCGCAAGCGGAGGTCGCTGGGCAGGCGGCACGCGCCCTGGGCGACATCGGCGCGGCGACCGCACCAGCACTGACCGTGCTGCGCGAGTCAGCGGACCGGCTTGCGCGGTTGGCCGAGTCGGCCGGTGGAGTCGACGACATCGTCGAGGAGCTGCACCTGGTCGAGCGCGCCGTTGCCTCCCTGCTCGGCGCCGTGGCGCTCGCGGCCGATCCGGACCTGCTGGTGCCGGCCGACGAGCAGGACCCGGCGCCGCGTCGCGTCGCTGCCGACTGGACGACGACGGGCGTCCTGCGGTGAAGCAGGGTGCGGCGCTCCCTCTCGCCTTCTGGGTCGCGCTGCTCGGCAGCGGCTCGGTCGTCAGCGCCGTCGCCGTCACGGGCGCGGTGCTGGTGCTCACCCAGCACCTCGGCGTGGAGGTGCTGACGGCTCTCGTCGCGGGAGTCGTGGCCGGTCTGGCCGGCATCCTCGTCGCGGTGCTGGCCGCGACCCGGCTGGCCAAGGCGCTGCGCGACCTGCACGAGGACGCCGTACGACGCCTGGTCGAGCCCGGTGTGCCGGTGCGCGCGACCCCGCGCGTGGTGACGCGGGCGTCCCTCGAGGTGGCGGAGCTGAGCCAGACCCTGGAGGCCCTGCACCGGCGGGTCCGGGTGGCCGACCAGCTCGGTGAGCGGCACCGGCGCGAGGCCGAGACCGCCGGCGCAGGAGTCTTCGAGCTGCTGTCCGGTCTGGTGGCGGCAGAGGAGGGCGCGCGGGGCCAGCTGGCCGCGGAGCTGCACGACACGGTCGCGCAGTCGCTCATGATCGCGCGGGGGCTGCTCGCGGCCCAGCCGACCGAACCTGCCGAGATCGCGAAGCTGGCCGACTACGTCGAGGACGCCGAGGAACAGGTCCGGGCGGTCATGGCGCGCACCCGTCCGCCGGCACTCCGCGACGGCGACCTCGCCACCGCCGTGGGGAACCTGCGGATGGACATGCACGCGCGCTACGGCCTGAGCGTCCAGGTGTCGTGGCCGCAGTCGCCGTACCCCTTGCCGCTGGCGTCGGCGGTGACCGTCTACCGGTTCTTCCAGGAGGCGCTGCTCAACGTCGTCAAGCACGCGGATGTGGACGACGCCTTCCTGTGCCTGCAGGTCGACGAGCACGCGGTCCTCGCCACGGTGCGCGACGAGGGACCCGGTTTCGATCCGGACCTCGTCCGTCCGGACCGAGGGCGGCACGTGGGCCTCGGTCTGTTGCGCGAGCGCGCTCGGCTGTCCGGTGGTGGCCTCGAGGTCAGCAGTGAGCGAGGCGTGGGCACGACCCTGCTGCTTCGCCTGCCCCGGCCGTCCTCCGCGGTCCAGCCGCCGACCGGCCTGCCGCAGCAGGGGACCGGCGACGCCCCGTTGCGGCGGATGTCCGACCGGGCCGCACGCAGTCAGGACCCGTCAGGACCGCCCGTCACAGGACCGCTCGTCAGGACCGCTCGTCAGGGACGCGGTCGGAGGGCGGCGACGCCCACCGGCGGCAGGCCGGCGGTCATGCACAGCAGGTCGCACCAGGCGCGCAGGTGCACCGCGAGGTCCAGCGAGCCGTCGGCGTCGGGCAGGGGGCTCCAGGAGGCGCGGACCTCGACCTCGTTGGTCTCCGTGGGGTCCTCCACCAACCCGAACGTCAGGGACGCGGTACGGGTGACCGTGCCGCCCGCGGCGGTGTGGGCAGCGGCGCGCTCGCGCAGGGCATCGGACAGCCAGCTCCAGCCGACCTCGGCCAGCGCCGGGTCGCCAGCCATCTCCGGGTCGATGTCTGCGCTCACGAACGCGACGACCCGGGTGTCGCCCCGCCAGCCGTCCTGACCAGCGGGGTCGTGCAGGACGACGAAGCGCCCGGTGGCGATCTCGTCGTCGTCGCGCAGCACCTCGGCGCTGAAGGCGACGGCGTGCGGGGCCAGGCGCCGTGGCGCGGGGACCTCGTGCAGGGTGAGGACGCCCGGGCGCTCGACGGAGGCGATGGCCGCGTGCAGCCCGTCGACGGCGCGCGAGAAGACCGTCGGCGTTGCCTCGACGCGGGAGGGGGTCACCACTCCACGGTAGGTCGCGCCGACGGTTCTCGGGAGCAGACGCGCCGACCGGTCCGTCTAGTCTCGCGCCGGTGACCGTCCTGCTGGCTCTGGCATCGAGCCTGCTGTGGGGCACCTCGGACTTCCTCGGGGGTACGGCGACCCGGCGGCTGCCCGCGCTGCTCGTCGTCGGTGTCTCGCAGGCGGTGGCGCTGATCGGTCTGGTGCCCTTGGCGCTGCTCCTGGGCGCCGCCCCGGGGTCGCTGGTCGACGGGGTCCTCGCGGGCGTCGCCGGGGTGGTCGGTCTCGCGGCGTTCTACTCGGCGCTGTCGACCGGCACCATGGGGGTGGTGGCGCCGATCGCCTCGCTGGGTGCGCTGGTCCCGGTGACCGTCGGGCTCGCCCGGGGGGAGACGCCGACGGCGGTGCAGGGCGTCGGGATCGCCGTTGCCGTAGTGGGGGTGGTCCTGGCGAGCGGTCCGGAGCTGTCCGGTCGGGCGCCGGCGCGTCCGTTGCTGCTGGCCGTTCTGGCAGCCGCCGGTTTCGGAGCCGTGGCGGTGCTTCTCGCCGACGGTGCCTCCGCCTCGCCCGGAGCGGTGGTCGTGACGCTCCTGCTGATGCGCACGACCAGCGTGGGGCTGCTGGTCGCGGTCGCCGTGCTCGCCCGTCAGCCGGTGACGCGACCGGGTCGGTCCGACCTCCCCTTGCTCGCGGCCGTGGGCGTCGGTGATGTGGCAGCGAACGCGACCTATGCGTTCGCCTCGCGCGGTGGACTGCTCAGCGTGGTGTCGGTGCTGGCGTCGCTCTACCCGGTGGTCACCGTCCTGCTCGCCCGGCAGGTGCTGGGCGAGCGGTTGCTCGTCATCCAGGGCGTCGGGGCCTTCACGACGCTCGGTGGCGTGGCGCTGCTCGCTGCGGGCTGACCGACCCCCGGGTCAGGCCGCGTGCGGTCCGGCGAGCTCCCGCAGGAGCCCTGTCGAGAAGGTGACGGCGGTGCCGCAGACGACGCACATCAGGTCGCCGTCGTCCTGCCCGTCCTCGCAGCGGGGGGAGGCGAAGGGCAGCAGGCGGTCGCACTCCTTGCAGAGCAGCTCGAGCAGTTCGTCCATGTGGTGAGCGTCGCACCAGGGTCCGACAGAACGGGGGACCCTCAGCCCAGCAGCCGCCTGCGCGCAGTCCTCCGACGGGTCAGCAGGCCGGCCAGCAGGAGCACCAGCGACAGGGCGGCCAGCGGAGCGCTCGCCCCCGTCGCTGCCAACGGCCCGGTTCCGGTCCCTGTGCCGGTGCCGGTCGTGCCGGGGGTACCGCCGTCCGTGCGTCCTGGCTCGGTGACGGGCGTGACCGTGGGCCCGGTCGCCGACGCGGTGCCGAGCACGAAGCTGAAGGAGGGCACCGCGTCGATGAGATTCGCGGTCAGCGTGTCCTCCGACCCGACCTGCCCGGTGCCGGTCGGCTCGACCAGCGCGATCGGCTGGTCGGGAACGTTCGAGGTCGAGACGAAGCCGGTGACGCTGTAGAGACCGTCCCCCTTGTGGGGGTTGCCCACCGAGGAGGTCGGGACGGTCCAGGTGATCGTTCCCCCGGAGACCTTGCCCGGCACCGCCGTGCCCGTCGGGTAGGCGTAGTACTTCGTGCGGCTGGTGTCGATGGAGGCGGTCTTGCCCACGTAGAACTCGGGCACGCCGTCCTGCCCGACCTGCATCCCGACGTACCAGATCTGGCCGTCCTTGCCGGACGTGCCGTAGCGGCCGGCCCAACGGACGCGGTAGTTGGCGAACAGTCCGCCGAGGGTCGGGTCGGGCGCGAGGTTCTCCGCGAGCGCCGGGTCGTTCGTCTTCAGCGTCACCGTCAGGTGCGTGGCGTCCTTCTGGGTCACGGCGGCCCCGGCCAGGTCGAGACCAGGTGTGGCCTTGGTGTCCAGGCCGGTCACGGCGAGGTAGGCGTCCGGGTAGCCCTTGCCGACGGGGTCGGTCGCTGACCCGACAGCCGCGACGCCGTTGCCGACGGTCCCCGTGGCCGCGTAGAGCGACGGCCCGGCGACCTGCCGGACGCTCATCGTCGGGCCGGACGCCTCGGCGGGGGTCTGGCCGGTGCCTCCCGAGATGTCGTTGTTGCGGTTGCCGGAGGTGTCGTCGACGTAGCTGAGGACAGCCTCGCCGTTCAGACCGGTCTGCACCTGCAGGTAGTCGCCGAGCGAGCGGTCCGCGGACCCGCCGAGGCCACCGGTCGAGATGCCGCTGTACTTCACGTGGTGGTCGCTGACCTTCGTGAGCGAGTACGACGGGGAGGTGCTGAGCGCGTTCACGCTCTGCGCGAGGTAGACGTCCCACAGGGCGTGGTCCGCCGCGTCCGGGCCGAAGCCGTCACCGCTCGCTGCGGCGCCGTACCAGGCGATGTCGACGCGGCCGGCGTCCCCGGCGGTGATCCACGGGAAGATGACCGTGGGCATGCTCGGCGGGTTCAGCTGGCGAGGCGTCGACCAGGTCGTCCCGCCGTCCTTCGACGTCGCGATCATGATCTGGCCGGGACCGGCGTACGCGCCACTGCCCTTGAGGGGGTACTGGCACCACGTCACGTAGAGGTCGCCTGCGGTGTCGACCGCGCCGACGACGAACGACTTCACGGTGTAGCCGGTCGGCACCTTGCTCACCGCGTGGTCGGTCCAGTGCGTGTTGACCAGGCCGGTGTCGCCGGGGGCGAACGCGGTCGGGTCCGCGCACAGGGCGGCGGTGGCAGCGGCCGTCGTGGCCGTGCCGGAGGCCGCCCCGCGGCAGGTCGAGAACAGGACGGTCTTGGAGTCACTGCTGCCGCGGACCTCGTTGACGGCGTGGTACCGCGGACTGGTCGGGTTCCCGTCGACGAACGCGTTGCCGACGATGTCGTCCTGGGCGCTGATGACGGCGGCCTGGGACTTGCAGACGGTCGAGGTGGCGATGCAGCCGCCGTAGTTCACGCCGTCGCTGGTCACGTTGACGACGGGCTGGTTGCCGATGAGGTTGGAGCTCGAGGTGTTCTGCAGGATGTTGTCGTAGAACAGGTAGGCCCGTCCGTCGGTCGCGCCGGTGCCGATCGCGGCCGTGCCCCCGTTGTCGTCCACGGCGATCCACTGCCGGTCCACGCCCGCGCCGGTCACGCCGGTGCACGAGGTCGTGAAGGTGTCACCGCCGTCCGTGCTGGACGAGGTGGAGAAGTTGGTGAGCCCCTGCAGGTCGGCGAACAGCAGCTGCCCGGTCTTGTTGTCGATCTGCAGCTCGGAGTCCCCGCCACCGACGCAGGTCGCCGCCTTGCCTCCCGCCGTACCGCCGGTGGGGTGGAAGGACTGGCCGTTGTCGTCCGAGCGGTCCAGGTAGGAGATCGTCGTGCTGAACCCGTTGGGCCAGGACGAGTAGAGCCGTCCACGGCTCGCCGTGTGCGTCTTGTCGATCGCCACGTCGGGCTCGAAGCCGGGCGCGAAGTGGTTCACGACCGTGGGGCTGGCGAACCGGACCGGTGAGGGGGGTGCTGCGGCGGAGGCGGCCGAGCCGGCAGCTGCGGCAGCACCTGCCGCTCCGGTCGCGAGCAGGGTGGCGCAGAGCAGGGCGGTACGACGACGCATGAGGGCTCCTCCGGAGGACTCGGACGATCGTCATCCGCGGTTCATGAAGGGACGATGAAGAGCAACGTCCGGGCCAACCGGTCTGGCCAACGACCGCGGTCGCACTAGCGTGGAGTCGTGACGCCCCCTGCGGCCCCTGCGGCTCCTGCCCCCGCCCATGACTCGGCGTTCCTGCGGGCCTGCCGGCGCGAACCGGTCCCGCACACCCCGGTGTGGTTCATGCGCCAGGCGGGGCGCGCGCTGCCGGAGTACCGCGCCCTCCGCGAGGGCACCGGGATGCTGGAGTCGTGCTTCCGGCCGGAGATGGTGACCGAGATCACCCTGCAGCCGGTACGTCGCTTCGGGGTCGACGCGGCCATCTTCTTCAGCGACATCGTCGTGCCGCTCAAGGCCATCGGGCTCGACCTGGACATCGTTCCCGGAGTCGGTCCTGTCGTGGCCGAGCCCTTCCGGACTGCAGCGGACCTCGACCGGCTCGTCCCCCTCGAGGGGGCGCCGGCGATCACGGAGGCAGTCGGTCTGCTGGTGCGCGAGCTCGGTGCGACCCCGCTCATCGGCTTCGCGGGTGCCCCGTTCACCCTGGCGTCGTACCTCGTGGAGGGCGGGCCGTCCAAGGACCAGCGCCGCACCAAGGCCCTCATGTACGGCGACCCGGGGCTGTGGTCGGCCCTGATGTCCCGGCTCGCGGACATCACGCTCGCCTTCCTGCGGGTGCAGATCGACGCGGGCGCGTCTGCCGTGCAGCTGTTCGACTCCTGGGTGGGGGCGCTGCCCGCCGAGGACTACCGGTCGTTCGTCCAGCCGCACTCCGCGCGGATCCTCGCGGGGGTGGCGGACGTGCCACGCATCCACTTCGGTGTGGGGACCGGCGAGCTGCTGCACGACATGGGGCAGGCCGGTGCCGACGTGGTGGGCGTCGACTTCCGCGTGCCGCTCGACGAGGCCGTGCGCCGGGTCGGTCCGGGCAAGGCGGTCCAGGGCAACCTCGACCCGACCCTGGTGTTCGCTCCGGAGCCGGTGGTGCGGGCGATGACCGAGCGGGTCCTGGAGCAGGCCAGGACGGCCGAGGGCCACGTGTTCAACCTGGGGCACGGCGTGCTGCCGGAGACCGACCCGGACGTGCTGACCCGGATCGTCGCCCACGTCCACGAGGCCACGACCACCTGAGACCCTGCGAGCTCGTGGTCCCGCGGCCTCAGGCTGGACGCCGCCGGAGCTGCTGACCGGCAGCAGCGGCGCAGACGACCAGGACGACGCCGGCAGTCACGAGGACGACAGACGTCGAGCTCACGAAGCTGGACGTGGCAGCGTCGGACAGCGCAGAGCGCAGCTGCAGTGTTCGGACCACACCGATCCGCTCCAGCAGCAGCCGGCGGACCTCGTCGGTGCGGGCGCCGAGCAGCGCGTCGAGCAGGGCCGGCTGGTCCGTCGCGGGCACGCCTCCGCTGGTGAGGGCCGCGCCCAGCTGCGTCGACAGGCGTGACACGGCCACGGCACCGAGCCCGCCGACGGCTACCACGCCCCCGAGCTCGCGAGCGACGTTCACGCCGGCCGCGGCCAGCCCGGCCCGAGTGGCGCCCGCGACGCCCATCGCGGCGGTGACGACCGGGGCGGTGGTGAGCCCGACGCCCGCGCCGACCACAGCCAGCAGCGCGCTCAGCTCACCGGCGCCCACCCCGGCGCGGAGGCGGATCCCCAGCACCACCAGGGCACCTCCCGCCAACAGCAGTCCGCCCACGACCGGCCGGAGCACCGCGTGCCAGCGGCCGCACGCGAAGGCGGTCGCCACGAGCGACAGCGGGAGGGGGAGCAGCAGTCGGCCGGTCTGCTGCGCGTCCCGCTCCTGAACCAGCTGCAGGAACAGGCTGACGAAGACGAGAAGCACGAACACCGCCAACGAGGCGGCAAAGGCCCCGAGCAGGGCTCCGCGGAACCGCCGGTCCGCCACCAGATCGGTGGGGAGCAGGGGATCGTCGCGCCGCTCCAGGCGCGCCAGCGCCACGACGCCGACCCCTGCGCCGACCGCGCAGGCGGCGACTCCGGCGGACAGACCACTGCGCCCTGCCAGCACCACGGCGTACGTCGCGAGCCCGAGGACGACACAGGTGAGCGCCGCTCCCGCCGCATCGAGCCGTCGCCGGTGCGGCGCAGCCACGGCCGGTGTCCGCAGGGCCACGGCCGCCACGACGGTGCACAGCGGCACGTTCACCCAGAAGACCGACGGCCAGCCGTAGCGCGCCACGAGGTCGCCGCCGACGACCGGTCCGGCGACCAGCGCCGCGCCACCGACCGCAGCCCACACGCCGACGGCCCGTCGCCGGGCCGACTCGTCGTCGTACGCGCCGGACAGCACCGCGAGGCTGCCGGGCAGGAGCAGAGCCGCACCGGCGCCCTGGACGGCACGCCAGGTCACGAGCGCGGCCACGCTGCCGCTCAGCGCACCTCCGATGGAGGCGCCGGCGAACACGAGCAGCCCGCTGAGCAGCACGCGCCGGGCACCCAGCCGGTCCACCAGCGCTCCACCCGCCAGCAGCAGGGCGGCAAGCGCCACGGTGTACGCCGTCACGATCCCCTGCAGACCCGTCACCCCCGAGCCCAGGTCACGCTGGACGTCGCGCAGCGCGACCGCGACGACGGTGTTGTCGAGCGTCGCCGTGAAGGCCGCGAGCGACGTGGCGACGAGGACCAGCGGGGCGCGCGACACGCGGCTGAACCTACGCTGCACGGGTGCCCGCTCCCGTGACTGTCGCTGTCGTCGGTGGTGGTGTCGCGGGACTGTCCGCGGCACACGAGCTCCGCCGGCGTGGCGCGCACCCGATCGTGCTGGAGGCGACCGACCGGGTCGGGGGCAAGCTGCGGTCCGGCGAGGTGGGCGGGGTCCTCGTGGATCTGGGCGCCGACGCGATGCTGCAGCGGGTGCCCTGGGGCGTCGATCTCGCTGCGACTGCAGGGCTGGAGATCACCACGCCGCAGACGACGCAGGCGGCGTTCTGGCTCGGGGGAGCGATGCTCCCGCTGCCCGTCGGCACCCTCATGGGCATCCCCACCGACCTCGCCGAGGTCGCGTCGTTGCTCGGGACGGTCACCGAGCACCGCGTGGCGCTCCCCACCGAGGACCTGTCCGTGGGAGCACTCGTCCGCCGCCACCTGGGTGCTGCCGTGGTCGACCGGCTCGTCGACCCCCTCCTCGGCGGCGTCTACGCCGGGCAGGCGGACCGGCTGTCGGTCCAGATGACGCTGCCGAAGCTGTGGAGCCACCTCGAGGGCGACAGCCTCGTCGCCGCGGCCCGGGCGGCCCGGGGAACGCCTGCACCTGGACCGGTCTTCGCCTCCGTCCCCGGTGGGCTCGGGCAGTTGCCGGCCGCTCTCGCCCAGGACCTCGACGTGCGGCTCGGTACGACGGTGCGCGCGCTGACCCGAACGCCGGACGGCTGGCGCCTCGAGACCGGCTCGGCCGCGGCACCAGCCCACCTGGACGTCGACGCGGTCGTCCTCGCCGTACCCGCGTCGCCTGCCGCACGCCTGCTGGCCAGCCACGTCCGGGCGGACGACCTCGCGAGCCTGGACTACGCCTCGGTCGCCCTCGTGACCCTGGTGCTCGACGGGGCCACGCCCGGCACCGGGTCCGGCTACCTGGTCCCGTCGGTGGACCGCCGGCTGACGAAGGCGGTCACCTTCAGCAGCCGCAAGTGGGGCCGTCCCGGGCCAGCGGTGGTCCGCGCCTCCGTCGGGCGCGCCGGAGACGTCCGCGACCTGCACCGCGACGACGACGACCTCGTCGCGGCGGTCCTGGCTGAGCTCACCGAGGCCGTGGGCCCCCTGCCCCGACTGCTCGGCAGCGCGGTCACCCGATGGGGCGGAGGGTTGCCGCAGTACGCCCCCGGGCACGTCGACCTGGTCGCCCGGCTGCGGCGCGATCTCCCCCCCGGCCTCGCGCTCGCGGGAGCGGCGTACGACGGCGTCGGTGTCCCGGCCTGCGCGCGTAGCGGTCTCGAGGCGGCCGGCCGGGCGCTGCTGCCGTGGGAGCGACAGGGCTGAGCCGTTCCGCGGGTGGATCCACCAGGGCTCCAGCACCGACCCGCTCGGGCCGGACATCACCGCTGCGTCGTACGCCTTCTTCCTGCGCCACCACCTGCAGCGGCGGTCTGTAGGACACTGGTGGCATGGCTGACCCCACCGCTTCGAGCGCGACCGCCCCGAGCACTGCTTCTGCGAAAGAGCTGAACGACCAGCTCCTGTTCACGACGTACGCCGTCTTCAAGGTGACGACCCCCCTGCCGGACGACCGCAGCGGGTTGGTCGAGGAGGCGCAGGGGCTGCTCGACGCCGTCCTGGACAAGGACGTCTACACCCGCGGCACCTACGACCTGCAGGGCTACAAGGCCGAAGCCGATCTGCTGGTGTGGTGGACCTGCCCGGATGCCGACGTGCTCCAGGACGCCTTCAGCCGCTTCCGCACGACCGCCCTCGGGCGGCACCTGTCGGTCGTCTGGACCAGCGTCGGGCTGCACCGGCCGGCAGAGTTCAACCGCAACCACATCCCGGCGTACGTCCGCCGCGAGGACCCGAAGAAGTACGTGTGCGTCTACCCGTTCAACCGCAGTCTCGACTGGTACCTCCTGCCCGACTACGAGCGGCGCGGGATGCTGGCCGAGCACGGCATGCAGGGTCGTGAGTTCGAGGACGTGCGCGCCAACACGGTGGCGGCGTTCGGCCTGGGCGACTACGAGTGGCTGCTGGCGTTCGAGGCGGACGAGCTGCACCGGATCGTGGACTGCCTGCGGCACCTGCGCAGCTCACGCGCCCGGCTGCACACCAAGCTCGAGACGCCGTTCTGGACCGGGGCGCGCAAGCCGCTCGGGGAGATCGTGGCGTCCCTGCCGTAGGGATCAGAGCGGGTCGTCGTCGCGGTCCCACGAGCCCTCGACGCCCGTGCTGGGGACCGCGAACCACACCCCCTTGCTGTAGGCGCCGAGCCGCTCGGACGGGGTGGCACCCCAGCGGGACGCGAGCTGACCGACCATGGCCACGCCCCGACCCGTCGCGGCGGTCGACGAGGTGCGCCGCGCCCGTGGCGGCACGACCGACCCGTCGAGGACGTCCACGCGCACGTCGCTGCCCTCTCGGCTGACCACCACGGCGAAGGCCGTCCTCGCGTGCAGGACGGCGTTCGTGGCGAGCTCCGAGGTCAGGAGCATCACCGCGTCGACCGCCCCCTCGAGGTGCCAGTCCTCGCAGACCTGCCGGACGAACCGGCGCGCCGCGGACACGCTCGACGGCAACCCCTCCAGGTCCAGGCGCACGCCCTGTCCGACCTCCACGGGGGCATTGTGGCGTACGGTCCCGGTGCGCACCTCCCCAACACGGGTGATGTTGCGCTCAGGCCTTGGGCCGCAGCCGCAGGCTCACGGAGTTCATGCAGAAGCGGTCGCCGGTCGGGGTCTGCGGCGCGTCGTCGAAGACGTGACCGAGGTGGCTGCCGCAGCTGGCGCACCGCACCTCCACCCGGTGCATGCCGAGAGTGCGGTCCTCGACGAGCTCGACGTTGTCCTGGTCGCTCGGAGCGTAGAAGCTCGGCCAGCCGCAGTGGCTGTCGAACTTGGTGTCGCTGGTGAACAGCTCGGCGTCGCAGGCCCGGCAGGAGTAGACCCCCTCGGTCGTGGTCGTGTTGTACTCCCCGCTCCCGGGACGCTCGGTCCCGGCGCGGCGGAGCACGTGGTACTCCTCGGGAGTCAGCTCGGCGCGCCACTGCTCGTCGGTCTTGCTCACGGGATAGCTGCGAGTGCTGTCCACGTTGGGTCCCTTCCGTCGGAGTCTCACACCACCACCAGCGTGCGAGCGTGCTGCAGTGTTCCAGGCAGACCCTTACGCCTCGGTGACGACGTCGGAAAGGCGTACGGCGGTACCGTCCGCGCGTGCCCTCGCCGTTCCTCGAGCTGACCATCGACACGCCCACGGGTGAGCGGGTCGTCAAGGTCACCAATCCCGACAAGACCTACTTCAGCGGGCTGCCCGAGGGCAGGGGGCGCAAGCTGGACCTGGTGGAGTACTACCTCGCGGTGGGCGACGGCATCGTCAGGGCCCTGCGGGAGCGGCCGACCGTCCTGAAGCGTCACCCCGGCGGTGCGGAGACCGAGGCGATCTACCAGAAGCGGTTGCCCGACCACGCCCCCGCGTGGGTCGAGGGCGTCACCGTCTCCTTCCCGTCCGGCCGATCTGCCCGGGAGCTGTGTCCTGTGGACGTCGCCCACATCGCCTGGGCGGCGACGCAGGGGACCTTGGACTTCCACCCGTGGCCGTCGCGGCGCGCGGACACCGAGAGCCCGGACGAGCTGCGCATCGACCTCGACCCGATGCCGGGCACCGACTGGGACGACGTCGTCGAGGTCGCGCTGGAGGTGAAGGGGTTCTTCGACGAGCTCGGCTTCGTGACCTACCCGAAGACCAGTGGTTCGAAGGGGATCCACGTCTACCTGCGCATCGCGCCGTCGTGGACGTTCACGCAGGTGCGGCACGCGACAGTCGCCGTGGCGCGCGAGATCGAGAAGCGCCGACCTGAGCTCGCCACCGCCCGGTGGTGGCGGGAGGAGCGGGGTGCGCGGGTCTTCCTGGACTTCAACCGCATGGCCAGGGACCAGACCATCGCCTCGGCCTACTCCGTCCGGGCGTCGAAGAACGGCTACGTGTCCGCACCGCTGCTGTGGTCGGAGGTGACGACCGCTCGCGTCGAGGACTTCGACATCTGGACCATGCGCGAGCGCTTCGCCGACCTCGGGGACGTGCACGCCGCCATCGACGACGTGGCGCACGACGTCACGCCGCTGCTCGATCTGTACGCGTCGCAGGGTGAGGGCGAGGCGCCGTTCCCGCCGCAGTTCGCCAAGCAGGAGGGCGAGCCGCTGAGGGTGCAGCCCTCGCGCAAGCGGCGCCAGCGCGGCGATCCTCCGGAGGACTAGCGCGGGACGCGGATCAGGCCCTCCTGGACCACCGACACGGCGAGATGGCCTGCAGCGTCGAAGATCTGTCCGGTCGCAAGTCCACGCCCGCCGCCGGTCCAGGGTGACGCCTGGCTGTAGAGGAACCACTCGTCCGCGCGCAGCGGTCGGTGGAACCACATGGCGTGGTCGATGCTGGCGCCGATCACGTCGTCGCCGCCCCACGAGCGACCGTGCGAACGCAGGGTGCTGTCCAGCAGCGTCATGTCCGAGGCGAAGGCGACCAGGCACACATGCAGCAGCGGGTCGTCCGGCAGCGTCCCGTCGGCGCGCATCCACACCTGGGAGTGGGGGTCGCGGTTGCCCGTCTCCTTCGCCACGCGCGGCGGGTCCCCGACGTACCTGATGTCGATGGGGCGGGGGCGCGCGACCCAGGCGGTGTCGGGCTCGTCGAGATAGGGCTGGAGCTTCTCGGCGAGCGTGGGCAGGTCGTCCGGTGCGGGCACGTCGGGGCGGGTGACGCTGTGCTCGAGCCCGTCCTCGGCGACCTGGAAGGACGCAGACATGTGGAAGATCGGCCGGCCGTGCTGGACGGCGACGACGCGACGGGTGGTGAAGCTCCGACCGTCGCGGATGCGGTCGACCTCGTAGACGATCGGGACAGTCGGGTCCCCGGGGCGCAGGAAGTAGGCGTGCAGGCTGTGCACCACTCGCTCCGGGTCGACCGTGCGGCCGGCGGCCACCAGCGCCTGCCCGGCTACCTGACCGCCGAAGACCCGTTGGCCCGACTCCGGGGGTTGGCGTCCCCGGAAGATGTCCACCTCGATCGTCTCGAGGTCGAGCAGCTGCACCAGGTGGTCCAAGGGGGTCACGCGGGCATCCTCGCAGGCAGCTCGACGGTTCCGGTGACGCGGACGGCGTCGAGCAGCCTGCGGTCGTGCGTGACCAGCAGGAGAGTGCCCTCGTAGGCGTCCAGGGCCTGCTCGAGCTGCTCGATCGCGGGCAGGTCCAGGTGGTTGGTCGGCTCGTCGAGCACCAGCAGGTTCACGCCGATCGCCTGCAGCAGCGCGAGGCCGGCGCGGGTGCGCTCACCGGGGGACAGCGTGCTCCCCGGTCGCAAGGCGTTGTCACCACGCAGTCCGAGCTTGGCCAGCAGGGTGCGGACGTCGGCAGGGGCCCAGCCGGTGCGCTGCTCGAGCACCTCGGTGACCGAGGCCTCGCCCGAGAACAGCGAGCGTGTCTGGTCGATCTCACCGATCTTCAGGTTCGCACCCAGTGAGTGGCGGCCAGAGGTCAGCGGGGTCCGGCCCAGGAGCGCGTCGAGCAGCGTGGTCTTGCCCGCTCCGTTCGGACCCACGACGGCCAGCCGGTCGCCGTACGCCACCTGCAGGTCGATCGGTCCGAGGGCGAAGGTGCCGCGCTGGACGACAGCCTGCGAGAGCACGGCCACCACGTCACCGGAGCGGGGGGCGGCGGCGATCTCGAGCTGGAGCTGCCACTCCTTGCGGGGCTCGGCCACCTCGTCCAACCGGTTCAGCTGCGCCTCGATGGTCTTGACCCGACCCGCGGCGTGGGTGGCGGCCTCGATCCGGGCGCCCTTGGCGGCCCGGTCGTTGTCGGGCATCTTGCGCTTGGCCCGCACAGCGCCGCGCACCGACTGCTCCCGCTGCCTCTGCGCCTGGTTCACCAGGCCCGCGCGCTTGTCGTCGTACTCCTCGAACGCCTCCCTCGCCTGGCGCTTCGCCACTGCGCGAAGCTCGAGGTAGGCGTCCCAGCCGCCGTGGTAGAGGGTCGCGGTGCGCAAGGGGCCGTCGATGTCGAGCACGCTCGTGATGGTGCGTGACAGGAACTCGCGGTCGTGGCTGACCAGCACCAGGCCTGCCTGCAGGTCGTGGACGAACTGCTCGAGCCGTTCCAGGCCGGCGAAGTCCAGGTCGTTGGTGGGTTCGTCGAGCAGGAACACGTCGTACCGGCTGAGCAGGACGCTGGCCAGGGAGGCGCGTGCGGCCTGACCACCGGACAGGGTGGTCATGGGGGCGTCCAGGAGCGCGGGGGACAGGCCGATGTCCTCGCAGACCTGCTCGGCCCGCACCTCGAGGTCGGCGCCGCCGAGGTCCAGCCAGCGCTGCAAGGCCTCGTCGTACCCGTCGGTGCCTCCCTCCGCGTCCCCCTCGACCAGGCGCTCGGTCGCCGCGTCGAGCGCGTGCTGCGCTGCGGTCACACCGGTACGCCGGAGCAGGTACTGCAGGGCGCTCTCGCCGGGGGTGCGCTCGGGCTCCTGCGGCAGCAGGCCGACGTTGGCGCTCGCGGGGGCTCGGTGCAGGGTGCCGGCGTCGGGCTCGAGGTGTCCGGCCAGGCAGGCAAGCAACGTGGACTTGCCGACGCCGTTCGGGCCGACGACCCCGACCCGGCTGCCCGGCGCGACCGTCAGGCTCACGTCCGACAGGACCAGGAGCGGACCCCGGACGACCGTGATCCCGGAGGCGACGACGGTGGCAGACACGGTCGCCGACGCTAGCCGGTCAGGGGTTGCCGGTGAGGACCTGGGCGAGGTCGAAGCGGACGGGGACCTCCAGCTGGTCGTAGGTGCACGACGCCGCGTCGCGGTCCGGCCGCCAGTGCTGGAAGTGGGCCGTGTGCCGGAACCGCGTGCCCTCCATCGCGTCATAGGCGACCTCGGCCACCAGCTCCGGGCGCAGGGGCACGAACGACAGGTCCTTGCCGTTGTTCCACCGGCTGCCCGCGGCCTGGTTCGGGTTGCGCTCGGGCACCGCGTCGCCGAACCAGGGGTGCGGGCCGTCCGAGAGGTACGGCGCCAGCTCGTCGATCAGCTCCTTGCGACGCGCGGCGGTGAAGCTCGCGGCCACGCCGACGTGCTGGAGCGCACCGCTGTCGTCGTACAGGCCCAGCATGAGCGAGCCCACGACCGGACCGGTCTTGTGCAGGCGGTAGCCGGCGACGACCACGTCCGCCGTGCGCTTGTGCTTGACCTTGGCCAGGACGCGCTTGTCCTGCTGGTAGGTCTGGTGCACGGGCTTGGCGATGACGCCGTCGAGTCCCGCGCCCTCGAACAGCGCGAACCACTCGCGGGCGGTGGCGGGGTCGGCGGTCACGGGAGTCAGGTGCACGGGTGGCGCGACGTCGGCCAGCGCCTGCTCGAGCAGCACCCGGCGCTCGGCCTGGGGCCGTGCGGTGAGGTCGTCGTCGTCCAGGGCGAGCAGGTCGAAGGCGATGAAGCTCGCGGGGGTCTCGGCGGCGAGCTTCTGCACGCGGCTGTCCGCGGGGTGGATCCGCTGCAGGAGCGCGACGAAGTCCAGGCCCTTGCCGGCCTGGATGACGATCTCCCCGTCGACGACGCACCGCGGCGGCAGGTTCGCGCGGATCGCGGCGACGACCTCCGGGAAGTACCGGGTGAGCGGCTTCTCGTTGCGGCTGCCGAGCTCGACCTCGTCGCCGTCGCGGAACACCACGCAGCGGAAGCCGTCCCACTTGGGTTCGTAGAGGAACTCACCAACGGGGACGTCAGGGGTCGCCTTGGCGAGCATCGGCTTCACCGGCGGCATCACGGGCAGGTCCATCTGCTCATCCTCCACCACCGGGCGGCGTGGCCGGCTCCTGTGCCAGGGTGCACAGCATGACCGGAGCAGCCGTGGACCTCCCGCCGTTCGTCGACCTCGACTGGGTCGTCGCGCACCCCGGAGTCGTCCTCGCCGACGTCCGGTCCGCCGACGCGTACGCCGCCGGACACCTCCCCGGAGCCATCAGGGTCGACCTCGACACCGACCTCGCCGCCCCGCCCTCTGAGCTGGGACGCCACCCGCTGCCGGACCCGCAGGAGTTCGCGGACGCCCTGGGTGCGCTCGGCATCGGAGACGACTCCGTCGTCGTCGCGTACGACGGGGACGCGGGCGTCCTGGCGGCCCGTCTGGTGTGGATGCTGCGCAGCACCGGCCACGACGCGGCCCTGCTCGACGGTGCCCCCGTCGGGCAGGACACCACGCCGGTCACCCTCCCTCCGTCGGTGTTCACGGCGCGGCCCTGGCAGCAGGTCGTGGACATCGACGACCTCGACGGCCGCGTGGTCGTCGACGCCCGGCCGTCCGACCGGTTCCACGGGCAGAACGAGACCCTTGACCCGCGCGCGGGTCACCTCCCGGGAGCGGTCAACGTGCCCTGCCGGGAGAACCTCGACGGCGCAGGGCGCCTGCTGCCCGCCGAGCAGCTGGCCGAACGCCTGTCCGTTGTCGAAGAGGGCTGGGCCTCGTCGTGCGGCAGCGGCGTCACCGCCTGCCACAACCTGCTGGTCGCCGAGCACCTCGGTCTGCCGCCCGGGCTCCTGTTCCCCGGCTCTTGGTCGCAGTGGGCGGCCACCGACCGCCCCCTGGAGACCTGACTTCCCTCCTCGCGTGCACGCTCGCCGGCGGGCACACGGCCTCACGCACGCTCCTCAGGTGCCGTCGTACGGCCTGACACTGCGCACCACAGGAGGGAGGTCGCCGATCAGCGCAGGCGGGTGAAGCGGCGGACGCCCTCACCGGGCGCCACGGAGGTGCCTGACCCGGGGTCGACCCAGCCGAGGAAGTCCTCGAGCGTCCGCACCGCGAACGGCGGACCGTCCACCGGGTAGAGCGGCAGGTAGACCACGGTGGTGCGGCCGGCGTCGTTCGCGTCGTGGCCGAGTCCGAGCACGAGGTACTGCGGACCCTTCCAGTGCTGGTAGGTCCCCGGCTCGACGGTCATGACGAGCACCCTAGGGTGACGCATGACCTGGCGGCGCGCCTCACCGTTCCTGCTCGCAGCGCTGCTGACCGGTGCGGGGGTGACGCACCTGGTCAAGCCGGGCTTCTACGACCCGATGGTCCCGCCACTGCTGCCCGGTCCAGCCCGCGCGTGGACCTACGCGAGCGGTGTCGTGGAGCTCGCGGTCGCGGCCGCCGTGGCTTCCCCGGCGACGCGCCGACGGGGGGCACTCGCCGCGCTGGGGCTGTTCGTCGCGGTCTTCCCGGCGAACCTGCAGATGGCGGTCGACGCGACGTCCACCTCTGAGAAGGTGTTCGCCTACGCGCGGCTGCCGCTCCAGGTACCGCTGCTGGTGTGGGCCTTTCGGATCAGTCAGCAGGTCAGTACAGCCGCTGGTCGGACAGGGTCGCGCGGCCGAGCTCGATGAGCGGTGGGACCCGCTCCTCGTAGCCGTCGAAGCCCTCGCCGACCATCGCGCCGAAGCGCACCCGCATCGCGATCCCGGCGCAGACGACCGCCAGCTTGAAGAACCCGAACGCGACGTACCAGGGCAGCGAGGCGACGTCGAGACCGCTGCGCTCGGCGTACCCGGCAGCGACCTGCTCGCGCGTCAGGAACCCCGGCAGCGAGGTCACCGCACCCACCGGCGCTCCGCCCTTGCGCAGCTCGGAGTCCGACTCCTGGGCCCAGTAGACGAGCAGGATCCCGAGATCGGCCAGCGGATCGCCGAGGGTCGACATCTCCCAGTCCAGGACCGCGTTGACCTGCCCCACCTCGGTGGGGTGCAGCATCGTGTTGTCGAGGCGGTAGTCGCCGTGGACCACCGAGAACCGCTGCGTGTCCGGCATCGAGGAGGCAAGGTCGGCGGCGAGCGCATCGACCTGGTCCAGCCCGTCGATGCGGGTGGCGTCCCACTGCTTGCCCCACCGGCTGACCTGGCGCGCGAGGTAGCCGTCCGGCCGCCCGAACTCGCCGAGCCCGGCGGCGGCGTAGTCGACGGTGTGCAGCCGAGCCAGCACGTCGACGAGCCCGTTGCTCAGCTGAGCCCGCAACGCGGCAGTGTCGGCGTACCCCGGCGGAAGAGCCGTCGTCACGATGTGTCCCTCCACCCGCTCCATGACGTAGAACGGCTGGCCGAGAACCTCGGGGTCGGAGCAGAAGTGCAGCATCTTCGGGACCGGCACCTCGGTGCTGCCCAGCCCCGCCATGACGGTGTACTCGCGCCTCATGTCGTGCGCGGTCGGCAGGATCTGCCCGAGCGGCGGTCGGCGCAGCACGACCGAGCCCGCGGGGGAGTCCACGCGGTAGGTCAGGTTGCTCTTGCCACCCGCAATGAGCGCGACCGAGCACGAGGCCCAGGCATCATCGACGAGGGCCACCGCGAGGTAGGGCCCGACGACAGCGGGGTCAGCGCCGGCAGCAGTCATGCGTCAGAACCTAACCCTGCCTGGCGGGACGTCCGGACGACAGGGTGGGATGGTGCGGTGAAGAAGTGGCTGGCGGCTCTGACCGCCCTCGCGGTGCTCGTCGCCGGGACGGTGCTGTACCTCCAGCACCGGGCGGCTGAGCAGCGCCGCCAGGACCGCGCCGACGCGCTGACGGTGGCGACGGCGTTCCTCGCGGCCTGGCAGAAGGAGGACTTCGCGGCGATGGGGCGCCTGACCGCGTCCGACCCCGACGCCGGCGACTCCTTCGGCAACCTGCGTGAGCGTCTGCAGATCACGGACCTGACGGTCAGTCCGGGCGCGCTCACCGCCGACGCTTCCGTCCCCTACCGTGCCACGGCGATGCTGAGAGGGCTCGGCGAGCTGACCTGGTCCTCGGTCGTCGCGACCACCCGGACCAGCAAGGGGCGACGCGTCGCCTTCCGGTCCTCGACCGTCTACCCCGGCCTGAGCAACGGCGAGGTCCTCGCGCGGTCGGCGCCACTGGAGGCGCGCGGACAGGTCGTGGACCGCCACGGGACGCCGATCCGGCCGGAGAGCGCCGATCTCGCCGCCAACGTCCTCGGCCGCCCGGGGGTCTCCGGTCTCGAGCGGATCTACGCCGACCAGCTCACCGGTACCGGTGGAGGCCGCGTCCAGGTGGTGCAGCGCGGGAGCGACCGGGTGGTGCGCGTCGTCAAGGAGTTCCCGGCGAAGGCCGCTCGCTCGCTGCGCACCACCCTCGACCTGCCGATCCAGCAGGCGGCTGAGCAGGCCCTGGACGGTGTGAGTGGTCCCGCGGGGATCGTCGTGCTCGACGTCCCCACCGGGGAGGTCCGGGCGATCGCCAACCGGCCGGTCGTGGGCGTCCCCGTCGCGCTGCGCAGCGAGGCACCGGGTTCGACCTTCAAGGTGGTCGTGGCCGCTGCGGCGCTCAAGGCGGGCATCACCCCCGACACCGTCGTCGACTGCCCCGAGCAGGTCGTGTTCGGCGGGAAGGCCTTCCGCAACGACGAGCCGCTGCCGTTCAAGATGACCTTCCGGCAGGCGTTCGCCCGCTCCTGCAACACGGCCTTCCTGTCGATCGCCGACGGCTTCCCCAAGGGGACCGCGACGGAGACCGCCGCGATGTTCGGCTTCAACCGCGGGGACCTGCTGCCCATCGCCGGGGAGGGTGGGGAGGTCCCGCCTCCGACCAACACCGCGGAGGCCTACGCGGACATCATCGGCCAGGGGCGGGTGGAGGCCTCACCGCTTCTGCTGGCCTCGATGTCGGCCGCCGTGGCCAGTGGCACCTGGCGCCAGCCCCACCTGGTGCCCGGGCCGTCGCCCTCCAACATCGTCACCTCGCGCATCCTGCCGTCCCTGCGCAGCCTGATGTCCGCCGTCGTGACCTCCGGCACCGCGGCGACGGCCGGCCTGCCCGCCGGGACCGCGGGCAAGACCGGCACCGCGCAGTACGGCACGGGGGCACCCCTCCCGACGCACGCCTGGTTCACCGGCTACCGCGGCGACCTGGCCTTCTGCGTCTACGTCCAGGACGGCGCGTCCGGGGGAACCGTCGCCGCGCCCGTCGCGGCGCGCCTGCTGCGCGCCGTCGGCGGCGGGACATGACCGGTTCGGTCCGCCTGGTCGACCGCGAGCCGGTCATCCCGACGGACGCACTGGTGGCTGGACTGGTGCCGCCCCCGCGGTTCGACGGCGCCCGCTTCTCGACGTACCTGCCTGATCCGCACCAGCCGAGCCAGCAGGCGGCCGTCGAGGCTCTGGAGGCTTTCGCGACCGGACCGCCCCCCCGGCGAAGGTTCCGCGCGCAGCCGACAGCCCCGCCGGGGGTCTACCTCGACGGCGGGTTCGGGGTCGGCAAGACGCACCTGCTCGCGGCGCTGTGGCACGCCGTGCCCGGGCCCAAGGCCTACGCCACCTTCGTCGAGCTCACCCACCTGGTCGGTGCCGTCGGGTTCGCGTCCACGGTCAGCGCCCTGAGCGCCCACCGCCTGCTGTGCATCGACGAGTTCGAGCTCGACGACCCCGGCGACACGGTCCTGGTCAGCACCCTGCTCGGCAAGCTCGTGGCTGCCGGGGTGCGCTTGGCCTGCACCTCGAACACGCTTCCCGGATCGCTGGGGGAGGGGCGGTTCGCCGCCGCCGACTTCCTCCGCGAGATCCAGGGACTGGCCGCGCACTTCACACCGATCCGCGTCGACGGTGAGGACTACCGCCACCGTGGGCTCCCCCCGGCGCCGCCACCCCTCACCCGCGAGCAGCTCGCTTCGCTCGTCGGCCCACGCGCGTCGTACGACGGCTTCGAGGCGCTGCTGGAGCACCTTGCGCGGCTCCACCCCTCGCGGTACGGCGGACTGCTCGACGGCCTGGACCTGGTGCTGCTCGACCGCGTGGTGCCGGTGGTCGACCAGGCGGCTGCGCTGCGCCTGGTGGTCCTCGTCGACCGGCTCTACGACCGCGAGTTGCCGGTGGCGACGTCCGGGATCCCGCTGGACCAGTTGTTCGCCCCCGAGCTGCTCGCGGGTGGCTATCGCAAGAAGTACCTGCGTGCGACCAGCCGGATGACGGCGCTCGTCCGCAGATGAACCACGCGGCGGCGGGCGGCGTATGCACCAGCGCAGACCGACCGTCACCCGCCGAGGAGCAGCCGCGTGCCAGGACATCCCGCCCGCGTCGCGGGCGAGCCCGCGGTCCTGGACCTGGGCGCCGAGGCGGGGCTGCGGGCCGCGTACGACGCCTACGGGAGTGAGCTGTTCCGGTTCGTGCTGCGCGGGCTCGGCGATGCCATGTCGGCGCAGGACGTGGTCCAGGAGACCTTCCTGCGCGCCTGGCGGGCGGCAGAGCGCTTCGACCCCGAGCTGGCCAGTCTGCGGGTCTGGCTGTTCGCCATCGCCCGCAACGCGATGATCGACCACGTGCGCGCTGCCGGTGCGCGTCCCTGGCAGAACAACCTCGTCGAACCCCGCACGGCGGAAGCGCACGGAGCTCCGGTCGACGACGGCACCGAGCAGCTGCTGCGGTCGTGGGTCGTCGAGGAGGCGCTGCAGCGCATCTCCGAGGACCACCGCAGCGCCATCGTGCAGACCCACCTGCTGGGGCGTCCGTACGCTGAGGTCGCGGCGGAGCAGGGGGTGGCCGTCGGCACCCTCCGTACCCGTGTGTTCTACGGGCTCAAGGCGCTGCGCATCGCGATGGACGAGATGGGGGTGACGCCATGACCTTCCCCTCCGGCCCGTCTCAGGACGACGCACACCGGGCCATGCGGGAGCTGCTCGGCTCCTTCGTCCTCGGTCACCTCGACGCGGCTGAGGCGCTCGGCGTGCAGGCCCACCTGGACGGGTGTGCCGACTGCCGCGCCGATCTCGCCGAGATCGCCCCCCTCGCCGTCGACCTGCGGTCGGTGGACCCCCGCCGTCTCACCGGGCAGGACCTGTCGCCCGCTCCGGACCTGGGCGCGCGCATCACCGCGGCGGTCGCTGCCGAGCGGGTGCTGCGCGATCGCCGTACCCGTCGGCGCACCACCCTGACTGCGCTGGGCGTCGCGGCTGGTGTCGTGGCGGTCCTCGCCGTAGGTGTCGGCGTGGGAGTCGAGGTGGGGAGGCAGCGCACGGACCAACCCGTGGCGGTCCCGAGCCCGACGCCGTCGGTGCCGATGGAACCGGTGGCGCTGCGCAGCCAGGTCGCCGGCGTGTCAGTCGACCAGGCCGTGCTCGTCCCGCACACCTGGGGGGTCGAGGTGCGCTTCGTCGCGGCCGGCCTGACGGCGGGTGAGGACTACACGGCCTGGGTGGTCGACCGCCGTGGCGCGCGGGTGCAGGCAGGGACGTTCGTGGGGGTCGGTGCGAGGACCTTGAGGTGCAACATGCAGTCCTCGCTGCTGCGTCGGGACGCGACGGAGTTCGACGTCACCGACCGGACGGGTGCGCTCGTGCTCGCTGCCGCGCTGCCGGTGCTCAGCGGTTGAGACGGTTGACAGCGTCCAACGGCTGACCGATCTGGGCGAAGTCGACGGCGACGAACGTGGGGTGCATGCCCCTCACCTGCGCGCACTTCTGCGCTCGCGACAGCAGTGCGGCCTTGCGGTTGATCGCGTAGGCCTCGGCGCGGCTCGGTGCCGGCGTGGACACCCAGTTGTTCAGCAGGAACAGCGAACCGGTGACAGGTCCGCGACCGGGTCGGCAGCTCAGTGCCTTCGCCGACGTGGCTTCGTACGGCGTCTCGGCGGCGTAGTCGTAGAGGTTGCGGAGCCACCCCTGATCGGAGTGCGCGCGCTCGGTGAAGGTCACCAGCCGCTTGCCGGTGCGCACCATGTCCCCGAGCGTGGGCCAGGGGGCACCAAGGGTCGGCGGCGTCGCGGCAAAGGCGTCCAGGCCGGAGTCCTCGAGCACGGACTGGGTCTGCGCGGCGTCGACGTGGTCCTCGATGATCAGCGTCACCACCGCATCCCGGTGCGTCCGCATCCAGTCGCGGACGCGCTTGAGCTCCGTGACGGCCTCCCGCGCCCCGAGCTGGCAGACGATGTGGCACAGCCACAGGCCCTCGCGGGGCTCGAGCGCACCGGCCAGCGGCGCGAGGGCCGCACGCGCCTCGGGGGACAGCTGGGACAGGTAGTCCGACACCTCGGTCGGTGTCGTCCAGGTGTGCAGGTCGAGCATGAGGCCGCGCACCCCACCGTCGAGCTGGCGCACGAGGTCGACGTCCTGGTTGGCGCTGAAGAAGCCCTCGTCGCTGGACGCCATCGCGTTGTGGCTCGTCAGGTAGGTCACCTGGTCGTAGGTGCGTGTGCACAGCTGCTGCGCGCTGTTGCAGGTGGCGGGCGGCGCCGTCGGTGGCCGCAGCAGCGCCAGGAGGAGCGCCGTTGCCAAGCCCGCGCACGCCAGGGACGGTGCTGCGTCGAAACGCCGCTGGCTGCGGGCCTCGCGGCGCGTCCATGCCACGAAGGCACTGGCCAGCGCCGCGACCAGCACCACGGTGACCAGGCGCAGGTAGGTCGCGGTCACCCCGTTGCGCAGCCCGGCGTCGACGTCGCGCACGACCGCCAAGGCCGTGGGGGGCAGGTCGGTTGACCGGACCAGCCGCTGGAGGGGCTCCCCCCACCTGTCGACGAGCTGCTGGCCGACGACGAGGGCGCTGCCTCCGGCCACGCCGAGGCCGACCGCAAGGGCCCGCCACGCGCCCCTGCGCCACCACACCAGCACTCCCACGCCGGCCACGACCGCAACGAGGCCAGCAGCCGTGAGCCAACGCAGGCCCAGCGGCAGGGCGGACCGGTTGACCGTTGTCCCGGCGGAGGCCGACACGGGACGCTGTGCCGCCTCGACCAGGTCGGAGACGTTCTCCTGAAGTCGGGAGGCAAGGCCGGGGTCGTCCGCGAGGGACTCCGGCACCACCAGCGCGAGCGCGCCGTTCAGGTCGCCGGAGCGAAGGAGCGCCTCGACCTGCACGCGCAGCGGGGAGTCCGTGGGGAGGGCCGCGGTCAGCAGCGCAGCGACCCCACCGCTGACCCGCGCGGGTAGCGGCAGGTCGGGCAGGGCCAGCGGAAGGGTGCCGGACTGCGCCTGGGCCAGCAGACGGTCGATGCCGTCGCCGAAGCCGGCCAGGGTCCGTGCGTTCACCGGTCTGCCCGCTGCCACCAGCCCGGGCGCCAGATCGTGCACGAGCGCAAGGACGTGCTCGATCAACGGTTGCAGCACCGTCAGGAGCTCGAGCGTGTCGCCGCCCCCGAGGACCGCGTCGACGTAGCCGTCGAGCGCGCGGTTCACGACCTGTTCCAGCACCTCCGGTGGCACCAGCAGGCGCAGGTTCGCCGTGACGTAGGTGGCATCGAGGGGCAGGTCGGCGAGGGCGGCCCGGATGACCTTCTGGGTGGCCGGCGCCGGGAGCACCTCGGTGTAGACCCGCTCGTAGGCGTCGGTCTGGGCGACCACGCGGTTGTCGAACGTGCGGTCCAGCACCGTCAGCCGGGCGGTGGTGGTGAGCAGCAGCAGCAGCACCCCGACGACCAGCAGGACCTGCGGGAGGACGGACCGTCCCACCCGTCGCCACGTCACCCCGTCAGTCTGCCTCCTACGGCAGCACGCGGAACCACACCAAGGAGGCGCCGGCCGCTGCCAGGGCGAGGACCAACCCGAGCCCGGTCAGGGTGGCCGTCAGCTCGCGACGCTCGGTCGTGGTCCCGACGTCCTTCGCGATGTCCTTGTAGACGTCCCCGAGCTGGCCCTTGGTCAGGGCGGTGTAGCTGGTCCCACCCGTCGTCTCCGCCAGTCCGGCAAGCGCCGCCGTGTCGACGGGTACGGCGATCTGCTGGCCTCGCTGGCTGACCACGCCCTCCTGGGTGCCGTAGGCGATGGTGCTGACCGGGATCTGCGCCTGGACCGCCTGCTGGGCACCGGCCTCGACGCTCTGGCCGACCGTGTTCGAACCGTCGGACAGCAGCACGACGCGCACCGGTGCGGTCGAGCCCTGGGCTGTGACGCCCCGGGCAGCCTGCACGCTCGCCGCGACCGCGTCACCGATCGCCGTACCCCCTCCGATCTGGAGGTTGGAGATGGCGGTGACCACGGCCTGGTGGTCCTGCGTCGGCGTGACCGCGACGCCGGCCGAGCCGGAGAACGAGACCAGCCCGACCGCGAAGGTCTTCGGCAGCCCGAGCACGAAGGCCGCGGCGGCCTGCTTGGCCGCCTCGATGCGGCTCGGGCTCACGTCCGTGGCCTCCATCGACCCGCTGGTGTCCAAGGCCACCACGACCGTCGCCTGCGCACGAGCCACCCGGACGTCCGCGGACGGTCGGGCGAAGCCGGTGGTCAGGGCGACCAGGGTGAGCAGGAGCAGCGAGGCAGGCAGGTGCCGACGCCAGCCGGGTCGACGCGGCATCACCGAGGCGAGGAGGTCGACGTCGGTGAACCGCGTCTCGTACGTCGTGCGACGACGCTGCAGCAGCACGTAGCCCACGGCAAGGGCGAGGACGGCGAGCAGGAACAGGAGTCGCCAGGGCGCGCCGAAGGAGACGTTCGACGGCATCAGGCCCCCGCCACCCGTCGGGCGGCGCGGGTGCGCCGGCGCAGGGCCAGGAAGCTGGTCAGCTCGCGCAGCCAGTCGCCGTCCGTCGAGACGGGCAGGTGCCCGGCACCGGAACGGCGGACGATGTCCGCGAGGTCCCGGTGGCGGGCCGCGGCCGCTTCGGCATACCGCTCCCGCAGCCGTCGGCTGCCGGTGGGGACGTCGAGGGTGCGGCCGCTCTCCGGGTCGACCACGCGCAGCATGCCGACGTGCGGCAGGCTCAGTTCGCGCGGGTCGTGCACCTGCGCGACGACGACGTCGTGGCGGCGGGCGAGCCGGCGCAGCGGCTGCTCCCAGGTGCGCTCGCCGAGCAGGTCGGACACGACGACGACGAGCCCCCGGCGGGGGAGGGGTACGGCGGACAGCGCGTCCGCGAGGGGGGGCGCGGTGCCCTCCCCGAGCTGCGTGGACTCGAGGACCGAGAGCAGGTGCGGCGCGGCGAGGCGGGACGCGCGCGGTGGCAGTCGGCGCACGCCCGCGGTGCTCAGGACGACGCCGCCCAGCCGGTCGCCCGGTCCCGAGCCGAGGTGCGCGAAGGCCGCTGCCAGAGTGAGGGCGAGGGTGCGCTTGTCCTGCACCCGCGTGCCGAACGTCATGGACGGGGTCAGGTCGATGACGAGGGTCGTCTCGAGCTCGCGCTGCGGCGTGGTCGTGCGCACGTGCGGGTCACCGGTGCGCGCGAGCACCGCCCAGTCCATCCGTCGTACGTCGTCGCCGGGCTGGTACCTGCGTGCCTCGGCGAGGTCCCCACCAGTCCCTTGGTGGATGCCCAGGTGCTCGCCGTGCATCACGCCGTCGACCTTGTGCGCCACCTCGAGCAGCAGGCGACGGGCCGGGGCGCCGCGGGTCAGCAGGGCCCCGGCGGTCATGCCGCGCCGTCCGCGAGCTGCGACGGCGCGATCGTGGGTGCGGGCACGACCTCGAGCACCCGCTCGATCAGTCGCCGGGGCGGGACGCCGTCGGCGATGGCGTCGTAGGTGAGGACCAGGCGGTGCGCGAGCACGTCGACCGCGACGTCGGAGACGTCTGCGGGGAGGACGTAGGTCCGTCCGCGAAGGAGCGCCGTCGCGCGCGCCGCCGCGACGAGGCCGAGGCTCCCGCGCGGGGAGGCGCCGTGGACGATCAGGGAGGTGAGCTCGGGCAGGTGGTAGTCGACGGGCAGTCGGGTCGCCATGACCAGGCGGACGGCGAAGTCGACGACCGCGTGGTGGACGAAGACCTGGTCCGTCGCGTCCTGCAGTCCGACGAGCTCGTCGAGGGTGAGGACCTGCGTGGCGGTGGGGCGGTCCACCGACATGCGCCGCACGATCTCCAGCTCGTCCTGCATCGACGGCGTCGGGACGTTGACCTTCAGCAGGAAGCGGTCGAGCTGGGCCTCGGGAAGGGGGTAGACGCCCTCACTCTCCAACGGGTTCTGGGTCGCCATGACGACGAACGGAGTCGGCAGCGGGTACGTCGATCCCGCGAGGGACACCTGCCGTTCCGCCATCACCTCGAGGAGCGCGGACTGCACCTTCGCGGGTGCCCGATTGATCTCGTCGGCGAGCACCAGGTTGGCGAACACCGGACCCAGCTCGACCTCGAAGTCCTCCTTCGAGGGGCGGTAGACCCGCGTCCCGATGATGTCGCTCGGCACCAGGTCGGGGGTGAACTGCAGACGCACGCTGCTGCCACCGATGACCGCGGCCAGGGTGTCGACCGCCAGGCTCTTGGCGACGCCCGGGACGCCCTCCAGCAGGCAGTGGCCGCGGGACAGCAGGGCGACGAGCATGCGCTCGAGCATCTGGTCCTGGCCGACGACGACGCGCTTGACCTCGAACAGTGCTTGCTCGAGCAGGGCTCCGGGCTCGCGGGTGGCTCGGCGTACGGGGCTCACGGCAGTCCTCCGGGGTCGGTCCGTGGGGGCGGGCGATGAGGTCCACCGTCACCCGCGAACCTGGGAACCGCCTGTGAGCGTCCTCCGGAGGACGTGTCAGGCTCAGAACAGCTCCGCGTAGTCCCGCCGCACCAGGGGGGCGTCGGACAGGGACCCGTCGCCGCGAGGAACCGACAGGGCTCGGCCGTTGCGGACGAAGCGCACCCCGGTCACGGACGGGAGGGCGCTCAGCGTGACGACGACCTGGCCGAAGCCGAGGACCTCGTCGGTGCGGTTGGCGCCGTCGCCGGCGGTCGGGACCTCGACCACGACGTTGCCGGGGACGCGGGAGCGGTCGTCGATCTTGGCCTTCAGGGGGACGGCGCTGGTGAGGCCGGCGTCCTGCTCGCGCGGGTTCGGGCCGGCCTCGAGGGCGGCGAGGACGTCAGCCGGGGTCGGCGGCACCGGCACGCGTCGTACGACGGCGACGAAGGCGCCGTCGCGGGCGAGGTAGATCAGGGCGCGTCCGGTGCCGGTGGGGGCGGGGCTGGCCGTGGTGACGACCGCCTGGAAGGGCCCGGTGTTGCGGTCCAGCGCGCGCGGGGCGGACTCGGCAGCCAGGCCACAGCCGCTGGTGAGCACGACGGCGAGGACGACAGCGGTGCCGCGACGGGCCGGTCACAGGTCACGCCAGGGGAGCTCGACGCGGAACCGGCCCCCGCCACCAGGGCGGTCCAGGACGGTCACCTTGCCGCCGTGCGCGATGACGTGCTCGGAGACCAGTGCCAGGCCCAGCCCGACACCGTCGGTGCCGCCGCGTGCGTTCGCCGCCCGACCCCGGCCGAACCGGTCGAAGACCAGGGTCCGCTCGTCGGGCGGCACTCCCGGGCCGGTGTCGTCGACGTCGACCAGCAGCAGGTCCTCGGAACGCCAGGCGTGCAGCGCGTGCAGCCCTCCGCCGTGGTTCTCGGCGTTGGCGATGAGGTTGTCGAGAACCTGCGCGATGCGGGGCGCGTCCATCGGCCACTCCAGGGTGGGATCGTCGACCGCGACGACCTCCGGTGAGAGCTGCCGGCGTTGCGTCGCGGCCATGAGCAGCGCGGTGACGTCCTGGGAGGCGAGCTGCGTCGGGCGCTCGGCACGGGCAAGCTCGAGCAGCCCCTGGACGAGTTCGCTGAACCGGGTGACCTCCTCGGTGATGAGCTCGGCCGCGGAGCGGCTGCGTTCGTCGAGGTCCGCAGCGCGGTTCTGCAGCACCGCCGACGCCGAGGCGAGGGTCTGCAGCGGCGAGCGGAGCTCGTGGCTCACGTCGGCGGCAAAGCGCCGCTCTCGCTCCATCCGGTCGCTCACCTCCTGCACCATGCCGTTGAAGGAGTCGGACAGGTCCATGAGGTCGGGGTCGTCGTGGGGCTGCATGCGGACCGTCAGGTCACCGTCCATCACCTGGCGGGCCGCCGCACTGGCATCCCGTAGCGGCGACAGGGCGCGCTTGGCGGTCCACAGCGACAGCATCACGGCCAGACCGGTGGCCAGGGCCGCGGCGGCACCCAGCCCTCCCGCGACCGTGCGGAGCGTGGACTCGACCTCCGCGAGGCTCTGCACCTCGTAGAAGGCTGTCTGCGTCCCGGGGTAGGGCACTCCGACGACGATGCTCGGTCGACCGGCGACCTCGATGCGCTGGACCGCTGGACTGCCCAGGTCGACCAGGTCGATGAGCGCGTCCGGTACGGCCTGGGTCAGGCCGTCGTCGGCGGTGCGTGCGTACCACTCACCGTCCTTGCGGAGCAGCGGTTGCCGCCCCTGTCCGGTGTCGAGCGCCCGCAGGGCTGCAACGAGGTCGGCGTCGTCGGCCGACGCGCTGGTACGGACCGCCGCCGCATCGAAGTAGGCGGCGCGGACAGCGGTGCGCTCCCGCTCCCGGACCAGGTTGTACTTCGTGATCTGGTAGGTGGCGACGGCGAGGCCCAGGGACAGCAGGAGCGCGCCGGCGGCGAACAGCGCGGTCACCCGGGCGCGCAGGCCCCGCATCCTCATCGCAGCTTGTAGCCGAGGCCACGCACGGTGACGACATGTTGTGGATCCGCGGGGTTCTGCTCGACCTTGCGACGCAGCCGACCCACGTGCACGTCCACGAGTCGCTCGTCGCCGTAGTCGTACTCCCACACCAGCTTGAGCAGCTGCGCACGCGACAGGACCTGCCCGGCGTGCGCGGCGAGCTCGCACAGCAGGCGGAACTCCGTGCGCGTCAGGGACACCTCGACGTCGGCGACCAGCACCTCACCGGCCTCCGCGCGCAGCACCAGGTCACCGAAGCGCACCTCCTGCTGAGCGTGGTCCGGGACGGTGGTGAGGACGCGACGGCGGAGCGCACGGAGCCGGGCGGACAGCTCCTTGACGGCGACCGGCTTGACGACGTAGTCGTCCGCACCCGCCTCGAGCGCCGCGACGATGTCGTGCGTGTCCTCCCGGGCGCTCACGACCACCACGGGCACCTCGCTGGTACGGCGCAGCTGGCGGACGCACTCGTAGCCGTCCATGCCCGGCAGCATGAGGTCCACGATGACGGCGTCGGACGGGGACTCGGCGTGGTGGGCGAGGCCCTCCTCGGCTGTACCCACCGCCGTGACGGTGTAGCCCTCGTCCTCCAGCGCCATGGACAGCGCGGCGCGGATGCGGTCGTCGTCCTCCACGATCAGCAGGGTGGTCACGCGTCCATCATCGCCCAGTGCCTCCTGGCCTCGCCGCTATGGGTGTCTTGTCACGGAACTGACACGGGAGCGCAGGGGTGCCGTCACGCGCGAGCCGCAGTGTTCTCGTCAATGCATCCCCCGCACGGCGATCAAGGAGTCGAGATGACCACCACCAACCTCCACGACCTCCCCCCCAGCGTGCTGCCCGTGCTCGAGCTGCGGCTGGAGGGTGACCTCGACATCTCGACCCTTCCGGTGCTGCGCGAGCGGCTCGACGAGGCCCTGAGCCTTGGGCCGAACCGGCTGGTCGTCGACTTCTCCGCGTGCCGCTACCTCGACGCGCAGGCGATCCTGGTGCTCCTCGAGGCCCACCGCGCGATGTGGCGTCGTGAGGGCCGCCTCGTGCTCCGCCACTGCAGTCCCGCGACGACCCGGCTGCTGGCGCTCGCGGGTGTGCTGAACGTGTTCGAGATCGAGGGCGACGTCGACGGCATGGACGACGTGACCTCGCGGGTGGCGAGCGGTCTGTGATCCCCGCCGGTCGTCCCGGGGAGCAGCTCAGTGGTCGCTGCGACCTTCCCGGGCCCAACGCCATGACGCCGCTGACCGCCCTGGTCGCGCGACGCAGCCGCGCCCGGCGTCGGCTGCTGGCGGCCCGACTGCTCCGCTAGCCGGTTCCCTGCAGCTCGACGATCGCGACGCTCTCCGGGGGCAGGTCGAGGGTCGCTCCGTCGAGGCGCACCTGCGTACTGGACAGAAGGACCGCCGTCGGTGTCCCGGGAAGGGGCACCGACGCTGTCGTGTCCGACAGGTTGCAGGCGATCACGACCTCGCCCCGGCGGAGCACCAACCACCGAGAGTCCTCGTCGTCGCTCACGCCGTGCCGGTCCCAGGTCGGGCCACTCAGGTCCGGGTGGGAACGGCGCAGGTGCAGCAGGGACCGGTGCCAGTCCAGTAGGTCCTCGTCGACGACCCAGTCGAGCGTGGACGCCGTGACCGTGGCCGGGTCCTGCGGGTCGGGCACCTGGTCGGTGGTCCAGCCGTGCGAAGCGAACTCCGCACGACGCCCTCGGCGAACCGCCTCGCCGAGCTCGCCGCTGTGGTCGGAGAAGAACTGCCACGGCGTGCGGGCGCCGTACTCCTCACCCATGAACAACATGGGGGTGAACGGCGACAGCAGGACCAGTGCGGCGCCGATGCGCGCCAGGCCGGGGGAGAGGTCGGGGCGGTCGCCGAGCGCCCGGTTGCCGACCTGGTCGTGGTCCTGCAGGTAGACCACGAAGGCGCTGCCGGGCACGCCGTCCGGCACCGGCTTGCCGTGGGGGCGGTCGCGGAAGGTCGACCAGGTGCCGTCGTGGACGAAGGCACCGCTGAGTGCCTTCGCCATCGTCGCGACCGTCCCGAAGTCGCAGTAGTAGCCCTCCCGCTCACCGGTGAGCAGGGCGAGCAGGGCGTGGTGGACGTCGTCGCACCACTGCCCGTCGAGCCCCCACCCCTCGGGGCGGGGCAGGACCGTCACCGGGTCGTTGAGGTCGCTCTCGGCCACGAGCCACAGCGGGCGGCCGAGGTCGGCACTGAGCTGCTCGACCTCGGCGGCGAGCTCAGCGAGCAGGTGCACGGGGGAGTCGTCCACCAGGGCATGGACGGCGTCGAGGCGCAGGCCGTCGAGGTGGAAGTCCCGAAGCCACATCACGGCGTTGTCGAGGATGTGCCGGCGGACCTGCGCCGAGCCGGGCCGGTCGAGGTTGACGGCGGCGCCCCAGGGCGTCTGGTGGTCGTCGGTGAGGTAGGGCCCGAACTCCGGCAGGTAGTTGCCGCTCGGCCCGAGGTGGTTGTAGACGACGTCCATGGCCACCCCGAGGCCGTGGGCATGGGCGGCATCGACGAACCGCTTGAGACCGTCGGGGCCGCCGTACGGCGCGTGTACGGCGTACCAGCCGACCCCGTCGTAGCCCCAGCCCCAACGGCCGTCGAAGGCGTTGCAGGGCAGCAGCTCGATCGTGGTGACGCCCAGGTCGGCCAGGTGCGGCAGGCGCTCGATCGCGCTGTCGAACGTGCCGCCGGCGGTGAAGGTGCCGACGTGCAGCTCGTAGAGCACGGTGTCGGCCAGGGGACGCCCGGCCCAGCCCTCGTCCGACCAGGGGAACGCGCTGTCGTCGTAGACCCGTGACAGGCCGTGCACGCCGTCCGGCTGCCAGCGGCTGCGGGGATCGGGACGGACCGGACCACCGTCGAGGCTGTAGCCGTAGTCGACACCGTCCGCCCGGACGAACCAGTGCTCGCCGTCGGGCGCCATCGGCACCCGGGTCCCGTCGAGGACGAGCTCGACCTGGTGCCTGCCCGGCGCCCAGACGCGGAAGTCCGTCATGCCCGGACCCACAGGCGCACCGGCAGCCCCTCGAGCAGGTCGGTCCACGTCCCCTCCGGCAGGGTGACCTCCCCCGCCGCCCCTCCTCGCAGGGGTACGGCGGTCACCACCTGCCCGGAGCGGCAGAACGCGAGCGTTCCCGCGGCGGCGTCGACGGGGGCGTAGGTGGCCTCGGCGCCGAACCACTCCGGGTGGTCGCGGCGCAGGCGCAGGGCCGTGCTGACGACGCGGAGCTTGTCGCTGTCGAGCGAGCCGTCTGGGGCGTCCAGCAGCGCCTCGCGCCGGGCGTAGTCGACCGGGCGGCGGTTGTCCGGGTCGACGAGCGACAGGTCGACGAGCTCGCAGCCCTGGTAGGTGTCGGCGACTCCCGGCATGGTGAGCTGGACGAGCTTCTGCGACAGCAGGGTGCTGCGCCAGTCGTCGTGCAACGTCGTCACGAACCGGTCGATCTCCGCCGTCAGGTGGTCGTCGGACAGGACGGCGCGGACGTAGGCAGCGACCGCGGCGTCGTAGTCGGTGTCCGGGTCGATCCAGGACGTGCGGGCCTTTGCCTCGCGCGTGGCCTTCTCGACGTACGCGCAGGCACGGTCGGCGTCGAGCGGCCAGGCACCCACGAGCGTCTGCCAGACCAGCTGCTCGGTGGGCGGGTCGATCCGCTGGGGCAGCCACGCGGTCCACTGGGTGACGGCCTCGCCCCACTCGCGCGGGCGCTGGGACAGCAGCGCCAGCCGGGCCCGGACGTCGACCGAGCGCTTCGTGTCGTGCGTGGACAGGCAGGTCATCGTGAGGGGCCAGTCGCGCTGCTGCGTCGCGCAGGTGCTGTGCCACTGCTCGACGGTGGTGCCCCAGTGGGAGGGGTCGCCGCCCACCTCGTTGAGGGCGATCAGCGGCAGGTAGCGGTAGAACGTCGTGTCCTCGACGCCCTTGGCCATCACCGGCCCGCAGGTCTGCTGGAAGCGCGTGACGAACTCCTCCGAACCCGGGAGGTCACCCAGGGCAAGACGGCCGATGAGCGCGGCCTCGCGAGCGCGCCGGGGCAGTCGTTCCTGCGCGGCCGCGACCGCGTGCTCGACGTGGGCGCGCGCCGTCTTGTCGGCGGGCTCGCCTGGCTGCACGTAGGCGCGGTAGACGTCGAACGCCACGAGCACCTCGCCCAGCGCCTCCCGCAGTCCTCGTCGGGTGACGTCGAGGTGCGCGTGGTCGCACACCGGCTTGGCGAGGTCGGCCAGCCGGTCCACCTCGGCGGCCAGCACCTCGTCGAGCACCTGGCGCTTGGCGTCGGTGACCACCTCGTCGTAGGTCGCGTGGTCACCGGTCACGGACTCCCACAGCGAGGTGAGCGGCTGCTCCCCGGCAGGGTCGATGAACAGCCCGAGCACCAGGTTGAGCGCGTCGTAGCCGGTCGTCCCTGCGCACTGCCAGGAAGTCGGCAGCAGCTCACCGGGCTCGAGGATCTTCTCCGCGACCACCCAGCGCCCGCCGGTCCGCTCGGCCAGGCGGGCCAGATAGCCCTCGGGGTCGGCCAGACCGTCGGGGTGGTCGATGCGGAGGCCGTCGACGACGCCGTCAGCGACCTGCTGCAGCACCAGGGCGTGCGTCGCGTCGAACACCGCCGGGTCCTCGACCCGGAGGCCGGCCAGCGTGGTGACGTCGAAGAAGCGCCGGTGCGTGCTCTCCTCGGACCCGGTGTGCCAGTCGGCGAGGCGGTAGTGCTGGCGGTCGAGCGTGGCGAGAACATCCCCTTCGACGCGGGTGCCAGGGGCGAGGGGGAGCACGTGCTCGAAGTAGGTGACGGTGTCCTCGTCGACCGTGATGTCGCCGACGACGTCGGCCAGCGGTCCACCGAGGACGGGGACGAGCAACCGCCCCCGGCTCCAGTCCACGTCGAACCACGAGGCGTACGGCGAGTCCGCGCCGTCGCGCAGCACCGACCACCACGCCGCGTTCCGTCGTACCGGCGCGCTGATCGCCATGTGGTTCGGGACGATGTCCAGGACGATGCCGAGGCCCTCGTCCCGGCAGGCAGCGACCAGGGCGTCGAGCCCCGCCTGCCCCCCAGCTCGTCGTCGACGCGACTGTGGTCCACGACGTCGTACCCGTGCTGGCTGCCGGGTGCCGAGGCCAGCCAGGGTGAGCAGTAGACGTGCGTGACGCCGAGCCGTGCGAGGTAGGGGACGACGCCCGCGGCGGCGTGCAGCGTGAACTCAGGGGTCAGCTGCAGTCGGTAGGTGCTGAGCGGCTGCACTCAGTAGACCTTGCGCAGCAGCAGGATCGAGCGCGCGTCCACGTCGAAGGACTCCGCCGTCTTGAGTGCTCGTTGCTCGGCTTGGTCCAGCAGTGGCGCGGCCGTGTCGACCACGACCTCCCAGCGGTCGCCGGCGCCGACGTCCGGGAGGACCACGCTCATCGACTCGTGGTGGCCGTTGAACACCATCCAGAACTGGTCGTCGGTGACGTGCTCACCGCGCGCGTCTGGCTCGCGGATCGCCTCGCCGTTGAGGAACACCGACACCGAGCGCGCGAAGCCGGTCTCCCAGTCGTCGTCGGACATCTCCTCGCCGGCCAGGGTGTACCAGCCGATGTCCTCGAGCGGGCTGCCCTTCACCGGACGACCGCGGAAGAAGCGGCGGCGGCGGAACACGGGGTGCTCGCGACGGAGCTTGGCGAGGGAGGCCAGGAAGTCGGTGAGGACCCCGAAGTCCTTCGCCCGCTCCCAGTCGACCCAGGCGATCTCGCTGTCCTGCGCGTAGACGTTGTTGTTGCCGTGCTGGGTGCGGCCGAGCTCGTCGCCGTGCAGCAGCATCGGCACGCCCTGGCTGAGCATCAAGGTGGTGAGGAAGTTGCGCTTCTGCTGCTCGCGCAGCGCGATGACCTCGAGGTCGTCGCTGTCGCCCTCGACACCGCAGTTCCACGAGCGGTTGTGGCTCTCGCCGTCCTGGCCGCCCTCGCCGTTCGCCTCGTTGTGCTTGTCGTTGTAGCTGACCAGGTCGTGCAGGGTGAAGCCGTCGTGCGCGGTGACGAAGTTGATGGACGCGAACGGCCGACGACCGTCCTGCTCGTAGAGGTCGGCAGAGCCGGTGAACCGCGACGCGAACTCCGCGAGCGTCGCCTCGTCACCGCGCCAGAAGTCGCGGACCGTGTCGCGGTACTTGCCGTTCCACTCGGTCCACAGCGGGGGGAAGCCGCCGACGTTGTAGCCACCCTCGCCGACGTCCCACGGCTCGGCGATGAGCTTCACCTGGCTCACGACCGGGTCCTGCTGCACGAGGTCGAAGAACGCCGAGAGCCGGTCGACCTCGTGGAACTGCCGCGCCAGGCTGCTGGCCAGGTCGAAGCGGAAGCCGTCGACATGCATCTCGGTGACCCAGTAGCGCAGGCTGTCCATGATCAGCTGCAGCACGTGCGGCGACTTCATGAGCAGGGTGTTGCCCGTGCCGGTGGTGTCGTAGTAGTGCGCGCGGTCGTCGTCGACCAGGCGGTAGTAGGCGTTGTTGTCGATACCGCGAAAGCTCATCGTCGGTCCGAGGTGGTTGCCCTCGGCGGTGTGGTTGTAGACCACGTCGAGGATGACCTCGAGCCCTGCGGCGTGCAGGTCCTTGACCATGGCCTTGAACTCCTGCACCGGCTGACCGGTCGCGGAGTAGCCGTTGTGCGGGGCGAGGAAGGCGATCGTGTTGTAGCCCCAGTAGTTGCGCAGGCCACGCTCGGCGAGGTGGCTGTCGTGCACGAACTGGTGCACCGGCATGAGCTCGATCGAGGTGACCCCGATGCGCTTGTAGTGCTCGATCATCACCGGGTGCGCGATCGCGGCGTACGTCCCGCGGATGGCCTCGGGGATGTCGGGGTGGGTCTGGGTCAGGCCCTTCACGTGCGCCTCGTAGAGCACCGTCTCGTTGTACGGCGTCCGCGGGTGCCGGTCGTTGTCCCAGTCGAAGAACGGGCTGATGACGACCGACTTCGGCATGTGCGGGGCAGAGTCGGTCTCGTTGAACGACTCGTCGTCCCAGTTGTAGGAGAAGCAGGCCTGGTCCCAGTCGACCTCGCCGTCGACGTCCTTGGCGTACGGGTCGAGCAGCAGCTTGCTGGGGTTGCAGCGGTGCCCGTTCTCCGGTTCGTAGGGGCCGTGCACCCGGTAGCCGTAGCGCTGGCCGGGGCTGATGCCCGGCAGGTAGCCGTGCCAGACGAACGCGTCGCGCTCGCGCAAGGGGATCACGGTCTCGGAGCCGTCCGCGTCGAACAGGCACAGGTCGACCCGCTCGGCGACCTCGCTGAACAGCGCGAAGTTCGTGCCGGAGCCGTCGTAGGTCGCGCCGAGCGGATAGGGCGTGCCCGGCCAGGGACGGAGGGGTTCGGACACGGAAGGGGCTCCAGCTGAGTCGAGTCGAAGGGGGGCGGGTGCTGCGTACCCCCGGTAGTGGACGCTACGCAGCCTCGGGGACGAGAACACTGACGTAGAGGGTGACGAGAGTCTCGACCAAGGGCGCGACGGCGGGTCGCGGCGCGGGTTGGCTGACCCAGTCGACGAGCACCTCGGACACGGCGCCGGCCAGCGCGAGCCCCAGGATGCGGGCGGTGTCGCCGTGCTCGGGCCTCGGGCTGTGCATCGCGATGAGCTCGGCGAAGCGCAGGACGGTGGCCTGCCGCTCCGGCTCGAGCACCCCGGCGACGCGCACCTCGTGATGGGCCACCCGCGCTCGTCGCGGGTCGGAGGTCAGGTGCCCGACGTACCGGCCCAGACCCTGCCGGATCCTCTCGTCCGCCGGCAGGTCGACGGCCTCGGCGACCGGGAGGATGGCCCGCAGTGCCCCATCCATGATGTCGGCGTAGACCGCCCGCAGGAGCGCCTCGCGTCCGGGGAACTCCTCGTAGAACGAGCGGGTGGCGACTCCGGCGACTGAGCAGAGCCGCTCGACGGTGGTCGCCGACCAGCCCTCGGTCCCGAACAGGTCCAGCCCTGCCGCCACCAGTCGCGTGCGGCGGTCGGCCCGCCGCTCCGACTCAGACCGACCCGCGTAGACGCGGCCACCGGTGGTTTCGGTCATGCGCCCAGGTTAGGTCGCGCGTGCGACAGCGTGCGGGCGCGGTCAGTCGGCGCGTCGTCCGCGCACCTGCGGGCGGGTGCGCAGGCGCGCGAGTCCCACGCCGGCGCAGGTCGTCATCGCGAACGCCAGCAGCCCGAGCGCCTGCACCTGCTCGCGCTTGCGCCGGTCGACCATCGCCATCTGCTGACCGGCGTTGAAGACCGGGTCGTCGTCCTTGAGCATCCCGTTCATCGCGAGCGCGAGCTGGAGCTCCTGCTGCTCCTGGATGGCGCCGGCGGTCAACGGCTGGAGCTGGACCTGGGTCTGGACCTGCGGCTGGGCCTGCGGCTGGGCGGCCGGCGGTGCGGGCGCCGGCGGCGGCGGGGGCGGGTTCGGGGCCGGCTGCGCCGGGGGCGCCGGCGGATCGGGGACCGCAGCGACCGGCCGCGGCTTGACGATCGCCTGCTCCTTGACGCAGGTGACGTTCAGCCGCGCACGGCCCACGATGGTGCTGCGCAGCACCAGGTCGACGTCCTGCACGTAGGAGCCGGGCCTGACGTCGATGCAGCTGACGCGCACCCGGAAGGTGCTCGTGCTCGGCTGCTTGACGTCCACGCTGCGCAGCGCGCTGCCGTCCAGCGCGCCCAGCACCGGCGTGCGGGTGTGGGGGACGACGGACACGGTCTGGCGGTCGACGAGCGTGGCGAGCAGCCGGGTGATGACGGCAGAGAAGTTCTCGGCGTTGTTGCACACCAACGGCTGACCGGCAGGGATGGGCTCGGTGTCGTTGTCGCAGCGGATCCCGCCGGGTGGAGCGAGCATCCCGGTGCCTCGAGCGAGCTTCTGCAGGTCGGGCTGGGCCGCGATCTCGCCCTTGGTGAGTCCGATGACCTTCGTGCGGGCATCGTTGAGCATCGCGATCGTCGGGCCGAAGTTCAACCGGGGGTCGTCCTTGGTGCTGCCCGGTCGGTTGTCGCCCGTGTCGGGCTGCCCGCCGAAAGGAGCCTGCATGAACTCGTCGGTGGCGAGGATGACGATGCGTCGGACGTCCGGGCCGGGGCGCCAGTCGGCGCCCTGGCCAGGGGCGACGGCGGTGATGGTGGGCGAGGGCAGCCCGGAGTCGAGCAGGGACTGCTCCGACTGCGTCCGGGTGCCGAGGCCGTTGGTGAGGTTCTTCAGAGCGATGAGCTGGCCCTCGAGGTTCTGCGTGTTCGGCGGGACCGTCTCGAGCCGCATGGCGTCCACGGCGCTGAAGAAGGTGCTGTCCGGCGCACCGATCGCCCGCAGCCGCTTGTACATCGTCGGCTTGACGTAGGTCTGGGTGGGGCGCGTCGGGTCGATGTAGTTGTCGGGGAAGGGTGACTCGTCGCGTCCCGGCCCCGTGCCGACCGTCCCGATGCCCACCTTCAGTGACACCTTCTGGGCCAGCAGGCTGGCGGTGATGCTCCTGATGTTCTTCTTCAGGTCCTCGACGTAGCTGCCCATCGACTGCGACACGTCGACGAGGAAGAACAGGTCGAGAGGCGTGGGGTTCTTCGGGAGGTCGAGGGTGAAGTCCTCGACGCTCGACTGCCCGATGGGCAGGGACACGTTGCGCGCTCGCGGGGTTACGACGCCGGGCAGGGGAGGGGTGACCGAGAGGTCACCGACCGCCTGCGGCGGGTAGACCACGCCCGGCGGAGTGGGGTCGACGTACCGGAGCAGCGAGTGGCCGGCAAGCGCGTGGGCACTGGACTGGACCCCGCGGTCACCGAGCAACGAGCCGGCTCGGGGGGTGCGACCGGCCGGAATGGCGAGGGAGGTGCCGTTGCCCGGCTCGAGCTCGCGCAAGGTCCCGCCCGACTCGACGATCACGCCGCTGTGACCGGCGCGGGTGGCAGCCGACGTCACACCGGCCGGCGCCGTGAAGCCGGTGAACTGGCGGCCGCCGTCGAAGGACAGCACGCCACCGCCCGGGCCGAAGGCGAAGACCTGGCTGCTCGCGCCGGCGACCACGGCGGTGTAGCCGCTGCCGGCGGCCTGCGTGAACGTCCCTCCGCCGTCGCGCGACACCAGCAGCCGTCCCCCGACGAGGCCGTAGAGGGTGTTGGAGTTGCCGGGGTCGATGTCGAGCTGGCTGAAGCCGGTGCCGCCACCGGGCAGGTCGGTGGCGCCGGTCTGCAGGGTCCAGGTGGCCCCGCCATCGGTGGTCCGGTAGAGGAAGCCCGTGGGCGTGCCCCCGCCGCCGGGCAGGCCGCCGGTGAGGCCGCCGGGCAGGCCGGTCGTGCCGCCGCTGTCCGAACCACCGCTCGCCGTGGGGCTGACGGTGAGGTACGCCGTACGCCCGTCGGAGGCGGCGCGGAGCAGCCGGGGGGAGCCTTGGGTCGGCAGCCCGTTGTCGCTGGTGGTCCAGGAACCCGCGTTGCCGTTGTTCGCGCTGACCAGCACGTGCGGACGGCTTGCCGCGCCACTGCCCTCCTGGACGGCGGCGAGCGCACGGCCACCGAGCAGGGCGACCGACACGATCTGCGAACCCGTCCCGAGGAACGGCTGGCTGCCCGTGACGGTGGGGGAGAGCTCGAAGACGCGGTTCCACGCGCACCCGTTGCTCTTGGAGAGCAGAATCGCGAAGCCGTTGGACGCCGCGACGTTCTGGGGTGTGCTCTCGTTGACGGTGTACGTCTCCACCACGTCGTGGTCCGAGCCGTTGAGCCCGGACACCGGCGTGAAGGGCGCGACCCGGATGGTCTCCCAACGACCCACCGGCTTGGGCGCGCACGTCAGGTGCGGCGCGGTCGCGAAGGCCGCGACCGGCACGGCGGTCGCGAGCAGTGCCCCGGCGACCAGCGCAGCGCGAAGCCTCGGGCGAGCAGAGCGGGCGGGCATGCGGAGGGTCACTTCCGGGTCGTGGTACGGGCCTTGCTGGAGGTGCTGGTCGAGGTCGTCCGCCCGGCTGCCGTGGCCTTGTTCGCCGGCTTGGAGGTGGTCGGCTTCTCCGTCGACTTCTCGGTCGACTTCGCGGTCGGCTTGGCCGTCGTCGTGCGGGTACGGCGGAGCGCCACAGTCGGGGTCGTCGGGCCGCTGATCGCCGTGAGGAGCGGCGCGAGGGCCTCCTCGAGGACCTCGCCCTCGAGCGTCTCCTCGACGTCCAGGCGCGCGGCGAGCGAGTCGAGCTCGCGGCGGTGCTCGCGCAGGATGGCCTTCGCCTGGTCCCGCGCACCCTCGATGAGCGCACGGATCGCACCCTCGACCTCGCGCTGGGTCTCGTCGGAGAGCTCGATGAGCTGGCTGTCGCTGCCCAGGAACCCCTCGCCGGCCTTGACCTGCAGGCGCAGCGGACCCACGACGTCGCTCATGCCGTACCTCGTCACCATGTCGCGCGCGAGCTCGGTGGCGTGCTCGAGGTCCTGCTCGGCGCCGGTCGATCCCTCGCCCAGGACGAGCTCCTCCGCGGCCATGCCGCCGAGCGTGGCGACGAGCTGGGTGTGCAGGTTGCTGCGGGTGAGCAGCGTGGCCTCGGTGTCACCGAAGCTCGCGGCGGCGACGACGCGGCCGCGACCGAGCACCGTGACGCGGTGGATGTCCTCGTGCCGACCCAGGGTCGCCGCGACGACGATGTGGCCGATCTCGTGGTACGCCGCCCGCAGGCGCTCCTCGGGCGTCAGCACGCGCCCGCGGCGCTGCGGGCCCTCGAGCACGCGGACCACGGCCTCGAGCATGTCGTCCATGCCGATCTGACTGCCCTTGCGGCGGATGGTCAGGAGCGCCGCCTCGTTGACGACGCTGGCGAGGTCGGCGCCGGTGAAGCCGGGGCAGCGCTGCGCGAGGCGCGCGAGGTCGACGTCCGGACCGAGCGGCTTGCGGGCCGCATGGATCTTCAGGATGCGCTCACGGCCCTCGGCATCGGGACGCTCGACGGTGATGTGGCGGTCGAACCGACCCGGGCGCATGAGGGCGGGGTCGAGGATGTCGGGACGGTTGGTCGCGGCGATCACGACGACACCGGTGCTGGCCTCGAAGCCGTCCATCTCGACCAGCAGCTGGTTGAGGGTCTGCTCGCGCTCGTCGGACCCGCCACCGCCACCACCGGAGCCGCGCTTGCGACCGGCCGCGTCGAGCTCGTCGATGAACACGATGGCCGGGGCGACGGCGTTGACGCGCTTGAACAGGTCGCGGATACGGGCCGCGCCGACGCCGACGAGCGACTCGACGAACTCCGCGCCCGCGACGCTGAAGAACGGCACGCCCGCCTCGCCGGCGACGGCCTTGGCAAGCAGGGTCTTGCCGGTCCCGGGAGGCCCGAACAGCAGGACGCCCTTGGGCGGAACAGCTCCGAGAGCGACGTACTTGCTCGGGTCCTTGAGGTAGTCGCGGATCTCGGCGAGCTCGATGACGGCCTCCTCGGCGCCACCGACGTCCTTGAACGTCACGCTCGACCCGCCCGTGCGGCTGCCGTCGTCGACGCGGCCGAAGTTCGTGACCTCACCGATGGCGCCACCGCCCGAGCCCTTGCCCAGGAACAGCAGCGCGAAGATGTTCGCGAGGATGAGCACCGGCATGAGGAACAGGGTGAACAGGCGGACCCGCGCCTTGCCGTGCTGCTTGTCGATGCTGAAGGTCGCCCCGCCGTTCTTGAGGACCTCCGCCTCACGCGTGTACGCCGTCCCGTTGCTCGGCAGCTCCGCGCGCACCGTCTGGCGGTCGTCGGTGACGCCGTCGACGGTGGGGGAGGGCGCCTGCTTCGAGCCGCCCTGCAGCGCAGTGGCATCGGTGACCGAGCGCAGCTTGAGGACCAGCTGGTTGTCCTGGTCGAGGTAGGTCGCGCTGACCACGCGGGAGCCGGCCGCAAGCGAGTCGACCTTGTCCACCGAGACGGTGGTGCCCTTCTCGGCCGGCAGGATCACCGTGAGGGAGGTGATGAACGCGACGACGAGCAGCAGCAGTGTCGCCCCGAGGGCGATCATCGTGCGGTTCGGTCCCTGCTTGCCGGTGGCGGCGCGGGCGCGCTGCCGCGCTGCGCGCCGGGCCTTGAGCCGGTCGACGAGGCCGCTGGGCTCCGTGGTGCTGGTGGAGCCGCTGGTGGGGGTGGCCACGGAGGAACCTCCTCGCCGGGGTCGCCGGCAGTCAAGGAACCCGGAGGAGTTCCGGGCAGGGGGGAGTCGAACGGGAGTGATGTGGGGGTTCGCCACGCGGACAGGGATCTCCTGCCTGGAAGCGATCACATCATTGTGACCCACGCCCTACTCAGCGTCCTCCGCCCCTCGCTCGCGGCGCTGTCCCTCATCGCGCCGCTCGCTAGCTCGCGGCGCTGTCCCTCATCGCGCCGCTCGCTAGCTCGCGGCGCTGTCCCTCATCGCGCCGCTCGCTAGCTCGCGGCGCCGAGCACCTGCCAGCCGGACAGCAGCTCGCGCAGCTCTGTGGTCTCCCGCGACGGGGGGAGGGCGATGCTCTCGCGGTGCGCCACCCGGGCTGTCCGTCGAGCAGCAGACGCCACGTGCGCACGGTCCCGCGCGGCGTGCGCGCGAAGGGGGATCTCGCGGTACGCCCTCGCCAGCAGCGAGAACGCCTCGTCCCGGGAGACCTCGGCGGTGCCGGACAGCCAGCGCTGGCTGTCGCAGTGCGCGCACCGCTCGAGCACCACAGTGGTCGCCCCGACGGGGACGGTCATGACCTCGACCCGGTTCTGTCGCAACGCGCCGCAGCACTCCACGGTCGGCTCCCCTGCTCAGTCGAGCGCGATCGTCACTGAACGCGCATCTGTGAGTACTCACAGTGACGAACATTCACGACGCGCGCCATGGCCCAGCGTGGGGGTCTCCCGCCCCGCAGCGGGTGGTGATCACTGCGCCGTACGGCGGAACGCCCGTTGCTCCGAGCCGACCTGGGGACACGATGGTGGGCGATACAGGACTTGAACCTGTGACCTCTTCCGTGTCAGTGCAGCCAAGCCAGGAATCCGGTAATGACCGGACGTGCTCGCTCGGGGCCGATTGTGCCCCTGACCTGCATGCATCCCTCGCCAGACCTGTTTGCGCCTTTCTCCACCAATCTCGACCTCACGAGCGTCAGAGCGCACGGAGAGCGCACGGCGCGCCCGACGACACGCATGCCGTCGAGGCGTCGTTGGAGCCGACGCGGTGGTTTTCCACTCCAGTATCGCCCACATCCGAGATCCCTTGCTGCGTAAGGGATCTCGCTTCACTTTGGCCGGGACTTTGATCGGCGTGCCAGCTGGCGTGCCAAACCGCATCGGAGGGACCGGCTACGAGAAGACACCGTCGGCCTGGACAACGAGTCGGTCACCGTCCCCGCTGCCGGTCTGCTCGTCCGGCCAGCCACGGTGGGTCGGCCGCTGACAGGCGTGATCGTTCGCGTCCTGGACGACCAGTGCGAGCCAGTCCCCACCGGCACGACCGGGCGCATCTACTTCGGCAGTCAGATGGGTCTCGACGACCACACGGAGGGCGACACCAAGCGGACGCACCGCGGGCTTTTCAACTCAGGCGACCTCGGGCACTTCAACACCGGATGCCATTGCGCCCCGGGCACCCGCTGCGACCGAAAGGCCGGGCATACTCATACTGGCTGTGCAAGCTCGTTGTGCTTCCGTAGGTCCTGAGGTGTGGAGGAGTCCAGGTGGCGCAGGCACGGCGGTCGTCAGAGGCAGCCTTGTTGGAGGCGGCCGGCCGGGTGTTCGCGCAGAAGGGCTTTCACGGCAGCACGATTGATGACATCGCCGTTGCCGCGGGCGTGTCGCGGCCAACGGTGTACACCTACACACCGAGCAAGGGGGCTTTGCTCGAGCGCATCTGCGACACGGTCATCGCCGAGATGCAGGCCGAGGCCGAGGCCGTTCTGGCTTCTCCGGCGGGTGTTCTTGAGCGTCTTCGCTGCCTCGTCAGCGGACACATCACGATGTCCGTTAGGCACCGGTTGTACTACGCGATCATGCTCACGGATGAAAGCGCGCTAACTCCGGAGGTCCGGGCGCGGCTGAGAGCTTGGTCGCATGAGCGGACGCGCGATTTTCTCGGGTTGTTCCAGGAATGTGAGCGCGAGGGCTTGGTTCGTCCCGGGATGGACCTTGGCGTCGCGGCCAATGTGGTGAACAGCGCCATGAACAGCCTCTACCGGTGGTACCAGCCGGAAGGCCGGGTAGGGCCGGAGGAGCTTGCTGACCAGGTGCTCTTGTTGCTTGGCGGTCTGCTGGTGCTTCCTGACGACGTCAGAGACCTCAGACTCGGCGCTCCCGACCTGTCCACCACTGGTCGCGCAACTCGCGCTTGAGGACCTTCCCGTTGGCACTGCGCGGCAGGTTCTGCATGAATACGATGTCCTTGGGTGTCGCCACGCCCCCCAGCTCGTGACGGCAGACGGCTCGGAGCTCGGCTTCGCTGACCTGCGCACCTGACGCTAATTGCACCACCGCTGTGACTCTCTCACCCCACTCTTCGTCTGGCACGCCGATCACGGCGCAGTCCTCAACGGCGGGGTGCCGCCACAGGACCTGCTCCACGCGGCTCGGATAGACGTTGAACCCGCCCGTGATGATCATGTCCTTCTTGCGGTCTGTGATCGTCAAATACCCCTCTTGGTCGAGATGTCCGACATCACCGGTGCGCAGCCAGCCGTCCACGATGGTCATCGCGGTCTGCTGTGGATCCTGGTAGTAGCCGGTCATGACGAGGTCTCCGCGCACGCAGATCTCGCCCGCCTCGCCGATGGGCAGGACCTCGTCGTCATCGGAGCGGATGGTCACCTCGATGAGGTGCCCTGGACGTCCGACGCTGCTCAGGCGCTCGTCAGTGGCTCCGACGTGCTCGGCGGGGGTAAGGGTCGCGATGGTCAGTGGTGCCTCGGTCTGGCCGTAGCTGCCCATCATCACAGGGCCGAACACGGTCATCGCCCGCTTGAGCTTCTCCACGGACATGGGCGCGGCACCGTACATGAAGTAGCGGAGGGAAGAGAAGTCCGCTTCGTTGACCCCGGGCCATTCGAGCAACCGGTAGATCACGGTAGGCGGCAGGAACAGCTCGGTGACCTGATGCTTCGCGAGGTGCTGGAACATCAAGGTGGGGTCGGGCCGCGTCAGCACCACTACCGTGCCCCCGCGGGCACTCGTAGGCAGGGTGAGCAGGCCAGCGCTGTGGGTCATCGGGGCAGCCGCCAGGTTCACGGGCTTCCTGCCGTCGATGTAGTCCAAGGCTCCTTCGAGGTGTGTCATCGAGGCCACGATGTTGCGGTGGCTGATCACCACGCCCTTCGATGCGCCGGTGGTGCCGCCAGTCGGGCTGATGCCCACGGGGTCATCCGGCGTCCAGGAGACGTCGGGTGGCACCTCGCTGGCGCCTGAGATCCAACCGGAGAGGTCGTCTTCGAGGCAGATCCAGTGCTTGACCTTTTGCAGGTTTGGCCTGAGCTGGTCGACCACTGCCCCGAATAAGGCCCCGAAGAACACGACCTCGACGTCGAAGCGCGCGATCAGGTCTGCGGTGTCCGTGGGAACTGCACTCGGGTTCAAGGGCACCCACGCGAGCCCGGCGCGCCAGATTCCCAGCACGCAGGCCCAGGCCGTCACGTCGTTGGTCGAGAGCACCGCTGCAGGCGTCTGCGTCTGCAGACCGTCACGGATCAGCGCATTGGCCACTTGGCACGAGAGCGTGCCGACCTCGTCATAGGTGAAGGAGCGGTCGTCTGCGATGAAGGCTATGGCGTCGGGCGCCTGGCGCCAACCGCAGTCGAAGTAGTCCGTGACGCGTTGCATCACGAGGCGTCAACTCTCTGGAGCAGACTGACGACGACCGCAGCCTCCTCATAGCCCAGCCAGCCGCCGCCGTTCTCTGCCAGTCCGATGCGCGCATCCGGCACCTGGCGCTGTCCCGCGCCCCCTCGTAGCTGTTCGACGAGCTCGAACACCTGGCCCAGTCCGGTCGCTCCGATCGGGTGTCCCTTGGATTCCAGGCCACCCGAGGGGTTGATGGGCAGACGTCCGCCAAGGCTCGTCGCCCCGCTCTCCGCCAATGGGCCGCCTTCGCCCATAGGGGCGAAGCCGAGCAGCTCGGTCTGCAGCAGCTCGCCGAAGGCAGTGGCGTCATGGACTTCGGCGACGTCGACGTCGAGAGGGCCGACGCTGCAGCTTCGTACGCCTGCGTGGCTACTCGGCTCACGACATGCTTGGCGTAGTCGTCCCATGCGCGCTCGCTACCGCTGCCGAGCACGCAGGCAAGCAAGCGGACTGGCCGAGCATGCGGCAGCTTGCGCAATCCCTCGGCCGTGCACAGCAGTACTGCCGCCGCGCCGTCGGTCATCGGTGCGCACATGGGCACGGTGAGGGGGTGGCTCAGCTCGCGACTTCCCAGGATCTGCTCGACGCTGAGGTCACGGCGGTAGTGGGCTCTGTGGTTCGCCACCGAGTGCCGGTGGTTCTTCGCTGACACGGTTGCCAGCTGATGCTGGGTGGTGCCGAAGGACGTCATGTGGGCGCGCGCGACAGCGGCGTAGATGTCCATGAACACACTCCGCGCACCGACATCAGGGTCTGGTTCGAATCCGCTGATGAGCAGCAGTGCCTTGTCGAGGGCGCCCGGGTCCGAGACATCGAACCCCCCGTCGAACAGCGCCAGCGGGTTGGCCTGCCCGACGACGTTCATCTTCTCCACGCCAACCGCGAGGGCTATGTCGCACGAGCCTGCACGCAGTGCCGTCGCGGCGAGGTGAAGGGCCGTGGCACCCGTGGCACAGGCGTTCTCGACGTTGCTGATCGGCACCGAATGCAAGCCTGCGTCTCGTAGGGCGACCTGACCGCGAATTGCTCCCTGCCCTTCGAGGTGCCCCTGCGTCGCGTTGCCGAAGTAGATGGCTTCGACGGCGTCGGCATTTGCCCCCGCGTCGTCAAGGGCCTCCGACACCGCCTGGCTGGTGAGATCCTTCACCGTGCGTTCGGTGTGCACACCGAAGGGCGTCATCCCGACGCCTACCAGGTAAACGGGTGGTTCCACGAACGGCTCCTCACGTCTGGCTATCCAAAGGTTTCAGAGTGAGTATACTTACTGAGCAGACAAGATTGTCCAGCGACCAGCGAGAGGCGATGTCATGCAGGAGCTCTTGCGGCACGCAGATGAGCGCGTAGAGGCGGCAACCAGCCGGTTGATCGCGCTCTCGCAGCGCATCCACGGCTCTCCTGAGCTCGCGTTCGAAGAGCACCAGGCCAGTACGTGGGTCGCAGAGGCTTTGACTGACGTCGGCTTCGCGGTGGAGAGCGGTCTCTGCGACTTGCCCACCGCCGTAAGAGGTCGCCTGGGCAGCGGTCCGCTGCACGTCGCGGTCTGCGCCGAATACGACGCCCTTCCGGAGATCGGACACGGCTGCGGCCACAACGTAATCGCCGCGTCGGCAGTGGGCGTCGCGCATGCGCTCGCGGCGCTTGTGGATGATCTCGACCTCACGCTGACGATCCTCGGCACTCCCGCAGAGGAGAGTGGCGGAGGGAAAGCGCTGTTGCTTGAGAGGGGTGCGTTCGACGGTGTCGACGCGGCCATGATGGTGCATCCGGCGCCTCTTGACATCGCAGCGCTGCCGAGCGCGGCCATCAGCACCTTTGACATCCGTTACCGCGGGCGAAGCTCGCACGCTGGCGCTTCTCCGGAGGCGGGGATCAACGCCGCGGACGCCATGACCCTTGCCCAAGTCGCTGTGGGCCTGCTCCGTCAGCAGTGCCGTGACGGCCAGCGCATCAGCGGGGTCGTCCGCCAAGCCGGCCACGCGCCCAATGTCATTCCTGACGTGAGCACTGCCACGTGGACCGTCCGGGCCGACGGTGTCGAAGACCTTCACAGTCTCAAGGAACGCGTGCAGCGCTGCTTCGAGGCAGGTGCCGTGGGCACCGGGTGTGACATCGAGGTCGTCACCAGCTGGCCCGACTACGAGGACTTCTCCCACAACTCCACGCTGCTGGGGCTGTGTCGGGCCAGTGCGTCGCGGATTGGTAGGCCCTTGCTCGACCTGCCAGTGGGGTCGGTCAGGGGTGGCGCCACCGACATGGGAAACGTGTCTCGCCGCATCCCGAGTATCCACCCGATGATCGGTCTGAACTGCTCGGCCATGCCCCATGAGGCGGAGTTCACGGCCGCCTCCGCCACCCCAGCTGCGGACGCAGCCGTGCTCTTCGGCGCGCGGCTGCTCGCCGGCACCATCGTCGAGCTTGCTACCTCTCGACCCGACCTGACGGGAACGCCCGCATGAGCCTGCCCCTTGATCGCCGCCCCTGCATGACCGGCCGCCGTCTGCTTGTCGTCGGCGGTGGTACGCGCCCCAGCGACGATCCTGATGCGCCGGTCGGCATTGGCCGCGCCATCAGCGTGTCGGCGGGTCGGGAAGGCGCTGAGGTCGCCATCGCAGACATTGACCTAGCGGCCGCACAGGACACCGTTCGCCTTGTGGAAGGCAACGGCAGCAAGGCGCACGCGCTCCAGGCCGATGTCACCGACGCTGAGCAATGCGCGCGGCTCGTCGCCGAGGCTGTTCACGCGCTTGGCGCCCTGGACGCGGTCGTCCTCAACGTGGGCACGGGCGCGGGCCTGGGCCTTGCTGGCACGACACCCGAGATGTGGGATGCCGTGGTCAACCTTAATTTGCGCGCGCACTTCCTCATCGCGCGTGAGGTTCTCCCACACCTACGTGAAGGCGCCTCGGTCGTTTTTGTGGGCTCCGTGGCCGGACTCAAGCCGGGCACAGGCATCCCCTCCTACGACTCCACCAAAGCCGCTCTGGCCGGTCTCATGCGCCACACCGCACTCGAGCTCGCGCCGCGGCGAGCGCGAGCAAACATGGTGGTTCCGGGCCTCATCGACACGCCGCTGGGTCGGCTCGCACGAGGAGGTGGCCCCAGCCTCGCCGAAGGTCGAGTACCACTGGGACGCGATGGCTCGGCGTGGGAGGTGGCGCAGGCCGCGCTGTTCCTCCTGAGCAACGACAGCAGCTACGTCACCGGTCAGCAACTGGTCGTCGATGGCGGCATGACCACGCTGTGAGCACTCCGGTGCTCACAGCGGGACGGCTGCGCGATGGCCGAACCATCTCCTACGTGGATGCCGGCGAGCCAGCAGGGCGGCCCATCGTGCTGTTCCATGGCGCGCCGGGCAGTCGACTGACACTGCACGCCGCCCACCAGCAGGCATGCGCAGCGGGGGTACGGCTCATCTGCGCGGACCGACCCGGCATAGGCAGCAGTACGCCAGTGGCCTCAGTGACTTTCGCCTCGGTCGCTCACGACACCGCGGAGTTGGTGAGCACGTTGCAGCTCTCGCATGTGACCGTGGCCGGCTACTCGCTCGGGGGCGGCTTCGCCGTTGCCTTTGCTGAGCGTCACCCAGGACTCACGGGGCAACTCGCCTTGTTCTCCGCCCTCGTTCCCGGCGCTCCGAAGGCGACCCTCAAGAACGCCGCACTCAGCAACAGGGCTCTGCTGGTGCTCGCAACCAGAGCGCCCACCGCCGTCGGGGCCGTTCTGAACGCCACACTCGGACGGGCCGCACGATCGGGCGGTGCGACGTTGGAGAAGGCCATGAAGGGGGCTCCTGACTGCGACAGGGAGGCCCTCGCACGCATCGGACCGCAGACGGTCGCCGCGGGTCTCGCTGAGGGCTTCTCGCAAGGTGGGGCGGCCATGGGGCGGGAGATTGGTCTGTACGCCTCAGGATCGACGTCCCACCTGCAGCCGTCGCAGGTGCCTGTCAGGCTCTTCCACGGCACTGCTGACCGCAACGTGCCGATCGAGGTCGCGCGGTGGGCGGCCAGCCAGCTGAGCGGTTCGGTGCTGACGGAAATCGTCGGTGCGGGCCACCTGCTGCTGCTTGAGCAGCCGGATCTGCTGTTCTCGTGCCTCGGACCAGAAAGCGGACCGAGGTGAACCTTGACAAGCCTTACTGGTAAGTCATAATTGCCCAATGGCTCTTCTCGGACGAACTCGCGGGTACGTGCTGGCCAGTGTGCTAGCCCTCGGGGTGGCAGCGTGCGGAACGACGGTCCCGCAGGGGACCACCATCAGCGGCGGCGGCGCGCAAGCCGATGGAGGTGGGCCTGCGCTCGGAAGTAGCGGTTCCACTACCGATCCTGTCACTGGTTTGCCCACCGATGGTGCCGGAGGCGGATCACTCTCGGGTACGTCGGGAGCAGGCACCTCGACAGCGGGCACGTCAGGTGCGCGCGGCTCGGGGGCCGGCACGTCAGGAAGCAGCGGTACGGCAGGGTCAGCCGCCGGGACAAGCAGCGCCACCGGGTCCGCACCGACGACGGCCTCGACCGCCCCACTCTCGGTCGGCGTGCGCAGTTCGCTGGCAGTCAGGACGCGACCGGCGGCTTCGGGGCCGACAACGGGAACTCGTTCTCCCCGGCAGAGGCTTCGGACGCCGTCATCAAGGCGCTCAACGCCTCCGGAGGGCTGGCCGGTCGCAAGATCATGCCAGTGACCTACGTCGTCTCAGCGTCCACCACCAACTATTCGGCTGCGCTTACAGAAGCGTGCGCGAAGTTCACCCAGGACAACCATGTCGCCTTCGTTCTCGATCCGGGCGCTTACTACGACAACGCGTTCGAAGCCTGCCTGGCCAAAGCGAACACGCCGACGGTGATCGCCGGCTATGCCACCGGTGACTCTGCCTCCTACCGCAGCTACCCGATGATGTTCAACGCTGGCACTCCCTCGGTTGATCGCCGCCTCTCGGCGATGCTCAACGACTCCGCCGCCACCGGCTGGCTGACGAAGGCGAACAAGCTAGGGGTCATCATCGATGGGTGTGCCTACAACATCGCCGCCTATAACCGAACGCTCGTTCCCCTGGCGAAGCGGATCGGTGTCCGGGTCGAGAGCTCAACTTTTGAGTGCGCCGTCGGATACGGATCACTGGGGAGCGTGGCTCAGTCGATCCAGTCCGCCGTACTGAAGTTCCGCAGCGACGGAGTCGATCGCGTCATGTCGATCTCGAGCTTCGAGGCGGTAACTCAGCTCCTCATCGCGAATGGTGCCCAAAGCCAGGGGTGGAACCCCGGATACATCGTCTCGTCCGCGGCGGCCATGGGCGCCCAAGCCTCAAACTACCCGCCCAGCCAGCTCGCCAACATCCACGGAGCGGGTTGGATCCCGTCCCTCGACATCACGACCCAGCCAAGCCTCAAACCACAGCAGCAGCGTTGTCGCGCCTTGATGAAGTCGCAGGGCATCACACCTACGAGCAACACCGATCTCGGCTACATCTACGGTGCTTGCGATCAGCTCTTCCTTCCGGAAGCGGCGCTCAAGGCCAACGGCGCCAACGCCACTCCCGCCGCGTTCGTCAGCGCCCTCAACGGCCTGGGATCTCGTTTCGCCAGTGCGCTCAGCCTTGGCACGACCTATGTCGGTCCAGGGCAGCACGATGCCCCGGCACAGTCAGCGGCGTTCTCCTACATGGTCGGCTGCTCCTGCCTCGCGTACATCGAGGCACCCAGACACCTGGCCTGACGGTCAGGATCTCCGCCAGATATCAGTCGTTCCGATCCCCACCCAACCGGCAAGCCGTGGCGTATCGAATCGCCAGCCGCGGTGCGACCTACCGAGGACCGGCCTGAGCGACGACGTCAAGGTCCTTCTGTCACGATTGAGGTGCAACCGCTTGTGGCCGCCACGTTCGGGAGAACGACGACATCATGTTCGTTGACGACGGGTCTCGGACGGTGCTCACGGCCGGCCCAGCAAAGCGGCGATGCTGCGTGCCCAACACCGGCCGCCTTGACCAGCAGCGCCAGTCCGGTCACCGCGAGCGTGTCCGCTCGGCGCAGCAGCGAGGAAGCCGGCCAAGTCTTCGTGGGCAGGCTGTCTCGAACGACGCTCCGGACAGTTCGACAGTGTGAACGGCGTCCATGGCTAAATCGTGGCTCACCGCCTCAAGTGCCAGGTCACAGACGGGCTGCCTTCAACTGTTCGGGGGCTAGCGCTACATGGGCGCGTACCTGATCAGCAGCCAATACGCGGACGCCCGCGTCCAGAAGATCTACGGCGCGAAGAAGTCATGAAGGTCGTCATCGCCCCCTCGCTGTAAGCCCAGGAGACCCCCTTGCACCGCACACCTCAGCGCATCCCGACTCCATGACGTCGCCTGGCATCGAGATCCCAGCGCCTCTCTCCTCAGTCGCTGCTGCTCTCACCGCATGCGTCACGCAGCTGGCCGTCTTCGCCGGAGGTAGCTGCCTGGTCGAGGGAACCGATGGGACGCTGCTCGCTCACCGGGTGCTCGCCGCTGACCGCTCCGCAGCGCTGCTCTCGGCTTTGCTCGACGGATCGGTCAGATCGATGCACGCGGAGTTGACTCACCGACGCACCATAGGTGTGCTGCTCGGTGGGCCGGTTGTCGAAGGGCGACTGGACGGTTGTGCCGTTACTCTCGTCGCCTTGCGATCCGGAGAACACAGGCTGGGCGCTGCCTGGCTGATCGCGGATAACGACACCGGTCCCTGCCTGGAGGTTCTGCAATCTCCCCTGTTGCGGCTCCTGGACCTCTTGGCCTGCACTACGACCACGCCTGAGCCGAACTGCCTGTCAGGCGGACCGCTTCCGCTCCGGTTACGGGACGCCGATCAACTGTGGGTGGCTAGGCTGGTCGCCGACGACCCGGTCGGAGAACTCCACCGGGCACTGCACCCGCAGGGAGCTGCGCCGCTGTTGCACCCAGTACAGATCGGACAGGACCTCTACCTGCTGGCAGGCGGCCCGACCCACCTCACGACTGATCACGTGCGCGCAGCGCTGATCACCGCCTGCCAACGGGCGTCCCGGTTCCTGGAGAACCCAGTGACCGCCGGCTTGTCCCTTCCAACCACACCGGACGAACTACCACAGCTCGTTTGCAGGCTGACATGGCAGCGCAGGCAGCACCTCTCGGCTAGGTAACGACACTCGATCGGGTGCGGGGGGCAATTCTCGTGCGGCACATGGCTGAGACGCTCGCGACTCGCCGCAATTGGGACTGGACTCGTTGCAAGCTCTGATGGACTACGACTAGCGACGGGGCTGCACCTGGTCGACACGCTGCGCGCGTGGCTAGACACCGCGGGGACGTGCTTCGTGCTAGTGCTGTGCTCAACGTGCACGTCAACACCTTCCGCTACCGCTTGCGGCGGATCAGCGAGATCTTGGGCTTGGACTGAAGACTGACACACATACTCGTGCGGTTTTGCACATCCAACTGCTGGCGGCTGTAGGTTCAAACTGCTGAAGGTTAGCTAGTCCCCGAGCAACGCCTCAGTGTCGGCACGGGGGCACCCTTGGGGCAGTGGGACGTGCTGCTCCAGGACCAATGATCACCTGCATATCTCTGATGGCGAGCTGTTACCTCATCTCACCTAAGCTAGTCTGGCGGGGTGGAAGCAACAGGTTCTTCGATGTTGTGGGCTGGGTTAAACGCAAGCCAGTGCTCGGCTGTGAACGCGGATGACGAGCTAAGAGGACGTCGCGTAGTCACGGCTGGTGCGGTGGGGCAGATGCGCTGAGGGCGTGAGGATGCAGCATCGCTAGGATGAGTTGCTTCGAGGTTGAGTCAAAAATACTCTGATGACTGCTGGTGGCTATTCCTTACCGTTAGAAACTGTGAATCACTGGCAATGTCGAATGTTGTGAGCTGGTGCTGAACTCACGAACAGATTGAGCAGACATGTGCATTCTTTGAATGTACGGTTGCTAGCGTTAGTTTGTGATGCTGCGTGTTGTGGATTGTGTTTTGTTGTTTGGTGTTGGTTGTGTGCTGTGTTCTGTTGTTACTACCGATCTCTGTGGTTTGCTGTGCGATGGTTTACTACTTTGGGATCGGTGTTTCTTTGTTTTGCTGGATTGTCTGCGGTTTCTGTGAGCTCTGCTTCGCGCTGTGTGCTCTGAGTTGATGTGCAGCAGCTCGATGCACTGTTCGGTTGAGCTCTGCATTGGTGTTGGTTGAGCGGTTCGGTTGTGTTTAGCGCAGAGTTGAGAACATTGGCTATTGATTTGACTCTTCAGCTCGCTGAAGAGCGTGAGTGCTTTGTGAGCTTGAGAAGTAGCGATATCAGCGCTGCTGTGCTGGCAGCGCTTCAGCAGTTGTTACTGTTGGCTTAGCGTTTTTGGAGATTTTGCGAGCTGTTTACGTAAGTGCATAACGGTGTTGAGCAGATCGCTTCGGTGTGTTTGTTGGTGGCGTTGTTCGATTACTGCTAGCTGCGATAGTGATTTGCACTCTACCTTCGCGCTGGTTCTGAACAAAGTTTAGTGCGAGGTTGGTGTGTGGCGGTTCATCGATGGTTGTGAGATGTTCGATTACAGAAGATCGCTGGTTGATCATCTAGCAGCTTTGCGAAATGAAATGCCGATTGTTTCTGCGTTGATTTCGAGCTGGTTAGTATCGATGGCTAAGCTGAAATACGATGAGTTTCGAAAGAACTCTTAAAACTGCTGTTCAAGAGAACTAAAGCTATTGAGTTGGTAGCAGCTCTGAAAATCGCTGAGTCGAGAAACTGCTCTGCTGATCGCTGTTTATCAGAGCGTGTTTGTGTGACGAAGATTGCGGTGCTCAGATTTGTTTGTGCAGATTCACTCTGAGCTCGCTACTTTGACGCAGTTTTGGATCTAGTTTTTGCTACTATCGGTTGGAGCTCAGCTAAGCTCTCAGGTTCGCGAAGGCTACTCTCTGGGATTGTAGGAACGATTGCGTTCAGCGGAACGGGAAAGCTTCGTTGTTCGTTTCTACGTTGCAGTATGCTGATGTTAGCGGTTTTGCTAGGAGCTCGAAGCAGTTTTGTCCCACGCGAGCAAGACTCCGGTCTGCCTCAGCTGACGCTCAGAGTAGCGATCTCGAGCTGCTGCTGCGCGAGAGATCTGGAACTGGCGCAGCGCGCTGCTCGCGCGGGACGGAAAGCAGCGGTGTTCTTCGCCTGATCTGGCTGGCTACGTTGCGCGCCTTCCGGCAACGGTTTAAGCGCTGCTGAGCTCGTGCCGCGTTGAGAGCTCCTGAGCGGCTTTGCTCTCACTGACGTTGTTCGGTGGCCCGCTCGGACTCCCTCGCGCGTCGGCCCGCTACGCACCTCGAAGTGCTGCAGCGGAGAGCTGGTCTGAGCTGCCGCGCGGCAGCACGCGGCTACGGTAGGTCGACCTCGGCCCTCCACCGGCTCAGCCACTCGACAGGACCGGCTGCGCTCGCAACGGCGATGAGGGGTTAGCGTTGGCACCCTCGACGGTGCTGGTTGCAGCTGAGTTGCAGCTTGTTGCGGCAGGGCGTGGAGTGACAGTGGCGTTGGCACAGCGGGGCTGGGGATCGCTAGCGCAGCGCTTGGTGCTGGGCGTGGCGGCGTGCGCCTCGCTGGAGCGGGGTTCACGTTCTAACGCGCGGCGAGCGGGGAGAAGCCTCGGTGTGCTGCGGGCTTGGCGGGCTGGCTACGGGTGTTGGCTTGGCTCGTGCCGGGCGCGGCAGAGTTGGCGACGCGACTGGTGGTAGGCGGACACCCTCGCGAAGCGGCTTCATAAGAGCGAGCGCTGTACCGGCTCTCACGTGGAGCGTGATGGACTGTACTGGACGACCGAACGATCGTGATCGTCGACGATCCTCCACGGCATCCCCTCGAGATCGACTGGCTGACTGCGGCTGCTGGGAAGGCAGGGCGAAGGTGGTGCTGATCGGTTCTGCGAGCCAGATCTGGGTCATCAACGGACCCGGCGGGATGCTCGCCGCCCCCACCCAGCTGGCCACGGCATCACCCTGGAGCAGTTCGACCGGCTCACCGAAGACTGGGAACGCGCTGCCAGCCTGCAACTCCGGCATGGCCACGCGCCCTCGCTGACCGAGCACCTCGAGCACGGCCGGCTGCACCTCGCCCGAACTGCGACACCGCCCTCACGGGCGTCTTTGGGCACTGGACGATGCCTGCGAGCAGGGGTAGGACGCGCTGACGCTCGCCCGTACCGGTTGGACGTTGATGCTCTCAACCATCTGGCTGCGTCGTCGCCGTTGCGGCGGTTAACCCACTTCTCCCGTCACGACCGCGCGTGAGGGACTGGGATGCTGGGGATCTGCGCGGTCCGCGCAGCGACCGCACCTTGCTCTGGACGGCACGATTGGGACGCGCACGTCCGCAACGGTGACCGCTACCGCGTCCTCGTGCGAGGACCCGACGCTGGGTTGATCGTGGAGGACCTCAGCGGTCGCGCCGCGTCAGCTCCCCGCCCCGCACGTCGAGGAGCACTGCGAGCAGGCTGGGCCAGCACCATCACTCGGCGCAAGGCGCCACCGCTGACATCGGGATCGCGCTCGCTCGGCCTGGCCTGGACCTGCAGCTCCTGTTCGTCGCGATCACCCGAGGCTGGCACGGCATTCATGGCTACTTCACTACTGATCCAGCCAACGATCCAACTCATGACACGCACACGGCCCCACCCGAAAGAAGGCCGACGGAGCCTCGCTGGGGCACGGGCAGTCTCCGTGTCTGACCAGCAGGCGCGTGGGCAGAGCAGCGGCCCGCCGAACCCACGCGTGGGCAAAACCCCGCACCAGCCACTGCGACCTCGGCAACAGGCGCCGAGCCGCGTCCAGGCCCCAGCCGGCGGTCCCGTCGGTGCCCGGACGCGCTCGGATCCACGCAGGATGAGCTGCCGTTCGACGACATCCCCGAAGTCCCCACGCTCGCCAAGACTGCTGTGCCGTCAGCGACTCCAGCGACAAGTCCGCATCCCCGCCGATCGCGGAGTCCCCGGCGACCGTAGCCCGTCACCGCGTACCAGGCCGCTGTTCAGGCCGCCGCGGCGAGCGAGCAGGCTGCACGGGTCCTGTGGCAGGCCATGCAGCAGACCGGCGGCAAGACGCCGCCACACCGCGCTCGACGCCGCCGCCAAGCCGCCGCGACCTCACCGAACGGCAGACCAGCGGCGGAAGACCGAGGCTGCGCGCAGCGCTACACCCCGCTCCCGCGACTCGCCGAGCACCAGCAGACGCCACCCTGATCGAGCAACACCCAGCCGAGCAGCAGGCCGGCCGGGCACGCGAGCAGGAGCTGCGCGCCTCCACCCGCGCAACACAAGGCGAGCTCGACAACGCGTCGAAGTGGGCCAGGGGACGCCGCCGCAACCTCACCGGGAGCCTCGCAGCCAAACGGGAGGAGCTCAGCACCGTCCAAGCCAGCCTTCGAGAGCGCGAGCACGCCCTCGACGACGCAACCGTGCGCGCCAACAAGCAGGCTCGTGAACACCGCGAGGCGGAAGCAGCCAGGCATCGCCCGCCGTTGGCCGAGACGCTTGCTGCTCTGAGACCCAGCGTGGACCTGGCTGAGCCGCGGCCCGCTGACGGCCTCGCGGCAGCCCGGCGCGCTCGACAGGACGTGCTCGATCTGCAGCCCCGTTCTCGCGCTATGAGCCACTGGACGGACAACACGCCGCCCAGCCGCGGGCACGACGGGCCCAGCCGCGGCCGCTGACACGCCCGAGCAAGGTCACGATCCGATCACGCGAAATCAGATCTCAACCGCTCGCAACACCTCGGCGTGTTGCCACACCGTTCTGCACACCTCTCAACGTGACCAGCACCTCCGGAGGTCACAAGGTGCTGCTGCACGCACCTACCAGAGATGTGCGATCAAAGAGTCCTCACCGGCCACCGCCGGCACCACCGAGCCCACCACGAATCGAAGAGGGAGATCCCCGATGCTGCTCACCGTCGAACAAGCCGCCGAACGCCTCGGCACCAGCGTCCGCTTCATCCGTCGCCTGCGCACTGAAGGCCGGATCTCGGTCGTCAAGCTCGGCAAGCACCTGCGGATCGACAGCACCGACCTCGACCACTACATCGACGCCGGCAGGCAAGCAGCCTGGAACCAGCACGGCACCGACGCGCCGGTGCAGCAGCGGCGGCCAGCATGACCAGCCCCAGCGTGGACCGGGAGCTGCTCGCCGTCCTGGTCGCCCTCGAACCCCTCGACGACCGCAAGTGGGACTACCTCAACCTCACCGACCGGACATTCCACGCCGACCGGATGATCGACGAGCGGTCCTGGAGCAGCGGCGAACGCATCCTGATCGACGTCGCCGCCTCCCTCTGGAACAGCGGCACCGTCGACCTCGGCTACATCGCCTGCGCTCTCAGTGACCGACACCTCCAAGCCGTCATCGACGCCACCGCCCTGCGCGCCGGCCACAACCTCACCAGCAACATCGACCGCGCCGTCGCCCTCATCGGCACCCAAGCCCGCACCGGCCTCGACAGCAACCGCAGTCACGTACAGCAGGCCAGCCGCGCGCTCGACGCAGTAACCCGCGTCGATGACCGGCCGAGCCACGGGCTCGGACGATGACGACCTCGGCTGCCCGATCGAGCCATCGCGCACCAGTGACACGCAGCGAGGCCTCAAGCAGCAACGAACCGGAGATCTCAGTTCAGGCCGTTCCGCAGCACAGTCGAGCGCGGGCGCGGCGGAGGGTGAGCGGGCGACGCTTTCGGTGGCAGAGACCGCGACGCTGCTGGGCGTCAGCCCGTGGCTCGTACAGCAGGAGGTCCGGCGAGGCAGCCTGCCCTGCGTGCGCCTCGGCCGCCGGATTCTGATCAGCCGCGCCCGTCTCATGGCCTGGCTCGAAGACCAGGCCTGACCGCCCCGTTATCCACAATTTGCGATGAGCGCCACCGCGGATCGTCCGAGCGGCTCACGCTGAGGTCGACGCATTGATCGGAGCACGCCATGGGACACACCCGGGACCGCGGCAAGCACCACCGACGCCGCTGGCAGGCGATCGCCCAGCTGCCCACCGGGCAGCGGGTCACCCAGTCTTTCGAGAAGAAGCTTGATGCCGACCGCTGGTGGCAGGAACAAGAGCAGAAAGTCCGGGCAGGCACGTACGTCGACCCACGCGCCGGCAAGGTCGTGCTTAGCGTTCTCGCCGAGCTGGTCCTGGCGGAACGGGAACCAGGGCTGCAGAACCAGACCCGGGACAAGCGCCGCTCGCTGTGGCGCAACCAGCTCGAGCCCTTCCTTGGCGACCTGCCGATCGGGCTCATCCAGCACGCCACCGTCCGCGCCTGGGTCGCCACCGCCACGGAGAAGTGGCACCCCGAGACCGTCCGCCCTGCCTTTCGACTGCTGAAGGAGATCCTCGACGTCGCGATCGAGGACGACCTGCTCATGCGCAACCCCGCCGTCGACAAGCGGGGACGCCCACCCGCGAACATGCCCGCCAGTCGCGCCACCGAGATCCGGGTCCTGGACCCGAAGGAGTTCGCCGCCCTCCTGCGCGCAACGACCGTCGGCTACCGCCGCGCCCTGATCCTCGGCTACGGAGCCGGGCTCCGTTGGGAGGAAGCCGCCGGACTACACCTGGCGACCACCCGTGACGGCGGCGGCCTCGACCTCAAAGCCGGAGAGATCCGCGTCCGCCAGGTGCTCGAGGAGAGCAGAGCAGGTCTGCTCCTTCGGGCCTACCCCAAGTCCGCCGCAGGCCGCCGCACCATCCCACTCGCGCCGACTATCGTCGCTGCACTGGAAGCTGACCTGGACCAGATCCCAGCGGGGGAGCAGGGAGCCGTGATCCTCGGGCCAGAGGGCAAGTGGCTGCGGCGCTCGAACTTCTCCAGGCGGGTCATGATGCCGGCCGTGCTCAAGGCCGAGCTGCACGCACCCGCCCCGACCTTTCACGACCTGAGGCACAGTTTTGCCACCGAGCTCCTCGCCGGTGGCCTCGACGTCGAGACCCTGCGGCACCGGCTCGGGCACTCCGACCAGCGCATGGTCGCCCGCTACACCCACCTTGCCGCCGACGCGCGGGAGCGCACCGTCAAGGTCGCGGAACAGCGCCTCGGCGCCGCCTTCCGGCTCGGCTGACATTCGACCCTTGGGAGCGGGGTCAGGCTGCTGAGGTCGCCGCGTCCTTGCCAGTCAGCCAACCCGTGCCGGTCCAGAGCTGCGTCAGCACGCTCCCGGTCAGGTCCAAGGCGTTGAGCAGTGCCGTGACCTGGGCGATCGGCTCGCCGGGACTGGCGAGCACGATGAGTGACCGACCGGCGGGGTCGGTGCTGTTGTTCCAGAGCCGGAACGTGCCCTCCTCGAGCTGCACGAACGCCTGCACGCCCGCTCCAAGCTCGTCGTAGTACTCGCTGAACGTCAGGGCGGGGACCTGCTCGGCCGTCAGGGTCAGTCGAGCGACTGCCTGCAGGTCGGCGTGGACCTGCTCGACCTCGAGCTGGGAGAGGCTCACTTGTCCACCTCCGTACTCAGCACGACGCGAGTGACCCTGATCGTGATCTCAGCGTACGGTCCGCGCTCTCGGCGCCAACCCTCACGTCGCGGGAGCCGGCGCGCCAGATTGGGACGCCTGGCGGGGACCGCGGGTCGGGGGACACGTCGGTCTCGAACTCCAGCCCGTACTCGCCAGGCGGGATGCTCCCCGGCCAAGCCTGCACAGTCGGGATGTCGCTGCCCTGCGGCGCGTAGCCGCGCAGCACGGACGACTCGACAATCTTGCGGGCGTCCTCATCTGTCTGAGTGCGGGGGTTCCCGGCTCGGTGGTACAGGCTGTAGCGCACGAGCCTCCTCGGGTCTGGTCGCCGCACAGGGAACCACGAAGAGCCCTGGGCGGACCACGCAGGACAGCGCACGGGAGCGCACGGAGCGCACGCCGGCGAGCTGCGAATCGGTGTCGCGCTTCTTCAGCGGCTGCCACCCGGCGCCGGCCCGAGTGCGTTCTAGGCATGCGGAGAGCGGTTGTGTGCGGTTCTCAGAGCGCACGGAGAGCGCACGGAAGGAACTCGGTGGCCTTCGGTGATGCCGTCAACCGCCGCCATACCTGCTCTGACCTGCGGTTTTGTGTGTGGGCGATACAGGACTTGAACCTGTGACCTCTTCCGTGTCAGGGAAGCGCGCTACCAGACTGCGCCAATCGCCCGTGCTGTTCAGTTGTGCCCTGCAGGTGTCGGGCAGGAGAGGCCGGGGCGGGAATCGAACCCGCGTACAGGGATTTGCAGTCCCTTGCCTAAGCCACTCGGCCACCCGGCCGGGAGGCGCTTTCCACACCGAGCGGACGACGGGATTCGAACCCGCGACCCCCACCTTGGCAAGGTGGTGCTCTACCAGCTGAGCTACGTCCACGTCGATCAGTCCGTGCTGTCCGCACCGCCTGATGACGAGTGGGGAGACTAGCAGAACTCCAGACTGGGTTCAGGTCTCCGGCTCGGCCCACAGCAGCAGCGCCAGCTCCGCGTCGACGTCCACATGATCGCTCTCGGCCCCCGTGGGGACGGCGGCGTAGGTGAGCGAGAGGAACTCGACCAGCTCAGGCAGCGGGATCTCGAACATGGCCTTGCCGGAAGGGGAGCTCAGAGAGAGGGAGACGCCCGCGGCATCGCGCCCCTGCGTCGGCCATACCTGCACGTCGCCCTGGCCCACCGGGCCGGTCACGCCGTCGGTGAGGAGCTGCCGCGCGAACGTCCACTGCACGACGTCGCTCACCGGGCCGTCCGCGACGGAGCCGGTGTGGAACCCGACGGTCACGGCATAGGGGTCTGCGACGTCGTAGCTGAGCTCGGCGCGCACCGGGATCGTGGTCGCGCCGGGCACGACCAGGCTCAGAACCATCTCTGAACGAACCATCGCGGGCTGAGCCATCGCCGTACCTCCAGGGGGTGCCGCCGTGGGACCGGTGCACGGCCAGCATCCCCCGCTTCGAGGTGGCTGAACCGCGAGGGGGGGAGCGCCTTGCGAGCGCGAACAGCCAAGCACGTTCGGTGCACGGGCGGTAGCGTCAGCACCTCCTGCGGATCGCCGACCCATCCGCTTCGGCCGCTGCGACGAACGACAGGTGTGACCACAGCCGTGACAACGCCGAGGACCCGTGCGGAAGCACGCCGCGCCGTCGACGCCGCTGCCCACCCCTCGCCGTACGACGGCCTCGACGACCGTGCGCTGATGGCCCGGGTGACCGAGGGGGACGCCGGCGCTCTCGAAGCGCTCTACGGCCGGTACGGCCGCGCGTGCTACGGGTTGGCCCGCCGCATACTCGCGGACGAGCAGTTCGCCCAGGACGTCGTGCAGGAGGTCTTCCTGACCGTCTGGCGTGACGCCTCCCGGTACGACGCCTCACGGGGTGGCTTCTCCACCTGGCTGCTCTCCATGACGCACCACAAGGCCGTCGACGCCGTGCGCCGCGAGGAGAACCTCCGCAAGCGCCGTACGACGGCAGAGATGCTCGAGGAGCGCGAGCCGGACGGCCCCAAGGTGCACGACGAGGTCTGGTCGACGCTGCGCCGCGAGCGGGTGCGCGAGGCGATGCTGACACTCCCTGACGTGCAGAAGGAGGCCCTCGTGCTCGCCTACTTCGGTGGCTACACCCAGCGGGAGATCGCCGGCATCACCGCGACGCCGCTCGGTACCGTGAAGACCCGGATGCTCGCCGGGATGAAGCGACTGAAGTCCTCCCTGGAGGGCCTCAACGACAGCGCAGCCGACACCGACCTGTCAGAAGACGACCTGCTGCCTGGCAGCACCGACCCGAGGAGCGCCTCGTGACCGCCGCCGACCGCTCGCACGAGCTGTACGAAGAGCTCGCTGTCGGGCACGCCCTGAGCGCCCTCGAGCCGGAGGACGAGCAGTTGTTCCTCGCCCACCTGCCGTCGTGCGCGGCATGCTCCCAGGCCGTGGTCGAGCACACGCAGACGCTCACCCACCTCGCGTACGGCGTGGAGCAGGCTGCTCCGCCGGCCGGCATCCTCGACGGCATCCGTGCCGGTGTGCAGGCGTCCGGCCGCGCGGGCGAGTTCCCGGTGCCGGCCGCGTCACCCGAGGGCGATCCTGCTCCGGTGAGCTCCCTGGACGACATGCGGGAGCGGCGTCGTGCGCGGACAGTCCGGGTCAGTACCGCGCTGCTCGGCGCGGCAGCATCGCTGGTCCTCGTCGTCGCCCTGGTGTTCGTCAACCGTGGACTGCAGTCGGAGAACCGGACCATCCAGGCGCGGGACGCCGCACTCCAGACGGCCGTAGGCAGCCTCGTCCACCAGGGCTCGTCCGCGGTCGACCTGACCGGCGACGGCGGCGCGAAGGCCGTCGCTGTCATGCGCGGCGGTGACATGAGCCTCGTCCTGGACGGGCTTCCGGTGAACGCCTCGAGCAGCACGTACGTCCTCTGGCAGCGCAGCCGCTTCGGGGTCGTGCAGGCCGTGGGCTCCTTCGACGTCAAGGACAGCGGTGTCACCGTCGTGAACGGCCTGCACCTGTCCGGCGACCCGACCGAGATCACCCGGTTGATGGTGACGCGCGAGCCCGGTCGCACGGTTCCTCAGCAGGCACAAGGCCCGCTCGTCGTCACCGGCGACGTCTGACGGTCACCGATGCCAAGACCCAGCGAGCACCGGCACGTGCGGAAGGTCCCGGGTGCCGGCACCACCGTTCGCGTCGTCGTGTTCCTGCTGGGGCTGTCGTTCATCGGTCTGGGCCTGGCGCTCGTGGTCCTCCCTGGACCGTTCACCATCCCGCCGATCCTGGTCGGGCTGCTGATCTGGTCGTTGGAGTTCCCGTTCGCCGAGCGCTGGCTGATCCGCGTGCGCGACCAGGCCACCGAGGCGTGGGACGCCGCGCGGCGCCGTCCATGGCGGACCGTGGGGAGCCTGGCCCTGAGCCTGACGCTGCTCGTGGCGGCCGTGGTCCTGGCGCAGCGGTACGACGTCATGGGCCGCGTGACGGGGATGCTGGGCTGACGCATCCGCCACGGGGGCCTGCGCTAAGGTCTTGCGACGCCTTCGGGCGATTAGCTCAGTTGGTTAGAGCGCTCGCCTCACACGCGAGAGGTCACTGGTTCGAGTCCAGTATCGCCCACCAGTAAACCCGCAGGTCAGAGCATATGACCGGCGGGTTTTTTGTTGCCCGTGTCCCTATTCGTGCCCCTATCCCGGAGGAGGCTGAGGCAGTGTGATCGGGCGCACAGCGCGATGGTGACACGCGGGGAGGCCTTGGCTGCCCCGCGGCAGCGAGCGCCGTTATGGTCGTCAAAGGCCGAGGCCATCGTGCTTGCGCCTGCGTGATGCACCTATAGGAGCGGAGAGTCCTGTCGACCGGCACGAGCCTCGTTCGTCGGGTGACGGGGCGCAGCTGAGTCTCATGGGCGACCTGGACGCGATGCGGTCCCGGATCGCGGAACTCGAAGCCGACAACGAGCACCTACGCGGGATGCTGAAGATCTCGGAGCAGGAGAGCAAGCGCCCCGGGGCCGCGCCGACGGTGATGTTCGACGCCGCTCCGGGGACGGTCACTGCGGCGTCGTCCGCGAGGGAGAAGGTCGCCTTCTACGCGACCCTGTTCCGGGCTCGCAGCGACGTGTACGCGGTCCGGTGGGACAGCGACCGCACCGGACGCGGCGGCTGGATGCCCGCCGTACTTGGCGGGTTCCGCAAGGGCGTTCGCCCAGCCGATCGGCACTACCTGCCTTTGACGGAGGAGGTGGTCACCCGGCACCTGTCCGGTGACCTGGAGATCGGGCTGTACCCGCTGCTCGACAACGACCGGTGCCACTGGGTCGCCGCCGACTTCGACGGCGCTACGGCTCTGCTCGATGCCCTGGCGTACTTCAAGGCCGCTCGTGCGTACGGCGTGACCGCGGCGCTGGAGGTGTCACGCTCGGGAGCGGGCGCGCACGTCTGGGTCTTCTTCACCTCGGGGGTGCCCGCGGCTCAGGCAAGGCAGCTGGGCACGGGATTCTTGCGGGAGGCCATGACCATGGCGGGACGGCTGAACCTGGCGAGCTACGACCGGCTCTTCCCGTCGCAGGACCTACTTCCGGCTGGCGGTATCGGCAACCTGATCGCTGCCCCTCTTCAAGGTCGCCGTCGCCGTACGGGTACGACGGTGTTCCTGGACCTGGCGACTCTCGAACCGCACGAAGACCCGTGGGGCTACCTCTCCTCACTCCCGCGGCTCACCCCTGCGGAGCTGGCGCGTGTCGTGACAAGGCTCGGGACCCTGCGCACCGGCAGCGGCGTGGACAAGGTCGTCACGTCGAGTGCGACGAAAATCGACGTACCTGTGCCAAACAGGGTTGAGGTCGAGCTCGGCGGCACGCTGCGGGTCAAGGCGGCGTCCCTACCGCCGGCAATGCTCGCGACTCTGCGCCACGCCGCGTCGATGCCCAACCCCGCCTTTTACGACCGGGAGCGGCGTCGGCAGTCGACGTGGGACACGCCCCGCTTCCTCCGCCTGTACGACGAGACGGTGGAGGGTGACCTCCTGCTGCCCCGTGGCATGCACGACCGGCTCGTGGCGCTGCTCGAGCGCGCGGGGAGCAAGATGGCTGTGACGGCGGATCTGCGTAGCGACGGAAGCCCGCAGGACTTCTCCTGCTCGGCGACGCTGACGCCGGAGCAGCAGGCAGCACACCAGGCGGCGCTCGGTCACGATCTCGGGTTGCTGGTGGCGCCACCCGGCGCGGGCAAGACCGTGATGGCGAGCGCGGTTATCGCTTCCCTGGGCGTCTCGACCCTGGTCCTCGTTGACCGCAAGGCGCTGGCCGACCAATGGCGGAAGCGCCTACATGAGCTGCTCGGCGTCAAGGTCGGGCAGCGCGGCGGCGGAAGGACCAAGACCACCGGCGTCCTCGACATCGCGACCCTCCAGACCCTGGCCCGCGACGAAGACGTCGCCTCGTGGACCAAGGACTACGGCCTGGTCGTTGTCGACGAGTGCCATCACGTACCCGCAGCGGCGTTCACGCACGCGGTCTCCCAGATCCCTGCGCGTCGCTGGCTCGGACTCACCGCGACGCCTTACCGCCGCGACCAGCTCGATGACCTCATCGCGCTGCAGATCGGGCCGATCCGGCACACGGTGGCCAGGGCGACGCGAGACACCCTTACGTCCGTCGAAGCCCCCGTTCCGGACCCCGTTCTGCATGTCCATCCCACCCGGTACACCTACTCCGGTGACGCGACCCCGCAGTCGCCCGGGGGCATGGCGGTGATCTACCGCGACCTCGTCGCTGACGACGACCGCCTTCAGCAAGTCGTGCAGGACGTCCTCGACGCCACCGGGCGCGGGCGCCACTGCTTGGTCCTCACCCAGTGGACCAGCCATCTGGAACGGCTCACCGCGGAACTCACCCAACGAGGACGCCCGCCGGTGGTTCTCCGTGGAGGCATGGGCGTGAAGCAACGAGCCGCCGCGCTGGCTCAACTGGAGCATCCGACGGCGGACGAGCCTCTCTTGGTCGTCGCCACCGGGCCGTTCGTAGGCGAGGGCTTCGATTGTCCCGCGCTGGACGCGCTCTTCCTTGCCGCACCGATCGCGTTCAAGGGCAGGCTGGTGCAGTACGTCGGGCGGATCCTGCGGCCCTACCCCGGCAAGCTGACCGCTGAGGTTCACGACTACCACGACGTGCAGGAAGGTGTTCTCGCGTCCTCGCTGTCCAAGCGGGCGCTCGGCTACGTCAGCCTGGGCTTCCCGGATCCCCGCTGACACTGTTCGCCGGTTCGCGGGCGGAGGTCCTGAGCCGGTGCCGCTCCCCGAGAAAGGTCGCGTCCGCTGCGGGTAAGGACCGTCAATCGCTGGCCAGCGCTCGTACTCGCATGGCGCGGATCGGTAGCGAAGTTCGGCGCGGAACGGTAGCGCAACCCTGCGCGAAATGGTAGCGTCGGGGGATGCATTCGGAGCAGTCCCGTTCATGATCACGTACCGCCCGCGGGTGCTGGACGGCGAATTGGACGCACTCCTGCCCAGTTTGCCTGCAATTTCCCTCGAGGGCCCCAAGGGCGTGGGCAAGACGGCGACCGCGACGCAGCGCGCTGCGCAGATCTTGCGCCTGGACGAACCCGCACAGGCTCAGTTGCTCACCGCCGACCCCTCCCGTCTGACCCGGGGCCCGTACCCGCTGCTCATCGACGAGTGGCAACGGCTCCCGGCAGCCTGGGACCTGGTGCGACGTGCGGTCGACGACGACCCGTCCGCTGGCCGGTACCTGTTGACCGGTTCCGCAGCGCCCAAGCAGGCACCGGTTCATTCGGGGGCCGGTCGCATCGTGTCCCTCCGCATGCGCCCGCTGACGCTGGCTGAGCGGGGTGTCAGCACCCCGACGGTCTCGCTGGCGCGACTGGTCACCGACGGGATCTCTGCGGACCTCGTGTCCGGCCGCTGTGAGCTGACGGTGCCGGACTACACGGCAGAGATCATCAGCGGGGGCTTCCCAGCGCTGCGGGCTGGGACTGACCGTGCTGTCCGGGCGGCCCTCGACGGGTACCTGCAGCGCATCATCGACGTCGAGCTCCCCGAGAACGGGGCCGCCGTGCGGCGCCCCGAGACGCTGCGGCGCTGGCTCAGTGCCTACGCCGCCGCGACCTCGACCGCCGCGTCGTACGACAAGATCCGCGACGCGGCGACTGCCGGAGAGGGCGACAAGCCCGCCAAGTCCACGACCGGTCCCTATCGCGACGCGCTGGAGAGGCTGTTCGTCCTGGAGCCGCTTCATGCCTGGGCACCGACGTTCAACCACTTGAGCCGGCTGTCGGCCGCACCCAAGCACCACCTCGCCGACCCGGCACTGGCAGCTCGTCTGCTCGGCGTGAACGCCGCCGCCCTTCTTCGCGGCGAAGGCACCCAAGTCGTCCAGCGCGACGGCACGTTCCTCGGCGCGTTGTTCGAGTCGCTGGCGACGCTCGTCGTTCGGGTCTGCGCCCAGGCCGCAGAGGCGCGGGTGCTGCACTTCCGTTCCTGGAGCGGTGAACGCGAGATCGACCTCATCGTCGAGCGCGACGACCATCGCGTATTGGGCGTCGAGGTCAAGCTGAGCCCCGAGGTCAACGACGGCGACGTGCGGCACCTGCTGTGGCTCAAGCAGCAGCTCGGCGAGGACTTCCTCGGGGGAGTGGTGCTCACCACCGGCACCGATGCCTACTGCCGGCCGGACGGCATCGCGGTCATCCCGCTCGGCCTACTTGGTCCCTGACAGCACTCGCCTCGCGTCCAAGCCCGCCATGGTGGGAGGGCATGTAGCAACGAAATATCGCGGTACGAGACGGACCGGTCGCCGATGGACAGCCGGC
>CAWASC010000018.1:0-45129 GCA_963784705.1 uncultured Actinomycetota bacterium
CATGCCGCACGCCTACTACTCGATCCTCGCGCAGCTGTCCGCCGCCCCTGACCGCACGCGGCGCATGAGCGACCTGGCCAACGTCGTCAACGCCAGCGCCAGCCGCCTCTCGCACGCCGTCGCCAAGCTCGAGCAGCGCGGCTGGGTGACACGTGCGGCCTGTCCCGGTGACCGGCGCGTCACCCTCGCCACCCTCACCGACGAGGGGTACGACGTCCTCGCGCAGCACGCCCCAGGCCATGTCGAGGCGGTGCGGTCAGGACTGTTCGACGCGCTCACGCCCGAGCAGGTCGGTCAGCTCGAGGCGATCTGCCGGGCCGTCGTCCACGGTCTGGACCCCGGCGGGGCCTGCGAGGCGGCCCTCCCGCCCGAGGTCTAGGAGGTCTCGGGACGTCGGTCCACCGCGACGCACCAGTCCGCGCCGTCCACCCATGGATCGCCGTCCCACGTCGCGTGACGGACGACCTGCTCCAGCCCCGCCGCGCGTGCCCATCCGTCGTACGTCGGTACGGCGAGCCGGTCGGTGCGCCAGCCGCTGACCAGCAGCCCACCCGGGCGCACGTGCTGCGCGCACCGGCGGACGACCTCCGGCTCGGTGCCCGGCTCGAGGAAGACCATGACGTTCCCCGCCGCGACGACGAGGTCGAAGGTCTCACCGAGGGCGAGGGTGGCGAGGTCCGCGAGGTGCCAGGTGACGTCGGGGGAGCGGCGCGCGACCTCGAGCATGGAGGCGTCGCTGTCGACTCCGGTGACCCGGTGGCCGCGCCTGGCGAGCTCGACCGCGACCCGGCCCGTGCCGCACCCGGCGTCGAGCACGCGCGCGCCGGGGTCGAGCAGCGCGCCGACGTACCTCGCCTCGCCGTGCAGGTCCTTGCCGGTCTTGGCGAGCGCGGCAAAGCGCGCGTCGTAGTCGGCGCCGCTGGTCCCGCCGGTCTCCTGCAGCCATCGCGACATGAGTGCAGTCTGCACCGGTCCGTCCCGGCCGGCGCGCCGGGGTTCACGCTGGTGAAACACGATCTCCACAGACGTGATGTCCTGGAAACACACCGGTCATGGTCACGGAACAGCCTCCCGCGAGCCTCATCAGCAGTCACCACCCTGCTTGGTGGAAAGCCCGACGAAGGAGAGACATGGATCCCGTGATCGACGGCGCGAGCAACGCGTGGATCATGACCAGCGCCGCCCTGGTGCTGCTCATGACCCCCGGCCTCGCGTTCTTCTACGGCGGTATGTGCCGCAGCAAGAGCGTGCTGAACATGCTCATGATGAGCTTCAGCTCCCTGGGGATCGTGAGCGTCCTGTGGGTCGTCTACGGCTACGCGGTCGCCTTCGGGTCGTCGCACTCCGGCCTCTACGGCTGGTCCGGTGGCCTGGTCGGCCTCACGGACCTGGTGCACAACGTCACCGTGGACAAGGCCGGTGGGGTGAGCCAGACGTTCGGCCTGCCCGACCTGACCTTCGCGTCTTTCCAGGTGATGTTCGCGGTCATCACGGTGGCCCTCATCAGCGGAGCGATCGCCGACCGGATGAAGTTCAGCGCCTGGCTCGCCTTCACCGTCCTGTGGTCGACGGTCGTCTACTTCCCGGTCGCCCACTGGGTCTTCGGCTTCGGGGTCGTCGCGGCTGACGGCGACGCGACCGGTGCGGGCGCGGCCAGTGGCTTCGTGAAGGACTCCGGTGGCTGGATCGTCAACCGCCTCGGCGCGCTCGACTTCGCCGGCGGGACGGCGGTCCACATCAACGCCGGTGCCGCCGCCCTGGCGCTCGTGCTGGTGCTCGGCAAGCGCAAGGGCTTCGGCAAGGAGGCCATGCGACCCCACAACCTGCCGCTGGTGATGATCGGTGCCGGTCTGCTGTGGTTCGGCTGGTTCGGCTTCAACGCCGGCTCGGCGCTCGCGGCGAACGGCCTCGCGGCGCTGGCGTTCATGAACACCAACGTCGCCACGGCGGCGGCCCTGGTGGCGTGGATCTTCACCGAGCGGGTCCGTGACGGGCACTTCACCACTCTCGGCGCCGCCTCCGGTGCGGTCGCCGGTCTGGTCGCCATCACCCCCGCGTGCGCGTTCGTGAACCCGTTCGGCGCCATCGCGATCGGTGTCGTGGCCGGCATCGGCTGCTGCCTGGCCATCGGGCTCAAGAACAAGCTCGGCTACGACGACGCCCTGGATGTCGTCGGCGTCCACCTGGTCGGCGGGATCCTCGGCACGCTGATGATCGGCGTCGTCGCCGACCAGGAGTTCGCGGCGGGCTACCAGAGCCTGCTCGACGGCGGCTCGGCCACCCTGCTGGGCAAGCAGGCACTGGCGGCGGGTGCGGTGCTCGCCTACTCGTTCGTCGTCACGACCATCCTCGGGCTGGTGCTCAAGGCGACGATGGGCATCCGCATCAGCGAGGAGGCCGAGGTCACCGGCATCGACCAGAGCGAGCACGCCGAGACCGGCTACGAGCTCGGCGGGATGAGCACGGGCTCGTCCTCCCCGGCCTTCGCCGGCGCGACGCAGAAGGTCGTGACGTGAAGCTCGTGACAGCCGTCCTCAAGCCCTTCAAGCTCGACGACGTCAAGACCGCCCTCGAGGCGTACGGCGTGCACGGCATGACCGTCAGCGAGGTGCAGGGCCACGGTCGGCAGCGCGGGCACACCGAGGTCTACCGCGGCGCGGAGTACACCGTGACGTTCGTGCCCAAGGTGCGACTGGAGGTGCTGACCGACGACGCGGATGCCGCCGACGTGATCGACGTCATCGCCAAGGCGGCGCAGACCGGCTCCATCGGGGACGGCAAGGTGTGGTCCACTCCGGTCGACGACGTCATCCGGGTCCGGACCGGCGAACGAGGAGTGGAAGCCCTGTGAGCTACGACGAGGGGAGCGTGCGATGAGGCTGATCACAGCGATCGTGAAGCCGTTCAAGCTCGACGACGTGAAGACGGCGCTCGAGGCTGCCGGCGTCCAGGGCATGACCGTCAGCGAGGTGCAGGGCTTCGGCCGCCAGCGCGGCCACACCGAGGTCTACCGCGGCGCGGAGTACACCGTCGACTTCGTGCCGAAGGTGCGGGTCGAGGTGCTGGCCGACGACGCCGATGCCGGACGCATCCTGGACGCCATCGTCGCGGCCGCCAGCACCGGCTCCATCGGCGACGGCAAGGTCTGGTCGACGCCCGTCGAGGACGTCGTCCGGGTCCGCACCGGCGAGCGGGGCGCTGAGGCTCTCTAGCAAGCGCACGTGAAGCGCCCCGCCGGGCCCCGGCGGGGCGTTCACGCGCCTGAAACGTGGGTGGAACCTCGCGGTGACGCCAGTGCACCACGCTCCGATCCGTGCCGACGACCCTCACCGCCCTGACCGACGCGGGGGTGAGCGCCGGCGACACCGCCTGGGTGCTCACCTGCACCGCGCTGGTGCTGCTCATGACCCCCGGCCTCGCCTTCTTCTACGGCGGGATGGTCCGCGCGAAGAACGTGCTCGCGATGCTCATGCAGAGCTACGTCTGCATCGCCGTCGTCACCGTCACCTGGGTGGTCCTGGGGTACACGCTGGCCTTCGGCGACGGAAACGGGCTTGCCGGGGGCTTCCGCTACACCGGCCTGTCCCACACCAGCGAGCCGGTACCCGGCCTCACCCTGACCGTCCCACCGCTGCTGTTCTGCTTCTTCCAGCTGATGTTCGCGGTGCTCACGGCGGCGCTCCTGTCCGGGGCGACCGCCGATCGCGTTCGCTTCGGACCGTTCGTGGCCTTCGTCGCGCTGTGGTCGGTGCTGGTCTACGCACCGCTCACGCACTGGGTCTTCAGCCCGCAGGGCTGGCTGGCCCGGCTGGGGCTGCTCGACTTCGCCGGAGGCACCGTCGTGGAGATCAACTGCGGTGCCTCGGGCCTCGCCCTGGCGCTGGTCGTCGGGCGTCGCCTGGGCTGGCCGCGGGAGGCGATGCCCCCGCACTCGCTGCCGCTCACCCTGCTCGGCGCCGGGCTGCTGTGGTTCGGCTGGTTCGGCTTCAACGCCGGCTCCGCGCTCGCCGCGAACGAGCTCGCCGTCAACGCGCTGGTGGCCACGCACCTGGCTGGCGTCGGCGGTCTGCTGGCGTGGATCGCGGTCGAGCGCTGGCGCACCGGGTCGGCCACCACCCTCGGCGCCGCCTCGGGAGCCATCGCCGGGCTGGTGGCCGTCACGCCGGCCTGCGGCTTCCTCCAGCCGCTGCCCGCTCTCGTCCTGGGCGCGCTGGCCGGCGCGGTCTGCCTGGTGGCCGTGCAGCTCAAGCACCGCCTGGGCTACGACGACTCCCTCGACGTCGTGGGCGTCCACTTCGTCGGTGGCGTCCTGGGGTTGCTGTTCCTCGGCCTCGCGGCGTCCGCGGACGTCAACCCCGGGGTGACCCACGAGGGGCTGCTCTACGGTGGCGGCCTGTGGCTGCTGGGCCGGCAGGCCGTCGGGGTGCTGGCCGCCGCGGCGTTCTGCTTCCTCGTCAGCTTCGCGATCGCCCACGCGGTGAACCGGGTGATGCCGCTGCGCGTCTCGCAGGAGGACGAGCACACCGGGCTGGACCAGGCCCTGCACGCCGAGAGCGCCTACGACCTCGGGGCCGTGCGCACCCTGGGCCGGCTGGGCTGACCCGGAGTCGGCGAGGATCAGGTGGTGAAGGACGCGCGCTCGGCCCTGCTGGCCCGCATCGAGGTCACCGGCGCGCCGCTGCGGGCCGCTCTCACCGCGCTGTACGACGAGTGGCTGGTCGGCCTGCTCGGCGACCCCGGTCCCGGGTTGGCCCTGGTCGCGGTCGGGGCCCTCGGTCGACAGGACCCGACGCCGGGCTCGGACCTGGACCTGGTGCTGGTCCACGACAGACGCTCCGATGTCGCCGGCGTCGCCGACGCGCTCTGGTACCCGATCTGGGACAGCGGCATCGGCCTCGACCACTCGGTCCGGACCGTGGACGAGGCGGTCGCCGTTGCCCGCGAGGACCTGAAGGCAGCGCTCGGGCTCCTCGACGCCCGCTTCGTCGCCGGCGACCCGGAGGTGGCGGCGCGGCTCGTGTCCGCCACCCGGGCGGCCTGGCGAGCAGGAGCGACGAGGCGCCTGCCCGAGCTCAAGGCTGCGGTCGAGGAGCGCGCCCGGACCTTCGGTGAGGTGGCGTTCCTGCTGGAGCCGGACCTGAAGGAGGCGCGCGGCGGCCTGCGCGACGTGCACGCCCTGCACGCCGCCGCACTGGCCCAGGTCACGGATGCCCCGTCCGCGGACGTGCGGACGTCGTACGGCGTGCTGCTCGACGTGCGGGGGGAGCTGCAGCGGCGTACGGGGTCGGCGGGACGGCGGGTCGTCGACCGGTTGCTGATGCAGGAGCAGGACGGGGTGGCTGGAGCCTTGGGCTACGCCGACGCCGACGCCCTGATGGGGGCGGTGTCCGGAGCGGCGCGAACGATCGCCTACGCGTCCGACACCACCTGGCGCCGGGTCGTGGCGGCCGCTGCACCCCGTCGCCGGCTGCTGGGGCGCCGGGCGGCCGCAGGGCCGGAGCGGTTGCCGCTCGCCCAGGACGTCGTGCAGCAGGAGGGCGAGGTCGTCCTCGCGCGCGACGCCGACCCGGCCGCGGACCCGGTGCTGGTGCTCCGGGTCGCGGAGGCCGCCGCACGTGCCGGGCTGCCCATCGCGCCGATCACCCTGCAGCGACTGGCCTCCTGCCCGCCCCTGCCCGTGCCCTGGCCCGACGCGGCGCGTGAGGCGTTCGTCGGGCTGCTTGCCGCGGGCCCGGGGGCGGTGCAGGTCGTCGAGGCGCTGGACCAGGCGGGGCTGTTCGTCCCCCTGCTGCCGGAGTGGGAGTCGGTGCGCAGCAAACCGCAGCGCAACAGCTACCACCGCTTCACCGTCGACCGGCACCTGATCGAGACAGCGGCCAACGCGGCGGCCCTGACCCGCCGCGTCGCGCGCCCGGACCTGCTGCTGCTGGGTGCGCTGCTTCACGACATCGGCAAGGGCCTGCCGGGTGACCACACCGAGGTGGGCATGCAGGTGGTCGCGCGCGTCGCGCCACGGCTCGGCCTCTCGCACGCGGACGCGGACGTCCTCGTCGCGATGGTCGAGCACCACCTGCTGCTGCCGGACGTCGCCACGCGCCGAGACCTCGCGGACCCGGCCACGGCGCAGGGGGTGGCGTCGGCGGTGGGGTCGCTCGAGGTGCTCGAGCTCCTGCACGCGCTCACCGAGGCCGACTCGGCCGCGACCGGCCCCGCGGCGTGGAGCAGCTGGAAGGGCCAGCTCATCGCCGACCTGGTACGTCGCACCTCCGCCCTGCTGTCCGGCTCGGCAGTGCCCGAGCCGGAGCCGCTGACCTCCGCGCAGCGCGCCCTGGTCGACGCGGGCGTGCCGGCGTTCCTGGTCGAGGGGGAGACGGTCACGGCAGTCGCTCCCGATCAGCCGGGGCTGCTGTCGCTGGTGGCCGCGGTCCTCGCCCTGCACCGCATGGACGTCCGTGCGGCCAGTGCCTACGCCCTCGGGACCACCGGTGTGGTGGTGCTGCGGGCTGCACCGCGCTTCGGGGCGGCGCCGGACTGGGCGCTGGTGTCGGGGGAGTTCCGCCGGGCGCTGGCCGGTGAGATCGACCTGGAAGCCACCCTGACCGCCCGGGAGGCGGCGTACGCCCGTCCCAGGCCGCTCTCGGCCCCCTCGACCGTGCGGCTGGTCGACGACGCGTCCGCGACGGCGACCGTGGTGGAGGTGCGGGCACCTGATGAGCTCGGGGTGCTGCACCGGATCACTGCGGTGCTGGCCTTCCACCACTTGGACGTGCGGTCGGCGCACATCTCGACTTTGGGGGCAGACGTGGTGGATGCGTTCTACGTCCCGCCGGTGACCGACCCGGTTGTCCGGGACTCGTTGGTTCGGGACCTGCTCGCCGTCCTCCCCTGAGCGCTTTGCCCGCGCCGGCGGCTTGGTGTCGTGACACGCGCGTGTCCGCAACACCAGACCGCCGGTCTTCGACGGTCGACTGCCGTCCGCGGCGTGGCTACCAGCCGCGCAGGAGGGGCCGGGGCGGCGGAGGTAGCTGCGGCCGCGGGGGGTGCCCCAGCGGAGGCTGCCGCCTTCGGCCCGGGTGACGGTGAAGCAGTGGTGCTTGGCCTGGTGGTGGTGGGTGCACTCGCTGCTGGTGTTCTCTGCGTCCGGCACGGTTCCAGCGAGCGGGTCGGTCGCTGACGACTAGGCTGGTGCGCGTGTTCGACACCCTCAGCGACCGGCTCGACAAGGTCTTCACGTCCCTGCGCGGAAAGGGCCGTTTGTCCGAGGCGGACATCGACGCCACGGCCCGCGAGATCCGCATCGCGCTGCTCGAGGCCGACGTCGCCCTCCCGGTGGTCAAGGCGTTCATCGCCTCGCTCAAGGAGCGGGCGCTGGGCGAGGAGGTCAGCAAGGCCCTCAACCCCGCACAGCAGGTCATCAAGATCGTCAACGAGGAGCTCGTCGGCATCCTCGGGGGCCAGACGCGGCTGATCCGCTACGCCAAGACCGGACCCACGGTCATCATGCTCGCCGGCCTGCAGGGCGCGGGCAAGACGACCCTCGCCGGCAAGCTCGCGCTGTGGCTCAAGGCTCAGGGGCACGCCCCACTGCTCGTGGCCTGCGACCTCCAGCGCCCCAACGCCGTCACCCAGCTGCAGGTCGTCGGCGGGCAGGCAGGGGTCGACGTCTTCGCGCCGTACGCCGGAAGCGGTGTCGGCGACCCGGTCGACGCCGCCCGGCAGGGTGTGGCGCACGCGACCCGCATGAACCACGACGTCGTCGTCGTCGACACCGCCGGGCGCCTCGGCATCGACGCCGAGCTGATGCAGCAGGCGTCCGACATCCGGGCCGCGGTCAACCCCGACGAGGTGCTGTTCGTCGTCGACGCGATGATCGGCCAGGACGCCGTCACGACCGCGCAGGCCTTCCAGGAGGGCGTCGGCTTCACCGGCGTCGTGCTCACCAAGCTCGACGGCGACGCCCGCGGTGGCGCGGCGCTGTCCGTCCGACACCTGACCGGCCAGCCGATCCTGTTCGCCTCCACCGGCGAGAAGCTCAAGGACTTCGACGTCTTCCACCCCGAGCGGATGGCCTCGCGCATCCTCGGCATGGGCGACGTCATGACCCTGATCGAGACGGCGGAGAAGCACTTCGACGCCGACCAGGCTGAGAAGGCGGCGGCGAAGCTCCAGAGCGGCGAGGGCTTCGACCTCGAGGACTTCCTCGAGCAGATGCACCAGATCAAGAAGATGGGCTCGCTGACCTCCCTGCTCGGCATGCTGCCCGGCGTCGGTGGCCAGATGAAGGACGCACTGGCGCAGGTCAAGGACGGCGACCTGGACCGCATCACCGCGATCATCCAGTCGATGACCCCGCAGGAGCGTCGCGACCCGAAGGTGCTCAACGCCTCCCGACGCATCCGCATCGCGAAGGGCTCCGGGACGTCGGTCCCGGAGGTCAACAACCTCGTGGACCGCTTCGCCGAGGCAGCGAAGATGATGAAGAGCATGGCCGGCGGCATCCCCGGGATGCCCGGCCTGCCGGGGATGGGCCGCAAGGCGAAGCGCCAGCAGGCCTCGGGCAAGAAGAAGAAGGGGCCGGGTCGCGCCGGCGGCGGTCCGTCGCGCCAGCAGGCTGGCCTGCCGCAGGGGCTGCCGCAACTCCCGGCGAGTGCGCCCAACCCGCTGGGCCTGCCGAAGCCGCAGGGCCCGGACCCGCTCGGTCTCTACCGCAAGGGCTGAGCCGTGCGCCCGCTGTCGCACGAGGAGACGCAGCTGCTGGAGTACCTGCTGCGCAAGGACGTGCCGCACGTCGAGACCCTGCGCGCGCAGATCCCGCTGACCAGCGTCCTGGGGACCTGGCAGGCCGGGTCCGCCTCGGTCAACCTCTCCGTGGCGCAGGAAGCCGTGCCTGCCCCGCTGCCGGACGGTCCGCTCCCGGGTGAGGTCTGGGCCTACGCCGCAGACGGCGCGACCCTCGGCACGGTCCTGTTGTGGGTGGTCGACGGGGTGCTGTCCGCCGTCGAGTACGGCTGGGTCACCGACGACCCGCCCGCGCACCTGCCGCCCGTGTCGGCGCTTCGCGACCTGCTCGACGAGGACTACCCCCGCGTCGTCCCCGGGACCACCTGAGACCCCGCCGGCCCGGCCACAGCGCCTCCAGCAGCAGCAGCGCGCCCTCGATCCGGGTCGCCTCGCGACGCGTCGGTGATCCGGCCGGCCAGCTCGGGGTCGAGAAGGTGCTGCAGGTCGGCGGCGGGTCCCAGACCGGGTCCAACCTCTCGCGCTGGGGCGACTACGCCTCGATGAGCGCCGACCCGGTCGACGACTGCACCCTGTGGTTCACGACGGAGTACCTCACCGCGAACGGTGCCTTCAACTGGAGCACCCGCATCGTGGCGGTGAAGACCGGCGCCTGCTAGCGCCCGAACCGGTGGCGTACGGCGGGCCAGCCCAGTGCCACGGTCCCCGCGACGACACCCGCGACCTGGCAGGCGGTGACGAAGCCGACCCCGGCGCGTGCTCCGTGCTGCGCGACGACGTGACCGCCGATCGCCGACCCGAGGGCGAACGCACCGAACTTGATGCTCGCCGCCGTCGTCACGACCTGGGTGCGCATGACTGAGGGCGTGTGGTGCTCCCGGACGGTCAGGGTCGAGGCCAGCACCGGCCCCTCGAAGACCCCCGCGACCGCCACCAACAGGAGCGCCACGAGCAGGGTCGGTGCGCTCATGAGGGCAGCGAAGACCAGCACGAGCCCGCTGATCCCCAGCAGCGCCAGGCGAAGTGGACCGGTCCGGGGGGCTCGCGCCGCGACCGCCAGACTGCCCGCGAGCGCCCCGACGGCGAACGCGCTGAACAGCGCACCGCTCGCCGCCGGCCGCGCACCCACCTCCTTCGCGAGCGCGGGGAAGACGACCGGGAACGCGCCCATGCCCATGAAAGACAGGGTCGTCGCGACCGTGACCGAGCGCAGCGCCGGCGTCGTCGCGAGGTGCCGCAGCCCCCGTCCGACGCTGCGGAGCAGACCGGCGTCCGGGACAGAGGCCGGGGTCGGCATCGGCACCCGCAGCACCGCCGCGAGAGCCACGACACTGAGCCCGGCACACACCGCCACGGCCGCGTCGGGGCTGAAGGCGGCGATGCCACCGGCCAGCGCCGGTCCGGTCACGCCGGCGACGTTGTAGGACGTGGACTCCGCGCCGTACGCCTGGCGCAGCAGCGGTGCCGGGACGAGCGGGGCGATCAGCCCGGTGAAGCCCCCGGTCAGCACCGGACTGGTGAGCCCGGCGAAGCCGCCGAGGACCACGACCACCCACGACGCGCTGTGCCCCGCGGCGAGCAGCAACCCCACGAGCACGAGCGGCAGCACCAGCTGGTTTGTGACGAAGGCCGTACGACGGTGAGCGGTGCGGTCGAGCCAGGCACCGAGCAGAGGGCCGGTGACCAGGGACGGCAGCGTGAGGGCAGCGACGACGGCGCCGGCGAGGGCGGGGGAGGAGGTGCGGTCGAGCACGAGCAGCACGACCGCCACGCGCGCGGCCTCGTTGGCCAGCCGGGCCGTCGTACTCGCCGTGAACAGGGCCGCGAGGCCCGGCGCGCGCCACAGCGGCTGCTCCGGGTGGCGGGCGAGGTCGTCCGCGGCGAGGGTCACGCCCACCAGTGTCAGGCCCGAGCGCGGTGCTGCGGGCGGAGCCGGACGTGCTGTCTGGCACACTGGTTGTCGAGTTCCCGCTGGTCGACGGCCCTCTACCCGTCCCTGGCGCGTCCGCACCCGAGAGACCTCAGCGCACCCCACGCGCCTCCGAGGTGTCTCACCCACACTTTCAAGACCTGGAGCACCACCCACGTGGCTGTCAAGATCAAGCTCATGCGCCTCGGCAAGATGCGCGCGCCGTACTACCGCATCGTCGTCGCCGACGCCCGCACCAAGCGGGACGGTCGGTCGATCGAGACGATCGGCAAGTACCACCCCAAGGAGAACCCCTCCCTCATCCAGGTCGACGCGGACCGCGCGGCCTACTGGCTCGGTGTCGGCGCGCAGCCGACCGAGGCCGTCCAGAAGCTGCTGAGCAAGACCGGCGACTGGCAGAAGTTCAAGGGCGAGGCCGCCCCCGAGCCGCTGCTCGTCGCGGAGCCCCGCGTCGACAAGCGCGTCGCCTTCGAGGCTGCCGCGCTCGCGTCGGGCGACGCCGCCGGCGAGGCGACCACCCCGAAGAAGAAGGCCGCCAAGAAGGCTGACGAGCCGAAGGCCGAGGCTGCTGAGGCCAAGGCCGACGAGCCCAAGGCCGACGAGGCCAAGGCCGACGAGCCCAAGGCCGACGAGCCCGCGGCTGAGGAGCCCACGGCTGACGAGGCGCCTGCTGCTGAGGCGCCCGCCGACGAGACGGCTGCCGAGTAGTGCTCGAGAACGCCCTCGAGCACCTGGTCAAGGGCATCGTCGACAACCCCGACGACGTCACGGTCGACCTGGTGTCGGGTCGTCGTGGCCAGACCCTCGAGGTCCGCGTCCACCCGGACGACCTCGGCAAGGTGATCGGCCGCTCCGGCCGCACCGCCAAGGCCCTGCGCACCGTCGTCGCGGCGATCGGTGGCAAGGGCGTGCGCGTCGACGTCGTCGACACCGACGAGGTCCGCTAGTCCATGGCACGACGCGTCGCCGGAGCGCGACGCCCTGACCGCGAGCCGGCGCCCCAGCAGGGGACGCCGGCTCCGGCGGGTTCCGGGGCCGTTCCGGAGCAGCTCATCGTCGTCGGGCGCATCGGTCGGCCCCAAGGCATCAAGGGCGAGCTCACCGTCGAGGTCCGCACCGACGATCCCGAGGACCGCTTCGCCGCCGGTCGGGTGCTGCTCACCGACCCGGTTGAGCGTGGACCCCTGACCGTGGAGTCCTCGCGCTACCAGGGCAAGTACCTCGTCGTCGCCTTCGAGGGCGTGCACGACCGCAACGCCGCCGAGCTCCTGCGCGACACCGTGGTGCAGCTGTCCACCGCGGACCTCCCTCCCCTCGCGGAGGAGGACGAGTACTACGACACCCAGCTCATCGGGCTGCGCGCCGAGCTCGGCGACGGCACCGTCCTCGGCGTCGTGGACGACGTCCTGCACCTGCCGCACGGCGACGTGCTCGCCATCGCGCGGGAGAGCGCCTCAGAGCTGCTCGTGCCCTTCGTGAAGGCGATCGTGCCGACCGTCGACCTCGCCGCCGGACGGCTGGTCGTCGACCCGCCCGACGGGCTGCTCGACCTGGCCGCCGTACCTGCCGGGGAACCGGACTAGCCGTGCAGGTCGACGTCATCTCGATCTTCCCCGACTACCTCGCGCCGCTGCGGCTGTCGCTGGTCGGCAAGGCTCTCGCCGCGGGCGTCCTCGACCTGCGCGTCCACGACCTGCGCGAGCAGACCGATGACGTCCACCGCACCGTCGACGACAGCCCGTACGGCGGGGGGCCGGGCATGGTGATGAAGCCCGAGCCGTGGGGGCGCACGCTGGACCTGCTGACCGGACCGGTGCCGGTGCCGCGGCTGGTCGTGCCGACGCCGGCCGGGCGGCCGTTCACGCAGGCCCTCGCGCAGGAGCTGAGCGGTGAGCCGTGGCTGGCGTTCGCGTGCGGGCGCTACGAGGGGATCGACCAGCGCGTCGCCGAACGGGCAGCGCGCACGATGGTGGTCGACGAGGTGTCGATCGGCGACTACGTCCTGGCCGGCGGCGAGGCGGCAGTGCTGGTGATGGTCGAGGCGATCGCGCGGCTGCTGCCGGGTGTGCTGGGCAACCAGGCGTCTCACGAGGACGACAGCTTCAGCGCCGGGCTGCTCGAGGGGCCGTCGTACACGCGGCCCGTGGTCTGGGAGGGGCTCGAGGTGCCGGAGGTGCTGCGGTCGGGTGACCACGCCGCGATCGCTCGCTGGCGGCACGAGCAGGCGCTCGCCCGGACGCGGGAGCGGCGGCCCGACCTGCTGTCTCGGGATCTGGGTGTGGATCGCCCGTCCGGACCTGTGGCACCATAGAGGGCTGTTGCGGGTCGTCCCGCACCCCCACGTTCTTTCGCGTCGCTCTCGCGCGCGCCCGGAGATAGGCAGACGGATGCACACCCTCGACGAGCTCGACAAGGCCTCGCTGCGCAGCGACGTCCCGGACTTCCGCCCGGGCGACACGCTCGACGTCGGCGTCCGCGTCGTCGAGGGCAGCCGCTCCCGTGTCCAGCGCTTCCAGGGCGTCGTCATCCGCCGGCAGGGCGGTGGCATCCGCGAGACCTTCACCGTTCGCAAGGTGAGCTTCGGCGTCGGCGTGGAGCGCACCTTCCCGGTGCACACCCCCGTCATCGAGGACATCAAGGTCGTCACCCGTGGTGACGTCCGCCGCGCGAAGCTGTACTACCTGCGCGAGCTTCGCGGCAAGAAGGCGAAGATCAAGGAGAAGCGCGACGTCAAGCCCGCTGCCTCCTCCAGCACGTCTGCCTGAGCGGCACCATCCGGCGCGGCGCGGCGTTGAGCCTGCCGTGACCGTCCTGAGCGAGCCGGCTGCCCCCACCCCCCCGCCTGAGGCGCCTCGGCGCAAGCGGCCCTGGTGGGTCGAGCTGCCGTTCCTCGTGGCGCTCGCGGTCGTCCTCGCCCTGCTCATCAAGGCGTTCCTGCTGCAGGCCTTCTCCATCCCGTCCGGGTCGATGGAGCAGACCCTGCGCATCGGCGACCGGGTGCTGGTCAACAAGCTGGTGTACGACGTCCGCGGCATCCACCGCGGCGAGGTCGTGGTGTTCAACGGCATCGACGACTGGGCCCCGGAAGCGGCGCTGGAGCGACCGACGGGCTTCGTCGGGACGGCAGTGCACCGGCTCGGCACGTTCTTCGGGGTGGCGTCCGACGAGAAGGACTTCATCAAGCGCGTCATCGGCCTGCCCGGCGACCGGGTGATGTGCTGCAGCCCGAGCGGCAACGTCGTGGTCCAGGCTCCTGGCGAGCAGCCGGTGGAGCTGTCGGAGCCGTACCTGTTCGAGGCCTCTGACGACCAGGACACCAACAAGTGGTTCTGCGCTGCCGGCCATGACCGGGCCACCTGCCCCCCGGGGTCGCAGGGCCTGCTCGTGCCCGAGGGGCGGTTGTTCGTCCTCGGTGACCACCGCGGCAGCTCGGCCGACTCGCGCTACCACTACACCGACTCCCACCTGGGCACGATCCCGATCAACCGCGTCGTCGGGCGGGCGTTCGCCGTGGCGTGGCCGGCGTCGCACGCGCGCATCCTGGGCGTCCCGGACACCTTCACCAGCGCGCTGGGTGTGCCGGGGTCGCAGGTCGTCCTCGGCGCCGTGGGCGCGCTGCCCGCCACGCTGCTCCGTCGGCGGCGCAAGCTCCGCGCGTAGCCCCGCTCGCAGCTGACCGCCGTACGATCGGGCGGTCATGAGCCAGCCAGTGGATCGTCGCGCCGCGCGGGTGCTCCTCGTCGACGGTCAGCGCCGCGTGCTGCTGTTCGAGGGGCACGACCCGGCCGACGTCGGCCGCGGCCGCTGGTGGTTCACACCCGGCGGAGGGCTGGACGAGGGCGAGAACGCCGCGCAGGCCGCGGTGCGCGAGCTGCAGGAGGAGACCGGGCTCGTCACGACCGCGGACGCCCTCGGCGACGTCGTGCACCGGCGCGTCACGACCTTCCAGTGGGGCGGTGTCACCTACCGGCAGGAGGAGGACTACTTCCTGCTGCGCGTCGACGCGCACGAGGTCGACAGCTCGGGCTTCAACGACCTGGAGACCGCGGCGGTCTTCGGCCACCGGTGGTGGGACCCCGCCGAGCTCCTGGCGACGGGCGAGCGGTACTACCCGACGGAGCTGCTGGGGCTGCTGGAGGAGCTGCCGTGCTGAGCGGGCCCCGTCCGGTCGTGCGCTCGGAGCACGGGCTGTGGGCGTTCGAGCGGGTGCTGCAGCGCTACGGCTTCCCGCACGTCGCCGGAGCCGACGAGGCCGGCAGGGGCGCGTGCGCCGGTCCCCTGGTCGTCGCGGCCGTCGTCCTGCCGCAGGGCAGGCGCGGGGAGGTGCCGGGCCTGGCCGACTCGAAGCTGCTCACCGAGGCCGCGCGTGAGCGCGCCTACGACGAGGTGGTCCGGCGCGCGCTCACCTGGTCGGTGGTCGTCGTCCCGCCGCAGGAGGTCGACCGCTGCGGGCTGCACGTGATGAACGTGCGTGCCATGCGGCAGGCCGTCGCGCGACTCGCGCTGGCGCCGTCGTACGTCCTGACCGACGGGTTCCCGATCGCGGGGATGCCCGCGCCCACGCTGGCGGTGTGGAAGGGCGACCGGGTCGCGGCGTGCGTGGCGGCGGCGTCGGTGGTCGCCAAGGTGACGCGGGACCGCCTGATGACCGACCTGCACACCCGCTTCCCGGCGTACGACTTCGCGCGGCACAAGGGCTACAGCACGCCCGACCACCAGGCGGCGCTCGCGGCGCACGGGCCGTGCAGCGAGCACCGCTTCTCGTACGTCAACGTGCGGTCGGCGGACACCGGGCGTCTCGTCAGGCAGGATGTGGCGTCATGAGGGCGGTCACATGAGTGCGGAAGACCTCGAGAAGTACGAGACCGAGATGGAGCTGCAGCTCTACCGGGAGTACCGCGACGTCGTCCGGCAGTTCGACTGGGTCGTCGAGACCGAGCGCCGGTTCTACCTCGCGAACGCCGTCGAGGTGGTCCCGCGCACGGCGGACGGCGAGGTGTGGTTCGAGCTCACGCTCACCGACGCCTGGGTGTGGGACATGTACCGGCCCGCACGGTTCGTCCGGTCGGTCCGGGTGCTGACCTTCAAGGACGTGAACGTCGAGAAGCTCGAGAAGCCCGAGCTCGAGCTTCCCGGCACCTGAGTCGCCCGCGCCACGGGGGGTACGTCGACGGGCATGACGCAACCTGAGCACGAGTCCCGGTCGGCCAACCAGACCAAGGACGAGCAGATCCCCACCGGACCGGCGGACCGCGACCGCGAGCACGGGCAGACCCCCGGAGCAGAGGACCCGCAGGGCCCCGAGCGCGACACCTGATCCACAGGGCGCCTGGTCGTCCACAACCTCGTCGCCGATCCGTTCGGCAGGTCCCGCGCGCGGCAGCGTGACGCGCGGAGGTGGTGGTCGTGGTCGACCGGGTCGCGTTGGGGTCGTGGGGTGAGGACGTCGCTGTCCAGCACCTGCAGGACCAGGGGTACGTCGTGCTGGCGCGCAACTGGCGCTGCCGTGACGGGGAGCTCGACGTCGTCGCGCTCGGCGGGGGCGTGCTTGCCTTCGTCGAGGTCAAGACGCGCAGCGGCCTCGGGTACGGCGATCCCGCGGAGGCGGTGACCGCGCAGAAGGCCCGGCGCATCCGTGGGCTGGCCGGTCGGTGGCTGACCGAGTGCCGTCCGCTGGGCGCCTTCGACCTGCGCTTCGACGTGGTCGGCGTGCTGCGCCAGCGCACGGGGCCGCCGGTCGTCACGCACCTGCGGGGGGTGTTCTGATGGCGCTGGCGCGCAGCTGGTCGGTGGCGCTGGTCGGTGTCGACGGGCACCTGGTGGAGGTGCAGGCCGACCTGGCCGAGGGGTTGCCGGGGCTCTACCTCACCGGTCTGCCCGACGCCACCCTCGGTGAGGCGCGCGATCGCGTGCGCGCCGCGGTCGTGAACTCCGGCCACGCTTGGCCGAACAAGCGGATGACGCTCGGGCTGAGCCCGGCCGACCTGCCCAAGCGGGGGAGCGGCTTCGACCTCGCACTCGCGGCCGCCCTGCTCGCCGCGGCGGGCGACGTGCCCACCGGTCCGCTCGAGGACCTGCTGCTGCTCGGCGAGCTCGGGCTGGACGGGCGGGTGCGCCCGGTCGCGGGCGTGCTGCCGGCCGTCCTGGCGTGGACGGCGAGCCGCAGTGACCGGGTCGCCGTACCCCTGGGCAACCTCGCGGAGGCCCGCCTGGTGCCGGGCGTCGACGCGGTCGGGGTGGCCACGCTGGGCGAGCTGGTGGCGTGGCTGAACGGACAGCCGCTGCCCGAGCAGCGGCCGGTCGAGGAGAGCCCTGGGGCACTCCCCGGCCGGGGACCCGACTTCGCCGACGTCATCGGTCAGCACGACGGGCGGCTTGCGTGCGTCGTGGCCGCAGCCGGGGGTCACAACCTGCTCATGACCGGGCCTCCGGGGTGCGGCAAGACGTTGCTGGCGGAGCGGTTGCCCGGTCTGCTGCCGCCGCTGACGCTCGAGGAGTCGCTCGAGGTCACGGCTGTGCACTCTGTTGCCGGCCTGCTGCCCCGCGGTACGCCGCTGGTGGTCCGACCGCCGTTCCAGGCGCCGCACCACGGCACGACAGCCGTCGGTCTGGTCGGCGGGGGCAGCGGGCTGGCCCGGCCGGGAGCGGTGTCGTTGGCCCATCGCGGCGTGCTGTTCCTCGACGAGGCGCCGGAGTTCGGCCGCACGGCCCTGGACGCCCTGCGGCAGCCGTTGGAGGGCGGATCGGTGACCATCCGCAGGGTCGGCGGGACGGCGACCTACCCGGCACGGTTCTCGCTCGTCCTGGCCGCCAACCCCTGCCCGTGCGGGCGCCCGGACCGCGGCTGCACCTGCACCCCCGAGCGCCGACGGACCTACCTGGCGCGCCTGTCCGGTCCGCTGCTGGACCGCGTCGACATCCAGCTGCGCCTCAACCCGCTCACCCGTCGGGAGCTGCTCGACGACGACAGCGACCGGACGTCGACGGCCGACCTCGCTGTTCGGGTGGCAGACGCTCGCGCGGCCGCGGCGGAGCGCTACGCCGGCACACCCTGGCGCACGAACGCCGACGTACCGGGCACGGCCCTGGCCGCCCGATGGCCGGTTCCCCGCTCCTCGCTGACCGTGGCCGCGCGCGCCATGGACAACGGCCAGCTGAGCGCTCGTGGTTACGCACGGGTGCAGCGGTTGGCGTGGACCGCCGCGGATCTGGCCGGCAGCGCCATCCCGACGAGAGCCGACGTCGGCACGGCGCTGGCGCTGCGCCTCGGGGACCTCGGGGCTCAGCAGGAGGTGGCATGACGACCGAGGACGAGCGGCTCGCGCTGCTCGCCCTCGCACGGGTCGCGGAGCCCGGGTCGGTCGCCGTCCACCACGCCCTGGGGTCCCTGGGGGCGGTCGCCACGTGGGCAGCGGTGCGAGGTGGCCGGCAGGCCGGCGGACTGTCCGAGGTGGCGCTCGCGGGGATGGCCGGGCGAGCTGCGGGCTACGAACCCCGGCGCGACCTGGACCGCCTGCACGCGCTGGGTGCACGGGCCGTCTGCCCCGGCGACCCGGAGTGGCCGGACGGGCTGAGCTGGCCGGTCGACGCGATGAGCGGCCGCGGCGTGGGCCTGGCGCCGCCCTGGCTGCTCTGCGTCCGCGGGCCCGCCGACCTGCGGAGCGCCACCGACCGGGCGGTCGCTGTCGTCGGTGCTCGCGCAGCCAGCCCGTACGGCGAGCAGGTGGCCTCCGAGTTCGCCTTCGCGCTCGCCGAGGCCGGTGAGTGCGTGGTCTCCGGCGGGGCGTACGGCATCGACGCGGCCGCCCACCGCGGGGCGCTGGCCGGTGCGGACGAGCGGCCGACCGTTCCGACGATCGCTGTGCTGGCGTGCGGGGTGGACGTCGCCTACCCCCGCGGCAACGAACGGCTGCTGGCCCGCATCGCCGAGCAGGGGTTGGTGGTCAGTGAGGTCCCGCCGGGGTCCGCCCCGACGCGCGTGCGCTTCCTGGTGCGCAACCGGCTCATCGCTGCGCTCGCGCAGGGGACGGTCGTCGTGGAGGCCGCGCTGCGCAGCGGGTCGCTGTCGACGGCCGGGCGCGCCGAGGACCTCGGGCGCGCGGTGATGGCGGTGCCCGGTCCGATCACGTCGGTGGGGTCGGGGGGCTGTCACGAGCTGGTGCGTTCGGGGCGGGCCGTGCTGGTCACCAGCGCCGCAGAGGCCCTCGAGGTCGTGGGCCGGCCAGGGCAGCACCTGCTCGGCCCCACCCGCGGCCGGTCCGACCCGCGTGACGGGCTCGACGACCAGGTCCTGCGGGTGCTGGACGCCGTGCCGGTCCGGCAGCCGGTCGGAGTGGCCAGCATCGCCCGCACGGCGGGGGTCGCGGCGCTGGTCGTCCAGCAGGTGCTTCCCGAGCTGCTGCTCGCGGGGCTCGTCGAGCAGCGGGAGGGGGCGTGGCGCCTGTCCGCACTGGGCGCGGGACGGACCTGACGTGCTTGACCCGTGAGACCCGGTGAACGACTGTGACGCAGGTGACGGCAGAGGCGGGTGTGCAGGAGGCGTCGTGCGTGACCTTGCCGGTCGACCTTGTGCGCGCCCGGGAGGCCTTCGTGGAGCACCTGCGCCTGGAGCAGGACCGCTCGCCGCACACGGTCCGGGCCTACGCCGGTGACGTGACGTCCCTGCTCGCCCACACTCACGCGCTCGGCGGGACCACCCTGGCCGACCTTGACCTGAGCGTGCTGCGCAGCTGGCTCGCGTCGCTGCGCACGGCCGGCGCGGGCCGCTCCACGCTGGCCCGACGAGGGTCGAGCGCCCGGACCTTCACGGCCTGGGCGCACCGGCGAGGGCTCCTCCCCACCGACCCCGGGCTCCTGCTCGCTGCGCCGAAGGCCCAGCGTCCCCTTCCCGATGTCCTGCGCACCGACGAGACCGAGCGGCTCCTCGCGTTCGAAGGGGATGACGTGGTCGACCAGCGCGACCGGCTCGCGCTCGAGCTGCTCTACGCCACGGGCGTGCGCGTCGCGGAGCTGTGCGGGCTGGACCTCGACGACGTCGACCAGGGACGCCGACTGGTGCGCGTGCTCGGCAAGGGGCGCAAGGAGCGCTCGGTCCCGTACGGCGTCCCGGCGCAACGCGCCCTCGACGGGTGGCTGGCCCAGGGCCGACCGCGGTGGGCTGGCCCCCGCAGTGGGCCGGCGCTGCTGCTCGGTGCCCGGGGCGGTCGCGTCGACCCCCGGACCGTGCGCGCCCTGGTGCACACCCGCCTGCTCGCCGTACCGGGGGCGCCTGACCTCGGGCCGCACGGGCTGCGCCACACCGCCGCCACGCACCTTCTCGAGGGGGGCGCGGACCTCAGAAGCGTCCAGGAACTGCTCGGTCACGCTACGCTCGCCACGACGCAGATCTACACGCATGTCTCCATCGAGCGGTTGAGGACGAGCTATGAGCGCGCGCACCCCCGGGCCTGACGGCTCGGGCGTCTCCGTGGCCGACACAGGCCCTGAGGACGCGCTCGAGGCTGTCACCGCAGAGGCGTCCGCGCCGGAGGCCCCGGCCAAGCCGGTTCGGCGTACCGGGCGCTACGCGGGCGTCTCGGACGAGGAGCGGGCCGAGATCGAGGCGGCCATCGCCGAGCTCTGGCGGGAGTACAAGACCACCAAGCAGGAGAAGCACCGCGAGCGGCTGATCCTGCACTACTCGCCGCTGGTGAAGTACGTCGCCGGCCGCGTCGGCGTGGGGCTGCCGCCGAACATCGAGCAGGCCGACCTGGTCAGCTACGGGATCTTCGGGCTCATCGACGCGATCGAGAAGTTCGACCTCGAGCGCGCCATCAAGTTCGAGACCTACGCGATCGCTCGCATCAAGGGCGCGATCATCGACGAGCTGCGCTCGATCGACTGGATCCCCCGCTCGGTCCGCTACAAGGCGCGCGAGGTCGAGAAGGCCTACGCCGCGCTCGAGGCCAAGCTGCACCGGTCGCCGACCGAGGCGGAGGTGGCCGAGGAGCTCGGCATCAAGCTCGAGGACCTGCACACGATCTTCAGCCAGGTGTCGTTCGTCAACGTCGTCGCGCTCGACGAGCTGCTCGGCGCCGGCGGGGAGAAGGGCGACAAGCTGTCGCTCGTCGACACCCTCGAGGACACCAAGGCCGAGGACCCGGTCGCGGCGTTCGAGACCGAGGAGACGAAGTACCTGCTGGCGCGGGCCATCAACACGCTGCCCGAGCGCGAGAAGATCGTCGTCACGCTCTACTACTACGAGGGCCTCACGCTCGCCGAGATCGGTCAGGTCCTCGGGGTCACCGAGAGCCGCATCTGCCAGATGCACACCAAGGCCGTGCTGCAGCTGCGCGGCAAGCTCGCCGACCAGAAGGACTGACGTCCAGCGGGTTGTCCACAGATGCACGGCGGGTCCGTTCCGCGGCCCGTGGCACTCCTAGCGTTCCTGTCACCCCTCGACAGACAGGAGCACGGGCATGGCGTACGACGTGAAGGTCAGCACCGCCGACGTGGCCGCGAAGGCCGCGACGATCACCCGCGAGGCGCACGAGATCGAGGCGCGCCTGGCGCAGCTGACGGCGCAGATGGGCGACCTGTCCCACACCTGGACCGGGGCGGCCTCCGCGTCGTTCCAGGGCCTGTTCCACGACTGGGACCGCACCGCCCGCCAGATGAAGCACGCGCTGGACAGCATCGGGCTGTCGCTCAAGGGCGCCGGACAGGACTACGCCGCGCTCGAGCAGCGCCTGGCCAGCCAGTTCGCGTAACCCTCGCGGGTGGTCCGTGCGATCACCAGACCAGTGCGCCGTCGCAGCAGGACCCACCCCCCCGGGTTCCGCAGCGGCGGCGCACTTTCCTGTCGCTGGGCCCCTCAGGCGGGACCCGTCAGACCGGGACCTGTCAGACCGGGACCTGGACGAGCAGCACCTGACCGCTGCGCACCAGCAGTCCGCGCCCGACGGGACCGGAGAACGTCGCCGACCGGCTCAGGCGGACCCCCAGCAGCTCCCCGTCGAGAGGGCTCGCCGGCGACAGCAGCAGACCGGAGCGGCTGCGGCGCGCGTCGACCGTGGCGCCGCGGAAGCTGCCGGCGAGCTCCTCGGTCGTCCCCGCGGCGACGAGGGCGTGCCCCCGGTCGCGCCCCTCGCGCAGGACCTGCTGCAGCAGGTCGCCCACCGGGGCCTGCTCGAGCAGCTCGGCGTCATCGACGAGCACCACGAGTGGCCCGTGCGCCCCCTGGAGCACCTCTGCCAGCACGCGTGGCTCGGGGGAGGCCTCGGTCAGCACCGCCCGCACGCCGGGGGCGCCGGCCAGGTCCCGCAGCGGTGAGGGTCGCGGCGCGAGGACGCACACCGGTGTCCCCGCGCCGAGCAGCTCGCGGGCCATGCCCAGCAGGGCGGTCGAGCGCCCCGAGCGAGGAGGTCCCACGACGGTGAAGCCCGGTCCGTGGACGGCGAGGTCGACCCGCTGGAGGGTCAGGTCGTCGCCGCCGACCGCGAGGGCGATCCCCGGCCCCGTACCGGGCAGATCGCGCGCCTGCGCCCAGGTGACCCGGGCAGGGAGGACGTCCACCCGGAACGGTCGCCGACCGACGGGTCCGGTGCACTCCGCGGCCACGGCAGCCAGCGCGGCCACCTGGTCCGCCGCGTCGGCGCCGGGACCGTCCAGCAGTGCCACCTGGACCTGCGTACCGGTGGCTGGACGGACGCCACGACCAGCCGGCAGGTGCGCCGGCACCTGGGTGGGGGCGAGCCCCGCCAGGGCGTAGTCCGTGCGATCGGCCAGCGACAGCACGAGCACGTCCTCGATGGTGCTGGTCAGCCGCCCGGCAAGGGCACTGCGGTCGCCGGTCACGACCACGCGCAACCCGACCCCCGGGCCGTCGCGCAGCAGCCGCAGGAGCACGTCGGTCAGGCGCCCGGCGTCGACCTCGTCGAACGCCGCGGTGAACCCCTCCCACCGGTCGACGAGCAGGACGAGGTAGGGCAGCGGGTCGGCGGAGACCTGACGCTGGGCGGCGACGTCGCTGAGGCCGCGGGTCGCCAGCAGGTCCTGGCGCCGTGTGAGCTCCTCGAGCAGCCGCGCCAGGAGGCGATCGGCCCGTTCGGGCTGCGCCCGTGTCACGACGGCGCCGCAGTGGGGCAGCGCCGCCAGGTCCACCAGGCCACCGTTGCCGCAGTCGAGGACGTACAGGTGCGCGTCCGACGCGGGCACGGATCGGGCCAGCGACCCGGCCAGTGTCCGCAGGAGCGTCGTGCGGCCGGACCGGGCTGCGCCGACGACGAGCAGGTGACCGCCGTGCTCGAGGTCCAGGACGGCGGCCGCGCGCGCCTGCCGGCTCGGTACGTCCTCGACGCCGTACGCGACGGGTGTGAGCCGTGGACGCCGGTTCCCCTCTCCCCGTGAAGGGACGGTGGGGCCGGGTGGGGTGGGGCCTGGCGGGGTGGGACCTGGTGGGGTGGGAACCAGCACGTGCTCGGGAAGCGGATCGAGCCACGGCCGGCGCGGTGACGGTCCCCCCAGCGCGTCCGACGCGGCGCGGAGGGCTTCGACCACGGCGTAGAGGTCGGTGGACTCCTGCTCCGGCTCCTCCGCGGGTGCCGGGAGGGCCGGCGCGGGGGCGCCGACGCAGGACCACGGCAGCGGCGTCACGACGATCGGCGGGCGGGTCCCCGTGGCCCCCGGGGCGCGACCGCCGATGCGCGCCGTCTGCACCGTGACGAGGGAGGACGGGCCGGTGCGGACGACAGCACGGCCGGGCAGGGCCCGCGGGAGAGCGGCGGCGTCGGCGGAGTCGACGACGTCGTGCGACTCGGCGGCATCGGTCACCCGCAGGGCGATGCGCAGGTTCGTGTTGGCCCGGATCTCCGGACTGACGACCCCCGAGGGGCGCTGGGTCGCCAGGACCAGGTGCACCCCGAGGGAGCGTCCCCGCTGCGCGATGCCGACGAGCCCGCGCACGAAGTCGGGCAGCTCCTCGACCAGGGACGCGAACTCGTCGATGACCAGCACCAGGCGGGCGAGCGGACCGGTGGGGGAGCCGTCGTACCAGTAGTCCTCCAGGTCCTTGGTCCCCGCCTCGGCCAGCATTCGCTCGCGCAGGGTGAGCTCAGCGGTGAGCGACGCGAGCGCGCGCTCGACCAGCGGTCCGTCCAGGTCGGTGACCATCCCGACGGTGTGCGGCAGGCGCGCGCAGTCCTTGAACGCCGCGCCGCCCTTGTAGTCGACCAGCACGAAGGTCATGGCATCGGGGCGGTTGCCGAGGGCGAGCGAGGCGACGAGGGTCTGCAGCAGCTCGGACTTGCCAGCGCCGGTGGTCCCGGCGACCAGGACGTGCGGTCCGTCGCGCCGGAGGTCGAGCGCGAACGGACCGTCCTGGCTGACGCCGATCACGGCGGTCGGCGTCCGCCCCCAGCGGGCCAGCACCTGCTCGGGTGTCGGCGTCAGGTCCAGGACGTCGAGCAGCCGCGCGGTCGACGGGAGCGCGGCCTCGGCACCGTCCCCTCCCGTCCGCAGGCCCGCGAGGCCACGGGCGACCTGCTCGCACCAGGCGGGGGAGACCAGGTCGGCGCGTACCTGCTCGTGCCCGGGCTCAGCGGCGCGTCGTACGTCCAGGCGCCCCGCGCCGTCGAGCGACAGGACGGCCCGGCACTCCTCCGGCAGCAACCGCTCCTCCCGGTCCAGGCACAGCACGTGGACGCCGACGGCCGGCCCGTCGCGGAGGAGGACGGGCACGCCGGGGAGTTCGCGCAGCGACCGGGCGCCGTCGAGCACGACGAGCAGGTCCGGCTGGCCTCGGGTCGCAAGGGCGGTCCGCACGTCGGTGGCGTGGGCGGCACGCCGTGCGGAGACGAGGGACGTGAGGTCCGCGACGCGGTCGGCCAGGTCGTCGACGCCGAGGCCCACGCGCGCCGCGGGGCCCTCCGGTGCCTGGCAGTGGGGGAGCCACCGCACCCACGACCAGGCCGACTGGGTGTCGGGGGCGTCCGCGGCTCCTGGGTGGGCGAGCAGCCACACCTGCAGGTCTCCAGGAGCGTGCAGGACGGCGGCCTGACCGACCAGCCAGCGCGCGAGCGCCCTCACCTCGTCCTGCGGTCCGGTCAGTCCGGCGACCCCGGTCGCGGCGAGGTCGAGCACGACGGGGACGTCGCGCAGCAGCGGCGGGTCCACGGGTGTCGTCCCGACGCTCACGCGCAGGGAGGTCGCCGGCAGGTCGTGGGTGCCGATGCGGAGCAGCAGGCGGTCAACGTCGGCCGGGCGCCGTTCCCACAGCCGCGGTCCGGGGCCGGTCGCGGTGAGCAGCAGCGTCGCCGCGTCGGGAGCCTGGTCGCGTCGGTGGCTGGTCTCCTCGGTGCAGCGCAGGTCCACCTGCTCCTGCGCCGCGGTGAGGGCGTGGGCGTGGGCGGCCAGCGCCCGGTCGTACCCGGACCGTCCCGAGCGGCGGTCGCTCCACCACGACCCGACCGCGAGGAGCGGCGACATGAGCGTGAACAACAGGAACAGCGGGTTGAGGAGCAGGGCCATGGCCACGCCGAGCAGGAGCGGGAGGACGAGCGGCAGGACCGGTAGCCGGCGGGCCTCATGGGCCGCGGGTGCCTCCGGGCGGGAGACGCTCAGCGGCGGGAGGGGGCTCGTCAACCTCGGCGGACGGGTGACGACCCGTCGCAGGTCGTCCCCTGGTGCGGTCGCTGCGGCCTCCCTCCTCCCTGGGCGTACGGCGAGCAGGTCGGCGCCCACCTCGAGCAGGTCCTGCACTCCCCACGCCGTCGGCGCGGTCAGCGGAGCACCGCCGAGCCGGGTGGTGCGAGCACTGCCGAGGTCGGTGACCACGACTCCCGCCGCCCCGACCGAGAGCCGGGCCGCGGCGCGGTCCAGTCCGGCGAGCGGGAGCTGGTCCGGGCCGAGGGTCGCGTCGCCGAGGGCGAGCGGGAGGACGAGCCCGGCGTCTGGCCCGGAGACGACCGCCACGACCACCGGTGCGCCCGGACCCGGACCGGTCGGGTCCTGCACGGCAGCCGGTGCTGCGGGTCCGGTCAGGCAGACCCGGGAGCCGAAGCTCAGCCCGCTGGCCGCGACGCTCGCACCGGGGTCGAGCAGCGACGCGGACTGCCACAGGCCCGCCGCGGCCGTCCCGGTCGCGATCGCGAGTGCACGGGTCAGGTCGGCGACGGTGTCCCGCCGGTCCAGGTCCACGAGGACCTCGACGGTCCCCGTCACGCGACCGTCCACCGACGGACCCGTCACCACGCTCAGCGACGTGCGCACGTCGAGCCCCCTGACCGGTCGGTGTCGGGTGCATCCTGCCGTCTCACGGGCCAAATCGACACGGTCCCTTCACGCCGGTCTCCGCCGACCGCGCTCGGCACCCAGGTCGATGATCCCCTCCGGCTGCGTCCCAGCAGGCGGCGCTCGCGGGGACGGCTCCGGCGACGCGGGCCGTCCGGGCCGGACCAGCAGGGCTGTGCCCACCACGAGGGACCCGACGGCGACCACGGCCTGCACCCCACGTGAGACCCCCGGGGCACCGCGGTGGGGTGGGCGCTGCTCGTCCCCGGCCCGCTCCGCCGCCGGCGCTGCCGTCGTGGATGTCCCGGGTCGCGCGCGCACCGCCGGGCCGACGGCCTGGACCGGCGCGCCCAGCGGCAGCAGGCGCACCGGTCCGGCGTCCACCAGCGCCAGCGGGTCGAGGTAAGCGTCGCCTCGCTTGAGGCCCCAGTGCAGGCACGTCGCCCGCCGGCAGGCGGCGTGACCAGTCGCGACCGACCCGAGCACCTCACCCAGGGCGACGCGTTGCCCCACCCGCACTCGCGACACCACTGGCTCGTACGTCGTCCGCAGACCGCCCACGTGCGTCACGGTGACCACCCCCCGACCGGCGAGCAGGCCGGCGTAGGTCACCTGACCGGCGCCCGCGGCAAGCACCTCCTGCCCGAGGTCGGCCTGCAGGTCCACGCCCCGATGGCCCGCGCCGTACGCCGTGGCAGGCGGGTCGAAGCGGCGCTCGACCACCGGGACGCCCTCGACGGGCCAGCCGAAGCCGGCCCGCGGGGCGGAGGCAGCGGCGGCAGGGGAACACCAGCCGACGAGGCACCAGGCGACGAGGCACCAGCCGACGAGGCACCAGCCGACGAGGGAGAGCGCGGACACCAGGCTGCGGTCGAGCGAGCGCAGGGGAGGGGAGCACAGAGGACCCATGCGGAGCAGCCTGCCGCGCGCACGGGGTCCGGAACGGTGCGCCGCACGATCTGTGGAGCGAGCGACCGTTCCCCTACACTTGTCCACAGCACGCGGTCCGCCGCGTGACTTCGCGCGCCCACCTGCTGCCCCGCAGCACAGGCCGCTGCGTTCCGGTCCCGAGAGGGAGACGCAGCAGCCAGGGCGCTAGGGCCACCAGGCACACAACCGGAAAGAAGGATCAGCATGGCTGTCGTCAGCATGCGCCAGCTCCTCGAGAGCGGCGCCCACTTCGGTCACCAGACCAAGCGCTGGAACCCGAAGATGAAGCGCTTCATCTTCACCGAGCGCAACGGCATCTACATCATCGACCTGCAGCAGACGCTGGGGTACATCGACCGCGCGTACGACTTCGTCAAGGAGACGGTCGCCCACGGCGGGACGATCATGTTCATCGGCACCAAGCGCCAGGCGCAGGAGTCGATCGCCGAGCAGGCCACCCGCGTCGGGATGCCGTACGTCACCGAGCGCTGGCTCGGTGGCATGCTCACCAACTTCCAGACCGTCTACAAGCGGCTGCAGCGCCTGAAGGAGCTCGAGCTCATCGAGCAGACCGGTGGCGCGACCGTCCTGACGAAGAAGGAAGCCCTCGTCCTCACCCGCGAGCGCATCAAGCTGCAGCGCACCCTCGGCGGCATCCGCGAGATGACCCGTACGCCGTCCGCCGTCTGGATCGTCGACACGAACAAGGAGCACCTGGCCGTCAACGAGGCCCGCAAGCTCAACATCCCGGTCGTGGCCATCCTCGACACCAACTGCGACCCCGACGTCGTCGACTACAAGATCCCGGGCAACGACGACGCGATCCGCAGCATCGGCACCCTCACCCGGGTCATCGCCGACGCCGTCGCCGAGGGCCTGATGGCCCGCGCCGGCCAGCAGGCCAACGCCGGTGCCGACACCAAGCCGGAGGCGGGCGTGCTCGCCGCCGACGAGCCCCTGCCCGCGTGGGAGACCGAGCTGCTCGCCGGGGCCCCGATCGAGGGTGTCGGCGCTGCCGAGACCCCCGGCACCGAGGCCGTCCCGGCCGTCGAGGCGCCCGTCGCGGACGAGGCACCTGGCACCGAGGCCCCCGCGGCCACGGACGCGACCGAGGCCCCCGCGGCCGACGCCGCGTCCTGACCACCCCCCACTCGACGAAGAGAAGAGCCGACAACGATGGCGACCGTCACCGCTGCTGACATCAAGAAGCTCCGCGAGGCCACCGGCGCGGGCATGACCGACTGCAAGAACGCCCTGGTCGAGAGCGAGGGCGACTACGACAAGGCCCTGGAGTTCCTGCGCATCAAGGGTCTCAAGGGCGTCGCCAAGCGCGAGGGGCGGGCGGCCAGCAACGGCCTCATCGCCGCTCAGCTCGACGGTGACACCAAGGGCGTGCTGCTCGAGCTGAACTGCGAGACCGACTTCGTGGCGAAGAACGCGAACTTCATCGCGCTCGGCGAGAGCGTCGTCGGTGCCGCGATGGGCGCCAACAGCCCGGAGGAGGTCAGCGTCGACGGCAAGAAGCTCCAGGAGGTCCTGGACGACGCCGGTGCGCTGCTGAACGAGAAGATCGAGGTCCGTCGCGTGGCCTCCTTCGAGGGCGCGTACGTCGGTCTGTACCTCCACAAGACCAGCCCCGACCTTCCTCCCCAGGTCGGTGTCCTCGTCGAGCTCTCGGCCCCCAACGCCGACCTCGCCAAGGACATCGCGCAGCACATCACGGCGCTCCCGCCCCAGTTCGTCACCCGTGACGAGGTGCCGGAGGAGACCGTCGCGAAGGAGCGCGAGATCGCCCGTGCTACCGCGATCGAGGAGGGCAAGCCCGAGGCTGCCCTCGAGAAGATCGTCGAGGGCCGGGTGACCGGGTTCTTCAAGGACAACGTCCTCGTCGAGCAGAGCTTCGCCAAGGACAGCAAGAAGACCGTCGGCAAGGTGCTCGAGGAGGCCGGCGTCAGCGTCGTCCGCTTCGCGCGCTTCAAGGTCGGCCAGGCCTGATCGAGGCCGGATCGAGCGAGCGGACTGCAGGGCTCTGCGGGATCCCCAGCACTACAGTGCTGGGGATTCCGCATTTCTGACCCAAGCACTTCTGACCCAAGCACTTCTGACCCAAGCACTTCCGACCCCAGCAACGACCACAGGAGGACTGCGTGCCCGGGTACGACCGTGTGCTGTTGAAGCTCTCCGGTGAGGCGTTCGCCGGCGGCGGCACGATGGGCGTCGCCCCCGAGACGGTGCGCGGCATCGCCGAGGGCATCGCGCAGGTCGTCCGCAACGGCACCCAGGTCGCCATCGTCGTCGGCGGCGGCAACTACTTCCGCGGCGCCGAGCTCACCGAGCAGGGCATGGAGCGGACCCGCGCCGACTACATGGGCATGCTCGGCACGGTCATCAACTGCCTGGCACTGCAGGACTTCTTGGAGAAGCAGGGCATCGACACCCGCGTCCAGACCGCGATCGCGATGGGTCAGGTCGCCGAGCCCTACGTCCCGCGCCGCGCCATCCGGCACCTGGAGAAGGGCCGCGTCGTCATCTTCGGCGCCGGCCTCGGCGTGCCGTTCTTCTCCACCGACACCTGCGCGGCCCAGCGTGCACTCGAGGTCGGGGCGCAGGTCGTGCTCATGGCCAAGCAGGTCGACGGCGTCTACGACGACGACCCGCGCAAGAACCCCGACGCCGTGAAGTTCAACCGGCTTTCCTACAGCGAGGTCCTCGAGCGTCGCCTCAAGGTCGCGGACGCGACCGCGATCTCCCTGTGCATGGACAACGACCTGCCCCTGGTCGTCTTCGACATCTTCGCCGAGGCGGGCATCAGCCGCGCCGTGAGCGGAGAGAAGATCGGCACCCTCATCACTGCGAAGGACACCCCATGATCGACGAGACGCTCTTCGACGCCGAGGAGCGCATGGAGAAGGCCGTCACGGTGGCCAAGGAGGAGTTCGGCCGCATCCGCACCGGTCGGGCGACGCAGCAGATGTTCCACGGCATCGTCGTGGACTACTACGGCGCGATGACGCCGATCATCCAGCTGTCCAGCCTCACCGTCCCCGAGCCGCGGATGGCGGTCATCACGCCGTACGACAAGTCCAGCCTCGGGCTCATCGAGAGGGCGATCCGCGACTCCGACCTCGGGGTCAACCCGACCAACGACGGCACGCTCATCCGCATCGTCTTCCCGCAGCTCACCGAGGAGCGGCGCAAGGAGTTCATCAAGGTCGCCCGCACCAAGGCGGAGGACGCGAAGATCTCCATCCGCAACATCCGCCGCAAGGCCAAGGACGAGCTCGACAAGATGGTCAAGGACGGCGACACCGGCGAGGACGACGTGGCTCGCGCCGAGAAGGAGCTCGACAAGATCACGACGGCGCACGTCAACCACGTCGACGAGCTGCTCAAGCACAAGGAAGCCGAGCTGCTCGAGGTCTGATGACGACCCCTAGCGACGTGACCGAGGTCCCGACAGCGGCGCCCACCAGCCGAGCGGGGCGCAACCTGCCCGCTGCCATCGCCGTCGGTCTCACCCTCGGTGGCGTCATCCTCGCCAGCCTCTACTCGCCGTACCGCTGGACGTTCGTCCTGGTCCTGCTGGCCGCAGCCGCGCTCGGCTCCTTCGAGGTGGTCCGTGCCCTGCGCACCCTGGGCGCGCGACCGCCGCTCGTCCCGGTCTGGCTCGGCGGCGCGGGGATGATCGTGGCTGCCTACCGGTACGGCGAGGCGCAGCTGTTCCTGGGGCTCGCGCTCACCCTGCTGCTGCTGGTGCTCTGGCGCGTCGGGGACCCCGCCGAGGGGGTCCTGCGGGACCTGACCTCCGGTGTGTTCACGGCGGCCTACGTGCCCTTCCTCATGGGCTTCGCCGCGCTGATGGCTGTCCCCGCTGACGGTGCAGAGCGCGTCACCGCCTTTGTCGCGACCGTGGTGGCCAGTGATGTCGGTGGCTACGTCGCGGGCGTGCTGTTCGGCAAGCACCCGATGGCCCCGTCGGTGTCCCCCAAGAAGTCGTGGGAGGGCTTCGCCGGCTCGGCGATCGCCTGCGCCGCGGCGGGCGCCATCTTCTTCGTGACGCTGTTCGACGCCTCGCCGCTGCTCGGTGCGGTCTACGGGCTGGCCGTCGTGGCGACCGCGACGCTGGGGGACCTCGGCGAGTCGATGGTCAAGCGCGACATCGGCATCAAGGACATGGGAACGCTCCTGCCGGGTCATGGCGGGCTGATGGACCGGCTCGACTCGCTGCTGCCGACCGCCCCGGTCGCCTACCTGCTGCTTGCCGCCTTCCTGTAACCGGACCCCGAGGGGACAGCCAGGGCCTACCCGGTCGGGTGAACAGTCGTCCCCAGGTGGGTCGATGGATCAAGAGCAGCCCAGGACGGACTGCCTGATGTGACCCCAGGGGGCCGGATGCCCGCGCCGCAGGACAGCGCCGCACGCGTGGTCCTGCCTGCCCCGCGTCCGGCTACGGGGACCGACCAGACGGACCTGCCCGCCGAGGTGTTCCAGGCCTGGGCGCTGTCGGAGCCCGATGCGCTGCTGGTCGTGCAGGGGTCCGGTCTCACCGTCGCCTGGACCAACGACGCCGCGGTGACGGGGTTCGCCCGCGACGGGCGGGACCTGTGCGGCCGGTCGCTGACGGCGCTGCTGGCCAGCCCGGAGGCGCCGGCCCAGCTCACCGCGGCTGAGCTCGTCGACGGCGTACGTCCCGTGGTCCGTGAGGTGGAGGTCCTGCGCTCGGACGGGGACCGCTACCGGGCCGTGCTGCGGAGCCAGCCGGTTGAGGGTGGCTGGGTGGTCCGGCTGACCGCTCCCGCCGACGCGAGGGCCGATGCCAGGGGTGCGGACGACCTGCGGTTGTCGCGCGAGCGGTTCCTCGCGGTCACCGACCGCGCCCCGGTCGGCATCTTCTTCAGCGACGTCGGCCTGCGCCTGGGCTACGTCAACGACGCGCTGGCTGCCGTGTTCGGCCTGCCGCCGGAGTCCCTGCTGGGCATGCGCTGGCTGGACCAGCTGTCCCAGGACGAGCAGCAGGCGCTGACCGAGGCCATGGTCGAGACGCTGTCGGGGGTCCCCCGCGAGCTCTCGGTCCGCGTGCGGCGTCCCGATGGCGACGAGCGGACCGCGCACGTGCGCCTCATGCCGGTGCGGACCGAGCGCCGCGCCGCGGGGTTCGTCGGGACGCTCGAGGACGTGACGGAGCGGCTCGGCTACGAGGCGACGCTGGAGCACCAGGCGGCTCACGACCCGCTGACGGGCCTGATGAACCGGAGGGGCCTGCTCGGCGCGCTCGGCGCGCACATGGGCCGTCGCGGTCGGGACGCGGCGACGCTGCTGTTCCTCGACCTCGACGACTTCAAGCTCGTCAACGACTCGCTCGGCCACGAGGCCGGCGACGCACTGCTCGTGGAGGTCGGCCGACGACTGGTGGCGGCGGTGCGCGATGGCGACGTCGTGTCCCGGTTCGGCGGGGACGAGTTCGCGCTGCTGTGCCCTGGCGCACCTGACAGCGCGGCGGCGCTCGACCTGGCGGGCCGGGTCATGGACGCCGTCACCGCCTCGGTCGTGGTCGAGGGGATCGAGCTCGACGTGTCCGGGAGCCTGGGCGTCGTCGTCGTGGGCAGGGACCATCGCGAGCCCGAGGACGTCCTGCGCGACGCCGATGCCGCGATGTACATGGCCAAGGCCGCCGGCAAGGACTGCTGGGTGCTGTTCGACGACGCGGCCCGCGAGCAGCACCGGCGTCGGCACGATCTGGTCCTGGACCTGCGGCACGCACTGGACGCCGAGCAGCTGTCGGTCGCCTACCAGCCGGTCGTGCGGCTGGGCGCAGCCGTCGAAGGAGCGCCGTACGCCGTCGAGGCGCTCTGCCGGTGGCAGCACCCCAGCCGCGGCATGGTGAACCCCCAGGAGTTCGTGACGCTCGCGGAGGAGAACGGCCTGGTCGGTCAGCTCAGCCGGCAGGTGCTGCGGGCCGCCTGCCAGCAGGTCGCCGAGTGGCAGCGTGAGCACGGCTCGCTCGCACCGACGCGCGTGTGCGTCAACGTGAGCCCGCTGCAGCTGCGGCAGCCCGGTTTCGTCGAGGAAGTCGCGCAGGTCCTGCGGCAGACCGGCCTGCCGGGAACGTCGCTGTGCCTGGAGCTGACCGAGAGCGCCGTCATGGAGGATCCGACCCTGGCGGCGGCCTCCTTTGCCGCGTTGCGCGAGCTCGGCGTGCGGGTCGCCATCGACGACTTCGGCACGGGCTACTCCTCCTTGGCGCTGCTGCGCACGCTTCCCGTGGACCTGCTCAAGATCGACCGGTCGTTCCTCGCCGAGATCTCCGAGGACAGCGCCGCCCGCGTCGTCGCGGCCGTCGTCGGTCTCGGTCAGGCGCTGGGGCTGGACGTCGTGGCCGAGGGGGTCGAGACGCCGGCGCAGGTCATCGAGCTCGAGCGGCTGGGCTGCGGCCTCGCGCAGGGCTACCTGTTCAGCCGTCCGCTCACCCCGGCGCAGGTGAAGGAGAGCATCGAGGCGGGGTGGCCGTGGTGACCAGCGCGGTCAGTCCGGACGAGGCGGAGGAACTCGAGTCCGTCCCGGTCGGGAGGGAGGCTGCGTTGCGCGTGGTCCGCCTGGTCGACGATCCCAAGGTGGGCGCCTCGGACGTCGCGGACGCGCTCGCCCTGGACCCGGCGCTCACCGCGCGGGTGCTTCATGTCGCCAACAGCGCCTACTACGGCATGTCGGGGCGGATCAGGACGACGGCCTTCGCCGTGACCGTCGTGGGCTTCCAGACCGTCCGTTCGCTTGCGGCGCTGGCGGCCGCGGGGGTCACGCAGAAGGACGCGCTGCCCAGGGGGTTCTGGACCCGGAGCGCCGCGGCCGCCAGCGGTGGTGCCCTTCTCGCCGCCCGAGCGGGTTGTTCCTCCCCGGACGCCTTCTGCGTCGGGATGCTCCACGACCTCGGCACCATCTTGCTGTGGCGCCGAGACAGGGACGCCTACGAGAACCTGCCCGTCCGCACGTCGAGCCTCCCCCTCGTCGTCCTCGAGCAGCAGGCGTTCGGCACCGACCACGCCACCCTGTGCTCCCGGGTGCTCAGGGCGTGGAGCGTGCCGGAGGACCTGTGCAGCGCCATCGGGCAGCACCACGACGAGCCGTCGCCGGACGGTGCGCCCCTGCGCAAGGCGCTCCAGGGCGGGATCGCGCTCGGTCGCCTGGCGGCGGCGGACCGCGACCCCGCGCACCGGGCGGCGCTGGCGGCGATCGGCGTGAGCGACCGGGAGGTACCGGCCCTGCTGGTGGAGGCCGAGCAGGCGACCAGGAGGCTTGCCGCGGTGCTCTCAGGCTGACGCGCACGGCTGCGGTCGGGTCCGGGGCACGGCGGCGGGGTCCGGCCGATGACCTTCCGCCGTACGCTGGGAGGACTGTGAGCCTTCCCCTCGTCTTCGACGCACCTGCCCGGGGGCTCCCGCCCCGCCACCTCGCCGACCTCGACGTCGCCGCCCGCAAGGCCGCCGTCGTGGAGCTGGGGGAGAAGGCGTTCCGCGCCGAGCAGCTGTCCCGGCACTACTTCGCGGGCCGTCACCTGTCCGATGTCACGGACCTCTCAGTGTCGGCCCGCGAGCTGCTCGCACCCCTGGTACCGGAGCTGTGGACCCGGGTGCGGGACGTGTCGTGCGACGACGGGGCGACCGTCAAGTCGCTCTGGCGCGGCCACGACCGGACGCTCGTCGAGTCGGTGACGATGCGCTACCGCGACCGCACCACCGTCTGCATCTCCTCGCAGGCCGGTTGTGGGATGGCGTGCCCGTTCTGCGCGACGGGACAGGGCGGCCTGACCCGCAACCTGTCCGCCGCCGAGATCGTCGACCAGGTGGTGCGCGCCAACGCCGACGAGCTCGGCCGTGGTGAGCGCGGGATCTCCAACGTCGTGTTCATGGGCATGGGCGAGCCGCTCGCGAACTACACCCGCGTCGTCACGGCGCTGCGGGCGATGCTCGAGCCGGCGCCGCACGGGCTGGGCATGTCGCAGCGCAACATCGTCGTGTCGACCGTCGGTCTCGTGCCCGGGATCGTCAAGCTCACCAAGGAGAAGCTGCAGGTCACGCTGGCGCTGTCACTGCACGCGCCCGACGACGAGCTGCGCAACACCCTCGTGCCCGTCAACACCCGCTGGCCGGTCCGTGAGGTGCTCGAGGCGGCGTTCGGCTACACCCGCGAGACCGGTCGACGGCTGTCGATCGAGTACGCCCTGATCCGCGACGTCAACGACCAGCCGTGGCGCGCGGACCTGCTCGCCAAGCGGCTTGCGGGCAAGCTCGTGCACGTCAACCTCATCCCGCTCAACCCCACCCCGGGGTCGGAGTGGGACGCCTCCCCGAAGCCCGTCGAGCAGGAGTTCGTCCGCCGGCTGCGCGACGCCGGCGTCAACGCGACGGTGCGCGACACCCGCGGTCGCGAGATCGCCGGCGCCTGCGGCCAGCTCGCCGCCCTCGAGTAGCGCCGATGTGCGAGTTCCCCGTCGCCCAGGCAGCGGCGAACTCGCACATCGAGGCGGTACGGCGGGAGCGGCCGCCCGGGCGCCGCGGTCAGCCCTTGGGGCCGTCGGTCTCGTAGGTCACGATCGACACCTCGCCCGCGAGCAGGTCACCGGCGACGGCGAACAGCGCAGCGATGTGCGGCGTCGTGAAGTGCGCGTCGAGGGACGCCTGGTCCTCCCAGACCTCCACCGACACGTAGGAGTCGGGGTTCTCCAGGTCACGGTGGAACGCGTAGGAGACGCACCCGGCGTCACCCCGACTGGCGGCAGCGGCGGTCGAGAGCGCCTCGGCGATCTCCTCCCGCTTGTCGGGCTTGCCGGGCAGGGTGGCGATGACGACGAGCACGGAGGTCTCCCAGGGTCACGGTCGGAAAGGGGTGTCGGAGCCCTGACTACAGCACAATGGCTGCATGACCCGCGACGTGGTGCTGCTGGGGTCGACGGGTTCCGTCGGCACCCAGGCTCTCGACGTCGTGTGCGCGAGTGGCGACCGCTTCCGCGTCGTCGGGCTCGGTGCGGGTGGGAGTCGGCCGGACCTGCTGGCGAAGCAGGCGCTGGAGCTCGGTGTCGAGGTGGTCGCCGTCGCCCAGGCGACGGCTGCCCAGGACGTCCAGCTGGCGTTCTACGCCGCCGCGCAGGCCAAGGGCTACAGCCGCGGGGACCACCCGATCCCGAAGATCCTCGCCGGGCCGGATGCGCTCGCCGAGCTCGCCGCCTGGCCGACCGACCAACCCGAGGCCGTGGTGCTCAACGGGATGACCGGCTCGGTCGGTCTCGCACCGACCCTCGCCGCGCTGGAGGCGGGACGGACCCTCGCGCTGGCGAACAAGGAGTCGCTCATCGCCGGTGGTCCGCTGGTGACGCCGTACATCGCGCAGATCGTGCCGGTCGACAGCGAGCACAGCGCGCTGGCCCAGTGCCTGCGCAGCGGCACCCGCAGCGAGGTCGCCAAGCTCGTCCTCACCGCCAGCGGCGGTCCGTTCCGCGGGCGCACGGACCTGGGCGGCATCACCTACGCGCAGGCCATGGCGCACCCGACCTGGGACATGGGTCCGGTGATCACCGTCAACAGCGCGACCCTGGTCAACAAGGGGCTCGAGGTCATCGAGGCCCATTTGCTGTTCGACGTCCCCTACGCGCAGATCGACGTCGTCGTGCACCCGCAGTCGGTGATCCACTCGATGGTGGAGTTCGTCGACGGCTCGACGATCGCCCAGGCCAGCCCCCCGGACATGCGCCTGCCCATCGCGCTGGCCCTCGGCTGGCCGGAGCGGGTCGCCGGCGCTGCCGTGCCGGTCGACTGGACCCACGCCCAGACCTGGACCTTCGAGCCGCTCGACACCGACGTCTTCACCGCCGTCGACCTGTGCCGGCGGGCCGGCACCACCGGGGGGACGGCGCCCGCAGCCCTCAACGCGGCCAACGAGACGTGCGTCCAGGCCTTCCGGGACGGGCGCCTGCCGTTCGACGCGATCGTCGACACCGTCGCCCGGGTCGTCGACGAGCACCCGCTCAGGGAACGCCCGACACTGGTCGAGGTGTTGGAGACAGAGAAGTGGGCGCGCGCGCGTGCCCAGCAGCTGAGCCACAAGGACCCCACGTGACCGCACTAGGCATTCTCGCCTTCATCGCCGCCCTGCTCATCTCGGTGATGCTGCACGAGGCGGGGCACTTCGTCACCGCACGGCACTACGGCATGAAGGCGACCCAGTTCTTCGTCGGCTTCGGCCCGACGCTCTGGTCGCGCACCAAGGGCGAGACCGAGTACGGCGTGAAGGCGATCCCCGCGGGCGGGTTCGTGAAGATCATCGGGATGACCCCGCTGGAGGAGGTGGCACCCGGCGACGAGGACCGCGCGTTCTTCAAGCAGAAGGCCGGGCGCAAGCTCGTCGTGCTGTCCGCCGGCTCCACCATGCACTTCCTCATCTGCCTGGTGCTGGTGCTCGGGACGGTCGCGATCTACGGCGTGCCGAAGGAGAAGGCCCCCTCGCTCGGGGCGGTCAGCGCCTGTGTGGCGAACGACCCCGCCGCCGTCTGCGGGACGGCAGGCGCGGTGCCCGGCCCGGCGAAGGTCGCGGGGTTCCAGACCGGTGACGTGGTCAGGTCGGTCGAGGGCAAGACCGTGACGACCGCGTCGGACTTCACCGCCGCCATCCGTCCGCGCGCGGGGAAGGCCACCAGCGTCGTCGTCCGTCGGGACGGCAAGGACGTGGCGCTCACCGTCACGCCGACACCGGTCACCCGGAAGCTCACCGACGGGACCAGCAAGACCATCGGCGCGATCGGCGTCGGGGTTCAGCCGACGTTCGTGAACGAGCACTACGGACCGGTCGGCATCGTGCGCGAGTCGGGCACGCTGATCGGCACGATCGTCACGGGCACCTACGAGACGTTCACCGAGAAGCTCGGCACCATCACCCAGGTCTACGGACCGAACCGCGACCCCGCCGGCTTCATCGGGGTCGTCGGGGCCAGCCGGGTCAGCGGCGAGATCGCCGCAGCCCCGGTGTCCTGGCAGGATCGACTGGCCAGCTTCGTGCTGCTGGTGGCCGGCCTGAACCTGTTCGTCGGGATCTTCAACCTGCTGCCTCTGCTCCCGTTGGACGGTGGGCACATCGCGGTGGTGTTCTTCGAGCAGGTCCGCGACCGGCTGCGGCGCCTGCGCGGCTACACCGGCGAGATCAAGCGCGTGGACATGAACAAGCTCATGCCGGTCACCCTCGCTGTCGTGGTGCTGTTCGCCAGCTTCACCGTCTACCTGCTCGGTGCCGACATCGTGAACCCGATCCGGATCAACCAGTGAGCATCTCCCTGGGCATGCCGGAGGTCCCGCAACGCCTGGCGGAGCGCAAGAAGACCCGCCAGCTCGACGTCGGCGGCGTCCTCGTGGGAGGGGGCGCACCGATCAGCGTGCAGTCCATGACGACGACCGTCACCGCGGACATCAACGCGACGCTCCAGCAGATCGCCGAGCTGACGGCCACGGGGTGCCAGATCGTGCGGGTCGCCGTACCCGACCCGGTCGACGCGGACGCGCTCGAGACGATCGTGAAGAAGTCCCAGCTGCCGGTCATCGCCGACATCCACTTCCAGAGCAAGTACATCTTCAAGGCCATCGACGCCGGCTGCGCCGCCGTACGCGTCAACCCGGGCAACATCCGGGAGTTCGACGGCAAGGTCGGCGACGTCGCCAAGGCGGCCAAGGCCGCGGGTACGCCGATCCGCATCGGGGTCAACGCCGGGTCGCTCGACAAGAGGATCATGGCGAAGTACGGCAAGGCGACGGCTGAGGCGCTGGTGGAGTCGGCGCTGTGGGAGTGCTCGTTGTTCGAGGAGCACGACTTCACCGACATCAAGATCTCGGTCAAGCACAACGACCCGGTGGTCATGGTGCAGGCCTACCGTCTGCTCTCCGAGCAGTGCGACTACCCGTTGCACCTCGGCGTCACCGAGGCCGGCCCGGCCTTCCAGGGGACCATCAAGTCCGCGGTGGCCTTCGGGGCGCTGCTCGCGGAGGGCATCGGCGACACGATCCGGGTCTCGCTGTCTGCCCCGCCGGTGGAGGAGGTGAAGGTCGGCCTGCAGATCCTGGAGTCGCTCAACCTCAAGCAGCGCGGGCTGGAGATCGTGTCCTGCCCGTCCTGCGGACGCGCCCAGGTCGACGTCTACACGCTGGCCAACCAGGTCACCGCCGGCCTCGAGGGGCTCACCGTGCCGCTGCGTGTTGCGGTGATGGGTTGCGTCGTGAACGGTCCAGGGGAGGCCCGCGAGGCCGACCTCGGCGTCGCGTCGGGCAACGGCAAGGGGCAGATCTTCGTCAAGGGCGAGGTCATCAAGACCGTCCCCGAGGCGCAGATCGTGGAGACCCTCATCGAGGAGGCCCTGCGCCTCGCGGAGGCGTACGACGGCCCCTCGGGCGCGCCCGCCGTCTCGGTCTAGCCACCGTCGTAGGCTCGGCCGGTGCTGAGGACGTCCGCCACCCGGGTCCTCGACGCGCGCGACCTGCCCGAGGCGCTGGAGCTGGTCTCGCGAGAGCCGGTCGTGGACGTGTTCGTCGCCTCGCGGCTGGAGGTCGCCGGGCTGGACCCGTGGCGCCTGGGCGCTGAGGTCTGGGGGTACGGCGAACGCGGTCGGCTGGAGGCGCTGTGCTACTCCGGCGCCAACCTCGTGCCGGTCCAGGCCGGTCCCGAGGCCCTGCGGGCGTTCGCCGAGCGAGCCCGCCGACAGGGGCGCAAGTGCTCGTCCATCGTCGGGCCCGCGGACGCGGTCGAGGTGCTCTGGGCCCTGCTGCGGCCGCACTGGGGGGTTGCGCGTGAGGTGCGCGCCTGCCAGCCGCTGATGGCGATCGACGGGGCACCGGTCCTGGAGCCCGACCCCGACGTGCGCCTGGTGCGTCCGGACGAGATCGAGGTGCTGCTGCCGGCCTGCGTCGCGATGTTCACCGAGGAGGTGGGCGTCTCGCCGTTGGCCGGTGACGGCGGGGCGCTGTACCGCGCGCGGGTGGGTGAGCTCATCAGCCAACAACGCGCCTGGGCGCGGATCCAGGACGGCGCGGTCCTGTTCAAGGCCGAGATCGGGGCCGCCAGCGCGCAGGTCTGCCAGGTCCAGGGCGTCTGGGTCCATCCGCGGCTGCGGGGGCGGGGGCTCGGGGCGGCCGGCACGGCGGCGGTCATCGACCAGGCCAGGGTCTCGGTCGCTCCAGTCGTGTCGCTGTACGTCAACGACTTCAACACCGCCGCCCGCCGCGCCTACGAGCGGGTGGGCATGGTCGAGGTCGGGACGTTCGCCAGCGTGCTGTTCTGATCCCACATGGTGAGACGTGTGTCTTACGTGTTGCGCGTCACCGTCCTGCGGACTTGATGCGCAGGCCTGTCATCAGCGAGGGTGCGGGGCTACCCACCACGTTGACCGAAGGGCTCCCCGTGACGCTGATCCTCAAGCCCGGTACCTCCTGGGACGAGGTCTACGCCCGCGCGCGCTCCCTCGCGCCCGAGGCCTTTGACGCCGACCGCATCCTCAACCTCATCGGCGGGGAGTGGAAGCGTCTCGGCTCGCCGGGCGAGCACGTCACGCCGGTCGACGGCAGCCCGATCCAGGGCCCGCCCCGCATCGACCACGACGACGCCGTCGCCGCGGTCGCGCAGGCCGCTGACGAGCACAAGGCCTGGGGAGCCGTCGACCTCGATGAGCGCAAGGCGCGGGTGAAGGCCGCCGTCGACGAGATGCGCGAGCACCGCGAGACCCTCGCCCTCCTGCTGGTCTGGGAGATCGGCAAGCCCTGGCGCCTGGCCTGCGCCGACGTCGACCGGGCGCTCGACGGCGTCGACTGGTACCTCGAGGAGATCGACCGCCAGCTCGCCGGTCGCACGCCGCTCCCGGGACCGGTGTCCAACATCGCGTCGTGGAACTACCCGATGTCGGTGCAGGTGCACGCCGAGCTGGTGCAGTGCCTGGCCGGCAACGCCGTGGTCGCCAAGACACCCTCGCAGGGCGGCTTCCACTGCCTGACCCTGGCGCACGCGATCATGCGTCGGCAGGGCCTGCCCGTCACGCTGCTGTCCGGCGTCGGCAGCACGCTCGGTGACGCGTTGATCAGCGCGCCCGAGATCGGCGCGCTGGCGTTCGTCGGCGGCCGCGCCAACGGCCGCAAGGCCGCGACCACGCTGGCCGACACCGGCAAGCGGCACTTCCTCGAGCAGGAGGGCCTCAACGCCTGGGGAATCTGGGACTTCAGCGACTGGGATGCCCTCGGTGCCCACCTGAAGAAGGGCTTCGAGTACGCCAAGCAGCGGTGCACGGCCTACCCCCGATACGTCGTGCAGCGCGACCTCATGCCGGAGTTCCTGGAGATGTACCTCCCCGTCGTGCAGTCACTGCGCTTCGGCCACCCGCTCGCGGTCGAGACCAGCTTCGACCCGCTGCCCGACCTCGACTTCGGGCCGGTCATCCACGCGACGAAGGCCGCCGAGCTGCGCGAGCACTACGCCGCCGCGGTGAAGGGCGGGGCCATCCCCCTGTATCACGGCAAGCTCGCCTCAGGCCGGTTCCTCGACGGCCAGGACACCAGCGCGTACGTCGCACCGGCTGCCGTGCTCGCACCGCCGAGCAACTGGGCGCTGCAGCACGCCGAGCCGTTCGGGCCGCTCGACAGCGTCATCGTCGTCGACACCGAGAACGAGCTGCTCGCTGCCATGAACGCCTCCAACGGTGCGCTGGTCGCCTCGGTCGCGACCGACGACGCGGCGTTCGGCGCGCGCGTCGCCGAGCAGCTGCAGGCCTTCAAGGTCGGCATCAACAAGCCCCGCAGCCGCGGGGATCGCGACGAGGTCTTCGGCGGCAAGGGCGCGTCCTGGAAGGGCGCGTTCGTCGGCGGGGACCTGCTCGTCGCAGGCCGTCACCGAGGGACCGGCCGGCGAGCAGCTCTACGGCAACTTCCCGACGTACAGCCGGTACCCCGAGACCGTCTGAGCGCGAACGGCGGACGGCCCCGGACCGCCAGGCCAGTGCCTGGTCGGGTGGGCGCCGTCGCCGCTGGACGACGGCACGACTGCCGGCACCGCCTCGGTGACGGCGAGGGGAGGGGGCTCAGCGGCGCCGGCTGAAGCCGAAACCGCCGAAGACCAGGACCAGGACCACGATGATGATGATGAGAGTCATGTCACGACCCCTACCCCCGAACCACCAGGGGCAGTCCCCGTGCGTCCACCTCGTCGCGTCGCGCGTGGGGTGACCAGCCCGGCCCGTGCACGACGTACCCCAAGCGCGCGCGCCACGAGGACGTCGCTCGGAGGTCGCGCCAGAGGGCGACGTACTCGTGGGTGGCAACGCGCAAGGGGTTGTAGGTCTCGATGTTCTTGGTGAGCCCGTAGACGACCCGCTCGCCCTCGGGCTCGAAGGTGCCGAACAGGCGGTCCCAGACGATGAGGACGCCGCCGTAGTTGCGGTCGAGGTACTGCGGCTGGGTGCCGTGGTGCACCCGGTGGTGCGACGGCGTGTTGAGCACGAGCTCGAGCGGACGCCAGAGCCTGTCGATCGCCTCGGTGTGGATCCAGAACTGGTAGACGAGGTTGAGCGACCAGGACGCCAGGATGATCTCGATCGGGACGCCGAGCAGGGCGACCGGGAGGAAGAACAGGACGGTGTACTCGCCGGTCCAGGTCTGCCGCAGGGCGGTCGACAGGTTGTAGCGCTGCGAGCTGTGGTGGATGACGTGCGAGGCCCACAGCAGTCGGATCTCGTGGCCCGCGCGGTGGTCCCAGTAGTAGAAGAACTCGACGCCCAGCAGGCCCACCAGCCACGCCGTCCAGCCGTGACCGAGGTCCAGCGGGGTCGCCGCGACGGCCGCGCCGAGGATGAGCACCTCGACGAACCGCCACAGCCCGTTGACGACGAGCGACCCGCCTCCCATGAGCAGGGACGTGCGGGAGTCCGCGCGGTGGTAGCCCAGCAGCCGCGCCTCCTGCTGCTGTCCGCGCCGCGTCACCGCGAGCTCCAGCAGCATCATCAGCACGAACCCGGGGATCGCGAGCAGCAAGATCGCATCAGCCATGCCGACAGGGTGGCAGATAAAAAGCAACCTGTCACTATCTTGGGCGACCTTCATGATCGTCGGAACGGCCGTACACACATTGAGGCCCAGATCTGTGTACGGCGACTCCGATGATCATGGAGCTGGGGGTCAGCGGGGGAGCAGGGACTCCAGGGCGTCGAGGATGACGTCGTGGGAGGTGTCCAGCACCGCGGCGCCGATGGACGCCCCCTGCACCGCTGCCAGCGCGAGCTCGACGAACGCACGCGATCCCCGGCAGCGGCCAGCAGCGCGGGGTCGAGCACCTCGGTGGCGATGCGCTGCAGGTTGGCGCGGTGCGCCGGCTCGATCTCGCGCGCAGCGCAGCGGCCAGGTCGTCATCGGTGCGCGCCGCGACGTACAGCTCGACCGCGGCCTGCAGGTCGGGCTGCCGGTAGGTCGTCCCACAGCACCTCGAGCGCTTCGCGGGCACCGACCGACGCGCCCGGCCAGGGCCTGCTCGTAGGCCGTCGTCACCCGGGCGAGCAGGTGCGCGGCGGCCTCGGCGAGCAGCGCCCCCTTGGTCGGCCAGTACCGGAACAGCGCTCCCTGGGACACCCCGGCCAGCCGGCAGATCTCGGTGGTCGTGGCCCCGGCGTACCCGGCGGTGACCAGCGCCTCGACGGTGGCGTCGAGGACCTTCGCCTGGGTGCTCGCTCGGCGCTCGGCCTGCGTCCGGGTCACTCGGACAGCAGCTCCTTGCGCATGGCCCGCAGGTCGATCCCCTCGGGCACCGGCCACTGCAGGTCCATGTCCCGCAGCGTCTCGACGAGCAGGTGGCTCACCGCCCAGTTGCGGTACCACTTGCGGTCGGCGGGCACGACGTACCAGGGAGCGATGTCGGTGCTGCAGCGCTCGAGCACGTCGGCGTACGCCGCCTGGTACTCCGCCCAGCGGCGCCGCTCCGGGATGTCCGCGGTGCCGACCTTCCAGTGCTTGGTGGGGTCCTCGAGCCGGTCGAGCAGCCGCTGCTTCTGCTCGTCCGGGCTGATGTGGAGGAACACCTTGATGATCGCGGTGCCGGCGTCGGCCTGCCGCTTCTCCCACGCGTTGATGCGCGCGAAGCGTCGTCCCCAGACCGCGCGCGGCACCAGCTCGTGCACCCGAACGATGAGCACGTCCTCGTACTGCGAGCGGTTGAACACCCCGATCTGACCCGCGGCGGGCAGGGCGTTGGTGATGCGCCACAGGAAGTCGTGGGCAAGCTCCTCCTTGGTGGGCTTGCCGAACGACGTGATGCGCACCCCGCCGGGGTTCACCGCGCCGACGACGTGCTTGACGGTGCCGTCCTTGCCGCCGGCGTCCATGCCCTGCAGGAGCAGCAGCACCCGGCGCTGACCGCCGAGCTTGCCGTTCGCGAACAGTCGCTCCTGCAGGTCTGCCAGCTCCGGCGCGAGAGCCGCCGTCTGCTTCTCGGCCTGCTTGCGGCTCTTCACCCCGGCGGTGTCCCGCGTCCCCGGCAGTGAGCCGTCGTACCTCAGCAGGTCCCGCACGTTCTTCGTCATCGCACGATCCTGTCAGGGCGTGCGTGCGGAGGCGAGGCCGTGCAGCAGCAGGTCGACGCGATCTCCCTCGACCTCGACGTCGTCGCACACGGTCCGGCCGACCTCGGCCACCTCAGCCGCCGACGCGACCGGCGACAGGCACAGCGCCCGGGCGAGCTGACCCTTGGTCCACTTGTTGTCGTGGCTCACGACCGTTCGCCTTCCGCCCTCGTCCCGTAGAACCCGCACCTGCACCGACCCTGGGACGCGCGCCAGGTTGGCGTAGGCGCCACTGCGCAGATCCACCACCAGGTCCTGCGCGCTCAGCACCTTCTCGAGCGCGGGCCGCCACACCGGCGCGAGCCCGCCGTACCCCGGCAGCACCGTGTTCCCCGAGAGGCGGTACGACGGAACCCGGTCGGTCGGCCGGAGCAGCCCGAACAGGGCGCTGGCCACGACGAGCACCTCATCGGCGCGCTCCCGCGCCGACCGCGGGAGGGTGGCGTAGGACAGGTTGTCGTAGACGATGCCGGTGTAGAGCTCGAGCGCCGGCAGGGTCGGTGCCTTCAGCAAGGTGGCGTCCTTGTCGAGCTCGGCGGTCTGCTTGTCCGACAGGGCGAGCGCACGCTGCAGGGCCGGACGTTCCTTGCGGGCCAGTCGAGCGACCTCGCGCACCAGTCGGCGTCGTACCGGCGTCAGGGTGGGGAAC
>CAWASC010000019.1:0-207227 GCA_963784705.1 uncultured Actinomycetota bacterium
AGGTGAGCCGGATGGATGCGTACGACGCCCAGCTGGTGACCTCTGACGCCCCGGAGTGGCTCGACGGGCTGGAGTGCGCGGCACCGTCGGTCATCCCGTCCTGGGTCCTCGAGCTGGAGGAGCAGCGGCACTTCGGCTGCTCGTGCTGCGACCCGGTCGACCCCGCGGAGGCGGGCGGAGCTGGAGCCGGCTGCGGAGTGGTCGGCGCCGGGGGTGACCGGGTTGGGTCCGGTCGAGGCCGGACCGTTGCCGCCACCGAGCCCGGTGGTCGCGGCGCTGCTGCGGGCGGTGGAGCGGGTGGTGGCGGTGCGGCCGTCGCAGGTCGACGCGGCGCAAGCGCTGTCGGATGCGCAGGCGCTGTTGCAGGTCGAGCAGCAGCTGCGGGTCCACGACCTGACCCGCCTGGCCGATGTGCACGCCCGCGGGCTGACCGACCTGGTCGGGGCGCGGAGTGTGAAGGCGTGGGTGCGGGAGCACCGGCCCGACGGTGACCCTGCTGATGCGCTGCTCGCGAACCGGCTGCGGACCTTCCCGGCGCTGGACGCGGCGGTGCAGGACCGGCGCGTCAGCCTGGGAGCAGCGCGGAAGACGGCGGGGGCGTTACGGACCTGCGGGCCGCACCTGGACCGTGCCGAGGGGCTCATCGACGGGCTGCCCGGGTGATCTGGTCCTGAACGCGGTCGTGGGGAACGTCGCGGGGCTGATCTGCCGTGAGCTGCAAGGGCTGCACGACGACGACCCCCGACTGCAGCCCGTCATCGACCGCGCGCAGACCCTGCTGTCGCTCGAGGGGACGCAGGCTGAGCGGTTGGAGCACGCGCTGCTGTGGCTCGCCGAAGCCATCGCACCCCGCGCGCTGGCGGGGGCGTTGGACGAGATCGTCGTCGCGGTCCTGCCCAGCCTGCTGGAGGACCGCGCGGAGAAGGGCCACGAACGCCGGGGCCTGTCGATCACCGAGCTCCCGGACGGTCAGGGGTGGCACCTGTGCGGGGACCTGGACCTCGAGTGCGGCGAACGCCTCTGGACCGTCCTGCGCGCCGCCGCAGCCCACGACACCCGCAACCCCGACGACACCGCCGCGTGGGCCGACGCCCGTGAGGCAGGTGCGACGGAGGCGGAGGACGTGTGGGGACCGCTCGGTCAGGCCCTCCAGCACGACGGGATGCTGCCCCAGGGCCTGCCCCGTGGACGCAGGAAGCGGCTGCACGACGCGTTCTCGAACGCCCTGGAGCGCTACCTCGCCGCCGGCCTCGGCGGGCTTGGTCAGCAAGACCCCCGTGCAGATCCACGTCACCATCCCCGAAGCCACCATCACCGGCACCAGCACCGAGCACCAGCACCCAGAACGCCGACCCGGTGCGCCGCCACCACGCGCCGACAGCGGACGGCTCCTGCCGAGATCGCTGGTCCGCCGGTGGTGGTGCGACAGCCACGTCACCACCACCGTGCTCAGCCTCGGCGGCAAGGCCCTCCGCACCATCCACTCCCAACGCACCCTCACCGCCGACGAACGCCGGGCCCTCGACCTCGAAGGCGCCGGACGGTGCGCCGGCGACGGCTGCTGCCCCGGCCTGCCCGACCCGCTCATCGTCCTACGACCCCATCACGTCCTGGGGTACGCCGAGGACCAGATCACCAGCCTCGACGAGACCCTCAACGTCTGCGACACCCTCCACCACGACCTGCACACCGGAAAGCGCACCGTCCGGCTCCGCGACGGCCGCTGGCTCAACGAGAACGGCCTCGTCACCACCCCCACCTGGCACGACCAGAACCCACCGTTCTGAGCCGACCGACCGTGGCGGATCAGCTCATCTGCCGGGCGAGCAGGCGACCGGAGACATTTCCTGCCGCCGCCTGGTGTGCGGACGTCGTGGAGCAGCGCGGCCAGCGCCGCGAGGCCCAGCATGCCACCGGTCAAGGGACGCAGGAGGCGCGTCCCACACGCTCCCCGTCGTCCTCTTCGCGGTCCGAATCGACGTCGGCCGTCAGGTGGAGTGCCGGTGCAACCAGTCGACCAGCCCCGTCATGTAAGTCTGCTGATCGTCGTACATCGCCAGGTGCGAGCCGTCGGGGCAGTGGAGGTACTCACCCTGCGGGAGCTGGTCGGCCATGGCCTTCAGGTGCACCGGATCCATCGTGTCGTGGGCGGCGCCGATGACGAGCGCGGGTGCCTCGATGCCCGCGAGGTCCGCGAAACGGTCCCACCCGACGAGCGCGCCCGAAGCCCCGAGCTCACTCGGCCCCTGCATCGGCACGTACACCTGCGGGTTGATGCGGCTGAAGGAGCGCGCCACGGGCTCGGGCCAGTCCTGCGCCGGCATCCGCAGCACGTGCTTGGGGTAGTGCTCCTCCATGAGGAGCTCCTCGTACCGCGGGTTGCTGGTGTCACCAGAGGCCTCGAACGCCTTGATCTGCGCGACCCGCTCAGGGTCGAGGCCGGGGATCAGGGTGTCGTTGGCGTAGGCGTTGTACGCCGGGATGCTGGCCATCATGTTGCTGATGACCAGCCCCGACAGGTGCTCGGGATGCGCGAGGGCGTACTCGATGCCGAGGATCCCGCCCCAGCTCTGCCCGTAGAGGATGAAGGAGTCAAGGCCGAGCGCAGCCCTGACCTGCTCGACCTCGTCGACAAACCGGTCGAGGTCGACGAGCGACGGGTCCTCCGGTTTGTCGCTCCAGCCCGACCCGAGCTGGTCGTAGTAGTAGTACTCGACCCCCGCGGCCGGGAGGAAGGAGTCGAAGGCGAGCAGGTACTCGTGCGTGGCTCCGGGGCCGCCGTGGAGCAGCAGGACCCGGCAGCCAGGGTTGTTTCCGGTGCGCTTGGTCCAGACCTTGAAGGTCCCGGCCGGGGTGTCGACCGGGATCATGCGGATGCCACCGGAGAGGACGTCAGTGCGGCCGGTGTTGTCGAGGTAGTCGCTCATCGCCGGATCCTGTCAGCACACCCGACCTCAGTCCACCAGCGCGTCGACGTCGTGGTCGACGACCTCCCTCGGCAGGCGCACGTGCACGTGGGGACGGCGGCGGACCAGGTGCGCGTCGTAGGTGAGACCGCGCGCCCGGCCAAGCCAGACGGTGCTGACAACGGCACTGACGAGGCAGACCAGACCACCCACCACGAGCGACGACCGCGGACCGTATGTCTCCGCGACCAGGCCGACGATCGGCGCCCCGACCGGCGTCCCACCCAGGAACACCAGGACGTACAGAGCCATCACGCGCCCCCGGACCTCCGGGGCACTCCCGAGCTGCACCAGGGAGTTGGCCGTGGTGGTGAACGTCAGCACCAGCGCGCCGGTCGGCACGAGCAGCAGCGCCATCGACCAGAACGTCGGCGCCACCCCGACCACCATCTCGATCATCCCGAACAGCAGCGCGGCACCGAGCATCGTCCGTGCCCGTGGTGGACCCTGCCGGCGCGCGCTCCGTAGGGCACCGATCAGCGAGCCGACCGCGAACATCGAAGTCAGCAGCCCGAAGCTCCCGGCGCTGGTGTGGAAGACCTGCTTGGCCACCAGCGCCAGGGTGATCTGGAAGTTCAGCCCGAAGGTCCCGATCATGAACACCAGCGCCATGGGGACGTACAGCTCCGGACGGGCACGGACGTAGCGCAGCCCCTCCTTCACCTGCCCAGGACCTCGGGCGGTACGGCGGGCAGGCAGCAGCTCGGCCGGGTTCATGCGCGCCAGGCCGGCAAGCACCGCGACGAAGCTGAGGGCGTTGGCGACGAACACCCAACCGGTGCCGAACGCTGCGATGGCGACGCCCGCCACAGCCGGGCCGATGATCCGTGCGCTGTTGAACGTCGCGCTGTTGAGGCTGACGGCGTTCGGCAGGTCCTCGGGTCCGACGATCTCGGACACGAACGCCTGTCGGGTCGGCGTGTCGACGACGGAGGCGAGCCCGAGGGCGAAGGCGAGGGCGTAGACGTGCCAGAGCGCGACGACACCGGTGAGGTCGAGCACTCCCAGCACCAGGGCGAGCACGCCCATGACGGCCTGGGCACCGATGAGCAGCCGGCGCTTGTCGTAGCGGTCGGCCAGCACCCCGCCGTACAGGCCGAACAGCAGCATGGGCAGGAACTGCAGTGCGGTCACGATGCCGAGCGCGACGCCGGGGTTGGGAGCGATGAGCAGGACCAGCCAGTCCTGCGCGACCCGCTGCGCCCATGTGCCGGACAGGCTCACGACCTGCCCCGCGGCGAACAGCCGGTAGTTGCGGTTGCGCAGCGACCGGAAGGTGCCGCTCACGACCCGGCCAGCCGGTCCAGGACCTCGGCGGCGCGGTGCAGGGCGGCGAGGTCCTCGGTGGACAGGTCGCGCATCCGCTGGGCGAGCCAGGCGTCGCGACGCTGGCGGTCGGCCCGCAGCATCGCCTTGCCCTCGGGGCTCACGGCGACGAGCACCTGCCGCCCGTCCGTGGGGTGGTCGGTGCGGGTGACCAGGCCGGCCTGCTCGAGGGTGCCGAGGATGCGCGTCATCGAGGGCGGCTGCACGCGCTCGTGCGCGGCGAGCTCGGAGGGGGTCAGCGGTCCGTGCCGGTCCAGCGTGCCCAGGGCGGCGAGCTGCCCGAGCGACCAGGTGGTGTCGGCCCGCTCGGCCCGCAGGCGTCGGGCCAGGCGCATGACCGTCGACCGCAGCTCCGAGGCGAGGGCGGTGTCGGTAGGCATGTCGTTAGCCTAGGTCATTACCCATGCTAACGACAAGTGGGTCAGGTGAGCAGGTCCGTGAGCGGCGCGATGGCGAAGTAGACGACGAACAGCGCAGCCACCACCCACAGCAGCGGATGGACGCCCCGCACCCGACCGGTCGCCAGCCGCAGCACGGCGTAGGAGACGAAGCCGGCACCGATGCCGTTGGTGATCGAGTACGTGAACGGCATGAGCACGATCGTGAGGAAGGCAGGGATCGCGATGGTCCAGTCGTCGAAGTCGATGTTCTTCACCTGCGACATCAGCAGGAAGCCGACCACCACCAGGGCCGGCGAGGCGGCCTCGAAGGGCACGATCTTGACCAGCGGGGTGAGGAACAGCGCCCCGACGAACAGCAGCCCGGTGACGACACTGGCCAACCCGGTGCGCGCGCCGTCGCCGACACCGGCCGCCGACTCGATGTACGTCGTCGCGGAGGACGACCCCGAGGCGCCACCGGCGATCGCAGCGATCGAGTCCACGAGCAGCACCCGGTCGGCACCCGGCAGCTGCCCCTGCTCGTCCAGCAGACCGGCCTCGGCACCGACGCCCACGACCGTGCCCATCGTGTCGAAGAAGTCCGCCAGCATCAGGGTGAAGACGAACAGCAGGGCGGTGACGACGCCGACCCGCTCGAAGCTGCCGAACAGCGAGAACTCTCCGAGCAGTCCGAGGTCTGGTGTGGCGAAGACCTTGTCCGGCAGGTCAGGGACGTTGAGGGAGAACCCGCTCGGGTTGACCTTCCCGTCGACGAACGACGGACCGACCGAGAAGACCTTCTCCACCACGATGGCGAAGACCGTCGTCGCGACGATCCCGAGGAAGATCGCGCCCTTCACCTTGCGGACCATGAGCACGGCCATCAGCAGCAGACCGACGACGAAGACCACCGTCGGCCACCCCCGCAGCTGCCCAGTGCTGCCGAGCTGCAGCGGCACGGTCGTGCCTGCCGCGTCGGGGATGCGCCGCACGAAGCCGGCATCGACGAACCCGATGATCGCGATGAACAGCCCGATGCCGACGCTGATCGCCGTCTTGAGCTCGGGCGGAATGGCCCGGAAGATCGACCCCCTGACCCCGGTCAGGACGAGGACCGTGATGACGACCCCCTCCAGGACCACCAAGCCCATCGCGTCCTGCCAGGACATCTGCCCGGCGACGCTGAACGCCACGAACGCGTTGAGGCCGAGCCCGGTCGCCAAGGCGAACGGGTAGCGCCCGACGATCCCCATGAGCAGGGTCATGACCGCGGCGACGAGCGCCGTGGCTGCCGCGATCTTCGGGATGCCTGAGCCGGGCTCAGACCCCCCGCCGAGCACGTGCTTGTCCCCGTCGAGGGCGAAGCCCAGGATCAGCGGGTTGAGGACCACGATGTAGGCCATCGTGAAGAACGTCGTGACCCCTCCGCGGAGCTCCCGCTCCACGGTCGAGCCACGGGCGGTGATCGAGAAGTAGCGGTCCACGGGCGAGGCACTGGCAACGGTCATGCGCCGCAGGGTGCCACCCGCGCCGCCGGGCGTGGGTGAACCCTGCGTAACGTCGTGTCGTGCCCCGCCGCCCCGACCCCGAGCCGTTCGAGACCAACGACGTCCTCATCGTCGCCGGAGGGACGGCGGTGTGGGCTCTCGCGCTCGTCGTCCTGGGCGTCGCCCGGCTGTCCGGCGCCGGCGTGCACGGCTGGTGGCTGTGGATGTGCGTCGCCGGAGTCGTCCTCGGGCTGTGGGGCGTCCGGACCTGCCGCCGCCGCCCGGGACGCGCGACTACCGCGGAGCCGTAGGCGCGCCGACCTCCTGCACCTCGCGCCGAGCCGGCAGCTCGATCGACGGTGCCAGCGCCTCGGTGAGGGTCCGGACGGCGTCCTCCAGGTCCCTGATCCGGGTCTGGTCCCCCCGGAGCTGCTCGGCCACGATGAGGCTGCCGGCAAGGACCGACAGCAGCACCACGACGATGCCGGCGCTGGCGAGGAACGGGATCTGCCGGTTGAGCAACGGCTCCCCCGACACGCGGTACCACCCGATCCCGCCGATCACGGCCGCCAGGCCCCACACGGCGAGGCCGACCCACAGGCGAGGGCGAGAGCTGTTCACAGTTCCTCCGGAGGAGCGGGAGCGGAGCCCGGCGAGGAAGCCGAGCAGGAGCGGAAGGGCGAGCAGTCCGAACACGACGAGCGCGAAGCTGGCGGCCACGGTTCCCGAGAGGGCGGACACCGACACGGCAGCGATCGGCAGGGTCGCGGGCCGCGCCAGGGCCACCGAGCGCGCGACCGGCGCGGCCGGGGCGACCTGCGGCACAGGCTCGGCTGCGGGGACGAGAGGGGCCGCGGGCGCCCCGAACGCCGGTGCCACCGCGACCGAGCCGCCTGGGGCAGGCGCCAGCTGAGGGCCTTGCCGTGCCGGTACGGCGACCACCGGTGACCGGGAGGGCGTGGGCGAGGTGGGCAGCGCCGACGGCGTCGGGTCGGAGGTGGCCGAGGGCGTGGCCGACGGGGACGGGCTCGCCGACGCCGAGGGCAGCGGGCAGCCGACGACGGGCAGCTCGGGGGTCGTGCACTCGGCGTGCGCCGCGGTCGCACCGATCGGCACCACGGCCAGGCACGCCAGCGCAGCCGCGACACCAGCGGCCCGTCGTACGGCCCTCATGCGCTCACCGTCCCGAGGTAGGCCTCGCGCAGCCGTCCCTGCATCTCCCGCACCTCGACGCCCTCGGCGGAGGCGACGACCTGGCCCTTCTCGAGGACGTACGCGCGGTCGGCGAGGTCGAGCGCGAGGACGTTCTGCTCGACGAGCAGCACCGCCACGCCCGCGGTCCGGTTCACCTCGGCGATGAGGCTGAACGCCCGCTCGGTCATCACCGGCGACAGCCCCATCGAGGCCTCGTCGACCAGCATCAGACGGGGGGAGGCCATCAGCGCGCGGGCGAGGGCGAGCATCTGCTGCTGCCCGCCGGACAGGGTGCCGGCCTTCTGCTCGCGCCGCTCGGCCAGGATCGGGAACGTCGTGAGCGCCTTGTCCAGCGACTCGGCGACCTGCCGCGCGTCGCGCACGGAGTAGGCCCCGAGGGCGAGGTTCTCCGAGACGGTGAGCTCGCGCAGCATGCCGCGCCCCTCGGGGACCATGACGATGCCCTGCTCCACCAGCAGCTCCGGCGTGCGGGCGGCCGACCGTCGCCATCGCCGCCGGTGAGCGCCCTCCTGGGGATCCACCTCGACCCGCCCGGACATGGTCGGGAGCAGGCCGGTGATCGCACGCAGCGTGGTGGTCTTGCCAGCCCCGTTCGAGCCCATGAGCGCGACGATCTCGCCCTCGCCGACGGTGAGCGTCACACCGAACAGCACCTGCAGGGTGCCGTAGCCGGCGCACAGGTCTTCGACCTCGAGCAGCGTCATGCAGTCACCTCCGCCCGCAGGCTGCCTCGGCCGAGGAAGCTCTCCACGACGCGTGGCTGTGCCGTGACGAACGCCGGCGTTCCCTCGGCGATGAGCTCGCCCGACTCCAGGCAGTAGCAGTAGTCGCAGGTCGCGGCGATGAGCGGGACGTGGTGCTCGATGACGATCAAGGTGAGGCCCAGCTCGTCGCGCAGGGCGCGGAACCGGTCGCCGAGACCGCGGGCCTCCTCCGGCGTCAGCCCCGCCGACGCCTCGTCGAGAAGGAGCAGGTCCGGCCCCGACGAGACGGCCGCCGCGATCTCGACGATCCGCATGGTGCCGTAGGGCAGGTCCCCGAGCCGCTCGTCGGCCAGGTGCTGCAGCCCGAACAGCTCCAGCGCCTGGTCCGCGCGGCGCCGCAGGTCGCGCTCCGTGCCGACCGTCGCGCCCAGCGCCAGCAGGCCCGCGGCGGCGGGGTAGTCCGCGAGCCAGGTCTGCGCGAGCAGGACGTTCTCCCGGACGGTGTCCCCCCGGACCAGTCCCATGTCCTGGAAGGTGCGCGCCACCCCGCGCGCCGACCGCGCCGACGGAGGTGCTCCACCAGCTCGCGGTCGCGGAACCGGATCGACCCGCTCGTCGGTGCCAGGCCGGACACGGCGTTGAAGAACGTCGACTTGCCCGCGCCGTTGGCACCGATGAGCCCGACGATCTCCGACCGGCGTACCTGCAGGTCGAGGTCGAACAGCGCCTGCACCCCGCCGTACCGCACGCCGACGCGTTCGGCGGTGAGGAGCACCGGGACCGGCAGCCGCTGCGACAGCGGCCGCGGGACATCGCGCAGAGCCCTCGCCCTGGCCGCCGCGAGCACCGCGTCCGTCTGCTGCGGTCGGGGCGAGGGAGGCTCACCCCGGCCGGTGAGGAGCCGCTCGAGGTCACGCAGCACTCCGCCGATCCCCTGCGGCTGGAGCACGACGGACAGCAGCAGCAACCCGGCGAGCAGGACCGGCACGATCTGCGACGCCGGGCCGAGCCAGGTGTCGAAGTCGGTGCCCAGCAGGCCGGGTGCCGCCTTGGTGAGCAGCGCCGCGAGCAGGATCCCCACCGGCGACCGCGCCCCACCGACCACGACGATCGCGACGAGGATCAGCGACTCGCGCAGGATGAACGGCTGGGTGTCGCTGACGCTGGTCTGCTGCAGGGCGAACAGCGCGCCGCCCAGCCCCGCGATGCCGCCGGAGACCGCGTAGGCGAACAGCTTCGCCCGGCCGGTCGCGATGCCGAACGCCGCGGCGCGCGCCTCCACGTCGCGCACGGCGAGCAGGGAACGCCCCCCGTGCGTGCGACGGAGCGCGGCGAGCAGCACGAGGACCACCGCGATGCACCCGACCGCGAGGTAGTACTGCGCGTCGATCCCCTGCAGCGACGCGGGCGGGTCGAAGGTGCGACCCGCCGACTTCACCCCCGCCCACTTGTTGGGCACCTGCTGGATGAACTGCTGGAAGGCCAGGGACGCGATGGCCACCTGCAGCCCGCGGATCCGCAGGGACGGCAGCCCGACGACGACAGCGGCGAGGCTGGTGACGAGGACGGCGCCGGCGAAGGCGACCACCCAGGGGGCGTCACGGCTGCCCATCGCGAGGGCGGTGTAGGTCCCGACGCCGAACAGCGCGCCGTGCGCCAGGGACAGCTGGCCGGTCGACCCGACGAGCACGTCGAGGCCGAGGGCGACCAGAGCCACACAGGCTGCGCCCGACACGATCGCCGTCTGCGGGACGTTCAGGAAGGCAGGCGCGACGAGCGCCAGGACCAGGACGAGGGCGGCGCTGGTGCGCCGCGGCAGATCACGTCGCGACACGGGCGCTCCCGAACAGTCCCTGCGGACGCACCAGGAGCGTCAGCAGGACCCCGGCGAAGACGACGCCGGCGCTGGTCGTGGGGTCGACGCGGGAGCCGACGACGCCGTTGACGATGCCGACGGCGAGGCTGCCCAGGATGGCGCCGCCGAGGCTGTCGAGGCCGCCGATCACCGCCCCGGCGAGCGCCGACAGCAGGGCGGTGGTGAGCGAGAACGGCGTGAGCGAGCCGTTGATGGGGGCGAGCAGGGCGGCTGCTGCTCCGGCGAGCAGACCCGCGACGCCCCAGGAGAAGACGTAGACGCGGTTGACCTTCACCCCGAGCAGCCGGGCGACGGTCGCGTCGCTGGTCGTGGCGCGCGTCGCCAGACCGAAGCTGGTGCGGCTGAGGAACAGGTAGAGCCCGACGGCGACGACCGCGGCCAGTCCGAGCAGGGTCAGCTGGGTCGCGGTGAGCGTGGAGCCGGCGACCTTGATCGAGCTGGTGCCGACGGGTGACGGCGCGGCGAACGGGTCGAGGCCGTACATCGCGAGCTCGAGCAGCGCGAGGAACAACGCGACGGCCAGCGTCGCCACGAGCCCGTCCAGCGGTGGCCGCCCGATCAGCGGCCGCATCACCACCCGCTCGACGAGCAGCCCGAGCAGGCCGCCACCGACGACGGCGAGCAGGGCGGCCGAGGCCACGGAGGGGTACCAGCCGAGGACCCCGTGGTCGTGCGTCCACAGGGCGGCGTAGAGCGCGAAGGCACCGATCTCGCCGATCGCCAGGCACAGCACCTTCGTGCCGCTGTAGACGAGCACGACGGCCACCGCCATGAGCGAGTACGCCGAGCCGATGGCCAGCCCGACGACGACGTCCCCGAGCACTAGTAGACGGCCTTGTAGTCGGACTCGGTGGACCAGGTCGATCCGGCTCCCGAGCCCTTGACGCGCATGACGATGGTCCTGTCGCCACTGCCGTACCTCTTGCCCCCGGTGAAGTCCAGGGGCGGCCAGCACATGGGAGCGCCGGTGACGACGTCCGTGGCGCCGGTCGTGAGGTTCTGCATCGCGACCCGGAAGCTGTTGCGGCCCAGCGCAGGGCCCACCGCCTTCATCGCCGCTGCGATGATCTGCCCGAAGCCCCAGCTCGGCAGGCCGATGTCCTTGTCCTGGCTGGTGCGCCCCTCGGTGTTCACCTGGTTGTAGGTCTTGTAGCGGGGGTCGTCCAACCCGCCCCAGGGGCTGAAGGCGATCGCGTCGTCGAGCGCGCCGGCCGCGGGGGTCAGCACCAGGTTGAAGCCCCAGGCGATGGAGCTGCTGATCCAGCGCGGGTGGTAGCCGTCCGCCTGCGCCTCCTTGGCCAGGTTGATCGCGTTGTTCGGCGCGACGTACATCCACATCGACTCGGCGTTGTCGTTGGCCATCTTCTGCGCCTCGGACAGGAACTGGCTGCCCATCCCGTCGACCACCTCGTTGTGGACCACCTGCAGGCCCAGCCGCTTGGCCTCGGCGACGAACGCGTCGCGGGCCGGGTAGGCCGTCGGGTCGTTCTCGCCGACGAAGCCGACCCGCTTCACCTTCAGGGTGTGGGCCATGTAGTTGGCGATCTGCCGGCCGTTGTTGACCTGGTTGGTGCCGATGTAGAAGCCGTCGTCGGGGATCGCCTGCGCCTCGGGCATCTGGTTGATCAGGTGCGGGATCCCGGCCTTGTGCAGCTCGGAGACCAGGGCGCCCTCGACGGAGATGCGGTCCAGGGAGACGGCCGCGAAGATCCCGTCCTGCACGGCGTTCTGGACCGCCGTACGCGCTCCTGCCTCGGTGCTGCCGGTGTCGTAGATCTTCACCGTGACGTTGCGGCCGTAGATGCCACCGGCCTTGGACTTCACGTAGTCCCAGTAGTTCTGCGCCTGGGCGTCGATGGTGGCGGGGACGGGTGCGGCACCGGTCTTGGGCACGAAGACACCGATCTTCACCGTCGTGTCCGTGACCCCTGTCGTGCTCCCGACGGGCACCGGTCCCCCGCCCGTGCTGCCGGTCGCCCCGCTCCCGGCGCTGCCGCCCGAGCCGGCAGTACCACCTGAGGCGCTGCCGGTCGTGCCCGATGTCGTGCCGCCCGAGGTGCCGGTGGACGACCCGCCCGCGGTGCTCGACCCGGTCGTGCCGCCGGCGCCGACCGGCGTGACGCCCCCGCCCGTCCCGCCGGCCGGGGCGACGCCCCCTGAGGCGGATCCGGGTACGGCGACGCCGCCACCCTGGTCGACCGGCACCCCGCCCTGGTCCACGGCGGCACCAGGCGCGGCCGCGGCCGCACTCCCGTCGATGCGGTCGAAGCGCGCCCCGCACCCCGAGGAGAGCAGGAGCGACACAGCGAGGAGCAGCACAGGCGGACGGGCGCGGCGCACGGAGGACCTCTCGTCAGGACGGCACGGCGTCACCCGGGGGTGTGACGGCCGTCACTGTAGAGATATCGGGGCGTTTCGGACAGGCCCCTTGACCGGTCAACCGGGTGACATGAGCTCCAGCGCGTTGTCGCGCAGCACCCGACGCTGCACCGCCGGGTCCACGTCCTTGAGCTCCACCAGGTAGTCCAGCGGGGAGGGCATCCCCTCGATGTGCGGCCAGTCCGACCCGAACACCACGCGCTCCGGGCCCATGACCGCAAGCACCTCGTGCACGTCGTCCTCCCAGAACGGGTTGATCCAGACGTGCTCCCGGAAGGTCTCCACCGGGTCCTCGGGCCAGTAGCCCGGCATCTTGCGGCTCGCGCTGGTGAGTCCCTTGAGCAGGCCCGGCACGAACTGCGCACCGTTCTCCACCGACACCACGCGCAGCCGCGGGAAGCGCCCGAACAGCTGGTCGAACATCATCGAGGCGAGGAAGTCGTGGATCGAGCGCTCCATGGTGAGCATCGAGATCCGCGGTCGGCCCGCGCCCTTGAACGAGCTGGAGAACGCGCCACCGCTGTAGCCCGGCGTCGCCGTCGGTCCGGCGTCTCCGGCGTGCACGACGAGCGGGATCCCCGTCTCCTGCAGGCGCGCCCAGAACGGGTCGAACGCCTCGTCGCTCGCCGGCAGCTGGCCGTCGCGCGTGGTCGGCGCGGCCGCTCGCATCACGACCGACCTCGCACCGAGCCCCACAGCCCGCTCGAGCTCGGCGCACGCGACGTCGACGTCGGCGAGCGAGACGTACGGCGCGGCCCAGATCCGGTCGGCGTACCCGTAGCCCCAGTCGTCCTCGATCCAACGGTTGAACGCCTGCGTCAGGAGCGCCACGGCACCGGGGTCGTTCCGGAGCTCCTCCTCGTAGAGCATCCCGAGGGTCGGGTAGAGCCAGATCTGCTCCACCCCCTGGTCGTCCATCGCCAGCAACCGCGCGTCCCGGTCGCGGTAGGCCGGGCGGATCGGCTCGCGCTCGCGCAGGAACTCCAGCGGGTTGCGCCCCGCCGGGTTGCCCCGGAAGTACTCCGCCATCGCCCCGGGCGGGGACACCGGGTCGAAGGTCGGGTTGACGACCGCGTGGTTCACCCGACCACCGACCACGTGGTAGCTGCGCCCGTTGACGGTGCACCACTGGATGACCCGCTCGCCGTGCCGGGGGTCCAGGTGCCGGGTGAAGGCGTCGAGCGCCTCGTAGTAGTGGTTGTCCGCGTCGATCACGCCGTAGCCGAGGTCCACGCCACCAAGGTAGAACACGTTCTTGTTCCCCGGAAGTGGGCGCGGTCTGCGGCAGGATGGTGACCATGCCCGCGCACCGCCGTCCCTGGTCTGGCGACCGGTAGTGCGACTCCTCGTCCCCGTCGACAGCCTGCGTCCCCGCGGAGGGGTCGAGCGCAGCACCCTGGAGGTCACCGAGCGGCTGGTCGCCCGTGGTCACGACGTGCTGTCGCCGTACCGGGAGGACGGGGCCCTGGCCTCGCGCTGGGAGGCGATCGCGGAGCTCCGGCAGGTGCGCAGCTTCGCCTGGGCCCGGCGTACGGCGGTCCAGGACACCTGGCGGCTGCGGGGATCGCTGACGGGCGTGGCGGAGCGACGGCCGCAGGCGGTGTGGCTCAACCGCGCCGAGCACCTGGTGTGGGGACTGCTCGCGGCGCGGCGCGCGAACGCGGGGCTCGTCGTGCACCTGCGCCAGCCCCCGCGCACGCGGGTCCCTGCCTGGGCCGACCGGCGGGTCGGCAGCTGGCTGGCCGTGTCGTCCTCGGTGGCGGACACCTGGCGGGAGGCCGGCGCGACGCGCATCATCGTCGTGCCCAACGGCATCGATCCCGAGGCCTACCCCGCGGGGCCGACCCGACCGGCGGGGCGCACGGTGCTCTACCTCGGGCGGTTCGCCCCCGAGAAGGGGCTCGAGGTGCTCGCGCGCGCCTGGCCCCAGGTGCCGGACGCCGACCTGCTCGCCGCCGGCACCGGCCCGTCCGGTGAGCTGGCGGGGCTGTCTCGGACCACCGTCCTGCCGGAGCAGGCTGATGTGGTCCCGCTGCTGCAGCGCGCCGACGTGCTGGTCCTCCCCTCCACCTGGCAGGAGCCGTTCGGGCGCGTCGTCATCGAGGCCCTGTCCGCGGGCGTCCCGGTCGTGGCCAGTGCGGTCGGCGGTGTCCCCGACCTGCTGACCGGTCCCCTGTCCGACGGCCTCGTCCCGGCCGGCGACCCGACGGCGCTGGCGGCCGCGATCGGCCGCCTCCTGGACACGAGCGGCGACCCGGCACACCGGCAGCTGTGCCGCGACCACGTCGAGAAGCACTTCCACCTCGACCGCACCACCGACACGATCGAGCAGGAGCTCGTCCGTGCTGCCACGAGAGGAACCCCGTGAGCCTGTCCCGCTGGTGCGTCGAGCTCGACCTCGAGCCCTCCGGCGAGGTCCGGTCGACCCTGCCGTGGGCGGGACAGGACCTGGCTCGGGTGCTGGTCCGGCTGCACCGCGAGCCGGTCGGCTACGTGGTGGCTCCGTGTCCCGGCGGCGCCGTGGACCGCGACGGGGTCGTCGACCTCGCCCGGACCCTGCTGGCCGAGCGGATCGCCGACCACCTGCACGACGAGGGACTGGACGACCTGCACGCGCCGATGACCGAGCGGTGCCGCAACCGGCCCGTCGTCGACCGGAGCGTCACCGTCGCGGTGGCGACCCGGGACCGTCCCGAGACGATCGTGCGGTGCCTCGAGCACCTGCAGGCCCTCGACTACCCCGACCTCGAGATCCTCATCGTCGACAACGCGCCGGCCGACGACCGCACCGAGCGCGCCGTCCGTGAGCTGGCGCTGCAGGACCCCCGGATCCGCTACCAGCGCGAGGCGCGGCCGGGGGTGTCCTACGCCCGCAACACCGCCCTCGCGGCGGCCAGCGGCGACATCGTCTGCTTCACCGACGACGACGTCGCGGTCGACCGGTACTGGGTCGACGGGCTCCTGCGCGGCTTCCGCGAGCACCCTGACGTCGGTTGCGTCACGGGGCTGGTCGCGACCGCAGAGATCGCCACGGACATCGAGGCCTACTGCGACGCGCGGCTCCCCCTGTGGTCCTCGCGCTGCGTGCCGGAGGTGTTCACCCTGGACGGCCCACGGCGGACCAGCGACCCCGTCTACCCCTTCGCCGTCGGCGTCTTCGGCACCGGCGCCAGCTTCGCCTTCGACACGAGCCTGCTCCGCCGGATCGGTGGCTTCGACCCCGCGCTGGGCGTCGGGACGATCACGCGCGGCGGCGAGGACCTCGACCTGTTCCTGCGGGTGCTCTACTCCGGACGGGCCGTGGTCTACATGCCGTCGGCCGTCGTCTGGCACGCCCACCGCAGCGACTACCCGGCGCTGATGAAGCAGATGTTCGGCTACGGCAGCGGGCTGTCCGCCCTCATGACCAAGGTCGTGCTCGATCCGCAGATGCGCCGCGACCTGCTGCGGCGACTGCCCAAGGGGCTGGCCATGGTCGCGAGCAACCGCCGCGGCACGGAGGACCGGTTCACCGAGCAGAGCGGACCGACCACCCCTGAGGGTGCGTTCCGGCGTGAGCTGAGCGGCCTGCTCGCCGGGCCGTGGCTGTACGCCAAGTCCCGTCGTCAGCACGCCGCGCAACGCGGTCGGTTCTAGCGCCGCGCCCGCTGCAGCCGCACCCACAGCCAGGGCAGGCAGGCGATCCCGAGACCGACGCGTCCGGCGTTCAGGGCGGTCGTCTGCGCCGGCAGAGTGGAGACCCACGCGGCGACGGACGTCCCCGCGACGACCAGCCAGGTCGACCACGACGGCTGCGGCAGGCCACCGTGCCGGCGCAGCACCAGGTGCAGGAGGAGCGCCTGAAGGGCGAACGACAGCAGCGTCGCGAGCGCCGAGCCCTCGATCCCGTACGACGGCACGAGCGCGACGTTCAGCCCCACGTTGACGACGGCCGCGACGAGGGTGACGAGGGCGAGCGGTCGGGTGCGTCGCAGGAGCAGCAGCAGTCGACTGCTGCCTCCGCCGTACGCGACGGGGAAGGCGGACAGCGTGACGAGCAGCGTGACGAGCAGCAGGTCCTTGGGCCGGAAGCTCGGCGGGGCCACGATCGGCAGCAGGATGGGGGCGGCCAGCATCGTCCCCACCACGACGGGGGACAGCACGTGCAGCAGCTCATCGCGGCTGCGCGTCACGAGCGCGCGCCGCTGCTCCACGGGGCTCGTCGCGAGGCTCGGTGTCCACGCCGTGCTGATGTAGGCCACGAGCAGCAGCACGGCGTTGCCGAGCGTGTAGGCGACCTGGTACCGCCCGACCTCCTCGGGACCGAGGTCGCGCTGGACGACGACGCGGTCGCCGGTGTTGAGCACGAAGATGGACAGCTGCGAGAACGCGATCGGCAGACCGACCGTCATGGCGCGCTTGATGGTCGGGACGTCCAGCAGGCCCCGCATCCGCGGCCGGGCGTAGACCAGCGCCAGCAGCAGCGCGGCCACCTGCGTGAGCACGCCCCCGAAGGCGTAGAGGACCTTGTCGACGCGGAAGGCGAACAGCAGCAGCAGCCCGACGAACGGCCCGCCGACGGTCGACACGAGGCTGACGGCCGTGAACGCGCGCAGTCGGTCCTCGGTGGACAGCAGGCCGAGCGCTGCCTGCACCGCAGCGCCCGGCGCGACCCACAGCACGGTCATGAGCAGCAGGCCGTGGAAGCCCTGGAACCCGAGGGCGGTGGCCCACAGGGGACCGGTCAGCCCCGCGACGAGCGCGACGGCCGCCGCGATGACCAGCGACACCCCGAGCAGACCGCGCGCCCGGTCACTGCCCTCGTCCTCCGCGCGCTGCAGCACGATCGCCTGGTCCAGGCCGATCGTCGCGAGCACCAGCAGCACCTGGTAGAGCGCGATGGCGGTCGCGAGCTCGCCGAACGACGCCGGTCCGAGCAGGTGCGCCAGGACGGGGGAGACCAGGGTCGCGCCGAGCAGCTGGAGCCCCGCGACCAGCGCGTAGAGCAACCGCCGGCCGAACAGCGCGGACACGTCGGCGCGCTGCGCCTCGACCTCCGCGTCGGGGATCACGCGCGCAGCTCGACGTCGATGACGTCGAGGACGGCGTGGTCGACGTCGCTGCTGAACTTCCGGGCGAACAGCCGCGGCAGGCGGTCCCCGTCGCCCGCCTGGCGCCGCCGGATCTTGGGCAGGTCGTCGACCGTCAACCAGCGTGGGCTCTTCGGCGCCCCGACCTCGTGGTCCCAGTCGATGTGCCACAGCACGTCGTGCACGTGCTCCTCTTTCCACGCAGGTACGGCGGTCGCGAGTGCCGTGGGCACGAAGCTCTCGTCGGCACACCACGTCCGCTGCCAGAAGCGCACCACCTCGGGGCGGGTGTCGTGGAAGTCCAGCACGGCCTGCGCGTGCGCCCGGGTCAGCACCTTCATCTGCGAGCCGGCCTCGAGGGTCAGCCCGGGCGGGACCGACCGGGGCACCGGCACCCGGATCATGTGCTTGCGCCACGCCCAGTGGGGATAGCGCAGGCGAGCCAGCCCACCGCTGCGACCGCCCCAGTCCGGCGAGGGCACGGCCCAGTTCTCCGCGAAGGACAGTCCCGGGTGCTGGTCGAACCACGCCTGCGCCCGCGCGGTCGAGGCGAGGGGGTAGTCCGCCCCGGTCATCGCGAGCACGTGCGTGATCGACGGGTCGGCGAGCGCCGCTCGGTAGCCGGCGAGCTCGGCCACGACGTTCTCCCACCGCGCCCATCCGGTACGGATCCGCGGCAGCAGCGACACGCGCGGCGGGAGGTCCTCGACCATGCGGGCGTGGACGTCGACGGGGGTGGCGACGTCGACGTGCAGCTGCACCGGCCAGGGGTCCAGCGCGGCCAGCAGGCGCCGCAGGTGCGCCGGATCGGCGTGGGCCATGACGACGACCGCAGGGCGCGCGCTCACCGGCGCACCGACAGCAAATAGGCGTCGCGCAGCTGGTAGAGGTCGGTCGTCGGACCGCTGCTGATCAACCGCCACATGGGCGCGACCCGCATGGCCGCCTTGAGCGCGAGGTAGCGCTCGAACGGCTGGCCGGAGTAGCGCTGGTCGTAGGCGCCGGTGGAGTCCGAGACGATCGCGAAGTAGTCGGTGGCGTTGAAGCGGGTGACGAACCGTCGCGTCATCAGCGCGACGTCGGCCGTCGCGTCGTAGGGCTCGGACAGCGCAGGTGGCGGGGCGATCGCCTCCCTCGGCTCGTAGTTGACCTCGACGTAGCGCGCGGTGATCTTCGACGGCGTGGCGTTGCCGGTGCCCGTGATCAGCAGGGCGCCGCCGTCGATCGCGGTGTGCTCGAAGCGGCGGGTGGCGGCGAAGCTGTCGGGGCGTACGACGCGGGCCCAGTCCATCGCGGTCTGACCGAACGTGTTGATGCCGAAGGAGAGGACCAGGGCGGCGGCCAGCACCACGACGCGGGGGCGGGTGAGACGCCACGGCAGGTCCGCGACGAGCACCGACAGCCAGGGCAGGGCGAACAGCGCGACCCGGAAGATCCCCTCCTGCCCGTAGTCGGACGCGACGAACAGCGACGCGGGGCTGATCGCGGTCAGCGCGAGGGCGACGTGCAACCGGTCCCGGCGCCGGATGAGGGTGACCAGCGCGACGACCCCGACGAGGAACAGCAGCAGCGCCGGGACGTCGAAGGCGAGCCGGGTGATCTGCTCCGGCGTCCCCCCGGTGACCGTGGGGTGCGACGGTGGCTGCACGTTCTGGAACAGCCGTCCGAGCGCCTTGTAGGAGACGAAGCCCCCGAGGGTGTCCCGGTTGACGTAGGCCCAGACCATCGCAGGCACGAACGGCACCGCCGGCAACCACCAGGGCCGGACCAGCCCGCGCAGCATCAGCACCCCCAGGGCGGCGGTCGCGAAGTACGGCGACAGCTGGTGGGTGAAGGCCATCACCACGCACAGCAGGACCATCTGGGTCCACCACCAGACACCACGCGGGACCTTCGCCACACCGAGCGCCATGACGCCGAGCGCGAGCACGAGGCCCATCGACTGCGGCGAGTAGTAGACGATGTTGAGGGTGTTCGCGAGCCCGAACACCGCGCCGGCGACCCAGGCGCGCGACGGGGTCAACCCGAGGGCGAGCGCGAGCTCCCGCACCCCGAGGACCAGCGCCGCGCTCACCGGTACGGGCCACCACGTCGCCAGCACCATCGGGTCCCGCAGGTTCACCGCGTCCGCGAGGTACGCCGTCCCGCTGAACAACCCGGCCCAGGCCATGTAGATGTCCAGCGACGGGTCGAGCCGCTGGTGCACCTGCACGTAGTCGACGACGCCGATGTGCCGTGCCGCCGACATCACCGTCGGTGCGCCGTACACGAGGGCCTGCGTCGCCACGGTCACGACCGACAGCAGCACCAGCCCGAGCTCGGGCACCTCGCGACGCCGTACCTGCACGACGATGACGGCGACCAGACCGGTCACGCCGAGGTACCACAGGAAGCCGACCAGCACCCGCACGCCGCTGGGGGTCGGGACGCCGCGCTGGGCCGCGCCGACGGTCACCAGCACTGCCGACAAGGCCGTGAGCCAGCCGAGTCGCGGCTCTGGCACCCGCCGGGTTTCCCACCAGGTCCGCAGCCCGACGCGCTCCCGGCGTACGACGAGGGCGGTGCCGACGAGGGCCGCGACGACCTGGAGGACGGCGACCGGGCGAGGGTGCCAGAACGTGGTCTCCGCGAGGAGCATGCCGAGTCCACAGGTCCCTGACAGCGAGACCGTCATGGTCCAGAACGCGGTGCGGGACCAGGACATCGGCTCCGCGAGCACCACCCACGGCGCGGCCCAGGCAACCAGCAGGACGGTCACCATCGGTGCCACCTGCAGGTCGTGCCAGCGGGTGACCCATCCCGCCCCCGCGAGGACCAGGAGCAGCAGGGGTACGGCGGCAGCGAGCACCAGACCGAGGGGACCCATCGGGGACTCGACGAGCGCGGGGCGGGGCGGGGCGACCTGGGGCGGGGGGGCCGAGCGCCGGGCCGGAGCCGCCGGGCGACGGGACCCCCCGGAACGGGAAGAACCCGCTCGCGCCGCCGGAGTGGCGGTGCGGCGGGTCACCCGCTGATCCTAGCCGTTGGAGGGGGCCGCACCGCGGCCTCCGCTCACGGGGCGTACTCGTCGATGGTCACCCAGTCGATCTGGACGTGACCGGCGGTGTCGGCGGCCGGCTTGACGCCGGTGGTGGCGGTCTGCAGGACCATGTGCATCTGCGTGGTCGGCACGCTCTTGGTCACGCCGACGACCTTGCCGTCCATGAGGAAGGTGACGCCGCTCGGCAGCCACTCGACGGTGGCGGTGTGCCAGGTGGTCCAGCGGTGGCTGGTCTCGGCGACCATGCAGTTGTTGCGCGGGTTGCCGACGCAGTGGCCGTAGGCGTTCACGGTCCCGTCGAGCGGGCCCTCGGCGAAGTCGAGCTCGCCCTCGTCCCAGTTGTTGCTGTTCGGCCAGAGCAGCCAGCCGTTGCCGAAGCCCTTGAGCGAGTCGGCGCGAAAGCGCACGGAGAACTTGCCGTAGACCTGGCCCGGCCACTGGCCGTTCACCAGCGGGACCGGAGCGGCACCCAGCGGCACGCCGTTCTCGGTGTGCAGGTACATGTCGAGCGCGCCGTTCTTCACGGACAGGACCTTGTTGGGCTCGTAACGACCCACACCCGAGGTGTCGCCGAAGCCGTCGTAGCTCATCCAACGCTTCTTGTACTCGCTCGACAGGAAGGACCCGAGCGGCACGTCGGTGGTGAAGTCGTCCGAGAACACGCGCTTCCACGGGCCGGCGCTGACGCCCGGCAGGGTGGAGGCCGCCTCCGCGACAGTGGCCGTGGCAGTGGCCGCGACCGGGGCGGCGGCCGGGGCGGCGGCCGGCGCCGTGACCACGGCGGCGGCGGGGGTCTCGACCGCGGGGGTCTTGGCAGCGGGGGTGACGGCGGCGGGGGTGTCGATCGCACCGAAGGAGGAGACGGTGGCGACAGGGGAGGGCGAGGGGGCCGGGGCGGACGCGACCGCGGGGGCGGTGACCGGGGTGGTGGTGGGGACTCCGCTGTCGGCCAGTCGCTTGGCGGCGGCGTTCTTGCGGGCCTCGGCGGTGCGGGCCCGCAGGATGGCGACCCGGGCGCGCTCACGGCGGACCTGGATGACGTGGCGGCGCTTGGCGGCCTCGAGGCGCTGGGCCCGGACGGCGGCGACGTGCGCCCGCTTGACGACCTCGGCGCGCACCGTCGCGGCGTGAGCGCGCTGGGCGCTGGTGGCGGCCTCGGCGACACCGCCGCCGAGGATCAGGGGCGTCACGAGCGCCGACGTCACCATGCACCGCAGGACGAGGCGGGCGGGCGAGCTGTTCGTGCGCGGGATGAACGACATCCTGATCGGCTCCTTGAGTCGTGGACCCGGTGACGTTCCGTCACCGACTGACTCCTAGTTGTTCGGGCCGAGGTGTCACTCTCTGTAGGTTCCCGATCGGGTGAATCTCACGTTGCGTGAGGACGCCGACCAGCCAGCTCGGGCGGAAGCGCCTGATTTTGTCCGCTTTCACGCTCGCGCTGCGTTGTCACAGAGCGACCCACGCAACAGCCATGTGGTTACACAGAGTGACATCGGTGCGGGCAGCAGCCCTCTTGAGCGGGGGAGAGCGTCGCTCTCTGACTACACAGCGTTACATCAGGCGTCAGCAACGCCTGGCGGTCCGCCTGCAGGCGGCCGCCGGCCTCCCATCAGCGCTCGGCCACCCTGGGAGCGTCCCCCCGGGATCAGTCACCGAGAGTGACCGCCATCACAGGCGTCGTGGCCGACACCCAGGGCTACCCCGGCAGCTGGCTCCAGGAGCGGTCGCTCAGCAGGGTGATCCAGCCGCGGCAGCCGGCACCCGGAGCTGCACGGGTGCCGAAGCGGAGAGCGCCCGCGTCGACCTGCGGGACCAGTTGCACGCTGGCGCAGTCGGGGGGCGTCAGGACGAGCGTGCCGTCCGGTCGGCGGGTGTACGGGACGTCCAAGGGCTCATCGGTCTCGGGGCTGACGCGCAGGACGCCGCGGCTGGCACTCGTGCCCGCGGGGAACGAAAGCAGCCAGCGACCGCCGAGCGCGACCTTGGCGACCGCCAGCCCCGGGAGGTTGGGCAGCACGGCGGTGTACCCGTAGTCGGTGTAGGGCCCGGGGACGATCGGTCCGTTGTTCCGGACCGTCACCCTTGCCTCGAACCTGGCGCGCTGGCCGCTCGGGTAGGTGGCGGTCACCGAGAGCGTGTGCGGCCCGTTGGTGAGGTGCCGGGTGTCGAACTCGGCGTCGTCGCCCTGGAACCGGTAGGGCTCGTGGCGCTCGCGCCAGGCGAAGGTGTCGTCGATGAAGAACAGCACGACGGCCTCACCGGTCGTCGCCGCCGGGAAGCGCGGGGACACCTGCCACCCGGTGATCCCGTGCAGGACCGCACCGTCCTCGATCGCCGACAGGATGCGTCCATCGTTGGGAGCGAGCGTGGCCGTCGCCGTGGCGGCCGGGGTCGGGGACGAGGTCGCGGACGGGGAGGCCGAGGACGAGCCGGAGCTGCAGCCTGTCCCGGTGAGGGCCACGACGGCGGCGAGCAACGCCCCGGCGGCCCGACGACCGTCGTACCACCGTGCCCTCATGCCAGCCCCCCGTGCTCTGCGGTGTCCGTTCCGTGTGCCGCGCTCGTGCATCGGCGCACGGACAGTGAGTCCGCTACCGCCGTCCAGCGTAGCCGGAACCCGCCGGTCTCGGCTGCAGGGAGCACAACCGGTCCGTGTGGTCAGCTGGCGTGGCCGTCCGGCGTCTCGTCGTCCGGGCTCGGTGCGGTGGAGACCACCTCCAGCTCCTCGTGCTCCACCACCAGAGCGGTCCCGCTCACATGCGTGAGCTGCTGCGGCACCTCGCTGTGCGCCCCGCAGCCGTGGTCGAGGGAGACCACCGTGCCGTCATCCGGCGCGAACGCGTTGGCGCACACGCCGAACAGCGCACGCAGGCTGCCGGCAAGTGGCAAGCGGAACGCGCAGTCCAGGCACTGCCCCGGCGCCTGTCGGGCCATCGGCGTGGCCGGACCGTGCGTTCCGTCGTACCAGCGCTCCGCAGCGTCGGTACGGCCGTCTGCAGACAGCACGCGAGGACGACCGAGGCCGAGCTCCCAGAAGGTCTCTGCAGCGAGCTCGAGCTCGGTCTCGGCGTAGGCCGGGACGATCCGTGGGTCGTCCAGCGGCGGCGGCAGCAGGTCTCCCGGCGAGAGGTCTCCGGGCTGCACCCGCTCGCTCCACGGGACCCAGGCCGGAGCGACCAGAGCACCACTGCCGGGGAGCAGGACCACCTCGTCGACGGTGACCTGGTCGGTGCCGTCGGCGCGGGCCACCGTGACGGCCCAGCGCCAGCCGACGTAGGCCGGGTCGGTGCTTGCGAAGCTGTGGGTGACCACGCGCTCGTCGTCGGCCTCGACGCCCTGGTGGTCACCGACGGCGCTCCCGCCGACCTCGACGGCCACCGCACGGGCCAGGTCGATCGCCGCGGCGCACACCTCGTCGAGGGCAGCACGCTCCGCACGGGGCTCGGACTCAGCGCTCGACTCGGTAGACATCTCGGTGGACGCGTGCTCGGGAAGCTCGGTGACAGGGCTCACCCCACCAGTCTCGCTGACCGGCGCGCCGGCGGTGTCCGGCGCCGGATCGGCAGGAGGCTCCGCAGCCGGCAGCGGAGGTGGCTCGGGAGGCAGAGCGGCAGCAGGCCCCGTTACCCTCGTCGTCAACCCGCGCAACCTGCGCCGCATCCCCGCCATGGGCTCCAGTCCACCACAGGAGAACGTCGTGCCGCCCCGTGTGTCCCCTCTGCTGACCCGCGGCCTCACCGCCGGCGCCCTCCTGCTCGCCCTCACCGGCTGCGAGCGCCCGACGCCGGGCGTGACGCTGGTGAGCGGTGGCGACTCGGTGCACGCGCAGGCCGTGCAGTTCTGCCGCGGGGCGGGCTTCCTCACCGCCAAGAAGGACGAGTGCCCCGGGACGCAGGACGGCGTCACGGTCCTGCGCGCCGACCAGGACGGCCTCGTGGGCGTCGACGTGGACAAGGCGCTGACCAAGACCGGCTGGTTCCTGTTCGACCTGGACGCGCAGCGGTCCTACGGCTTCCAGGACGGCCACTACCTGTCGTTCGTGGCCGACTACTCCAACCGACCGACCACCGGGCTGATCAACCTCGAGGTCCGCCAGGTCGACCACAAGCCCACGAACGCGAACGACCTGCCGAAGGTCGTCGGGCTGTGGGCCTTCCAGCTGGTCCAGACGACCTGACGAACGCTCAGCCCTCGAGCTCGCTGGCGATGGCCCGCAGGATCTGGGCGACCTTGCGCCCGGTCTCGCGGTCGGGGTGCTTGCCCTTGCGCAGCGACGGCTGGACCTTGAGCTCGATGAGCCGGATGGTGTCCTCCACCATCACCTGCAGCTCCTCGGCCGGGCGGCGGGAGGACGACACCGAGGGGGGCGCGTCCAGGACCCGGACGCTCAAGGCCTGCTCGCCGCGCTTGCCGGCAGCCACGCCGAACTCCAGGCGCATGCCGGCCTTGAGCTCGTCGACCCCCTCGGGGAGCGCGGTCTTCGGCACGAACACGTCGCCGCCGTCGTCGCGCGACACGAAGCCGAAGCCCTTGTCCCGGTCGTAGAACTTCACCTTGCCCGTGGGCACAGCTACCCGCCTTCGCTCGCGTACCCCCCGTGCGGCGTACGGCGGGAAGGCTAGCCCGACGACCGGCGGTGCGCGCGCCTGTTCTCGACTCCTACCCTGGCGCCATGCCCACGACCCGCCGGCCAGGTGACCTGCTGGTGCGCGCCGGTGCGGTGGTGTTCGCGCTCGGCGCGGTGGGCGTGCTGCTCGTCGTCGTACCGTTCCTCCTCGGCGACGGACAGGCCCCGCTGGCGCTCAACCTGCTGGCCCTGCTGCTTCCGGTCGGGCTAGGCCTGGCCCTGCTCGGGCTGCTGCGCGGCGCCCGCGCCCACCACGCCGACGTCCCGTCCGGCGAGTGACCCCGCCAGCGCCGCGTTCATCGAGCCGCTGACGAACTCCCGCACCTCGACCGACGCGAACCCCTCGGCCCGCACCGCGGCGGCAGCCGCGTCCGTCCACCGCTGCAGGGCTGCGGGATCGAGCTCGACCCGCGCCCGTTCCTGTCCGAGGTCGCGCACCCGCACGTCCGTCGGAACGATCAGGGCGCGCAGGGACGACTCCGCCCGGTCGACCCGCGCGAGCCGGTGCGGTGTCACCTCGATGCCGTAGGCGATGCGGCTCGCCAGGCAGGCGAGCGCCGGTTTGTCGGAGGTCATGAGCCCCCAGCGCCGGGAGGCCGCGCGCACCTGCTCCTTGGTGAGGCCGGCGTCGAGCAGCGGCGTCGCCGCCCCCCGCTCCGCCGCCGCCCTGATCCCGGGGCGGAAGTCCGCCACCGCGTCGTCGGCGTTGGTGCCGGTGGCGACGTGGGCGAGGCCCTGGGCGTGCGCGAGCGGCCGGAGCGTGTCGAGCAGGGTGGCCTTGCAGTGGAAGCAGCGGTCGGCGCCGTTGGCGACGTACCCCTCGCGGGAGAGCTCGTCGGTGGTCGGGGAGCAGGTGCGGCACGCCGAGCGTCGCGGTGAACGCGCGCGCCGCAGGGAGTTCGTCGGCCGCGAGCGAGGGGCTCACGGCGGTCGCGGCGACGACCTTGTCGCTGCCGAGGGCGCGGACGGCGGCGGCGAGCAGGAACGCGCTGTCGGCCCCGCCGGAGAACGCCACGAGCACGGACCCGAGCTCGCGCAGGCCACGCTCGAGCGCGCCCAGCCGCAGGTCGAGCACGTGCTCGTCGAGCCAAGAGGGGAAGGACGTGAGGTCCTCGAGCAGCACGTCGGCGCCGACGGGGGCCGTGCCTCCGGTCCGGACGCCGACGCTCACTGCACCTGCCGCGCGCGCACCCTCGACGTCGTGCGGGTGGTCCCCGACGTACACCCCCGCCGCCTCGTCGCGCAGGGCGTGACCCTTGCCCTCGCCCCAGAGCCAGCCGTGCACCGCGTCGACCTCGAGCCCCAGCGCGTCAAGCGTCTGGCGGGCGAGAACCTCCTGCTTGGCGGTGACGACGACCGCCCGGCCGCCGTGCGCGCGTACTGCCGCCAGGGCCGCGGCAGCGCCCGGCAGCGCGGTGCAGGCCGAGATGCCGATCTCGGTCATCAGCGCGCGGTAGCGCCACGCGACGCGCTCGACGTCCGACTCGGGGACCCAGTGCGCGAGCTCCTGCTCCAGCGGCGGCCCGAGCCGGGAGGCCCACAGCGCGCCGTCGATGGGCACGCCCTCTTCGCGGGCGAGCACCGCAGCGATCGCGACGACCGCGGGACGCGAGTCGACGAGCGTCAGGTCGAGGTCGAAGCCCACGACCAGGCCCGGAGCGTCCACACCCGCCACCCTACGGCGGCGGTGTCGGCAGGCAGACACCTCCAGTGCGTCGTACGACGCAGACGGAGCGCGGGCCGCGGCGGACAGTTCCCGATGTCGGCAGCAGCCGGCCCGACACCAGAAGGAAGAACCCGTCATGACCAACACCGACTCGCACCCCACCGACGCGATGACGGCGCCTCTGACCCCCAGCCCGAGCTCTCCCGACCTGATCGACCTCGACCTCGACCTCGACGTCGAGGGCCACGGGCTGCGCGAGATCGCCGCCGGCGTCTCGGCCGCTGCGGTCCTCGCGGGCGGCGGCGCCGCAGCGATGAGCCAGATGGCCAGCACCTCCTCCCTCGGTCACCTCGGCGGCGCCACCACACCGTCGATCAGCACCACCGTGACCCCGCCGACCGTGACGCCTCCCATCACACCGACCGTCACCGTCCCCAGCGACCCGATGGCCACCGCCGACCACACCACCGACCAGGCGCTGACCGAGGTCCGCCAGATCCGGGACAACACGGTGACCCAGGCCACCCGCACCGCGACCGACACCGTCGGGCAGGCCGGGACCACGATGGATCAGACCGTGCGCACGGCGTCCTCGACGATCGCCGGCGCGCGCTCGACCGCCGCCACCACTGCAGGAACCGCAACGGCTGCGGCCACCGGCATCGCCCAGGCAGGTCAGACCATCGCGCACAACGCCGCGACCTGGGCCTCCGACACCGCCCTCGACACGGCCGCGACGACCGCCGGCTCAGCACTCGGCACGGTGGGTGACACCGTCACCGCCACGACCGAGATGGCCAGCACGACGCTGCACGCCACGACGACGGCCGCACGCAACCTCGCGGACTCGACCCGCACCACGGTGGTGTCCCTCACCACGGTCGGCGGCGGGGCGGAGGCCGACGCCTCGTCGGCCTCCGGCACTGTGACGCTGTCCGCGGGGGACACCGTGCTGGGGTCCGCCTCGGTGCAGAGCGGCCGCGCCACCGTGAGCTGGACGGCTCCCGCCACGGGGTCGCGCAGCGTGGTCGTCACCTACCACGGTGACGACCTGCACGCCCCCAGCCACCTGTCCCTGTAACCCGGGGGGGCGCTACCCCTCTCCGGCTGCCAGCTGCTGACCGGTCCGCAGGACCGGCTCCGACTCCGTCGGAGGAGGCAGCGGGTCGTCGGGGAGGGGTTCAGCGTGTCCGGGCGTCTGCGGCACGGGTTCCGGCGAAGGTGTCGGCGGCGGGGCGGGCTCGGGGGGTGCCGTCGTGCCCGTGGGTTCCGGCACCCGCGACCCTTCGTCGACGCCCTCGCTCGTCACCAGGTCGGTACGTCGATCCTCACGTGTGTCGTCAGCCATGACCCTGTGCGTACCCGGGAGCAGGCGACGGACACCACGACTACCGTGGATCGGATGACCAGCGGGCAGCGGGAGGCGCACGGCGATGCGCCGCGCAGCCTGGCCGAGAGCCTGCGTGCCTGGCCGGACGAGCGGCTCGTCGCGCTCCTGCAGGCCCGTCCCGACATCGCCTCGCCCGTCCCGCCTGACCTCGGGGTCCTCGCCGCACGTGCTGCCGTGCGCCTGAGCGTCCTGCGTGCGCTCGACAACCTCGACGCCTACCGCCTGTCCGTGCTCGAGTCCCTCTGCCTCACCGAGTCCACCCGCACCCGCGACGACGTGGTGACCCAGGTCGGTACGTCGGCAGGCGACGCCCTGGACAGCCTCATCGACCTCGCGCTGGTGTGGGGCACCGACGACGCCCTGAACGTCGTCGGCTCCGTCCGCGACGTACTGACCCAGACCGCCGGCATCGGGCGCCCGCTCGCCGTGCTGATGGCCACCCACACCCCTGCGCGGCTCGCTCCGGTCCAGCAGGCCCTCGGTGTCGACAGCCTCGAGGGCGTGCTGCTCGCGCTCAGCGACCCGGAGCGCGTCGAGGCGCTGCTCGCCGAGGCGGGTGAGGGGGCGCGGGCGGTCGTGACCTCGCTTGCCGCGGGCCCGCCGTACGGCACGGTGCGGGACGCCCGCCGTATCCCGCGCCTGGACGAGATCGGCTCGCCCGTGCGCTGGCTGCTGGCGCACGGGCTGCTCGTCCCGATCGACGACGACACCGTCGAGCTGCCCCGGGAGATCGGCGTCATGCTGAGGCAGGGGCCGGTGCTCGATCCGACCCCGCCGCCCCTGGAGGCGACGGCGCTGGGCAAGGCCGCGGTCGACCGGGCCGCGGCGCACGAGGCAGCGCAGGTCGTCGCCCTCGTCGAGGCGCTGCTCGAGGGCTGGTCGCAGGACCCGCCGTCCGTCCTGCGCTCCGGTGGGCTCGGGGTGCGGGACCTCAAACGTGTCGCAAAGGACCTCGACATCACCGAGTCCGTTGCTGCACTGGTGGTGGAGATCGCCTACGCCGCAGCACTTCTCGACCAGAGCCCGGGCGTCGACCCGGAGTGGCTCCCCACCGTAGGCTACGACCGGTGGTCGCAGCTGCCGCCTGCCGAGCGCTGGGTCGCCCTGGCGCGCGCCTGGGTCGGGATGACCCGGCTGCCGTCCCTGGTGGGCCTGCGTGACGACCGCGACAAGGCGCTAGCCGCCCTGTCGCTCGACGTCGAGCGGGCCAGTGCCCCGACCGACCGCCGTCGGGTCCTCGACCTGCTGCTCGAGACACCCGCCGGTTCCGCCGTACGCCCGGACGACGTCGTGGCGGTGCTCGCGTGGAAGGCGCCGCGTCGCGGTGGGCGGCTGCGCGACCAGCTGCCGGAGTGGGTGCTCGGTGAGCTCGCGACCCTCGGACTCACCGGTCGAGGCGGTCTGGCGTCGTTCGCCCGCGCGCTCCTGACCGGCCACGACCATGACGCTGCGACGTCCCTCGACGCACTGCTTCCCGAGCCGCTCGACCACGTGCTCATCCAGCCCGACCTGACCGTCGTCGCCCCCGGTCCGCTCGAGCGCGGCCTGGCGCGGGAGATGTCCCTGGTGGCGGACGTAGAGAGCACCGGCGGGGCGACGGTCTACCGGATCACCGAGGCGACGGTCCGCCGCGCCCTCGACGCGGGGCGGGCCAGCAGCGACCTGCACGAGCTGTTCCGCAGCCGCAGCCGCACCCCGGTGCCGCAGTCCCTGACCTACCTGGTGGACGACGTGGCCCGCCGCCACGGACGGCTGCGCGTCGGCGCCAGTCACTCCTACCTGCGGTGCGACGACGAGGCCCTGCTCACCGAGCTGCTCGCCACCAAGAAGGCCGAGGTCCTGGGGCTGCGCCGGCTCGCACCGACCGTCGTCACCAGCAGCGCCTCGGTCAACCAGGTGCTCGACGTGCTGCGCTCGCTCGGCCACAGCCCCGCGGCGGAGTCGTCCGACGGCGCGGTGCTCATCGCCCGGGAGGAGTCCCGCCGCACGGCGGCCCGGCCGCGTGCGGGACGGCCCGGTGAGGTCGCGCCGCTGCCTCCGGAGCAGGCGAGGTTGGCAGTGACCGCCTTGCGGGCAGGCGATCTTGCGGCCCGGGCCAGCCGCCGTGCGCCGGGCACCGCCCGGACCGTGGACACCCTCGCGTTCCTGCAGGTCGCTGCGCGCGAGGGCCGGCAGGTGTGGGTCGGCTACGTCGACGCGCAGGGCAGGTCGACCTCGCGCGTGGTGGAGCCGCGCACCGTCGAGGGCGGGTACGTCACCGCCTACGACCACCTCCGCCAGGAGGACCGCACGTTCAGCGTCCACCGGATCACCGGTGTGGCCGAGGTGGAGGAGAGCGCGTGACCGACGGCCCACTCATCGTGCAGAGCGACAAGACGCTGCTGCTGGAGATCGACCACCCGCTGTCCGGCGAGTGCCGGCAGGCCATCGCGCCGTTCGCCGAGCTCGAGCGCTCCCCCGAGCACGTGCACACCTACCGCCTGACCCCGCTGGGGCTGTGGAACGCGCGGGCGGCTGGGCACGACGCCGAGCAGGTCGTCGACGCCCTGGTGCGCTTCAGCCGCTACCCGGTGCCGCACGCGCTGCTGGTGGACGTCGCCGACACGATGGACCGCTTCGGCCGGCTGCGCCTGGAGCAGGACCCGGTTAACGGTCTGGTGCTGCGGACGACCGACCGGGCGGTGCTCGAGGAGGTGGTGCGCAGCAAGAAGGTCGCGCCGATGCTGGGGATGCGCCTGGACCCCGAGACGGTCATCGCCTTCCCGTCCGAGCGCGGCCGGCTCAAGCAGGCGCTGCTCAAGGTCGGCTGGCCGGCCGAGGACCTTGCCGGGTACGTCGACGGCGAGGCGCACCCGATCGAGCTGGTGCAGGACGGCTGGGACCTGCGCGACTACCAGCAGATGGCGGTCGACGGCTTCTGGCACGGCGGGTCCGGCGTGGTGGTGCTGCCCTGCGGCGCCGGCAAGACGCTCGTCGGCGCGGCCGCGATGGCGCGGGCCGGCGCGACGACGCTGATCCTCGTCACCAACACCGTGAGCGGGCGGCAGTGGAAGTCCGAACTGATCAAGCGGACCACCCTGACCGAGGAGGAGATCGGGGAGTACTCCGGGGAGAAGAAGGAGATCAAGCCGGTCACCATCGCGACGTACCAGATCATGACCACGCGGCGGAAGGGCGAGTACGTCCACCTCGAGCTGTTCGGTGCCCGCGACTGGGGCCTGGTCGTGTACGACGAGGTGCACCTGCTGCCCGCCCCGGTGTTCCGGATGACCGCCGACCTGCAGTCGCGCCGGCGGCTCGGGCTGACCGCCACGCTGGTGCGCGAGGACGGCCAGGAGGGCGATGTGTTCTCCCTCATCGGCCCGAAGCGCTACGACGCGCCGTGGAAGGACATCGAGGCGCAGGGATACATCGCCCCGGCCGACTGCACCGAGGTGCGCGTCACGATGACCGACGCCGAGCGGCTCGGCTACGCCACGGCCGAGCCCGAGGAGCGCTACAAGATCGCGGCCACCGCGCACACGAAGATCGCGGTGATCCGCAAGCTGGTGGAGCGGCACGAGGGCGACCAGGTGCTGGTGATCGGGGCCTACCTCGACCAGCTCGAGGAGCTCGGCGTCGCCCTGGACATGCCCATCATCCAAGGGTCGACGAAGAACGCCGAGCGCGAGCGGTTGTTCGACCTGTTCCGCCGTCGCGAGATCCCGGGCCTGGTCGTGAGCAAGGTGGCGAACTTCTCCATCGATCTGCCCGAGGCCGCGATCGCCATCCAGGTGTCGGGGACGTTCGGGTCACGGCAGGAGGAGGCGCAGCGGCTCGGCCGCGTGCTGCGCCCGAAGGCCGACGGGCGGAGCGCCCACTTCTACACCGTGATCTCCCGCGACACCGTCGACCAGGAGTACGCCGCCCACCGTCAGCGCTTCCTCGCCGAGCAGGGCTACCCGTACACCATCGTCGACGCCGACGACGTTCTCGCCGAGGGCTGACGGTCATGACCGTGACCGTCGTCGGCGAGGCGATCGTCGACCTGGTGCCCGGCGAGGGCCCCGGCGCCTTCGTCGCGCACCCGGGCGGTTCGCCGTACAACGTCGCGATCGGGCTGGCGCGGCTGGGGTGTCCGACCGCGCTGCTCGCGCGGCTGTCCGACACCGCCTTCGGGCGGCTGCTGCGCGACAACGCCGCCGCCGAGGGCGTGGACCTCACCCGTGCACCGCTGTCCGCCGAACCCACGACGCTGGCCGTGGTGAGCCTCGACGAGCAGGGCCGGGCCGACTACGACTTCTACGTCACCGGTACGTCGGACTGGCACTGGTCGCAGGCCGAGCTGGTGCTCCCGCCCGGGACGCAGGTGCTGCACCTGGGGTCGCTCGCGTCGTGGACCCCTCCGGGGGACGCGCTGATCCACGACCTGGCCGCGCGAGCCAGGGCTGAGGAGGTGCTGGTGAGCTACGACCCGAACCTCCGTCCGCGGCTGCAAGGTGACCGTGCCGTCGCGGTGTCCTCAGTGGAGCGCAGCGTGGCGGTGGCGCACGTCGTGAAGGCCAGCGCGGACGACCTCGCGTGGCTGCACCCCGGCGAGGATCGTGCTCACCTTGCCGGACGGTGGCTCGACCTGGGTGCTGAGCTGGTCGTCGTGACGGACGGAGCCGACGGCGCGATCGCCTACCGCGCAGGACATCCTCCCCTTGCGTGCGCCGCTCGGCCCACCGCTGTCGTGGACACCGTCGGTGCCGGGGACGCCTTCACCGCCGGGCTTCTCGACGCGCTCGTACGTCGCGACCTGCACCGCCCCGGACGCCTGGGAGCCGACCTCGCCCCTGTCCTCGCGGACGCCGTCCTCGTGTCGTCGCTGACCTGCGAGCGCGCCGGCGCCGACCCTCCCCGCCGTACTAGTGCGCGGTCCGCGCAGGCGCTGTCGGAGCGGGACCTGTGAGCGGCGAACCGGTGAGCACGGAGCAGGCGCTCGCCGCGGCTGCGGTGGCGGTGGAGCGAGACCTCGCGGGCCGCCATCCCGGCGCCGTCGAGGCCGCCGTCGCCGAGCGCCGGTGGTGGGTCGAGCAGTGGCCCGAGGGCGCGCCGTTCCTGACCTGCCTAGTGGCGCAGGACGTGCAGGAGGCCGTCAACGCGACGGACCCGTCCTGGCCGCTGTGCCCGGAGCACACCGACCACCGGTTGGTGGTCGAGCCCGACCTCGGCACCGACCCGTTCTGGGTCTGCGAGCGGTCGGGTCTCCCGGTCGCCTCGGTGGGCGGGCTCTAGGTCCGCTCGACCTGCAGCGCGCCGCTCGGGCAGGCCTCGACCTGCGCCACGACCTCGTCGACCGATGCCTCGCCGGGCTGGATCCAGGGTCGCGCGCTGGTGTCGAACACGCGCGGCAGCCCCTTCACGCACAGGCCCGCGTGCTGGCAGACCTCGCCGTCGAACGTGACCGTGACACCAGCTGCGGTGTAGGACTTCTCCGTCATGTCGTGACCAGCTCCTGGTAGTCGGGGTGGCGCTCGATCCAGTCCTTGATGAACGGGCACAGCGGGACGACCTTCAGTCCCTTCGCACGGACGTCGTCGAGGGCTTGCTGCGCCAGGTCCGAGCCGACGCCCCTGCCCTCGAAGGCGGGGTCGATCTCGGTGTGCGTGAACACGACACGTCCCGCACGCAACCTGTAGTCGGCGCGGCCGGCCGGCACCCCGTCCAGGGCAACGTCGTACGACGTGCCGGTGTCCGTCACCACCGTCGCCATCGCGCTCCTCGAGGTGTTCACCACGCGCCCTGGGGAAGGTCGCACCTGAACGCTAACCGAGGAGCCCCATGAAGATCACCGTGACCCCGCAGGGCCCGTACGTCGTCAGCGACCTGCCCGTCCGGCGCGCGCGTCAGCGCCGTACCGCCGACGACGAGCCGCTGGCGTGGGAGCAGGACGCTCCGCTGGAGACCGAGCAGACCGTGGCCCTGTGCCGGTGCGGCGGGAGCGCCAACAAGCCGTTCTGCGACGGCACCCACCAGACGCGCGAGTGGGACGGCACAGAGCTCGCACCGACGGACACCTACGACGAGCGCGCCAAGGTGCTGGGCGGACGGACCGTGGAGGTTCGCGACGACCGGAGCATCTGCGAGGGCGCGGGCTTCTGCGGGACGCGACTGACCAACATCTGGAAGATCCTCGAGGCCGACCGGGCCCCCGACACCGCGACGATGCAGCAGATCACGGCGATGGTGGACAAGTGCCCATCGGGCGCCCTGACCTACCGGGTGCCCGGAACGGACCGTGACCTGAGCACGCAGCCCCAGCCGTCCGTCAACGTCGTCGACGACGGACCGCTCTGGGTCACCGGGTCGGTGCCCGTGGAGCGCTCGGACGGCCAGCCCTTCGAGGCCCGCCAGCGCATGACCCTGTGCCGCTGCGGCGCGTCCGCGACCAAGCCGCTGTGCGACGGCAGCCACAGCAAGATCGGCTTCACCGACTCCTGACCGATCACCTGAGCAGCGCTACGGTTCGGTCGTGGCACAGGACGCGCGCGTACTCCGCCGCGACGAGGTGCAGGACCCCGCCCTCGCTGGCGAGCGGTACGACTACGCGGACTGCTTCGAGGTGAGGGCGGTCGCCGTCCGGGAGCACACGCCCGAGTCCCTCGCTCGCGTGGCTCTGGAAGGCACACCGCGTGCGATCCGGTTCCTGATCCTGGCCGCCCACAGATGTGTCCTGCGCTTTCGCCTCGGACCTCCGACATCCGAGGATCACGTTCTCGGATGGCGGATCGTGACCTCGACCCCGGACCTTGTCGTCCTGGAGGCTGACGGGCCGCTCGTGCGGGGTGTCATGGTGGGTCGCAAGACCGGTCCGGACGTGGCGCTTCTCCGGACCTTCGTCTTCTTCCGAACGCCTTCCGCGCCGTTCGTCTGGAGGATCGTCGGAGTGCTTCACCGCGCGATCGCGCCCTACCTGCTGAGGCGGGCTGCAGCCACCCGGTAGGTGCGCACCGCCGGCCACAGGCGTGAGCGGCGTCGCCGCCTCGCTCGCCCTGTTCTCCGTCGCGGACCGCAGGGTGCTTCGCAAGATCGAGATCAGCCAGCGAGCAGATGAGGTCCCGGGGCCTCGCTCGGCGGCCTGTGGCTTTCTCTGCCTGCGTGCCTCACGCTGAAGGCATGACGAAAGAGAACAAGTACGCCGTACCCGTCGACGCACTGGACGAGGTCAGGGTGCCCGTGGACCGGCAGGTCGAGCAGCAAGACGTGCACGTCGACCAGGAGTACCTGCTTGCCGAGGAGTTGGACCGCGCCCTCCTGTTGTCGATCAGCGGAGCCGGGAAACTGCACGTACGGTAAGCGCCGGTGGCGACTCGCCCGCTCATGTGAGTAGACCCGCATTGCGTCGGTCGTTGCGGAAGACGACCGTGATCACGAGGCGGCCCTCCTCACCGAGGACCTTGGCCGCGCTGGGAGCCGGCTACTTCTTCGCCGCCGTCAAGACGACGGCGTTCCAATGAACCAACTCAACAGGGCGTCGCGAACGGCGCATCCTCCGTCTCTACTGCGACGAGATCGTCGCCGTAGTGCGCCTCGATGGCACGGGCGACGACTGGTTCGTGCGTCACCAACCCGATCTGCACCTTGTTCGACGTCCAGTCGGGCCCCCAGAGCGAGATCTTCGCGCCTCGGGCATCCCACATGGCCAGGTCCTGGCTGACTCGATCCGCGATCTGCTCGAGCTCCGGCATAGCGTGCGCAACGATCCTGAACTCAGCGCGAACCGGCGCGGCCGCCTCTTTGAGTTGCTGGCGTATCACGCGGGAGGGCTCCCCGGCGAAAGCCAGCACGAGCGTTCGACCATTCTCCGAACGAGCCGCCTGAAAGAAGGTTTCAGGCTCGAGCGCCTCAGCAAGGTCGATCGCTCGACGCACCCCCGCGTCCCTATCTGCGCGGCTACCTCGTTTGCGGGGCATGGGCGCGACCCTAGTCGCCCTCTTTCGATCGCGAGGCGCTCTTAGATGGTGATCAGGAGGTGCCGCCGGCCAAGCTCGTTGAGACCGTTGAGTAGGGCCGAGCTATCGCGGTGCGAGATGGCAGGGATGCTGATTGACGAGCCGACGACTTCGCTGTTCAAGGAAGTGGCTTTACCGATAGCAGCGAGGCATGATCGCCACGTTCGGGAGGAGAGCTGTGGCGCTCACGCTGCGCGTCCTTGCGGCGCTATGGCTGATGTCAGCATGCGGCGCTGCGGCGCAACAGGCAGCACCGGTCCGCCCCGCTGCGTCCACGCCGTTGACGTCGCCGTCCGTCCTCGGCAAGTGCTGCGTCCCGTCGTCAGAACCCAGCCTGAGCATGAAGGCGCAGCCATCGTCTGGGCCACCGGGCACGATGGTTCGTCTCTCGATCAGGGGGTGCGGGGACGCCGACCCCGCCAACAGTGCGACCGTCAGCTTCAACAACGATTCCGAGAACGCGGCCACCCGCCACGACCCGAAGACAGTCGCCGATCTCGGGGTGCACAGCGGCACTGACATCAACCTCACCTACAAGGTCCGCCGCGAAGACCGAACAGGGGGAGTCGGCCGCTTCTTCGTGCAGTGCGGACAGACCGTGCTCGACACGACCTTCACGGTCACCTGACCCTGGGGCCACCGCTGAGAGGCGTTCTCCATCAACCCTTTCGCGGGATCAGGAACCGCCAGAGGCCCACGAGCGTGACTCGCCATGGGATGACCTGCGGGGCGACGGCCGCGCGATCTCCTCGTCGATCGTGATCGAGGTGTCTCGCCTTGGCGAGTCGGAGCCGTAGGTCCATCAGCGCGGTGGAGACGGCCTTGATCGCTTCGCCGATCTCGATGAGACGGACCCGGACGGCGTCCAAGATGAGCCCGTCGGACAGGTCACCGCGTGTCAGGTGACTCTCGTCCTGTCGCTCACCCACTCCTGAAACGCGGTACCTCAGGGCAGCCACGTCAGGGCAGCAGGGCCCTGCGGATGTCGACGAGCCACCCAGCTCGGCGCCTCCGAGCCGCCGGTTCGCTGTCAGGGTGTTGACGACGCCGACGTCATCGCGATGACCGACCACGACGGTGATGCCGACGTTCGCCCCGTACTCGCGGGCGAGCAGCACCTGATGGTGGCCACACCCCGCACAGAGCGTCAGGCCGCGTGGTGCCAGGTGCAGGTGTCGATCTCGATGCGGTGGGTGGGCCACACGAGGCGGGGGTGGGTGATGGCGTGGTGGTCGGCGGGGGCGTGTCGGGGTGGGGTGGTCCAGGTGTCGGCTTGTGGGTTGGTCCAGGTCACGCTGCCGTCGGGGTGGGGGGTGAGGGTCCAGCCGCCGTGGGTCTTGGCGTTGTGGCACCGGGGGCTGGCCAGGCCGACGTTGTCCTGACTGGTGGGGCCGTGCGGGTAGGGCTGCCAGTGCTCCGGGGTGCAGCGGCTTGCGGGCAGTGGCAGCGGCTCGCGGGCATGCTGCAGCCCGGGGCGGTGCATCGTTGGTCGCGTAGGCGGATCAGGTCGGTCAGGGCAGGGCTCGGGTCGTGCTGCGGTTCGGGCTGGTCGTGCAGGGTGCTGGGACGGTGCACGAGGCGGAGCAGGGCGAGCTCGACGCGGAGCTCGGGGGGTGGGGCGGGCGGTCGGGCCGGTGGCTCGGGGGGGTGGGCCGGTGGGCGCGAGACGAGGGTGGCGGTTCTGGCTCGTCGGGTTCGACCCGGTCCAGGGCGATCATCCGGCCGGTGTAGCGGTCGGTGCAGGCCTTGCGGAGCTCCGCGGTCGCGAGCAGCTCGCGGGCGTGCGCGCCGGTGACCGGCCCGTAGCCGAGCAGCTGCGCGCCACCGTCACGCAGGTCCAGTGCGGTCTCGACCGGCACCAGGATCACCGCCTGGATCCGCTTGTGCCGGCGCCTGGTCGTCGCCGGGGTCTCGACGGTGCCGGTGTCCCGCACGCCGTCGACGTCCCGGTCGTGCAGGAACGGCAACCACCCGGGGCCCTGACCGTGCAGGTGGGCGAGGGCGAACTCGGGCAGGTGGGTGAACAGGTCCGCGCGCTGCTGATCGGCGCTACGCGGGTCGGCCGCGTCGAACGTCGCGTCGGCGAGCTCGGTAAGCGCGCGCAGGAACATCCCGGCGTCCTCAGCGCTCAGGTCCGCGCCGATCATCGCCCTGCCGTCCTGGCGGGGGCTGTCCCAGACCGCCCGGTCGTCCTTGGCCTTGTTCCGCCGGCGTTCTGCGGCGAGCTCATCGACGCTCAGGATCGCGGCGCGGACCTCCCGGCGGGTGTCACTCGGGGTCATCCCCGCGACCCGCGGCAGGACCCGCCCTTCGACCTGCCGACTCAGCACCGCCCGGGTGTCATCGGGGAGCTCGAGGGTCTCGTGCACGATCACGCGGCCCTGCCCGACGGTCAGCTCCCCAGCCCGCAGGCGTTCCAGGGTCGAGGGGAGGTTCCGGACCAGGTGCTGCGCCAGGCGCATCCGCGTGACGGCGGTCGACTGCGCGACCTGCAACGCCATCGACACCTCCAACGCCAGGTAGGGCTTCGCCGGGTCGCTCCGGCCGGTCCACAGGTCCTCCACCGCCGCGAGCGCGATCGCCTGCTCGGCGTAGAGCGTCGCCTCAGCACGGGACAACGCCGACAGAGCAGCACAGACCTCCCGCTTGGCTTCGCGCAGTGGCGATCGACATACCCAGACCCTACGACCGGGGTCCGACAAAATTGCACCCTGGGCGCGGATAAATTGCTGGCAGAGCAGCAGACTTTCACTCTCGGCGAAAGGCCTTCAAACCGCTGAAATCCACACGGGCAGGTTGAGTTCGCCGCGTCAATCCAACGCTGCCGCCACCGACGCACGCAGGCGTCGGTCGAGGGTGACCGCGGCGTCCCGGTCGGTGCGGACCTCCACCACGCGCAGCCCCGGACCCTGCAGCGCGGCGCGCAACTCCGCCACGTCCTCCACCAGCAGGTAGGGGGTCTGCGTCGCCGCGCACAGCGACGCCAGGTCGACCCCGTGCGGCGTACCGAAGACCCGCTCGAAAGCCGCCGCATGCTCCGGCGCGCCCTGCTCGAGCAGGCCGAAGATCGCGCCGCCGTCGTTGTTCACCACGACGAGCGTCAGGTCCGGTCGCGGCTCATCGGGACCGAGCACCAGCCCGTTGCTGTCGTGCAGGAACGTCAGATCCCCCAGCAGGGCCAGGGTGGGTCCGCCGTCTGCGAGCGCTGCCCCGACTGCCGTCGACACCATCCCGTCGATCCCGGCGGCCCCTCGGTTGGCGAGCACGCGCACCCCCGGCCGACCCCCCGAGAGCATCAGGTCGCGCACCGGCTTGCTGGAACCGACCACGACCAGCCCCGCCGCCGCGGCCATCACCTCTGCCGCGACCACCGGTTCGCTCAGCGCGTCCCCCAGCACCTCGCGCACGGCCGCGCGCGCCGCCACGCCCGCGTCGACCCACGCCGCGAGCCACGACTCCGAGGACTCCGCCGCAGCCGCCGCAGGTACGGCGGGAAGCACCCGCGTGGCCCGGCGTGACGCGTCCGACCACACGCCCGCGCGCGCGACAACGTCACTCGGCGCCGAGCCGATCAACCGCCCGAGAGCCCGTGAGAGCGTCGGACGACCCACGACGAGCACGCAGTCCGGCACGTGCCGCTCGAGCCAGCCCGGCACACCGACAACGGCCTCACCGCAGTCGACGACGACGGAACCCGCAGCTCCCGAGGACGGCTCCGCGATCACGGGAAAGCCACGCGCTGACGCCAGCGCCAGCGCCGCAGTGGTGTCACCGCCGTCCCCCAGGACGACAACGGTCCGGTCCGGCAGGTCGTCCGCCACCACCGGCACCGGGACGGGAACGCGAGAGGTCCACGGCGCCCCGCCGGGACGTCCGCCCAGGTCCCCGTCGCCGTCCGGGACCAGCGGCTCACGGAACGCGACGTTGAGGTGCACCGGCCCCGGCGCGGTCCCGAGGTCCCCCAGCGCGACCGACAGAGCACGGCAGACGAGCCCGCGCCAGTACTCCCCCTGTCCGGCGATCGGTGCACCCACCTCGACGAACAGGCGCACCGCTCCGCCGTACAGGCCGAGCTGGTCGATGGTCTGGTTGGCGCCGGTGCCGCGGAGCTCGGGCGGACGGTCCGCGGTGAGCAGCAGCAGCGGAACCCCCGCGTGCGAGGCCTCCACCACCGCCGGGTGCAGGTTGACCGCCGCTGTCCCCGAGGTCGTGACGACCGGTACCGGACGGCCTGACGCCTTCGCCAAACCGAGCGCCAGGAAGCCGGCGGAGCGCTCGTCGATCCGCATGTGCAGCCGGAGCCGGCCAGCGGCATCGGCGGCGTGCAGGGCGAAGGCCAGCGGCGCCGAGCGTGACCCCGGGGAGAGCACGGCGTCGGTGACGCCTGCTCGGACCAGCTCGTCGACGAGGGTCCGTGCGAGGGCAGTGGACGGGTTCACGGGAGCAACTCAAGCACCCGGCCGTAGCGCGCCAACCACCAGTCGCGCCGCTCCGGAGGTGCCGCCCACCGCTCGAGCAGCGACGGGTCCACCGCCAGATCACCCACCGGCAGCGCGCCGCCGTGACCGTCGAGCGACGACGCCACCACATCACCCTCGAGGAGCGCCGTCGTGGCGAGTCCGCAGGCGTAGGGCAGGTCAGGGAGTGCCGCCGCCAGCGCAACCCCGGCGCGGATGCCCACGCTGGTGTCCAGGGCGCTGCTGACCACCACCGGCAGGCCGCACTGGTCAGCGATGCGCAACGCCGCGGACACCCCACCGAGCGGAGAGACCTTGAGCACCAGCACATCTGCCGCTCCGGCGTTCGCGACGCGCAGCGGGTCCTCGGCCTTGCGCACGCTCTCGTCGGCAGCGATCAGGACCTCCACCACGTCCCGGACCTGCGCCAGCTCCTCGACCGTCGCGCAGGGCTGCTCGGCGTACTCCAGACCGAACGGCGCGAGGGCGGTGAGCGCGACGATCGCCTCGTCGACGGTCCACGCCCCGTTGGCATCCACCCGGATCCTCCCCTCGTCCCCGAGGTGCGCGCGTACGGCGGCGACGCGGGCCACGTCGTCGTCCAGCCCCTGACCCGCCTGGGCCACCTTCACCTTGGCCGTCGTGCAGCCGGGGAAGCGCGCGAGCACCGGTCCGACCTCGAGCACCGCCGGGACCGTGGCGTTGACGGGCACCGAGGAGCGCACCGGAGCGGGCCAGCCCACGGTCGCTGCCTCCACGGCAGCGGCCAGCCAGCGGGCGGACTCGGCGTCGTCGTACTCCAGGAACGGGGCGAACTCCCCCCAGCCGGCCGGACCCTGCAGCAGCAGGGCCTCGCGGTGGGTGATGCCCCGGAACGGCACGCGCATCGGGATCGACACGACGTGCGCTTCTAGGGTGGTCGCATGAGCACTGGTCACCCGAGCACCGTGTCAGACACCTTCGACGCCGGCGAGTGGAAGGTTGTCCCGGGCTTCGAGCTCACCGACATCACCTACCACCGGCACGTCACCCACGGCATCGTGCGCATCGCGTTCGACCGGCCCGAGGTCCGCAACGCGTTCCGCCCCGGGACCGTCGACGAGCTCTACCGGGTGCTCGACCACGCACGCATGTCGAGCGACGTCGGCTGCGTGCTGCTGACCGGGAACGGCCCGGCACCGAAGGACGGCGTGTGGGCGTTCTGCTCCGGCGGTGACCAGCGCATCCGTGGCCGGTCGGGCTACCAGTACGCCGCGGGCGAGACCGCGGACACCATCGACCCGGCCCGTGCCGGCCGCCTGCACATCCTCGAGGTCCAGCGGCTCATCCGCACCATGCCCAAGGTGGTCATCGCCGTCGTGAACGGCTGGGCGGCGGGCGGCGGTCACAGCCTGCACGTCGTCTGCGACCTGACGCTGGCCAGTCGCGAGCACGCCCGGTTCAAGCAGACCGACGCCGACGTGGGCAGCTTCGACGGCGGCTACGGAAGTGCCTACCTCGCCCGGCAGGTAGGGCAGAAGTTCGCCCGGCAGATCTTCTTCCTGGGCGAGGTGCACGACGCCGAGGCGATGCACCGGATGGGTGCGGTCAACGAGGTCGTCGACCACGCCCACCTCGAGGCGAAGGCGATCGAGTGGGGCCGCCTCATCTGCGGCAAGTCGCCGCAGGCTCAGCGGATGTTGAAGTTCGCCTTCAACCTCGTGGACGACGGGCTGGTGGGGCAGCAGGTGTTCGCCGGCGAGGCGACCCGCCTGGCCTACATGACGGACGAGGCGGTCGAGGGTCGGGACGCGTTCCTCGACAAGCGCGACCCCGACTGGTCGCCGTACCCCTACTACTTCTGAGCGGAGATGACCTCGAGGTCGCGCACCGCGAACCGGTGGTGGTCCCACTCCTCCTGCACGATCACGTGCACGCACTTCAGGACGGTCACCGAGCGGTCCGGCGCCCAGGGGTGCTGCACCTCGCGCTCGAGGTCTGCGTCACCGGCCAGGAACTCCCGCACCTGAACGACCCGGTCCGCGCGCGCCGCGAGCACCTGCTCGTACGTCGGGTGCTCCGTGCTGAAGACCGACAGGTCGTAGCCGTCCGAGGCGTACTCAGCGTGCGGTTGCCCGAGCGGGTGGTAGGGCTGCTCGATGCCGAGCACCGCGCCGCGCAGCCAGACGTCGGTGGCCATGACCAGGTGCCGCAGGGTCTGCGCGAACGACCACTCGCCCGCCACAGACACCTCCACCGACCCGGCCGGCATCGCCGCGACACGGGCCAGCGTCGCCTCCCAGGTGGCCTCCACAGCCGCCCAGGCAGTGCGCAGACCAGGAAGATCACTGGCCTTCCGCAGTGCACGACCGGGGAAGCGCCGGTCGAGCTCGGCCTCGACGAGCGGCACCACGTCGACGCCGTTCACCCGCAGGCCGCGGTCGTCCTCGGCGATCCACGGCGCGTCGAGGTCCGCCCCGGCGAGCTCGACCGCGCGCATCACGACGCCCGTCAGGTCAGCCCTCACGAAGCGCGCCCCGCGCAGGTCGGTGTCGATGAACTCCACGGGCATTCCCTCTTCGTCGTCGGCTGCCCTGACAGGATGACCCTGACAGGATGACGCAGTGCGCCCCCTCCGTGTGCTCGACCCTGAGCCCGGACCTGACCTGTACGACGCTCTGGCCGCCGCGCTCGACGGCAGCGGCCCCGCCGTCACGACCACCCCCACGACACAGCACGAGGTCGATGACGACGTCTGCCTGCTCGTCCCCACGTCCGGATCGACCGGTGAGCCCAAGCTGGTCGAACTCACCGCTGACTGCCTGACCGCGTCCGCCTCCGCGACCGCCGAGGTCATCGGCAACGGCCGCTGGTGGCTGACCCTGCCGGTGACGCACATCGCCGGTCTGCAGGTGATCCTCCGCTCGAGCTGCGCCCCGTCGCTGGACCCGGAGGGCTGCCGCTTCACCTCGCTGGTCCCGACGCAGCTGCACCGGATGCTCGACGATCCCCGACTGACCCGGCTGGACGCCGTTCTGCTCGGCGGTGCCGCCGCGCCACCGTCGCTTCTCGAGCAGGCGCGCGCCCGGGGCATCCGCGTCGTGACGACGTACGGCATGACGGAGACGTCCGGCGGGTGCGTGTACGACGGGACGCCGCTGCCCGGCGTGACAGTCGACGTCACCGACCGGATCGTCCTGAGCGGACCCGTCGTCGCGCGCGGCTACGTGGGCGACGACCGGTTCGACGGGGTGTTCCGCACCAGCGACCTCGGAGCGCTCGTCGCGGGTCGCCTGACGGTCCACGGACGTGCCGACGACGTCATCGTCACCGGCGGGGAGAAGGTGGCGCCGCTGCTCGTCGAGCAGGCCCTCGGCGACCACCCGTCCGTCGTCGACGTCGCCGTCGTGGGACTGCCCGACGCGGAGTGGGGGCAGCGGGTCGTGGCCTTCGTCACGCTGCGCGGGCCGCTCGACCTGGACCAGGCGCGCGATCACGTTGCTGCCAAGGCATCTCGCGTCGCCGCCCCGCGCGAGCTGCGGGTCCTCGAGGCCATGCCCCTGCTCCCCGGGGGCAAGGTCGACCGGGCCCGCCTACGCTCTGGAGCACCATGACGACGACCGCGCAGTGGATCCAAGGCGCCCGCCCACGCACGCTCCCTGCCGCGATCACCCCCGTGCTCGTCGGGACCGGCGCGGCCGCCGCGGATGGCGACGTGCGACCCGTCCGCGCCCTGCTCGCGCTGCTCGTCGCGCTCGCCCTGCAGGTGGGCGTCAACTACTCCAACGACTACAGCGACGGCATCCGCGGCACCGACGAGGTGCGGGTCGGACCGATCCGCCTGGTGGGCCAGGGCCTCGCGGCACCCACGGCCGTCCTGCGCGCTGCGCTGCTGTCGTTCGCCGTCGCGGCGGTCGCTGGTCTGGCGCTCGCGCTGCTCACCACCCTGTGGCTCGTCCTCGTCGGAGCCGCTGCCCTCACGGCCGCCTGGGGCTACACCGGCGGCAAGAACCCCTACGGCTACCGGGGGTTCGGGGAGGTGAGCGTCTTCGTGTTCTTCGGCCTCGTCGCCGTCATGGGCACCACCTACGTCCAGCTCGAGCGGCTCACCTGGTTGTCACTCGCCGGCGGGGTAGCGAGCGGCGCTCTGGCCTGCGCCATCCTCGTGACCAACAACGTGCGCGACATCCCGACCGACAGCGGAGCCGGCAAGCGGACGCTCGCCGTCCGCCTGGGCGACGCCCGCAGCCGCGTGCTCTACGAGGGCCTGGTGGCCGCCCCGTTCGTCATCGCCGTCGTGGTGGCGTTCGCCCACCCCGGCTCGCTGCTCGCCCTGCTCGCCGTACCTCTTGCGATCCCGCCGTTCCAGCGCATCCGCTCGGGCGCCGTGGGGCGGGACCTGGTCGCGGTGCTGCAGGCCACCGGCAAGCTGCAGCTCGGGTACGGCGTCCTGCTCGCCTCCGGTCTCGCCCTGACGTGACGGAGACGGAGCTCGAGCAGCGCTTCCGCGCCGCCGGGCTGCCGTCGTTCATCGCCGCCCGCACCGCCCGCGAGGACGCGACCGGGCGACCTACCGGACCGGCCTCCATCCCTTCCGCCGTGAACGGATACGCGGGGGTCGTCTGACGGGGCTTCAGGGACCCGCGCGTATCCGTTCGCGCGGGTAGGTCAGTCCTTGCCGCGGACGACCTGGGCGAGGGAGGTGGCGACCGAGGTGAGGTCCGACGGCACGAACCACACCTTGCTGGCCTGGCCGTTGGCGATCTCCGGGAGCTTGTCGAGGTACTTGTAGGCGAGCAGCCGGTCGTCGAGGTTCGCGGCGTGCAGGGCGTCGTACACCGTCTGGATCGCCGACGCCTCACCCTCGGCCCGGAGCTTGGCGGCCTCGGCCTCGCCCCGCGCTGCCGTGACGGCCGCCTGCGCGAGCCCCTCCGCCTGCAGGATGCGCGGCGGACTTCTCGCCCTCGGCGATGAGGATCGTGGCGCGCTTGTCCCGGTCGGCGCGCATCGACTTCTCCATCGAGTCCTTGATGCTCGCCGGCGGCTCGATGCCCTTGATCTCGACGCGCGCGACCTTGATCCCCCACTTGCCGGTCGTGGAGTCCAGCACTGCGCCGAGCTGGCTGTTGACCGTCTCGCGGCTGGTGAGCGACTCCTCGAGCTGCAGGTTGCCGACGGCGTTGCGCAGCGTCGTGACCGACAGCTGCTCGATGGCCTGCAGGTAGTTGGAGATCTCGTACGTCGCTGCCCGCGGGTCCGTGACCTGGAAGTAGATGACGATGTCGATGCCGACGACCAGGTTGTCCTTGGTGATGACCTGCTGCGGCGGGAAGGACACCACCTGCTCGCGCAGGTCGAGCGACGGCCGCAGGGTGTCGACGAACGGCACGATGAGGTTGAGTCCAGGCTGCAGCACCCGCTGGTAGCGGCCGAACCTCTCCACGACCCGCGCCGTGGCCTGCGGCACCACGCGCACCCCGCGGGAGATGACAGCGAGCACCACGGCGACCAGCACCAGCGCGACGATCAGGGCATCCATCTAGAGCTCCTCGGAGTAGACGACCACAGTGGCGCCGTCGACGGCGCTGACGACGACGGACGCACCCACCGGCAGGGGTACGGCGCTGGGCACGAGTGGACGGGCGAGCCACGACTCGCCGCCGAGGCTGACCCGTCCCCCGCCGGCGCCGACCTCCTCGACGACGACGGCGCGCCGCCCGGTGAGCGCCGCCGTCCCCGTCGCGATCGCCGGGGCGCTCTGGTGCAGCCGCTCGAACGGCCGCACCAGGACGTACCCGAGTGCGCTCGTGCCCGCGAACGCCGCGATCTCCACCGCGAGCGGTGCACCCAGGGCCGCGACGCCAGCGGTCACCACGGCAGCCGCTGACAGCAGTCCCAGCACGAAGGTCAGGGTGAACAGCTCCGCGACGAGCAGACCACCGGCGAACACCAGCCACACCACCCAGTCCTGCATGCCTCGAACCTACGCTGATCCACGCCCACCGGGCAGGAGTCTGCGCGCACGCGTCGAAGTCCTGGGCCAACCCCAGACTCAGGAGCTCTCGTGAAGCGCACCCTCGTCCTGCTCACCGCCGCTGCTCTCGCCGCCACCCCGGTGGTGGCCGACGCCGCGAAGAAGCCCGTCCCGACCAAGCGCGTCGTCACCTGGGACTACCGCGGCGTCTTCGGTGCCTACGCGTCCATGGCCGGGGGCGGCGGCGTGTGCGGCGCCAACCCGAGCGCCTGCTTCGAGCTCCCCACGACGGCCAAGGAGACCACGGTGACGTTCTCCGCCACCGACTCGACGGGGCAGAAGATCCCGGTGCAGTGGGCCTTCGATGGCGACTACAACACCAACGAGCTCGCGTGCTCGACCGGCGACATCCCGGTCAAGAAGGGCACGCTGCTGAACTTCTACCTCGTCGCCACCGACGCCTGCCCCGGGCTCCCGACCCAGGGGAAGATCACCTTCACCATCGTCGGCACGAAGTAGGTCAGGCCTTCGCGTCCGACCACCGTCGTACGACGGCGACGTCGGCCACGAAGCGCACCCCGGAGCCGGATGCCCAGTGGTCGCTGACCTGCTGCAGCGCGTCGTGCAGCAGGTCGGTGACCTCGACCGCCCGCTCCTGCAAGACGTGCAGGACCAGCTCGTCGTGCAGGCACAGCACCACCTGACCGGCACCGGACGTGAGCAGGCCGCCGCGGACGGCGGCAGCCCACGCCTTGAACAGCTCGGCCGCGGCGCCCTGGACGACGGCGTTGCGCGCGTAGCGGCCGACGCCGCCGTTGCCGGTGCAGATCAGTCGCCCCCCGTGCGTGCGCACGTCCTGCCCGACCCGTCCGGCCTCCTCGGCGGCGCGCAGGAACGCCAACGCCTGCGGGTAGGTCCGCTCCATCTGCGCGAGGGCCTGGCCGGCTGCCCCGCTGGTCTGGCCGTACATCGCTGCTAGCACCGCGACCTTCGCCGTCGGCCGATCCACCCCCAGGCTCGCCGCCACTGGTGTGTACAGGTCGTCGTCAGCAGCCGCCCGGGCGAAGGCCCGGTCGCCGGACACCGCGGCCAGCACCCGCGGCTCGACCTGCCCCAGGTCGGCGCGCACCAGGGCGTGCCCGGGCTCGGCGACGACGGCCGGCCGCAGCTCCGCGGGCAAGGAGTGCAGCCCCGCACTCGCGGTCATCCGCCCGGCACCGCCGTCGAAGCTCGTCCACTCACCTCGCAGCCGCCCGTCGCGGACGTGCTCGTCCAACCACCCGTAGCCGTACGTCGTGGCCATCCGCTCGGCCTTGCGCCAGGTCAACAGCGCATCCACCACGGGGTGCGCGGCACGGTACGGCTCGAGCCGCCACGACCGGGTGTCCGCCACGTGGATGCCCCGGCGCTCGAGGAGCTCGCGGACCGAGAGGGGGTTGCGCAGGTCGACGGCGTCGTCGCCGAGCAGGTCTAGCACTGGCCGGTCGCGGTGGGAGCGGCTGCTGTCCGGCCCCACCGAGGCACCGATGATCCGACGTGCCTCCGCGACGTCGAGCGGCAGTCCGTCGTGGGCCATCTCGACGCAGAGCACCGCCGCCGCCGACTCCGCCCAGGCCGTCACCAGCCGCAGGGGCGGCCCGCTCGGATCCGTTCGGGGGTCCGGCAGGGCCTGCAGGGCCGCTTCCTGTCGCTGCTTCACCTGCGCTGCCAGCGCCGCCCACTCCTGCGCGCTGGCGTACCGGTGCGCTTCCGGGTGCAGGCTGCCATCCGAGCGCAGCGGACCGGTGTACGGCTCGACGACCCCGAGGGCGGCGTCGAGAAGGGTCAGGTCCGCTCCGCCCAGGGCCGGGACGGGCAGGTCGTGCGCAGCGGCCCACACGGCCTCCGGATCACCACGGCGCCCTCCGTGCAGCAGCGCGTGCACCGCGGCGAGGTCCCAGGTGTGGCGTGGCCGCTCCGGCAGCAGCGGCGAGGTCGCGGCCGACCACAGGACCCGACGGCCGTCCGTCGTACCGACTAGGAGCTCTCGTCGAGGCGGGCCCGCCGGGCGGTGAGCTCCGCGACCTTCGCCTCGCGCTTGGCCGCCAGCGCCGCGGCGAGCTCCTCGCGCTGTCGCTTAAGCATCACCAGGGACAGGAACGACGACAGCAGCAGCCCCGCGAACAGCAGCGGTAGTCCGTTGAAGCTGTATCCCAGCGCACCCGCCGCCGACCACAGCAGCAGGCTGCAGCTGACGAACAGCCCAAAGCGACCGAGGGAGTACAGGACGGCAGGCCTTCTCACCCCACCAGAGTACGGCGACGGGCGCCGCCCCGGAGAGGGACGGCGCCCGTCGGCGCGTGCGGTGGTGTCTGGGTACTGCTGGCTACTCGACCGAACCGGCCATCGAGCGACGGCGCAGGATCGCCGCGCCACCGAGGGCCATCAGGGCCAGGATGGCGATGCCCACCGGCAGACCGGTCCGGGGCAGGCTGGTCGGCGTGCTCGTCGGTGTGCTGCCGACGGTGGTGACGCTCGGCCGGAAGGCGGACTGCTCGGACAGCGTGACCAGGTCGAGCTGGATCGGCGCGCTGGACAGGGCGCCGGCGACCTGAGTGACACCGGTGAGGGCGGGCAGGGCCGCGGCGCCGGGCAGGGCGACCGCCGACGGGATGGTCACCGAGGGCATCGTGATCCGCAGACCGGTGAAGGACGCGAGCGCCTTGCCGAAGCCGTTCTCGACGCTGGTGCTCGTGGTCTTCGCGAGCAGCTCGACCTTCGGGGCCGGGATGGTCAGGGCAGGCAGGCCCGGCACGGTCGACAGGACGCTCGACAGCGTGCCGGTCACACCGGCGATGGTGGACGACACCGTCGACGAGGCGCTGCCGACCAGGTCGAGCACGTTGACCGTGCTCTTGCCGAGCGCCGCCTTCAGGACGTCGGTGCCGAGCACCTTCAGACCGGTGATCTCACCGCCGGTGATGGAGGCGGTCTGACCGCCGGCCTTGGCGGACGAGGCGAGCGCCTTGGTCGCGACCGTCATCGACGCGAGGCTGACCAGCGGCGTGCCGTCCAGGACAGCGGTCAACGCGGTCTGCAGGGTGGTGGTGGCCGTGGCGACCAGGGCCTGCGCCGTGTCGACCAGGGTCTGCGCTGCGGCGACCGCGGTGGACGCCAGGTTGTAGCTCGTCGCCGCGGCCGTCAGGCCGGAGACCGACGCGTTGACGTTGGTCTTGTCGGCGTTGGCGAGGGCGAGGTAGCCCGTCAACGTGCTCGCAGCCGGGTACGTGGTCGTGTCGACGGCGGTGAGCGCGGTGTTCAGGGCCGCCGTCGCGGTGGTGAGGGCGGCGTTCCTGGTCGCCAGGGCCTTCACCGCGGCGTCGGCAGCCGCGGCAGCGTCGGTCAGTTTGGCCTGGGCGCTGTCGACGGCCGCATTGGCCAGGCTCAGCTGGTCGACGAGGGCCGTCACGGTGCTGACCGGCAGGGCGCTGAGGTCGAGTCCGAGCGCGGCGAGCAGGTCGGCGATGCTCGGGAGGGCAAGGTTCTTGAGGGACACCGTCTTGCTGGCGAGGGCACCGGTCGTGGCGTTGACGGCGGAGCCGACGTCGAGGGTGCCGTCCAGCGCGACGGGGAGGCCGAGCAGGCTCAGCGAGCCCAGCGACGCGGCGCCGGCCGTGGCCGACGGGGCGTTCGTCGCGGCGGCCACGACGTCCGGGCTGCTGAGCGACAGGATCGACGAGAGCGCGGAGGGAGTGGCCATGCCGGGCACGGAGACCGGCGAGGAGCTCGGGGTGATCGTCTGCTGGCCGTAGGCCTCGTTGTCCACGGTCGCCGGCGTGACGACGACCTTGGCGATGGCCTTGCCGCTCAGGGTGTCGCTGAGCAGCTGAAGGCCGACGATGCCGACGTTGTGGCCACCGGCTTGCACGTTGAGCAGGGACACCGACGAGGCGGCGCTGCCCGCTGCCGGGGTGGTCGAGGCGGCCGCCGAGGCGGTGCCCGCGGTGCCGCAGAGCACCAGGGCGGTCACCGCCGCGGTCGAGCTGAGGACGGAACGTGGCTTCACAGGGTCTCCCAGATTCGTGGGGTGCACGACAGGCGGATTGCGGTTGTCGGACGTGTCGTCACCTTGTCCGGATCTGTCCGACCTCGGTATGGCCCGTTGTGCCCATCTTCGCCCTGGTCACTGGGCGGTTCCGGTGCTCCGGTCCGGACCACGATCCGGACACGCCGTCACCAAAAGGACGTCCGGTCGTTGACCGGACAGGGCGACACCGCCACAGTCACGTCCGGGGGAAGGACCACCATGACCGACGAGATCGTCACGCGGGGACCGCAGCGCGACCGCCTGCTCACGCCCGGCGAGGTCGCGACGCTGTTTCGTGTCGACCCGAAGACCGTCACGCGGTGGGCCTCGGCCGGCCGCATCGGGAGCATCCGCACCCCCGGTGGTCACCGCCGCTTCCGCGAGTCCGAGGTTCGCGCCCTCCTGCGCGGGGACGACGTCAGCGTTCCCGAGCAGCCCACGCCGCCCTCGGCGCGGCCGGTCATCGACCTGCGCGCGCGGCGGGTCTAGCTCTCGTCCACCCCGGGCGCGGGGGCTCCCTCCGGCTCCTCACCGACGCGCCCGTCGACCTGCTCGGCCAGCAGGTCCAGGTGACCGACGTGCCGCGCAGTCTCCTCGATGAGGTGCAGCAGCACCCACCGGACCGTGTGGTCGCGCATCGCGCTGACGTCGTCCAGGCTGCGTGCGGCGATCACCTCGTCGCAGCGTCGGGTCTCGGTCCGGTAGGCGGCAACCAGGTCGGTCAGGAGCACGTCCTCGGGCACGCGCATCTCGGCGTCCGGTTCGCTGTCGGACCAGTCGAAGTGCAGGCCCTGCTCGCCGGCGACGTGCTCGCGCCACCACCCGCGCTCGACGTTCTCGAGGTGCCGGACGACGCCGTGCACGGTCAGCCCGCTGGGCGTCGACACGGCACGGGCGGCCGCGTCGTCCATCCCCTCGACCTTCCAGCACACGAGCGCGCGTTGTCGCGCGAGATAGGCCAGCAGCGCTTCGCGCTCGCCGAGCTGGTGCCGCGGGATCAGTCCACCACCGAGGAGCTCGCTCATCGGGTTAGCCTCTCAGGACAGGCACACGTCGAGAAGGGGCGCTGCACCGTGGTCGTACTCGGCGAGGCCCTGGCACTGGTCTCGCTGTGCCTGCTCGTCTACTGCCTGCTGTCGGTCATCTCCACCCCGCCCGAGCAGTGCCGCAACCTGCCCAAGCTCGCCTGGCTGGTCCTGGTGGTCCTGCTGCCCCTCCCCGGCGGCATCGCGTGGCTGTACGCCGGGAGGCCGAAGCGCGAGGTCGGAGGACAACCCCCGCCCCGCGGAGTGCGGTCGGCACGCCCGTCCTCATCCCCGTCATCATCCCCGTCCTCCTCCCCCGTCACCGCCCGCGGCGGGGCCGGAGGACGACGCGGCCTTCCTCGCGCAGCTGCGCGAGCGCGCCGAGGACCAGCGCCGGCAGGCCGAGCGCCAGCGCCGGGCGGCCGAGCGCAATTCGGACGACGACCCACGCACCTGAGTCCGGCTCAGCAAAGTACGTCAGGCGTAGGAGTGCAGCCCCACGACGAAGATGTTCACCACGTAGTAGTCGATGACCAGCGCCACGGCGGCGGCGACAGCGACCCACGCGGCCTTGCGGCCCTTCCACCCGGCGGTGGCACGGGCGTGCAGGTAGCCGGCGTAGAGCACCCAGGTGATGAACGACCAGGTCTCCTTGGGGTCCCAGCCCCAGTACCGGCCCCAGGCGGACTCCGCCCAGATGGCCCCCGCGATGATCGCGAACGTCCACACGGGGAAGGCGAAGGCGATGACGCTGTAGGACACCCGGTCCAGGACCGGCGCGGTGGGGAGCTGCGCTCCGAGGCTGACCGGGAAGCGCACGGGCCGGCGGGCGGCCAGCCGCTCGTCGTACCGGGTGCGGAGCAGGAACAGCAGCGCGACGACGCCCGACAGCAGGAACGACCCGCTGGCCATGATGGCGGCGGCGACGTGGATCTTGATCCAGTAGCTGTTCAGCGCGGGGACCAGCGGACCGGCGGCGGTGTAGAGGACCGAGGCGGCCAGACCCAGGTAGAGCACGACGGGGAGCATCACGAAGGCGCCGAGCGCCCGCTCCACGCGGCCCCGGGCGACGAGCAGCAGGAAGGCGCTGACGGCCACGAGCGCGACAGCGCTGGAGAACTCGTACATGTTGCCCCACGGCACGCGGTGCGCGGCGAACCCGCGCAGCACCAGCGACACGACGTGCACCGCCCAGCCGCAGCCGGTGAGGGCGAGACCGAAGCGACCGGCGCGCGACGGCTTCTCGGTGGTCACGGTCTCGGGCGGCAGGCTCACCGGTGGTCCACCGGCGCCGAGCAGCACCCGCTCCTGGGCGCGCACCGTCGTCACCGACCGACGTGCGCGCCGGGAGGCCTGCTCACCGGCGAACCCGAGCATCGCCAAGGCGTAGACGACGACGGCGCTGAACAGCAGCCCGTCGCTCAGCTGGGCCAGGGACTGGTCCGACACGCTCACTCCTGACTCTCGACGCCGCGCAGGCGCGCGACGACCTCAGCGAACTCCGCGGCGAAGCGGTCGGGGTCGGTGCGGGCGAGCCCGCCGACCTCCACGGTAGTCGGCGATCCTGAGACCTCGCGCACCCGGACCCACAGCCGACGACGACGGATGAACAGCGACAGCAGCAGGCCGCCGACCATCCCGATCGCCGCGATCAGCGCCAGCCCCTTGCCCGGGTCCTGGGTCACCTGGAACGTCGCCCACTCGCGGGTGTCGACGTAGGTGAGCGAGCCGCCGTTCGGCAGCTTCCAGGTCTGTCCGGGCAGGAGGGCGTGCGCCTGACCACCGTCGAGGGGGGTCATCGCCGTGGTGTCGAGGCGGAACACCGACTGGGGGATGCCGGAGTCCAGCCCCAGGCTCCCCTGCCACGCCGCGAGGGTCAGCGCCGGGTTGTTCAGCCCGGGGTGCGCCGACCCGACCCGGCCGTTGTCGTCGGTGACCGTGCTGGGGGTGAACACTCCCCGGAAGCCCACCTGGCTGCCCTTCGTGCTGGCCTCCTTGAGCACGCAGGTCGACAGGAACTTCGGGTCCTGGGGCAGGCAGGGCAGGTTCACGTCGTCGAGGACCGTGCCGTCGACGTCGCGGTAGATCACGTGCGGGGCGTAGCCGTGCCCGATCAGGTAGGTCTTCGCCCCCCCGACGTCGAGCGGGTGGTTCACGCGGACGTCGTACGGCGTCGGTGCCGTTCCGGGCTTCGACCAGTCGATGTCCGCGTCGAAGGTGAGCGCCTTGCCGTCGTCGGCGTAGGTCGCGCGGAAGTCCCTGAGGGTCAGGCTGAACGGCACCAGGGACGCGGGGTCGAAGCGCCGGCCGGGGTGGACGTCGTCGAACAGCGCAACGGTGTTGGAGAAGCCCTGCCCCTCCACCACGAGGACCGTGCCCTTGAAGCCGCGGAACGCACCGATCGCGATGCCGACCAGCAGGAGGACGAGAGAGAGGTGGAAGAGCAGGTTGCCGGTCTCGCGCAGGTAGCCGCGCTCGGCGGACAGCTCGGTACCACGGCGCTCCACGCGCCAGCCCCGCAGGGCAGCGCGGGCGAGGTCGAGCTCCTCGTCCGCCGTACGCGTCGTCGTGAAGGTGTCGGAGACGGGCAGCCGCTTCAGGGTGCGGGGGACCTTCGGCGGGCGCGCGCGCAGGGCCCGCAGGTGCAGCCGCGTGCGCGGGATCAGGCAGCCGATCAGGCTGAGGAACAGCAGCAGGTAGATGGCGGAGAACCACACCGAGCTGAACACGTCGAACAGGCTCAGCCGGTCCATGAGCGGTCCGACGGTGGTGTGCTCGCGGAGGTACTGGTCGACGCGCAGGGGGTTGATGCTGCGTTGCGGGAGGAACCCACCCGGAATGCTGGCCAGCGCCAGCAGGAACAGCAGCAGCAGCGCGGTGCGCATGCTGGTCAGCTGGCGCCAGGCGAGGCGGAACGGGCCGAACGGATCACCGCGTCGGGGGAGCTCCACAGGCTTCGGCTGGGTGGTGAGGCGGGTCGCCTCGTCCACCACCTCGGGGGCAGTCGTCTCGGTCATGTCGACGTCATAGCGAGGGCGTGTAGCCGGAGATGGTGCCGCGCAGGTGGACCATGATCTCGGCCCACAGCCCGCTGACCAGCAGCAGGCCCATGAGGACGAGCAGGCCCCCGCCGACCCGCAGGACGACGGCGTAGTGGCGCTTGACGGCGCTCATCGCACCGAGCGCGCGCTTGAAGCCGAAGGCCACCAGGAGGAACGGGATCCCGAGGCCGAGGCAGTAGCCGACGGTGAGGAACGCTCCTCGGCCGGCGCTGCCCTCGCGGAAGGCGAGCGCCTGCACCGCGCCGAGGGTGGGGCCGAGGCAGGGCGTCCAGCCGACCCCGAACAGGACCCCAAGCAGGGGCGCCCCGGCGAGCCCGGCCTGCGGCAGCCGGTGCACCCGGACCTCGCGCTGCAACCCCGGGACGAGCCCGAGGAAGGCCAAGCCGAGCAGGACGGTCAGCGAGCCGAGGACGATGTCGACGGTCCGCTGGTGCTCCAGCAGGGTCACGCCGACGCCACCGAAGAACGCGCCCTCGCTGACGAAGACGGCGCTGAAGCCCAGGACGAACAGCGTCGCACCGAGCAGCACCCGACCGCGACCGCCGTCCTGCTCGTCGGCCAGGTCGGCACCCGTCGCACCCGTGACGTACCCGAGGTAGCCAGGCACCAGGGGGAGCACGCATGGGGACAGGAAGCTCACCAGCCCCGCCGCCGCCGCGACCGGCAGGGCGAGCAGCAGCGGCCCGTCCGTCACCGTCGAGACGAAGGAGTCGGCAACTCCCACGTCAGGTCTCCTTCGCCAGGACCTGGACGGGGCCGGACAGCTGCGCCTCGGTGACCCCGCCGACGAAGCGGGCCGCGACGCGCCCCTGGCGGTCGAGGATGATCGTGGTCGGTGGCTGCTGGGGGGCCGTGCCGCGGAACGCCAGCAGGAGCTTGCCGTCGGGGTCGAACAGGGACGGGTACTCCACCTGCTTGCTGCGCTCGTACGCCTGCGCGGCGATGCGGTCGTCCTTGATGTTGATGCCGACGAAGTCCACTCCTGACGCCTGGGTCGCGGCGTAGACGGCATTGAGGTTGCGGGCCTCGGCGCGGCACGGCGCGCACCAGCTGGCCCAGAAGTTCAGCACGACGACCTTGCCCCGCAGGTCGGCGATCGCCAGGGGCTTGCCGTCCAGGGTGGTTCCCGCGAGATCAGGTGCCGGCGAGCGGTCCCCGGCGACGAAGACGCCGGTCTCCAGCGGCCGCACGGTGTTCTGCTGTCGCCCGCTGCTGGCCTGGTTGTCGCTGTTCACCGTGCCCGTGCAGCCGGCCGCGAGCAGGCAGGCGAGCACGACCGGGACCAGGCGCATGCCTCCAGTGTCAGGCACGTTGCGCGCTCGTGGGAGGTCGAGGCAGGACCGGGCTGCGTGATGGCGAACACATCCGGGTGCGCCGTACCCGACTCCTGCTGTCCGCTGCCCTCCTCACCGCCGGTCTCGCGGCCGTGCCCGCCCGTGCCGCAGCGCCGGTCTACGAGGTGAGCTGGGTGCCTGGCCCTGACGGCAGCACGCTGCGGGTCGAGGTGCTGCGCGACCCCACCAAGACGCAGCAGCCGGTGATCCTCACGCTCTCGCCGTACAACCTGCTGAACGGGGACACACCCGCGGACAGCACTGCGTCGCGGCGCTACGTCAGCCAGGGCTACGCGGTCGCGGTCGCGGACGTCCTCGGCACCCGCGGGTCGAGCGGCTGCTGGGACTACGGCGGCAAGAAGGAGCAGGCAGCCGGCGTCGCGGTCGTGAAGTGGCTCGCCCACCAGAAGTGGGCCAACGGCCGCGTCGGCATGACCGGCGTGTCCTACGACGGGACCACCGCCAACATGGTCGCCGCCACCGGGATCCCCGAGCTCAAGGCGGTCGTGCCCGTGGCCGCGATCAGCCACTGGTACGGCTACGCGTACTTCGACGGCGTGCGCTACTCCGGCAACTCCGAGGTGCCGACCGACGAGGGCATCGACACCCCCCTCGGCTTCGACTACGGCTTCGCCCGCGCGCGGCTGGTCGACCCGAAGGACCCTTCGCTGCTGCAGCACCCGGTCGACGTGGCGAGCGACTGCGGGTCGGCTGAGCACACGAGGCAGGCCTACAGCCGCACCCCGGACTACACCGACTTCTGGAAGGAGCGCGACTACGTCCTGCAGGCGTCGCGGTTCCGCGCCGCCGTGTTCCTCGTGCACGGGTGGCAGGACTACAACGTCAAGCAGGACGAGGCGCTCCGGCTCTACGACGCCATCCCGGTCGCGGGTCGCGGGAAGCCGGGCGTGCCGTACAAGCGGCTGTGGCTCACGCAGTCGTCGCACGCCGACGGCAGCGGACCGGGCTACACCGAGGCGCTCGACCGGTTCTGGGCCGCGACGCTCAAGAGCACGAGCTACCCGGACCCGACGATCCCCGCGGTGACCAGCCGGGGCGCCGACGGGGTGTGGCGGACTGCGGCGGCGTGGCCGGTCCCCGGCACCCGCCCCTCGACGTACTGGCTAGGTCGGACCTCGGCCGGCGGCGTGCTGTCCCCGACGCCGCGCAAGGACGGCGCGGGGTGGACGTACGTCGACAGCGCGACCGCGACCGAGGAGGCGACGCTGCGGGGGGCCGGTGCCGACGGCACCTCCTCGCTGGTGCAGGTGGGACCGGCGCTGCGCACCCCGGCGCGCCTGGCCGGGTCGGCGGTGCTCGACGCGTGGGTGAAGACCTCGACCGAGGGCCAGCACCTGACGCCGCTGCTCGTGGACGTCGCACCGGACGGTTCGCGAACGCTGGTCGAGCGCGGGTTCCTGAACCTGTCCTACCGCAACGGGCCGGCCAAGGCCGAGCCGACGACCGGGTGGCAGCACGCGCGGGTGACGCTGCTGCCGCAGGACTACACCTTCGCCGCGGGGCACCGCGTCGGGCTGGTGCTGCAGTCGTCCAACACCGTGTGGGGGCTGCCGGGCGCCGCGGGCACCGTCGAGTGGGCGATGGGCCCCCTCGCGGGCGTGACGCAGACCGGCACGCGGCTGGTGCTGCCGGTGGTGGGCGCACTGCGGTAGGTGCCTCGCGACGGCAGGGCGCGGCGGCGAGGGTCGGGATGTCGTCCATTCGCGCCAGCCAGAGAGGACCGGATCCCGACCCTCGGCCACCAAGCCAGGCGGACGAAGCCGCCCCCGGCAGGCCGTGACGTCAGGGCTGGACGTCGGGCGCGAGGACGCTCATGATCACCTCGTCCTCGAAGCGGCCGCGGACCCAGCCGGACTCACGCAGCACGCCGTCGACCACGAAGCCGGCCTTCTCGTACGCCCGGATCGCCCCGGTGTTGCTGGCCAGCACCTCAAGCTGGACACGGTGCAACCCGCGGTCGACGAACGCGTAGCGCAGCAGCACCCGGCAGGCGTCGGTGCCGTAGCCCCGCCCACGGTGCTCGGCGCCGAGGCTGATCCCCAGGTGTCCCAGGCGGTTGTGGCTGTCGATGCCCCACAGCACGACCCTGCCCACGACCCCACCGTCGACCACGACCGCGAACGGCACCGAGGTGTCGCCAGCGCGGAACGGCGACTTCTCGCGGGCGTCGTACGCGACAAGAGCGTCGGCCAGGGACGTCGGGGAGTAGGGGTGGGTGCTGTTCTCGGGCCAGGTCGAGTACTCCTGGTCCCAGCCATGGAGCACCTCGAGGTCGTCGCGCTCGATCCCCCTCAGGGTGACGAGCTCACCCGCGAGCATCAGGCGCCGTGGCCGGGTCGCCGGGACTTCTCCCCTGCCGGCTCGGAGTAGGTGACGTAGACCAGGTCCTCGCCCTCCCAGGTGAGCGAGGTCAGGGACGCCAGCCCGCACAGGCGCCGGTCCGGTCGGTGCCACAGGCGACGACCCTCGACGTAGCGCCGCAGGGTCCAGATGGGCAGCTGGTGGCTGACGCAGACCGCCTCGTGGCCGAGGTTGCGGTCGCGCACGTCCTCGACGCTGTGCAGCATCCGGCGCGCGACGGCGACGTAGTGCTCGCCCCACGACGGCGCGAACGGGTTCCAGAGGTACGGCCAGTGCTTGGGCTGCGACAGCGCTCCGTCGCCGACGCCGAACGTGCTGCCCTCGAAGTGGTTCTCGCTCTCGATCAGCCGGTCGTCGATCGTCGGCGTGAGCCCGTAGACCGCCGCGATCGGGGCCGCCGTCTCCTGCGCCCGCTGCAGCGGCGACGAGACGACCTCGGTGATGTCCCGTCCCCGCAGGGCATCCGCGGCGTCGTGCGCCATCTGCAGGCCGTCCTCGGACAGCCGGAACCCGGGCAGCCGTCCGTAGAGCACCCCGTCCGGGTTGAAGACCTCACCGTGCCGGAGCACGTGCACCGTCGTCCTCATGCCGTCGCCTCCGCCGCCGCGCGTGCCGCGAAGGGCAGGGCGTCGACGACCCGCTCGAGCGCCGCGTCGTCGTGCGCGGCGCTGACGAACCAGGCCTCGTACGCCGACGGCGGCAGGTAGACCCCGCGGGCGAGCATCGCGTGGAAGAAGGCGGAGTAGCGGAACGCCTCCTGCGTCGTCGCGGTCGCGTAGTCGGGGACGTCGACGTCGGTGAAGAACACGCTGAACAGCGAGCCGGCGGTCTGCAGCCGGTGCGCGACCCCGGCCTCCGACAGCGCCGAGGACGCCAGCCGTCCGACGGTCGCCGCCGTCGCGTCGACGTGGGCGTAGACCTCGGGGGTGCAGTGCCGCAGCGTCGCGAGCCCCGCGGCGACGGCGAGCGGGTTCCCCGACAGCGTCCCTGCCTGGTAGACCGGCCCGGCCGGCGCGAGGAAGGCCATGACGTCCGCCCGGCCGCCGAACGCCGCCGCGGGCAGCCCGCCGCCCATCACCTTGCCGAAGGTGAACAGGTCCGCGTCGACCCCGGTCAACCCGAACCAGCCCGCCGCCGAGACCCGGAACCCGGTCATCACCTCGTCGCTGATGAGCAGCGCTCCCGCATCGGCCGTCAGCGACCGCAGGGCGGCGGAGAACTCCGCCGTCGGCGGCACCACCCCCATGTTCGCGGCGGCGGCTTCGGTGATGACGCAGGCGATCTGGTCGCCGTACGACGTGAAGGCCTCCGTGAGGGCCGCGACGTCGTTGTAGGGCAGGACGATGGTGTCGGCGGTCATCGCCCCGGTCACGCCCTGTGTGTCCGGCAGCCCGAAGGTCACGACGCCGGAGCCCGCCGCGGCGAGCAGCGCGTCCACGTGCCCGTGGTAGCAGCCGGCGAACTTCACGACCTTCGTCCGGCCGGTGAACCCGCGGGCCAGCCGCACCGCGCTCATCGTCGCCTCGGTGCCGCTGCTCACCAGCCGTACCTGCTCGACCGGGCCGACCCGCGCGACGATCTCCTCCGCCAGCTCCACCTCCCCCGGCGACGGCGTGCCGTACGACGTCCCGCGGGTCGCCCCTGAGAGCAGTGCCTCGACGACCGCCGGGTGGGCGTGCCCGAGGATCATCGGGCCCCACGAGCAGACCAGGTCGACGTACTCACGCCCGTCCGCATCGGTGAGGTAGGGGCCGGATCCGCTGACCATGAAGCGCGGGGTCCCGCCGACCGCGCGGAAGGCGCGGACGGGGGAGTTCACCCCTCCGGGAGTGACGGCACTGGCGCGGGCGAACAGCGCCTCGGACACGGGGGCGTCGTAGGGGTAGGTCACGCCCGTCATCCAACCAGCAGGCAGGAGATCGGGCACCGGCGGCGAACCACGCAGCAACGCACCTCGAGGAGAACCCAGTGTCACGTCGCTCTGTCATGCTCGCTGCCGGCCTCACCGGCGCGGCCCTGCTCGTCGCCGTCGCCCAGCCAGGCAGCGCCGCCTCGGGCCCCGCGTTCAACGCCCCGGTGAAGGTCACCCCCACCGCTGCTGGCGGCTACGAGCCCGGGGTCGTCAGCGACAGGTTCGGCAACCTCTACGCCACCGCGCACAAGGAGAACGCCGAGCTCGTCCTGTCGCCGGACGAGCGCTCGTCCACCGCGACGCGGTCCATGTCGTGGGCGTGGGTGTCCAGTGACCACGGCAAGAGCTGGCAGAACCTGCCCGGCCCGGCGGTCGGTCCGGTCAGCCCCGACGTGCAGAACCACAACTTCGGCGACGAGGGCGACATGTCCACCGACGACGCCGGCAACCTCTACTTCGTCGACACCAACGTCACCGACATCACCTTCACCGCCTGGAAGGCCAGTGGTCTGGGCAAGGTCGCGTTCACCCGCCACAACCCCAGTGTCGGCTTCGGCGAGCCGCTCGACGACCGCCCCTGGGTGACCTCCCACCTGGACGGTCACGTCTTCTACTTCGGCAACGAGGGCAACAAGAACACCTACCCGCTGGGCCAGTCCGGCGAGGCGTTCGGTCCGGGCAGCGGCCCCGGTCGCTACACCGTCTACTCCTCCTACGACGGCGGCCAGACCTGGGACCACCTGGGCATCTCGCTCAAGGACAGCGGCTGGTGCCGCCCCGCAGCAGCACCGAACTCGCCGTACGTCTATGCCTTCTGCGGCAACGACAGCGGCAAGCTCTACAGCTTCGTGTCCAAGGACGACGGCAAGATGTGGAGCCGGTACGACGTCCCCGGTGGCTACACCGCCAAGGGTGGTGGCGGGTTCGAGTCCTACCCGACGCTGCAGGTGCTCAAGGACGGGTCGCTGGTCGGTTCCTACCTCGACCCCGACTGCTTCAAGGGCGGCGTCCCGACCTGTGCCCACGTCTACCTCTACCGCTCGACCGACCACGGCGTGCACTGGACGCGCACGGACGTGACGCCGGCGGCGCAGAGGTCCTGGCAGATGGAGTACGTCTGGATGTCGGCCACCGCCGACGGCAAGAAGCTCGGCTTCAGCGTCTACGCCCGACCGACCACCAAGGACGCGTGGAAGGTCTACGGCACGACCTTCGCGCCCGGGCAGAAGCCGGTGCTCACCCTGCTGGACACCAACGCCGTCACCGAGGCCGGTGTCGCCGAGGCGCCGGGTGACTTCCTCATGTCGACCTTCGACCCGCAGGGGAAGATGACCGTCACGTGGACCCGCACGGTCACCTACGTCGCCGAGGCCAGCCGCTCGCTGTTCCGCGACATCTACAGCGCCACCACCCGCTGACCCGCCGGGTCAGAACCAGGTGGCGGCCTCGGTGGCCCAGTAGGTGAGGATCATCGAGGCACCGGCACGGCGGATGCCTACCAGCTGCTCGCGGATGATCCGCTCGCGGTCGATCCACCCCTGGGCGGCGGCCGCCTCGACCATGGCGTACTCCCCGCTCACCTGGTACGCCGCCACTGGCACGTCCACCGCGGCGGACACCGCGGCCACGACGTCGAGGTAGGCGAGGGCGGGCTTCACCATCACCGCGTCCGCGCCCTCGGCGACGTCGAGCAGCGCCTCGCGCACGCCCTCGACCGCCCCGCGCGCCGGGTCCTGCTGGTAGGCCGACCGGTCCCCGAACGACGGCGCGCACTCGGCGGCGTCGCGGAACGGGCCGTAGAAGGCCGAGGCGTACTTCGTGGAGTAGCTCAGGACCGGCAGGTCGGTGAACCCCTCGGCGTCGAGCGCGCCGCGGATCGCCGCGACCTGCCCGTCCATCATCCCGCTCGGCGCGACGACCTGTGTGCCCGCGCGCGCCTGCGCGACGGCGGCGGCGGCGTACCGCTCCAACGTGGCGTCGTTGTCCACTGTCCACTCCTCGCGGCCGGTCGCCCGGACGAGCAGCCCGCAGTGCCCGTGGTCGGTGTACTCGTCCAGGCACAGGTCGCTCATCACCACCAACGCGTCCCCGACCTCGGCGACGACATCCGCCAGCGCGAGCTGCACGATCCCCGACGGGTCGTCGGCGCCGGAGCCGCGCGCGTCCTTCACCATCGGGATCCCGAACAGGATCACCCCGCCGACCCCCGCCGCCGCCGCCTCCGCAGCCGCTCGGCGCAGCGAGTCACGGGTGTGCTGCACGACCCCCGGCATCGAGCCGATCGGCGCGGGCTCGGTCAGCCCCTCCTTGACGAACACGGGCAGCACCAGGTCCGAGGGCTGCACGTGCACGTCCGCGACCAACCGCCGCAACGCCGGGGTACGGCGAAGGCGGCGCGGGCGCGACGACGGGAAGGTCACCGACGGGTCCGGGGAGCCGCCTTCTTCGCCCCGCGGCGGCGCCGGTGCGACGGAGGCAGCTCACCGGCGGCACGCAGCTCGAGCGCATGCTCGGCCAGACCCTCCACCAGCGCGGCGATGTCGGGCTTGGCTGCCAGCACGTCGACGCGCAGGCCGAGCTCCTCGGCGGTCGCCTTCGTGGCCGGGCCGATCGCGACCAGGACGGTGCTGTCGTGGGGCTTGCCGGCGATCCCGACGAGGTTGCGCACGGTCGAGGACGACGTGAACAGCACCGCGTCGAAACCACCGCCCTTGAGCGCCTCGCGGGTCTCGGCGGCCGGAGGCGCCGCCCGGACGGTGCGGTAGGCGGTGACGTCGTCGACGGCCCAGCCGAGGTCCTTCAGGCCCGCGAGCAGGGTGTCCGTGGCGATGTCGGCGCGGGGCAGGAAGACCCGGTCGATCGGGTCGAACACCTCGTCGTAGGCGGCCCACTCCTTGAGCAGCCCCTCGGAGCTCTGCTCCCCGGACGGCACGAGCTCGGGCTTGATGCCGAACTCCACCAGCGCCGCCGCCGTGGCGTCGCCGACAGCCGCGACCTTCACGCCGGCGAACGCGCGGGCGTCCAGGCCGAACTCCTCGAGCTTCTCGCGCACCGCCTTCACGGCGTTGGTCGAGGTGAACGCGACCCACAGGTAGCGGCCGGTGACGAGGCCCTTGATCGCGCGCTCCATCGGTGCGGGGGTGCGCGGCGGCTCCACGGCGATCGTCGGCACCTCGACCGGGATCGCGCCGTGCGCCCGCAACGCTGCCGACAGCGTGCCGGCCTGGTCGCGGGTGCGTGGGACCAGCACGCGCCAGCCGTACAGCGCCCGCTGCTCGAACCACGCGAGCTTCTCGGCCTTCTTCACCGCATCGCCCACCACGACGACCGCGTCCGCGTGCGCGTCGAGCTCGAGGACGTCACGGTCGACCTCGTCGAGCGTCGACAGCACGGTGCGCTGCTCGGCCGTCGTCCCGGCGACCGTGACGGAGATGCGCGTGTCCGCCTTGCGTCCGTGCTCGACGAGCGCGGAGGCCGCCTTGCCGACCTGGGCCACCTGTGCGGTGAGGACCAGAGTGCCTGGTGCCGAGGCGATCGCGGCCCAGTCGGTGACGTCCTCGATGCGCGCGACGGTCCGGGGCAGGCCCACCGGCACGCCGGCGTACGCCGGCACCGCGACCGCTCCGGGCAGGCCGGGGACGACCTCGAGGCGCTGCTTGGCGCGGACGACGGCCTCGGCGTCCTTGGTGCCCTCGTCGCCGAGGAAGGGGTCGCCGGCGTAGAGCCGCACGACGGCGCGACCGTCCTTGGCCGCCGCCACGAGCAGCGGGCCCTGGGTCTCGCCGGCAGGCACGACCTGGACCTCGGCCTGCTCACCGGCGAGGGCGATGACCGCGGCGGAGACGCGCTCATCGACGACGACCAGGTCTGCCGTCGCGAGCAGCTCGGCGGCGCGGAGGGCCAGCAGCCCGGGGTCACCCGTGCCGGCGCCCACGAGGGCGACCTGGCCGGCGGGGCGGCGGGGGCGGGACGGGCTCATGCGGTGTCTCCAGTGCGGGTGCGGTGGGTCGGGACAGGCTCAGGTCGGGGCGAGGGTCGGGGGCTCATGCGGCGCCCATCAGCGCGGCAGCGCCGCGGTCGAGCAGCTCGGCGGCGAGGTTGGTACCGACCTGGGCAGCCTCGGCGAGGGGTCCGGTCACGGACAGGCGGACGACGTCGGAGCCGTCCAGCGCCGCGACCAGTCCGCGCAGGAACACCTCGTCGCCGTCGTCGCCCTCCGCCACCTCGGCCAGCGCGCCGACCGGTGCGGAGCAGCCGGCCTCGAGGGCGGCGAGCAGCGCGCGCTCGGCCGCGACGGCAGCGCGGGAGTCGGCGTGGTCGAGGGCGGCGAGCAGCGTCACCAGATCGGGGCGGCACTCCACGGCGAGCGCGCCTTGCGCAGGGGCGGGCAGCACCTGCAGCGGGTCGAGTGTCTCCGTGATCTCGTCCTGGCGGCCCAGGCGCACCAGCCCGGCGCGCGCCAGCACGACGCCGTCGAGCTCGCCGCTGCGCACGAACCCCAGCCGGGTGTCGACGTTGCCGCGCACCGGCACCACGTCGAGGTCCATCCCCAGCGCTCGCAGCTGCGCGGTACGGCGCGGAGAGCCGGTGCCGACGCGCGCGCCGGCAGGCAGCTCTCCGAGGGTGAGCCCGTCGCGCGCCACGAGGGCGTCACGGGCGTCGGCGCGCGGGGGCACCGCGGCGATCACCAGCCCCTCGCACGGGGCAGTGGGGAGGTCCTTGTAGGAGTGCACGGCGAGGTCGACGGACCCGGCGAGCAGGGCGTCGCGCAGGGCGGTGACGAACACGCCGGTCGTCCCGAGCTGGGTGATGGCGGCCGTGGACGTGTCGCCGTGGGTGGTGATGTGGACGAGCTCGACCTCGTGGCCGAGGGCGCGCAGCGCGTCGGCGACGTGACCTGACTGGGTGAGCGCGAGTGTCGAGGCGCGCGTCCCGAGGCGCAGTGCGGTCACTGGTCCTCCTCGAGCGAGAGCGGTGCCGAGGCGACAGCGGCGGGGGCAGCGCGGTCGAGCCCGAACAGCTCGCGCAGCGCCTCGGCGTACGACAGCCCGACGGGCGACTCCGTGAGCTCCTTCACCCGCACGGTCGGCGTGTGCAGCAGGCTCTGCACCACGCGGCGCACGGTCTGCTCGACCTCGGCCCGTTCCCTGTCCCCGAGATCGGGCAGTCGTCCGGTGAGCCGGCTCAGCTCGGTGGCCACCACGTCGTCGGCGCGGCTGCGCAGGGCGACGACGGTCGGCTGCACGCGGCTCGCGAGCTGCCAGGTGAGGAACGACCCGACCTCCTGCTGCACGATGCGCCGGGCCGCCTCGACGTCCTCACCGGTGTCGGTGCCGGACAGGACCTCCTGCAGCGACGCCAGGTCGACCAGGGTCACGCCAGGGATGGACCGGACACCCGGGTCGACGTCGTGGGGCAGAGCGAGGTCGAGCACCACCAGGGGGCGCTCGCGACCGGTCATCGCGGCCGCGACGACCTCGCGGGTGATCACGAGACCGACCGCCCCTGTCGACGTCACGACGACGTCGGCCGACGCGAGGTTCTCGGCGAGTGCGTCGAGCCCGACTCCGCGCCCCTCCAGCGACGTCGCCAGGCGTACGGCGTTGTCGGTGCTCCGGTTCGCCACCACGATCTCGCCGACACCGGACCGGCGCAGGGTCGCTCCGGCGAGCGCACCCATGGACCCGGCGCCCACGAGCAGCACCCGCCGGTCGTCGAGCGACCCGAGCGCACGGGCGACGTGCTCGAGGCCGACGCTGACGAGGGACTGCCCCGCCGCGTCGATCCCGGTCTCGGCGTGGGCGCGCTTGCCGACCCGCAGGGCGGTCTGGAACAGCTCGTGCAGCACCCGCCCCGCGCCGCCGCCGGCGACGGCGTAGGCGCGGCGCAGCTGGCCGAGGATCTGCGACTCGCCGACCACCATGGAGTCCAGGCCGCTCGCGACCTCGAACAGGTGCAGCACCGCCTGCTGCTCCCAGTGGACGTAGAGGTGCTTGGACAGCTCGTCGAGCGCGACGCCCGAGCGGCGCGACAGCAGGTCGGCGACGGCGTCGAGCCCGGGGTGGAAGTCCTCGGTGTCGGCGTAGACCTCGACCCGGTTGCAGGTTGCGACGACGACGGCCTCGGCAACGACACCGGCGGTCAGCTCGCCGAGCACCGACGAGGTGTCGCCCATGCCGCGCGTGACCTCCTCGAGCAGCGCGACGGGGGCGGAGCGGTGCGAGATGCCCACGACGAGGACGCTCATGACAGCGCTCCTGCGTCCTGGAGCGCGGCGGCCTTGCGGTGCTCGTGGAAGGACAGGATCTGCAGCTCGATCGACAGGTCCACCTTGCGCAGGTCGACGTGCGCAGGGACGGTCAGCACCGTCGGCGCGAAGTTCAGGATGCTCGTCACGCCCGCCTCCACCAGCCGGTCGCACACCTCCTGCGCGGCCTCGGCGGGGACGGCGATCACGCCGATGCTCACGCCGGTCACCACGTCGGCCAGGTCGTCGAGGTGACGCACGGTCAGCCCGGCGATCTGCTCACCGACCCGGCTGCGGTCGGCGTCGAGCAGGGCGTCGATCGCCAGCCCGCGCGAGGCGAACCCGCCGTACCCGGCCAGCGCCCGGCCGAGGTTGCCGACGCCGACGAGCACGACCGAGCAGCGGCGCGCCAGCCCGAGCTCGCGGCTGATCTCGCCGATGAGGTGCTCGACGTCGTACCCCACGCCCCGGGTGCCGTACGAGCCGAGGTGCGAGAGGTCCTTGCGCAGCTTGGCGCTGTTGACGCCCGCCGCCTGGGCGAGCTCCTCCGAGCTCAGCGTGGTCCGGCCGCTCTCCGACAGCGCGTGCAGCGCGCGGAGGTACAGCGGCAGGCGGGCGACGGTGGCCTCCGGGACCTCGGCGCGACGGCGGCCGGCCAGAGGCAGGCTGCTCGCTGCGGACACCGTGGCTCCAAGGGAGGTGGCCCGCGGGGAGGGCCGTCATCAGCGCTCGACCGGCGCCGTGAACGCAAGGCTACGCGCTTGTGAACGCGCGCACAAAGTCAGTGAAGCCGGTCACACCCGGCCGCGGAGCGCCCGGTCGAGCGCCGCGGGGTCGACCCACCAGCGGCTGTGCTCGACACCGTCGAGCAGCACCACCGGAACGTGGTCGCTCCACTGTCGCAACGAGGCGTCGGCGTCGACGTCCGCGACCTCGAGCGGGACGCTGCGCGCTCGGCAGACCTGCTCGACCACCGGCAGCGCCTCGGCGCACATGCTGCAGCCCACGCGGGTCACGAACCGGACCTGCCCCACCCTCACCGCGCGGCGGGCTCTGCGCCGGAACACGGTCAGGCGGAGAGCTCGCGCAGCCGGCCCTTGCTGACCTTGCCGGTGGCGGAGTGCGGGAGCTCGTCGACGAGCTCGACGGCCGTCGGGCACTTGAAGCGGGCCAGCGAGCGGGCGCAGTGGGCGATGACCTCGTCGGTCGTGAGGGCCGCGCCGGGCTCCAGCACCACGAGCGCCTTGACCGACTCACCGGTGTAGGGGTGGGGGATGCCGATGACCGCCGCCTCAGCGACCCCGGGCAGCCGGGCGAGCACCTCCTCGACCTCGCGGGGGTAGACGTTGAAGCCGCTGACCAGCACGAGCTCGCGTCGCCGGTCGACCAGGTGCAGGTCCCCGTCGGCGTCCAGCAGCGCGACGTCGCCCGTCGGGAACCACCCGTCGGCGTCAGGACCCTCCGTGCCGTCGGGCCAGTAGCCGCTGAACAGGTTCGCCCCGCGCACGACGATCTCGCCCGGGTCCCCGTCCTCGACCGGCTGGCCGCTCTCGTCGACCAGGCGCAGCTCGACGCCCGGCACCGGCCGGCCGATGGAGCCCGCCTTCGCGACCTCGCTCATCAGGGTCGTGGTGAGCACGGGGGCGGTCTCGGTCAGCCCGTAGCCCTCGAAGACGTGGTGACCGGTCGTGTCCAGCACGCGGTGCAGCACCGCGGGCGGCAGCGGCGCCGCCCCGGACAGCGCCAGCCGCACCGAGGTGAACGCGTCGCCGACGTCCGGGAGCATCGACCACGCGACGTACATCGGCGGGGCGCCGACCAGGTTGGTCACGCCGTGCCGCCGGACCAGCTCGAGGGTCTCGACCGGGTCGAAGCGCTCGGCGAGCACGCCCGTGGCGCCGTGGAAGGCGACGGCGCCGAGGGCGGCGTTGAGCCCGAAGACGTGGAACAGCGGCAGCACCAGCAGCACCACGTCGTCCTCGGCGATCACCGGCGGGTCGATGCGCGAGGCCTGCTCCAGGTTGGCCAGCAGCGCCCGGTGCGTGAGCATCGCGCCCTTGGGCCGCCCACTGGTGCCGGAGGTGTACAGCAGCACAGCGAGGTCCTCCCCTGCCCCCTCCGGCGCGTACGGCGACCGGTCGACGACGAGGGCGACGTGCTCCTCCGAGCCCGTCACGACCACGGGCACCTCGGCTGCTGCGCGAGCGACCTCGGCCATCGAGGCCCCCGCGAGGACGACGGACGCGCCGCTGTCGGACAGGGCGTGGCGCAGCTCGTCGGCGGTGTAGCCGGTGTTGAGCGGCAGCGCGACCAACCCCGCGCGCAGGGTGCCGAAGTAGGCCGCCGCGAAGTCGGGGGTGTTGCCGAGCACCAGCGCGACGCGGTCGCCGGTCTCCAGACCCCGTGCCCGCAGGCCTCGGGCGGTCGCCGACACGAGGGTGTCGAGCTCCGCCCAGGTGGTGCTCTGCCCGTGGAAGACGAGAGCGGCCTTGTCCGGGCTCGCCGCGGCAGCGCGAGCCACCAGGTCGGCGACGTTGCCGGCGCTCACGAAGGCTCCCCTGTTCGGTCGGGCGTCCGGGCAGCATTCCACACCCGCCGCCCGTCAGCAGCCCGCCAGTGCGCCGTCAACCGGGTGGCGGCGGGCTCTCGGTCGCTCCCGGCCCAGGCGGCAGCACCGTCGGCGGGGTCTGCGTGGGTGCCTGCGTCGGCGTCGGCGTCGGCGTGGGTGTCGGGCTGGGCGTACGCCGGGGCGTCGGCGCCGCGGTCGGCGCCGGGGCGGCCGTGGTCGGGGTGACCGGAGCCCTGCTCGGCGCGCGCGTGGCCTTCGGCGTCGCGGTCGGGGTGGGCGCGGGCACCAGTCCGGCCGCGCGCGCCTTCCGGTCGGCGCGGATCTGCTCGAGGATCTGCTGTGCGCGGGTGAACGCCTTCGCCGGCAGCGTCCCGCCGTACACCTGCTTGACGCCGTGCAGGTTGCTCATGCCCCCGCAGGGACCGGCGACGCGCAGGGGGTTGTTGTCCTTGTCCTTGCCGACGCTGCAGGCGGAGTACTCGTAACCCATCCAGCTCGCCACGCAGATCTTCTCGGTCGGCAGGCAACCGGTGAACCACGCGTCGGTGCTGCTGTTCGTCGTCCCGGTCTTGCCGAACACGGGCACGGGCAACCGCACCGAGGTCGCCGTGCCGCTCTTCACGACCTCGGTGAGCGTCTTGACGACGTCGCTGGCCACGCTGCTCTTCACGACGCGCACCCGCCCGCTCACCGGCACCTTCGTCAGCACGCGCCCCTCGTCGGTCCCCTTCACACCGACGCGCACCTCGGTGAACGCGCGCGGGTTCACGTGGATCCCGTCGTTGGCGAACGTCCCGTAGCCGAGCGCCTCGCCCAGCGGGGTGACGTCGACGCCGCCGCCGATGCCGAAGGACAGGAAGCGTGCCGGCGGGCAGTAGTAGACGACGCCCTTGCTGTTCTTCTTGCACGGCCCCTGCAGGTCGCCGGCCGGGGCGAGGCCGGCCTTCTCCGCGAGCTTGGCCACCTTCTCCCGCCCGACCTCGTTCGCGAGCGGCACGTACACGGTGTTGATCGAGTGGACGAGGGCGCTCGCGAGCGAGTAGCTGCGGCCGCCCTCGCCGTCACCGGCGTTGCCGTAGGTGTAGGCACCGCCCGGGCAGCCGGAGCAGCGGATCGTGTCGGTCTTGGGGCCACGACGGGTGTCGGTGAGCTTCTTGCCCTCGGCCAGCGCCTGGGCCAGCGTGAAGGTCTTGATCGTGGAACCCGACGCGCGCTTGGCGGCCGTCGAGAGGTTGAAGCCCAGCCGCTGCTGGTAGCCGTCGACCCCCTTGCGGACGACCTTGCCGTTGATGTTCACGACGTCCGGCGCGCGGCGCAGGGTGGCCATCGCCTTGATGTCGCCGTTGGTGTAGTCCACCGCGATGAGCGCCGCCTGCGGGTCAGTGGCATCGGGGAGCACCTCGCGCAGCGCCTGCGCGAACGCCTGCTGCAGGTCGAGGTCGAGCGTGGTCTTCACCGCGATCCCGCCCCGGAAGAAGGTGTCCTCGTCGTAGGACGGGTCCTTCTTCACCTTGTCCGTGACGTAGTCGACGAACTCCGGGTAGTCGTTCGGGACCGCGGGAGGTGACTCGCGCAGCGGCCGGACGTCGTGCCGGTACGCCGTCGTGACCTCCTGCGGGGTGGCGTGGCCGCCGACGACCATCTGGTTGAGCGTGTACTGCTGCCGGATCCGCGCGGTCGTGAAGTCCTTGACCGGGTTCCACGCCGACGGCGCCGGGGCGATGCCCGCGAGCATCGACGCCCGCGCGAGCGCGAGCGTCGGGTCCCGCTGACCGGTGTGCTCGTTGAGCGCGAGGTCCTTGATCGGCACGCCGAAGTAGTACTTCGAGGCGGCCTGGACGCCGTACAGGCCGTTGCCGAGGTAGAGCGCGTTGAGGTAGTCGGTGACGATCTCCTGCTTGCTCAGCCGCTGCTCCAGCCGCACCGCCAGCGCCGCCTCGCGGATCTTCCGCAGCGCCGTGCGGTCGTTGTCGACGTACGCGTTCTTGACGTACTGCTGCGTCAGCGTCGACCCGCCCTGGAACACCCCGGTGCCCGTGAGGTCGCGGAACGCCGCGCGCATCGTGGCCAGGACGTCCACACCGTTGTGCTCGAGGAACCGCTGGTCCTCCGCGCTGATGATCGCGTCGCGCATGACCTGCGGGATGTCCTCCGCCTTGACGTCCTCGCGCTTCTCCGGCGGCTCGATCGTCGCGATCTGCCGGCCGTCGTCCGCGAGCAGCAGGGCGGGCGTCGGCGGCGGGGCGACGTCGAGGTCGATCGGCGCGGCCAGCAGGCCCCCGACGAAGGTCCCGGCACCGACGAGCAGCGCCAGCAGCCCCACCAGCAACGTGCGCGCGACGAGCCGGCCGACCCGGCGCCTGCGTCGGCGCCGCAACCGGGCCTGCCGCGCACGCGTCGGAGGCGCGGAGGTCGAGGCCATGCACCGAGCGTACGTCGGGACCGGCGATCTCGAGGTCGTGTCAAGGGGGCCCGTGCGGGCGCCGAGACCTCTACCATGGGTGCTCGTCCCTGCGCCCCCTCGTCGACGGGTGCGCCCGATCGGAGCCCGATGCCGGCAGTGGCCTGTTCCCGAGCGGACGTGGCGTGCGCCCCGTTCGCGGGACGGTGCTGCCCGTGACGCGGGTGCCCGCGTCCGCCGGCGCCGGCCTGTCCGCGCTGCGCGCCGCCGTGGCCGAGGCCCGCCGTGACGAGCTGCTGCGCTGCGCCCGATCCGCGCGCGTGAGCCAGGACCCGTTCGACACCGGCCCCCTCCCGCCGTACGCCATGACCTCGACCGGTCGCGTCGGCACCTCAACGACCGCCACCGTGTCCGTACCGGCGTCCCTGCCGGTGCCGGTGCAGTCCGGCGAGGTCGAGATCGAGCACGCCGCCCCGGAGGGCGAGACCGCGGTCGCGATCGGTCTGGTGCAGCGCGCCCAGGAGGGCGACGCCGACGCCTTCGGCGAGCTCTACGACCGGTACGTCGACCAGGTGTACCGCTACATCGTCTACCGCGTCCCCACCGTCCAGCTGGCCGAGGACCTGACCAGCGAGACGTTCCTGCGGGCGCTGCGCCGCATCTCCAGCTTCACCTGGCAGGGGCGTGACGTCGGCGCCTGGTTCGTGACGATCGCCCGCAACCTCATCGCCGACCACTACAAGAGCAGCCGCTACCGGCTCGAGCTCACCACCGACGACGTGTCGGACTCCAGCAACGCGCCCGTGCAGGCCGGCCCCGAGGGCGAGGTCCTCGAGGCGATGCAGAACAAGGTGCTGCTCGAGGCGGTCAAGCAGCTGAACAGCGAGCAGCAGGAGTGCATCGTCCTGCGCTTCCTGCAGGGGCTCTCGGTGAGCGAGACCGCCACGATCATGGGCAAGAACGACGGCGCCATCAAGGCACTGCAGTACCGCGCGATCCGTACGCTCGGACGCCTGCTTCCCGAGGGGGTCGAGCTGTGACCGGGGCAGCACAGACTGTGAGCCTGGTCATTCAGGACAGTTTCGGCGGCGAGGCCGTCACTCTTGAGCGCTTCCGCTCGTTGTCCGGTCTGCACGCCGCGTCCGCGGTGCCGCGCAGGCCGATCCGCCGCTGCAGGAAGGGAGCCCGCTCATGAACCCGCTGGGCACCCGTGCACGCGCCGAGGAGCTCGCCCGCCTGCTCGAGGGCGCTGTCTCCGGCCCCGGTCTGCTGACCGCTGGACAGCTGACGCTCGCGACCCGGCTGCGCACACTGGCGCCCACCCTCGAGGTGACCCCCCGTCCCGAGTTCCGCGCCGCGCTGCGTCAGCGCCTAGTCGCCGTCGCCACCGTGCAGGCAAGCGTGGGGGCACCGGTCGAGGCCGCACGTCCCACCGCCCTCGACGCGGCCGTCAGCTGGACCCAGAGCCGCAAGGCCCAGCGCCGCATCGGCGTCCTGGCCGGTTCGATGGCGGGCGTCATCGCCGTCAGCGGCGTCGGGCTCGCGTCCTCGCGGTCCCTGCCGGGCCAGCCGTTCTACGGGCTGAAGAAGGCCACGGAGAGCGTCGAGCTCAGCTTCGTCAGCGGCGACACGGCCAAGGGGTCCAAGCACCTCGAGTTCGCCGCCACCCGCCTGCGGGAGGTCGGCGCCCTGGCCCGCGGCGAGGGCCAGCTCGCCCTCAGCGTCGCGACCGACGGCTCACCCACCGCGTCCGGCGCGGCCTTCGGGGGTTCGCTGTCCTCGCGCATCGTCACGACGCTCGCGGCGTTCGACGCCGAGACCCGCAGCGGGCAGACGCTGCTCGAGAGCGCGTACCGCTCCAGCCAGAAGTCCGAGCCGCTCCAGATCCTGAAGACCTTCGCCTCCAGCAGCCAGCAGGACCTCACTGCCCTGGTCGACACCCTGCCCGCGAGTGCCCGCCCCAGCGCGCAGAACAGCCTGGAGCTGGTGTTCTCCGTCGGCAGCGACGCCCGCGAGCTGCTCACGCTCGGTGCCTGCGGTGGCGAGTGCTACCCCGGCAACGCCGGCCCGACGCTGCCGACCGAGCCCGAGCCGGAGCCGATGCCCGGCGCCACGGCCAACCCCACGCCGGCCCAGCCGGACACCAACGGTGTGCCCGACTGCCAGTGCGCTCCGTCGCCGGCACCCGCGCCCACCCCCGAGCCGAGTGGCCCGACGCCCTCGCCCACCCCGACCGCCTCGCCGGAGCCGACCAGCACGCCGAGCCCGAGCGCGTCGCCGACGGCCTCGCCGACCGGCACACCCGGTCCGCTCCCCACCGACCTGCCGACCGGCTTGCCGACCGGGCTCCCGACGATCCTGCCGACGATCCTGCCGACCGGGCTGCCCACGCTGCTGCCCGTCCCGCTGCCGACGCTCCTCCCGCTCCCCACCCTCGCGCCGCAGCCCCAGCCGTAGCCGCCCCGCCCGGGCTCCTTCGGGCGGTGTCGAACCGATCAGGTCTCGGCCGATCAGGCCTGCCCGAACTTTGCGGGTCCTGCGCGCTGTGCAGTGGCGGCGTACCCGCAACGTTCCCGAGGGGAGCGGTCGCCGCGGCACTCCGGCGACGTCTCGGACGGGGCCAGGTCTCGAACGGGCAGGTGCGAACGGGCAGATCGGCCCTGGGGCGCGGCGTCGCGCAGTGGTACGTGCCCCTTCCGCCCACGATGTCCGAATCGCTTCGTCGTACGGCGGAAAAAAGTTCTGTGGACCGCGTCACCTCCGTCACAGCCCGTCGTTGAGGGGTGCAAGACGGCAAGCCCCGGGTCCGACACCCGATTCAAGCGAGACGTCCGTAATGCCGAGACATGCACCACATAGGTGCTTTCGTGAACAAGGGGATCACATGACCAGCAACGGACGGGTCGCACGGCTCACCGCCCTCGCCCTCGCCACCGGCACGCTCGTCGCTGCCGGTGCCGGCAGCGCGGCTGCCTCCACCCAGGGCTCCATCGTCAAGAAGGACGTCTTCAACGCCGCCGGCGGCGGAAGCGTCCTCCACCTGGAGCTGAACCTCCCGGTGGCGCTGCCGACCATCGGCGACAAGATCACGCAGGACCTGGTGCTCACGGGCAGCAACGTCCGCACCAGCTCCTTCACCAGCCCGGCCGCCGCGGTCACCAAGTCGATCCTCGGCGCGAACGGCAACATCCCGGTCGTCAGCCAGGCGCTCGACAAGGCCCTGACCGCCACCTACGGCTCGCCGAACCCGGCCTCCGAGGGGACCTTCCCGGCCAACCCGCTGATCAGCGGCGGTGTCCTGCAGCTCACCTCCGAGACGGCCAACCCGGACGTCGCGGGCCAGGTCGCCCACTCGCTGTCCTCCGTCGCGAACCTGCGCGTCGAGGGTGCCGGCAACCTGCAGGCCGTCCTCGACGCCCTGACCGCGCAGCTCACCACCGTCCTCAACGGCGTCGTCGGCACCCTGCCGACCGGCGCGCCTGCGCAGCAGGTCACGGGCGTCACCACCACGGTCACCGACCTGGTCAGCAGCATCGTCACGCAGGTCAACACGGCCACCAACGGTGCGACCCAGCCGGTCAAGGACGCGGTCGACGCCGTCATCGCGCAGCTCAACGCCCTGCCGCAGCTGCTCGCGCAGCAGATCAAGCTCAAGACGGCCGACACGTCGCTGCTGAGCGTCGGCCTGATCCAGTCCGAGCAGACCGTCACCCGCACCGCGGACGCGATGACCTCGCACGCCACCAACAAGCTCACGGGCATCTCCGCCCTCGGTGGCCTCGTCACGGTCGACGGCATGACCTCCGACGCGACGGCCACCCTCGGCAAGGCCTCTGACGCGGCCGCCCAGGGCACCAGCAGCGTCCTGAAGGTCAACGTCGCCGACCTGCTCAGCGTCGACGTCACGGGTCAGCTCACCGCCGTCCTCGGTGGCAGCGCGGTCCCCGCGGCCGTCAAGGACGCCGTGAACGGCGCCCTGGCCACCATCACCGGTGTCCTCAACGACGCCCTCGGCGCCACGCTGACCGGCCCCGTCGCGGGCACCCCGGTCAAGTCCGCGGACAAGGCCTCCAGCTCGGTGGACGCCGCCCACCTGCGCATCCAGCCGGTCGGCTTCGCCAAGCCGCTCGTCGACATCTCCCTGGTCCCGGCCACCGCCGAGGTCACGAAGATCGCCGCGCAGCAGGTCACCCCGCCGACCGTCGTCACGGCGCCCCCGGCCCAGGCCATCTCCCTCCCCCGCACCGGCGCCAACCTGCCGCTGACGGGTGCGGCGGCCACCGCCCTGCTCGGTCTCGCGATGGTGGCCCGCCGCCGTCGTCTGGCCCACATCGCGGAGTAGTCACCCCGTACCACCCGAGAAGCCCCGCTCCCCACCAGGAGCGGGGCTTCTCGCTGTTCGGCTGCCCCCTGATCGGCTGCTCCCGACCGATAGGGTGATCTCGTGGTCAGGTGGCGCAGGAGATCCGAGGGCGATGGCGTGAGCGCGGTGCTCGCCGGTGCAGCGTCCGCGGCCGCCGCCGAGGTCGAGGCGTCGCTGGTCACCGTCGCCGACCCCACGGCCGCCGCGTTCTTCGACGTGGACAACACGATGATCCGTGGCGCGTCGATCTACTTCTTCGGCAAGGGCATGGCCAGCCGGGGTCTGGTCACCACCGGCGACCTGCTGCGCTTCGGCTGGCAGCAGCTGCGCTTCCGGATCCGTGGCAAGGAGGACCTCGAAGCCGTCGCCGAGGCGAGGGAGAAGGCCCTGTCCCTCGTCGCCGGCAAGGCGGTCGCCGACATCGTGGCGTACGGCGAGGAGATCTACGACGAGCTGATGGCCCAGCGCATCTGGTCCGGCACGCAGGCGCTCGCGCAGTCGCACCTCGACGCGGGCCAGCGGGTGTTCCTCGTGACGGCGACCCCGGTCGAGCTGGCGCGGATCATCGCCAAGCGGCTCGGCCTGACCGGAGCGCTGGGGACGGTCGCCGAGGTGGAGGACGGCCTCTACACCGGACGACTCGTCGGAGAGCCGCTGCACGGACCGAGCAAGGCCGAGGCCGTCCGCGCACTGGCCGAGCGGGAGGGCCTGGACCTGTCGCGCTGCACCGCCTACAGCGACTCCTCCAACGACATCCCCATGCTGTCTGCCGTCGGCCACGGCGTGGCGATCAACCCGGACACCGGGCTGCGCGCCGCGGCGAAGGAGAACGGCTGGGAGATCCGTGACTTCCGCACCGGGCGCAAGGCCGCGAAGGTCGGCGTCCCCGCGACGTTCGGCACCGGGCTCGCGGTCGGTGGCGTCATGGCCGGGCTGGCGCTGCGCCGCCGGCAGGCCGGCCAGCAGCGACCCCTCGCACGGGTCAAGCGCGCCGTGCGGCGTCCAGCGCGCTGAGCGGCGTCCAGCGCGCTGAGCGGCGTACCGGGCTCTAGAAGAAGACCGAGCGTCGCTGCATGAGCAGGGTGTAGAGCGTGGACTGGATGGTCTCGCGGACCTGGTCGGTCAGGTTGAACACCAGCATCGGATCCTCGGCCGCCGCTGCGCCACCGAGGGACGCGGTCTCGATCGGCTCGCCGAACTCGATGATCCACTTGCTCGGGAGCGGGACGGCGCCCAGCAGGCCGAACCACGGGAACAGCGGGGTCAGCGGGACGTAGGGCAGCCCGAGCAGGCGCGAGAGCGTCTTGCTGTTGCCCAGGATCGGGTAGATCTCCTCGGCGCCCACGATCGACACGGGGATGATCGGCTTGCCGGTGCGCAGCGCCGCCGAGACGAAGCCGCCCCGCCCGAAGCGCTGCAGCTTGTACCGCTCGGAGAACGGCTTGCCGATGCCCTTGAAGCCCTCGGGGAACACGCCGACGAGCTGGTCGTCGGACAGCAGCCGCTCGGCGTCGGCGTTGCACGCCAGGGTGTTGCCACCCTTGCGGGCCAGCGGCGCGACGATGGGCAGGCTGAAGACCAGGTCGGCGCCCAGCAGCCGGAGCGTGCGGCGCGCGGGGTGGTGGTCGTGCAGCGCGAGGATCGTCATGAGCGCGTCGACGGGGATCGTCCCGGAGTGGTTGGCGACGATGAGCGCGCCACCGACGTCCGGGATGTTGTCGAGCCCGCGGGTCTCGACCCGGAACCACCTGTCGTACAGCGGCCGCAGCGGAGGGAGCAGGACGTGGTCGGTGAGGTCGGCGTCGAATCCGAACTCGTCCACGTCGTAGTCACCGGTGATGCGGCGGCGCAGGAAGGCCAGCCCCCCGGCGAGCTTGGACTCCCACGCCGACGCAGGTACGGCGGGAGCCGGCACCTCGGCAGGGGTCGGTGCGCCGCCCGGCTCCGATGAAGGTGACCCGGACGGGGAGTCGGACGGTGACACGGACGGGGAGTCCGTGGCACGCAGGGGGATGACCCTGGCCTCAGGCACGGATCGGCTCCTCAGCTGTGGTCGGTGCGAGCAGGCGGCGCTGGGCGAGCAGGCGGAGCACGCGCTGCTCGGCGGCGGCGACGGTCTCGGGGTTGAGCAGGCGCGGGGCGCGCTCGACGAACGACTGCATGGCGTCGGCGGTGGAGCGCGGACCCCACCCGAGCTCGTCGCGGAAGCGGCGGACGGCAGCGACGCGGCCGTGCTCGAGGTAGCGCATCTGCTCGGGGCTGAAGTCCACGAGGCCCGCGCGCCGGAACAGCGAGCCCACCAGCGTCACGGCGGGCGCGGGGATCGGGACGGAGACGCGACCGACCCGACGCACCGCCTGCGACAGCAGGAGGACCCCCTCGCCGCCGACGTTGAAGATCCCCGGGTGGTCCTCGGTCGTGCAGCGCCGCAGCGCCTCGACGCCGTCGTCCTCGTGGCAGAGCTGGATGCGCGGGTCGAAGCCGAGAACCGTCGGGACGACGGGCAGCGACAGGTAGCGGGTCAGCGGGGTCTCGATGACCGGCCCGATGAAGTTGGTGAAGCGCAGCAGGCTCAGCACGACGTCGGGACGCCGGCGCCCGAACCCGCGGACGTAGCCCTCGACCTCGACGGCGTCCTTGGCGTAGCCGGACTTCGGCAGCGCCTTCGGCTCGGCGTCTTCGGTGAACAGGGCGGGGTCACGCGGGCTGCTGCCGTAGACGGCCGTCGTGCTCTTGACGACGAGCTTGCGCAGGGACGGCGCCTTCTGGCACGCCGCCAGCAGCTGCATCGTCCCGATGACGTTGATCTCCTTCATCGCCGTACGGCCTCCGGCGCCGAGCGGGGTGGCGATGACGTTCATGTGCACGACCGTGTCGACCTCGGCCTGCGCGATGACCTTGGCGATCAGCGGGTTGCGGATGTCGGCGCGGACGAACTCGGTGCGGCCCAGCTGCGGGAGCGCGTCAGGGCGCGGCGGGACGGTGTCGACGCCGATGACCCGCTCGATGCTCGGGTCGGCGGCGAGCGTGCTGGCGACGCGCGTGCCGAGGTAGCGGCTGACCCCGGTGACGAGGACGACGCGCGGGCTGCTCATGGCGCTCCTGTCGGGCTCGTGGCCGTCTCCTGCTGAACGGCCATCCTACCGATCGCTACGCCGTGACCGTGCTGGGCGCCTGGTCGTAGACCCGGAAGGGCTGGGGTACGGCGGGCGGCTCGGCGTGCACCCGGGCGATGACGAGCGGGTCGGCCCGGCGGGCGCGCAGCACGGTGGCGGCGCTGCCCTGGTTGACCGCCACGCACATGGTCCGGAAGGAGTCCTCGCACAGCGCGACCTGCCCGCGCGGGACCTCGCCGTACGTCAGGGCGTAGCGCACCTGCAGGGTCTTGCCGCCGCAGCGGATCTCCACGTCGTCACCGAGGGCGATCCCGGCGGCCTCCACGTGGTGGCGCTGCATGTTGAGTGTCAGGTTGCCGAAGTGGTCGACCGACGCGACCTCCCCGTGGACGTGGTCGTCGTGCAGCGTCGCCTTGCGGGGCTCGAGCCGCTCGAGGTCCTCGAGCGGAACCGGCGAGCCGACCTGCTCGATGGGCAGGCCGGCCGACAGCCGCGCCGCGACCGGGCTGAACACGTCGCGGGCCCGGAAGGTGCGGGCGGCGTCGGCGTTCCACAGCGACGGGTCGTCGAGCACGTGCGCGCACACCGCACCGCCCGCGACGTCCCACGCCTGACTGGTGAGGCCGTTGTCAGGTGCGACGAAGGTCGAGCCGTCGGCGGTCCGGACCGCGATGCCGCGGGCCGGGATGGTCCGGAACGGGTCGACCAGCGCGAGGTGCACTGCCGGCGCCGGGAGGTACGGCACGGAGCTGGCGAGCACGACCGCGCCCTGGTCGACGTCTTGCGGGTGGACCAGGTGCAGCACGTCCAGCACGCGGGTCTCCGGCGCGATGCGCGCGATCACGCCCTTGCAGACGCCGAGGAACGCGTCCTCGTGACCCAGGTCGGACAGGAACGTCAGGAACACGGGTACTCCCTTGCCATGGCGACCTCGTTGTCGCCGGTGGGGAGGCTACTTCTTGTTGCGGCGCTGGACGCGGGTCTTCTTCAGCAGCTTGCGGTGCTTCTTCTTGGCCATCCGCTTGCGGCGCTTCTTGATGACGGAACCCACGTCGGAACCTCTGCTCAGCTGGTGTCTTGGACAGACCCGGTGCGCGAACGGCCCGGGCGGAAGTGGTCAGTCTACGGGACTCACCGGTCCGGCGGTCCGGTCAGGCGGTCTCGTTGAAGGCTCCGCGCAGGTAGGCGTGCACCGCGTGCTCGGGCACCCGGAAGCTGCGGCCCACGCGCACCGACGCCAGGTCGCCGGCATGCACCAGGCGGTAGACCGTCATGCGGCTCACCCGCATCACCGCGGCCACCTCGGCCACGGTCAGGAACTTGATCTCGCTCAGGTTGGACATGCCTCATCCGATCGGCACGTGTCGCGGCGCTCGGCTTCCCCACCGGCGCATCGGACACGCACGTGCCTGTGGAGGGTATCGGGACGGGTGGGACTCGCATAGTCACCCGTTCGGCCCAGTCCCGGCGTGGTGGCTTGACGCTCAGGCCCGGAGGGGGTCCAGACCGAGAGCCGGGAACACCGCCTCGCGCGTCTCGCGCACTGCCTCGGCCACCATCCGGTCCAGTCTCGAGGCGCCGTGCGGCGCGTCGAGGCCCTCCAGGGGGTCCGGCGTCCACGCCTCCCAGGCGACCTGCACGCCGTCGGTCAGCGAGGTCGGTGCCTGCTCGCCACCCCGCTCGTGGGCCTGCGCGCGCCAGTCGCCGGGCGTCGCTCCGTCGACCGGGGCGCCGGTCACCTCGGCGAGCAGGTGCGTCCAGGCGCGCGGGACGACCTGCACCGGCTCGTAGCCACCGCCGCCGAGCGCCACCCAGCTGACCGGCGCAGACCTCGTGCGCGAGGGCGTGCAGGGAGGCGTAGGCGCTGCGTTGCCCCTCGATGCTCATCTGCAGGTGGGCGAGCGGGTCCAGCGCGTGCGTGTCGCAGCCGTGCTGGGTCACGAGCACCTGCGGTGCGAAGGCGCGTACGGCGGCGGGCACGACGGCGTGGAAGGCGCTGAGCCACTGCGCGTCCCCGGTCCCCGCCGGCAGGGCGAGGTTGACCGACGTGCCCACCGCGTCACCGGTGCCGGTCTCGTCCGCCCAGCCGGTGCCGGGGAACAGCGTGCGGCCGCTCTCGTGGACCGACACGGTCAGCACCCGCGGGTCGTCGTAGAAGGCCGCCTGCACGCCGTCGCCGTGGTGCACGTCCACGTCGACGTACGCGACCCGGTCAGCTCCGGCAGCGAGCAGCCACGCGATCGCGACAGCCGGGTCGTCGTACACGCAGAAGCCGGAGGCGCGGTCGCGCATGGCGTGGTGCAGGCCCCCGGACAGGTTCACGGCGTGCTGGTGGGTGCCGTCCCAGACGGCGCGCGCCGCGTCGACCGAGGCGCCGGTCACGAGCGCGGAGGCCTCGTGCATCCGCGGGAACACCGGGTTGTCGCCGGTGCCGAGGCCCCACCGCAGGGACAGCCGACCCATGACGTCATCGGGAGCACGCCGCACGCTCGCGACGTACAGCGGGTCGTGGACCAGGGCGAGGGTGTCGTCGCTGGCCATGCCCGGCGCGCGGACCTCGACGCCGGGGCGGTCGAGCACGCCGAGCTGGCGCGCCAGGGCCATGGTCAGCTCGAGGCGCAGCGGACGCAGCGGGTGGGTGGGGCCGAAGTCGTACGCGGTGAAGACGTCGTCCCAGACCACCAGCGTGGAGTCGCTCACCCCACCAGGGTGCCCTACGGGTTGAGCGGGAAGCCGATCCGCTTCGCCTCGGCGTTGATGATCGCCTGGTACTCCGGGTGCTTGAGCGCCGTGGCGGCGGTGCGCAGCGCCGCGACGGCGTCATCGAAGTTGGCGTTGGGGGTGAGCAGCTCGTGGCTGCTGATGACGAGCTTCAGCGCCGCATCGGACTTCTGGACGGCGTTGCCCTGCAGCTTGCTGCGGACGTTCCACAGGAACGTCTCCCACAGCTCGCCGTCGGCGTGCACCTCGTCCTCGATGTCCTTCGGGTAGTGCTTCTTGCTGTCCATGCGGCGGATGCAGGTCGGGTCACCGGAGGCGTAGGAGGTGGAGTCCCACTCCATGAGGCACGCGTCGAGCGCGGGGTGCTTGTTGATCCGGGCGAAGTAGGAGCCCGACTGGAAGTCGCCGAATCCCTCGCCCATCGCGCCGCCCTCGGCGGTGCTGCCCCAGCCCGGGACCTGCGCGTCCTGCATCGCGTGGCCGTACTCGTGCAGGATGACCTCGGCGTCCTCGCCGTCGTCCACGCCACCGGCGCCCATGAGCATGACGTCGTTGCCCGGCTGGTAGAAGCTGTTGTCGAAGCCCTCGACGCGCGTGGTGATGATGTCCTGCGGCTCGGCGTTGACCGCGGCACCGCCCTTGAACCCCAGGCCCTGCAGGTAGCGCTGGTAGCCGTCGATGTGCGCGTAGGCCATCAGGCCCTCGAACCGCGGGTCACCCCGGGTGACGTCGAAGACGGCGGCGTTGACGGTGGCGTTGTAGCCGGCCATGCCCAGGACGTTGACCCAGGGGCCGGACAGCCGACCGGTGGTCAGGGCGGTGGAGTCGAGGTCCTTGAGGGGCATCGACACGCGGGCCGCGGTCAGCTCGGGGCTGTCCAGGTCGGTGTCGGCTCCCCCCACGTCGACCCCGGGCTCCCGGAGCGTGGTGTTGCCGCTCGACTGGATCGGGTTCGGGTTGAACAGCTTCGCCGTACCGTCGATGTGCTTCTCGTCCTGCACGACCGCGAGGACGCGTCCGGTGGCAGCGGCGACGTCCACCCGGGCCACCACAGCGGGCTGGGCGGCGACGACCGAGACCCGGTAGGTGTCGACGAGCCGGTCACCGCGAGGGGTCATGATCCGCTCGACCGTGCTCGGGATCATGGTCCTGCTGACGTTGAGCACGCCGAGCGCGGCGGCGCGCGCGACGACCTCACCGACCGGGGTGGCCGCAGGCGCGCCGGGCAGGCTGGTCCCGAAGGCGTCGACCTGGGCGATGCGACCGGCGATGGCCGTGACGAGCGCGTCGGTGCCGAGCACGGGAACGTCGCCGCGGTACTGGCGGCCGCGCACGTGCGTGCCGATCAGGGACGTGCGGACGCTCTCGAGGCGGTAGTCACCGGCCTGGACACCGAGCCGCGACGCCTGGGACCGCAGTGCCTTGGCCGCCCAGGACGACGGCGCTCCCGTCGCGGGACCGAGGTCACCGCGGACCTGGTGGGCGCTCGCGTGCTCGACCCTCGTGCGCGCCGTCGGGCCGGCGACGGCAGGGACGGTCGCGCCGGCGAGGGCGAGGACGGCGACGGGGGCGGCGAAGCGGAGCTGCATGCATCAGGTTTCGCCGTACGCCCGCGATCTCCTTCCCCGTACCCCACCCCCCCGCGAACGGATACGCGCGGGTGGTCTGGGGGTGCGCTGAGGATCCCCGCGTATCCGTTCGCGCGGGGGGGTGGGTTGGTCGGGGGGGTCAGCCGCCGGCGAGCTCGCGGGAGCGGTCGCGGGCGGCCTCCAGGGCGGCGAGCATCGCGGCCCGCACGCCGTGGTCCTCCATGACCCGGATCGCGCTGATCGTCGTCCCGGCCGGCGACATGACTGCCTCGCGCAGCACCACCGGGTGCTCGTCGGACTCCTTGAGCATCTTGGCCGACCCCACCGCGGTCTGCACGATCAGCTCGGCGGCCACCGCGCGCGGCAGCCCGAGCAGGATCCCGGCGTCGATCATCGCCTCGACGAGGTAGAAGAAGTACGCCGGACCCGAGCCGCTCAGGGCGGTGACCGCGTCCTGCTGGTGCTCGGGCACGCGGATCACCCGACCCACTGGGCGAAGCAGGTCTTCGACCAGTACCAGGTGCTCCTCGGTCGCGTGCGTGCCGGGGCTGATCGCCGACATCGCCTCGTCGACGAACACCGGCGTGTTGGTCATGACGCGCACCACGTGCGTGCCCGTCGGCAGCTCCTCCTCGAGCACCGACGTGGTGATGCCGGCCGCCATGCTGACCACGAGCGTCGCGGGCCGGATGCCCGGCGCCAGCTCGCGCAGGGCGGTGCGCATGTCCTGCGGCTTCACCGCCAGGAGCACCACGTCCGCCGCGGCGACGGCTTCCTCCGGGCTGGCGGTGCGGACGCCGTAGGTCTCGGAGATCTCGCGCGCGCGTCCCTCGTAGCGCTCGGCGGCGATGACCTGCTCCTTCGGGCGGCCGGACCGCAGGAGCCCTGACAGCAGGGCCTCGCCGAGCTTGCCGACACCGACCAGCGCGAAGGTGGTCATCCGCGCGTCGCCATCGCGCGCAGGAAGAACGCGACGTTCGCCGGGCGCTCGGCGAGCCGGCGCATGAAGTAGCCGTAGTACTCGTCGCCGTAGGGCACGTAGACGCGCATCGTCTCTCCTTCGTCGGCCAGGCGCTGCTGCTCGGTCGGCCTGATGCCGTAGAGCATCTGGTACTCGTACGTGCCCTGCTCCCGGCCAGACGCGAGCGTGCCGGCGATCTCGATCAGCCGCGGGTCGTGGCTCGCCACCATGGGGTAGCCGTCGCCTGCCATGAGCACCCGCAGACAGCGGACGTAGCTCTTGTCGACGGCGGCCTTCTCCTGGAACGCCACCGACGCCGGCTCCTTGTAGGCGCCCTTGCACAGCCGCACCCGCGACCCGGCGTACGCGAGGTCGCGGCAGTCGGCCTCGGTGCGGTGCAGGTAGGCCTGCAGCACGGCGCCGGTCGTCGGGAAGTCCTGCCTCAGGTCGCGAAGGATGCCCAGGGTGCTGTCGGTGGTGGTGTGGTCCTCCATGTCGAGGGTGACCGTCGTGCCGGCGTTGCGCGCGGCGTGGCAGATCGTGGCGGCGTTGTCGCGGGCCAGCGCCTCGTCGATCGTCTGGCCGACGGCACTGAGCTTCACGCTGACCTCCGCCCGACCGTCCTGCGTGAGCCCGGCGTCAGCCATCCGCCTCAGCACGTCGAGGTAGGCGTCGACCGTCGCCTGCGCCATCGCCCGGTCGGTGGTGTCCTCGCCCAGGTGGTCCAGCGTGACCGTCCGGCCGGAGGCGAGCAGCTCGGTCGTGGCGCGTACGGCGTCCTCGGCGGTGGCACCGGGGACGAAGCGGTGGACGACCTGCTTGGACACCGGTGCGTGCTCGACGACCCGACGGATCGGCGCGCTGCGGGAGGCGAGGAGGAAGACCTGACGGAGGCCGGAGGAGAGCACGCCGCAAGGCTAGTGCCGGGCGGACGGGCAGACTGTTGTCCCACGTGGGCGACGAGGAGGACAGGTGTTCCGTCAGGTGATCTCGATCCGCTGGGCCGAGGGTGTCGGAGAGGACCGCAGGCAGGCCTTCCGCGATGCCCTGTCCGGTCTGCGCGTCATCCCAGAGCTCAAGGCGCTCACCATGGGCGACGACGCCGGCCACTTCGAGGGCAACTTCGACTTCGTGGCGGTCATGGACTTCGACGACTTCGCCAGTGCGCGCACCTACGTCGCCCACGACCTGCACCAGGCGTACGTCCGCGACCACGCCAGCCAGGTCATCGGCGAGCGCGTCGTCGTCCAGCACGACTGGTAGGTCGTCAGGAAGCGCCGCCCATCCACTCCACGACGACGCCGGCGAGCTCGGGGCCCTTGTCCTCCTGCAGGAAGTGGCCGCCGCCCTCGATGACCCTGTGCGGCTGACCCTGCGCTCCCGGCACGCGCTGCAGGAACGGCCGGTCCCCACCGCGCGTGATCGGGTCGCTGTCGGAGAACGCGCACAGGAACGGCTTCTCCCACGTGCTCAGCACCTCCCACGCGCGCTCCTGCGCAGGGGTGGCGGGGTCCTCCGCGGCCTGCGGGATGAGGTCGGGGAAGGCTCGCGCACCCGCCTTGTACGACGCATCCGGGAACGGCGCGTCGTAGGCCGCGACGACGTCCGGCTCCATCGGCGTCACGACCGCAGCGCTCACCAGGAAGCCGACCGGCAGGTCCGGCGTACGGGCGACGAAGTCTCGGAAGCGCCACCACTCCTCAGGAAGCCGGTGCGCGCCGTCGGGCAGACCGGTGTTGGCCGCGCAGATCCGCGCGAACCGGTCGGGGTGCTCCATCGCGAGGCGGATGCCGATGAGGCCGCCCCAGTCCTGGCACACCAGGGTGATGTCAGACAGGTCGAGGGCGTCGAACAGGACCGAGCGCACCCACTCGACGTGCTTGGCGTAGGTGTAGTCCGCGACCTCGCTGGGCTTGTCCGACCGACCGAAGCCGATCAGGTCCGGGACCACGACCCGGCAGCCGGCGTCGAGCAGCACCGGGATCATCGTCCGGTAGAGGAACCCCCACGACGGCTCGCCGTGCAGCAACAGCACGACCGGCCCGGTCCCTTCGTCGACGTACGCCATCCGCAGCCCGTCGGAGGTCTGCGCGTAGTGCGGCGCCCAGGGGTAGCCGGGGACGTCGAAGTCAGGAGTGCGCAGGACGGGCACGGAACCTCCACAGGCGGGTGACGAACGGCTCCACGATGGCGCCGTCGGGAAAGGTCTCGGCGAGGTCCGAGAGGCAGGCGGCGACGAAGGCGTCGACGTCTGGCATCCGCTGGACGTAGGACTTGGACCTCAACCAGCGGGCGTAGAGAGCCGGCGAGATCGTGCGCTCCCAGGGGATCTCGAGCAGCGGCAGGGGCTCGAGGAAGGGCTCGAGCGCCTCGGCGTAGTCGTTGTCGCGGTAGTCACGGCCGTAGTCGGGGTTGCCTGCCTCGAGGCGGTCCTGCTGCCGGTCGAACCACGCCGCCCCGTCCGCCCGCACCTCGTTCCACCACAGCAGCAGCCGCCCGCCGGGACGGAGCACGCGCGCCACCTCGGCGCCGGCCGGCACTGCGGTCCAGTGCCACATCTGCGCACCGCACACGGTGTCGAAGGCGCTGTCGGCAAAGGGAAGCGCTTCCGCCCTGCACACGACGGCCGGGCTCCCGTGCTTCGGCAGCCCCTTCGCGAGCATCTTCGGCCCGAGGTCGCTGACGACCAGCCGACCCCGCCGCGCGAGCTCGACCGACGCGATGCCCGTCCCGGCGCCGAGCTCGAGGCAGTCGCCGAGCTCTCCCAGCGCGGCGTACGTCTCGGGCGGGTACGACGGGCGGGCGGCGTCGTAGTCCTCGACCAGGTCCTCGAACGCCGTCGGGCTGCCGGGGTGGGTCACTGCGGCCACGAGTCCGCGGGTGCGGCGAGGTTGAGCCGTGCGAAGGCCAGCGCCTCCGCGAGGTCTGACTCCCGCTCGGCGCGGTCCTCGCAGCGGCGGGTGTTGACCTCGACGACGACCTGCCCGTCGAAGCCGCGCAGCGCGAGCCCCTCGAGCAGCTCCGCGCACGGCTGCGTACCGCGGCCAGGCACCAGGTGCTGGTCCTTCGCCGCCCCGTCACCGTCGGCGATGTGCACGTGCGCCAGCCGGTCGCCCATGGTCTGCCACATCTGCAGCGCGTCCGACTGAGACACCGACGTGTGCGACAGGTCGAGGGTGAAGTGCGGGAAGTCCTCCGTCGTCGGGTCCCAGTCCAGCCCGTACGGCGACACCTGCTGGCCCCGGGCCCGCAGGGGGAACATGTTCTCCACGGCGAACCGCACGTCGGTCTCGGACTCCATCTGCAGGATGCCGCCGAGGAACTGCCGGGCGTAGTCGAGCTGCCAGCGGAACGGCGGGTGCACGACGACCGTCTCGGCACCCAGGGTGTGCGCAGCGTCGCGGGCCCGGACGAGCTTCACCCACGGGTCGGTGCCCCAGATGCGCTGGCTGATGACCAGGCACGGCGAGTGGATCGCGAGGATCGGGATCTGGTGGTGGTCGCGCAGGCGCCGCAGGGCGTCCACGTCCTGGCTCACGGGATCGGTCCAGACCATGACCTCGACGCCGTCGTACCCCAGCCGCGCCGCGATGTCGAAGGCGCTCGCTGTCGTCTCGGGGTAGACCGACGCCGTCGACAGCGTGACCCGCGCCGACGGCACGCGCACCGGCCCGCCCGAGGGCGGGTCAGGGGGTGCGGAGGGGCGCTCAGGCATCAGGGCCCGAGCGTACGCGGCGCCCGACGAGCCCCAGACGGACCCAGGGGACGCGGTTACGCTTGTCCCTGTGCAACCACCTTCCGAGGCCGTGCGAACGGCGACCGGTGTGGCGCGCGCGACCCTGCCGGCCGTGCTGCACGACGCGCCCGCGGCCGTCCTGCTGCTCGACCTCGCGGACGGCACCGTCATGCACGCCAACGCCGTCGCCCGCGAGCTCGCTGTGCCCACCCTGCCGGTGACCGCGCAGGGCTGGCTGGAGGCCGCACGCCTTCGCCGCCCGGACGACTCGCGGTACGACGGGGGGCAGTCTCCGCTGGAACGGGCCGCGCGCGGGGACCTGGTGCTGGGCGAGCCCGTCCAGGTGACCGGGCGGGACGGTCGGGTCCACGCGCTGTGGGCGGTCGCGGTACCCGTTCCCGGCGAGCACGAGCAGGCGCTGCTCGTCCTGCTCGCTCTGGACCACGTCCCCGACCCCGAGGCGCTCGTGCGCGACCGGTCGGTCGTCGCGGCCGGCCTGGCGTTCACCATCGCCGACCCGCGCCGACCGGACAGCCCGCTGGTCTACGTCAACCCGGCGTTCGAGCGCACGACGGGGTACTCCAGCGAGGAGGTGCTCGGCCGCAACTGCCGCTTCCTGCAGGGCCCGGGCACCGACCCGGAGACCGTCGGCCACGATCCGGGCGGCGCTCGCCGCGGACGAGCCGCTGGTGACGACGATCCTCAACTACCGCAAGGACGGTACGGCGTTCTGGAACGAGCTGTCCCTGTCGCCGGTGCACGACGCCCGCGGCGTGACCACCCACGTCGTGGGCATCCAGGCGGACGTGACCGCGCGCGTGCTGGGCGAGCAGGAGCGCGCCGCCCACCTCGACGCGGAGCGGCGGGCACGGCACGAGGCGGAGCAGGCACGCGCCCAGCTGGCTCTCGTCGCCGAGGCCACCTCCATGCTCGCCGCGACCCTCGACGTCGAGGAGTCCCTGAGCCGGCTGACGGACCTCGCCGTACCTGCTCTGGCGGACTTCTGCACCGTGGACCTGCTGCTCGACGGCAACGACGTGCGACGTCTGGTCTCCCGCCACGTCGACCCGACCAAGGAGCGCCTGCTCGACGTCGTGGAGAAGCGCCAGCCGACGGGCATCAACGGGAGGGCCGCCACCTCCGGCGTTCTCGCCGGCGGCCCACCGGTGCTCCTGCCGCAGGTGACCGACCAGCACATCATCGACGCCGTCGACGACGACGAGCTGCGGCAGGCCTACCTCGACCTGCACATCCGGTCGGCGATCGTCGTCCCGCTGCGGGCCCGCCGGCGGATGCTCGGGGCGCTGACGCTCTACACCAGCGAGTCGGAGCGGGTGCTCGACGAGCAGGACCTGGCTACGGCCACGGACCTGGCGCGCCGGGCGGCCCTGGCGGTCGACAACGCCCGTCTCTACGAGCGCGAGCACGAGGTGGCGACCGCGCTGCAGCAGTCGATGCTGCCGAAGCTGCCCGAGGTGGCGGGTCTCGACCTCGGCAAGGACTACCTCGCCAGTCACAGCGCCGGTGAGGTCGGCGGCGACTGGTACGACGTGCTCGCCCTGCCCGACGGCGTCGTCGGCCTCGCGATCGGCGACGTCATGGGACACGACCTGTCCGCTGCCGCGTCCATGGGTCAGCTCCGCTCGGTGCTGCGGTCGTACGCCTGGCAGGGCGGGTCACCGGCCGAGGTGCTGGACCGCCTGGACGACCTCGTGCAGGGGCTGGAGATGGCCCAGCTCGCCACCGCGCTGTACGCCCGGCTCGACCTGACCACGCAACGCCTGACCTACTGCAATGCCGGTCACCTGCCGCCGGCGCTGCGCCTGCCGGACGGTCAGGTGCACTTCCTCCGCGACGCCCAGTCGGTGCTCGTCGGGGCGCTCCCTGGAGCCGATCGCGGGGAGGCGACCGTCGACCTGCCCACGGGCAGCGTCCTCGTGCTCTACACCGACGGGCTGGTCGAGGACCGCGACCGGGACCTCGACGTCGGCCTGCAGCTGCTCGCCACGGCACTGGCGGGCGCCCCCGGCGGGGCCCAGGAGATCTGCGACCACCTCACGACCTCGCTGTCGACGGACACCCGCACCGACGACGTCGCGCTGCTGGTCGCCCGCGTCCTCTGACGGCCCGTTCCCGCCGTACCCTGGCGACGTCGTGCGACTCCCCCGACCGCTGAAGGTGCCGTGACCCTGACCTCCCTGGGAATGCCTCGCCTGCGCGAGGTGGATCCCGACTTCCCCCGTGACTTCGTCGAGTTCACCGACCCGGCAGACGCGTCCAAGGCGGTCCGCGCCGACCTGACCTGGCTGATGTCGTCGTGGACGTGCGTGTTCGGCGACGGCTGCCACGGCGTCATCGAGGGACGCGCCGACGACGGCTGCTGCAGCCACGGCGCGTTCTACAGCGACGACGAGGACGAGCAGCGGGTGGCCGGCTTCGTCGCGCGGCTGAAGAAGAAGACCTGGCAGTACGCCGAACAGGGGCGCGCCGGCGGGTGGTCCGTTGTGGACGAGCTCGACGGCGAGCCGGCGCGCAAGACCCGCACGGTCGACGGCGCGTGCATCTTCCTCAACCGGCCGGGCTTCGCCGGCGGGGAGGGCTGCTCCCTGCACGCCCTCGCGCTGCGCGAGGGGCTGCACCCGCTGGAGACCAAGCCCGACGTCTGCTGGCAGCTGCCGGTGCGGCGGGTGTCCGAGGAGGTCGAGCGGCCGGACGAGGTGACCGTGACGCTGACGACGATCGGGGAGTTCGACCGCCGCGGGTGGGGACCGGGCGGGGAGGACCTGCACTGGTGGTGCACGTCGTCGCCCGACGCGCACGTGGGGGCCGACCCGGTGGTGGTGTCGTACGGCCCCGAGCTCACCGAGCTCATCGGCCCCGCGGCGTACGCCGAGCTCGTCCGCCTGTGCGCCGAGCGCACCGGCCTGCCCCTGCACCCCGCCACGGTGATCGCCCAGGGATAGAGCGCGGGTCGCGGCCCGGTGTGCGAGTTCGCTGCTGCCCTGGTCGCGGTGAACTCGCACGTCGGCGTCGTCCCCGCTTGACCCTCGAGGTCGGCTCGTGGGCAGACTCCACGGCATGAGCCTTCGCCTTGCTGCCGTGTCCCTCGACACCGATGACCCGTCCGGCCTCGCGGCGTTCTACCGCGAGCTGCTCGGGCTCGAGGACTACTTCACCAGCGACGACTTCCACGCCCTCAAGGGCGGGCCGGTGCTGCTGACCTTCCAGCGCGTCGCGGAGCACGTCCGCCCGACCTGGCCGGCTGGGGCTGCCCCCAAGCAGGTGCACCTCGAGCTCGCGGTGACCGATCTCGCCGAGGCGGAGCAGCAGGCGCTGGCCCTGGGCGCGACGAAGGCCGACGAGCAGCCCGCCCCGGACAAGTGGACGGTGCTGCTCGACCCCAGTGGTCACCCGTTCTGCGTGACCACGCTGATCCCCGAGCCCTGACCAGAACGGGTCAGTGGCCCTGGGCCGCCACTGCCGCAGCCGCAGCCGCGGCCGCCTCGGGGTCGAGGTAGGTCCCCCCCGGCACCGTGGGGCGCAGCGCGCCGTCCAGGTCGTAGCGCAGCGGCTGACCGGTCGGGATGTTCAGACCCACGACGGCTTCTTCGCTCATCCCGTCGAGGTGCTTCACCAGCGCCCGCAGCGAGTTGCCGTGCGCGGTCACGAGCACCGTCTCCCCCGCGCGCAGGTCAGGCACGATCGCGTCGTACCAGTACGGGAGCATGCGGACGACGACATCGGCGAGGCACTCGGTCGCGGGCACGAGCTCCGGCGCGAGCGCGGCGTAGCGGGCGTCCCCGGCGTTGTCGTGCTCGGAGCCTGCCTCGATCGGCGGCGGCGGGACGTCGTACGACCGGCGCCACTCCATGAACTTCTCGTCGCCGTACTTCTCCCGGGTGGCGCTCTTGTCCAGGCCCTGCAGCGCACCGTAGTGGCGCTCGTTGAGGCGCCACGACCGTCGGACGGGCACCCAGGACCGCTCGCACGCCTCGAGCGCGAGCGAGGCGGTGCGGACCGCGCGGGTGAGGACCGAGGTGTGGACGACGGTGGGGAGCGCCCCGGCGGTCGCGAGCAGCCGCCCGCCGTCACGCGCCTCCTGCTCGCCCTGGGGACTCAGGTCGGCATCGACCCAGCCCGTGAACAGGTTCTTCAGGTTCCAGTCGCTCTGCCCGTGACGGAGCAGGATGAGGGTCGCCATTCGGCCATCCTGCCAGGACGCGGACGGCTACCGTTTCGTCCATGCGCCGCAGCCTCGCTCTCCTCCCCCTCGCCGCCCTCGTCGTGGCCGCTGCCGCGACCGCCGGCAGCCCCGCCCGGGCGGCCACCGGACCGCTCATGACCTTCACGCCGGCGACCGTGGTCGACCCGGTGCTGTTCGGTGGCGAGCCCGGCTTCACCTTCGACCCGACGACCACCGGCAGCCGGTCGTTCGTCGACTGGCCGGTGTCGAGCCGCACGATGATCGGCGTGCTCTTCCGGTCCGAGGACGGCGGCCTGAGCTACACCAAGCGCTACGCCAGCGCGACCGACCTGGCCAACGCGGGTACGGCGTGCTTCGCCCGTCAGGTGCCGTACTGCCCCGCCGGCGGAGGTGGCGACACCGACATCGACATCAACCCGACGAGCGGCAGCGTCGCCATGGGTGAGCAGGAGTCGCTCGCCAACCAGGCGGTCGGGGTGTCCTTCGACCACGGCACGACGTTCCCCGTCGACCACGTCGACCCCGCCCTCGACAAGACCGGCAGTGGCGTCGACCGGCAGTGGCAGGCGTCGTGGGCCGGGACGAAGACCCGCTTCATGGCCTACCACGTGCCCGCCGTCGGCGAGTTCGTCAACCGCAGCGACGACGACGGGGCGCTCGGGTCCTGGAGCATCCCCCCCGTCCCGCAGGTCCAGGGCGTGACGCAGAGCGGCAGCTTCGTCGCGGACAACACCGGGGGTGTGCACAACCAGGCGCTCTACATCGGCTACCTGGGCTTCCCCGTCCTCAACCCGACGACCGGGTTCAACGTCGCGGTCTCCACCGACGGCGCCAAGACGTTCACCTCGCACTCCGTCCCGGGCTCGGGCAACGCGCGCAACTTCACGACCTTGTCGCTGGACAAGGCCGGGCAACCTCTACGCCGTCTGGGTGGACAACACCAAGCAGCACACGATGCTGTCGACCTCGCTCGCCAGCGACCCGGCCAACCTGAAGGCACCGGCCACGAAGTGGTCCAAGCCTGTCGTCGTCGACAGGGCACCGCTGAACGTCACCATCTTCGGCAACACCGTCGCGGGCAGCAGCGGGCGCCTGGCCATCGGCTACTACGGCACGGCGGCGAAGGGCCCGACGCCCGACGACGTCGTCAAGGGCCAGGGCGGCTGGAAGCCCTACGTCGCGTTCAGCCAGAACGCCCTGTGCCAGTGGGACGCCCAGCCCTGCGCGAGCCCGACGTTCAGCCAGGACCCCATCGCGCACAAGACCAACCACGACACCAACATCTGCACCAGCGGGACGACCTGCGCTGCGGACCCCAACGCCAACCGCAACCTGCTCGACTACTTCGCCATCGACGTCGACAAGCAGGGCCACCTCGGCTTCGTCTGGTCCGACACCGACAACGCCACGGCGCTGCCGTTCGTCAAGGTCGCGCGTCAGGCCTCAGGTCCCAGCCTGTACGCCGGGAAGCCTGACGCCTCGGTCGCGTCACGGGGCAACGGCGAGGTCGATGCCCTCGGTGACGCGAAGTACCCCCTGGCCGGTGCGGCGATCACGACGGCGGCGAACCAGAGGGCCCTGGACCTGCAGTCGACGTCGGTCCAGCGCGCCAGCAACGGCGATGTCGTGGTCACCGTCAGGGTGCCGGGTCTCAGTGCCGCCCAGACCGGCGTGCTTCCCGGAGGGGGCACGATGCTCGACGCGAGCGGGACGCCGCTGCAGCAGGCACGCTTCGTGACCCGCTGGGACTTCAAGGGGCAGGCCTACTACGCCGTCGCCACCCTCACCGGGACCGAGGGCGGGGTCACCTACGGCTCCGGAGCGGTGAGCTCCGCCGAGGGGCAGTTCAACGCCGGCAACGTCAGCGCCGACCCTGGGCAACACCTATGCCCCGCTGACCGCCGCCACCGGGACGCTCGACGGCGGGACGCTCACGATGCGCGTCCCGGCCGCGGCAGTCGGCAGCCCGGCGAAGGGCGACACGCTCTACAGCGTCGGGACCTACGCCCTGCTCGGCGCGCGGGACCCGGTCAACAGCGTGCAGGCCCTCCCGCTCACGGTCGACAGCACCCCGACGTTCGACGCGGTGTTCGGCGCGGCCACGGCTCGGGTGCCGGCCAAGCCGGTCAAGGTCCCGCCGGTCGTAGCGGCGCCGTCGGTCCCGAGCGCGCCGAAGCCTGCGTCCGGCCCGCTCGCCGCCACCGGGCTCCCGGTCGGCGCCGCGGCCTTGGGACTGCTGCTTCTGCTCGGCACGGCAGCCGTACGGCGCCGCCTGTCCTGACCTACTCCGGCGAGGCGAAGCGGGCGAAGGCCTGCAGGTTGGCGGTCGACTCCCCTCGCTTCTGCCGCCATGCCCACTCCTTGCGGATGGACGTCGCGAACCCGATCTCCAGCAGCAGGTCGAAGGTCTCGTCGGCGTACTGCAGGACCGACCCGAGCAGCCGGTCCACCTCGTCGGGCGTGATGCCGGCGAGCGGCAGCCGCCCGACCAGGTAGACGTCACCAGCCTTGTCCAGCGAGAACCCCACGGCGAACATCCGCGCGTTGCGGCGCAGCAGGAACGCGTAGAAGTCCTCGTGGTTCTCATCAGGCTTGCGGCAGACGAACGCCTCGACGAGCAGGCTGTGCTGCCCGACGACGAGCCAGGCGTTCGTGAACAGCTTGTGCGTGCCGGGGAGCTTGACGAAGAACTGCTCCGGCTGCGGCTCGGCGAAGTCGAGCTCGGCGTCCGTCAGGGCAGCGCGGATCACGTCGGCAGCAGGCGAAGGTGCGGCGCTCATGAGCACGACCCTAGGCAGGGTCAGGAGCCGACGGCCACCTGGACGGGTGCGAGGACGTCGCGGTAGGCGGTGAGCAGTCCCGTCGCCGTACGGCTCCACGAGAAGTCGGCGGCGTGCTCGAGCGCCCCGAGCGACAGCACCGGGCGCTGCTCCAACGCCCGCCGGAGCCCCGCCGCCCACGCCTGCGAGGAGTGCCCGTCGACGAGGATCCCGCTGATGCCGTCGCGCACCGTCGTGGTCAGCCCGCCGACGCGCGTCGCCACCACGGGGGTGCCGCAGGCCTGCGCCTCCAGGGCGACCAGTCCGAACGACTCGTTGTGGGACGGTACGGCGACCAGGTCTGCGGCGGTGTACCAGTCACGCAGCCGGTCGGGGGCCGCCGGCGCCTCGAAGGTGACCGAGACGTCCAGGGTGGCGGCGAGGTCGTGCAGGTAGGTGGGCTCGTCGAACCCGCTTCCGCTGGGGCCTCCCACGACGGCGACGTGGATCGGGAGGTCCGGGGTCTGCTCGTGCAGCCGTTGCGCGGCGAGGAGCAGGACGTCGGGCGCCTTCAGCGGCTGCAGGCGCCCGACGAACAGCAGCAGGACGGCATCGGGCGGGACCCCGAGGCGGGTACGGGCGGCGGAGGCCTCCCCGAGGCGGAAGTGCTCGAGGTCGACACCGGGAGCGACCGTGACGACGCGCGAGGCGTCGGCGTCGTAGAGGGCGACCAGGTCACGGGCCTCCTGCGCGGTGTTCGCGACGAGGCGGTCGGCCGCGGCGATGACCTGCTCCTCACCGACGATGCGGCGCAGCGGCTCGGGGGCGTCGTCCTCGGCCAGTGAGAGGTTCTTGACCTTGCCCAGGGTGTGCGCGGTGTGCACCAGCGGCACGCCCCAGCGCTCGGTCGCGAGCCAGCCGACCTGGCCGGACAGCCAGTAGTGGGAGTGGACGACGTCGAAGTACCCCGGCTCGTGCTGGGCCTCGACGCGCAGCAGCCCGCTGGTGAGCGCGCAGAGCTGGGCCGGCAGGTCCTCCTTGCTCAGCCCCTCGAACGGGCCGGCGGTGAGGTGCCGGACCGTGACGCCCGGAGCGAGCTGGACCGACGGCGGGAGGTCGCTCGACGTCGCGCGGGTGAAGATCTCGACCTCGACGCCGAGCTGCGCGAGACGCTTGCTGGTCTCGACGACGTAGACGTTCATCCCGCCGGCGTCACCGGTTCCCGGCTGCTCGAGGGGGCTGGTGTGCACGCTCAGGACGGCGGCACGGCGGGGGCGCGCGTTGCGCAGCACGCTCAGCGACACGCCAGTCCCCTTTCCGCAGGCTGCGGGTCATCTTGCCTGAAGGCTCAACCTCTCGGCACGTCGAACCCTTCCCGGTTGACGGCACCTGACGCCCCGTAGCCTCAGACGCATGCCTGTCGCCGTCGTCACCGGAGCCTCCAGCGGGATCGGTGCGGCCACTGCCGTGCTGCTCGCCGAGCAGGGCTGGGAGGTCGTGGCCGCCGCCCGGCGCCTCGACCGCCTGGGCGCGTTGGCCGCCGAGCACCCGTCGATCCGGCCGCAGGCACTGGACGTCACGGACGCCCGGTCGGTCGAGCAGCTCGCGGACGCCGTACCCGCCTGCGACCTGCTGGTGGCGAACGCGGGCGGGGCGTACGACCTGGACCGCCTCGACACCGCCGACGTCGAGACGTGGGCCCGGATGTACGACGTGAACGTGCTCGGGCTGGTGCGGTCGGTGCAGGCCCTGCTACCGGCGCTGCGCGCGTCGCGCGGGCACGTGATCATGACCGGCTCGACCGCGGGCCGCTGGGCCTACGAGGGCGGCGGCGGGTACGTCGCGGCCAAGCACGCGGTCGCCGCGCTGCGCGACACGCTGCGCATGGAGGAGGTCGAGCACGGGCTGCGGGTGAGCGAGGTGGCGCCCGGGATGGTCGCGACGCCGGAGTTCAGCCTGCAGCGGTTCGGTGGCGACGCGGCGCGCGCGGACGCGGTCTACGCGGGCGTCGACCCGCTGGTGGCGGCCGACATCGCCGACGCGATCGTCTGGGTCGCGACGCGGCCGCGGCACGTGAACATCGACCTCGTCCAAGTCACCCCTCAGCAGCAGGCGGCGGTGCACAAGGTCGTGCGGCATAGCTGAGCGGGCTCCCAAGCGCTACGCAGCGGGGCGCGCGCGGGCGCTGGGGCTGCCGACCCGCGGGACGACCAACCCGAACCGGCTGCGACGCGTCGACCGGTACCTGGTCGAGGTCCACCGGACCCTGCTCCTGTCGGTCCCCGACCCCCTCGTGATCGACCTGGGGTACGGCGCGACGCCGGTGACCGCGGTCGAGCTGCACGCGCGGGTACGAGCGGTGCAACCCGGTGCGCGAGTGGTGGGGCTGGAGATCGACCCGGTGCGCGTGGCGGCGGCGGCGTCTGCGGCGACCGACGGGCTGGAGTTCGCGCGCGGCGGGTTCGAGCTCGCGGGACTGCGACCGCACGTGGTGCGGGCGCTGAACGTGCTGCGGCAGTACACCGAGCACGACGCCGCGGCGGCGTGGGTGACGATGTGCGCGGGGCTCGTACCGGGAGGGCTGCTGCTCGAGGGGACGTGCGACGAGATCGGACGGCGGGCCGCGTGGGTGACGCTCGGGGCCGAGGGGCCGAGGTCCCTGACCCTCGCCGCGCACGTGGGGTCCTTGGCGCGGCCGAGCGACCTGGCCGAGCGGCTGCCCAAGGCGCTGATCCACCACAACGTGCCGGGGCGTCCGGTGCACGAGTTCCTGCGCGCGCTGGACGACGCGTGGGACCGGGCGGCGGGGGTCGCGGCGTTCGGCAACCGGCAGCGCTGGGCCGCGATGTGCGAGGGACTCGCGTGGGAGCAGGAGGGCCGGCGCCGCGACGGCGAGGTCACCGTCCCCTGGGCGTCGGTGGACCCGTCGTAGCTGTCCACAGCCACCTGAGCACGAGAGCACCCGTCGCGCCAGGCCGTGGCGATGACGCCATCGAGGAGGCACCATGACGGTCATGCAGGCGACCAGCCCGATCCTCCTGCCCTTCGGCCGGCCTCTGACGCGCGCCGACCTCGAGTCCCTGCCGACCGATGACGGCCACCGTTACGAGCTCATCGACGGGGTGCTGCTCGTGAGCCCCGGACCACGGCACTCCCACCAGACCGTGGTGGGCAACCTCTACCTCCTGCTTCGCGGCGCTTGCCCGGCCCACCTGCAGGTCATCCTGGCGCCGTTCGCCGTGGCTCTGGCCGACGACACCGAGGTGCAGCCGGACCTGCTGGTCGCGCCGCGCAGCCAGTTCACCGAGCGCGCGCTGCCCGGTGCGCCGCTGCTCGCGGTCGAGGTGCTCTCGCCGAGCACGCGCCGCGTCGACCTGCTGCTCAAGCGCGACCGGCTCCAGGAGGCCGGTGTCGCGTCGTACTGGCTGGTCGACCCGGAGCGGCCGTCGGTGACCGTCCTCGAGCTCCGCGAGGGGACCTACGTGGAGGCACTGGTGCTCGAAGGCGAGCAGTCGGGTGAGGTGTTGGCGCCGTACGCCATGGTGCTGCGACCGGACGATCTCCTGCAGTGACGTCGTCGTAGGGTGAGCGCGTGGAGCACACGCACACCGTCAGCAACGGCAAGCGCGACCTCACCCTCGACGAGCTGGCGCGGATGCAGCCGGGAATGGACCGGCTGATGGCCGAGGTCGGACCGCGGGTGCACCGGACGTACTACGCCGCGCAGGCGGGGAACTGGCCGCTGGCGGCGTACTACTGGAAGTCGGCGGTCAAGCAGCTCGGGCTGTGCGTGCAGTCGCGGCCGAAGTACGACCCGGAGATGACCGACTACCTGCGCGAGGACTGCCAGCCGGTCACCGACGCGATCAAGGCGCAGGACGGGACGGCGTTCGAGAGCGCCTACACGCACATGGTCGACCGGGCGAACGTGCTGCACGGGGTGTTCGGCAAGCCCTACCTCGGGTGGAAGACCCCGTCCACACCGCCGGAGGACCTCGACCTCACTGCGGGGATGTAGCGGCTCAGCCCAGCAGGAGGGCGAGCTCGGCGTCGAGGTCGACGTGCAGGCCCTCGTGGCCGGTCGGGACGGCGAGGTATGTCTGCTGCAGGAACTCCACGAGGCCGTCGCGGTCGATCTCGAAGACCGCCGACCCGGAGGGCGAGCTGATCGCGAGCGTCACCAGACGCGCCCCGTCGTGCAGCGACGGCCAGATCCGCACGTCGCCCTCGCCGGTCGCCCCGGCGATGCCGTCGGTGAGCAGCTGGCGGGCGAACATCCACTCGACGGTGCCCTCGTCGGTGTCGAAGCTGACACGCACGGCCCACGGGTCGGTGGCGTCGTAGCGCAGTCCGGCGACCAGGGGCAGCGCGCCGCCGTCGGGGGTGACGAGAGAGAGCTCGAGCTCGGCGACGACGGTGGCGATGTGCGGCATGTTCGTGGGTCCTTCGGGAGGTGGGGGAGGTGGCAGCTCGGGCGGCGACACCCCGGTCAACGAGGCCTCCGGCAGGGGGGTACGGCGCTCGGCGGGAGTTCACCGGACCGGGTGACGACAGGTCCGGACATGTCCCGACCCGTCGTACCGGAGAGCCCCCCGGGGGCGTTGGGGGCCTGGGGATCCGCCACCCCCCCGGGGGAACTTTGCGGATCGGCTGCCGCACCCCCGGCGACGGACCCGCAAAGTTCGGCGCCGGCAGTTCGGCGGCAGTTCGGCGCAGGCGCGTCCGCAACGCGAACGACCCCGACACCGCAGAGGGCGTCGGGGTCGGTCGGGTTCCGGGGTGGCGCTCGCAGGTCGCCGCAGGGCGGCCCCGGAGGTCGGGGGGTCAGCCGAGCAGCGCGGCGAGCTCCAGGTCGAGGTCGACGGCGGCCGACTCGTGGCCGGTCGGCACGGCGAGGTAGGTCTGCTGCAGGAACTCCACGAGCGCGTCGCGGTCGATCTCGAACAGCGCCGAGCCAGACGGCGACGCCATCGCCAGGTTGACCACGCGCTCGGTGCCGTGCAGGGCCGGCCAGACGCGGACGTCGCCCTCGCCAGTCGCGGCGGCGACCCCGTCGGTGAGCAGCTGACGGGCGAACATCCACTCGACGACACCGTCGCCCTCGCCACCGGTCTGGAAGGCGACGCGCACGGCCCACGGGTCGTTGCTCTCGTAGCGCAGGTCCGCCATGACCGGCAGGGACGGTCCGCCCGGGACGACCAGGCGCAGCTCGAGCTCGGCGGTGACGGTGGCGATGTGCGTCATGGGGGCGGTCCTTCGGGAGTCTGTGGGTGGTGCGGCGACACCTGGGCAAACGAGGGCTGGAGGGACCGGTGACGGGGCGTCCGGGAGTTCACCTGGACGGGTGAGGCGCAGATCGGGACACACCCGGACAGACTCATCCTCGACCACCGGCGAGGCTCGGTCACCACCCGCTCGGCGGGCCCGCGTTCACCCGTCTGGCGCAGTGCCCGACAGGTGTTCCGCCACCAACGCACGCAGGCGCTCCCGCTCCCGGAACACCATCCCCGGCCGGTCGAACACCACCAGCCGCGCCTTCGGCAGGGCAGCCGCGACGTCCCGCGCCACCTGCGCCGGGTGCACCGGGTCGCCCTCCTGCCCGACGACGAGGACGTCCGCCGTGACCGCGCCCAGTACCCCACCGGCGACCGGCACGTCGCCGACCAGCCCGGCGAGCAGGGCGGGCAGTCCCGGCGAGGCCAGCAGGCTCGCCGTACGCGCGCGGACGTACGCCTCGACCGCTCGCGCCGCAGGTCCGGCGACGAGGTCGGCAGGCAGCTCCGCGCGTACGGCGGTGAGCACGCCGTCGCGGTCGCGGCGGGTCAGGGCGGTGACCAGTGCGGAAGCGCGGTCGTCGACCAGGCGCGGCCGGTCCCAGGCCGCGGGCAGCAGCAGGACGACCCGGTCGAAGCGCGTGGGCTCCTCGGCGAGCACGCGAAGGATGGTGGCCGCGCCGAGGGACATGCCGAGGGCCTGCCGGGCGCCGTGGGCCTGCGCGACCGCGCGCAGGTCGTCGGCGAGCTCGGCATAGCCGCCGCTCTCGGGCAGTGGCGCCGACCCGTGGCCGCGGGCCTCGTAGAGCACCCGGGTGCCGGGGAGCCCGCTGACGAGCGCCCGCGTCTCCGCGAGGGAGGCGCCGAGGCCGTGGGCGACGACGGTGACCGGGTCGCCCTCACCCAGGACGAGGGTCACCAGGGGTTGGCGGTGCCGCTCACGGCAGGCTTGACGTCGGTGACGTAGACGATCGCTGCCACGGTCCCGAGCAGCGTGAGGATGCCGAGCACGCTGGGGTTGAGCAGGTGCAGCAGCGCGGCGACGCCGGTGATCGCCAGCCAGATCGGCTTGGTGAGCTTGCCGAAGGCGACGAACGGCTCGGCCGGACGGCGGACGCAGTCGGCGAAGGCGTAGACCTTCAAGACCAGCAGCCCCAGCGAGATCGCCCACAGCAGCAGCCCACTGGGGTCGCCGAGCGACGGCGGGTTGGTCAGCAGGCTCATGGGCTCAGTCTTCCACGGGCAGGACCCGAAGGACCGGGCGAAGCACGCGACCCCCGCCACGGGCTGTCCGGGGGGACAGCCGTGACGGGGGTCGCGGGGGGTGCAGGTGATGCGGGTCGTTCAGGGGGCGCCCAGTGGGGTGCTCAGGGGGTGCTGAGGGGGGCGCTCAGGGGGGCGCTGACTAGCCGATCTTCGCCGCGGCGTCGGTCGTGGCCTTCTCAGCAGCCTTGGTGCTCTTCTTCGCGGCGGTGGTGCTGGACTCGGCCTTCTTGACCGCGGCCTTGCCCTCGGCGATGGCCGCCTCGGTGCTCGGCTGGCGACGGATCTGGGTCACGAGCTTCTCGCCACGGACCGCGAGCTGCGCGTAGTAGTCGGTCGCGGAGGCCTGAGCCTTCTCCACCCGGGAGGTCAGCTCGGTGCGGAGCTCCTTGGCCTGGGTCGGGAGGGCCTTGACCTGGGTGGTGCGCTCGGTGCGCAGCGCCTCGAGCTTGGCCGTGACGGTGGCCTGGACCTTCTTGAGGTCGGCCGGGAGGTCCTTGACCTGCGCGCGGACCTGCTCGACGTACAGGTCGAAGGCGCCAACCGCGGCGAAGGCGGGCTTCTTGGCCTCGTCGAGGTCGATGACCTCGGGCAGGGTGACCGTCGGGAGCTTGGGGAGCTTGTCGGTGGGGAGCTTGGGGAGCTTGTCGGTGAGGGTGCTCATGCGGTGCCTCCAGGGCATCTCGGGGGTGTGGGGCGGACGTGTCTGGGTGGACGTGTCTGGGTGGTGCGGTCAGCCGACGGCCGCGTCGGGGGCGGCCGGCGGCTCGGTCGCTGCGGGGGCAGCGGCCGCGAGGTTCTCCTTGCGGAAGGACTCGTGGACCTCGAGCAGCACCTGCTTCTGGCGCTCGGTCAGGGCCTCGTCGGCGAGGATGGCGTCGACGACAGGGCTGGCCTCTCGCTGCTCGAGGATGCCGGCCTGGACGTAGAGCACCTCGGCGGAGATGCGCAGGCCCTTGGCGATCTGCTGCAGGATCTCGGCACTCGGCTTGCGCAGGCCCCGCTCGATCTGGCTGAGGTAGGGGTTGCTGACGCCGGCCGACTTCGCGAGCTCCCGGACGCTGATCTTGGCGGCCTCCCGCTGCTCGCGGATGAACTCACCGAGGTGGCTGATGGCCGGCACGATGGGCTCCTTCCGACAAGCTCGAGGGGGACGACACGAACGCTAGCCGCGGGTGCTAGCAGTTGCAAGCACTCTGCTAGCAGGTCGGGCGTGACCCTCACCACACCGCTGGCCTCGCGCGCCCACGGCCCGGCTCACCCTCCCCTGGCTACCCGCGTCTCGAGCCTGGCTACGCCCGTCCGCCTAGTGCACGCTCAACCACACCGGCGTACGGCGAACACGGGTAGCCAGGGGGAGACCTGGTGCCTGGCGGGGGTAGCCAAGACAGCCCAGGGGGCTCAGGAGGCGGCTCAGGAGGCGGCGGAGCCCTCGGCGCCAGCCTGCATGTGCTCCTGGACGGTCGCGCGGACCTGACGCTCCATGGCACGGGCGAGGTGCGCGTCCACGGCGAGCTGGGCGAGCGGCTTGAGACGGTTGATGAGCGCACCGATCTCGGCGAGCGACGCGTCGTACGACTGGGTGGCCGGCACGACGACGTGATCGGCGACGGCGCCGACCAGGCGCTTGGCGGAGGCCTCCATGTCGCGCGCCAACGACTCCGACAGGCCCAGGACCACCGACAGCGGGATGCCCGCCTTGACCATCTCCGACCCGGCGTGCAGCAGCCGCGGCGACGGCACGCGGAACCGGTCGCCGTCGACGACCACGAGCTCCTGAGCGAGCGTGCGCGCGAGGTTGTCCTCGGTGAGCTCGCTCTCGCCGTACAGCTCGACGAGCTGCTCCCACGTCACGTAGTCGTCGACCTCGTCGGACCAGGGGGTGGTGAGGACCTCCTCCAGCCCGAGCAGGTCGGTGAGGTTGCGCCCGCGCTGCCAGGCCTCGAGGAACTCCGCGATGTGGGCGAAGGTGTAGCCGCGCTCGAGCAGCTGGGCGATCAGCCGCAGCCGCGCGAGGTGCGCCTCGCTGTAGATGCCGGTGCGCCCTTGTTTGCGGGGCGGCGGGAGCAGGCCGCGGTCCTGGTACACCCGCACGTTGCGCACCGTCGTCCCCCCAGCGCGGGCGAGGTCGTCGATCCGGTACTCCACCACCCCAGCGTAGAGGGTTGACGGCCCGTTTCGACGCCGGATAACGTGACAACACTCAATGTCACAGTTCGCATGTACATCAAGGGAGGTACAGCGATGGCGGAACCGATCCGACCGGCACGCGGAGTCGACCTCGCGCAGGTCCTACCGGTGACCGGAGTGCTGCTCCTGCTCGCGGCGGCCCTGCTGGCCACCTGCGTGGCCTACCGCCGCGGCCGTACACCCGCCCTCGAGCGCGCCGCCGCCTGGGCCGAGCGCGAGTCCGGACTGCCTGCCTGGGCGGCCATCCCCGGCGTGGTGCTCTCGCTGAGCCTGCTCACGGCCGGCTTCGGCTTCTACTGGGACGTCGCGGTGCACATCGACAACGGCCGCGACTCCTCGCCGTTCGGGACGGCCGCCCACTGGCCGATCGTGCTCGGCCTGTGCGGCCTGGCCACGGCAGGCATCCTCGCCATCACGCTCGACCGCAACACCGACGGTGGCGCCTCGGTGCGGCTGCCTGGTGGGCTGCAGTGCTCGCTCGGCGGCGTGCTGGTCCTGCTCTGCGGGTCCATCTCGCTGGCCGGCTTCCCCCTCGACGACCTGTGGCACAACGCGTTCGGCCAGGACGTCACCCTGTGGTCCCCCACCCACATCCAGATGATCGGCGGGGCCTCCCTCACCACGCTCGCCGCCTGGGTGCTGCTCGAGGAGGGCCGACGCCGCGGTGGGCGACAGGGCTCGCGCAGCCTCGTCGCGCGGTTCATGCGCCCGTCGGCGGTGACCCTGTCGGGCTCGTTCCTCATCGGGCTGTCCACCCTGCAGGACGAGTTCGACATGGGCGTGCCGCAGTTCAACGCCGTCTACCACCCCGTGCTCATCGCGCTCGCCGCCTCGATCGCGCTGGTCACAGCGCGGGTGCGGATCGGGCGGTACGGCGCGCTGAAGGCCGCGCTGGTGTTCTGCGTCATCCGCGCGACCTGGGCCCTGGTCATCGGGGCCGGCTTCGGCCTCACCGTCCCGCACCAGCCGCTCTACCTCGCTGAGGCCGCGCTGGTGGAGCTGGTCGCGCTGGTCGTCCCGGTGACCCGTCAGGTGCGCTTCGGCGCGACAGCGGGAGTGGCCATCGGCACGGTCGGTCTCGCCGCCGAGTGGGCGTACAGCCAGGTCGCCTTCCCCTTGCCCTGGCAGAGCGTGCTCTTCCCGGAGGCCTACGCCCTCGGGCTGCTGGCCGCCGTCGCCGGCGGCGTGCTCGGCGGCGTCGTCGGTCGCTCACTGCTGCCGGTCATCGCCCTGCGCCGCCCGAGCCCTCGGTTCGTCTCCGGGCTCGCCTTCGCCACCTTGCTCGCCGTCATCGGCGTGGCCCTGCCGTTCGCCTCCACCGGCGCCCGCTACGCCGACGTCACGGTGACCCCTGCCGCGTCGGGTACGGCGAACCTGGAGGTCCGTCTCGAGCCCGCCTCGCTCGCCGACGACGTGGCGTGGTTCAACGTCACGTCGTGGCAGGGCGGCAGCTTCCTCACCCCCAAGGGGCTCCAGCTGACGGCGCTGCAGCGGGTCGGCGCCGGGGTCTACCGGACCCAACGGCCGGTCCCGGTCGCGGGTGACTACAAGTCCGTGCTGCGCCTCGCGACCTCGCGCACGCAGCAGGCCGTGCCGGTCTACCTGCCTGAGGACAAGGCGATCCCGGCCGAGCTCGTCCCCGCCTCGCCGACCTTCCGGCGGCAGTTCGTGCAGGACCAGACCATCCTGCAGCGCGAGGCCGTCGGGGGCTCGACCACCGTGAAGCACCTCGCCTACGCCGTCCTCGGAGTCCTCGCCCTGCTGTGGATCGGCACCCTGTCGCTCGGTCTGCGACGGCTCGACCGCTCCGCCCAGCAGCACCTGGCACCCTTGCGCGTGGCCCTGTCCCGCCGTACGACCGTAGGAGCACCTGCATGACGCACGTGAAGGTCGCCATCATCGGTGCCGGGTTCGCCGGCCTCGGTGCCGCGATCGCGTTGAAGAAGGCCGGGCGCGACGACCTGGTCATCCTCGAGCGCGGCGGCGACGTCGGCGGGACCTGGCGCGACAACACCTACCCGGGCTGTGCGTGCGACGTCCCGAGCCGGGTCTACTCCTTCTCGTTCGCGCAGAACCCGCGGTGGTCGCGCGCGTTCAGCCCGCAGCCGGAGATCTACGCCTACCTCCAGCAGGTCGCGCGCGACTACGACCTCGCGCCGCACCTGCGCTTCGACACCGAGGTGCTGTCCGCGGCGTGGGACGCCGACACGCAGCACTGGACGATCGAGACGACGAACGGCTCGTGGACCGCCGACGTCGTCATCGCGGGAACCGGTCCGCTCAGCGCTCCGAGCGTGCCCGCTCTGGAAGGGCTCGCGTCCTTCCGGGGCACGACGTTCCACTCCGCGCAGTGGGACCACTCCTGGTCCGCGGCCGGGCGTCGGGTGGCGGTCATCGGCACCGGCGCGTCCGCGATCCAGTTCGTGCCGCACCTGCAGCGCGACGCCGAGCGGCTCGTGGTGTTCCAGCGGACGGCGCCGTGGGTGCTCCCGCGCGCCGACCGGGCGGTGTCCGGGTTGGAGCAACGGCTCTACGCGCGGTTCCCCCTGTGGCAGAAGGCGGTGCGCGCCGGCATCTACCTCGGCCGGGAGTCGCACATCCTGGGCTTCCGGTTCAGCCCGCGACTGATGCGCCTCGCCCAGCGCCTCGCGCTGAAGAACCTCGAGCAGGTCCGCGACCCGGTCAAGCGCGCGCAGCTCACACCGACCTACACCCTGGGCTGCAAGCGGGTGCTGCTGAGCAACGACTACTACCGCGCCCTGGACGCCGACAACGCCGACGTCGTCACCGACCCGATCGTGGAGGTCGTCCCCGGTGGCGTCGTCACGCTCGGGCCCGAGGGTGAGCAGGTGACCCACCAGGTCGACAGCATCGTGTTCGGCACCGGCTTCAGCGTGACGGACCCGCCGATCGCCGCCCGGGTCAGCGCGGGCGGCCGGACGCTGCGGGAGCACTGGCAGCAGACCGGCATGCAGGCACTGCACGGGTTGACGGTCGCCGGCTACCCCAACTTCTTCCTGCTGGTCGGGCCGAACACCGGGCTCGGTCACAACTCGATCGTGCTCATGGTCGAGGCTCAGGTCGGGCACGTCCTGCGGGCGCTCGACGCGCTCGACGCGCAGGGTGCGGGGGCGATCGAGCCGCGCGCCGACGTGCAGGCCGCGTACAACCTCGGCCTGCAGCGGGCACTGGCCAAGACGGTGTGGAACCGCGGCGGCTGCTCGTCGTGGTACCTCGACGAGAACGGCCGCAACACCACGCTCTGGCCGACGTTCACCCTCAGCTTCCGGCGCGAGCTGCGGCGCTTCGACGTCGAGGAGTACGTCCTGCACCCCGCCGTCCGACCCGCGCCCACCCCGCAGCGCTCACGGTCCTGATCCCCCCGCCGCTCCATGATCATCGGAGTCGGCGTACACACATCCGGGCTCAGATCGGTGTACGCGCACTCCGTTGATCAAGGATGAGGACGATCAAGAGTGACGACGAGGGCTCCACGTCCTTAGTCGTCCTTCTCACCCTTCTTGCCCTTCCCCTTGTGCTTGTCAGGGGCGGGCGCCGGTGCCTTGACCTGGACGGCGGGACGCGGCGAGGGGGTGGGGCTGGCCGGCGGGGTCGGGCGGGGTACGTCGAGAGCAACGGCCGCGGCCGCCGCGATCACCCGGGCCGCACGCTCGGCGCTGAGGTCACCGCTGGCCCGCAGGCTCGCCACGTGGGCGCGCAGTCGGCGGAGCGCGGTGTCCACGGCGAGACCGTCGCCGGCACGGGCGGCGCGGTCGACGGCGTTGGCGTCGAGCTGGAGTGTCGTCGCCGCCTGACCGGACATCGACGACGAGCCACAGCCGGTGAGCAGCACGCCTGCCAGCACCACGCCGAGCCACCTCACGGCCGCACCGCGTCGTGGAGCTGGGACAGGTGCTGGTCGAGCACGGGACGGGAGTCAGTCCCCCCGCCACCACCACCGACCGCGCCGACGACGCCGACAAGGACGAGCACGCCCGCCGTGACCAGGGCGGCGATCAGCGGTGTGCGGCGCCGGGGCACGGGGTCGGGGTCCGCCGGCGTCCGCAGCCCCAGCACGTCCGTCGTCGTCACGTCACGGCGAAGGGGCACCCGGAGCGCCTCGGTCGGGGCGAGCACCGTCGTCGGGGCGCCCTCGCGCAGCACCGCAGCCACGTCCGTCTCGCCGCGCAACACGGCAACGACCTGCTCGGCCGTGGGGCGGTCCTCGGCCTGACGGGCGGTCATGGCGCGCAGCAGCTCCGGCCAGGGCGCGTCCAGCGACGCGGGCACCTGCGGCTCTCGGTGCAGTCGCGCGAGCGCCGCCTCGACCGGGTTCCCGTCGTACTCCCGGCGCCCGGTCAGGCACTCGAGCAGGACCAGGCCGAGGGAGTAGATGTCAGCAGGGGGTCCGACGGAGCCGCCGGTGACCTGCTCCGGGGACAGGTACGGCGCGGTGCCGACGGTCAGCCCGGTGCCGGTGTGCCGGGCGCTGTCGACGATGCGCGCGACGCCGAAGTCCGCGAGGCGAGCGCCGTCGGCGGGCAGGAGGACGTTCGCGGGCTTCACGTCGCGGTGCACGATGCCGAGGGAGTGCACGTAGGTGAGGGCCTCGGCCAGCTCCGCGCCGATGGCGGTCACGCAGGCGGGGGTCAGGGAGCGGTCACGGCACCGGTCGGCGAGCGTCGGGCCGTCGATGAGCTCCATGACCAGGTAGGGCCGCCCGCCGTCGTCCGTGCCCGCGTCGTGCACGGCGACCAGACGGGGGTGGTGCAGCGCCGCGAGCGTCTGCATCTCCTGGCGCGCGCGTGCCGCGCTGTCGTCGTCGAGGTCCTCACGGAAGACCTTCACCGCGACGTCACGGCCGAGCAGGGTGTCCGTGGCGCGCCTGACCTGTGACATCCCCCCGGTCCCGAGCAGCGCCCCGAGCTGGTAACGCCCCCCGTCGAGGCTCGCGGTCATGGTCACGAGGGCGGTCTGCCCCTCACGACTGCCCTCGACACCTGTCCGCGAGGTCACCGGCGATCCGGACCTCCCCGACGACGACGTTGCCGCCCAGGACCGGGGCCGTGGCGTACTGCTCGAGCACCGTCGCCTGCACGCCCAGCAGCCGCAGCGCCGCGACGAGCACGGGGGTCCGCGCGCGTTCGGCGCCGTCCTCGACCTTCAGCGCCACGGCGCTCCCGTCGGCCAGCCCCACGGCGTAGACGCCCTCGTAGCCGTCCTTCGCCACCAGCCCGGGGACGCCCTCCATCAGCGCGGTGACGTCACGCCCGGACCCCCCGACGTACCAGGGGTGCGCGCGCATCGCCGCGGCGGTACGGCGAGCCTCGGCGTGCAGGTCGGCGCTCGCGACGCGACCGAACGCCCGCGCCAGCCCGGTGAGCGTGAGCGCGTGCTGGGGGGCGCCGCAGCCGTCCACCGCGATGTGCGAGACGTGCTCGCCGGCCAGCTCCTCGACGGCCCGCAGGCAGGCCTGCTGCACCGGGTGCTGCGGGTCGAGGTAGTCGTGGGTCGTCCAGCCGTTGACCGCGCAGGTCCGCAGCATCGCCGCGTGCTTGCCCGAGCAGGTCATGGTCAGCGGTGTCGCCGTACCCCCGGCGCGGAGCAGGGCGTGCCAGGCGGCCGCGTCGATCGGGGGCGCCGCCGGGGTCTGCAGCACCAGGTCACCGAGCATCTCCTGGACAGCGGTCAGGTGATCGGGCTCGCCACTGTGCGAGGAGGCGGCCAGCGCCAGGTGGCGCTCGTCAGCCGGGTCCCAGCCCGCCTCCAGCAGGGCGATGGCCTGCAGGGGCTTGTTGCTGGAGCGGGGGAAGACCGGGCGGGACAGGTCACCGAGCGCGAGCGCAACGGACCCGTCCGGGCGCAGCGCCACGACGGACCCCCGGTGGGCGCCCTCGACGTACCCGGAACGGACGACCTCGGCGAGGAGGGCGGTCACTCCCCGAGCAGCGTGGAGACGTCCGCCTCGCCGTCGCGGTAGCGGCGGGTGATCTCGGCCTGGCAGGCGTCCATGACCTGCTGGACCTGGCGGCGCTTGGCGGAGAGCTTCTGCTCCTCCTCGGCCAGCACCCGCATCGCGTGGTGCAGCTCGTCGCTGCTGCGCGAGCCGGTGTCGGACAGGTCGACGTCGGCGACGAGCGACTCGACGTAGCGGCGGTGGTTGTCGACGCGGCTCGGCTCGATGGTGGTGTGCCGGCCCAGGCCGCGGGCCGCCGTACGCGGCTCGTCAGCGAGGACCTGCGCGAGGTTGTCGACCACGCTGCCTGCGCTGTTGCCCTCGCGGTGGTTGAGCTCGGCCCGGACGATGTCCATGCGCCCCTGGATGAGGCGGCGGGTGTAGGAGAGGTCGACCTCCTCCTGCTCGGCCTCGTCCCGCAGCGAGCGGACGTCCCCGAGCGGGGCGGTGTGCAGCCCCTGCAGGTAGTCCTCAGCGAGGACCCGGTCGATGCGTCGGGTACCGGGCTGAGGCGTCGCGTCGGCCGTCACGGGAGCTCCTCACCTGTCGTCAGTGGCGCCGTCCAAGCGCCCGAGGTCACGGGGACCTGCCCATGGTGTCAGATTGTGCAGGCGAAGGGACCGAACGGCTCAACAACCACCCCCCACCTGCCGAGGCACAAGAGAGCGACAGCCTGCGTCTCAGGCGGTCACCAGCGAGCAGGGAGGACGACCGGCGTGCTCAAGGGCGACCTCGTGACGACCCCCGTGCCGCAGGTCCTGCGCGACCTCGCCGACGGGGTGGCGTCCGGCTGCCTGCACGTCGCCGACGGCGTGGGCGGCGAGGCCAAGGTCTTCCTGCGCGGCGGCCAGGTGTACGCCGTCCAGGTGCCTGGTCGCCGGCCGCAGCTCGGCGCGCGCCTGGTGTCCAGCGGCGCGCTCGCGCCGGAGGGCCTCGCCGAGGCGCTCGAGGCGCAGCGCACCGAGCTCCAGGGGTGGCGGCTCGGGGAGCTGCTGGTCCACCTCGGGTACGTCGACCAGCCGGTCGTCGAGGCCTTCATCCACGAGCAGGTACGCGAGCAGACGAGCGACCTGCTGCGCTGGCCGTCCGGGACGTGGAAGTTCCGCGTCAACGAGCGGACCCGCGAGGACGTCGCCCCGCCGACCCCCGTCGAGGAGCTGCTCGCCGATGTCGCGGAGCGGCACCGAGTGTGGGAGACGATCACCGAGGTCCTGCACGGTCCTGACGCCGTACCCGTCCTGTCGGCCGCCGGTCAGACCGACGCCGAGATGTCCATCGACCCCGAGTCGTGGTCGCTGCTGTGCAAGGTCGACGGCGTCCGGACCGTCGCCGAGCTCGCGCGGGAGTGCGGCTTCACGCTGTTCGAGGCCGGGCAGGTGGTGTTCTCCCTCGTGCGCTCCGGGCTGCTGGAGGTCGAGGAGGTCGTCATCGGTGCGGAGGCTGCGCCGACCGCGTCGCCGCTGTCCCGCTTGGCCGCCGCCTTCGCACCGTCCCCGACGGCGGAGCCGGTCGTTCAGGCGGTCTCGGAGCCGGCCGTTCCGGCGCAGGCACGCGCACGCCGCGAGGACCGCAGCGTCGAGGACCTGAAGCCGGCCTCGGACGACGACATCGAGGGCAGCCTCGACCGGGTGTCCGCGGCGCTGTCGGCGTTGCTGGGGAGCACCGCCGACGACGCGCTGTTCGAGGCACCGAAGCCGCGCAAGAAGGTGCGGCCGATGACGGACGAGGAGCAGGCCAAGTCCGCCAAGCAGGCGGAGCGCGCCGCCCGGGACGCGGCCCGTCGGCAGCGGGACTCCGCGGAGCTCGCGACCGCCCAGGCCGAGCTGGAGGCTGCCCGACGCGCCGCCGAGGACGCGGACGCCGCTGCCCTCGATCCCGCGCACGAGGCGGAGATCGTGTCCCTCGAGGACGTACGGCGAGAGGCCACCCGCCGGGACGAGGAGCTCGAGGCCGAGCGCCTCGCCGCCGAGCAAGCCGAAGCCGAGCGCCTCGCCGCCGAGCAAGCCGCCGAGCAGGCTGACGCGGAGCAGGCCGAGGCCCAGCGCCTCGCCGCCGAACAGGCAGCCGCGGAGCAGGCTGAAGCGGAGCAGGCTGAGGCCCAGCGCCTCGCCGCCGAGCAGGCAGCCGCCGAAGAAGCCGAGCGCGTCGCCGCCGAGCAGGCCGAGGCCGAGCGCCTCGCCGCCGAGCAAGCCGAGGCCGAGCGCCTCGCCGCCGAACAGGCAGCCGCGGAGCAGGCAGCCGCCGAAGAAGCCGAGCGCGTCGCCGCCGAGCAGGCAGCCGCGGAGCAGGCCGAAGCCGAGCGGCTCGCCGCCGAACAAGCCGCCGCCGAGCAGGCAGCCGCCGAGCAGGCCGCCGCCGAGCAGGCAGCCGCCGAACAAGCAGCCGCCGAGCAAGCCGCCGCGGAGCAGGCCGAAGCCGAACGCGCCGAAGCCGAGCAGGCCGCTGCGGAGCGGGCGGCTGCGGAGGAGGCACTGCGCGAGGCGGCCGTGGCGCAGGAAGCCGCGGAGCGCGCTGCCGCCGAGGCAGCGCGTGCCCGTGCCGCCCAGGACGCAGAAGACGAGGCAGCGCGCCAGGCGGACGCCGAGCACGAGGAGCAGGTCCGCCTCGCGGCGCAGCGCGCCTCGGCAGGGAGCGCGTTCGCGGAGCTCAGCGCCGCGGCCAGCAGTTCCTCGGACGTCCAGGTCCTCGAAGCAGAGGCACCCGCCGACACGGACACCGAGGCGGACGACGAGGACCCGATGCCGGCGTACACCGCGCCCGACACCGACATGGCCTCGCTGTTCCGGGAGCTGTCCTCCCTCGGGATGGACGACGCGCCGGAGCCCCCACCGACCCGCCCCGCGTCAAGCCCCCCGAGGCCGGCCGCAGCAGCTCCGGCCAAGAAGAAGAAGGGCCTGTTCGGCCGCTAGGAACGACGAAGGACCCCGCATGAGCGGGGTCCTTCGATGGGTCGTGCTGACCGTCTGACGGTCAGATGAAGCAGCCGTTGTCCTCGGCGTTCTGAACCTGCTTGGCCGGGGCCGTCGCGACGTCCAGCGCGGTGACGCCCTCGACGGAGTACCCGATGCGGGTGTCCGCCTCGACCTCGAGCGCGGTCAGGTCACCCAGGGGGGCCTTCACGGCCTTCTCCAGACCGGTCCGGTCCAGCGAGAGCATGACCAGACCACGATCGCCGTCGAACTCTCCACCCGGCACCACGCCGGTCGCACGGATGTCTGTGCCGTCGACCGTGACCGAGTCGAGGTACTCGATGGGGTTGAAGCTGTCCCAGATGCCAGCAGCGACGGGAATCGGCGAGAACCGGCTGACGGTCACCACGACGGCGTGCTTGTTGACGGTGAAGCGACTGATCCAGGTGTCACCCGTGCCGCGGCGCAGCGCCTGCTCCTTGAGCCCAGGCACACGGATCACGGTGGTGAAGGTGTCGGCACTGAGGCGGTAGGAGACCCCGGTGATGTCGAAGTTGTTGCTGCTCGGGTCGGGACCCACGAGGGAGGCGTCGCCCGCGGGGTCGGTGAAGACGTTGCACCCTGCCTTGGGGTACAGCGACACGGGCGCGTCGGCGGAGGCACCGATCGTGCCCACGGTGACGAGGGCGACGGCGCTGGCGAGAACGAGACTGCGACGCATGAGTGGCTCCGGGTGCTGGGTTGCAGACAGTGTTCGGCGCGGAGAGGCCGATTCCTGCTGTGCTCAACGCGCGAGGAGTCGATCAGTGACGCGGCAGCCTGAGCAGGTCCGAACGGGCCGCTGCGGCAGACCGGGCGGCGGACTCCGGTATCGCCACGACTGCGTCGGGATCGATGCGCGCCGAGACACCACCGGCCAGCAGGTCCGCGTCGGTCGGGACCTGGCGCTTGACCAGCGCCAGCGCGAGCGGACCGAGCTCGTGGTGCCGTACCGCCGTACCGACCCGCCCGACCGTCCGCTCACCGAGGAGCACGTCGTCCCCGGGCGCGGGGAGCTCGGAGTCGCTGCCGTCGAGGTGCAGCAGGGCCAGCCGCCTGGGCGGCTGCCCGAGGTTGTGCACCCGCGCGACTGTCTCCTGCCCCCGGTAGCAGCCCTTGTCGAGGTGTACGGCGGTCGCCAGCCACCCGACCTCGTGCGGGAGCGTGCGGTGATCGGTGTCGACGCCGAGCCGGGGGCGGAGCGCCGCCACCCGCAGCGCCTCGTACGCCATCAGCCCGGCGGCCTCGCCGGGCAGCGGACCGGCCGGCACGAGCACATGCGTGCCGAAGCCGGTCCTGGTCGCCAGGCCCTCGGCAGGGCCGGGCACCCAGTGCACGACGAGGTCGTCGGCGACGGAGACCTCGACGCGCATGAGGAAGCGCATCCGCTCCAGGAAGGCGACCAGCTCGTCCGCCGTACCGGGCTCGAGGTGGGCCAGGACCTCCTCGCCGGTCTCGACGAGCTGCACATGGTGCTCGACGTGCCCGTGCGGAGACAGCACGAGCGCCTCGGTGGAGTCGCCGGGACGAAGGCCGAGCAGGTGCTGCGACAGCAGCGAGTGCAACCAGGGGAGGCGGTCGGGACCGGTGACGCGCACGACGGGCCGGTGCGAGAGGTCGACCGCCCCCGAGCCGGAGCCGAGCAGGCGCTGCTCGCGGTAGGGGTCGCCGTAGTGGCCGGCCACGGAGGCGTCGGGCGGGTCAGCGGGAACGGCAGTCACACCAGTGACAAAGCGCAGCGGGACCGCGGTGTTCCCCCCGGACGACCCGCGCAGCACGAAGGCCCCGGATCGCTCCGGGGCCTTCGTCGCGTTCGTCGTGCTGCTAGCTGCGGCGGATCTGGAACGGGTGGCCGTTGCCACCGGCGTTGCCGGAGGTGGCACCCAGCCCGAAGGTGAAGCGGTAGATCCCCTTCGGGAACCTGGTCGCGAACGTGAAGCGGCCGTTGGACTGCACGGTCGTCCGCGCGACGAGCGTGCTGCCCTGGTAGAGACCGATGACACGTCCGGCCTTGTTGGGCGTGCTCTTGCCCACGATGTTCAGCGCGCTGCGCGACGAGGACGTCGTCCCGCTGTTGGGCGACACCAGCTGCATCAGCGTGTAGACCGCGATCCGGTAGGTCGGGGCAGTCACCGTGCTGTCACCGCTGCCGTAGCTGCTGCTGACGGTGGTGTTGTAGAGCGGACCGAAGCGGAAGCTCCAGTCGCCGTTGCTGTTGGTGATCGGCCGCGCGACGCGCGCCCCACCGATGTCCGGGGTGAGCCGGATCGCCACTCGCTCACCGACGACGGGCTTGCCGTCCGTTCGCGTCAGCCGGCCCTTGAACAGGATCGGTCGGCGCGACTCGCTGTAGCGGGTGTTGCTGACCGACGTGAGCAGGCTCCCTGCCGTCGGCGTCACGGTGGACTCGGCGGAGTACGCGCCGTAGCCCGCGGCGTTCTGCGCCTTGACGCTGACGGTGTACGTCGTCCCGTTGAACAGGTTGCGCACCGTGATCGGACTCGAGGTCCCCGTCGTGAGGATCTCTCCTGCCGACGTGGCGAGCCGGACGGTGAACTCCGTGATCGCGCTGCCGCGCGGGTCCTGCCCGGAGAACGAGACCGTGGCGCTGCCGTCCCCCCCGGTCGCGGAGACCGTGGTCGGGGCAGTCGGCACGTCGTACGGCGTGCCCGTGATGGTGGCTGGCGAGCTGTCGCCGAGGGAGTTCTGCGCGACCACCGAGAAGGTGTAGGACGTCCCGCCGGTCAGGCCGGGAACCGTGGCACTGGTGGCACCACCGCCCACGGAGACCGGCGGCTGGCCGGGTGTGCTCACGGTGTAACCGGTGAGCGGGGAGCCACCGTCGTCGGTCGGGGCGGTCCAGCCGATCGTCGCGCTGTTCTGCCCAGCCGTGAAGGTCAGCGCCGTGGGCGGTGCCGGTGGGGTGCTGATGGTGACGCAGGCGGTGCAGGCGCCGAACCCGCCGTCGTCGTTGAGGACGTTCAGGTTCCGCGCGCCCTTGACCGCCCCGTCCGCGACGGTCGCCTTCGCCGTCAGCGTGCCGTCGTCAGCGAGCGCGACGTCCTCGAACGTCACCCCGCTGGCCGACGGGAGGGAGCCGTCGGTGAAGCCGGTGCCGCTGATCACGACGTCGACAGCGTCACCGGGCTTCAGCGTGGACGGCGACATCCCCGTCGGCCGCGGACCCTCGTTGATGGTCAGCCCGGCGGCGATGCTCCCGCGACCGGCGTCGGGGTTGGTGACGACCACGTCCCGCGTACCAGGCGCCGCGTCAGGAGCGACGTTGACCACGACCGCGATCGTGTCGTTGGGGTTCGGGTCGTTGCTGGTCGCGGGCTTGTCGGTGACGGTCGTGGACAGGATCGTCACGCCCGCACCGAGGTCGACCGTGCTGCCCGGTGTGGAGTCGGTCGGGGCGATGAAGCCGGGACCCGTGATGGTCAGGGTCTGGTTGGTCGCGCCCTGACCGAGCGCCGTCGGGGCGATCGTGGCCGGCTTGGGACCGGCCGTGACGGTGAACGCGCCCGCCTTCGTCACAGGGCTGGTGCCGTCGGCGTTGGTCACCTTCACGTCGACCGCACCGACCGTGGCGTTACCCGGGATCGTCAGGTTGGCGGTCATCGTGGTGGTGTCGACGTAGGTGATGTCGGTGACCGTGGCGCTGCCGACCGTGATGGACATGCCGCGGGAGAAGTTCGTCCCGGTCAGGGTCACCGGCAGCTTGACCGCACCCTGGCCACCCTTGGCGGGCGCGATCGAGGTCAGCGTGGCGGCCGACGCGCTGACGCTGAAGCAGCTGCTGCAGGACTGCACCACGCTGCCCGTCGTGACTCGGGCGTTGTAGACGCCCGGCGCGACCCCGGTGAAGTCGAACACCGCCGTACCGCTGCGCCCGTCAGAGGCCAGGGTCCAGGAGGTACCTGTGAGGTCGGGCTGGTAGGCCGGCGCGCCGACCTTCGCGAGCACCGGCACGGAGGACGGCGACAGGCCGTCGGTGGTGAAGGTGAGGGTCCGCGTCCCGGCGTTCGGGGCAGAGACCGGGCCGAGGGTCAGTGAGTCGACGCTGAAGCACCCGGTGCAGGTGCTGTTGCCCTTGTCCGTCAGGTTGGTCAGGGTGACGTCGCGCGGACCCGGCGTTGCGGCGCTCCCCACGCTGATGCTCGCGGTGAGGGTGTCCGCGGTCCCGCCGGAGCCCTTGACGACCGAGGGGGTGCCGTTGACGGTGATGTCGCCGCCGGAGAACGCCAGCGTCATGCTCGGGTTGCCGCCCGACGGCGCCGTGAAGCCGCTGCCCGTGATGGTGACGTTCTGCGTGATGCCACGGTTCTGCCCACCGGGGGTGACCGCGCTGATGATCGGCGCCGGGGTCACGGTGAGGGGGTACTGCCCGGCCGTGTTGGGTCCGAGCGTGCCGGTGCCGATGTCAGGGTTGGTCGCCGTGACGCTGCGGCCACCGAGCACGGCATCCGGTGTCGCGGTCAGCAGGACGACCGCACTCGTTCCGTCGCCGGCGACGCTCTGGGTCGAGGCAGTGAGGCCGCCACCCCCGAAGCTGAACTGCGTCAGCGGGTTGCTGCTGATGAAGCCGCTCCCGCTGATCGTTGCCGCGACGGCACTCGCGTTGCGGCCGATCTGCGAGACGCTGATGCTGTTGACGCTGGGGGCCGCACCGATGGCGAAGACGCCGGCCCGAGCGGTGTAGCCGCCGTCCGGGCCCGCGATGGTCACGGTGCGGGCGACGGACGTCGACGCGCTGGAGGTCGCGGTCACGACGGCGCTGATCTGGGTGCCCGCCTCGTTGACGGTGGACGGACCGACCGTCAGGTCGCTGCTGCTGGCGTTGATCAGGATCTTCGACCCGGCGCGGATGCCCTGACCGGTCACGACGACCGTGGTGGACCCGCCCTGCCCGAGGCGGCTGGGAGCGACGGCGTCGATCTGGGGCTGCCAGAACTCGAGCGTCCCACCGGTCTGTCCGTCGGTGTTGACGACCCGCAGGAAGTGCTGACCAGGCGTGAATCCGGAGGCCTGGGTGTAGCCGCCCTTGATCTGCGTGGTGGACGGGTAGCCGGTGGACGTGCCGTTCTCCGCCGTGAACACGAGCTTGTCGTCGACCGCCCCGTTGGGAAGGACGAACTGCACCGCGCCGCCGCGGGCGAAGCTCCGCCCGGTCAGGATCAGCTTGCCGGTGCCGATGCCGCGCCCGGTGGCGGTGTCGAAGGCCGACCCGGTCACCGACGGCTGCGACGGCTGGTTGATGTTGAAGCAGACGCGCCCGCACGACGCGACCGTCGCGGCAGGAACGCCGGGCTGCGACACCTGCACGTCGTACCCGCCTCCGGCGGGCGTGCTCGGGGCTGCGTTGTCGAGCGGGAAGGACACCGTCAGCGACGAGCCGTTGGCCGGGCTGTTCTGCACGTCCACGGTGCCCGAGATGGCACCCACGCCGGTGGCCGTGAAGGTCGGGACCAGCGCAACGGACGCGGTCGCCGGGTTGAAGCCGGTCCCGCGGATCACGAAGGTCGGCGACCCGACGTTGTTGCTGAACGCCGGGGAGATGTCGGTGACCGTCTGGGCGTTCGCCACCCCGACGAGGCCGCCGGTGACGATGCCTCCCACCGTGAGCAGGGAGGTCGCCGCGATCGTGGCGGTCGTACGACGCGTGAGCTGGGCGAGGCGCATGGTTCTCCAGTGCAGCGGTGTCGGGGGGACGGGCCGGGACCCGCCTCCTCATACTGAGGCGTGAGCGTGGTGCGTGGGACCGTTTCAGAACGTTTCGGCACGCGGTGGCCGGTTCCTGCAGCGCAAGGGTGACAAAACCGCGTCTGTTTGGGTGGGATGTCCGGTTGCCGTGTGCCTGCTGCTGCTCCCAGGAGTCATTCCTCGGAGGGGATCTCGGCCCGCTGGCAGGGGCCGCAGCGTCCGAACAGCGCGAAGTGGGAGACGTCCACGGAGAAGGAACGCTCGGTCTCCAACCGCCGGACGACGTCCACCACCAGGGCGACCGGCACCTCCTCCACACCGCCGCAGGACCGGCAGACCAGGTGCACGTGGTCGTCGGCCCCGGCGACGGAGTACGTCGGCGCACCGTGACCGAGGTGTGTGTGCTGCACCAGCCCGAGCTCCTCGAGCAGCTCGAGGGTGCGGTAGACCGTGGAGATGTTGACCCCCTCCGCCGTACGCCGGACGGCGGTGGAGATCTCCTCAGGGGTGGCATGGCCGAGCTGGCCCACCGCCTCGAGGACGAGCTGGCGCTGCGGGGTCAGGCGGTAGCCCTTAGCCCGCAGCGCCGCGTGCCACTGCGGTGAGGCGTGCGCCTGGCGTCCCATCCCCGCAGCGTACGGGCTACTTCAGGAAGTACCCGGGTACGTCGGCGAGCAGGTGCGTCGACCCGGCGCTGCCGTTGAACAGCTGGACCTGGCCGCTGCTGCTCAGCCGCACGAGCGTCAGGTTCGGCACCGTCTGGCCGGTGTCGAAGTTCAGGTTCGACACCACCGGCCGCCGGTCACCCGCCGGGTAGACGGTCACGAAACCGCTCGAGCCCGGGGTCACCGCGGTCACGTTGAGCACGACCGAGCCGGCGTTGGCCGGGACAGTGGCCCGACCCGCGACCTGCAGCGTGAGGGTGCTCCGGGGCGCGATGGGGCTGGTGCCCGCGGTCCCGTTGCTGCTGCGGGTGTCCAAGATCCGGGACGGCTCGACCGTGGCGAAGGCCCCCGACAGGGTCGGGGTGCCGGACACGAAGTAGCCCGCGACGTCCGCGAGCAGGTGCGTCGTCCCCGCCTGACCGTTGAAGAAGGCGATCTTCCCGTCGGCGCTGACCGGCACGATGACCAGGTTCGGAACCGTCTTGCCCTTGACGAAGTTCAGGTTCGACACCACCGGCCGGCTTCCACCCTGGGGGTAGACGGTGACGTAGCCGTTGGAGGTCGGGTCGACGACCGTCACGTTGACGATCACCGCGGAGACGCTCCCCGCGGGGACACCACCGCTGCCGGTCACCTTCAGGCTCAGCGTGGCCTTCGGCGCGACGGCCCCGACCGGCGCCCCGTTACCGGAGCGGGTGTCCAGGATCCGGCGTGGCGCGAGCGAGCCGAACGAGCCCGGTGCGGTCGCCGTGCCGCTGTTGAAGTAGCCGGCGACGTCGGCGAGCAGGTCGGTGCGACCCGCCTGGCCGTTGAAGAACGACACCTTCCCGTCGGTGCTCACGGGGACCACGACGAGGTTCGGAACGGTCTGCCCCGCGGTGAAGTTCAGGTTCGACACCACGGGCCGGCCGCCACCCGCCGGGTACGCCGTGACGTAACCGCTCGATGTGGGCTTCACGACGGTCACGTTCAGCACCACCGAGGCCACGCCGGTGGCCGGGACCCCGCCCTTGCCCGTGATCTGGACCGTCAGGGTCTGCTTCGGCGCGAGCTGCGCCTTGGGAGCACCGAGACCACTGCGGGTGTCGAGGACCCGCGACGGCGCGAGCCCGGTGAACGTGGAGGACCGCGCGGTGGAGTCGCGCGTCGTCGTGGTGGTCGCCGTCCCCGCGTTGCCGACGGCGTCCGTCGCGGTCGCGGTGACGGTGACGGTTCCGTCGGCCAGGCCGGACAGGTCCAACGTGGCGCTGAACTGGCCGTCGCCCGTCACGGTCGCCGTACCCGTCACGGACTTGCTGTTCTTGTCCGTGGCGGTGATCGACACGGAGGCGGCGCGATCGTCGACCCTGCCCGTCACCGTGCTGCTCGGCTCGTCGGCGGTGCTCGGGGTGGCCGCCAGGTTGGTCACGACGGGCGCGGTGACGTCCCGGCTGGCGGTCGTGGAGGCCTTCTGGCCCGTGTTGCCGGCGGTGTCCGTCGGAGTCGCCGTCACGGGAAGCGACCCACCGGCGTAGCCGGTCAGGTCGAAGGTCCCCGAGAACGCTCCCGACCCGGCGGCGGTGACCGTCTTGCTGGCGGACTTCGTGCCGTCGGTGATCGTGAGGGCCACGCTGGCGCCGGCCTCGGTGTTGCCCGAGACCGTCGTCGTGTTGTTGGTCCCTCCGGTCGCGGTCGCGGCGAGGTTGGTCACGGTCGGCGGGGTCGCATCCTTGGGCGTGGTCGCGGTGGCCGTCGGCCCCTTGTTGCCCTTGCTGTCACTCGCGACGGCGGTCACCGTGAGGGTGCCGTCAGCGAGGGAGGACACGTCCACGGTCGCGCTGAACGCGCTGCTCGCGACCGCGACGCTGGTCGTCACGGCCTTGCCGGCAGGGTCCGTGACCGTCAGGGCCACCGACCCGGCCTCGCCCGTGCTGCCGGTGATGGTCGTCTTGCCGTTCGCAGCGGCGTTGACCGAGGTCGCGGCGAGCCCGGTGACCGTGGGCCCGGTCGCGTCCTTGGTGAAGGTCGCCGTGGCCGGGTCGGAGGGGTTGCCGGCCGGGTCGGTCACGACGACGGCGACGCCGATCGCCCCGTCAGCCAGCGACGAGGCGTCGACGCTGACCGAGATCGCGCCCGCACTGCCCGTCGTCCCGGTGCCGCTGACCTTCTTGTTGTTCTTGTCGGTCAGAGTCACGGTGACAGCGTCACCGGTCTCGTCGCTGGTCGCCTTCACGGTGGTGCTCGGCTGCGCCTGCGTCGTGTCCGTGGCGGTGGCACCCGAGGCCGTGGGCTTCACGGTGTCCTTGGTCGCGCTCTTGGAGTTTCCGTTTCCGCTGTCGCACGCTGAGGTGCAGCCCGGCGCCGGACGGGTGATCTTCGCGACCGCCGTCACGGTTCCGTCCGGCAGCGTGGACACGTCCACCGGGACGTCGAAGGACCCGGAGCCGCTGATCGTGCCCGTCTTGGTCACCGGTACCGCCGTACCGCCGGAGACGGTGACCGTGACCGTCGTCCCTGCTTCGCCGGTGCCGACGACGTGGACCGAGGTCTGGTTGATGCTGTTGACCGGGTCGGTGACCGAGCTGATGCTCGGCGAGGACGGAGCGTTCGGGTCGACGGCGAAGCCGATCACGTTGTTCGTCGCCGGGTCGTCGCCCGGACGGCTCTCCTTCCCGATGACCGTGGCGGTGTAGCTGCCGGTCGGGAAGGGGTTGTTCGGCGTGAAGACGATGGTCTGCTGACCGTCGGCGTAGGAGGTGTTACCAGCCACGATCGCGTTGCTCGCGTCCTTCACGACGATCGAGGAGCTCGCCGGGGAGAGCGGCTCGTTGAAGGTCGCTGAGACGTTCGCAACGGTCTTGGAGCGCTGGTTGTTCGCGGGCGAGGACGAGACCAGTGCGAAGACGGTGGTGTCCTTCACCGCAGTCCTCGCGTCAGAGGTCGGGCTGACGTTCCCGGCGGCGTCACTTGCCACCGCTGTCGCGCTGAAGGTGCCGTCCGCGAGCGAGGTGAGGTCCACCGTGCCGGAGAAGCTGTTGTTGGCCGCGGTCAGCGTCGTGACGACGCTCTTGCTGCCACTGTCCTTGAACGTGACCGTCACGGTCGTCCCGGTCTCGGCACTGCCCGAGTAGGGGACGGCGGAGACGTTCGGCGGCAGCGCGTTGGGCAGAGACGTGAGGACCGGGTTGCCCGGGGGGACGACGTCCTTGTCCGCGGAGCGCACGGCGTTCTGGCTGGCGTTGCCGTTGGGGTCGGTGGCGACCGTCGTGAAGGTCACCGAGCCGCTGCCGTCGGCGCAGTCCGTGGTGTCGAAGGTCGCGGTGAACGACCCGTTGGCCGCCATGGTGACGTTCTGCGCCGCCGGCACGCTCGGGTTGTCGAGGGGGCTGCTAGGGCTGCGGAGCGGGCACGAGGGCGTGATCCGCACGGTGGTGTTCGGCTCGGACGGGGTCGAGATCGCGCTGGACTGCTGCACCGTCCCGGTGACCTTGACCGCCGTCTTCCCGTTGTTGTTGATCGGGCTCGGCGTGACGGTGAGGCCGGCGACCACCGGGACCGTGGTGTCCTTGAACAGGCTGCTCGCCACCGGCGCGCTCGCGTTTCCCGCCACGTCGACGGCGATGGAGGACACGGTCAGCGTGCCGTCCGCGAAGCCGTACGGCGACACCGCCACCGACTTGGTCGTCGTGGCGACCCCCGTGGAGTTGAAGGTCTGGCTCGCACTGGCGGAGTCGGTGACCTGGACGCTGAAGGTCGCCGCCTCGTTCGCCGTCAGGTTGACTCCCACGGTGCCACCGGAGCCGGGGGTCGTAGCGTTGACCTTGTTGGTCTGGGTGACCCCTGTGTAGGCGCCGTAGGTCACCGTCGGTGCGAGGGTGTCCTTGGTGATGGTCTTGCTGACCGTGGTCTCGTTCAGGCCGGTGTCGATGGCGGTGGCCTCGACGGTGAGGGTGCCGTCGGCGATCGTCGTGACGTCGAAGCTCGAGGTGTAGGTCCCGTTGTTGTTGGTCGGAGTGCGGTCGATCACGGTGCTGCCGCTCGCGTTCCGGATGCGGAGTCGGACCGAAGCAGCGTCCCCTCCCGCGTTCGCCGACACGACGACGTTCTTCTGCTGCGCGGCGTTGACGGTCGTGGCCGGTGTGGTGGTGAGGTTCGTCGGTGCCGCCGCCGGCACCGTGTCCTTCACCGTCTGACGCGTGCCCGTCCCGCTGATCTGACCGCTCACGACCGCGGTCAGGGTGCCGTCCTCCAGCGTCGTGACGTTGACGTTGCGGGAGCCGCTGCTCGACTGCGCCGGCGCCGTCGCCGGCATCGACGTGACGCTCTTCCCCGCCTTGTCGGTGATGGTCACGGTGATCGGGTCACCGACCGTCACGCCCGAGTAGCTCACCACGACGCTGTTCTGGTTGCCCGTGTTGACCGGGTTGGTCACGGAGTCCACCGACGTACTGGCGTACGCCGGAGCGGCGACCAGACCTCCCAGGCCGGTCAGCAGGAGTGCTGAGGCCGCGATGGCGGCAAGGGACCGGCGGGAGGTGCTGGGGGCGAAGCGCATGATTCTCCATCACGTGGACTGCGGAGGGACGTGGCCGATCGGGCGAGCGCTGGGCTGCGGCTGACGGCAGGCCGGGCCATCGTCCCATGTCTTCGCGATCACCCGGGGACCTCCTGCCGGCAAATCCGACAAACCGGGCATCTTCACCGAGTTGTCACCGTTTCGACATCAGTAGCCTGCTGCCGTGACGGTGACCCTGCTCGACGGCCTGCGCCGCCTCCCGGACGACACCCCGGTGCTGCGCGCCGACGACCTCGGGGTGCTGCGGGGCGAGTCGGTGTTCGAGACCCTGCGCATCGCCGGCGGCCGGCCGGTGCACCTGGAGCAGCACCTCGCGCGGCTCGCGGTGAGCGCCGCCCGCCTGGCCTTGGACCTCCCCTCGGGCTGGTCCGCCCTGGCGCACGCCGCGGTCGACCGGGACGAGGGCGTGCTGCGGCTGGTCTGCACCCGCGGCGGGGTCGGGTTCGCGCTGGTGACAGACATCCCCACCGACGTGCTGCACGCCCGCGAGCACGGGGTGCACGTCGTGACACTGGGGCTCGGCATCACCGCCGACCAGCGCGCCACGGCTCCGTGGTTGCTCGGCGGGGTGAAGAGCACGTCGTACGCCGTGAACATGGCCTCCCTGCGGGCCGCTCACGACCTGGGTGCTGAGGACGCGATCTGGGTGAGCACCGACGGGTGGGTGCTCGAGGCACCGACCGCCGCGGTCGTGGTCGCGCTCGACGGGGCCCTGATCAGCCCGCCGGTCGCCGCCGGGATCCTGCCCTCGCTCACGCTCGCCGCCGCGCGCGAGCTGGTGGACATCGCCTCCGCTCCGGTGTCGATCACCGACCTGGCTCGCGCGGACGAGGTGATGCTGCTGTCCAGCGTGCGGGGGGTGGCTCCGGTCGTCGCGCTCGACCGTCGCGAACTCGGCATCGGTCCCCGTACGGCGGCGCTGCGTGCGTCGTACGAGGCGTCTGCTCTCTGCCCCGTAGGCGCTCAGCCGACGCTGAGGACGGCTCGGGCTGGGCCTCCTCGCGCAGCAGCTCGGCCGAGTCGGGGCCCCAGGCGAGGTCGATGAGCAGGCTCAGCGGGATGCCGCTGGCCAGCAGGTCCATGGGGTTCACGGGGGGCTCCAACCTGGTCGTACCTCGGTGCTGGGGATGACCTGTACTGCTTCGGATCGGCGCCCCTACGCCGGTGTTGAGGTCCGAGCGGGTGAGGATCACTACGCCGCTTGCCTCGACCGGGTCGGGACCTCCGCCCCTCTCCCATGATCATCGGAGTCGCCGTACACAATTTGGCGGGGATCTGCGTACGCCGATTCCGATGATCATGAGAGGGGCCGGCGTGCACCGCAGCAGCGGCCCACTCGGACGGAGCCCAGCCCGGGCGGCTCGCCGCCGTGACGAGCCGCGGTACAGCATCAGCGCGTCGACGAACGCTCGGGGACCGGCCCGGAACCGCGCCGGGGTGGTGTGCTCGAGCCGCAGCCCGGCGTCGGTGAAGCGCTGGTCGCGGCGCAGCGTCGCGTCGAGGTGCTCGGCCGACGCCCGTGGTGCTCGGCGCTGTCCATCTCCGCGCCCACCCCGCGGCCGAGCAGCCAGACGTCCGCGACGCCGAGCAGCCGGCCGTCCAGGAGAACCGCGCAGTTGACGTAGAACGGGATGCGGCGCCGCAGGAGCGCATCGACGAGCTCCGCCTCCGGCGGGGACACCGCGCCCCGTTCCGCATCCACGCACGCGCGCCGGACCAGCGCGGTCCCGGCGGGCTGGCTCGCGTCGAGCACCTCGCGGAGCTCGGCGACCGTGCAGTGCCCGTCGGCGACAGCACCGAGGACGACACCGCGGACGTCGCGCAGCGGCGTACTGACGGGGACACCCGCGCCGCGGACCCCGCGCCCGCGTCCCGCACGTCTGGCGGGCGACGATCTCCCGGCCGGCGTCGACGACCACCTGCGCGACCGGCGGCAGGGGTAGCCCGGCGACGAGCCCGGCGCGCTCGGTCACCGAGCCGGGTGCACCGGCGGACGGTGAGCCAGTCGCGCTCTCCCGCCTCCGGTCGGCGCTGCACCAGCACGTGACGGCGCGTCGGTCTCCGGGACCCAGCGCAGGCCATGCAGTCGCGCGGCCTCCAGCCCGGTCAGCAGCGCCCCCGGCCCGGCGTAGGCCAGCGCGACGCGGCTGCGGACCACCGGATCAGCCAGGTCCCGCCCCCCCGTGAGGTACAGCCCCCGCAGCGCCCGCGTCAGGTCACTGCGCGTGAGCCCCGCACGGCGACCTCGCTGCGCGCGAGTCCGGCCTGGCGCAGGTCTGCCGCCCACACCAGTCCGCCGGCGTCACAGCCGTCGATGACCTGTCGTACGCGCTCGCTCGTCATGCCGCGAGGCAATCGCCTGTCGGCGCCCCGCGGGCGCTGCGTGACGGGTCCGTGGACAACGTCGCGCCCTGTGGACAACACCCGCGCGCCCCTGTGCGACGCCCCCTTGCTCGCGACTCTCCCTTGATCAGCGGAGCCGCCGTACACCGAACGCGCCGCAGAAGTGCGCACGCAGACTCCGATGATCATGACAGGAAAAGCGCGGGCAAGGCGAGACCCCGGGCGCTTCCGCAGCAGCCGGGGGTCGGTCCGGAACTGCTGTGGGCCGGCAGGACGAGAGCCGGCGCCCGGGGTCACTGGTGCCTGTCGTGGATTCGCCGTACGCCGTCATCCGGCGTGCGAGTCTCCGCGGGTCCGAAGAACGGCGTCCTAGCGGACAGCCACCTCACGAGTCCGAGTTGTACACAACTTGGGGACCACCTCCTCTCACGTGTACGACAACGGTACGACGCCGGCGCCGTCTTGTCGCCACCAATTCGTGAGGTCTCAGCCGACAGCCCGACCTGCCGATGAGGACAGCGTGAACCGCCCCCGCTCCACGGATGCGCTGTTCGGCCCGGACCTCGACGTCCGGGTCCGTGCTGCGCGCCTGGCGGCGATCCTGTACCTGCTCGGCGGGACGACGCTGCTCGCCAGCGCGCGCTTCCTTCCGGCGGATGTCGACGTCACCGGCGTCTACGGCGTTGCCGCCCTCGCCCTCGGCACCGCTGGACCACTGGTCCTGCTCCCGTGGCACCGGTTCCCGGCGTGGACGATCGCGCTCCCCCTGATCTGGGGCGTGACCATGATCAGCCTGGTCGGCGTGTGCTCGGGCGGGTTGGCGCACTTCGCGCTGTTCTACGGCCTCGCCAGCCTGTACGTCGGCCTGACCCTGCCGACCGGCTCCTGGCGATGGGTGGCACCGCTCTACGCGCTGAGCATCGTGGGGGCGATGCTCGGGCGCGAGTCCACCTCGAGCACCGTGGACCTGCTCGGCGCGACGGCGCTGGCCGCCGTCGTCGGCGAGGTGCTCGCCGGGGCGATCGGCCGCACCCGGCGCGCCATGGTCGGGACCGAGGACCTGCTGCGCGGGGTGACGCAGATGCACTCGGCCGACAGCGAGAGCTCCGCCGCCGCGATCGTCGCGGCGCTCGGGCAGAGCCTGCTCGGCTCCGACGGCAGCATCGTCATGGTGGCGACCAAGCCGGGCTCCCCGCTGTTCGTCAACAGCGGCCAGGCCGGCGTCGAGCCACCGCTCGGCGCCCTCGTGATCGACAGCACGAGCCGCAGCGGCATCCGTCTGGCGATCCAGGAGGGGCGGGCGCTGTTCGTGGCGGACGCCCACCTGTCACCCGTCCTGGCCCAGAGCGTCGTCGCGAAGCTCGGCTTCGCCAGCGTGCTGTTCGTCCCGATCCCCGGGGAGGGGTCCTTCCTCGGGTGCCTCGTCCTTGGCTGGCGCGAGCGCAAGAGCGGGCTCGAGGAGTTCGAGCAGAACGTGCTCTCGCTGCTGTCGGAGCAGGCAGGGCAGCTGCTCGAGCGCCTGCGCCGCGTCGGCGCGTTGCGTACCGAGGCACGCACCGACGCGCTCACCGGCCTCGCGAACCGCCGGGTGTTCCTCGAGGCGCTCGACCGGCTCCGGCCCGGGGCGGCCGTCGTGTTCCTCGACCTCGACCACTTCAAGCAGCTGAACGACAGCCAGGGGCACCAGGCAGGGGACGAGGCACTGGTCGGCTTCGCTGCTGCCCTGCGCTCGTGCGTGCGCGACGGTGACTGCGCCGCGAGGTACGGCGGGGAGGAGTTCGCCCTGGTCCTGCCGTCTGCGGCGTCCGTGGACATGGGGCCCGCCGCTGCGGTGGTCGTCGCGCGGCTGCGCGAGGCGTGGGCGGGACCCGTGACGTTCTCGGTGGGCATCGCCGTGCACCGCGCCGGCGACGCGCCCTCGACGACGTTGGCGCGCGCGGACGCCGCGCTCTACGAAGCGAAGGCCGCAGGGCGGAACACGCTGGTGGTCGCGTAGCTCGGGGCAGCGAGAAACGAACGTCACGCGGGGGCTCAGGCTCTCGGCGACAGCGGCCCATTGGCTTCCCCTACCATCGCTCCCGACATGAAGCAGTCTGAGAACGCGAGCTGGCGCGCGCACTATGCCATCGGCGGGGGCATTCACCGATGGTGACCCTGCCAACAGGGCTTGACGTCCCAGCGGACACTGCCCTGACCAATCCCGCCGATTGGCACGATCAAGTTCTTCACGTCTTCAATGCTGACTATCTCGGTGTGCGAGCGGCGGCAGCCTCTTTACCCGGTCATAGCCTGGCCCTCGATCGGGTCGCCCCCGCGGAGGCCGCCAGGGCTGCCTTGGACGCGATCCGTGTCGTGAGACCCTCCCGGGTCGTCTTTCACGGTATGTCGGACGCCGTATTGGCGTCAGCCAGGGCAGTAAAGGTGCGGAAACCTCGACTGAAACTTTTCGGCGTGTTGCACGGCAGCCTCGCTCAGTGGGCATTCCCCGCAGAGCGTGCTGAAGTTGCACGGTTCCTCGATTTGGACCGTGATGGCACCTATGACCGGTCACACATCCTCAAGCAAGGGGCAGACGTGTTGTTGCGTTCCCCAGCACAGCAACTCCTTGTCAACTGCGCCCCACGTGTCCGCGTCGGAGATTTGGCCCCCTCGCGTTCGGTGGCTTTTGTCCCGGGCAGCGACAACGTTAGGAAGAATCTCTACGTCAATATCTTGGCGGCGGAACTCAGCGAGCACATTGACGGCGTATGGCACTACGCGGATCTGTCTGACAGTCCCATTCGGCTTACGAAATTCCGCAAGTTGCAGTACGGCGGCCCCGACCGGCATCATCGATTGCTAGCCGCAGCCAACATCGTGTTGCACGTCACGGTACTTGACTGCCACCCCATGGTGGACCTTGAAGCAAATGCTTCTGGCCGGCTCTCCCTTCACATGAATTACAAGCTCGGCGTACTCGAGGACCACGCGGCCGAACAACTGCAAGCTCTTGATGATCCGAATGACGTTAATGCGCTAGTTGAACGGATCGATTTCGTGGCGGATACCCTTGCCGAAAGAGCCGAGTTCGCTCTTGCGTCCGCCGCTCCATGACAGCCGAAGGCGACCGAACGGACAAGGAATTCTTAGACCTGTGATCAAAGCAACCGCCCTCCGACCGTTGAGGGCCCACTACGCCGCCGCGATCGTCACGTCGGAACTTGCGCCCTCCATACTGGGGGAATTGGGGTCGTCTACGGAAACCTATTCCGGACTTTCAGCAGGAGCGAGAAATCCTATTTCGGTCGTCTTCGTTGGCGCGGAGCACCTACGAATGAAGCGGCGCACCAAGTTTTTCCCCATGTCGATGTTCTGACGATGGACGATGTCGAGTGGGCAAACCCCTGCTCCGCGCAGTGGCCTTGAGCACGAGCGAGGGGCACTGTGGTCAAACCCGGCAACGCCGTCGCTGCGCAGTCGTTACGCGGCGGCGTCAACATCGATTGGCTGGAATTCCAGGATTTCGGTGGCTCGCGCACGTGACACGGAGCCAAAGGGATGTCGATGGCGACTGGGCATCGGAAAGGTCGTGATTCGCCTGCACGGACCAGAATCAATGCCCCGCACAGATAACCCGGGCTGCCAGCCAGGAGCAAATCTGGGTCGCGGACCTCGAACGCGAATCCTGGCAGCGCTCCACACGATCGTGGCCGACGGCCGAGATGTCGCGCAGTACATCGCAGATTTGCTCGGAATCGACTGGCGCATCGCCTGACCATTCAGCCGCCTGTCATTTTTGTTCCTCTCGCGGCCGACAATGACACAGACTCCGCCCCTGACGCTTACCTATTCCGCAAGGTCCAAGACGTCAAGGCGCCATAGATCTCCCGAAGGGAGTCTTCAATCACCGAGCCAGCGGACCGGCCAAGGTCCAAGAGCCATCGTCGCTACGGCTAGGGCTCGGCTGTGACGCTCGAAATATTTATCCATCCGGTCGGCCCCGAAAATCAACATGCCTTTTCTCTTTCCGCTGCCTTACCTCAAGAGGGACGTATTAATTAATATCTCGAAGCGTCACAATCATCTCAGGAGAATAACGAGAGTTTCTGCTTGCTCGCCTACGAGGCTGTCGAACTTGGCGGTTGGGTTGTGGTCAACGGGCATAACCCAGCCTTCGGTCCGAACTCACCATGGCAACACGGACGAAATTGCTGGAAGTTTGACGAACGATAGATGGTCTCGCGCGAATTTTGGCTGAGGCGGAAGGAGGTGACTTCTTTTTGCCCGAGCGCTTGCGCGTAACGGCCGACGCGCCCTACTGGCTTTCTTTGAACGGGGCCCCTTTCCGACTCGACAACTGTTGCCTCTGGCAGCACTGCTGTTGTCATCACGAACTACAATTTGGGAACGTTTCTTGGCTACGCTTTGGATTCATTGTCCAGCAGCACTCGGCTGCCCGATCACGTCGTCGTCGTGGACGATGGCTCCACGGAACCGGGAGAGTTGGCATTGCTCCAGGAGGTGACGACGTGGGCGCGTCAAGCGGGCTTGACGGTTGACCTCCTCCTGTGCCCTGCAAACCGAGGACTGTCTGCGGCTCGCAACGCTGGACTCGCGGCCACCGACAGCGACTACATCATGTTCTTAGACGCAGACGATATGATTGAGCCGCACTTTCTTCATCGAGCGATTAACGCCCTAGACTGCAATCTTCATGTCGACGTCGTCGTTCCCCAGGTAGCCTTCTTCTGGGAGGAATCGGAGATTTCGACTCAAGAATACAGAGATTACGCCATCTTTCTTGGCGAAAGTCGTGACGGTGCCTTCCTGGCGAATCGACTCTCCTCGGCGACCAATCTCGAAGACGGAGCGCGCTGGACCGAGCGCCCTTCAACGAACGCATGACTTCCGACCAGGACTGGGACCTCCGGGCTCGGCTGTCCTTAGCCGGAGCGCGGATCGCGGTCGATCACGCAGTCGGTCTGTGGTATCGGCAGCGCGTTGGCCGATGGTCGCGGAGGCCCGCGTGACCTTGAGTCACGCTCAAAACCTAGACCGCCTGCGCACGCATGCCGAACGAGTCGTCGGCGCATTGATTCCGCCTTACGTGCTCACCACAGCGGAGGATAATGCCAGTGGCAATACGGCTGGAGAGCTGCAGAACCAACTTCGCGAAACAAGCCAACGGCTAGCCGCTGCAGAAAGCCGAGTGGTACTACTACAGAAGGCAACTCACGACCTCAACGGTCTCAGCCGACGGAAGGCTGTCCGCTATGGGGTCCGACTTGCAGATTTGCGAAAGAAATTCATCCCTGCTGCTCGTGAAGACAGAGGCTAATCGTGACCGAATCAACCTCGAGTTTCTCCTCCCACGGAGAGGATCGCGTTCTTCTGGGTCTCCTTGAGCGCTACGCTTGGCTTCCTAAGGATGGGGAGCGTGGACGGTTTGTGGATGTAGGCGCCTACCACCCCCGAGTCGCCTCCAATAGCGCATTGTTCTACCTATTGGGCTGGCAGGTAACCGCGGTTGAGCCTAACCCCTATATGGCTGAACTTTGGCGCAGCGAGCAACCACAAGCATATGTCGTCCAGAAGGCCGTCAACCTGAACGGGACCGATGCCGTTCTTTACTTCTTCTACGACTGGGCCAGCAGTAACACGTTGGACGCCAATTTCGCGGCCGCCATCGCGCTTGGCCAAGGACTTGAAGGCGGCACGGGAAGTGCCGGTCTCGGGAACCACGCTCGCCGCAGTTATGGAACTTGCCTCATCAGATGGACCCGTTCACGTGTTGAATGTTGACGTCGAGGGACTCGATCTCGAGGTCCTGTCGAGTAATGATTGGGTTCGATTTCGGCCCCTAATTGTGTGTGTGGAAGACCTTGATCTGTCCTTGGCGGCCCCTCGAGGCGAGCCCAACGTACGAGTTCCTCACCCGTCAGGGTTATGTACTGAAGGCACACGTCGTGCTTTCGAGCATCTACGTCGACCATGGCCGGGACCCTGAGCAGCAGTTCTTCCAATCTCCCGCGACCCCTAGCGCATCCCCTGGCCGCGTCGCCTGGTGGCGACGCCTGGTTGGTAGTTAGCGTCCGTCATGCCGGCACCTGAGGCGTCAGGTAGCCCGTCCAGCACGCGGTCGAGCGCGTCGTGCATCTGCACCTGACCTCCCTGGAGCCACACGCCCTTGGTGCAGTAGTCCCGCAGCATGCTCTCGCCGTGTGAGGCGAGGATGACGATGCCCACTCCCGACATGAACTGCTCCAGCCGCTCCTGCGCCTTGTGCGCAAAGGCCGCGTCGGCGGTGGTCAGGCCCTCGTCGAGCAGCAGGATGTCCGGGCTCAGCGAGGTCAGGGTGGAAAAGCGCAGCCGCGCCTGCATGCCGGTCGAGTAGGTGTAGACGGGGTCGACGATGCGGTCGCCGAGCCCGCTGAAGTCCGTGACCTCCTCGAGCCGCTTCCGCATCGCTGCCGGAGCCTCTCCCAGCTGCACGCCGAGCCCGACGATGTTGTCGAGGCCGGAGGCCTCCATCTCCAGACCCGCACCCGCGCCGCCGAGCAGGGCCAGCACCCGCCCCTTGACCTGGACCTTGCCGGTGGTCGGCGCCAGGATGCCGGCCATCAGCGTGAGCATCGTGCTCTTGCCCGCGCCGTTCGGGCCGACCAGGCCGACGCGTGAGCCCTCCTCGACCTCGAGCGAGACCGAACGGAGCGCCTCGATGCGGCGGGGCGGCTGCCGGTCGAAGCGCACGGCGTTGACGAAGCTGCGCTTGAGGTTGTAGTCGCGCGAGCTCATCACGCTGTACGTGACGCTCGCGTCCCTCAGCGAGATGGAGGCCATCAGGCGACCCAGTAGGGGATGCGTGAGCGCGTGGCACTGAAGACCACCGCACCGAGAACGACGTTGGCTGACGGTGATAGCCGGCCAGCACCAGAACGTCCGATGACCCGCGGCAGCTCGGAGAGCAGGAGCGGACGGAACGTGTCGAGGAAGTAGGCCAGCGGGTTCAGCTTGATCAGCAGGGCTGCGGCGCCGGTCAGGCCGCGGCTGCGGTAGAACACCGGGGAGAAGAAGATGGCGACCTGCAGGACGCTCAGCACGGCGGGGCCGACGTCCCGGTAGCGCGCGACGAGCGGCCCCAGCCAGAACGCCACGCCCAAGGCGTTCAGCGCCGTCACCGCCAGCACGACCGGGACCAGCACCAGGTGCCAGGACACCGTCAGCAGCCCGAACGGGTAGAGCAGCAGCAGGATGAGCGCGTTGTGCCCGAACTGCAGGAACTCGACGGTGACGTCCCGGAGCACCAGCCCGCTCAGCGGCTGCCGGGTGCTGCGGATGACCCCACTGCCGTTGACGAACACGGTCGAGCCGGCCCGCACGATGCCCAGCATGAGCAGGAAGTAGAGGTAGCCCGTGGTGACGTAGGGCAGGAACGACTTGGTCGGGCGCGTTGAGCAGCTGACCGAAGATCAGGGCCAGCCCCATGACGTAGAGCCCGCTCTGCAGCGTCACCCACCACGGTCCCAGGACGGTACGTCGGTACTGGTTCTTCATGACCTCCAGCGCGAGGTAGCGCGCACTGCGGTAGCGCCGGATCCCCGCGAGCAGATCGCTGCCGGCAGCGGAAGCCTTCACCACCACCGAGGCGTCCAGCGGGGCGTAGCCACCACTGGCCTCGCGCACCGAGGCCGGGGCTACCGGCGATGTCGCTGTCATTGGGCCGATAGTAGTGGTCGAGCGCTCATGATCGTGCGGCCCGAGGAGCCGCGCGCAGGCCTGCCAGCGCCCGACGCCAGCGCGGCGCCTCGGCGCGCGTCACAGCCCATGTCTTCTCGGCGGACGACCACGCCGCCGCCTCAGCCCCCGTTGCCAGCGCGTGGGCGTAGACGAAGCGGGCAACGACGGTCGCGAGTTCCTCCCACACCGGCTCGTCGGCCAGCACCCCCGAGGCGAGCAGGACATCCGGACTCTGCGTCGCGGAGAAGGGACTGCCCACGCTCCGGCGACGCGCCGTCGCCCACAACCACGCGCCCGCGACGACCTCGGATCCCGCCCCGGAGCGAAGACGGCGACGCAGCATGCGCCAACTGAGCACGCTGCGCAACCGCGCCACCAGCACCAGCAGTACCGGGAAGCACCAGCAGGAACAGCAGCCACAGGAGTGCGGTGCGATGCCGCCGCAGCCCGCTCTGAGCCACGACGTCGGGAACGCGCGTGGGGCTCACCGACGGAACGACCGTGGGCACCGGCGTCGGGCTGGCGGACGCACGCTGCCGCCGTCGGTGAGGGCGTCGGTGTCGGGCTGGCCCTCGGGGTGAAGGGCTTGATGTCGCCCTTGGCGCTCTGCGGGAACGGGTAGTAGGGCGCTCGGTCATCGTTGGCGGTCTGCAGGGCGAACGTGACAGCCCCCGCGACGACGACCAGCAGCGCCGTACCTGCCACCGCACCCAGCGCACGGGGCAGGGCTTGGGGGCGCCGGCGCAGGTGCTCGAGCGCCGCCAGCGCGAGCATCGCGACCAGCGCGGTGATCAGCACCAGGACCCGCACCTCGGTCGCGGCGCCGAGCGCGAGGGCGCTGGCGACGAGACCGGCCACCGGCAGCAGGAACGACCGCCGGCACCCGACTGGTCGCGAGGAGCACGGCGAGACCCGGTGCACAGGACGGTGGCGAAGCTCGAGCGGGCCGCCGGCCCGACCTCGTTGCCGCTCAGCGCGTTGACCACCTGCCCCAGCAGGTAGGCCAACACGGGCATGCCGAGGAAGGCGCCCGCGAGCCGGGTGTGCACTCGCCAGGCGAGGAAGGCCGTGAGGGGTACGCAGGGCAGGACGTACATGAGCAGCGCCGTGGTCGTGACCACCCCGGCGAAGCAGACCGAGGCGACCAGGCAGGTCGCAGTTACCCACAGCACCCCGGTCGGGTCCGGCCGCTCGCTCACGCCAGATCCTCAGGCCCGGACACGTCGATGACCCGGCCGCCGGGCTGCGCATCGGCAGCGGCAACCCGCACGACGGTGGTCGACGCGAGCGAGCTGCAGGCGCTCGCCGAGGACAGCAGCGCGCGACCCGGCGTACCGCTCACGACCAGGACGGTGGAGCAGCGGGTGCGTCGCACCACCGACGCCAGCTCCTCCGGGGCGGTCTCGACCGGTGGAAGCGCCTGCACGATGGCCAGCGCGTCGAGCAGCGCCTGGGGCGACCCGGACGCCGCGGCGGTGAGCACCGTCGTCCCGCGGACGGTCGTGACGAGCTGGACCCGCTCGACGCCCTGGCTGCGCGCCGCGCACAACGAGGCGACGACCTCGACCGCAGCCTCGAAGCGGTCGTCGAGGAACCCTTCGCCAAAGGCGGCGGCTGAGCCGTACGCCGAGGCGTCGACGTCGAGGACGACAAGGGTGCCCTCCGAGGCGTCCGCGACCCGTTGCTTGACGACCAGGCGGCCCGAGCGCGCGCTGGACCGCCAGTGCACGCTGCGTGCCTCGTCGCCCAAGACGTAGTCACGCAGCGCGAAGAAGTGGTCGTCTCCTCGGGTGCGGCTGGCCTGCCTCGCTCTGACCCGCGCGCTGCGCCTTCGCAAATCCCGCGCGGACCGGCCACACCCGCGGGCGCACGACGACGGTTCCACCGGGGGACGACCCGAGCAGCCGCCGTACCACGGACCAGGGGTCGCCGCGCACCACCGTGAACGGCCCGACGACGTGCTCTCCGCGCCGGGACGTGTCGACGGGAACGGCAGCACGACGTCGTCGCGACCTCGGGGCACGCCGAGGCGAGCGGGTCGGCGTGGACAGCGCACCCACGACCAGCCGCGTCGCCGATCGGCGGCCGGTCGAGGCGAGGTGCACCCGCACTCGGGCGGGCTCGCCCCTGGTGACGTGCAGGGACGCGCCCTCGACGTCGACGAGACACCTCGTGGACGGGAGCGAGAAGGGCAGGCAGGCGAGCGACCAGCACCAGACCACCGGCACCCAGGGCGGTCAGCTCGGGCCAGCCCAGGGCCCAGCCGAGCACGGCGAGCGACTGCGCCCGCGAGCAGGAGCGACCAGCCCCGCAGCGTCATCGGAGTGGCGGCGCCGGGACGGCCTCCACGGCCTCGCGCACCGCGTCGACCGTGGTCCCGCCCGTCGCCTCGAACGACGGGGAGAGCAGCACGCGGTGGGCGAGCACGGGACCTGCGAGCGCCTGCACGTCGCCGGGGACGACGTACGTGCCGCCCCTCCAGCGCGGCGCGCACGCGGCGTGGTGCGGAGCAGGCCGAGCGCGCCTCGCGGGCTCGCGCCGAGCCGAAGCTGCGACATCGACCGGGTGTGCGTCGACCAGCCGGACGATGTAGTCGAACAGCTCCTCGGAGACGTGCACCCGCCCGGCCGCGGCGACCAGCCCCGCGACGTCCTCGGTGCTGCTCACCTGCGGGACGGTGTCCAGCCCCTGACCGGTGTGCGAGGCCTGCAGCACGCGCGTCTCGGCGGCGACGTCCGGGTAGCCGACCTGCGTCTTGACCAGGAAGCGGTCGAGCTGCGCCTCGGGCAGCGGGTAGGTGCCGTCCATCTCCACGGGGTTCTGCGTGGCGATCACGAGGAACGGCCGCGGCACCGGGTAGGGCTTGCCGTCGACCGTGACCTGCCGCTCCTCCATGACCTCGAGCAGCGCCGACTGGGTGCGCGGGGAGGCGCGGTTGACCTCGTCGGCGAGCACGACGTTGGCGAAGATCGGGCCCGGGTGGAACACGAAGGTGTTGCTGTCGGAGTGGAACACCGACACGCCGGTGACGTCGCTGGGCAGCAGGTCAGGGGTGAACTGGATGCGCTGCCACGGGGTGCCGAGCGCGGAGGCGAGGCTTCGCGCGAGCGAGGTCTTGCCGACCCCCGGCACGTCCTCGAGCAGCAGGTGCCCCTCGGCCAGCAGGCAGATCATGCGCCAGGTCGACGACCTCCGCCTTGCCCTGCATGAAGCCGTTGACGGCGTCGGTGATGACCCGCACGCCGGCCTGGAACTGCTGCGCGCCCGGCCTCGTCCAGCGGGCGTGCTGTCGCGCTCGACCAGCGGCACGGGAGTGAAGCCGCCGGCTCGGGGCGCCTCGAGGGTCCCGGGGGACGGCGACGGGTGCGACCGCGGCGTCGGGGACGGCGGGCTCATGGACTGACGGCGGCGCGGACATCGGCCAGGGCCTTGCGGGCGGCCTTCAGCCGACTGTTCTCGGGAGTCACCGGGTCAGCCTAGTGGCGCGGAAGGCGTCGGCGAGGGCCGCGCAGGCCTCGCACGGCCGAAGCGGGCGTCCGGCTCGAGGTAGGCACCCTCGGCCCACTCGTTCCAGGCGTTGACGAAGACCAGCGGATCCGGTCCCACCGCCGACTGCCGCGTCACGGGCGCGGGCGAGCCACCGGCGGAAGGTGAGCGGGTTGGCGCCGTGGAAGGAGTACGACGCCGTACCCCGCCGGGCGGTGTTGTCCCAGCCCGGCATGACCCCCGGGTGGATGCGAAGACCGAGGCCGCTGCGGGTGCTGAGGTCGGCGTGCTCGACGGCTGCCTCGTAGGAGTAGACGGCACCGGTCGGTCCCTTGGACGTAGCCCTGGGGCTGCAGCTGCTGCAGGCCCACCCCGGAGCCCGGGGGAAACCGGACGAGCCCGTCCAGCGCGGCCGCCGCAGCGGGCTCCACGCCCTCGAACTCCCGTGAGGGGATCACCCCGAGCAGGTGCAGTCCCCCGAGGCCGTCGGCGAGCGCCCGCCGCTTCCAGCCCTCGAGCACCTCCCGTGCCTGGGGGATCTGACCGACGCGGTAGACCACGAGCAGGGGCTTGTCGCCCACCCGCAGGTAGCGCGGGTCGCGCAGGGCAGGCAGCAGGTCGTCGTAGAAGCGGTCGGCCCAGCCCTCGGTGTAGGTCTGCGCGATGAGGACGTCCTTCTCCAGCCCGTCCCAGGTCCGCGTCCAGTTCTCGTTCGCCCAGCACAGCGCGAAGGGCAGGTCGATCGCCCGGTCGGCGAGCAGGTTGTCGAGCGGTGCGTGCAGCAGCCGTTGACCGTCGAACCAGTAGTGGTACATCACCAGGCCGTCGACGCCGTGTGACCGGGCGAGCGCTGCCTGGGCCCGCAGCACCTGCGGGTCGGACAGGTCGTAGTGCCCGAGCTCGCCCGGGAGCGATCGGGTGCCGGTGGGCGGCGTGGATCGGCTGCGCCTTGTCCACGTTGACCCACTCGGTGAAGCCCTCGCCCCACCAGGCGTCGTTCTGCGCGATCTGGTGGAACTGCGGCAGGTAGAACGCCAGCACACGGGGCGCGACGGGCGTGCGCTTGCGAAGCCGCGTCAGCCGCGCGGCCACGTCCGTGGTCTCCACCTGCGCCAGGCCGGCCGCCTCCGCCATGATCCCCAGGATGCGCTCGACGCCGTGCGCCGTCGTCCCGTCGAGCTGGCTGGCCTCCGCGGCGAAGTCGCGGGGCGTGAGACAGAGGTCGCGCAGGCGGTCGAGCAGGAACGGCCGGACCCAGTACATCGAGCCGGCGGGGTAGTGCAGCTCCTCGGGGTCGAAGGCGAGCGGCAGCCGGCTGGCGAGGGCCTCGACGATCTCGAGGTCCGAGCCCCAGGTCTCGATGCCGGCCCAGGAGTTCTGCGGCGCGATGAAACCGAGGTCGGGGTCGGTGCGCATGAGCTCGAGGAACCGGCCGACGCCCTCAGGGGTGGGGAGCAGGCCGTCCAGGAGATTGAGCCGCCAGACATCGCCGTCGACGCGGTGCGGGCTGCGCTTGGTGTGCACCTTCAGCACCGCGTCGTAGTCCTCGAACCAGCCGGCGTTCGCCAGGTCGACCAGCGGACCGATGTCGCGACCGTGGTTGTCGACCAGCAGCACGTGCGCGTCCGGGAAGTCCGCGAGCACCCGGGGCGCGAGGTCCTCGGCCTTGCCCTTCACCAGCGTCACGACGAGATCGAACGCCTCGGGGATCCGGGGCAGGCGCGAGGCGATGTCCGGCCAGATCTCGGGGTAGTAGACGTGCGCCACCACCAGCACCCGCGCCGTCGCCGGCGGGGCGGTGCGCACCGTGGCCACCAGCTCCGGGGTGCGGGTCAGCACCGGCGCGTCGACCCAGTCCGGCACGGTGCTCAGGTCCGGCGGGAACAGTCCCCGGGTCGGCGTGGTGATCATCCCGCGCTCGCGGAACTCGGTGGGCAGCTTGCGCACCCGCCGCTTGGTCCGCCGGCCCCACGCCACGCTCTGCCGCACCGGGTGGGTGACCCGCCAGGACAGGGACGTGTAGACCCCGATCATCTGCAGGCGGTACTTCTCCATCGCGTCCTCGAGCACCGCGAGCCGCAGCCGCAGCTCGTCGTTCTCCTGCTGCAGCGCGGCCAGCCGCTGCTGGGCAGACAGGTCCTCGGGCACCGCCGCAGACTAGTCGCCGCGACGTTCCAGCAGGTCGACCACGGCGGTGCGCCAGTCGCCCCCGTGGCGGGCGTAGGACCCCGACGCCAGGTGCTGCAGAACGCGCGGTGCCCGAGCCGCCCTCGCCGCGGGCAGTCCCTGCCGCAGGGCCAGGTGCCCGATCGCCGCCGCCACCCGCGGAGCCGAGGCAGGGGGCACCCGCACCTCGAGCTCCCCCAGCATCGCGAGGATCTCGGCGCGCTGCGTCCGCGCCGCAGGACCGGTCCGCAGCCGCCCCCGCAGCCCCGTCTCCGGCAGTCCGGCTGCGTTCGCTCCGTGCACGCGGTAGTCCAGGAGCACCTCGGGAAGCGCGACCACGCCCAGCCCCGCAGCAGCGGCCACCAGCGCCAGCCACGCGTCGTGCCAGCCGCGGACCGGCAGGGGAAGCGCCACGTCCAGCAGCGCCCGCGAGACGGCCACCGTCGCTCCGGTCACCCGGTTCCCCTCCAGCAGCACCCCCAACGGATCGTGTGCCAGTCGCGTACGACGCTCGTCCGTCAGGCCGACCGTGTCGAACACGCGCGCCCCCGTGACGGTTCCCGCCTCGTCGATCACGCGCGCGTCGTGGAACAGCAGCCCCGTGGGCGCGGCGGCCACGACCTGCTCGACCCGGTGCGGGTGCCACACGTCGTCCTGGTCCGCGAGCAGCACCAGGTCCGCCGTACTCGCCCGCAGTCCCTGCTCGAGGTTGCGGACGGTCCCGAGCCGGACCGGGTTGACGGTGACCTGCCACCCGGCCGACCGGACCACGTCGACGGTGCCGTCGGTGCTGCCGTCGTCGTAGACGAGAACCTCGTCCACGGGTCGGGTCTGCGCCTGGATGCTCGCGACCTGCTCCGCGACCCAGCGCACGCCCTGGTAGGTGGTCATCACCACGCCGACGCGCACGACGGTGACCTTAGGCTGTCGTGTGCTCTCCCGCCGGACCCTCACTGCGGGGGGCCTGACTGTCGCGGCCTTCGGCGCCGCCTATGCCCTGCGTCTGCACGACGGGGCGACCAACGTCGACGACTACCTCTATGCCCGCCAGAGCGACACCTTCCGGCAGGCGCTGGTCGACGGCCAGCTCGGTGTGGTCCAGAGCTGGCGGCTGTTCACGCAGAACAGCCCGCTGGTGCCCTACCTCGCCACACCCCTGGACGCCCTCGACCGGCACCCCTCGACCCTGGTCCTGGTGCAGCTCCCCCTGCTGCTCGCGCTGCTGCTCAGCCTCGGCGCGCTGCTGCGCGCCCTGCCTCCGGCGCGTCGCTGGGCCGCCGCGACGGCCGTGACCGTGCTCCCGTGCGTGCTGTCCTACTCCGTCATGCTGTCGTTTGCCCTGGCCGCAACCGCCTGCAGTGCAGGCGTTCTCGCTGCCTACCTGCACTCCGACCGGTTGCGCTCGCGCCGCGCCAGCCTGCTCCTCGGGCTGCTGCTCGGGCTGTTGTCGCTGTCGCGGGTCGTCGCTGTCGTCTACCTCGCCGCCCTCGGCGCCGTCCTGCTCGTCGACCTCGCCCTGGACCGCGCCGATGGCCGGGTTCGCACCCAGCACGCGGGGCTCGCGGTGCTGGTCGCCGGGGTCGTCGCCGCGCCGTGGTGGCTGACCGCCGGCCCTGGAGCCGTGCGTTACCTGCGGGACGCCGGCTACGCGAGAGGACAGCACGTTCACCACCGACGCCTCCCTGCTCACCCGCGAGACCGACCGGCTCCTGCGGACGGTCGACGAGTCCGGCCTGCTGCTGGTCCTCGTCCTCGCCGCGGGGGCCCTGCTGACCCTGGCCCTGCTTCGCGGACCGCTCGCCCGCACCTGCCGCCTGGCGACCGCCACCGCCGTACTCATGCTGCTGGGCCTGGGCACGAGCAGCAACGCGGGTACGGCGTTCGCGCTGCCGGCGGTCGTCCTGCTCGCCGTCGTCGCCGCTGCCGGTGCCGCGTCGCTGCCCTGGGCGCACCTGCGCCGCGGCCTTCTCGTGCTGCCCGTCGTCGCGCTGGTCGCCCTGCTGCTGCCCAGCGCCCCCGCGACAGCAGGGGGCCACCCGCTCTGGATCTCCGGCACGCCGGCGCGGGAACAGGTGGACCAGGCCCTCGGCTGCCGCTGCCGGGCCGACCGGGCCGACGACCTCAACGCGGCGATCACCGCGGCCGTGGGCACGCAGCGCCTGCTGATCCTGCGCGGCGACGCGGTCGTCAACCCGGAGAGCCTGCGCTTCTTCGCCGGTGAGCAGGGTCGCGCGCTCGACATCGTGGGCCCGGCTGCCGATCCGCTGGCGGACCTCACCGGCATCGACTGGGTGCTCGCCGGCGGCACCGCGGCGCCGTACTTCGGCGTGGACCTGCCCGCCGCCGACGCGCGCCTGTCGACCCTCGGAACCGCCGTGCTCGACGTGCGCCTCTCGGCCGCCAACACCGTCGTGCTCTACCGCCTCCCCTGAGACCGCCTCACCTGACGAAGCGTGTCCAGCAGCCACGACACCACGGCTCGTCCCACCACCACCGGAACGAGCACCCACCAGCGCGGAACGTTCGCCCGCGCGTAGCGCAGCAGCGCCCGGTCGTACTCCCGCGCCGTGCGGTAGCTCGGGGTGAGCCGCGCGAACGACGCGTTGCGCAGGTGCCGCGCGGTCACGCTCCCGACGTACCAGCACTCTCCCGTCCGGTTGAGCCGTCGCGCCAGGTCGGTGTCGTTGAAGAACAGCCGGTACGCCGGGTCCAGCAGTCGCTCCCCGGCGGCTGACCGGCGCACCAGCAGGCACGCGGCCGGCGGTTGCTCGACGACCTGGGTGGCGCGCAGGTCCACGTCGAGCTGGCGGTAGGTCCGGTGCACCCGCGGAAGCAGCCGGCGGAGGAAGGGCAGCCGGTCGACCAGCAGCATGGGCAGGGTGGGCAGCGCGTGCAGGTAGCGCTGGTCGCTGCCGTCGGGATCGAGCAGCCGCGGCGCCACCCCCCACGCCGTCGGTCGCGTCTCGAGGAAGGCGACGAGCTCGCACAGCCCGACGTGACTGAGCTCGACGTCAGGGTTGAGCAGCAGCACCCACGGCGCCTCACCCAGGGCGAACAGCGCGTTGTTGGCGTCGGCGAAGTAGGCGTTCGTCCCGTCACCGAGGACGGTGAGCCCGCGCGGGTCGGCGAGCAGGTCACCGCTGTTGTCCCACGTGAGCACCCGCGCACCCGGACCCTCCACGCACGCCACCGCGCGGTGCACCAGGTCGGCCGTCCCGTAGTTGACGACGAGCACGTCGACCAGCGGAGCCCCGTCGCTCACCGGCTGGTGGGCTCGGCGCAGACGGTGGCGCAGCGCCGGTAGCCCGGCTGCGCGCTCACCCACTTGCGCAGCCGCACCTGACGCACGATCGCGAGGACGACGTACAGGCTGTAGCGCTTCCACAACCTGCGGGGTTCGCGGGCGAGCCGCACGATCCAGTTGATCCCCAGCGGGTAGGCCCAACGCGGGTAGTAGCCACCCCGCACCAGCTGGTCGAGCAGTCCCCCGCACGTCGAGACGAGCACCAGGCCTGGCACGTCCCTGAGCTCGAGCGCCACCTGCTCCTGCAACGGCGCGCCGAGGGCCAGGAGGACGACGTCCGCGCCCGACGCTGCGGCCCAGTCGCGCAGTGCCTGACCGCGCAGCAGCCCCTCGAAGCCGTCGATCGCGTCGACGACCTTCGCGCTGGCCGGCAGGGCCACCTCGACCTGCGCCACCCGGGCGTCCAGCCCCTGGGGCGTCCCGCCCAGGAGCGCGACGCGCGCGCCCTCGAGCCGGGGCAGCACCAGCGGGAGGACCAGGTCGGCGCTGGTGCGCGGCGGCGCACCTGAGAGCAGCCAGCGCAGGCCGTTGCCGTCCACGCCGATGAGCGTCAGCTCCGTGGCCGCCAGGTCCGCCCGGTCGCACACGAGCGCGGAGTAGTGGTTGAGCCAGGTGACCGAGGTCGGCCGCCGCTCGGTGTAGCGCTGCACGAGCTCGTCGGCGAGGCTGTCGCTCGCTGCCAGGCACGGCGGCGGACCGGAGCGCTGCACCAGGGCGGTCGACAGCAGGAGCAGCAGGGGCACCAGATGGCCGGTGTCGAGGTCCTCTGCCGTGCACCACAAGAAGGTGAAGACGGTCAGCCCCGCGGCGAGCGGGCTGCGGCGCAGGCACGCCAGCACGAGCATCACCAGCAGGTAGGCGCTGAACGCCCAGAACGCGATCCACCCGCCGCGGTAGACCAGCCCGAGGTAGGTGCTGTGCGTCCCGAGGCTGGCGACGAGGTTGACGCCCTCCTGCTTGATGCCGCTGCCCAGCAGCAGGTTGTGCTGGTGGATCTCGCGCAGCGTCTGCACGTAGATCTCCTGCCGCGCATCCAGGCTCCCGGCACGGGGCGCGTTGAACTGACGGAACAGGTAGCCGACGTCCAGCACGACCGCCGTCACCGCCGCGGCGACGGCGCCCACCGACACCACCGCCAACCGGGTACGGCGACGCAAGCGCAGCAGTCCGGCCAGGACGCCCGCAACGGCGCCGCCGAGCGCCAGCCCGAGCACGTCGTTGCGGGAGTAGGCGAAGCGCAACGTCACCACCGCTGCCGCAAGGGCAGCCACGGCATAGACCCAGGTGAGCGGCGAGCGGCTGACGTGGTCCCGCGGACGGCACACCAGGCAGAGCACGGCGCCGGCCGCAAGGGCGCCGGCCCAGGTCGGGTTGCCGAACAGCCCACCCGAGCGGATCACGATTCCGTCGTAGAAGTCCGGGAACGCCAGGTGCGCCACCGTCCACGCGTCCAACGGCGGCGTGCGACCCACCGAGTCCGGGAGCAGCCGCCCCAGGGGCAGGACCAGGTCGGCGAAGCGCGGGTAGAGCACCTGCGCCAGCGCGATCAGCGCGCCCTGCGCCACGACGAGGTCGACGAGCCCCCGGGTCAGCGCGCGGACGTCCCGCGCCGTCCACGGTGGTGCAGGCCGCGAGCGCGAGCAGGACCCAGGGGACCAGCAGGAACACCCCGGCCACCAGCCGGCTCGCAGGAGCGCCCCGGAAGACCGCCAGGACGAGGCTGACCAGGAGGGGGAGCACGACGCCGGCAGCGACGAGCAGGCCGTTGGGCAGGCGCCACCGGCGGACCCAGGCCAGGCGCACGCAGGACCAGGGGCAGCCACAGGAAGCCGGCACCGAGCAGCCACAGCGCCAGGTATCCCCAGCCGATGCTCCAGCGCGGGAGGACCGCCCGGGGACCTACCGGCTCGCCCTCCGCCGCGTGCCCGTCGTCCACCGCCGTCACCGTCGCCGTCACCGCAGCACCACGTAGGTCTCCGCGAGGGTGCCGAGGCACACCGGGCGGATCACCAGCAGTGCGGTCCCCTCGGCACCGGCCAGTCCGGTAGCGGCCACGTCGGTGGGACCAGCGACGGGGAGCACCCGCGTGCCGCCGGTGGTGAGCAGCGGCACCACGCCACCGAGCGCCTGGCGGGACGCCGACAGGATCGGGACCAGGGCCCCGGGACCGGCGCCGACCCCGGTCGCGGTGTCACCGGGCCGCCACGCGGTCCACGCACGGAAGCTGGTGGCGGTGCGCTCGCTGACGACCCGCTGACCGGCGTACGACAGCCAGGAAGGCAGCGGGTCGGCCGTGGCCTCCGCGGTCTCGCGGCCGGCACAGGGGCGCTTGCTGCGCCCCGCCTGGCCCTCGGGATCGACGTACGGCGTGAGGTCGTACCGCACGACGAGCTGGCCCTTGCACCACGGCTGGACGGTCACCGCGCCGGTGTGCCGGCCGACCAGGGCGGCCTGCCAGCGGCTCCGCTGAGCTGGCAGCGCCGGAGGAGCCGCGACGACGTAGCCCGCGGTCGACAGGCGGGACACCAGGGCCTCGCCGACCTGGGCCGGGTCGGTCGCCGGGTCAGCGCGCACGAGCGCGCTGTAGACGGACGCGTCGGCGACGGCGCCCACCTCCATCGCCTGCGCGTCGGGGGGGAAGGGCAGCAGCTGCTGCTCACCGCTCACCCCCGCCGGCGCGACACGGGCCGGGCACGTTCGGGAGGTCGCCGTGGCTGCCTCGGGTAGCGGCGCAGGTGTCGCGTCGACGCTCCCGACGACGTAGCGCAGGGCCAGCCGCCCCTTGCAGAACGGCTGCACCGACAGGCGGATGTCCGCTTTCCCGCCGTACGCGATCTTCAGGACGCGCGAGCGCCACGATCCGGCCTCGACGGCGTAGCCCCGGGCCAGACCGTCCTGCACGAGTGCGCGCCGCAGGTCCTCGTCGCGGGACCGGTCGGCGTTGACCCACGCGAGGTAGACCGCGAAGCCCGGCTGCGGGCGCCCGCGCAGCCACGAGCTGTCGTCGAGCGTGGGGATCGACGCCGGAGGTGCGAGCAGGTCGTCGTTGACGAGCTTGCCCGCGCACGAGGCCTTCGCCGCGCGCGACGGCGGGTCCAGGACCACCGTGCGGTCGATGCCCGCTGCGGTGGCGCCGAACGCGAGGGTCTTCTCGATCCGCCCACACCCGGCGCTGCCCAGCAGGACCGTCAGGACCGCCAGGCACGCGACAGCTCGGCTCCTGGACATCACGGACCATCGTAGTGGCCGCCCGCCGTCAGAAACGCAGGCGACGCCCCGTCAGGAGCCCCCGCAGCCGCAGGCCCCGGCGCTGCCAGCGCGCGTGGTCCGGCCGGCTCCACTTGTCGTGGAAAGCCGCGTGGCTCTGCTCGTACCACGCGTCCGTCTGCGGGCTGCGCGTGGCGCGCTCGGCGTGCACCACCGGACCGACGTCGACCAGCTGTGCGCGCCACCCCGCGCGGGCCGCCCGCCGGCCCCAGTCCATGTCCTCGGCGTACATCGCGAAGCGCTCGTCCAGCGGGCCGACCTGCTCCCAGGCGTCACGGCGTACGGCGAGGCAGGTCCAGGGGAGGTACTCCTCGGCGACGAGCAGCCGGCTGGCCGTGCCGGCCGCGTTCCGCGCACGCCAGGCCGGCAGGCGCGACAGGACGGCACGCACCAGCCGCTGCGGACGGCCGCTGCGCAGGCCGGCCGCGCGGGTGAGCTCCTTGAGCGACGTCGGAGGGCGACCGACGCTGAACGCGGGCGCTCCGTTCGGCGACGTGAGGACCGCACCGACGAGCGCCAGCGTCGGGTCGCTCGCGAGCGCCGCCGCGAGCCGGGCGGGAACGTCCGGGTCCATCTCCAGGTCGAAGTTCACGCAGACGACCGTGTCCGCCCCGGTGCTCCAGACCTGCTCCAGCGCGGGGTTGACGTTCGCGGCGAACCCCCTGGGCACGTCGTTGACGACGAGCACGTGCGCGTCCGGGAGCGCGGCGTAGGCGCCCGGCTCGGGGTCGTTGACCGTCAGGTGCAGCTGTGGGGCGAGCGCGTGCAGCCACCGCGGGAGCGGCGGGTCCCCGTGCAGCACGCACACCACCGGTACAGCGCGCACCTAGTAGGCGCCGTGGCCCTGGGCGACCGCGAAGGCCGTCTTCCACAAGATCATCGCGTCGAGGGCGACCGACCAGTTCTCGACGTAGTACAGGTCGAGGCGGACCGTCTCCTCCCAGTCGAGGTCGGAGCGCCCCGACACCTGCCAGAGGCCCGTCATCCCCGGCTTCACGAGCAGCCGCCGGTGCACGTGGTCGGCGTAGACGTCGACCTCGCTGCGCAGGGGCGGTCGCGGACCGACCAGGCTCATCGACCCGGTGAGCACGTTGAGGATCTGCGGGAGCTCGTCGAGGGAGTACTTGCGCAGGGTCGCGCCCACGCCGGTGATGCGCGGGTCGTCGCGGATCTTGAACAGCGGCCCGTCGTGCTCGTTGCGCGCCGCCAGCTGGGCGAGCTCGGCGTCCGCGCCGGTGCGCATCGTCCGGAACTTCCAGATGCGAAAGGTCGCGCCGTCCTTGCCGACGCGCTCCTGGCGGTAGAACACCGGGCCGGGGCTGTCGCGCTTGATGAGCACAGCGATGAGCAGGGCGGGCAGCAGCAGGAGCAGGACGAGCCCGAGCGCCCCGACGTAGTCGATGACGGCCTTCACGACCCGCCGCGCGCCCCCGAAGGTCGGCTCCTCCACGTGCAGCAGCGGGAGCCCCGCCACCGGCCGGACGTGGATGCGCGGACCCGTGACGTCGGTGAGCGCGGGCGCCACGACCAGGTCGACGCCCTTGCCCTCGAGCTGCCAGGCGAGCTCGCGCAGCTCACGGCTCGACATCGCCGAGCTCCCCGCGACCGCGACCGTGTCGATGCCCCGGGGTTCGAGCAGGTCGGCGAGGTCGCGGGCCGGTCCGAGCAGCTCCAGTGGGCCGAGGTCGGGGATGCGCGTCTCGTAGTCGGGCAGCGACAGGGCGACCACCTGCAGGCCGGCGTACGGCTCGCGCTGCACGGTCCGGACCAGCGCTTCGACCTCCTCGAGGCTGCCGATCGCGACTGCCCGGTGCAGGCAGTGGTCCCGGCGGCGCAGGGCGTGCAGCACCTGGCGGGCGACGTAGCGCTCGAGCAGCAGGAGCACCAATCCGAGGGGGATCGCGACCCCGACGTACGAGCGGGAGAGCTCGGCCTGGACGGCGAAGGCGAGGAACGTGAGCAGGGCGGTGAAGCGGACCGTGCCGTTCGCGATCCGCTTGAACTCCTCCGATCCCGAGCCGAGGAAGCGCGCCTCGTACGCCCGGCCGGTGCCCAGGACAGCAATCCACACCGGTGTAGTGGCCGCGACCAGGCCGCTGTAGCTCAGGCTCGACAGCTCCCCGGCCTGGTGCAGGTTCACCACCGCCGTGCTGTCGCCGAAGCTCAGCAGCAGCGCGAACACGCTCGCGGTCGTGACGACGATCGCGTCAAGCACGGCGAGGGCGGCGGCATAGGCAACCTCCCACAGGGGCCGGGCCGGCGGCCGCGCGACCAGTCGCAGGGTCCGCCGCGCCGGGCTGGGCTACCGCGACCACGAGCCGCGTCGCGACCGGGAGCGCAGCGCCAGCCGGGTCCCGGCGAACAGCACCACGAGGCCGAGCCCGCCCAGAAGCGCCGCGACAGTGCTCCCGCGCTCGATCTCCCGACCGGCGCTCAGCGGGGCTTCCGTCGGTGTGGGCAGGGCGCTGGGAACGGGGCGTGGCGGACGGCGCGCAGCTGCTCTGCGGTGAGGACCGTGACGGGGTCGCTCACCACGCGCTGACGCCCGTCCGGCTCGACACCGGACACGGCGAGCAGCCGGGTGCCTGTCCCCGTCAGCCGCACGCTGACCTGGAAGCCGCCGGTGGACGTCGCCCGCACGGTGCTGTGCGGCTCGCCGTCGACCGTGACGCGCAGGAGTGACCCGCCGCGGAAGCCGTCGCCCGAGATGACGACGAGGCCTCCGTCGACGATCGTCTGCTCGGACAGGGTCCCGAGCACGGCGTGCGGTCCGGGCGGGTAGCTCGCGTCCACGGAACGGACGACCGCCAGCGCCGAGCCGGCGGCGACCAGCAGGAATCCCAGCAGGAGCAGACCGACCAACGCGCTCCTGCGCACGGTCATCACGCTCCCTCCGGCCACGCGCGAGTATCCCACCGTCAGCACGCTGCCAGGTCGGTCGAGGAGCGCTGGTCCCGGGCGAGCGGCTGCTCGAGCACGCGCGGGGCACCCTTGGCCGTCGGCTCGAGCAGGTGCAGCTCGAGGACGCGGTCCTGGTGGGGAGGAAGGTCGAGGTAGGTCAGCCAGACCGGCAGGCCCGCCTCGGTGTCGGCCCGCAGCTCCCCGGTCACGTCCTTGCCGTCGAGCGTGGCGGACTGCAGCCGCGCCCCCTTGGTCGCGTAGACCGACAGCCCCAGCCGGTCGACGAGACTGTGGGCCTTCTTCCCGTCGTCCAGGCGGATCGTGACGTACGACGGCAGCTCGGCGAGCGCCGGCGGGTCGGTCCGCAGGGTCACCCGCACCGTCGTACGGCGGGAGGAGCCGCTGCAGCCCTCGCCGGTGTAGCGGACGGTCCGGTCCAGGAAGTACTCCAGCTTGCTGCCGGAGGCGTTGAAGACGACCGGGTAGGTGAACGGTCGCGCATCAGTCGGCAGGCCTCCGTCGGCGCCGGTGCGGCGCAGGACCGGGGCGAGCGTGGCGTCCTGGGTCGCGACGCGCAGGTGACCGGTGCGGACCGCGCTGCTGAGTCCCCGCAGCAGCGAGGTGCTGTCGCCGCCGCCGCCGGTGAGACGGTCGATGACCGCCGACGCGACGACGGTGAGCTCCTCCTTGCGGCCGGTCTGGTCCTGGCCGGGGTTGCGGCGGTACTGGCCGAGCGCGAGGTAGTCCTCGATGCCGTCGGGGGCGACCTGCTGCCCCGGCGCCACCTGCACGGGCCCGCTGCCCTGCAGCAGGTCGGCGAGCGCCCGCGCGTCGAGCGCGATCACGCCGTCGATCGACTGGCCGCTCTGGGCCTTCCACCGCTGCGCGATGTAGCGGCTCACGACCGGGAGGTCGGGACTGACGTTCACGTTCTGCCAGATGTCGAACGCACCGAGGTCGGCATAGCGATCGACGTACGCCGTGGGCAGCCCGACGGGCGGGAGGTCACCGTTGGTCAGGTCGGCGTTGCTGCCCTGCCTGGTGACGGTGAGCTTGCCCTTGTCGGTCTCGAGGATGGCGAAGCCACCGGGCAGACCACCGGTGCCCCGGGACTCCGACGTCTGCTGCACGAGGACGAACCAGCGTCGCGGTCGATCGGCGCCGAGCAGTCCCGGGGCGACCTCCAGGGCGCTGTTGGCGCCGTCGAGGGCGTCAGCCAGGTCGCGGGTCTGCGTCTTGAACTCCCCGAGGGCGGAACCGACCGGACCGGGCAGCAGCGAGCCCGGGAGGGCGGCCACCCGCGAACGGACGCCGTCGGCCTCGTGCGCCGAGGCGGCGATGTCGGGTCGCGCCTTCGCCAGCAGCGCCAGGTCGATGCTGCCGTCGGCACGGCGCACGGTGGCGGGGTCGAGCACCTTCGCCCCGACGAGCGCGCGCGGCAGCACGGTGCGGGCGAGGTCGTCCGAGCCGGCTGCGATCCCGCGCAGCACGGCCACGCTGCGCCCCAGGACGGGCAGGTGGGAGGTCGCGACGACGACGGGGTCGCCTGTCAGGTCACGCGCCTGCCGGGTCTGCTCGCCCGCGCGTTCGACCGCAGCGGTGGCGGTGGGCAGGTCGCGGTTGAGCAGAGCGTCCTTCGCCGTCGTCAGCGCGGTGCGCGCGCGCTCGAGGTGAGATCGCGCGAGCACGCTGCGATAGGCCGTCCAGGCAAGGGCGGCCACGAGCACCAGCACGACCACGCCGGCGACCTGCAGCGCCCGACGTCGGCGACCCGTGGCCGCGGGGGCGGAGGTGGGCACGACAGGTGGCTCCCTGGGATCTCAGGTGTGGTCCGGACAGCACCGAGCCCCGACCGCGAACGGCCGGGGCTCGGAGGAAGAGCGGTCTAGCAGGCGCTGTCGCCGGCCTGGGCGTAGCGGCAGTAGTACGTCTTGCTGTAGAGCTGACCACGGCTGCCGGTGGCGTTGTTGCCGGGGCTGATGGTCAGGTTGTAGTAGGTGCGGAACACCGTGTCCTTCTTGACGTACAGACGCACGCGGACGGAGCCGGTGCTGTCGGTCAGACCGGAACCCTTGAGGTTGTACCGGCTGGCCGTGCTCGGCACGATGCGGCCGTAGAGGCCGAGGCGGAAGCCCTTGCAGGCCTGCCCACCGCGACGCAGCGTGCCACGAACGGTCGCGGTCGCGTTGTCGGCGACGATCGCCGAGCGCGGGATGGTGACCAGGACGTACTGGTTACCGGGCGGGTAGGTGCCACACGGAGTGGCGGCCGAGGCGGGCGTCGCACCAGCGACGGTCACCACGGAGGCGATGGAAGCGGCGGCCAGGGCGGCCGATGCGATGCGCTTGTTCACGAGTCCCCTTTGAGAAGTCTGCGTCCCTGACCAGCAGGGACGTTGTCGGGTGTATCCAACCACGCGGTTGTGGCATGTCCTGAGGAAAGGCGTCATCGGTGACAAACCTCTAACTCACGCGGAGCGCTCCGGGAGCGGCCCACTGTCGTGCGGTGGGCTTCGCGACAGCGTTGGCGCGAGACCCGGTTCGTTCGATGCGCCTCCCCCGGACGATGGGACGAACCGCGGAGCGGCGTTCCCGTTCAGCGAAGGCAGGCCTGACCCTAGCGTAGGCACCCTGCACTTACGCAAGGGACCTGTGGGACTGATTTGCCGTCTGCTCCTGTGCCGGAGGTCACACCGCCGCTGCCGTCAGTCGGGAACCCGGCGCAGCCGGGCGCTCAGGTGCGGCTGCAGCGGCTTGCCCGACGGCGGCCATGTCGACGGCGTAGGCGAGGTCGCCCTCGACGAGTCCGTACAGCCGCTTGAGCGCGGTGACCTCCTTGGCGGTCTCGCTGCGCGCGAGCAGATCCGTGACGACCTCGATGCGGTGGAACACCACCTCACCGACGCTGAGCTCGACGAAGCCGGTGGGGTGCGCGATGAGCAGCTCGACGTCCCGAGGCTTGCTCCCGGGGCGCCAGAACCCGGTCTCGGTCCCCGACGGGCGGAGGCGTGCGGCGTCGTCGTCGATGAGCCAGGTGCGACTGCGGTAGCTCAGGAACGGCCGGCCGTCGTGCTCGAACACGATCTCCTGCTCGAACCGCGCCTCCGGGACGGTGGGGTAGCCGAGCACGCCGAGCCCCTGCCAGGTGCCGATGAGGAACGACAGGTGCTCCAGCGCGGGGTGGACCTCGGGCTCGCCGGACAGCGTCGCTCATGCCAGCACCGTCCGGCTGATGATCATCTTCTGGATCTCCGTCGTGCCGCCGCCGATGCTGGCGAGCTTGGCGTCGCGCAGGGCCCGCTCGGCGGGGAAGTCGCGCAGGTAGCCGTACCCGCCGTGGATCTGGATCGACTCCAGGGCGTTCTGCACCGCGAGGTCACCGCACAGGATCTTGGCGGTCGACGCCTCGACCACGTGCTCGCGGCCGGTCTGCTTGAGCCAGGCCGCCTTGTAGACGGCGTTCTTCACGACCTGGTAGTTGACCTCCATCTGCGCGATCTTGTGCGCGACGGCCTGGAAGTGCGCGATCGGCTTGCCGAACTGCTGGCGCTGCTTGGCGTAGCGGATCGTGTCGTCGATCGTGGCCCGCATCCCGCCGACGGTCGCCGCGAGCATCACCGTGCGCTCCCAGTCGAAGCACTCGAAGGCGACCTTCCACAGCGCGGAGCCGACCTCGCCGAGCACCGCCTCCGGTCCGACGCGGACGTCGGCGAGGTGGATCTCCGCGGTCGGGGAGGAGCGGCAGCCCATCTTGTCGAGCTCGCGCCCGACGCTGAAGCCCGCCGTGGAGGTCGGCACCAGGAAGGCCGTCGGCCCCTCGGGCGCCCGGGCCAGGACGGTGCAGAGGTCCGCGATCGGCCCGTTGGTGATGAAGATCTTCGTGCCGTTGAGCACCCAGTCCGCACCGTCGCGCCGTGCGGTCGCCTGGATGCCGCCGGCGTCCGATCCCGCCTCCGGCTCGGTCGACGCCCACGAGCCGATCAGCTCACCGCTGGTCAGCCCGGGCAGCCAGCGCTGCTTCTGCTCCTCGGTGCCGTGCAGCCAGATGGGGACGCTGCCGATGACCCAGTGCGCGCCGAGGGACAGGCCGAAGCCGCCGTCCCGTCCGCCCTGCGCGAGCGCCTCGTTGACCAGGCAGCACTCGACGATGCTCGCGCCGCTCCCGCCGTACTCCTCGGGGATGGGCATGCCGGCGACGCCCGCGGCGGACGTCGCCTTCCACACTGCCGGGTCCCAGGTGCCCTCACGGTCGCGGTCGGCCGCGCCGGGGGCGATGACGTCCTGGCCGAGCCTGAGCATGCTGGCGAACAGGGCGTCCTGCTCGGGGGTGAGGGAGAAGTCCACGCACGCAGGCTATCTCGCGCGTGAACTCCGGTTCACTTCTGGCCCTGGTACAGCTTGTAGACGACGTAGACCGCGAACCAGGTGACGAACGCGAAGACCGCGACGAGCAGGCCGGTGTAGAAGTACTCGAGCTTCACGTCGCCGAGCGTAGCCGCCGTCGGGATCGCAGCGCCCGCTGGGCGAACAGCACGATCAGCAGGAGCGCGAGCAGGCCGAGCAGGCCGATGGCGACGGGCACGAGGATGCCGCGGTCGCGGTAGAGCGGGAGCTCCGTGGCCACCACGGCGGGGCTCGCGGTGTCCGCCGCATCCGGGAAGGTGATGTCACCCTCGGCGCGGCGCTCGAGCAGTCCGCTCTTCATGGTGATCACCGCGTGCCAGGGGCCTCCGGCGATGGCCTTGTCCAGGGGTACGACGACCGGCGCTGTGTCGCCCGGCGCCAGCGTGGTGCCCAGCTTGGCGGCGAAGGGGCCGGCGGACAGGCCGGCCGGGCCGTCGGAGAGCTGCAGCGACCCGGTCATGTCCAGCGCGCGCTTGCCGGTGTTGTGCACCTTGGCGAGGACCGCCGGTGTGCCGTCCTTGCCGCGCACCGCCTGCAGGCTGTCGATCGTGAAGTCGCTCTTGGGCGCGCCGCTGCCGCTCACCGACAGGTAGACCCGGATCCCGACCCGACCGCCCACCGCGACGCCACCTGCGCCGCCGATGGCGGGCGAGTCGGCGACGATCGCGCCGTACCTCTCACCGATGGACGCGTCGTCAGGGACGGTGAACGTCGCCTCGGCGATCGCCGCCTTGCCCGGGGGGACGGTGACCGACGCCGGCGAGACGCTCATCCAGCTGGTGAGCTCGTTGGTGCCGCGCCCTGCGGCGAGGGTGAAGGCGCCGTCCGCGATCGTGGCCGCGTCGGGGTAGAGCGACACCGCCAGCGGCGCCTTCGTCCCGTTGCAGACCTGGATCTTGCGGCTGAACGTCGCTCCGGGGCGCACGGCGTCGATGACGTAGTTGCGGGCGCGCGGGTCCTTGAGGGTGGCGCGGGGGACCTCGAGCAGACCGATGCCGAGGCCTGGCGCGCAGATGCCCACCGGCGCGGGGGTCGGGGCGGCGCTGCTGGTGGCGCTGCTCGGGGTGGCGATCCCGACGCAGGTGAGGACCGCGAGCAGGAGGGCGGCGAGAGCCCGGTTCCTAGGCAACGGTCTGGGTCACCGTTCCGGTCCAGGCACCCGCGGCCGCCTGGGCGGGCAGGGTGACGACGAGCCGCAGCGTGTACGTCGAGGCGAGGTTCACGCTCAGGACTCCGCTCGGGTAGGTGAGGTGGAACAGCGGGCTGGCCGGCAGAGCGGCCGCGGCTGTGGTGCTGGCCGTGCCCCCGGTGGTGGCGGTGACCGCAGCCGTCACCGCCGGACGGTCCCACGTGGGTGACCGGACTGCTCGTGACCGGCACGCCGACGAGGTTGAACCCGCTCGTCGTGACGCGTCACGTCGTACCCGGTCGCGCCGAGTCGGCCGTCGACGATGGTCGTGGTGCCGAGGCTGCCGCTGACGGTGGAGCCGCTGGCGGTGAGCGACCGCCGTCGGAGGGGCCACGCTGACCGTCAGCAGCCCGGACAGCAGCTGCACCGGCGGGGCGGCGGCGTCCGCGCTGCCGGCCACCGGTCCTCCCACGCACAGCGCTGCCAGGGCCGCCGCGGTGGCGGCCCTGGCAGCAGTGTTCACGGAGCGACCTGCTTCACGAGGTGTGACGGACTGACGGGGGGACGGCAGCAGCGGGAGGCTGGGAGACTAGGCCACCGTCTGCGTGAGGGTGCCGGTGTAGAGGCCGGTGGTCTTGCCCGTGACGTCGATGAGGAGGGTGCTGGCGACGGTCGTGGTGTTGACGTTGGTGGTCGTCGCCGTCAGCAGCGCCTGCCCGCTGTTCGACAGGGTGAGCGCGTGGCTGCTGTCGACGTAGCCCTTGTCGCTCACGGTCGCCGTACCGGGCACGGCGACGGTGAGGCTGGTGCTGTACACCTTGGCCGACGAGGCGGCGACGCGGTTCGCACCGGTCTGGTCGGTCGCGCCGACGAGCACGAAGTCGGTGGAGGAGATGGTGTCCGTCCAGCCACCGCCGGTCGGGCGGAGGTCGGTGATGACCGAGGACAGCAGGCCGGTGACGGTGTTGCCGCTGGTGACACCGACGACGGCGGGTGAGGGGACGATGGACAGCGTCGACCCGGTGACTCCGGCGGTGAAGGTGACCGTCGTGTCGGCCGCGGAGGCCGGGGTCGCCGCGAACGCTGCACCTGCGGCGAGGGCGGCGGTGGCGAGGGTGAGGACCTTACGCATGGCGTGCTCCGATGAGCTGAGGGATTGTCACGCTCCGTGACTCACTCAAGATCGGCGGTCACCGTCCCTGGCCGTATGACGAGTGGTGACCATCTCTGCGCGGCCAATCGGCCTAGCCGAGCGTGGTGCAGCGGCGAATCGTCACCCTCTGCCCGGGTTCTCGGTGCGGTGCCGTGCACGGATCCCCGCGCGGCGCAGCACAGAACCGGGGCGATCTGCGAGGCTGTCCGTCATGCGCCCCCTCCTCCTGAAGGTCACTGTGGGTGACGACGCTCCGGAGCGGTGCCTCCAGGGCCTGACGGTCGCCTCCGTCGCCGCGGCCAGTGGGGCGTCGGTCTCGGTGTGGCTGGCCGGGCAGGCGGTGTGGCTCGCGACCGCCGGTCACGACGTGGTGCTGCCCGCCTCACCTCCCGCCACCGCCCTGCTGGCCGCCGTGCTCGCCGAGGGCCGGGTGACCGCCTGCACCCAGTGCCTGGTACGACGCGCGCTGGCCGCCGAGGACCTGCTGCCCGGCGTGCGCGTCGGCGGGGCGGCGGGTTTCGTCGAGGAGGCCCTCGCCGACGACGTGCAGGCCCTCGTCTACTGAGCGACGCCTCTGACCACCCGACCTGCCCACGCTCGGCAGAGGTCGGACTAGTCACCACGGACGCCCAGGAATGACACCTCGGTGTCATGACGGTCCCCCGCATCGGCGTCGAAAGTGTCCTGTATCCCCGGACAGCAGACGGAGCGGACATGGCGGACAGCTCGAACGGAACCTCGGTCACCGTGGTGATCGAGTCCGGGACGGCCGTGCCCACGACGCCCGTGCCGCCCACCCAGGGCCACCTGCCCAAGACGGGCGGTCTGCTCGACCTCACCCTGCTGCTCGCTGTCCTGCTCATGGTCCTCGGCGCGGTGCTGCTGCGGTCCACCCGGTCGCTGCTCGGCGTACCGGGCCCTGTCGTGCCCCCCACCCACCGCAACACCCCGTCCTTCCGGAGGAACCCATGAGGCGCTTGTCGCCCCGCACCACCGCTGGCCTTGCCCTCTGCACCGCCCTGGCGGTGAGCGCCCCGGCGCTCGCCGACAACGTCGGCGTCACGGTCCTCGGCCTCGGTGGCACCCGCCAGTTCACCGTCGAGGACCTCGCCGGTGCACCCCTGAGCGCGCTGAACCTCGGCACCGGTGGCGCCCAGCCGTTCCGGACGCACGTCGCAGGACGCCGGCTTCCTCCCGACCTCCGCGATCACGGGCTCCTACACGGTGAACGCCGTGATCAACAACCTGTACCTGAAGGAGGGATCGGCCTACAACTACGCGGTCAAGATCCCGTCCAAGGACCTGTCGATCGGCTTCGGCGGAAATCCGCTCGCCGGCACCGGCATCTCGCTGCAGGACCTGCCGCGGCTGTCCCTCACCGGTACCCTCAGCAGCTGCGGCAGCCTGAGCAGCACGCTGAAGACGGCCCTGGGCCTCGAGACGGTCGCTGGACGTCACCAAGCCGATCGACCTCACGAACACCGCCCTCACCCAGCTGTGCGCGACCCTGGCGAACCCGGACACCCGCGACCTGGCCGCCACGGTCGACGGCATCGTGCAGAGCCTGGTCCCCACCCTGACCAGCGTCCTGGACCTCCCCTCGCAGCTCGGTGGCGCGACCGGTGGCACGTTCACCAACCCGTCGTTCGCCAGCGGGACCGTCGGCGCGAGCGACACGGCCGGCGCCGCCGGAGCACCGGCGGCGACCTCGGTCTCCCTGATGACCGGGCACGCACAACCTGTCGAGCGGCCTCATCACCGCACTCACCTCGGCGCTCAACGCCAAGCTCGCCGGCCTGCCGCTCGTGGCCGCTGGCTCTGGGGCAGCCGCGACGACGACCGAGGCGGCCGTCGCCGGTCTGACGCTGGCCAGCAACACCGTGAGCAACCAACTGGCCACGGTCCTGGGCACCCTGTCGGACGCCAACAAGCTGACGGTCCTCAACGGGCTCGGGCCTGAGCCTGAGCGCTCTGCCGCCGGTGCTGGCGGACATCAAGGGGATCACCGGCGGCTACTACGCCTTCCCGATCCTCAAGGCCGTGCCCACGACCCCGGTGCCCGGCACCTACAACGGCACGATGACGGTCACGTTCGTCCAGGGATAGCAGCCGTGCACAGCGCTCGCACTAGCCTGACCAGCATGCCGACGACCGCCGTACGCCTCGTGCGTACGGCGGTCGTCGCGTTCCTGGTCGCGGTGCTGTTCCTGCTGCCCACCGCTGGGCGTGCGCGCCGCCGGAACGGGTGGGGTCGAGCTCAGCCCCTATCCGGGCGTCAAGGACGGCAAGCAGGTCACGGCCTTCCGCGCCACCGTCCCCCGGCGCGGGTCCGTCGACGTGCGCTACTCGCTGCGCAACACCACCGACGCGCCGCGGACGGCACGGCTCTACGCCGCGTCGGCGACCAAGCAGGCGGACGGCCAGTGGTCGATCGGCGACGCCGGCACCTCGCCGTACATCTCGGGGTTCTCGACCCGTTCGGTGACGCTGCGGCCGGGCGAGGTGCAGATCAAGCAGTTCCAGGTGAGCGGGGACGTGCGCGACGGGCAGGCCTCGGCACTGGTCGTGGAGGTGACCGCCGGTTCGGTGACCCAGCGCGCGGCGACGCTCGTCTACCTCACCCGCGGACCCGTGCTGCCGGTCCCGGTGCTCCTGGCGATCGGCGCGCTCCTCGTGGCGCTGTGCGCGGGCATCGCGATCCTGGTCGTCCGGCGCCAGCGCCGCGACTGACACGGAGAGCACGACGCAGACAGGTGACCCGGGAATCCATGGCCCGAAGTGAGGGCGGTGTATCCCCCGGACGGGTGATCACCTGACGGGGTGAAGGTCGAGAACGAGGAGGTCAGCCCTTCCCGATCCCGATCTCGGAGATGTCATGAGCCGCTCCACCACCGTCAAGGCCCTGCTGGCGCTCGGCAGCCTCTCCGGCGCCTTGTGGGCCGGGACCTTCGCCACCTTCAGCGACACCCAGAACGCCACCTCGACGTTCTCCAGCGGCACCGTGGACCTGACGCTGAACGGGGACACCACGTCGTCGTACGGCTTCAGCTCGCTGTCGTTCAGCAACATGAAGCCAGGTGACAGCAAGTACGCCGCGCTGACCGTGGCGAACGCCGGCACCCTCGGCTTCGGCTACGCGATGGCGACGTCCTCGACCAACACGACAGCAAGGCGCTCAACACCCAGCTGACGGTCGGCGTCAAGACCGCCGTGACCTGCGACTGCGGTCGGGTACACCACGGGAACGACGGTCGTGGCCGACGTGGCCCTCTCGACAAACCCCGCCATCGCCTCCCGCGCGGTGACCGCGGGCAGCTCCGAGGTGCTGTGCTTCCACGTCAGCTTGCCCGCGGGCACGACCAACGCCTACCAGGGCGCGAGCACCACGGCGACGTTCGCCTTCACCGCCACCCAGAGCTAAGCTGCTCCCGTGACGCTCGCGGCACCGAGCGTCGTCTGCCCGTCCGGGCCGGCGACGTCGGTGCCGCGCGCCGTGCGTGCCCGCTCCGCGCGGACTGCCGAGCGTTCCTGGTCCGACGTGCCCGCCGCGCCGCTGCGACGGGTCGACCCGCTGCCCCCGTCCCGGCTGGGGCGGCTGCTGCTCGGCGGCCTGCTCAACCTGCTCGCCCTCCTGGGCCTGGGGATGACGGGCCTGACGGGGTGGGCGGCGACGCACGGGATGCACCCGATGATCGTGCGATCCGGCTCGATGGAGCCGGTGATCCACACCGGCTCCATGGTGCTGGTGCGCGACGTCCCCGCCAGCCGCGGTCGCCGTCGGCGACGTCGTCTCGGTGCACCGGCCGGACGGTGTGACCGTGACCCACCGCGTCACCGCCCTGACGCGCAGCGGCGCCTTCGCCCAGCTGACCCTCAAGGGGGACGCCAACCGGACGGTCGACCCGGAGCCGGTGACGGTCGCGCACGCCGGACGGCTGGTGTGGACCGCGCCGTACGTCGGTCGGGTCGCCGCCTTCAGCGCGAGCGCGCGCGGCGGGTTCGTGCTCGGGTGCCTGGTCGACGGCCGGCGTGATGGTCGTGTGGCGGCGCCGGACGTGAGACGGCTGACTCCGAGACCCTGCTGACCGTCGGCGCTCTCGGCGCTGACGGTCCCTCCGGCGTGGGCGGGCTTCACGCACACGCCAGCAAGGGGGCTTCGGCCGCCTTCTCGACCGCGACCGTCGCCGCGCCGACGATCGGCACGGTCACCCGGTGCACGCTGTCGCTGTCGGTCGTCGTGACGTGGACGGCGTCCACGACAGCGTTCGTCACCGGTCAGGTCGCGGAGATCTCCACGTCCGCCACCTTCGCCACGACGGCCGCCACGCAGTCGTTCGGCAACAACACGACCCAGACCGCAACCTTCGGCGAGCACCAGCCCGGTGACGACGTACTACGCCCGCGTGCGCGGCGACCTACCAGTCGTGGTCCGCGACCTCGGCGATCCTCGGCGACACCGTCAACGCCCTCTGCTGACCCCCCACTCGCCCGCTCGGGGTTTTCTCGTTTCCCCAGCACGCGCGTGCTGGGGAAACGAGAAAGGTGGCGCTACAGGGTGACGCTCACGTCGGCGACCTCGCCGAGGACGGCCGTGGCCGCCGTGTCCTGCGAGCCGCCGCGGTGCAGCGTGCGCAGGGTCCACGTCGCCGGGAGCGGCGAAGAACCGGAACGCGCCGGCCGCGCTGGTCTGCACCTCCGCGGTGAACTCGCCGGTGCTGTCGAGCAGGCGCACGTAGGCGCCACCGACCGGCGCTCCGTCCTTGCTGACCGTGCCCTGCACGATCGACTCCTTCGCCACGTCCACGCCTTCCAGGTCGAGGGTCTGCACGGGGGCTCCGCACATGGTCAGACGTCCTTCTCGACGGGCACGCCCACCAGGGAGCCGTACTCGGTCCAGGAGCCGTCGTAGTTCTTGACGTCGCTCTCGCCCAGCAGCTCGTGCAGCGCGAACCAGGTGTGGCTGGAGCGCTCGCCGATGCGGCAGTAGGCGATGGTCGGCTTCGAGGTGTCGAGACCGGCGCCGGCGTAGAGCTCGCGCAGCTCCTCGTCGCTCTTGAACGTGCCGTCGTCGTTGGCGGCCTTGCTCCACGGGACGCTCAGCGCGGTCGGGATGTGACCGGCCCGCTGGCTCTGCTCCTGCGGCAGGTGCGCCGGCGCGAGCAGCTTGCCGCTGAACTCGTCGGGGCTGCGGACGTCGACGAGGTTCTTGTTGCCGATGGCGTCGACGGTCTCGTCGCGGAAGGCGCGGATGCTCAGGTCCTGCTCCTTCGCGACGTACGACGTCTTGTCGCGCTCAGGCACGTCGGTGGTGAGCTCACGACCGTCGAGCTCCCACTTCTTGCGACCGCCGTCGAGCAGCTTCACGTCGGCGTGGCCGTAGAGCGTGAAGTACCAGTAGGCGTAGGCGGCGAACCAGTTGTTGTTGCCGCCGTACAGCACGACGGTGTCGTCGTTGCTGATCCCCTTGAGCGACAGCAGCTCCTCGAACTGCTCCTTGCTCACGAAGTCGCGGCGGACCTGGTCCTGCAGCTCGGTCTTCCAGTCGAGGCGTACGGCGCCGGCGATGTGGCCACCGTCGTAGGCGGACACGTCCTCGTCCACCTCGACGAACACGACCTTCGGGTCGGACAGGTGGGCCTCGGCCCAGTCGGCGTCGACGAGTACGTCTGCGCGGCTCATGCGGTTGCTCCCTTAGAGGTGGTGAATCGCTTGAAGATCAGGTAGAGCTCGCACCCGAGGCACAGCCCGATGCTCGCGTTGAGCAGGGCGGCCACGAGGGCGAAAGCGGTGAAGACCAGGCCGGCCGTGGTGGCGCCCAGCAGGAAGCTGACGGCACCACCGACGGCGAAGGCAAGGCCGACGACCTGGGCGAAGCGCGGAGGCGCCTCGTCCTCGAGCTCGACCGGCGGCGCGAGCCGCGGTCGGACGAACGTCTTGAACAGCAGCTGGTACGGCGAGCGGCCGCGGCTGCCGAGGGCGAACACGACGGCCTGGGCAGCGAGCAGGACGCCCGCAAGCGTGGCCTGCGCGCTGGCGAGCAGCACGACGGCCAGGACAGCGGTGGTGATCCAGGCCCCGAAACGGGGACCCCGTGGGTCGATCATGAGAGGCCTCTCAGGCGGTGTGCGACGGGCGTGGTGACTGGCGCAGGGCAGAGTCAGCAGGCGCGACACAGGCAGCTCTGGGCACGCAGAGGTCGATGGACCTCCGCTTGACCAGGACGAGCTGCATGGGACCAGGGTAGGGCATCAGGAGACCGCTCCGTCCAGAGCGGCCAGGACGTGCTCCTTGCGGGGTACGCCGGTCGCGCGCAGCACCTCGTGCCCGCGGGCGTCGAGCACCAGCGTCGTCGGGGTCTTGAGCACGTTGAGCCGGCGCACCAGGTCGAGGTTCTCCTCGGCGTCGACCTCGAGGTGCGTCACGCCGGGGACGACGGCAGCGACCTCGCCGAGCACCCGCCGCGTCGTGCGGCAGGGTGCGCAGAAGGCGCTGCTGAACTGCAGCAGCGTGGCCCGCTCACCGGCGCCGGACCCGGCAGCAGGGGCGCAGGTCCTCCCGACCGTCGCGCGAGCGCACCCGTCCCTCGCGCCGGCGGTGCACGACGGCGAGCACGGCGGTCAGCGCCAGCACGCCGAGCAGCACCCACAGACCGGTCACGGGAGGTGCAACATCGGGCGACCCCGACGCGTTCCCAGGAGCTCAGAGCCCGGCAGCGCGCGCCGTGGGCCAGGCCGAGAGGTCGAGCCCGCTGAGGCCCGGCGAACAACCGCAGGTCGTCCGCGAACTCCTCGGCCAGCAGCTCGCGCGTCGCCAGGTCGATGACGGGGGTCACCGTCGAGGCCATCAGGTGCACCGGGTCGTAGGAGCCGAAGCCGTCGGGCTCCACGCCCAGGAAGTCCGTGACGGTGCGGAGCAGGTCGGCCTCCCGCCCGCGCGCGAGCCCCGCCAGGTCCAGGCACAGCACCTGATCGCGGGGGAAGAGCTCGAGCAGCCGGCCGAGCTGCTCGCCGTACCGCCCTCGCTCGAGGTAGGACAACCCGCGAGACAACCCCTCGACCTCGACGACCTCCCCCGTCCTGGTCCTGCCCTCGCGCACCGCTCGCGCGAACGGGAGGTCCTCCACTCCCTTCTGCGTGCGCATAGCCCACTGCGAGGCAGCGCGGTCCACGGGGTCGCGGAACAGCAGCACGATGCGGCACCGCGGGTTGTACGCGCGCAGGCGGGCGTGGGCGGGTGTCCAGTACAGCGTGATGGGGGTCGCGTCCCCGCCGTACCTGCGGTCCTGGGGGATCATGGCGTGCAGGTCGGTGTAGTCGGGAGACGTCCAGTCGCGCCTCTCGTCGTCGAAGAAGTGCGCCTCCTTGCGCGCGATCATGCCCAGCTCCCGGTGGCGCAGCAGCCACAGCCACAGCGAGCTCGTCCCGCACTTCTGTGCGCCGCCGATGACGAAGTCCAGACCGGTCACGACACCTGCTCCACCAGCTGCGCCGCGCCGTCCGCGTCCGGGAGGCAGGCAATCTCGCGCGCGAGATCACCTGCGGCATAGGCGAATCGCGGGTCGTGCAGCAGGGGGAGCACCGCCTCGAGCACGGCGTCCTCGGTCACCGCTGAAGGCGTGGCCGTCGGCAGCGGCTGCTCCGGCGGGCTGGTGCAGAGCACCGTGCCGACGCCCGCCCGGGCGCAGCGCTGCGCCGTCAACGGGTGGTCCATCGACAGCGGGACCACGGTCACGGGTACGCCGGCGGCCAGGGCAGGCAGGACGGTGTGGAAGCCGCCGTGCGACAGGACAGCCCGTACGCGCGGGAGCACGAGGTCCTGTCGGAGGTACGACGAGACACCGACCCGCCCTGAGCACGTCTCGAACGCGGACGGCGGGACACCCGGACCGGCCGTGACCAGCACCCTCAGGCCGTGGCCGTCGAGCGCCCGGACGAGGGTGCGGACGAGGCCAACCTCGCGGTTCCACACCGTCCCCAGGGTCACGTAGACGTCAGCAGGTGCCGGGGGCGTGCTCGCGACCGGACTGGTCCCGCTGCCCGCGAACGTCGACGGCTGGACGTGGTGCTCGCCGGCCAGCCCCGGGCCGTCGGCGAGCGCGGGGGGATAGCCGCTGAGCCACAGGTCGCCGGGCAGCCGCTCCAGCAGGTCGGTCACGCGCGGGTCCCGCGCCAGGACCGCCTGCAACCACGGCAGTTCCGGGCGTAGCCCGATGCCCAGGACCACCTGCGGCACCTGCTGCTGCTCGGCCACGACCAGGCCGGACAGCTCATAGGAGTCGCGGACGACGACGTCCGGCCGCCAGGTCCGCGCCAGCGCCAGCAGCGGCTCCCGGCTCTGCTGGGCAAGCCCCGCGAGCAGCCGCACCTGCGCGCCCCGGTGGGAGCGCAGCAGGCCGGGCACGAGGGCCGTCATCGCCCCGGCGGGGAGCGTCGGCGCCGCGGGCAGGCCCCACCCGACGAGGTCAGCGCAGCGGTCGGCGCCGGTCGCGACCAGCACCTCGTGCCCGCGCGCGAGCAACGCCCGCGCCAGCGGAACAGCGGCGTGCAGGTGACTCGTCGCCGGGTGGATCGAGAACAGGACCCGCACGTGCCCGCTGCCTCCCCCTCGCTGCGGAAGCCCCGCTGTCCCGCCTCCCCCGCATAACGTACCGGCGTGACGACGATCAACCACCGGCTCGTGGAGGCCGCCGACCGCGGGACCGGGACGCTGGTGTTCCACCTCGCGGGCGGCGAGGTGACGATCACCGCGGCCGAGCTGCTGGAGCGGGCCCAACACGCCGCGGGCACCCTCCTCGCCAGGGGGATCGGGACGGGGGACCGGGTGGGCCTGTTGGGGCCGACCCGGCCGGAGTGGGCGGTGTGGGCCGTCGCCACGTGGCTGACCGGAGCGGCGCTGGTCCCCCTCCAGATCCCCCTGCGCCTGTCGGAGCCCGCGCTGTTCGCCGTGCGCATCAGCGACACCGTCACGGCCGCCGGGTGCGCTGCCGTCGTGGCCGACCCGTTGTTCGCCCAGGTGGTCCCCGACCACCTTCTCCTCGCCTGGGACGTCGCGACCGCACGCAACAACGGGTCGCTGCCGACGGTGGATCCCGAACAACCGGCGATCGTGCAGTTCACGTCCGGGAGCACCAGCAACCCCAAGGGCGTGGTCATCTCGCACCGCGCCGTCCGGGCACAGCTGGACGCCCTGGGGGCCGCGGTGGACAACAGCGACTACGAGGGACGCACCCTCGGCTGGGTACCGCTGTTCCACGACATGGGCCTGATCCTGTTCCTGCTCTACCCGCTGCTCGAGCTGGCTGGAGGGCACCTGCTGCCCACCGAGCTCTACGCCCGGTCCCCGGCGGAGTGGCTCCGACTGGCCGGTCAGACCCGGGCGACCCATCTGGCCAGCCCCCAGTCGTCGTGGCTGTCCGCGGTGCGGGCGGCCGGACGCGCGGGCACGACCCTCGACCTGTCCAGCGTGCAGGTCGCAAGCTTCGCCGCCGAGGGAGTCGACCCGCGCTTCGTCGACCGGCTCCTGGAGCTCGCCCCCGGGCTGCGCCTTCGCCACGACGCCCTCGGCGGGTCGTACGGACTGGCCGAAGCGACGCTGATCGTGACGGCGTCCGGCTACCGCGAGGGCATGGTCGTCCACACCGTCGACCGGGACGTGCTGCAGGCCGAGGGCCGGGCGGTTGCCCCACGGGGACACGCCCGTCGGGTCGTGTCGATGGGCCGGCCCCTCGGCAGCGGCGAGGTGCGGATCGGCCTGCCCGACGGCCGGCCGGCAGCGGCCGGCACGGTCGGTGAGATCGAGACCCGAGGACCGTCCCTGATGAGCGGCTACCTCGGGGGGTTGCCCTCGCCGGTGCACAACGGGTGGCTGCGCACCGGGGACCTCGGGTACCTGCATGAGGGCCAGCTCTACGTCGTGGGACGCGCCAAGGACATGATCGTGGTGTCCGGGCAGAACCTCTACCCGGAGGACTTCGAGTGGGCCGCGTCCCAGGTTCCTGGCGTACGACCTGGCCGCTGCGTGGCAGTGACCGATCCGGAGACCGAGCAGGTGCTGCTGGTCGTCGAGCCCACCGAGGCCTCGGACCCCGACCTTCCGGAGCGGGTGCGGACGAGCGTGGGCGCGGCCCTCGGGACGACGCCCGCGCGGGTTCTCGTCGTCGCGCGGGACACGATCCCGAAGACCACCAGCGGCAAGCTCCAGCGCCAGGCGCTGCGGGCCGCCATCGCCGCCGGACAGGTCGGCTGAGCAGGGGCGGGTCAGTGGCGGGGGGCCTCGGCGTCCCAGAGCGCCACGCGGCGGGCGACCACGTGCGCCAACGTGGGGACGTCGGCGAAGTTCGCGCGGGACACGTCCTCCGGGTCGAGCAGGACCAGCAGGGCCTGCTCGACCTCGGCGATCAGCTGCTCGAGCGCCAGGGAGTCCCAGCTGACCGTGCCCAGCGGGTCAGCGTCCGGGGCGACCGGCGCTGGACACAGCTCCCGTGCCAGCCGGTCCACGACCTGCGCGACCTCGTTCACCGGCGCAGGCTCACGAGTGGACACCGGGCTGCAGTCGCTGGGTGAGCAGCGTGCGGAGCGCGCCGTCCTGAACGAGCGTGTACATCGGCTCGCGCTCGTAGTGCGGCACGACCGTGACCCCGTCCCGCTCGGCGATGTGCTCAGCGTGCTGGCGCAGCACGTCGTTGCGGTAGGTGTAGTGCACCAGCACCGGCGGTGCACTGGTGCGTTCCCACAGGGTCGGCAGGTCGCCGTACGCCAGGAGGAAGTCCTGGGGGAAGGCTTCGGGGACGTGGTCCCAGCGGCCGTCCCCGAACTCCCGCAGCAGGTCCGGCCGCACCGTCGTCGTGGGGTTCACCACGACGATCTCGTCGACGGCGCACAGCGTGCCGTAGAGCAGCGCCTGAAGACCGCCCAGTGACGTACCGAAGAACACCGCCCGGGACGAGGCAGCGACCAGCTCGGTCAGGCCGGCCCGCACCTGCTCGACGGTCGCGCCGAGCTGGTGCGGCTGGAAGGGGACCTCGAGGCGTCGGACGTACACGCGCCGGCACGGCGCCGGGACGTGCTCGAAGAACTCGACGGCGGGGATCCCGAGCCGGTCCCCGTCCCCGGCGAAGGCGACGATGAGGGTGTCAGGGGCGCTCCCGTCGTCGTACACCACGACGTCCGGGTCGAACCGCTGCTCGCGCGAGAACGGGTGCGACCCGTTGACCGACTCGCGCGCCTTGCGCTTCATCAGCCACAGCTCCTCGCGGGAGTGCTCCGGGGCGGCAGGCGGCGGTGGCAGTGCGTGGCGGGCCGGAACCTGCGCGGGCACCTGCGCAGGAACCTGCGCGGGCACGGGAGCACCACCGGCGAACAGCCGCAGGTGCCGGTCGGCGAGCTCACCGGGCTCGGGGCCCGGCCGGCACCCCCGGTGCAGCCGCGCCCAGTCCAGCTCGCCCAGGACCGCCCGTTCGAGGGCCTCGGCCCAGGCGCGCGGGTCACCGACGTTCACGTGCCAGCCGTTGACGTCGTGGGTGACCTTCTCCGCCATCCCGCCGATGTCGGAGCACATCACCGGACGGCCAGCGGCCAGGGCCTCCTGGATCACCATCGGGGAGTTCTCCCACCACAGCGACGGGACGACGACCCAGTCGACCGCACGCAACCGGCCTGGCAGATCGGCGCGGCGGTACGGCCCCGCCCACTGCACCGCGCCGCTGTCGGTCCCCCGCGCGAGCTGCGCCTCGATCCGCTCCCGCCACTCCGGCCGCTGGGCCTCGAGCTTGGCGGCGTTCACGACCAGCTGCACCTGGGCCCGGTGCTCCGGGGCGAGCAGATCCAGAGCCGTCAGCAGGACGTCCAGCCCCTTGAAGGGGGTCAGCTGCCCGAAGAACCCCAGCACGACCGCGGCGTCGCCGGGCGAGCGGCGACGAGGGGGCTGCGGGGGGATCGGTGACTGCGCGTTCTCCAGCACGTGCACGCGGTCCCGGTCCAGGCCCCAGCGGACGTAGGTGTCGGCGAGGTGCTGTGACGGCGCGATCACCAGGTCGCAGACCTGCAGGGCGCTGCGCAGGTAGTCACGTCGCAGCCACAGGTCGGCAGCGCTGGTCTCCGGGAAGCAATCGTGACAGGCCCGCGGCGAGGGTTGGGTGCACAGCTCGTTGCTGCCGGTCTTCACCAGCTGCCCGTCGTTGCGGCAGATCGCGAGGTACTCGTGCAGCGTGACGACGATCTGCAGGTCCGGGAAGTGACGGCGCAGGCGAGCACGTGTCCGAGCCCACGAGGTAGTAGTGGTGGAGGTGGAGCACGGTCGGGCGCAGGACCCCCACCAGGTCGAGGAAGCGGCGCAACCCCGCGGCGTCGCGCTGGGCCCTCAGGCGCAGGTGGTCAGAGCTCGTCTGGTCCCAGAGGTACCGTCGGGGCGTGCAGCGACAGCTCGCCGGTCCCACCACGCGCATCGACAGCGACGAACCACGCCTGGTCGACGTCACCGTGCTCGCGGTAGGCACCGAACAGCTCGTACGCCGCACGCTCCGCACCGCCGTGCGTCAGGTCGGGGTGCCCGTGGGCGACGACCAGGACCCGCTCAGGCATGCAGCACCCGCTCCCTGGACGCAGCGAGCATGTGGTCGCTCCAACGGTCGGCGTGCCACCAGGCGTTGAACAGCACGACGCGCTGGCGGAACTGGTCGTCCCCGATGGTGCTCATCGACTGGCGCTGGAGGTGGACCATCGTCACCGACGGGTCGACGACGGTGTGCAGGCCCCTGCCGGCGAGCCGGAAGCACAGGTCGGAGTCCCGAAGTCCCCGATGAGCGCGCACTCGCTGAAGCCGCCCACCAGCGACGTCCTCGGCGCGCAGTGCCAGGCAGGCGCCGCTCGCCGCCGGGACGACGTACGGGCTGGTGGGCAGCTCGATGCTGTCGAGCGAGATACCCGCGAGCGGGTGCTCGTTCAACCACGCCCGCCAGTGGGTGCTGTAGGTCGGGCGCATGCCGATGTGCTGAGCCGTGCCGTCGGTGTTCGCGAGCACGACGCCGACCGCACCGACCTCCGGGTGGTCCTGGAGCACCTGGTCCAGACGCAACGCCCAGCCCTCGTCCGTCGCCAGGGCGTCGGAGTTGAGGAAGACCAGGGTCCTGCCGCGACTGAACCGCGCGCCGAGGTTGTTCGCCCCGGAGTAGCCGCGTTGAGCGCCGCCCAGGACCAGGGAGAACGGCACGCCGTACAACGCCCACATCAGTTCCGCGTCGCCGGGCAGCGACGCTGCGAGGGCCGGGTCGTCGAGGACGACGACGACCTCGACCTCGACGCCAAGTTCGGCGTCGCGGGCGAACCGCAGGAACGGTGGTGGAGCAGGTCCGAGCGTCCGTAGACCGGGAGGACCACCGAGACGGTCGGTGCCGCGGGGACGGGGCCGAAGTCCAGTCGGGTCGCCGCGGTGTCCGCGCCCTTGACCCGCTGGGCGTCCACGCAGGCGGCCAGGAAGTCCCCGTCAACCTGGTCCAGCCGTCGGGCCATGTCCTGCAACGGGGTCAACACGCCGAACAACCGGCGCGCCGCCTCGACCGGACCGCTCGGCAGCTCTGACCAGGCCCGGCGGCCCAGCTGGGTCAGCACTCCGTCCTGGATGCCGACCACGCACACCGTCGACGGCCCGGCGGCCAGGCCGTCGACCCTGGTGAACCAGCCGGCCTCCGGTCCGGCGTCGGGGAAGGCCTCGGTGACATCCGGTCGTGGGTAGCGGTAGGAGTCCCCGAGCGGGGTCGACCGGCCACTGGCTTCGTCGACCAGTCGTAGCCCGAGCGCACGCGACCAGCCCGCCGCGAAGCCCTGTCCACCCTGTGCCTCGGACCACTCGAGCTGCGCCAGCGCCGAGCTCTCGGCCGCGGGGAGGACGGCGAGTGCGGCGCGCACCCAGGCCGGGTCCCAGTCGACGGCGTCGAGGACCGCCGCGACCTGCGGGGCGGTCTCCTGCAGGAGTACCGGGAGCTGACCTGGGTCGGCAGCCGGCACGGGGACCGGGCGGCCGTCGTGGGCCACCTCGATGACCGGTGCCGGCGTACCGGCAGCAGCGAGAGCGACCCATCCGGTGACCGCGCAGTCACCTCCGAGGACCTCCTCGACGTCGGGCCGGGCGACGCGTACCTGGGGCTGGACCGCGACGCCATCCACCACGACAGAGGTGCTGGCGCCGTCCCGGGCCCAGCCCGTCACCGCGACGAACCCGCCCGCAGGCACGACCCGGTCGACGTGGACCGAGGGCGGCCGCCACCGTCGTCGCACGTGCACGTTGCCTGCCCCCTGCCCCTGTGACCTGCCCCTGTGACCTGTCCGCCTGCTCGCAACAGCCACCTGACGATCACCAACGTGGTTCGATGGGTGCCGGAGAGGACCAGAACCGAGCCTAGCGAGGAGCGCCCGTGCAGACCGGCAGGTGCCAGGCGGCGGTCGTCGTGGGCATGCACCGCAGCGGCACGAGCGCTGTTGCCCAGTTGCTGGGCGCCAACGGTTTCTCTACCGGCGTCGAACAGGACCTGCTCCCGGCGAACTTCTCCAACGTCTACGGCCACTTCGAGCACGTCACCGCCAACGAGGTCAACACCGCCCTCCTCTCGGCGCTGGACGCGACGTGGTACCAGCCCCCCCGCCTCGAGGCCGTGGAGCAGGCAGCGGACGCCTTGAGCGACCAGGCCGAACGGCCGCTGCAGGCACTGATCGCCCAGCTCGCCGACGACGGCGTCCCCGTGGTGAAGGACCCCCGGGCCACGGTGCTCCTGCCGGTGTGGTCCTGGGTCCTGCCGGAGGCGCTGTTCGTCGTCTGCGTCCGGAACCCCTGGCGGTGGCGCGCAGTCTCCAGGCTCGGGACGGCACGCCACTGGACCGGGGCCTGGCCCTGTGGGAGGTCTACAACGCTGCGCTCCTGCGCTGGGCACCCCTCGGCCGGACCGTGTTCGTCGGGACCGACCGGCTCGCCGACCTTGAGGCACGGACGTCTCTGGTGTCGCAGGTGCGTGACCGTACGGGTGCCGAAGGCCGCACCTGGACCGACAGCTTCGACGCGGCTGCGCTGCGACCCGCGGCGCCGAAGCAGCAGTGGCACCAGCACGTGACGGCCCAGCAGAGCGACCTGTTCACCGAGCTCCGGCGGGCGGGCGGCCCGCTGCGCAACGCCACCGTCCCCCTGGACCGCGCCTACGACCTGCTGGCTGACTACCACCCCGATGCCGAGGCCTGGGTACAACGTGGGGAGCTCTCCGACCTCCGCGCTGAGGTGGCCGCGCTCACAGCGTCCCTTGCCAGCGCCGCGGACGACGCGGCGCGAGCGGCCCACGCGGTGCGCGTCGCCACCGATGCAGCCCACGCGGCGCAGGAACGCGCCCGGCGAGAGCGCCGCGAGCTCGAGTCGCAGATCGTGCGTCTGCGCACCGATGCGTCGGCCAGCGCGACGTAGGGCGGACGACCCGCCGCGCATCGCGGTGGTCGTCCACGCCTACTACCGTCACCTCTGGCCCGGACTGCACCTGCAGCTCGGCAACCTGCAGGTGCCGTTCGACCTGTTCGCGAGCGTGCCCGACCACGACCTCGGTGAACGCATCGAGCACGACCGGCCCGGTGCCCAGGTCGTGGTGGTCGAGAACCGTGGCCACGACGTCGGTCCCTTCCACACCCTGGTCAAGGGTGGCGCGTTACGGGAGTACGACGCGGTGCTCAAACTGCACACCAAGCTCTCCCCACACCGCGTCGACGGTGACCAGTGGCGTACCGCGCTGTGGCACGGGTTGCTGAGCGACCCCCCGTCAGCAGCGCAACTGGCCAGGCACGTCGCGCACGAACCCGGCGCCGGGGGGGTGGTCCCTGCGGGCAACATCCTCCCGTTCGGGCCGGACGACCTCAACTGGTGGCCGACCCGGTCCCTGCTGCAGCAGGACCGCCGGGGCCGGTCCGCCGTCCGGCGCAGCGGCCAGCACTCCTTCCCGGCCGGGTCGATGTACTGGCTGAGCAGGTCGGCGGTGCGCGCACTGGAACGGTTGCCGTCCCCCCTGCTGCTGCTCGACGACCGGCGGCTGGACGGCACCGGCTCGCACGTCCTCGAGCGGCTGGTCGGCGTCGCACTGCACCGGGCCGGCCTGTCCCTGGTGACAACCGAGAGCGTGCTGTCCCGCGAGCACCTGGACCTCAGTCTGGCCGGTCGGCCGCCAGCGCGTCCAGCCCCTCCTCGAGCCGAGCCACGTCCACGCTGAAGGCCGAGCGGTGTGCCACCTGGCGGTCGGCGACGGACACCGGGCCACGCACATCGGCATACCTCCCGTCTCGGTCCAGGACGAGGGCGTAGAAGAAGCGGTCCCCGAACAGCGAGGGGGCAGCGCTCAGGACCTGGACCCCCTCGCGCGCGAACAGCACACCGGTCAGGCCGGAGCCCAGGACGCTGAAGACCGTTCGCGCCTCGCGGAAGGCGACGACCTGCTCGGCGAAGGGCAGTGCGGCAACGTCACACACCTCAAACCCCCTGCGCTGCAGGACATCGAGCACCTGTTCCTGGTTGAGCAACGACCGGGCGTCGTCGGGGCGCCGCACGACCGCGAGCCGCCGAGCTGCTCCCGCCGCTCGGTCGCCGCGGTCCAGCCGCGCCCGGAGCGACCGGGAGGCCACGGGGTGCATGACGTGGTCGGACCAGACCGGCGTCACGGCCCATGCCCGCCTGAGCAGATAGCTGCGTTCCACGGTCAGCGGCACCAGTCGCTCTCGCGGCACCCCTGCGGCCGTGAGCGACTGCTGGAAGCCCCCCGTCGGCTCGACGCCCGCATGGTCGGCAGGTACGGCGAAGTGGAAACGTCCGGGAAAGGCCGCCTCGACGAGGACCAGCTTCGGCAGGAGCTCACCGAGCCAGTGCCCCCAGGTGCCCGCGCCGTACCTCGCGATGACCACCGTGTCCGCGACGACCTCCTCCTGCGGCCGTGGCTGCGCCGCCGCCGGGGGAAGCGGCCGACCGAGGTCGTGCCAGGGCGCCACCTGCTCGCTGACCGCCCTCCCCCCGACGAGCAGCAGGTGGTCAGCAGCCGGGTGCAGCACGGCGCGGCCGAGCTCGACGAGGTCGATCCCATCGAGCTCGGCACGGCGGGGCGCGTAGATGTCCCGGCGGTAGTGGGCCGCGAAGTCCGGGTCGAACTCGGCGACGTTCTCGTACACCGCCGCGCCCGGCAGGTCCCTGCGCTCGGGCGGCGCGAGGGCCACCCGCACCTCCCCCAGCTCGCGAGCCGGCTGCGGCAGCAGCAGCTCAGGCCGGGCCACGGTCACCGGCCCGCATCTGCGGCGCGGCGGGGGACGCGACGTGCGCAGCGACCTCGGCGACGATGACCTCGAAGGTCGCGAAGTGGTACGCCGCGGGGTTGCTGACCACGTCGACGAAGCCGAGGTCCGCGACCTCCCGCACGGTGCGGACCGGCGCCGCCCCCCGCGGCCGCCCGCGCCACACCACCGCCTGGCCGTGGTTGTCGGACACCGTGCGCAACCGGCACGAGCGGAAGAAGGCCTCCACGAAGAAGACCAGCTTGTAGGTGTCGCCCATCCACGAGTGATCGGTGCTGCCACTGGCACGGCGCAGCAGCATCGTGTCGCGCTGGTCGGGCAACGACGACGCGTACGAGCTGGGGAGCACGTCGTCGATGACGATCACACCGTTCGGCTCCAGCACGTCCAGCGCGTGCACGAAGTCGCGCAGGGTCTGCTCGAAGGTGTGCAACCCGTCCAGGTACACCACGTGGAAGCGCTCGCCCGGTCCGCGCACCGTGCTGAAGTACGCATCGCTGGTCACCTCGTGGTAGGCGCAGCCCTCGTCGGTCTCGATCGGAGCGGAGAACGCGAAGTGCGGGTCGACGGCGACCTTGCGGGCTGCCACCACCTGGTTGAAGGTCTCCCCCTCGCTGACCCCGATCTCCAGGTACGACGGCGCGTCGAACAGGGCGAGCAGGCCGTTGACGACGTCGGCGCGCGACGTCACGGCCGGTCCCTGCCCAACGGCGGCCGGTGTGCCGGCGTGGCTAGGCTGCCGCGCGTGATCGCCGCCGAACCCCCTGCGACCCGCCCCGCATGAACGTCCGTCAGCGCCTGCAGGCGCGGGGCGTGGTCGTGGGAGCCGTCCCGGCGCCGGACGCGGTGCACCCGCTCGTCCGCGTCGAGGCACCGGTCTACCTCAACGGGAACCTCGACCTGAGCACCCAGGTGGAGGTCGGTGCCTTCAGCGGGACCTACGGCTGCTCCCTGCGGCACGCGGTGGTCGGCCGCTACTGCTCGATCGCCCAGGGCGCGCAGGTCGGCCTCGACAGCCACCCGACGGACTGGCTCACCACCTCGATGCTCGGGTACGTCGAGGGGGTGCACGGCTGGGCCGGGTTCGTGGGCGCCACGGACGACACCCTGCGGGCCTTCAGCGGCGGGTACCGCTCCGTGCCCGGGCTGACGATGATCGGCCACGACGTGTGGATCGGACACGGGGCCTACGTCCGGGCGGGCGTGACGCTGGGCGACGGCTGCATCGTCGGAGCCGGTTCCAGCGTGGTCTCGGACGTCCCGCCGTACGCCGTCGCTGCGGGCAGTCCCGCGCGGGTCGTCCGGGAGCGGCACCCGCTGTCCACCATCGCCGACCTGCTGCGCATCCAGCCGTGGCGGTTCAACCTCTACGACGTACCCGTCGAGCACGTGCGCGACCCGGCCGGCTTCGTCGCCTGGTACGACGCGGAGGGCCACGAGCTGCTCGTGCCCTACGAGCCCGGCTGGGTGGGCGCCGAGGAGCTCTCCGACCTCGCCCGGCTCGACGTGCGCCGGAAGCGGCGGGCGCAGCGCAGGGGCGTGGGCGAGTCCTGACACGGGCCGAGCCTAGTCAGGATCACCTACCGTGCGGGCATGCCGCTCCCCCGACTGATCTGGGTGCTGTGGCTTCAGGGCTGGGAGGACGCACCCGAGCTCGTCCTGGCCTGCCTGGACAGCTGGCGTTCGCTCAACCCCGGGTGGGAGGTCCGCGCCGTCGATCAGAGCTCGATCGCGGCGCACCTGTCGGCTGACTTGCTCGGGCCGGTCCTCGATGCCGAGGGGCTGACGCCGGCAGCGGTGTCGGACCTGATCCGGTGCGCGCTGCTGCTGGAGCACGGTGGGTTGTGGGTGGACGCCACGACGGTCTGCCGTACCCCGGTCGACTCCTGGTTGCCTGCCTTGCTCACCAGCGGCTTCTTCGCGTTCTCCCGTCCCGTGCCGGACCTCCCTCTGTCGACCTGGTTGCTGGCGGCCACCCCTTGGCACCACCTGGTGCGTGCCTGGTCGCGTGAGGCGCTGGCGTACTGGCGCCGTCCGCTCAGGACGACGGGTATTTCTGGTTCCACCGGTGTTTCACGCGGGTCTGCGCGAAGGACGACGAGGCTCGACGGCTGTGGGAGGCCACGCCGGTTGTCTCTGCGGTTCCTGCTCACCTGCTCCACCCGTACGGACCGCGCCTGCTCGACCCCCTGGCGCCCGAGGTCGTCCGCCGTTTGGCGTCCGCCGCCGAGCCGGTCTACAAGCTCACCTGGCGCACCGGAGACCGGCCGCCGCTGCGCGGGTCGGCGTACGACGTGCTGGTGCGTGGTGTGCCCGTCCCGCCCTGCCCTCCCCTGAGCGACCGCCTGCGTACGGCGCTGCGCGCCCTGCGCCGTCGCGGCGGGGAGCTGCTGGTGCACGGTGGCGCCCCGAAGACGGGTTCGACCTCGCTGCAGCAGGTGCTGCACGCACAGTCCTCGTATCTGCGCGAGCACGGCACCTGCTACCCGGGCAGCGTTCTGGAAGGGGGGCGCCCAAGCACCAGTGGCTCGTCGTGGACCTGCTACGCCGCGACCTCGACGCCTTGGACCAGCACCTGTGCGAGGCGGTGGAGCAGGGGGTTGACGAGGGCGCCCACCGGGTGCTGCTGTCCACGGAGGGGATCTACAACCACTGGCCCGACTACGCGGACTGGGCCGGTCCGTGGTGGAGAGCGGTGGCGGGTGAGACGACCCTGCGCCTGTGGTTCGTGCTGCGTGACCCGGTGGAGTTCGCCAGTGGGCTCTACCAGCAGACGTTGCGCAACCCACGGGTCGGACACCAGGCGAACGGCACCGCGCTCACCGTCGAGACCGCCTTTGCCGACCCCGCCTTCGTGGACAGGCTCGACTACGACGCCGTCGTCGGCTGGTGGGAAGCGGTCGCCGGCCCGCACCACGTCACCCTGGACGTCTACTCCTCCAGCATGGCCTCGGTCGCGCGGTCGACCCTCGAACTGCCAGAGCTGCCCTGGGACCTCCCGCCGGCCAACACGTCGCTGACCGGGGTCGGTGTGGCCTTGCTGCGGAGCCTCAACACGCTGCCACTGCGCGAGCGGGACCGGGCGCAGGTGCTCGAGGAGGTGCTCGCCATCGAACGCGCCGTCGGGGACGTCCAGAGCCCACCTCCCGTCCTGGACGAGGAGCAGGGTCGGCAGGCGCGCGCCCTGACACAGCCCTCCCTGTCGCGCCTGGTGGCCCGCCGACCGGAGATCGCCCCCCTGCTCCGGGACGCCGGCCCGTGACCGCCCTGCCGGAGGGCCCCTCGCCGCGCCTGACCGGCGCGCTCGACCGTCTCGCCGGGGCCGGCGGTCGGCTGCTCCTTCATGCGGGCACCCCGAAGACCGGGTCGACCGCGCTCCAGCGGGCGCTGTCCGGCTCGTCGGACCTGCTCGCGCAGCAGGGCGTCTGCTACCCGGACAACACCGCCTCGCTGGCGGACCCCAAGCACGGATGGCTGCCCAGCGGCCTGGCGACGCAGGACGAGCAGGCCCTCGAGGACGGCCTCTGCGAGGCGGTGGATCAGGCCCTCGCCCGTGACGCTCCCACCGTCTTCCTCTCGTCGGAGGGCCTGTACCGCCAGTGGGGCGCCTACGCACCCTGGGCCCACACGTGGGTCGCGGGCCTGACCGAGCGGGTACCCGTCGAGCTCTGGCTGCTCCTGCGCGAGCCCGTGGGCTTCTTCGCCTCCGCCTATCAGCAGGTGCTGCGCAGTTCGGGCGCCGGCGCCCGGGCCAGGACGCAGTCCGCCGGCGCCCTGCTCGAGCGAGGGTTGGCGCAGGTGGGGCTGGACTACGACGCGTTCGTCACCTGGTGGGAGCAGGCACTGACCCCGGCGAGCGTGCGCGTCGACCTGTACGACCCCGACCTCACCGACACGGTCCGGCGGGCCCTGGGCGTTCACGGGGTGGACGTCCGCACCGTGCGCGAGAACACCTCGCTCACCGGCGTCGGGTGTGCGCTCCTGCGAGAGCTCAGCGGGCTGCACCTCACCCGCGAGGCGCACGCGCAGGCGCTGCAGCACGTCACCACCATCGACCGGCTGGTCACGGACCAGCTGGGACGCCAGCCCATCCTGGACGAGCAGACCGCTCGGGAGGTGGCCGACCGGGCCCGGCCCAGCCTGACCCGGCTCGTCGCGCGCCGACCCGAGCTCGCGCCCCTGCTCGATCCCCCCGCGCAGCGACCCTGACCCGCGTTCCCAGGCTACGGAGCGCGCAGGGTCGTCGGTCCCGACGCCGCCGTCAGCAGCGCCCCGTCGTTCGTCACCTGCAGGTCCTTCAGCCCGAGCCCGAACGGCAGGGCAGCCACCGGTGCCCGGATGCCTAGCGCCCGGGCCACCTCCGCCTTCACCGCTGGCGCCAGGGCCCCCTCGACCGAGCGCGTCGTGACGACCAGCGTCGTCCCCGACAGCTCGACGGACGACAGCGCCGACGCTTTCACCGGCCGCCCCCCGACGGTGACCGTGCCCGCGACCCGGACCCCGTCGCCCGCCCGGGTGATCGTCAGGTCGGGCAGGTCGCTGGCGGCAGCGAGGTCGGCGTACGACACCAGCGCGGTGGCGGACAGCCCCGCGACCGGGACGGCGCCGACGGATCCCTTGAGCGCCTTCGACAACGGCAGGTCGACACCCTCGAGCGCGACCGTCAGCCGCGAGACGCGCAGGCCCTTGCGGGCCACATCGTCGGCGCGGACCTCGATCCGCTCGTAGTGCCCGTCGAAGGCCTGCGTGAGGAACGGGAACCCGGCGATCGTCACCGACGGGTCCGTGCGCAGGTCACCGACCTTGCCGAGCTGCGAGGCGAGCACGCCCTGCGCGACCGCGACGGCAACGCGGTCCGCCCCGACGGCGAGCGCCGTGAGGACGGCCACGACGACCAGCAGCTTGCGCACCTCAGCCGCGCTCCAGCAGCAGCACCGCGGTGAGCACCACGGGACCGAGGACGACGTACGGCAGAAGGGTGAGGACCGGACGCAGCGCCGCGACGCGCCGGGCATCGCGCGAGGCGGGGCTGAGCTCGGCGGCGCAGAGGTCGACGGCGAGGTCCACGGACGCCACGGTGCCCGCCGCCGCCAGGCCGAGCAGGCCGGCGCGCCCCGCCGCCAGGTGCCCGTCGGCGACGGCGACGGCGACGGCCACCCCCGAGCCGAGGGAGAGCAGCAACCCCGGCCACGCGCGACTCGCGCCCCTGGCCAGCGACGGCCGGTGCACGACGCTGTCGCCGACCCGACCGGCGATCAGCGCCACCCCGGCAGCCGCGAGCGCCGTACGCAGTGGCCAGCTCCCGCCCGGGCGGACCTGGGCGGCGAGCAGGCTGGCGCTCGCGCAGGCGAGGACCACGACCACGAACGTGTCCGCGAGCGACTCGGTGACCCGCGCCCGCTCGCGCCGCGACAGCTGGTGCAGGAGGGCAGCGACGAGGGTCAACCCGACGACGGCCGCCAGCCCACCGACCTTGCCGTCATCGGCCAGCACGGTGAGGTCCGCCGCCGTCGTCGCGACGACCGCGAGCAGGAAGACCCCGCCGCTCGCGGGGGCGTCCACAAGCGCCAGGAACCCGAGCACGGCCAGCAGCTGCAGCGCCACGACCCCGCCGAGCAGCGGCAGGTCTCCTGCGTACGCCAGCCCGAGCAGCGCCCCGCCGACCAGCGCGGCGACGAGGCCCTGCCGCAGCAGTGGCGGTCGCGGCGGAGCGGCAGTCGTCACGCGTCCAACCTAGCCACCGGCGTACGGCGGGAGGCAGTCCACGACGGAGGACGCGCTGAGCTCGATGGTGCTGTGCGCGCGCGACCCGACCGGATCGCCGTCGACGAGGAACGAGCAGACGTCGAGGACCTGCACCAGCCGCTCGCCGTGCTGCGCCCTGACGGTCGCCAGCGCCTCGGCGAGCGTGGTCGCGTCGAGCTCCTCCTCACCCACCTCGGCGGCGGCCCGCGCCGCGGCGAAGTAGCGGATCCTCATACGGGCACCAGCGCGTCCACGTGAGCCGACAGCCGGCGCAGCAGGTCTGGCCCGGTCGCCTTCTCGGCGTGCCCCATGCCCGGCTCGAGCCACAGCTGCGCGTGTCCCCCCGAGGCCGCGACCAGCGCCTCGGGGTGCTCGAGCGGGAAGTACGCGTCCTGGTCGCCGTGGACCAGCAGCAGCGGGAGCGGCGCGATGCGCGGGACGCACTCGGCCGGGGTGAGCGGGACCGGGTCCCAGTGCGTGTGCCAGATGCGGGTACCCAGGAAGGTCCGGGCGATGGCGCGACCGGTGCGCTTCTCGATGGCGAAGTGCACGCGCCGCATCGGCACCGTGTCGCGGTAGTACCACCGCGACAGCGCGCTGACGGCGATCACCGCGTCGGGGGCGTGGTGCAGCCGGTGCCCCCCGACGTGCTCGCCCCGCAGCCCGGCGTGCCGCAGCACGTTGCTCGCGCCGAGTGACCAGCCGACCGTGACGACCCGGCGGTAGCCGAGCTGGCGCGCGGCGCCCACGACGGTGTCCACGTCGAGCGGTTCGAGGTCACCCAGCGTGCTCCAGCCCCCCGAGCGGCCGTGTCCGCGTCCGTCGTACACGAGCACGGAGTGGTCGAGGGAGAGCGCCTCGGCGATGCGACGGACGTGCGGTGTGCGGGTGGAGTTGGTGAAGCCGTGCGCCAGCACGAGGCACACCTCGGAGCGGCCACCCGGCCGCGGACGGTGCTGCGCGAAGAGGCCGACGCCGTCTGCGGTTCTGACTCTCACTCCTCCAGTGTGGGCTATCGTGATCGTCTCGAGGCAACGGCGCCTCTCCACGGCTTCCCCGCCGACCCGGAGGTCCCGCCCATGGCCACGTTGCTGCTTCTCACGAACGCCCTCACCCCCTCCGCCGAGGTGGTGCCCGCCCTCGGGCTGCTGGCGCACACCGTCCGCGTCGCGCCCCTCGAGGTCTCGGCCCTGCTCGACGACACCTCCGCCGGCGGCGGTGGGGGCAAGGTCGACGCGATCCTCGTCGACGCGCGCCGCGACCTGGTGCAGGCCCGCTCGCTGTGCCGCCTGCTGCGCACCACCGGCGTGAGCGCCCCCGTCTTCGCCGTCCTCACCGAGGGTGGTCTGGTGGCGCTGACCTCCGAGTGGGGCGTTGACGACGTGCTGCTCGACACCGCCGGACCGGCCGAGGTCGACGCCCGGCTGCGCCTCGCGGGAGGCCGCGCGCAGACCGCCGCCGAGGACGCCGGCGAGCCGGGGGTGGTCCGCGCCGGCGAGCTCACGATCGACGAGGGGACCTACACCTGTCGACTCAAGGGCCGTGCGCTCGACCTGACGTTCAAGGAGTTCGAGCTGCTGAAGTACCTCGCGCAGCACCCAGGACGTGTCTTCACCCGCGCCCAGCTGCTGCAGGAGGTCTGGGGCTACGACTACTACGGGGGCACCCGGACGGTCGACGTGCACGTACGACGGCTCCGCGCGAAGCTCGGCGCCGAGCACGAGCAGCTCATCGGGACGGTGCGGCACGTCGGCTACAAGTTCGTCACGCCGGCGCTGTCCGCCCTCCCCGCCGACGCCGCCGTGCTCGCGACGGTCGACGTGACCCGCTGACGTCCGGTCGCCTACGGTGATCTGGTGACCTCTCCCGACGCGCCGCCGCTCGTTCGCGAGCGGCTGTCGGAGCCGGAGGTCGCCGCGGTACGAGCCCTCATCGACGTCGTGCACGCCGCCGACCGGACGCCGCCGCTGTCCGACCACGTGATGCTGCACCTGCCGCGCGGCGGGGACAAGGACGTCCGTCACCTGCTGGTCGAGCGCGACGGGACGCTGCTCGGCTACGCGCACCTGGACGTGACCGACACCGTCGCCGGGTCGTCCGCGGAGCTCGCCGTACACCCGGACGCTCGCGGCAACGGCATCGGCCGCGCGCTCGTCGAGACCCTGCTGACCTTGAGCCCGGACGGTCGGCTGCGGCTGTGGGCGCACGGGGAGCACCCGGCCGCGGCAGCGCTGGCGCAGTCCCTCGGCTTCACCCGGACTCGGTCGCTGTGGCAGATGCGGATGCCCCTGGCTGGTGAGCTCCCGCCGGTGTCGCTGCCCGACGGGATCTCCCTGCGCACGTTCGAGATCGGGCGCGACGAGCAGGACTGGACCGACCTCAACAACAAGGCCTTCGCGATCCACCCCGACCAGGGCGGCTGGGGCCTCGAGGAGGTGCTGGTGCGCGAGAAGGAGGCGTGGTTCGACCCGGCCGGGTTCTTCCTGGCCTTCCGCGGCGACGACCTGGTCGGCTTCCACTGGACCAAGGTCCACGGCGGCACCCGCCACCACGCCGACCCCGGCGCCCACGACCACGACCACGAGGCGATGGGCGAGGTGTACGTCGTGGGCGTCGACCCGTCCGAGCAGGGCCGCGGACTCGGCCCTGCGCTGACCCTGGTCGGCCTGCACCACCTGCGGGACCTCGGCCTGTCGGAGGTCCTGCTCTACGTCGACGAGGGCAACACCAACGCCATCCGCGTGTACGAGCGCCTCGGCTTCACCCGCCACGCCACCGACGTCTGTTTCGCCCGTTCGTCCCCCGCCCACCGCTAGCCCACCGCTAGCCCTCGATCACCTTCGGCGCCGGTACGGCGGTCGCCCTGCGCACGGGACCGGCCCAGCGCCTCCCCGCGACGAGCCCCACGAGCGGCAGCACCGTCGCGACGACGAACACGGCAGCCACCGCACCGCGGTAGCCCAGCGCCGTCCCGTCCAGCAGCGACAGCAGCAGCCCCAAGGACCCGCCGAGCGCCCACCCGAGCTGGAGGCCGGTCTCGGAGCGCGCGAACGCGCTACCGGTCTGGGTGGCCGAGACGTGCCCCTGCAAGGCGGCGTCCAGGGCGTACTTGCCGAGGGACGCCCCCATGCCCACGGACAGCACCGCCAGGGCCTGCATGACCGCCGACCCGGTCACCACCGCGAGGGGGCAGGCGAGGACCGGGGCGAGGAGGGCGCCGGCGGTGATCCGGGCGGTCCGCTCGGGGGACAGCCGGGACGCCAGCGCGGTCCCGATCAGACCGCCGCCGACGGCGCCGCCGAGCACGAGCGCCACCAGCAGGGTCGAGGCGCTGCCCGACTTGAACAGCACGGCCAGCCCCAGGGTCAGCAGACCCACGTCGGCGCGCAGGGCGATCGTCGCCACCAGCGAGCGCCGGATCGCCGGCGGCGCCGACCCCATCGCGAACGGCTCGGTGGCGACCCCCGCGGCGGCGCGCGCGTCATCCACCCGATCAGGCAGGCGCAGGGCGACGACGGCAGCAGCGAGGAACACGAACGTCGCCAGGCGCAGCACCCAGGGCGTTCCGAGCGTCGTGGCGATGAGGAACCCGACGGCGGCCGCGGCACCGCCCCCCGCCACCGAGGCGACGTTGAGACGGGCGTTCGAGGCGACGAGGCCCAGCGCGGGTGGTCGCACGCGCACGACCGCCGCGGACCGCGCGACGCCGTACGCCCTGGCGAGGACGAGGATCGCCAGCGCCTGCGGGTAGAGGGCGAGGCCGGCGATGGACCCGGCGAGCGTCCACGCGACCAGACCCCGACCGCCGGCGGTCAGGGCGAGGACGTAACGGCGACCGTGCGGGAACTTGTCCAGCAACGGCCCGGCGACCGGGACGAGCAGGGAGAACGGCAGCAGGGTCAGCAGCAGGTAGAGCGCGATCTTCCCCCGCGCCGCGTCGGCGGAGACCTGGAAGAACGCGGTGGAGGCGAGCGCGACGGCGACGAGCGCGTCACCCGCCGCCTGCAGGGCGTGGATCCCGAGCAGCGTCGCCAGCCCGGACCGGTCCGCTCCGTCGGCGTTCGCGGCGACCTTCACCCGGCGCGCCAGCCCGTGCACCGACCGCCGCGACAACGCGAACGCACCGGCGCCGGCCGCCCGGACACCCGCACGCAGGTCTGGACCCTGCTCCGGGGGGCCGGTCATGGACGTGGACGGCGGGTGGGCACGGCCCCATCGTGCCGCAGGTCGCCGGCACCCTCTTGACGGGTTCGACTTAACGTCGCTAACTTAGCGACGTTCAGTCATCTGTCTGGGGGTTCCCGTGCTCGCTCGCCTGGCTCCGGTCCTCGTCGCCCGTCGGCGGCTGGTCCTCGTGCTCGCCGTCCTGTTCCTCGCCCTGGCCGGCGGTCTCGGCGCGGGGGTGGCCACCGAGCTCTCGGCGGGTGGCTTCGCCGACCCGAAGCAGCAGAGCGAGGTCGCCGCATCCGCCCTCGAGCGCGACTTCGGTACCGGCCCCTCGAACTTCCTGCTGCTCGTCACGGTCCCCGGAGGCGTCGACACGGCCGACGCCTCCGGGACAGCCCTGACCCGCCGGCTGGCGGGCGAGCCCGGCGTCGCCGACGTCGCGTCGTACTGGACGGCCGGCAAGCCGGCGACCCTGAAGAGCAGGGACGGGACGCAGGCGCTCGTGCTCGCGCGCCTCACCGGCAGCCAGGACGACGCCGTCACGACCGCCAAGGCCCTCGCCACGACGTACGACGGCAGCTACCGCGGCCTGCAGGTCGTCACCGGTGGGGAGTTCGCGGTCTACGCCCAGGTCGGCGACACGATCGAGAAGGACATCATCCGCGCCGAGTCCATCGCGATCCCCGTCACGGCTGTCCTGCTGGTGCTCGTGTTCGGCTCTGCCGTCGCGGCGTCCTTGCCGCTGCTCGTCGGCGTGCTGTCGATCCTGGGCACGTTCCTCGTCCTTCACCTGCTGCACCAGGTGACCGACGTCAGCGTGTACTCCGTCAACCTCGCCACCTCCATGGGTCTCGGGCTCGGCATCGACTACTCGCTGTTCCTCGTCACCCGCTTCCGTGAGGAGCTGCGCGCCGGTCGCGAGGTCGGTGACGCGGTGCGGGAGACCCTGCGCACCGCCGGCCGGACGGTCCTGTTCTCCGCCCTGACCGTCATGCTCAGCCTCTCGGCCCTGCTGGTGTTCCCGCTCTACTTCCTGAAGTCCTTCGCGTACGCAGGGATAGGGGCCGTGCTGTTCGCCGTCCTCGGCGCCCTGCTGGTCCTCCCCGCAGCGCTCGCCGCCCTCGGGCACCGCATCGACGCGCTCGACCTGCGCCGTCCGCTGCGTCGGCTGCTGCGTCTGCCCGCGCCGCGGGTGAAAGAGCTCGACGAGGGCTTCTGGCACCGCGTTGCCGTCACGGTCATGCGCCGCCCCGTCGGGGTCGGTACGGCGGTGGTCCTGCTCCTGGTCCTGCTCGGGCTGCCGTTCCGCAACGTGGTGTTCTCCCTGCCCGACGACCGCGTGCTCCCGCGCAGCGCCTCCGCCCACCAGGTCGCGCAGGTGCTGCGCGAGAACTTCCCGGGACGCGAGGCCTTCGCCCTGCCGGTCCTGGTCTCCGACCCGAGATCGCCTGCGGCGTATGCGATCGCGCTGTCCAAGGTCCCGGGCGTCGAGCGGGTCGATGCCTCCACGGGCCGCTACGTCGAGGGTGCCCGGGTCGCCGCAGGTGTGCCGGCGTACACGAACGCGACGGCGAGCAGGCTGGAGGTCGTCCCCGCCGTCGAGCCCTACGGCCCCCAGGGCGAGACGCTCGTCCGCGCCCTGCGCGCCGTGCCCGCCCCGGCGCCCGTGCTGATCGGCGGCTCGGCGGCCCAGCTGACCGACACCAAGGCGGCGCTCGGCCATCGCCTCCCGCTCGCGCTGGCGATGGTGCTGCTCGCGACGTTCCTGCTGCTGTTCCTGTTCACCGGGTCGTTCGTCATCCCGATCAAGGCGCTGGTGCTCAACGTCCTGTCCCTGTCGGCGACGTTCGGGATGATGGTCTGGGTCTTCCAGGAGGGACACCTGACCGGCCTTCTCGGCGACCCCCTCGTCACCGGCACCCTCGACACGACCATGCCGATCCTCATGTTCTGCGTGCTGTTCGGCCTGTCGATGGACTACGAGGTGTTCCTGCTGTCGCGCATCAAGGAGGAGTACGACGCGACCGGGGACAACGCCCGCGCCGTCGCGGTGGGCCTCGAGCGCACCGGTGCGCTCGTCACCGCCGCCGCAGCACTGCTGGCCCTGGTGTTCCTGTCGTTCGTGACCTCCGGCATCAGCTTCATCAAGCTCCTCGGCCTCGGTACGGCGCTCGCGGTGCTCGTCGACGCGACCTTGGTCCGCGGCGCGCTGGTCCCGGCGTTCATGCAGCTCATGGGCGAGCGGAACTGGTGGGCACCGGCGTGGGCGAAGCGGCTGCACGCGCGCTTCGGCCTGGCTGAGGCACACTCGCTGAACCTCGTCCCGAGCCTGCGAAGGAAGCCCTTGCCGTCTAGCCCTGCAGCACAACCACGACGGCGGGCACCCCGTGGCCAGGGCGCTGCCCTGCGCGGAGAGGTGCTCGGCGCCGCGATGGAGCTGCTGCGCGAGACGGGCGCGGAGCAGGCTGTCTCGCTGCGCGCCGTCGCCCAGCGGGTCGGTGTCTCCGTACCGTCGATCTACCTGCACTTCGCCGACAAGCAGGCCCTGCTCGACGCGGTCTGCGAGGAGGTCTTCGAGCAGCTGTTCCTCGCGTTGAAGGAGGCCTCGGCGGACGCCGCTGACCCCTTCGACGCGCTGCGCCGCCAGGGGGCGGCGTACGTGCAGTTCGCCGTCGCCAACCCCGAGCACTACCGGATCGTCATGATGGGTGGTGCCATCGGCGCACGACCCGGGCGACGAGATCGCCTCGGGGGCGTTCGGTTACGTCATCGACACGGTGACGGCCTGCGTCGGCCTCGGGGTCCTCGAGGGCGACCCGGTCGCCCTGTCCCTGCGGCTGTGGGCCGGGGTGCACGGGCTGTCCGCACTGATGATCGACAAGCCGCTGTTCCCGTGGCCACCGGTCGAGGGGCTCGTCGACGCAGCCGTGTGCAGCCTCGGCTGGGGGCTCGCCGCGGGATCGCGGCTGCCGACCGGTCTGAGTGCCGAGGAGTACCGCGAGCGGTTGGACCGCCTGCGGGACTGACCCCTACAGGTGGACGACGTCCTTGGCTGAGGCCGCGGTCCTGGTGGCCTTCTTCTGGGCCTTCTTGCTGGCCTTGCCGGTGACGCGCGCGGCCGCGTGCGGCAGGGACTCCCGCCCTCCCGTGTCGGCCGTGGCGAGCAACAGCCCACCCAACAGCCCGAGGTTCTTGAGGAAGTGCGTGCGCTGAGCAGCCTTCTGCTCCTTGTCCTTCTCCTGCCAGAACGGGTGTGCGACGTAGGTCGTGGGCGCGAGGCTGGCGAGCAGGGCGAGCGACGACAGCCGGGGCAGTCGGTTGGTCGCGAGCAGCAACCCCGCTCCGACCTGCGCAGCGCTGTTGATCCTGACCAGCTGCTCAGGGTTGTCGAGGCCTGCTCCGCGAGCCGCCTCGACGTGCGGTCCGGGGCTGCGCAGGGCCTCCACCCCTCCCGCGACGAAGGCAGCGGCGAGCAGTGGGCGGGCCAGACGACGGGTGGGGCTCATGGTTCCTCCTGAAGACACGGCGACGGTATCGGGCCTCCTACCCACCAGGAAACCGGCGACCCCCTTGTCCGTTTCGTCCTGCCCGCGGTTCACTGGCACGACAACGTCCAACCAGGGGGATCACATGGCACGCCACCGCACCGCCGAGCTGCTGTCCGCCGTACCTCTGTTCCGCCGCTGCAGCGACAAGGAGCTCGACCGGCTGTCGAGGCTCTGCACGAAGGTGGACTTCAAGGAAGGAGAGTCGATCACCCGCGAGGGCAGCGTCGGCCACGAGTTCTTCGTGCTCCTCGACGGCAAGGCCGAGGTGACCACCGGCGGGACGGTCGTGGCGACGCTCGGCGCCGGCGACCACGTCGGCGAGCTGAGCCTGCTCGCCAAGACCCCACGGTCGGCCACGGTCGTCGCCACCTGCGCGCTGTCGGCCCTGGTCCTCAGCGCCGCGGAGTTCGCCGAGGCGCTCCGGGCCAGCCCCGGCCTGGACCAGGTCCTCCTGTCGAGCCTGGCGCAGCAGCTGCTCGAGGCACGCGCCGCCGCGCACGCCTGACGCTCAGGCGGGCTGCCGCTGGGCCAGCAGGCCGTACGTCGCCGACAACGAGCCCCACAGCAGGGCCAGCGCGCCGATCGACAGCAGGCGGAACTCCCAGACCAGCGTCACCGGGGCGTCGACGGGGTCGGTGTTGCCCGGCAGCACGAAACTCAGGCCGATCGTGGCGAGGAGGACGGCTGTCACCGCGAGCTGCCGGGTGGACGGTGCTGTGCCCCGCTCGCGCAACCCCCGGGCGATGAGCGTGGCGAACGCGACCCCGACCAGCCCCACGACGATCGACACCTCGAACAGGTGGCTGCGCGCATCGATGGTGCCCGCGTCACCGACACCAGGGGGGGTGCTCGGGTAGCGCACGAAGGGGACGAAGCTCACGCCGAAGAACGCAGCCCACCCGAGGTGCAGCGCACGTCGCCAGGGGTCCTCTGCGGGCGGGAGCAGACGGGCCACCACGCCGTACAGCACGCCGAAGGCAACGCCGACGACGACCGCCGCGCCGACGAAGCCGAAGTGCTGCGTGGTGCGGCTGAACGTCTCGACGCCACCGGGGGAGCGCGCCGCCTCGAGGGACACCGCGTGATCCATCAGCGGCTCGGCCAGCAGGTAGCCGAACAGGGCCGTCAGGACACCGGCGACCAGGCCGGCGAGGGCGCCCCGCCGCAGCGAGGTCAGCAAGGGGTGGCGCTCAGTGGCAGGGGGCGCCGAGCAGGTGCCGCCCGTCGTGGGCCAGCTCGTGCAGGTAGTTGGCGGTCGCGGCGACCTTGCCGAGAACCGGGGAGAGCAGCTGGCCCTGGTCGAGGAACACGGCGTAGAGCGCGACGAGCGCGAGGATCACGGCGACGCCGGTGACCACGACGACGATCCCGGTCTGGGCGATGGGGCGGACGACTGCCTGGCTCTGGACGCTCATCGGTGGTGCCTCCTCCGGGGTTTCCACGCCCCGCTCGGATGGTTGCTGCAGTTCCTGACTCGAGCCCTGTCGGGCTCTCACAGTGGCGGGACCGTCCCGGGTTCGCACCGGGTTCCTGCATCTGATCGGGCGACTCTACGCTCCTGCCCAGGGCCTGCGGAAGCAGCCACCCTGCAGGTCGTCAGCGGCTACAGCTGGTCGACCCGGCGGGCGAGGTCGAAGTCCTTCGCGGTGATCGTGTTGCCGGCGTCGTGGGTGTTGACGGCGAGGGTCACCGTCCGCCAGCGGACGTCGATGTCAGGGTGGTGGTCGAGCTCCTCGGCCAGGCGCCCGACCTTGCCGACGAACGCGATCCCGTCGAGGAAGGCATCGAAGGTGAAGGCCTTGGTCAGCTTGCCGTCGACCTCGTCCCAGCCGTCGGGGGCGGTCACGCGGCCGCCTTGAGCGCGGCGATCGAGTCGTCGTCGCAGGTCTGCCAGAACGTCCCGACGACGTCCTCGAGCTGGTCGAAGGACTCCGCGGCGTAGAGCAGGTCCTGGTAGACGGTGATGTCGTACTCCGTCGTGCCCATCGCGGTGAGGTCGAGCGGCCGGATGGTCATCTTCCGGAACTCCTCGATCTCTCCTGGCGAGCTGAGAATGCCTGCGCCGTAGGCCTTCAGGCCGTCGCTCTCGTGCACCACGCCGAACTCCAGGGTGAACCAGAAGACCTTGCTGACGAACTGCAGGGCCTGCTCGCTCTCCACGCGGCGGGCCGCCTGCCCGGCCGCTTCGTACAGCGCGGTGTAGCGGTCGTTGGCCAGCGTGTTGCCGTGGCCGACAACCTCGTGCAGCACGTCCGGCTCGGGGGTGTAGAGCGGGACGCTGTGGTGGCGGACGTACTGCGTGGACCAGAAGCGGCGGTCGGCCAGCGCGCCGTAGAACTCGCGCAGCGGCACGAGGCCGGCGGCCGGCTGGTAGCGGAAGCCCGTGAGCGGCGCGAGCATGTCGCTGACCTGCTCGAGCTGCGGCACGTGGTCGTCCGGCAGGGCGAGGCGCTCCTTGCCCTCGAGGAACTGCGCGCACGCGTAGGTCTGGTGCTTGTCGTGCAGCGCCTCGCAGACCACGCGCCAGACCTCGTGCTCGTCGTCGGTGTAGGGAGCCGACGGCGCGGGCTCGCCCGCCGTCCAGCGGGAGGCCAGCGTGGCCAGGGTGTTGCGGCGCTCCCGGTAGACGGGGTCAGCGAAGCCGGGGTGGCCGGAGCCGAGCTGGACCTGCAGGCCGCCCTCGCCCTCGACGACGGGTGCGAAGTACTGCGCTTCCTCGAACATGGCCTCAGGGTAGGCCCGTTGCGCCCCGACCCGCAGCCCCTGCTGCTCAGTCCAGGAGCTGGTCGACGCGGTAGGGGACCTCGTCGGTGAGGCTGATGACGGTCGACGTCCGCGCCACGAGCTGGGTGGCGGTGATCGCGTCGAGCACCCGCTGCAGGTCCGCGTGGTCACGCGCCACGATCCGGCACAGCACGTCCCCCTGTCCGCTGGTCGTGTGCGCCTCGAGCACCTCCGGGATCGAGCGCAGGTGCTCGCTGATCCGTGCGATGCCGTGCCCCTGCTGCACCTCCAGCGTCGCGAACGCCATCACGCCGTAGCCGAGCCCGGCCGGCTGCACCGCAGGCGACCAGGACAGGACGCCGTCGCGCTCGAGCCGGGCCAGACGTGCCTGCGCCGTACCGCGGGCGATCCCGAGGCGACGGGAGGTCTCGAGCACCCCCAGTCTGGGCTCCGCGAGCACGAGGCGGAGCAGGCGGCGATCGAGGTCGTCCACACTGGTCATGCTGACCAGTGTGCACCCCTGGGAACTGGCAGGTCTGCACAACCTGACCAGCCTGATGACCCGGACTTGCGCACCGCGCGCCCCGGGGCCAACCTCGAGGAATGACCACTGTCTCCGAGACCCCCCTCGCCGCCCAGACCAGTGACGACTTCCCGCTCCAGGGCTGGGACCACGTCCGCTTCGTCGTCGGCAACGCTCGTCAGGCCGCGCACTTCTACGCCACGGCGTTCGGCATGACCCTGACGGCGTACCGCGGTCCGGAGACCGGCTCGCGCGAGAAGGCCGAGTACCTCCTGGAGAGCGGTGGCTGCCGCTTCCTCATCACCGCCCCCGTCGTGGCGGGCACCGCAGACGGTGAGCACCACAGCCGGCACGGCGACGGGGTCGTCGACGTGGCGCTGCGGGTCAGCGACGTCGAGCGGGCCTACGCCCTCGCGATCGAGCGCGGGGCCACCGGGCTCATGGAGCCCACGGTGTCGGAGGACGAGCACGGCAAGGTCGTCATGGCGGCGATCCAGACGTACGGCGAGACGCGCCACACCCTCATCCAGCGCGGTGACTACGACGGTCCGTTCCTGCCGGGCTTCATCGCCAAGCAGCCCCTGGTGGAGGGCCCGGACAAGCGGTTCTTCCAGGCCATCGACCACGTGGTCGGCAACGTCCAGCTCGGCAAGATGAACGAGTGGGTGGCCTTCTACAACAAGGTCATGGGCTTCGTGAACATGAAGGAGTTCGTCGGCGACGACATCGCCACGGAGTACTCCGCGCTCATGTCCAAGGTGGTGTCCGACGGCAGCTTCAAGGTGAAGTTCCCCTTGAACGAGCCGGCCGTCGCGAAGAAGAAGTCGCAGATCGACGAGTACCTCGAGTTCTACGGCGGACCCGGTGTGCAGCACATCGCCCTGGCCACCAACGACATCGTGCGCGCCGTCCGCGAGATGCGCGCCCGCGGCATCGAGTTCCTCGACACCCCGGACAGCTACTACGACGACCTGGGCAACTGGGTCGGCGACACCCGCGTGCCGCTCGACGAGCTGCGGGAGCTGAAGATCCTCGCCGACCGCGACGAGGACGGCTATCTGCTGCAGATCTTCACCAAGCCGGTGCAGGACCGCCCGACGGTGTTCTTCGAGCTCATCGAGCGGCACGGATCGCTCGGCTTCGGCAAGGGCAACTTCAAGGCGTTGTTCGAGGCGATCGAGCGCGAGCAGGAGCGTCGCGGCAACCTGTAGCCCACGGTCGAAGGGAGAGCACGATGCCGCACTACCGGTCCGTTGGTGAAGTGCCGCGCAAGCGGCACGTGCAGTTCCGTCAGCCCGACGGGCGGCTGTACGCCGAGGAGCTGATGGGCGAGGAGGGCTTCTCCTCCGACTCCGCGCTGCTCTACCACCGCGAGCTCCCGACCCGCATCGTCAACGCGGTGTCGGCCGGCTCGTCCGACGTCGCGCTCGAGGCACCCGAGGTGCTGCTCCCGCGACACCTGCAGACCCCGAAGCTCCCGACCGGCGGCGACCTGGTCACCGGCAAGCATGTGCTCATGGGCAACAGCAGCGTGCGCATCTCCTACGCCGCAGCGGAAGTCGACTCCGGTCTGTACCGCGACTCCGACGGCGACCTGCTCGTGTACGTCGAGAGCGGGTCGGGTCGGCTCGAGTCGGTCTTCGGTGTCCTCGAGGTCGGATCCGGCGACTACGTGGTCGTCCCGACCGGCACCACGCACCGATGGGTGGTCACCGACGGACCGCTGCGGGCACTGGTCGTCGAGGCGCGCGGTCACCTGACGGTCCCGTCGCAGTACCTCGGCAAGCACGGGCAGGTCCTCGAGGCGTCGCCGTACTGCGAGCGCGACTTCCGCGCGCCGTCCGCGCCGTTGCTGGTCGACGGTGGCGAGACGGACGTGCTGGTGCGCCGACGTGGCCGGCTCACGACGTACACCTATGCCTCGCACCCGTTCGACGTGGTGGGCTGGGACGGGTGCCTGTACCCCTACGCCCTGTCGATCCACGACTTCGAGCCCATCACCGGGCGGCTGCACCAGCCGCCGCCGGTGCACCAGACCTTCAGCGGTCCCGGCTTCGTCATCTGCTCGTTCGTGCCGCGCCTGCTCGACTACCACCCCGACGCCGTCCCGGTCCCGTACAACCACGCCAACGTCGACAGCGACGAGGTGCTGTTCTACGTCGGCGGCGACTTCACCTCGCGGGCCGGCAGCGGCATCACCCAGGGCTCGATCTCGCTGCACCCCGGCGGGTTCACCCACGGACCGCAGCCGGGGTCGGTGGAGAAGGCACTGGGCAAGGCCTCCACGGACGAGCTCGCGGTCATGGTCGACACGTTCGCTCCGCTCGACCTCGCGCCAACCGTGAGCGAGATCGAGGACCCCGGCTACCCGTGGACCTGGGCGCGTTGAGGCTGCTCGAGGGACTGGTCGACGACGCGGGGCTGTTCCCGCCGTCCTGGCTGCCGATGGACGAGGCGCTCGCCCGTCATCGCCGGTCCTCGTCACCGATGCTGTCCGGACGCTTCCTGTGCCCGGGAGACCGGGTCGACGAGCTGACCGGTCTGCTCGACGGGCTGATCGAGGTGCACCTGATCGGCGACGACGCCGTCACGCTGCCCGACGACGACCGCATCACGGTGCGCGCCGTCGAGCTGCGGTCAGGCACCCGCGACGACGTGCCTTGCTACGTCGAGGGAATCGCGCCGCGTGAGCTCGCGGGGCACGGGGTGTTCGGCAAGCTCCGATGTGGCGGGGTGCGCATCCCCTCGGTCGAGGAGGTCGCGGCGTACGTCGTCGCGGCCGCCCGCTTCTCCCTGCCGTTCAAGGCGACCGCGGGCATGCACGCCGCCGTCCGCGGTTGGGAGAGCACCGACGGCACGCCGCACCACGGCTACCTCAACCTGCTGCTCGCCGTGGCGCGCGCGCTGCGCGAGGACGACGTGCTCGACGTGCTGCGCTCCACCGACGCCGACTCCCTTGCTGCCGAGGCGAAGGAGCTCTCCGACGACCTCGTCGTGGCCACCCGCTGGCTGCTGCACTCCTACGGCTCCTGCGACACCGACCGGCCCGTGAACGACGCGATCACCTTGGGACTCCTGTGACCTTCGACCGCACCGTCCTGCCCTACGGCGTCTTCTCCGTCGACGGCGGCCCACGCCGGATCGGTGTGGCGGTCGACGACGGCGTCCTCGACCTCGCCGCGCACCTCGGCGACGCGTTCGAGGCCCCGTCGCTCAACGCCTTCATGGCCCAGGGCCCCAACCGGTGGCGGGAGGTCCGGGCACAGGTCCAGGACCTCGTCGACCAGCCCCTGCTCCCGCTGGACTCCGTGACGCTGCACCTGCCCATCGAGGTCGCCGACTACGTCGACTTCTACGCCAGTGAGCAGCACGCCACCAACCTCGGGAAGATGTTCCGGCCCGACGGCGACGCCCTGCTGCCCAACTGGAAGCACCTACCGGTCGGCTACCACGGGCGCGCCGGCACGGTCGTGGTCAGCGGCACCGACATCCGCCGGCCCTCCGGACTCACCCTGCCGGGACCCGAGCACCGGCCCAGCGCCAAGCTCGACGTCGAGGTGGAGCTCGGGTTCGTCGTGGGCGTGCCCTCGGAGCTGGGGACCCCCGTCCCCACCAGCGCCTTCGCGGACCACGTCTTCGGCGTCGTGGTGCTCAACGACTGGAGCGCGCGCGACATCCAGAGCTACGAGTACGTCCCGCTCGGACCGTTCCTCGGCAAGTCCTTCGCCACGTCCATCAGCCCCTGGGTCGTACCGCTGGAGGCGCTGGAGCGGGTGCCCGCCCCCGCGCAGGACCCGGAGCCGGCTGCGTACCTGCAGGTCAGCGAGGACTGGGCCCTGGACCTGACGTTCGAGCTCTCCCGGGACGGGGAGGTCGTCAGCCGACCGCCGTACGCCGAGATGTACTGGACGGCGCCGCAGATGCTCGCGCACCTCACGGCCAACGGCGCCTCGCTGCGGACCGGTGACCTGTTCGCCTCCGGGACCGTGAGTGGCGATGCGGTGGATCAGCGCGGGTCGTTCATCGAGCTCACCTGGAACGGCCGCGACCTGGTCGACGGCAAGGCGTTCCTCGAGGACGGCGAGGTCGTGACCATCGGTGCCCGCACAGCCGACGGCCGCTGGCTCGGCGAGGTCACCGGCCGCGTCACCCCTGCCTGACCCCGCAGCCCCCTGAGCGGGTCACGCCGCCAGGTCGTCGGGAACGCCCAGCAACGGGGCCTGAAGCCGCACGCCGGTGGACCGCAGCTCGACTCCAGGGGGGAGCGCACGCAGTCCCCGTTCGGCGACGCGCTGACCTGCCCGTTCCCCAAACGCCCGCCATCCCTTGAGCACCTCGTCCCAGTGGGTGCGCAGGACGTCGATCCCTGCGTCGCGAAGGCGTTCCTGCCGCGCGAGCAGGTCGGGCAGCACCAGCGCATCGGTGAACTTCACCGCGCCGTCGAACTCCACCGCGAGCAGCGGGTCACGCAGCAGCAGGTCCACCCGACCGACGAAGCGCCCGTGGTGGAAGACCTCGACCTGGGGCTCGGGTACCGGGAGGCCGGCTCGCGAGAACGCCAACCGGGTCAGGGACTCTCCCGGCGACTCCGCCCGACCGTCGGCGAAGCGCACCACCCACCGTGCCTGTGCGACGCCTGGCCAGCGCCGCATCCGCGACAGGCAGTCCGCGAGATCGGCCGGGTCGAGGCCACGGCGGAGGGCGCCGTCCGCGACGACCACCGCAGAGGGCAGCGACCGGCCTCGCGCGATGTCGACCACGGTCCGGGCCGGCGAGCTCATCGCGACCCCGTCGTACTCCCACCGGTCGGCCGCCGGGAGAGCGCTCACCCGCTGGTGACGGGAGTGCCCGTGCGCGCCCTGCTGACCGCCGTCGCGGACGACCTGCGCCTGCTCCGGTGGTCGCCCGATCAGCGGTAGCCCCATGAGGAAGGCAGCACTGCGGCGTGCGGCGTACCACCGCTCGTGCGCAGCGAGCTGCACCTCCCGGACCAGGTGCGCGTGCGCGACGACCGGGTCGGCGGCCTCGCCCAGCACGGCGTAGACACCGCTGCCCCGCTCGAGCAGGACACCGTCGCGCACCGCCCGTTCGAGGCGGCGTCGCGTCCACCCGACGGCCCGCGCCTGCTGCCAGGTGAAGCGGCCGGACTGGGTGAAGGCCTCAGGGGGGAGCTCCATGCCCGAAGCGTCCCGCGGGCGGCCGGAGCTCCGCGGTCGCCGTCCACACCCCACCCGGGTGTCCACACCCCCACCGCCCCGACTTCCCTCCTCGCGTGCGCGCCCGACCCGCGTCATCACGGCGCCGGTGAGCGTGCGACGGCGCCGGAGACCGGCCGAGAGCGTGCAGGAGAGGAGGGAAGTGGGGTCAGAGGTCGAGGGAGGCGAGCAGCTCGCGGTAGCGGGTGACGTTGCGGAGCTTGACGTCCTCGAAGCCGCGGACGAGCTCGGGCGCGGCCGCGGCGGTGACCGCGGTGGCGTACGTCTCTGCTGACAGCGACGCGTTGAGATTCTCCACGAGCTCGAGGTGCGAGGCGAGCAGCTCGCGCTCCACCCGACGGACCTCCGCGCGACCGAACGGGTCGAGCGGCGTCCCGCGCAGCGCCTTCGACGCCGCCATGCCCTTCAGCAGCGGACGCGACCACGCGCCGAGCTTGAGCTTGCTGCTCATGCCCATCGCGCGCAGCACCGGCGGGTGCAGGTTGTACTTCACCTTCGTCGCTCCCGGCACCTGCACCTGGACCTCGGCGAGCAGCTCCTTGCGGGTGAGCAAGCGCGCCACCTCGTACTCGTCCTTGTAGGCCCAGAAGTGCGCCACCCCGCGCGCGACGGCCTCGGAGTAGGACGTGTCCCCGCCCAGCGCGCGCTCGGCGTTCCAGGCGCTCTCGACGACCTTGACGTAGGCCGCGGCGGCCTTGCGCCCGGAGTGGGCGGTGAGCAGCCCGACGCGGACCGCGGTCAGCCGACGGGTCTCTCCGGCCAGCGGCGACGAGCCGAGGTCGGGCAGCACGGCCTCGACCGCGGCGGGACCGGCCACGGCAGCGGCGAACTCCTGCGGCGCCGCGACGAACGCACGGCCCCACCGGAACGCCGAGACGTTGGCCTTGACCGCGACCCCGTTGAGCTCGATCGCCTCCTCGATCGCCGCTGCGGTGAACGGCAGCGTGCCGAGCTGGTAGGCGACACCGACGAGCAGCAGGTTGGCCGGCGCGGTGCTGTTGAACAGCGCCTCCGACGCGGCGAGCGCGTCGATCTCCACGACCTTCACGACCTGGTCGCGGATCTTGCGGACCTGCGAGGGCACGTCGGTCTTCGGCGCCTGCGGGTCGGCGACCTGCGTTCCGGTCGGCGTCTCGGACGTCGACACCACCGCGATGGTGAAGTCCGAGGAGCAGACGGCGAGGTTCTTCGGGTCCGCCGCCACCAGCGCGTCGAACGCGAGCACCAGGTCGGCTGTGCCGTGACCGACGCGGTTCGCGGGGCCGTTGCTGCCCACGCGCAGGTGCGAGGTGACCGGGCCGGCCTTCTGCGACAGCCCGACCTGGTCCAGACCGGACAGCCCGGTCGTGTTCAGGTCGCTGCGGAGCGCCGCGGTGGCGAGCAGCTGGTTGACGGTGACGATGCCCGTCCCGCCGATGCCGGCGAGGAACATGTCGGCGTGCGTGGGCAACACCGGCTCGGCGACCTCGGGCGCCTCACCCGCACCCGCACGACGCGGCGCCTTCTTCTTGCCGGTCTTCACCTGGACGGTGAGGAACGAGGGGCAGTCGCCCAGCAGGCAGGAGTAGTCGGTGTTGCAGGAGGTCTGGTCGATCCGGGTCTTGCGACCGAGCTCGGTGTCGACCGGCTGCACCGACAGGCAGTTGCTCTTCTCGCCGCAGTCGCCGCAGCCCTCGCAGGTCGCCTCGTCGATGATGACGCGCGTCGTACGGGTCTCCTGCTTGCCGCGCTTGCGCAGGCGACGCGCCTCGTTGGCGCACTGCTGGTCGTAGATGATGACCGTGACGCCCTGCACCTCGCGCAGCTCGCGCTGGACGGCGTCCATCTGGTCGCGGTGCCGGACGGTGACGCCGGCGGCGAGGGTCGTGACGCCGCGGTACTTCTTCGGCTCGTCGGACACGATGACGATCTGCTTGACGCCCTCGGCGGTGAGCTTGTGCGTGAGCTCCGGCACGGCAAGCCCGCCCTCGGCGTTCTGCGCACCGGTCATCGCGACGACCTGGTTGTAGAGCAGCTTGTAGGTGATGTTCACCCCGGCGGCGACGCAGAACTGCAGCGCGAGCTGGCCGGAGTGCGCGAAGGTGCCGTCGCCGACGTTCTGGAAGATGTGCTTCACGTCGGTGAACTGCGACTGGCCGATCCACTGGCTGCCCTCGCCGCCCATCTGGGTCAGCGCGAGGACGGCCTGGTCGGGACGGTCGGAGAGCGTGACCATCGTGTGGCAGCCGATGCCGCCGCCGCCGAGGGAGCCCTCGGGCAGGGGCGTCGAACGGTTGTGCGGGCAGCCGGAGCAGAAGTACGGCGTCCGCTTGATGGGCGAGAGGGAGAGCTGGATCCGGGGGCCGGGGCGGCGGGGCGCGAGCTGGACCCGGTCACCGAGGACCGAGCGCAAGACGTTCTCGAGCCGGTCGGCGGAGACCTGCCCGTCGGCGGGCACGAGCAGGCGGCCGTCCGACGACTTCTTGCCGACGACGGCCGGGGCGCCGGGGACGCCGTACAGGATCTCCTTGAGCTGGGCCTCGACGAACGAGGTCTTCTCCTCGACGACGAGCACCTGCTCGACACCGGTGGCGAACTGGCGGACGAGACCGGCACCGAGCGGGTAGGGCATGCCGACACGCAGGACGCGGATGCCGACGGCGGCCGGGTCCTCGACACCGACGTCGCGCAGCGCCTGCATCGTCGCGTCGTACGCCGTTCCGGTGGAGGCGATGCCGAGCCACGCGCCGGGGGCGTCGTGGGTGATCTCGTCGACCGGGTTGGCGGCGCCGAACGCCTCGACGGCAGCCCAGCGGGGGCCCAGGAGCGCGGCCTCGGCGATCGTGGAGTCGCGCGGGTCCTTCATGAGCAGCTGGGAGTAGGTCCAGGGCCGGCCGTTCCACTCGACGTCCGGGACGACGATCGGCGCGGACTGGAAGTCCCGGTCGACGGTCCACAGGCCGTCGGCGACGTCGGCGAGCACCTTGATGCCGACGAAGCAGCCCGACAGGCGCGACAGCGCGACGCCGTACATGCCGAAGGTGATGAGCTCCTCGCCGTTGCGCGGCGTGAGCACCGGCATGCCGAAGGACGCGAGGGTGCGCTCGGAGGTGCACGGGACGGTGGAGGACTTCGCGCCCGGGTCGTCACCGGCCATGACGAGCACGCCACCGGTGGCGCTGGCGCCGTAGGTGTTGCCGTGACGGAGGGCGTCACCCGCACGGTCGACGCCGGGGCCCTTGCCGTACCAGACGCCCAGGACGCCGTCGACGTTCAGCTGGCCGGGGACCTGCTGACTGCCCCAGACCGCCGTCGCGCCGAGCTCCTCGTTGAGGCCGGGCACCAGGTGGACGCCGTGCTCGGTCTTGAGCTGCGGCAGGCCGTGCAGGAGCTTGTCGAGACCACCGAGCGGGGAGCCGGGGTAGCCGGACAGGAACGACGACACGTTGCGACCGGCGGCCTTGTCGCGGACGTTCTGCTCGACCAGCAGGCGGGCGATCGCCTGGACACCGGTGAGCAGCACGGGGCGCGCGCCGGGGACGTAGCGGTCGGCGGGGGTGTACCGGTGGGCGCCGGCGGGGCGGTCGTCGAGGGTGGTCAACGGTGCTCCTGTGCTCGGGGGGGTAAGCGACCAGCCTCGCCCGACAGCGCGGAGTGGTCAATCGGAGGGCATCAGGTTGAGCAGAACGCTCAGCCTCAGGGCGCGGAGAGGCCAGTTTCCTGCGCGTCCTGCTCAGCGAGCTGACGGAGCAGTCCCGTCACCCGAAACGGTACCCGCGTCTTCAGCACCACCTGCGTCGTCGTCGACACCACGCCCAGGCGTGGACAGCAGGCTGTGCACGACGCGCTGCAGGTCGTCGGTGCTCGCGCAGGCGACGCGCACCAGCAGGTCCCCGGTCGACCCCGCGACCTCCTCGACCAGCAGCACCGCAGGGTTGCGCTCCAGCGCCTCGCACGCCTGCTCGATCTCGGCGTGCCGCAGCTGGATGGACACGACCGCCGAGACAACGTAGCCGAGTGCTCGCGGCTCGACGCCCCGGTCGTTGGCTCCGAGCACGCCCTCGCGGTGCAGCCGGTCCAACCGCGCCTGCGCGGTGTTGCGGACGACCCCCGCCCGCTCGGCCAGCTCGCTCACCGTCATGCGCGGGTCGGCCACCAGGGCCTGCAGGATCCGCACGTCGACCGCGTCGGGGGTGAACACGCGCCGAGCGTACGGCGGGGGCCCGGCCTACGGTGATCCCCATGGACGGACCGCAGGACAGGACGCAGGACTGGCTGCACCCCGACCCGGCCCTGCTGCGCCTGCGCCGGACGGTGGCGCTCGTCGCCCTCGGCGGCGGAGGGGTCCTCGGGTCCGGGGCGCTCCTGGTGCGCGGACCGGTGGAGGCCCTGGCGCTGCTGCTCGCCGCCGGTGCCCTGCTGGCCCTGGTGCTGCGTCTGCTGCACCGGGCCTACCACGCCCTGGGCTACGCCGAGCGCGGCGACGACCTGCTGGTACGGCGAGGGGTGCTGATCCGTCGCACGTCGGTGGTGCCCTACGGCCGGATGCAGTTCGTCGACGTCGTCGCCGGACCTCTCGCGCGCAGGTACGGCATCGCGACGGTGGTCCTGCACACGGCTGCCGCCGCGACCGATGCGTCGATCCCTGGACTCACCACCGCCGAGGCCGCGCGCCTGCGGGACCGCCTCGCGGCGCTGGGCGAGGCGCGGGCTGCGGGTGTCTGACCAGGACGGCTGGCAGCGCCTCCACCCGCTGACGCCCCTGCTCAGGTCAGGTCGGTACGTCGTGGTCGTCGTGCTCGTGCTGGGGCAGCAGGGTCGTGACCAGAGCCGCGCGGTCGCCCTGGGGCTGCTCGGGATCGGCACGATCGTGGCCGCGATCGTGGGCTGGTTGTCGTGGCGGGCGACGAGGTACCGCCTCGAGGGCACGGAGCTGCACGTCCGCACCGGTGTCCTCCAGAAGCAGGACCGCCGCGTTCCCCTGGCCCGCTTGCAGACCGTCGACCTGGTCCGCCCCCTGCTGGCCCGGATCACCGGACTGGTCGAGCTACGGCTGGAGGTCGTCGGTCAGGGCGACAGCGAGGCGAAGCTGTCGTTCCTGTCCGAGCCGGTGGCGCAGCAGCTGCGGGCCGAGCTGCTGGCGCGGGCCTCCGGCGCCGCTGCTCCAGAGTCGATCGCCCCTGGAACAGCCCCGCCCGACGAGACGCTGCTGGTCGCCGTACCCACGGGGGTGCTCATCACGTCGGTCCTGCTGGGCGCGCCGGCGATCGTCGGGAGCGTCGTCCTCGTCGGCCTGCTCGTGGCCACGGTGGTGGACGTGCGCGCCGGTGCGGCCGGAGCCGTGGCGATGGTGCCGTTCCTGCTGGCGACGGTCGGCATCAGCGTGCGCAGAGCCCTTGCGGAGTACGGCTTCTCCGTCGCCGAGGTGCCGCAGGGCCTGCGCCTGCGGCAGGGCCTGCTCGACCGCCGGACGCAGACGATCCCCCCGGGCAAGGTGCAGACCATCCGCATCAGCGAGCCGCTGCTGTGGCGGCGCCACGGGTGGGTACGGCTCGAGGTCGATGTGGCGGGCTACTCCGCGACCAGCGGCAACGAGCAGACCCTCACCTCCGCCCTTCTGCCGGTCGGTCCCCGGTCGGTCGCCGAACCCCTGTTGGCGCGCGTGCTCGGAGCAGTGCCCCCGTCGGCGTCCGAACCGGCCCCCGAGTCGGCCCGCCGGCGCGCCCCGCTGTCCTGGCCACGCCTCCGGGTCGGCCTCGACCGGCAGTTCGTCGTCGCGCAGCGCGGGATCCTCACGACGACGACGGACATCGTGCCGCTGGCCAAGGTGCAGAGCGTCCGCCGCACCCAGGGGCCGTGGCAGCGGGCGCTGGGTCTGGCCACCGTGCACGTCGACAGCGCCGGCCGCCGGCTGTCCGGCGCCGAGCTGCGCCACCGACCCGCCGCCGAGACCGAGGCCCTGCTGAGCGAACTTGCCGAGCGGAGCCGGACGGCCCGCGCTCAGTAGTCGCCGACCACCAGGTTGGGCGGGTCCTCGCCGCGGGCGAACGCCGCGAGCTGGTCCGCCACGACGGCGTACGCGCGGCGCATCCCACCAGGAACGCTGCCCCCGACGTGCGGGGTGAGCAGCAGCCCCGGTGCCCGCCACAGCGGATGGTCCTCGGGGAGCGGCTCGGGGTCCGTGACGTCCACGGCGGCCCGCAGCCGGCCGGACAGCAGCTCCGCCAGCAGGGCCTCGGTGTCCACGACCGGTCCGCGCGCGCCGTTGACGAGCACCGCTCGGTCGGGCATGGCGGCCAGGAAGTCTTTGTCCACCAGCCCTTTCGTGGCGGCGGTCAGCGGCACCACCACGACGCAGGCGTCGTGCAACGGCAGCAGGGCGGGCAGCTCGTCGACACCGTGGACCCCCTCCCGCGCGGATCGACCGACCATCGTCACCTCGACGTCGAAGGCTGCGAGCCGTCGAGCCGTCTGCTGCCCCACATCACCAGCGCCCAGCACGAGCACCCGCTTGCCGAGCAGCTCCTCGGTCTGGTGGTAGTCCCACGTACCGCGGTCCTGCGCCCGCGTGAACCGGGGCAGCGCACGGTACGTCGCGAGCAGGACCGCGAGCACCCACTCCGCCGTCGCACCACCGTGCGCGCCCCGGCAGTCCGACAGCGCAACGCCGCCCGGCAGCCGGCCGATCCACGCCTCCGCGCCCGCGGACAGCAGCTGCACCAGCTGCAGGCGCGGGAGGTCGGCGAGCACCGACGTCGCGTCCTGACCGGCGAGGAACGCCGGCACCAGCACCTCGGTACCGGCGGGCAGCGGATCACCTGGTGCGTAACGGATCACGTGCAGCCCCGGGAGATCGGACAGGGCAGCCACGCCTTCCTCGTGGGGGACGAGGACCGTCAGGTCAGGCACGGTCACCCCGCTCGTGCTGCAGCAGCCACTGCTTGCGCGCCAGCCCACCGCCGTACCCGGTGAGGCTGCCGTCGGCACCGACGACGCGGTGGCACGGGACGACGATGCTCACCGGGTTGCGGCCGTTGGCGAGCCCTACGGCGCGGACCGCCTTGGGGTTGCCGATGGCCTCGGCGAGCTGCCGGTAGGACCACGTCTGCCCGTAGCCGATGGTCGCGAGCGCAGCCCACACCCGCTGCTGGAACGGCGTCCCGACGACGGACAACGGCACGTCGAAGGAGGTGAGGTCGCCCGCGAAGTACGCCCCCAGCTGCTCGCGTACGACGGGGAGGACCGTGTCGTCCCGCGGGCCCGCCAGGGTGGGTTGGTGCCGGTGCTCGGTCAGGTAGAGCCCCGCCAGCACCCCGTCGTGCGCGACGAGGGTGAGCGGACCGACAGGGCTGTCGACAAGGGCGTAGGTCATGGCTGGTCCTTCATGGGGAGCTGGTTGACGGGGTGGTCGCCGAGGGCCCAGAGGTGCTGGACGGCGTAGGCACGCCAGGGGCGCCAGCGCTCGGCGTGTGCGGACAGGTCCGTGATGCCGATCGTCGGCGCGAGCTGGAGCACGCCGAGGTCGGTGGGCAGGAAGGCGTCCGGGTCGCCGAGCGCCCGCATCGCGATGGTCTCGACGGTCCATGGGCCGATGCCCTTCAACGCCGAGAGCTGGGCGCGGGCGACGCTCCGGTCGACCCCCGGTCCGAGCTCGACGTCGCCGTCGACGAGAGCGCGAGCCAGGCGCAGCACCGTCTCCCGGCGGGCGGTCGGCATGGCCAGGTGGGGACCGGCGTCGAGCAGCTGCTCGGGGGTCGGGAACAGGTGCGTGAGGGTGTCGTCGTCCACCGGGTCACCGAAGGCCTGCACCAGCCGCGCGGCGTGGGTGCGGGCCGCACGGGTGCTGACCTGCTGGCCGAGCACCGCACGCAAGGCCATCTCGTGCTCGTCGACCGTGCGGGGGACCCGACGTCCGGGCGCCTTGCGCACCAGGGGTTCCAGCAGCGGGTCCTCGGCCAGCGCGGCGTCGACGGCCTCGGGGTCGGCGTCGAGGTCGAGCAGTCGTCGGCACCGGGCGATCGCGGCGGACAGGTCCCGCAGGTCGGACAGTCGCAGGGTGCAGGCGACGTGGTCCGGGGTCGGGGTGAGCGCGACGATCCCGGTGCCTCTCGGGAGCCGCAGGGTGCGGCGGTAGGCGCCGTCGCGCCACTCCTCGACGCCCGGCACAGCCGTCGCCACCAGGTGCCCGAACAGGTTGTCCGGGTGCAGCGGCTGACGGAACGCCAGCCGAACGCTGACCGTCCCTGGCGCGGAGGCCAGGCCCTTCGCGGCGCGGGTCCGCAGGTCACCGGGGGTCGTCGCGAAGACCTCCTGGACGGTCGCGTTGAACTGCCGCACGCTGCCGAACCCGGCCGCGAACGCGACGTCACTGAGCCCCAGGGCCGTCGTCTCCAGCAGGAGCCGTGCGGTCTGCGCCCGCTGCGACCGCGCCAGCCCCAGCGGGCCCGCACCGAGCTCCGCGTGCAGCATCCGCTCGAGCTGCCGGCGGCTGTACCCCAGGCGCTGCGCCAGTCCCGGGACGCCCTCGCGGTCCACGACACCATCGGCGATCAGGCGGACAGCCCGCGCCACCACGTCACCGCGCACGTCCCACTCGGGACTGCCCGGCGTGGCGTCCGGGCGGCACCGCTTGCACGCGCGGAACCCCGCGGCCTGCGCACTCGCCGCGGTCGGGTGGAACACGACGTTGGCGGCCCGGGGAGGTACGGCGGGACAGCTCGGTCGGCAGTAGATCCCCGTGGTGCGGACCGCGGTGAAGAACCAGCCGTCGAACCGCGCGTCCTTGGCCCGGACGGCCCGCAGGCACTGGTCGGTGTCGGTGTGCACCCGTCCATCATGACGGTCCCCCGCGGCCGCGGCTGGCGGCTTTGCGACACCTACGTCAGCCGACTGAAGATCTCCTGCAGACGGCGCTCGACCTCCTGGGCGTCGACGGTTCGCTCGTGCACCCGCTGCTTCCACCAACCCGCCCGTTCGCTGGTCCGGCGTCGGTGGCAGTTGGCGCAGCGGACGTCGCACTTGGCGATCTCCGCCTCGATGACCGCCCAGGACATCCCATCTGAAACCAGCTTCGTCACCTCGCCGCGCTTGACCACGCCCGGCCGATGGTCGAACTCCAGCACCCTCAGGTCGTCTTCTCCGCAGTCCACGCAGGGGTGCTCAGCGAAGATATCGACCAGTTTGACGCGGTGCTCGTCACGAGCAGCGGTGACCCTGGCGCGCACCTTGGCCACGTGGACCTCGCGGTTCGCGGCGTACCACTCTGCGCAACACCGTCGGCACCTCGGCTGCAGTCCGTCCATAGATGCCCTACGGCGGTTGAACGCGTTGGGCGGAAGGTCTTGATGGCAAGTCACGCAGCGCTTCATGCCCCCATGATTGGGGATGGCTCTGACAAGGATCGCTCACACAGCAGAAGAGTGCCCCCGGACGGTACCGACCCGTCTTCCGCGGATTAAAAGTCCGCTGCATCACCTTAATGCTTCGGGGGCGGATCGACCGTAACTCATGAGCTCCCCCCGGGTTCCGTGTACACCTCGATCGATCTGACCTGGCAGATGTGAGCAATGTCGTCAGGGACGGACCTGCGGTCCCCGCCGCGACCGGCGCAGCTGCAGGTAGCGAAAGCCCCGCCAGAGCGCGAAGCCGACAGGTCCCCAGCGGGCCCGCCGGTCGAGTGCGTCCAGGACGTAGACCGCCCGGGCGAGCTCCATGTGGCTCCACACCAGCGGTACGTTGCCGAGGCCGCGGTCCTCGACCGGGTCCCACATCTCCGGGATCAGTCGGGGCAGCAGGGCGCACAGCCCGTCCAACCGGTCCCGCGCCTCGTCACGAAGACCCACCGCGGCCAGCGCACCGACGGCCATGAACGACACCGGCAGGAACGTCGCCTCGTGCCCCCTCAGACCGTCCCAGGCCATGCCGTCGGAGGTTGTGGGCTCGTACCGGTAGAGCACCGGACCCGCGCCCAGCCGGTCGAGCGTCCCCAGCACCATCCGCTGCGCCTGCTCCCCCCGGCGCATGCCGAACAGGGGGACGAACAGCGCGGTCACGTCGGTCGGACCATCGGGCTCGTCGTAGGCCATGGGCAGCGTGCCGTCGTCGCGAATCGCCCCGAGCACCCGCTTGGCGAGCACATCCCGGGCCGTGCGCCACCGGCGCGTACGACGAAGGCGCAGGCGTCCCAGCCACACCGCGCGGTCCAGGGCGAGCCACCGGCCGACGTCCTCGCTGACCAGCAGCTTCGGCTCGCGCAGCTCCCACACGCCGCTCGACGGCTCGATCGCGTCGTCCAGCACCAGATCGGCCAGCCCGTCGGCGATCTTCTCGACGACCGCCCAGGTGGCGTCGTCGACCGACCCACCGGTCTGCACGTGCATCGACACCGCCTCGACGAACAGCCCCAGAGCATCGTGCTGCACCTGGCTGTGCGCGGCGTTGCCGGTGCGGACGGGCTGCGCGCCGCCCCAGCCGGCGACCCCGTCGATCTCCACCTCGTCCGGGACCTGCCCGCCGTCGACGGTCGTCACCGGCGAGGACCCCATCGGGTCATCGCCGAGGACACCGACGGCGAACGCGAGGAACTGCCCGGCCGCCGTACCCGCGCCGAGCAGCGAGGCGGCGGAGGTGGCGAGGGCGGCGTCGCGCAGCCAGGAGTAGCGGTAGTCCCACTGCCGGTCACCCGGAAGGGCCTCGGGCAACGAGGTCGTGAGCGACGCCACGACTGCGCCGGTCGGTGCGGCGCACGCCTCGAGCACGCGCAGGGCGTCGCGGCAGCGCTCGGCGTGCAGGTGCGGCACCCGCGCGGCGGCAATGCCCTCGTCCGCGGTCCGCCGGGCCGCGACGAGGCGCTCGTGCAGCACCTCTGCATCGCCCTGCGGGCCGACGTCGAGGGAGATCACGAGCGCCTGCCACTGGCCCCTCGGCGCGCGGAACCGGTGCAGGGCGCGGCCTCCGTCGTACGTCGCCTCACCCCCACGGACGTGGACCGTGCCGACCGGCAGAGCGACCGAGCCCTCCCCCCACTGCGGCTCAGCGACCCCGAACCCCCCGAGGCCGAGCTCGTGCGTGAGGTCGAGATCAGCATCGAGCGCGCGGACGCAGCGGACCAGTGCGTCGTCGACGAAGCCGTCGAGGCACTCGATGCGGGAGGTGTCCGACCGGAGCAGCGTGGACAGGGCGGGCGCGGCCGGTGTCTCGTCCCACTCCACCCCGCGGACGTCGGTCCAGCGGGCGCACGAGCCGTCCGGATCCAGCAAGGACCAGAGCACGGGCGCGCTGTCGAAGCGGGGCAGGCACCACCAGTCGATCTCCCCGTCCCGACGCAGCAGCGCGGCGGTGTCGCCGTCGGCAAGGACGCGGTGGGCGCCGACGGCAGGGGGGAGTCTCGGTCCCTGGGTGGTCATGTGTGAGCCCTGCCCCCCGCTGCCGATCTTCACCCAGGCCACGGCACACGTGAACGCTGGTTTACCGTTTGGTGGAGCACGCGACATCACCAGACCTGAGGAGCCACCATGCGCGACGCCGTCATCGTCGAAGCCGTCCGTACGCCCGTCGGCAAGCGGGGAGGCGGCCTGTCGGGCCTGCACTCCGCGGACATCTCCGCGCTGGTCCTCCAGGCACTGGCCGAGCGCAGCGGCATCGACCCCGGGCTGGTCGACGACGTCGTGTGGGGCTGCGTGATGCAGATCGGCGAGCAGACCTTCGACATCGCCCGCACCGCGGTCCTGTCCGCCGGCTGGCCCGAGCACGTCCCCGGCACGACCGTCGACCGCCAGTGCGGCTCCAGCCAGCAGGCCGTGCACTTCGCCGCCGCCGGCGTCATGTCCGGGCAGTACGACGTCGCCGTCGCCGGCGGTGTCGAGATGATGAGCCGTACGCCGATGGGCTCCTCGTTCACCGCCTCACCACTGGGGGCGATGTACGCCGAGCGGTACGGCAGCGACTTCCCCAACCAGGGCACCGGCGCCGAGGACATCGCCGACACCTGGGGGCTGTCCCGCACCCAGCTCGACGAGTACGGCCTGCAGAGCCAGGAGCGCGCCCTCGCCGCGCAGGAGGCCGGCGCGTTCGACGCCCAGATCGTCGGCGTGCAGACCGAGAACGGCCTGGTCACCAAGGACGAGGGCATCCGCCCCGGGGGGACGCTCGAGAAGCTCGCCACCCTCAAGACGCCCTTCAAGGAGGGCGGCAAGATCACGGCTGCCAACAGCAGCCAGATCTCCGACGGCTCCGCGGCGCTGCTCATCACGACCAGCGAGTTCGCCAAGGCGAACGGCCTCACGCCGATCGCGCGCATCCACACCGCGGTCGTCACCGGCGCCGCTCCGATGCCGATGCTCACCGCGCCGATCCCGGCGACGCAGAAGGCGCTGAAGAAGTCCGGGCCTCTCGCTCTCGGACATCGGCGCGTTCGAGGTCAACGAGGCCTTCGCGTCCGTCCCGATGGCGTGGCTCAAGGACATCGGCGCCGACGACAAGCTCACCAACCCGCTCGGCGGCGCGATCGCCCTCGGCCACCCGCTCGGCGGCTCGGGCGCGCGCATCATGACGACGCTGGTCCACCACATGCGCGACAACAACATCCGCTACGGCCTGCAGACCATGTGCGAGGGCGGCGGCCAGGCCAACGCCACCATCCTCGAGCTGC
>CAWASC010000020.1:0-109397 GCA_963784705.1 uncultured Actinomycetota bacterium
ACTCGTACCAGTCGACCGGATTCTCCTTGTGCTGCAGGAGATAGGGGCTCGTCGAGTGGGCCAGTCGATTGCTCACCCCACCGACGCTAGCCGCCACCGGCTCAGCGGACGACCTGACCGGGCACCTGCGCCGGAACCACAGCCGGGACCCAGCACCGGACGGTCGTCCCGATGGCCTGCGCGTCGAGCACCAACCCCTGGCTCAGCTTGCGGACGAGGAACAACCCGCGACTGCCCTCCGCCTCCAGTGACGGCAGCTCGTCGTGCGGCAGCTCGACCAGGCCAGGGCCGTCGTCGCTGACCGCGACGCAGACCCGACCAGGCTGCAGCCGGAGTTCCAGGACGACCAGCCCGCGCGCCGCCCGCACACCGTTGGCCAAGAGCTCGGCCACGACCAGGGAGGTGTCACCGGCGTCGACGCTACGGTCGCTGAGCCAGCGCGCCGCCTCGCGCCGTACGCGCTGTGCTTCGTACCGGGACGGCGTCAGCTCCCATCGCGCCGGCGGCGGGCCGAGAGGGGCACCCACGGTCCGGCGTACGACGAGAGCCAGCGTGTCGTCGCGGCGGTCCGCACCCTCGAGGGCGTGGGCGACCAGAGCGTCGGTCAGCTTCGCAGCCGGGAGGTGGCCCACGGACGAGGCGCTCTGCGCGAGGTCGTCGAGACCGGCCAGGATGTCCTTGCGGGCCTCGACCAGGCCGTCGGTGTAGAGCAGGAGCGCGTCCCCCGGACCGAGCACGAGCTCCTCGACTGCATCACTGCCCGCGCCGGGCCAGCCGATCGCTCCACCGGTGGCCGCCACCTGCCGCACGCCACCACCGGCGCTCAGCACGAGCGCCGGCGGGTGACCGCCGCTGACCACCCGCAGCCGTCCGGTGCGCGGGTCGAGCCGGGCGAGGACGACGGTGGCCACGAGCTCGGCGTCGGACCGCTCGAGCAAGGTCGACGCCCGGCCCACCATCTCCTGCAGCGGGGTGTCGTCGAGCGCCAACGCGCGCAGGGTGTGCACCACTGACAGCGCGGACTTCGTGGCGGCCACCCCATGGCCGAGCACGTCCACCACCGCCAGGTAGACCTCGCCGTCCGGCATCACGTGCCAGTCGTAGAGGTCGCCGCCGGTCGGCTCCTTCGGGTCCGACGCGACGTAGGTGACGCCGAGGTCCAGACCAGCCACCGCCAGGGGCGGCGGGACGACCGCGGCCTGCAGCTGCTCGACGACCAGCCGGTGCGCGGCCTCCTGGGCGACCAGCCGTCCGAACTCCGCCCGCAGGGCCTCGAACTCCTGGACCGGGGTGACGTCACGCGCCACGACGACGAGCGTCCGGCCGCTGTCGTCGGCGGCAAAGCCGTACGAGCACGCCAGGCGACGACGTCCGTCGACCCCGCGCACCGACACCTCGGTCGGCAGCGACGCGCCGGAGGCCCAGGTGGCAAGGTCCACCACCGCTCCGTCGGAGGTGCGGACATCCAGGCGCGACAGCGCTTCCGGACGGCCGACGACCACGTCCTCCGACAAGCCGGTGATGGCGACGAGCGCCGGGTTCCACGACCGCACGACGCCCTCCTCGTCAACAGCGGCGATACCGTCCGACGTCGCGCCGACCACCGTGGCCAGCTTGCGCCGCTCCTCGAGCACCGAGTCGAGCAGCCGTCCCTTCACCAGGGCGCTCGCGATCTCCCGGGCGAGGGCCTCCAGGACCGAGAGCTGCCCCTCGGGCAAGCCCTCCAGCCCCGTCTGGTCCAGGAGCAGAACTGCACCGAGCACCCGGTCGCCGTCGACCAGGGGAGCGGCGAGGCAGTCCCGGTGCCCGGCGGTCCGCAGCGCCCGCGAGAGGGGGTCGGAGTCGGCAGCCCTCAGCCGTACCCCGCCGAGCTGTGCGCTGAGCGCCCCCTCGAGGCTGACGACGTCGTCAGGCTCGCGGAGCACGGTGACGGTGTCCCCGGCGACCCGGTGCACCTCGCGACCGCCCTCGACCTTGAGCACGAGCGCCGCCTGCTCGGTCTCGAAGACCTCCGCCAGCGCGCGCAGGAACGGCGCGATCGCCTCCCGCGGGTCCAGTGGTTCGGTGAGGACGAGGGACGCGCGGTGCATCCCGTCGAGTCGAGCGCGGTCGGCGCGGGCAGCGGCGTACCCCTGGTAGGCGAGGTGCAGGACGACGAGCGGGACCGGCGCGAGAACCAGTGCGTACGGCGTTGCCTCGTGCGCGATCGCGAACAGCAGCCCCAGCAGGGCGTTGACGCCCAGACCGACGGCCCAGCCGGCGCCGATGACCGGTCGGAGGGCCCGCAGGTCGGCACCGCTCAGCAGCATCACGGCACTGAAGGCGGCGAGGTTGACGACCCCGACGGCGAGCACCGCCAGGAGCAGGCCGGTGGCACCGAGGGCACTCGCGGGGTCGACGCCGTCGACGGCGATCCACACGGTGGCTCCGACCGCGGTCGCCAGTGACCACTGGGCGATGTTGAAGGCGCTCTTGAGCGGCGCGTTACGGCGGACCAGCGCGGACCCGAGCTGACCCAGCGCGACGGCCAGGACACCCCAGGCGTTCGGGGCGATCACCAACAACGGCGCCAGAGCTGCCTCGACCAGGTTGCTGCCGTCGACGTGCCGACCGAGTCGGAACCGGACCTGGAGGAACTCCGACACGGCGACGAGCAGGGCGAGCAGCGGGAGGAGGACCGCGTCCTCGCGCGCCGGACGCATGCCGGGCAGCGATGCCGTGATGAGCCATGTGCCGCCTGCCAGGAGCAGTACGTACGCGAGCACCGCGGCCTTGCGGTGTCCTGAAACCCCCCCGGGTGGCATCCCCTACCGCCAGACGCCGTACCAGGCGGACCCTGGGAGGACGACCCCGTACGGCGTCACCGTGCCCTCGACCGGACCGCCCGACGGCTGCGCCTGCCCCTGCTCGTACCAGCTCTGGCCGTACCAGCTCTGCCCGTACCAGCTCTGCCCGTACCAGCTCTGCCCCTGCACCCACTGGCTGGAGTACCAGCTCTGGCCGGTCCACGGATCGGCGAGGTAGGCGTCGCCGTCGAACGGGAGCAGATGCGGCTGCGCGAACGGCCCGGTGAGCTTGCCCAGCGCAGACAGCTGGCCGGCCACCACGGTGCAGCCCTCGGCATCGACCTGCTGGCGCACCGTGGAGCAGGCGAAGCTGGTGACCAGCAGGTGCGCCCGGGTGGCGTCGAGCGGGCTCATCGGGTCCTGGCGCGGGTCGCCCTGGCGGAAGCCCGAGACCCGCGCGCCCAGGCTGTCCGCCACGTCGACCACACCGGCGCCGACAGCGGAGAACGGCTGCTGCAGGCGGTTCGCTCCGACGTACAGGGCCGCCTTGACCTCGTCCGGCGTCCACGTCCGGCGCTCGAGGATCAGCGCCGCTGCGCCGGAGACGACCGCTGCCGCTTGCGACGTCCCGGTCCCGCGGCGGTAGCCCGCTGTCGGGACGCTGCTCGGCGGAGCGGTCTGCTCGATGTGGCTGCCGGGCGAGGTCAGGGAGATGAGCCCGACCCCGGGGGCGACGACGTCAGGCTTGTAGACGGTGATGGTGTCGCCGGAGGGTCCTTCGACGACCGGTCCGCGACCGGTGAAGGACGGCACGGTGTCGTCGTCGCGGGAGACGGTGCCGTGGTCGTCAACGGCTCCGACGGTGACGACCAGCGGGTCGTCGGCGGGCTTGCTGATGGTGCCGTCCGCCGGGCCGCGGTTGCTGGCCGAGACGACGACGACGATGCCCGCGCGCCAGACCCGCTCGACGGCGCGGTTGAGCGGGTCCGACCGCAGGTCATGGGTGCTGTCGGTGCCCAACGACAGGTTCAGCACCTTGATGCCGAGCTGGTCCTTGAAGCTCACGACGTACTGCAGCGCGGCGAGCAGGGCGCTGGTGTCCGCGGAGCCGTTGCGCCCGGCGATCTTGATGCTCACCAGCCGGGCGTCGGGGTCGACACCGGGGTAGGGGGCGTCACCGGCGATCAGACCCGCGAGGAACGTGCCGTGGCCGTAGTTGTCGGAGCAGTCGCCGGTCTCGCTGGAGAAGTTCGCGCACGCCGCGGTCTTCGACGGGTCCTTCGGATCGGGCACGGCGAGCAGCTTCGCGCCGAGCCCCCCGACCGGGCTGATGCCGGTGTCGATGACCGCCACCGTGACCGGCCGCCGCGCCGGCCCGAGCTCACGCAGGTCGCTCACTCCCAGCACCTGGCGGTAGACGTTGCGGGCGCCGCTGGGGCCGTCGCCACCGGACGCGCTCGCTGACGAGGGCTGCGCCGACGACACACCGAGCGCGGTCACCGCCAGGACCAGCACACCGACGAGACTGCGTGACCGGACGCGCATCGCTCCCCCTTGGGCACCACGAACCGCACGGCGGCGCCGCGCGTCGTCGCTCTTGCCCCAGGACGGATCATCGCAAACCGACCGTCATCATTCGGCTGCAGGGCGTGACGGCCCGTGCCGTGGGACAGTGGCTCCCGTGAACGGGCCGCTGCAGGTGCTGCCGGGGCTCGTCGTCCCCACCACCGCGCTCAGCTGGCGGTTCAGCCGCTCCTCCGGACCCGGCGGGCAGTCGGTCAACACCACCGACAGCCGCGCCGAGCTCACCGTCGACCTCGCCCACGTGCTGCCCGAGCACCTGCTGGAGCGAGCGGTGGCGCGGCTCGGCACCAGCGTGCTGACGACGCAGTCCAGCGAGCAGCGCAGTCAGCTCCAGAACCGCGCCGTCGCGGCGGAGCGCATGGCACAGGCCATTCGGGAGGCCATCGCGCCGCCACCGGCCACCCGCCGCGCCACCCGACCCACCCGGGGGAGCAAGGAGCGCCGGCTCGACGTGAAGCGCCAGCGCTCCGACCTCAAGCGCTCCCGCCGTACGCCTCCCCCCGACTGACCACTCTCCGCGAACGAACGGTCAGGGGCGGAGGCGGGTCCTCAGCTCCGTGACGGCGATGACGGGCGTGGGGTGGTCACGACGACTCCGGACGGCTCGGGGGCGGGGACGCGTCCGGTCCGTCGGTCTCGTCCCGCGGTGGGTCGAAGCTCGGGGGCAGCCGCTTGAGCCGGCCGTTCATGTTGCGGATCAGCAGCACCGTCGCGATGCCCATGAGGACGACGATGAGCAGGCCGAGCGGACCGGCCGACGCTCCGGCCCCTGCCGCGAGCTGCGTCGTCGTCACCGGATCCCCGCGAACAGGTCGGTCTCAGGCAGCTCGCTGGTGACGTGCGAGCGTGCGAGCTGGAAGTCCTCGGTGGGCCACGCCTGCTGCTGCAGCTCGATCGGGCAGGCGAACCAGCGCCCGGTCGGGTCCACCTGCGTGGCGTGCGCGATGAGGGCGGCGTCGCGGGTGGCGAAGTGGTCCGCGCACTCGACCTGGGTCGTGAGCCGGTCCGCGTCCTCGGGCTTGTCCACCCAGTTCTCCAGCCACTCGGCGTACGGGCTCTCGATGCCGTGCTCGGTCATCATCGTGTGCAGCGCGACGAGCCGCTCCTTGTGGAAGGTGTGGTTGTAGTACAGCTTCAGCGGCTGCCACGCCTGGCCGGCCTCGGGGAAGCGGGCCGGGTCACCAGCCGCCTCGAAGGCAGCCATCGTCACCTCGTGGCAACGGATGTGGTCCGGGTGCGGGTAGCCGCCGTTCTCGTCGTACGTCGTGACGACGTGCGGCCGCTCCTTGCGCATGAGCTCGACGAGGGCGGCCGTCTGCTCCTCCAGGTCACCCGCGGCGAAGCAGCCGTCGGGCAACGGGGGCAGCGGGTCGCCCTCGGGCAGACCGCTGTCGACCCAGCCCATGAACACCTGGCGCACACCGAGGATCTCGCGGGCGAGGTCCATCTCCTTCGCCCGGATCTCGGTGATGTTGGCGAGCACGTCCGGGGTGTCGAGCGCCGGGTTGAGCACCGACCCGCGCGAGCCGTCGGTCAGCGTGACGACGAGGACGTCGACCCCCTCGCGCACGTAGCGCGCCATCGTGGCGGCGCCCTTGCTCGACTCGTCGTCGGGGTGCGCGTGCACGCACATCAGCCGCAATTGCTCGGTCAACACCTGCTCCTCGTCGCCGTCAGGCACCATTGTCACCGATGACCACCTTCTCCCGTCCCCCCGGGCGGTACGACGAACCGCGCACCCTCCCCCGTCCGCTGCTGCTCGGCGGTGCGGGTGTCCTCGTCCTCCTGCTCGTCGTGGCGTCGTACCTCGCCTACCAGCGCTTCGCCGGCGACCGGGTGCGGTTCGGGACCGTGGCCTACCGGGTGATCGACGCGAGCGCCGTCGAGGTCACCTTCGAGGTCCGCAAGCCGGTGACCGAAAGCGTCACGTGCGCCCTGCAGGCGCGGGACCGCGACAACACCGTGGTGGGGCGCGAGACCGTCACCGTCGGCCCGAGCGACCGGGAGGCGGTGCTGACCACGAGGCGCGTGAGCACCTCCGGCCGGGCGGCGACCGGTGAGGTGGTCGGGTGCAGCGCGACCGTTTCGCCGTAGGCTGCCCGGACGCCCCACCGCGAGGAGACGACCCACTGTGACCGAGAACGGCACCACCACGACCTGGCTGACCGCCGAGGCGCACGCCCGCCTGCAGCGCTCGCTCGAGGAGATGACCGGTCCGGTCCGCGAGGACATCGTGCGCAAGATCGAGGCCGCGCGCGACGAGGGCGACCTCAAGGAGAACGGCGGCTACCACGCCGCCAAGGAGGAGCAGGGCAAGCTCGAGGCCCGCATCAAGCAGCTCACGGCGCTGCTGCGCGACGTGCGCGTCGGTGACCAGCCCTCGGGTGAGCGGGTCGAGGAGGGCTGCGTCGTCACGGTCGACTACGGCGACGGGGACCTCGAGACGTTCCTGTTCGCCAACCGGGAGAACGCCACCGACGAGGGCGGCAAGATCGGTGCCCTCGACGTCTACTCCCCCGAGTCGCCGATCGGCCAGGCCCTCGCCGGGCACGCCGCGGGAGACGTCGTGACCTTCGGCCCCAAGAACTTGAAGGTCACGGTCACCGAGATCGCGCCCTACAGCGCCTGACCGCGCCGGCGGCGTACGGCGAGAGCCATCGCCGCGAGCAGCAGGCCGAGCGCGGCTGACTCGACCCCGCCTCCGGTGGCTGCCAGGGCGCCGCCACCTGAGGCGCTGCCGCCAGCCCCTGACCCCACCGGCGTGCTCGGGACGGTGCCGCGGCGGAGCCGCCGCACCGAGCCCGGCGGCGTCGTACCGCACGGCGTTCTCCATGACGTAGAGCCCGCTGTAGGTGAGGGCGAAGTCGCGCAGGCCGAACCGGTGGTCGTTGTCCTCCGTCGGCGTGGGCAGCGCGCCGCCGATCAGCTGCACCTGGCCCTTGCCCAGCGAGCAGTCGTCCCAGCGTCACGTCGCCGTTCGTCGTCCCGACGACCTTCCCCTTCGCCGCCGAGAACGCGTCCGCGTCGACCGCGGTCATCGGCGAGGCGCTGGTGCCGATGCCGTAGCCGAGGACGGCCGCCTCCACGAGCTGGCGGGCGTTGCGGCGCAGGCCGCGGGCCAGCGGGTCGGTGAAGTCCGAGAAGTCGGTGTAGGGCTGGTACACCTTGATGTCCTTGACCTTGGCGGCGTCGACCAGCCCGAGGTCGCCCAGCGCGTGCATCGCCTTGTCGGTCAGCACCAGGTTGCCGCCGCGGGCGACCCACGCCTTGAGGTTGCGGTAGTACGCCGCGGCGTCGACGCTGCGACCCTTCGCGTCCTTCGGCAACGGGTTGTCCGCGAGCACCAGCGTGTCGAGCACGTCGAGCGCCTTGGGGTTGCGGGCGATGTCGCCGACTGCTGACGCCCTTGAACGGCTTGGTCATCAGCCGGCTGGTCTGGGTGAAGAAGCGCATCCGGTCGGCGGAGTAGTGCTGCTGCACGACGGCCTTGCCGTCACGGCCGACACCGTCGCCCTTGGGACCGGGCAGCGTCCCGGGGCCGTCCTTGTCCGTGTCCGTCACGAGCACCGGGTCGAGGACGTAGCCGGCCTGGCCGCCGGTCTCGACCTTGACGTTGCTGTCGTTGAACTCCGGCGTCCTGGTAGAGCGCGTACGCCATGGCCGTCTTGATGATCGCGCGGCTGGCGTTGATGTGGTTCTCCTGCAGGTACACGTTCCACGCCTTGTCCGGCACCGTGTGGTTCAGGAAGATCTCGTAGTCCATGCCGGTGATCGCGACGTCGGTGGCGAGGTAGTCGCCGATGAACCCGGTGTCGGTGTAGCCGAGGGTGTCCCAGACGGTGGCCCAGTGGGCGGGCTTGGTCGGGATCGAGTTGTTGAGCGTGGTGAAGCAGAGCTCGTTGCCCAGGTGGCAGGGGATCTCCTCGACGCCCTCGCCCTCGTCGCCGCCGGTCTGGTTCTCGATCTGGTCCTGGATACCGGCGTAGAGCGTCGCGTCGATGACGGACTTCGTGCGCTCGGCGATCGCGATGAGCTGGCGGTGCTTGACGCTGTCGAACTGCCCGGCGGGGTACATGATGTCGACGTACGCGCGGCTGGTGAGCTCGCCGTGGATGTCGGCGCCGTAGGCCATCAGGCCGCCCGGGGCGCCCTTCGCGATCTCGTTGATCAGGCGGGTGCCGTAGCGCATCTCGTTCTCCGCCAGCGGGTTGCGGCTGGTGTCGATGCGCCCGATCGTCGGCATCTGCCGGTTCAGGTCGGTGCCCGCGCCGTTGGTGCGCGCGTAGGCCGTCGTGGCGCCGGGCGGGGTGACGTCGCCGATGGTCCAGCCGTCGATGTTGAAGTCGGTGAGGTAGACGTCCTCCTTCGCGAGCACGCTGCGGACCGAGGGCGAGTGGAAGACCGGTGCCTTGCCCGTGTTGCTGGTGTAGCCGGGCGACGCCGTCGGAGATGACCTGGTCGGGGTCGCCCGCGGCGATGGCGAGGTCCTCGACCGCGCGCAGGCCGCCCTCGAGCCCACCGCGCTCGTTGCCGTGCACCGACAGGCTGAAGAACAGCCGCTTCTTGCCCGCCGCGGGAGCCTGCTTGTCGGTGAGCCGGATGACGTAGATGTCCTTGCCGTCGCCGGTGTCCCCGGCCTCGCCGGCGCGCTTGCCGTCCGGTCCCGCGGTGACCGCCTTGGGGTCCTTGAAGTGCTCGCGGAGGGTGAAGACGTCGACCCACCGGGGGTAGGTCTGCTCCAGGAACAGCAGCCCGTCGGCGTACTCCCGGAAGCCCACCGCGTTGGGGCGGTACTGCACGTAGGCCTGCGTCGTGGCTGCCTCGGGGAAGATGCGCCCACCGCACTCGGTGCGGGGCGGACCGCCGTGGAAGCCGTCCGTGCAGACCGGCGTCAGCGGGGCGACGGTGGGAGCAGCGGCGGCGGGCGCAGCGAGGGCCAGGCTGCTCGCGGCCAGCACCACCCCCAGCACAGCAGCGATCAGCGGACGAGACGTGCTCTTGCGCAGGACCGACACGGTGCTTCCCCCAGCGTTTCGTGGCTTTCCTCCTGCTTCGCCGCGAAACGCCCCGTTCCTGCTAGTACGACGTCACGGTGTACGACGCGGCGGTGAGCGCCTCGACGACCCGGTCGGAGTCGTCCCCCCGCGGGTCTCGAGCTGCAGCTCGACCTCGACCTCGTCGAGGTGCAGCGTGCGACCGGTGCGCTGGTGCTCGACGTCGAGGACGTTCGCGCCGGCGCCGGCCAGCACGCCGAGCAGGCGGGCGAGCTCACCCGGACGGTCGGGGATGCGCACCTGCAGGGACAGGAAGCGGCCGGCGGCGATGAGGCCGTGCCGCACGACCTTGGACAGCAGCAACGGGTCGACGTTGCCGCCGGAGAGCACCACGACGACCGGCGGGCGGAAGGCGGTCGGGTCCTCCATGAGGGCGGCGAGGGCGGCAGCACCAGCGGGCTCGACCACGAGCTTGGCCCGCTCCAGGCAGAGCAGCAGCGCGCGCGACAGCGCGTCGTCGTCGACCGTGACCACCCGGTCCACGAGGTCGCGGACGTGGGCGAAGGTCACGTCACCCGGTCGGCCCACCGCGATGCCGTCGGCCATCGTGGCCATCGACTCCAGCGCCGTGGGACTGCCGGCCGCCAACGAGCAGCGGGAAGGCGGCCGCACCGCTGGCCTGGGCGGCCACCACCTCGACGTCGGGCCGGAGCGCCTTCACCGCCGCCGCGACCCCGCTGACCAGGCCACCGCCGCCGGTGCACACGACGACGGTCTGCACGTCGGGGCACTGCTCGAGGATCTCCAGGCCGACGGTGCCCTGGCCGGCGATGACGTCGGCGTGGTCGAACGGGTGGATGAGCACCGCGCCGGTCCGCTCGGACTCCGCAGCCGCAGCACGCAGGGCCTCGTCGACGGTCGCGCCACCCAGACGCACCTGCGCGCCGTACGCCTTGGTCGCGGCGACCTTCGGCAGCGGCGCGGCGGCGGGCATGAAGACGGTGGCCTGGGTCCCGAGCAGCGACGCCGCGAGAGCGACGCCCTGCGCGTGGTTGCCGGCGCTCGCGGCCACGACGCCGCGCGAGCGCTCCTCGTCGGTGAGCCGGGCGATGCGGACGTAGGCGCCCCGGATCTTGAACGAGCCGGTGCGCTGGAGGTTCTCGCACTTGAGCCACACCGGACCGCCGACGCGCTCGGACAGCGCGCGGCTGCCCTCCAGGGGCGTCGTCCGGGAGACCCCTTCGAGGAGCACGCGCGCCGCCTGCACGTCGGCGAGGGTCACGAGGTCCACGTCCGGGAGTGTGCCAGTCACGGCAGGACCAGCACGGAGGAGGTGAAGCCGTGCAGGTAGGACCGTCCGGCGACCGGCCCGATCTCCCCGCTCGCGAAGCACCCGGCGACGGCGTCCGCGGCCAGGGCGGTCCGTGCGACGTCGCCGTCGTGCCCCGCGCCGCCGTACGACGGGCCGAACAGGCCGCCGCCACGTCCGAGGCCCGAGAAGACCAGCGCACCACAACCGGGCGGGCCGGTGTACTGCGCGAGCACCTCCTGCAGGTCCTCGTCGGCAGCGTCGGCGTCCCGCACGTGCAGCTTCAGGGTCTGACCGGTCGTGACGCGCTCACCGATGACCAGGGCTGTCCCCTCGGTGCCGAGCATCGAGCGCACGAGGTAGTCGTGGTCGTCGGCGTACTCGTCCGCGGCGATCCCCACGAGCAGGCCCTGCGAGGCGAGCGCCTGGTCCTGCGGGGTCAGGTCGGCCAGCAGGTCGCTGAGCTTCTCGACCGCCGGCAGGCCCGCCAGTCCCAAGACGTGGGTGCCCGCGGCGGCGGTGATGGTCATCGCCGGTCCGACCGGACGGCAGCCCGAGGCCAGCATGGGCCGCGCCCCCGTCCCACCCATCAGCACACCAACGGCCCCGCGCTCGACCGTCCGCCCGTCGACCCACATCCGGGTCGTGCCCGGCGACGGGCCCTCCGCCATGCCACCGACGAACGGCAGTCCCGGGAGGCTGGCCGCCGCCTGGACGACGAAGCCCTCGACCGGGAAGCTCCACGCGTCGGCGAGCAGCAGCGCGACCTCGTCGTCGCACCCGGTGCGCTCGGGGAACCCGACGATCGCTGCGCCCAGGCCGGCGGGGAGCACCTCCAGGTGGAACGGCCGCAGGTCCGCGCCCGGCAGGCAGGCGACGAACACGCTCACCGCCGAGCTGTCGTCGACCCCGCGGCCTCCGCCGAGGACTCCCGCGAAGGTCGCTCCGATCGCCACGCGGGCCCCGGTGAGCTCCACGGCCCGCTCGCCCGCGTCGATCGCCTCCTTGCCCCCCGCGGCGAACACCACCGCGAGGTCAGGTGCGCGTCCTCCCAGCGGCGCGAGAGCTCGCTGCACTGCCTGCTCTGCCGCAGCGACCAGGTCCGACCCGATCGCGATCCCGTCCCCGAACCGCCCCATGTCGCGACAGTCTGCCCCCCGCAGATCGCCTGGTGCGGGATCGCCGAGCCGGACGTAGCGTGGCTGGGGTGACTGCCTCCCCTGCTCCTGACGTGACCACCCTCGGTGCCCTGCGTGCCAGCGGCCACGAGCGCCGCTCGGTCAAGGCCGAGGTCCGGGACAACCTGCTGGCCCGCCTGGCCTCCGGCGAGCCCACCTTCCCCGGCATCCTCGGGTACGACGAGACCGTGCTGCCCGAGGTCGAGCGCGCCCTGCTCGCCGGGCACGACCTGGTGCTGCTCGGTGAGCGCGGACAGGGCAAGACGCGACTGATCCGCACGCTGATCGGGCTGCTCGACGCGTGGACGCCGTACGTCGCGGGGTGCGAGATCAACGACCACCCCTACGACCCGTCGTGCGTGCGCTGCCAGCGACTGGTGGCGGAGCAGGGCGACGCGACGCCGGTGGCGTGGAAGCACCGCTCCGACCGGTACGGCGAGAAGCTGGCCACCCCGGACACCAGCGTCGGCGACCTCATCGGTGACGTCGACCCGATCAAGGTCGCTGAGGGACGCACCCTCGGGGACCCGGAGACCGTCCACTACGGGCTGGTGCCGCGCACCAACCGGGGGATCTTCAGCGTCAACGAGCTGCCCGACCTCGCCGAGCGCATCCAGGTGGCGCTGCTCAACGTCCTGGAGGAGCGCGACATCCAGGTGCGCGGCTACACGCTGCGGCTCCCGCTGGACCTCCTGCTCGTCGCCTCGGCCAACCCTGAGGACTACACCAACCGCGGCCGCATCATCACCCCGCTCAAGGACCGGTTCGGCGCCGAGGTCCGCACCCACTACCCGATCGACCTGGTGCACGAGCTCGACCTGATCCGGCAGGAGGCGCTGCTGCAGTGGCCCGGTACGCCGGTCGTCGTCCCCGACCACCTGGTCGAGATCGTCGCGCGCTGGACCCGCCTGGTCCGCGAGTCGCCGCAGGTCGACCAGCGGTCCGGGGTCAGTGCCCGGTTCGCCGTCGCCGCGACCGAGACGGTCGCCGCCTCCGCCGTACGCCGGGCTGCGGTGACGGGGGAGGCCGCCGTCGCGCGGGTGTGCGACCTGCCCGCGATCGTGCCCGCGTCGCGCGGCAAGGTGGAGTTCGAGGCCGCGGAGGAGGGCCGCGAGCTCGAGGTGCTGCACCACCTGCTGCGCAAGGCGACCGCCGACACCTTCCGTGCCCTGCTCGCCGGGCTCGACCTGTCGGGCGTGCAGGGGCTGTTCGACGAGGGCGGGATCCTCGAGACCGGCGACCTCGTGCCGGCCGCGCAGCTGCTCGCCGACCTCGGCACCGTGCCCGGTCTCGCCGCGCTTCTGTCCCGGCTCGGCGTGCAGGAGGAGTCTCCCGGGCTGGCCGCGGCGTCGCTGGAGTTCGCCCTGGAGGGCCTGCACCTCAACCGCCGGCTGGCCAAGGACTCCGTCGGGCACCGGACGGTCTACGGCCGATGACCACACCGGACGAGCTGGGGGTGCCCGACACCTACGCGCTGCGCCGCCGGGTGCTGGCGGTGGGCGTGGTGTCGCTGCTGCTGTTCTTCGCGACGGCCTACGCGATCACCTGGCTCGACGTGAGCGACGCGTGGCTGCTCATCGCGATGGCGCTGGAGTACCTCCTGGTCATCCGTCCGTTGATGCGTCCGGTCCGCGACGCGGTGAAGCTGCGGCGGCGGCTGGCCTACCAGTCGTGGCTCGACGAGAAGCACGCGCGTGAGCAGTAGCTCCTTCCGGTACGGCGCCTGGGCCGGTGGTCGCGACCCGCTCGAGGCGCCCTTCGACGTGGCGTCCGCCGTCGACGAGATCGGCGACCGGGTGCTGAACGGCCAGTCGCCGCGACAGGCGCTGCGCGACCTGATGCGGCGCGGCACCGACGGGCTGCGCGGGCTGGACGACCTGCGCCGCAAGGTCGCCAAGCAGCAGCGGGAGGCCCGCAAGAAGGGCCGGCTCGACGGAACGCTGGAGGAGGTGCGGGCGCTGCTCGACGAGGCGGTCGAGCTGGAGAAGCAGGCGCTGTTCCCCGACCCGTCCGACGCAGCCCGGCTCGCGGAGATGGAGCTGGACTCCCTGCCCTCGGACACTGCTCGCGCCGTACAGCAGCTCAAGGACCACAGCTGGCGCAGCCCCGAGGCGAAGGCCACCTACGACCAGATCGAGGACCTGCTGCGCCGGGAGGTGCTCGACAGCCAGTTCGCCGGGATGAAGCAGGCGCTCGAGGGCGCGACCCCCGAGGACATGCAGCGCATCAAGGACATGCTCGCCGACCTCAACCAGATGCTCGAGGCCGACGCGCGCGGCGAGCACACGCAGGAGCAGTTCGAGGCGTTCATGGAGCAGCACGGGGAGTTCTTCCCGTCGCAGCCCGGCACGTTGGAGGAGCTCGTCGACGAGCTCGCCCGCCGCGCCGCGGCTGCCCAGCGGCTCATGGACTCGCTCACTCCCCAGCAGCGCCAGGAGTTCGGTGAGCTCATGGACGGCGCGATGGACATGGACATGCAGTCCCAGATGTCCCAGCTCGGTGACGCGCTGCGCAACGCGCGCCCTGACCTGCCGTGGGGCGGGCGCGAGCGGATGGACGGGGAGCAGGGCCTCGGCATGGGCGATGCCACCACCGCCCTGCAGGAGCTTGCCGACCTCGACGACCTCGAGGCAGCGCTGGGACAGGACTACCCCGGGGCCTCGCTCGACGACATCGACGAGGCGGCCGTGCAGCGCGCCCTGGGACGCGGCGCCCTCGACGACGTCCGTGCTCTGCAGCGGATCGAGAAGGAGCTGCAGGCGCAGGGCTACCTCGTCCGGGACTCCCACGGCCGGCTCGAGTTGTCTCCGCGCGCCGTACGCCGGCTCGGCGCGACCGCCCTGCGCAAGGTGTTCGCCGAGCTCGACGCCAAGGGCCGCGGAGGGCACGACGTCCACGACGCCGGTGCGGCCGGCGAGACCACCGGCGCCAGCCGCGCGTGGCAGTTCGGCGACGAGCAGCCCCTGGACGTCGTACGCACGGTCCGCAACGCGGTGCTGCGCTCGGGCTCCGGTCCGGTCCGGCTCGCGGTCGACGACTTCGAGGTGGTGGAGACCGAGCGCCGTACGACGGCAGCGGTTGCCCTGCTCGTCGACCTGTCGTTCTCGATGGAGCTGAGGGGCACCTGGCCGGCGGCGAAGCAGACGACGCTCGCGCTGCACTCGCTGGTGACCACGCAGTTCCCGCAGGACGCGATCGAGATCATCGGCTTCAGCGACTACGCGCAGGTGCTCGCCGTGGAGCAGCTCGCCGGGCTCGACCCACAACGCGTGCAGGGGACCAACCTGCAGCACGCGCTGATGCTCGCGGGACGGTTCCTCGGCAAGCACCCGCAGGCCGAGCCGGTCGTCATGGTCGTCACCGACGGCGAGCCGACCGCGCACCTGACCCGCGACGGGTACGCCGACTTCTGCTGGCCGCCGCTCCCGGAGACCCTCGAGCTGACGATGGCCGAGGTGGAGCGGATCACCCGTCGCGGGGCGACCATCAACGTGTTCATGCTCGACGACGAGCCGCGGCTGGTGTCGTTCGTGGAGCGGATCGCCGAGCGCAACGGAGGGCGGGTGTTCTCCTCCGACCCCGACAACCTCGGGGAGTACGTCGTGAGCGACTACCTGCGCGCGCGCAGGGGTCGGCGCGGTGGTGGCCGTCGGGCCGGTTGAGCAGGACAATGGCTTCCGATGTCGAATGGACCTCGCAACACACCTGACTCGGAAGGCACTCCCTGATGAACACCCAGCTCGGTCGGTTCGGCGGCAAGGTCGGTCTCGCGTTCATCGGACTCGGCCTGCTGGTCATCGGGATCGCCTACAACGCGGTCGCGTCCCAGACGTCGCTGCTCGCGCAGATGCCGTACCTCGTGTCCGGTGGGCTGATCGGGGTGTCGCTGGTCATCGTGGGTGCGGCGTTCCTCGTCGTCCAGGGTGCCCGCGAGGACCGCGCGCTGCTCGAGGCGAAGCTCGACGTGCTCACCGAGGCGCTGCTCGCCGGGGGTTCGGTCCGGACCGAGGCCCTGCCCACCGACGCGTCGGGCCTGGTCGTGGCGGGGACGGCGAGCTTCCACGTGCCGGGCTGCCGGCTGGTCGACGGCCGCGAGGAGACCTCGCTGCTCACCCCCGCCGAGGCCACCGCAGCAGGTCTCAAGGGCTGCCGTGTCTGCCAGCCCCAGCAGGTCGGCAACGTCACCGTCCGCTAGACCACCCACCCCACTGCGTGAACGGATACGCGCGGGTCCTCCAGAGTGCTCTGGGGGACCCGCGCGTATCCGTTCGCGTGGGGTGAGGGGGTTAGGAGGCTTCGCCGAGGTAGGTCTTGCGGAGCTCGCCGGTGCGCTCGAGCTCGGCACCGGTGCCGTCGTAGGTGAGCGTGCCCTTCTCCATGATGAGTGCCTGGTCGGCGTAGGGGAGCACGCCGACGTTCTGCTCGACGATGATGACCGTCGTCCCGTCGCGGTTGATCTGCGCGACCACCTCGAACACCGTCTGCGCGAGCTTCGGGGACAGCCCGAGGGACGCCTCGTCGATCATCAGCAGCCGCGGACGGCTCATGATCGCGCGGCCGATCGCGAGCATCTGCTGCTCACCACCGGACAGCGTCCCGGCCAGCTGCTCCTTGCGCTCGTCAAGGCGCGGGAAGTAGCCGAAGACCTTCTCCATCGTCTCCACCTCGGCCTTGCGGGCGTCACTGCCCCGGCGGCTCCACGCACCGAGCTCGAGGTTGCGCTGCACCGACAGACCCGGCCAGACCCGCCGCCCCTCGGGCGACAGGGACAGCCCCGCCTCCACGATCGCCTTGGCGTTCTTGCCCGACAGGACCGTGCCGTCGAAGCGGATCTCGCCACCCCACACCGGCAGCAGCCCGGCGAGGCAGTTGACCGTGGTGGTCTTGCCGGCACCGTTCAGCCCGAAGATGACGGCGGTGGTGCCCTCCTCCACAGCGAACGAGATCCCCTGCAGGACAGGCAGGGAGCCGTACCCGGTCCGCAGCTCGGTGATCTCCAGCAGGCTCATGCCGACTCCTCGCGCTTCTCGGCGGCGGTCTTGCGTCGCGCGCGGGGTGCTGCCTTCGTGGGCGCCTCGTGCTCCACATGCGGGTCCGCTGCGGCGTCCTGCTCCGGCTCGACGGTCGCCTCGAGCGCCTCCGGCGCCTCACCGCCGAGGTAGGCAGCGATGACCTCGGGGTGCACCTGCACCTCGGACGGTGTCCCCGACGCGAGCAACCGCCCGAAGTTGAGGACGTAGACGTGGTCGCACACCCGCAGCACCAGCGGCACGTGGTGCTCGATGACGAGCATCGTCAGGCCGAACTCCTTGCGCAGCACCAACAGGCGCTCGCCGAGCTCGTCGGACTCATCCGGTCCCATGCCCGAGGTCGGCTCGTCGAGCAGCAGGATGTCGGGGTCGGTCGCCAGGGCGCAACCGAGCTCGAGCAGCTTCAAGGTGCCGTAGGACTGCCCGCCGACGCGCTTGTCGCGGATCGCCGCAAGCCCCAGCAGGTCCAGGATCGCCTCGGCCTTGGCGGTCATCTCCCGCTCGCCCTGCCAGGACTTGGGGGCGCCGACCAGACCGCTCGCGACGTCGTACGACGCCTTGGCGTGCTGTGCGGTCTTGAGGTTGTCCAGCGCGGTGGCGGACTTCACCATCCCGACGTTCTGGAAGGTGCGGCCGAAGCCCATGCGCGCCTTGACGTGCGGCGGCGCCTTCGTCACGTCCTTGCCGCGGTAGAGGACCTTGCCGCTGTCGGGTGTGTAGAACCCGGTGATGCAGTTGAAGGCGGTGGTCTTGCCGGCACCGTTCGGACCGATGAGCCCGACGATCTCGAACTCGTTGATCTCCATGGAGACCTCCGACAGCGCCTGCAGGCCGCCGAAGCGGATGGCCAGGTCCTGGACCTCAAGCACGGACACTGGAGCCCTCCACAGCTGCCGGGCCGGCGTCGTCGTCGGAGTGGATCGTGAAGCGCTCGCCGCGCAGCCATCGGGTGATCGGCCGGATCTGCTGGCCGATGCCACCGGGGTACTGCACCAGCGTCAGCAGCAGACCGACGGCACCGAGGAAGCCGACGACGAACTGCGCCGCGTTGTCGAAGCGGAAGACGAACTCGTTGACGCTGTGCACGAACGTGTTCTCCAGGATGTAGCCGAGGCTGGCGAACAGCGTCGCACCCAGCACCACCCCCAGCCGGGACCCGAGCCCACCGACAACCGTCATCAGCACGAAGGTCAGCGCGAGGTTGAAGCCGAAGCCGGAGCCGACGACGAGCCCCACGCGGTACGCGAACAGCGCCCCCGCGAGGCCGCAGAGGCCACCGGACAGCACGAACGCGAGCAGCTTGAAGGCCGTGACGTTGATGCCGAAGGCCTCCGCAACCCGCTCGTTCTCCTTCAGCGCCAGCAGCGCACGACCGGTCTTGCTGCGCAGCAGCAGCCAGTCGAAGATCAGCGCGAGCACCAGGAACGCGAGGCAGAAGTAGAAGTAGTTCGTCTCGTCGAACAGCCAGGACGGCCGCTCGGCGGTCTGCCCCGCTCCCTCGTTCGTCAGGAACGCGACCTGGAACAGCGAGTCCTCGAGCGTCAGACCGAAGACCAGCGTGATGAGCGCGAGGTAGAGCCCGGTGATGCGCAGCGCCACGAACCCCATGACGAGGGCGAACGCTGCCCCCGAGAGCGCGGCGATGACGAAGGTCGCAGCGAACGGCACACCCTGCACGGTGAGGGAGTACGCCGCCGCGAACGCCCCGATGCCGTAGAAGCCGTTGTGTCCCAGCGACAGCTGCCCGGTGTAGCCGAGCAGGATGTTGAGCGAGAGCCCGACGATCCCGTAGATCGCGGCGTCCTGGGCGATGGGCGCGAACCCCTGGTCGTTCGGCATCCGCACCAGGAACAAGTACGCGAGCACGAGGAGTACGGCGACCCGCGGGACCCACTTGAGGGCGAACGCTCCGGGGGTGAGCGTCGTGGTCGCCGAGCGGGAGGAGGTGACGGCGGTCATCAGGTCTCCTTCCCGAGCAGGCCGGAGGGCTTGATGAGCAGCACGATCAGCAGCGCGAGGAACAGCGCCACCTTGCCAGCACCCGGGAGGTTCTCCTTGGGAATGTTGGTCTGCGCCTCGGCCTCGATGACACCGATGACCAGACCTCCGACGAGCGCGCCGGGCAGGCTGGTCACGCCGCCGAACACCGCAGCGGTGAACGCAGGGACGAGCGCGAGACCGGTGAGGCTCCCGGGGGCGGCCAGTCCGATCGTGCCGGCGAGCAGAATGCCCGCAACACCGGCGAGGAAGCCGGCCAGCGCCCAGGTGAGGGCGCTGATCCGCTCGACGCTGATGCCCACCAGCCGGGTGGCGGTGGGCTCCTGCGAGACGGCGATGATCGCCGTACCGATGCGCGTCTTGGAGAAGAACAGGGCCGCGGCGATGGACAGCACCGCGAGGGTGACCATGATCGCGACGCCCTGGTTGGTGATGCGGATGCCCTGTCCACCGGTGTAGGCGTCCCCGTCGAAGACCACCGGGAACGTCCCGGCCGTCGCGCCGTAGGTGAAGCCCTCCAGCGCGATGAGAAGGAGCAGCACGCCGGCGGTGGCGACGACGACGGTGATCTTCGGGGCGTTGAACAGGGGGCGGACCACCAGTCGCTCGGTGAGCAGTGCGACGCCGATACCGGCGAGGACACCGATGATCACGGCGACCGGCGTCGGCAGGTCGGGCAGCGGACCCTTTCCGGTGTCGAAGAAGATCCAGGTGAAGGCCGCGACCCCGCCGAACTCGGCCTGCGCGAAGTTGAAGATCCGACTGCTCTTGTAGAGCAGCACGATGCCGAGGCCGAGCAGCCCGTACACCGACCCCTGGATGAGGCCGGTGATGGCGGGTGCGACGACGTTGAGGGCGACGACGTCGGCGGTCACTAGCGGTAGATGCCGATCGTCTTCGAGGTCCGCGTCGAGCAGTCGGCGGCGTTGGCGAACGCCGCCGTCCCCCGAAGGGGCTGCGGGTGAAGTCGACCGGGTGGAGCACGCCGTTCGGGTAGCCACCGAAGGTGTGACCGGTCAACGCGGCGTTGAACGACTCCCGCGACAGGGGACCCTGGACGCTGTTGAAGACCTTCTCCAGCTGTTGCATCGCGCCCCAGATGCCGAGCTCGATGTCGTCCTTGAACGTCTCACCGGGGGCGAGCTTGTCGGCGTACCCCGCCACGCTGGGGGTCGGGTGCAGGTAGACGCCCTTGTACTGGTTGGCGGTCCCCGCACAGGCCAGGCCGATCACGCTGCTGATGCCGAAGGACGGGCCGGGGCCGGTGTAGTAGGGGTTGATCGGCGCCGTGCCGACGTTCTGCACGCACTGGGCGAAGAACGACGGCTGCCCCAGGAAGTAGATCGACTGGTAGCCGCCGGCGCGCAGCTGCGGCGCGAGCGACGAGCAGTTGCTCGGCGCCTTGTCGGTCAGGTAGACGTCGCCCCCGCTGGTGTCACCGTTGAAGGCGCCGGCCTTGCCCTGGGCGCCGTTCTTCTTCAGCTCGCTGACGATCGCCTCGCGGGCGTCTTTGAAGTTGGGGGTGCTCGTGATGACCACCGCCCACTTCTTGCCGGTGAACTCGTCACCGGTTGGGGCTGTCTTCGCCAGCTTGATCACCAGCGGCGCCTGCTGGCGGTAGGTCAGGGAGGTGGCGTGGTAGGTGGAGATGCTCCCGAGGCCGGCCTCCGTCACGCCGCTGGACAGGTACGGCACGTGCAGGCGACGGAGCTTGGGGCTCTGCGCGCACGCGCTGATCTGGTCGGTCCCTGCGCCACCGACGATGAGGAAGTCGGTGTCGGCCGCGGCGTTGCACGCACGTGCGGCGTCCGCCGCGTTGTACTTGTCGTCGATCGCCTGGGCGATCACGGAGAAGCCGTTGGCGAGCTTGTGGTTGGTCCAGTACTTCGGCGTGCCAGTCTTGAAGGAGTCCTGCGGCACGCCGGCTCCCGTGAGCGGGCCGTGCAGGGCGATGCGGATCGTCTTCTTGCCGAAGTCGATGCCGGTGGTGGTGCCCTTGCCCGGCTGAGGTGCGCTGCCGGTCGAACCGCTGGTGCCGCTGCTCCCGCCCGTACCCGAGGTCCCGCTCGTGCCGGTGCTTCCGGAGCTGCCGGTCGCACCGCCCGAGCCGCCTGCTCCCGACGTCCCGCTGGTCCCGCCGCTGGTCCCCCCGGAGGAGGTGCCGCCGGACGTCCCGGTGCTGCCACCGCCCGTCGTACCACCACCTGTCGTACCACCACCCGTGCCGGGGTCGACGTAGCCGGTGCTGCCGTCCGCGACGCCGCCGGTGGTGCCACCCGACCCGCCCGAGCTGGCGAGCTGGTCCTTCACCTCCGGCTTGAGGCCGCAGGCGGCCAGGGAGGTGCTCGCGATCAGGGTCAGTGCCAAAGCGCGTGCAGCGCGGTTCATGGGTGTGGGGCTCCTGTGCGGTGGGGGGGCTGGGTCTGACAGGACGAGCTAGACGGGACGAGCTAGACGGGGCGCGCGCGGAACGAAGACGACGCGGACGACGCGGACGACGACGCGGACTGGCGCGCCGCCAAGGCCTTGGACAACCTGCTGCGGCGTGATGCCGCGGCCGGGACCGAGGGGTCGCCCATGACGAGGCTGAGCAGGGCAAGCGCACCCGCGCCGAGCAGGCCGACGAGCCAGAAGGTCGTTCCGGGGCGCATGGACGCCTCACGCAGGGCGACCGGTGCCAGGGCAGGAGCAGCCTGCGGCGCAGCAGCGACGGGCGCCTCCTGCGGAGCCGGGTTCGGCGCCGCAGGGACCAGCGGCTCGCTGACGCTGGGCGCCCCGAAGTCGGTGGTGGGGGCCGGCGCGAAGCCGCTGTCGGTCGGGGTGAAGCCGGTGTCGGTCGGCGGCGGCGCGACGACCGGACCGCTGACAACCGGCGGCGGAGCCGTCACCGCGCCGGGAACGGCGTAGGTGAGGTCGAGGGTGGCAGTCTCCGCCTTGTCGAAGACGACCTGGAAGTTGCTGCTCTTGGCGCTCTCCGACGTGGTGAACGCCACCCCGTCGTTCGCTCCGGTCAGCCAGGAGGCGGCGAGGGCCGTGATGTCGAACTCGTAGGCCTTGCCGTCGGCGGAGGCCTTGGCCGGCGCGGAGAACAGGTCGCACAGCCGACCAGGGGCGTTCTTGGCCAGACCCGCGCCGTCGTCGCCGTTGAAGCCCTGGTCACCGGCCTTGCAGGCCACGACCTTGTCCGGGCTGGCCTGGAACGACAGGTCGCTCGGCGGGTTGTCGACCGTCGTCATCCGGACGACGGCCTTGCTGATCACCGCGCTGGGGTCGAGGTCGAACATGTCGAAGTACAGGAAGCTGACCTTGTCCTCCGAGCCGCCCTTGGAGGCGACAGCGAGGTTGCCCGGGGAGACCCCATCGGTCTCCGCACCGACGTTCGGCGGCGCGGCCGGGGACTCGTCCGGCTTGTCGACGCCCTGGGCGTAGAAGTACGCGGAGTTGGTGGGGTTCTTCACCGAGGTGTCGGCGTGCGCGACACCGACCCCCGCCAGGGGCACGCTGGCGCAGGCGAGCGCCACCGCACCCAGCAGTCGCAGACCTCTGGACATCCCACCCACCTCCGTCGACAGCGTGACACCCGTCACGCCGTTCCTGACCTGTTTCGCCACGCGGTCCATGTTTCCTGCCGGTAACCCTGGCGCGTCTGTCACGAATGCGCAACGTTCGCGGCCGAGGCCACGCCGCAGAGCCCCTGCCTCAGGCGGGTGGGTTGGCCAGCGTCCACCCGAGGACGTTGTCCCCCTCGACGAGCGGCGTCTGCCGGCCGTAGGGCCGCTGGTGCAGCGTGATCGCCTGGGCGTAGTACTGGCCGTAGCGCAGCGCCTCGCCCACCGTCGTCACGCCGTTCCGGTTCGCGTCGGCCTGCCCCTGCGCGAGGCCGAGGTCGAACACCAGACCCGCCCACACCGACTCGCCCCACTGGGGGTACTCGTACGACTTCTGGGTGCGCAGCGACGAGGTGGTCACCAGGCGGTGCGCGCTGGGCAGGTTCTCGATGAAGCCCCCCGCCTCGCAGCCGGCGATGTTGACCCACATCCGTCCCAACCCGCGGCCGAGGATCGCGGCGACCTGCGTGTCGTCGACGAAGTCGCGGTCGGCTGGCCAGAGCTTCTCGTGCCCACCGGTCTGCTTCACGTGCCCGCTGTAGTGGAAGAAGGTGAACGAGCCGGCCGTGTTGCTCTTGTCCGCCAGCCAGTTCAAGCCCTCGCGGGTCACCGCACCGGTCACGGCCCGGTCGGTGTAGATCCGGATGTTCTGCGGCAGCCAACCGGAGGCCAGCAGCAGCTGCCGGATGAAGCGCACGTCGTTCGCGGCACCGATCGTGTCGTGCGTCGGTGACGGGTAGTCGGTGATCCCCAGCAGCAGCGCGTACCGGTTCTCCGGCGCCGCGAAGGCCGTGGGCACCCGGTCGTTGAACGGTCCCGGCGGCGGCCCCAGGGTGCTCTCGGTGGGTACGGCGGTCCGCGCGCGCGGCTGAGCCGGCGCCTGCTGGGCCGGCACCGCGGGGGTCGGCGACGGCATCGCCACCGGCGACGGTGCGACGACGGGTGCCGGACTGACCACCTGGACCAGCGGGGTGTCGTCGACGGCAGCGGCGACGGCGGGGCTGCCGGTGTCGATGACGCCGCCGGCCACGACCGCCACACCGGCGACGAGCACGCAGGCCGCCGCCCAGGCGACAGCCTCGTGGGCCCAGCGGGGGGTCTTCACCTGTTGAGCCTCGGCTGGTTCGTCCCAGAAATCAAGCGGAGTCGAGCGCGCGCGCGAGATCTGTCAACAGATCGTCACCGCTCTCGATCCCCACGGACAGGCGCACCAAGTCGTTCGGGACCTCGAGCTGCGAGCCCGCGACACTCGCGTGCGTCATCCGTCCCGGGTGCTCGATGAGTGACTCCACACCCCCGAGGGACTCGCCGAGGGTGAACACCCGCGTGCTGCGGCACACCTGCAGGGCGTGCGGCTCACCGGCCGCGAGCTGGAAGCTCACCATCCCGCCGTACGCCTTCATCTGCTTGGTCGCCACGTCGTGACCGGGGTGCTCGGGCAGGCCGGGGTAGAGCACCCGGCTGACCGCGCCGTGGCTGGTGAGCAGGTCGACGACCCGCGCGGCGTTCTCGCAGTGCCGGTCCATCCGGACGCCGAGGGTCTTGATGCCGCGCAGCACCAGCCAGGAGTCGAACGCGCCCGGGACGCTGCCCATGGCGTTCTGGTGGTAGGCGAGCTCCTCCCCGAGCGCGGCGTCGGCGGCGACCAGCGCGCCACCGACGACGTCACTGTGACCACCGAGGTACTTCGTCGTGCTGTGCACCACCACGTCGGCGCCGAGCGCCAGCGGCTGCTGCAGGTAGGGACTGGCGAAGGTGTTGTCGACGACCAGGCGCGCGCCGGCGTCGTGCGCCACCTGCGCGAGCCCGGCGATGTCGGCGATCCCGAGCAGCGGGTTGGTGGGCGTCTCGCACCAGATCAGCGCGGTCTCCGGCCGCACCGCAGCGCGTACGGCGGCCAGGTCACCGAGCGGAACCGGCGTGTGCTCGACCCCCCATCGGGAAGCGACCTTGGCGAACAGCCGGTAGGTGCCGCCGTAGGCGTCGTTGGGGACGATCACGTGCGCGCCAGGCGTGAGCACCGTCCGCAGCAGGGTGTCCTCGGCGGCGAGGCCGCTGGCGAAGGCAAGGCCCGTCGCTCCACCCTCGAGCGCCGCGAGGCAGGTCTCGAGGGCCGTGCGGGTCGGGTTGCCGGAGCGGCTGTACTCATAGCCCTTGTGGACCCCGACCTCCTCCTGCACGTACGTGGAGGTCTGGTAGATCGGCACCACCACCGCGCCGGTCGTGGGGTCCGGGTCCTGCCCCGCGTGGATCGCCAGGGTCTCGAAGCCGTGCAAGCCAGGGGTCCAGTCGCTCATGCGCCCAGGGTAGGCCCGTTCCGGCCTGCGGCCACCCGCTGGCGCCAGCGCTCGAGCACCTCGCGGTGTTCCTCGAACGCCTCGGCGACGGCGTCGATGCCGATCACCGGGAACACCCGCTGCGCGCCGGGCGGCTGCACGCGGATCACCGCTGGCAACTCGGTCACGACTCGCACGGTGAGGTAGGCGCCCTCGCAGAGCACGGGCTCGTGCCTGAGGGCCGCGCGGGCGTCCTCGAACTCGATCTCGAACCAGTCCGAGACGAACGTGCGCCCGAGCATCGCCCGGGCGCCGACGACCTCGAGCCAGTGACGTGCGGCGTCACCCCAGGCGATCACGATCGAGGACACGTCACTCTCTGGGGTGAACCCGTGCAGGGCCAAGGCGGTCGCGCCGTCGAACGCCCACGGCACAGCGGTGCGCTCCCGCGTCCGGATCCACATGTTCATGGGGACGTGCGCCGGGTCTGCATCCAGGCCGAGAGCGAGCCGGTCCATCTCCGAGACAAGATCCTGGGCGTCCTGTCCGAGGTCGAAGGTCGGGGGACCGCTGGTCAGCGCGTCGACCCGGGCGTCGACGTCCGCGAGCAGCGGCACCAGGGACACCCGCGCCATGAGGTCGCAGGCGGCCAGCAGCCGGTTGAGCGATCGCACCGTCGGGCTCTTCGTGCCCGTCTCGTACGCCGACACGATCGCGCGGCTGGTCCCGGCCCGCACCGCTAGACCTGCCTGCGACACCCGCGCCTGGCCGCGGGCGGCACGAAGGACCTTTCCGACATCCATGCCCACACCCCTTCCGCTCTCCTGGCCCCACCCTCGCGCAGCCCAGACGCCTCATGCGGGGAGGGCCCGGCGGCCTGTGGACGACGCGTCGGACGGCCGCGAGGTCTCCGCGAGATCCGCGAGATCCGCGAGATCGGGTCAGATCGGCCGGAGGAACACTTTTCCGCAGGGCTCGTCGCCCGATCGAGGTCGGACGCGCTCGATCGGGCGACACCTCGTGGAGAGAACACGCGCCCCGACAGAGGCCCGCCGTGACCGGGTCAGCTGTGCGACAGGAAGGCGAGCACGTCCTGGCGGGTGATGACCCCCATCGGTCGTCCCTCGTCGATGACGACCGCGGCATCCGCCTTCTCCAGCGCCACCATGGCTGCGTGGACCGGCTCGCCCGCGCCCACCATCGGCAGGGGAGCCCCCATGTGCTGGGACAGCGGGTCGGCGAGCTCGGCGCGGCCGTTGAACAGGGCGTCGAGCAGGTCGCGGTCGTGGACAGCACCGACGATCTCGGCGGTCATCACCGGTGGCTCGGCGCGGACCACGGGCATCTGGCTCACGCCGTACTCGCGCAGGATGTCGATGGCCTCGCGGACCGTCTCGTTCGGATGGGTGTGGACGAACTCGGGGACCGCGCCCGGCGACTTGCGACCCATGACGTCGGCGACCGTCTTCTCGCCGTCGTCGGCGGCGAGGAACCCGTAGTCGGCCATCCAGTCGTCGTTGAAGATCTTCGACAGGTAGCCCTTGCCGGAGTCGGGCAGCAGCACCACGACCACGTCGTCCGGGCCGGCGTCGCGCGCGACCTCGAGGGCAGCGACGACCGCCATGCCGCACGAGCCGCCGACCAGCAGGCCCTCCTCGCGGGCCAGCCGGCGGGTCATGGCGAAGGAGTCACGGTCGGAGATCGCGCGGACCTCGTCGGGGATGGAGGCGTCGTACGTCGCGGGCCAGAAGTCCTCGCCGACGCCCTCGACCAGGTAGGGGCGACCGGAGCCGCCGGAGTAGACCGAGCCGACCGGGTCGGCGCCGATCACCTTGATGCCGGGGTTCTGCTCCTTGAGGTAGCGCCCCGTGCCGCCGATCGTGCCGCCGGTGCCCATGCCCGCGACGAAGTGGGTGATGCGGCCGCCGGTCTGCGTCCACAGCTCCGGGCCGGTCGTCTCGTAGTGCGAGCGCGGGTTGGCCGGGTTGGAGTACTGGTCGGGCTTCCACGCCCCGGGCAGCTCCTTGGCGAGCCGGTCGCTGACGGAGTAGTAGGAGCGCGGGTCCTCGGGGTCGACAGCCGTGGGGCAGACCTCGACGCGGGCGCCGTACGCCCTGAGGACGTCGATCTTGTCGCGGGCGACCTTGTCCGGGCACACGAACACGCACTGGTAGCCGCGGGTCTGGGCCACGATCGCGAGCCCGACGCCGGTGTTGCCGCTGGTGGGCTCGACGATGGTCCCGCCGGGCTTCAGCGCCCCCGAGGCCTCGGCGTCCTGGATCATGCGCAGGGCAATGCGGTCCTTGACCGAGCCGCCCGGGTTGAAGTACTCCACCTTGGCGAGGACCGTGGCGGCGATGCCCTCGGTCACACGGTTGAGCCGGACGAGCGGGGTGTTGCCGACGAGGTCGATCAACGAGTTGGCGTAGTCCACCCGCCCACCCTAGGGCGGCTATCGTCACCCTCAGGTGCTACCAGCGAGTAACCGGCGAGTAGTGCGGGACAGGTGACCAGCGGGAGGTGAGTGTCGTGAGGGTCCAGGGCTCTGCCTTGCGACCCGGCCGTCGCGCGGCCTGGGTCGCGGTCCGCGGGGCGTACGGCGGAGGGGCGATCGGTGCGCTCGGCGCCCTCGGCTACGGGCTGATCCGGACCGAGGCACACCTGGCGCGCCGCACGATCGGCGAGCCCACGGCCGTCCCGCCGGACCCCACCGGGGTGTACGGGCGCTACCTCGGCCCCTCCCTGCGCCTGGTCATGCTCGGCGACTCCAGCGCCACCGGACTCGGCTGCGACTCCCCCGCGCAGACCCCCGGCGCACTGCTCGCCGGCGGCATTGCCCGTGACCTGCGCCGGCGGGTGCGGCTGGACGTCTACGCCGTGGTGGGCGGGAAGTCCGCCGACCTCGACGCGCAGGTCGAGCGCGCGCGCGCCGGGGGACGGGTGGATGTTGCGGTGGTGATGATCGGCGCCAACGACGTGACGCACCGGGTCGACCCCGGCGCGGCGACCCGGGACCTCGGGCGCGCCGTCGAGACGCTGCGGGAGGCCGGTGCCGTCGTGGTCGTCGGCACCTGCCCGGACCTCGGCACCGTCAAGCCGCTGCTCCAGCCGCTGCGGACGCTCGCTGCCTACCGGTCCCGACAGATGGCCGCCGCCCAGGCCGTCGCCGTCGCCGAGAACGACGGCGTCGCCGTCACGCTCGGCAGCCTGCTCGCGGAGGAGTTCAACGCCCACCCGCACCTGTGGAGCGCCGACCGGTTCCACCCGTCTCCCGAGGGCTACGCCCGCGTGGCCGACGTCGTGCTGCCGAGCGTGCTCGAGCAGCTCGGCGTGTCCGACGAGCGGGACCTGGCGGTCAGCAGCACCGTCCAGGACGTGAACGTCGCGGCGAACTTGGCTGCGCGCGAGCCGGGCCTGGTCGTCGAGACGCTCGAAGGCTCCGAGGGCGTCGCCGCCGTCGGCCCCGGACGGCTCGTCCGGCTGGTCCGCCGACTGCCCCTGGTCGGCCGGGGGGCTCCGGACGAGCGTACCGACGAGAGCACTCCCGACCAGCCCCATGACGAGGCCGCCGACGAGGAAGCCACGTCGTCCCGTTAGCGTTGTACCCAACGACCGAACGCCGTTCTAGTCCGTGTCGACCCGTGTCCGACCCCACTCTCCAGGAGCCCCTCATGTCCGAGGCCGTGATCGTCTCGACCGCCCGTACCCCCATCGGCCGTGCCTTCAAGGGCTCGCTCATCAGCGCGCGACCGGACGACCTCGCGGCGTTCGCGGTGACGGAGGCCCTGAAGAAGGTCCCCGGCCTGGACCCGCACGACATCGACGACCTGATCATGGGCTGCGGGCAGCCGGCGGGTGAGGCCGGCTTCAACATCGGCCGGGCCGTCGCGGTGAAGCTCGGCATGGACTACCTCCCGGGGACGACGGTCAACCGCTACTGCTCGTCGTCGTTGCAGACCACCCGCATGGCCTTCCACGCCATCCGTTCCGGCGAGGGCGACGCCTTCATCTCCGCCGGCGTCGAGGCCGTCTCCCGCTTCGGGCAGGGCATGGCCGACGTCGCGTCCGCGCAGAACCCGGTGTTCGCCGACGCGCAGGCCCGGACGGCCGCCACGATCGAGTCCGGCGCCAGCGACTGGACCGACCCGCGGGTCGCGGGTCTGCTGCCGGACGTGTACATCGCGATGCTGCAGACCGCCGAGAACGTCGCCGTGTGGAAGAACGTGTCCCGCGCGGACATGGACGAGTTCGCCGCCCGCTCGCAGAACCTCGCCGAGAAGGCGATCGCCAACGGCTTCTGGGAGCGCGAGATCTCGCCGTACACGCTGGAGGACGGCACCGTCGTCTCTGCGGACGACTGCCCGCGCCCGGGTGTCACCGTCGAGGGCATGTCCGGTCTCAAGACCGTGTCCGGGCGGCCGGACGGGCGCGTCACCGCCGGCAACGCGTGCCCGCTGAACGACGGCGCGGCAGCAGTCGTGATCATGAGCGACGAGAAGGCCAAGGCCCTCGGCCTCACCCCGCTCGCCCGCATCGTGTCGACGTCGGTCACCGGTCTGTCGCCCGAGGTCATGGGTCACGGTCCCGCCGAGGCGATCAAGCTCGCGCTCTCGCGCGCCGGGAAGACGGTCGACGACATCGACCTGTACGAGATCAACGAGGCATTCGCGGCGCAGGTCCTGTCGTCGCAGCGTGAGGTCGGCATCGACCTGGAGAAGCTCAACGTCTCTGGTGGGGCGATCGCCGTCGGTCACCCGTTCGGCATGACCGGTGCGCGCATCACGGGCACGCTCATCAACAACCTGCAGACCTACGACAAGCAGTTCGGCGTGGAGAGCATGTGCGTGGGCGGCGGCATGGGCATGGCCATGGTGATCGAGCGCCTGAGCTAGACCCGCGGTGAACGGATACGCGCGGGTCCCCTGAGCGCTCTCAGACCACCCCCGCGTATCCGTTCACGCGGGGGTGGTGCACACGGACTGACCGCGCAGGAGAGCCGCCGCACCTCCGAGGGAGGGCGGCGGCTCTTCACTGAGCAGGTCGTACCGGTGCAGCAGGACGTGCGCGACCACGTCGTCGACGACCTCGGACGTCGGTGCACCGCGCACCAGGTCGTCCCCGGTGATGGCGACCTGGTCGGGTACGAGCAGGTCGGCGAGCACCGGCAGCGCGCGTACCGGCTGACCCTCCAGCACCGCGGCGGCAGCGGCGAGCGACTGCGCGAGGTGTCGTCCGAGATCGGCGCGGGTCCCCCACGGCTCGACCGCGGCGGCCCACCGCGCCGGCGTCCACTGCCGCAGGCGCGCGACCAGGGACGCGACCTCCTTGGCCAGCAGCTCGGGCGTCCCCTGGTTCACCGGGCGCAGGCTAGCGTCGAGACGTGCAGCGTGGAGTCCGTGCCGGTACGGCGGTGGCGATCGCCCTGGTCGCCGGCTGCGCCGGGAGCTCACCCGGCCCCGTCGCCGCGCCCGCCACCACGAGCACCTCCCCGGCGGCGGCGATCCCGACGATCCCGACGGTCCCGACGGTCTCGCCCACCCCGGCCCCCGCCCCCACGCCCACCCCCACCCCGAAGCCCACTCCCCCCGCCCCCGCGCCCACGCCCGTCCCGGCTGACTGCCGCAGCTACGCCGCCGCGGACCCGCACCGCCCCGTCCTGACCCTCGACCTGACCGTCGACCGGCGCACCGTCGCGGGCACCGAGCGCGTCGTCTTCACCCCCGACCGCCCCGTCACCGAGGTCGTCTTCCGGCTCTGGGGATCGGCGCCGCGCCCCGCCGAAAGCGGTGGCACCACCACGGTCACGAGTGCCCGGGTCGACGGCCAGCGGGTGAGCGTCAGCCGCCCGACCGACACGCTCATCCGCCTCCCGCACCGCGGCCCTGCAGGTACGGCGATCACGGTCGACCTGTCCTTCCGGCTCACCCTCCCGGTCGGCGCCAACGACCGCTTCGGCAACCGCGGGACCACCAGCTGGTTCGGCAGCGGGGCACCTCTGCTGGCCTGGGAGCGCGGCCGCGGCTGGGCGACCGAGCCCCCTACCAGTGGCTTCGCCGAGGCGAGTACGTCGGAGGACATGCGCCTGGCCCAGCTGACGGTTCGCCACGCCGCCGGCCTGAGCGTCGTCGCGACCGGTGCGGTGGTGTCGGCGTCAGCCACGGTGACCGTGACGTCCGCTCCCGCCGTACGCGATGTGGCGGTGGCGGTGGGGGCGTTCCGGGTGGCGCGCGTGGCCGGTCCGGTGCCGGTGCTCGTCGCCGTCGCGCCGCAGGTGCCGGACGACGCGGCGGCCGTGGGACGTGAGCTGGCCCGCGCGATGCGGGCGCACGTCAGGCGGTTCGGCCCGTTCCCCTACGCGCGCCTGGCGGTCGCGGTGCTGCCCGACATCAAGGGCGGCATCGAGTACCCCGGCGCGATCCTGCTCGGCAGCAGGCAGGACCAGGACGCGACCGCGAGCCACGAGGTCGCGCACCAGTGGTTCTACGGGCTGGTGGGCGACGACCAGGCGCGCGACCCGTGGCTGGACGAGGCTTTCGCGACGTACGCCGAGGCGCTGGACCGTGGGACGGCGCAGAAGTACCTCGGTACGACCATCCCCGCCGACGGCAGGGGTCGCACGGGAGCGCCGATGACCTACTGGGAGGGGCGCAGCTCCTACTACCGGTCGGTCTACGTGCAGGGCGCGGCGGCCCTGCTGCGCGCCCGCGCGGCAAGCCCCGCAGCCTTCGACCAGCAGGTGCGCTGCTACGTCGCGCGGGGTGCCTGGCGCCTCGCCCGGCCGGTCGACGTGCGCGCGTCGATCCCCCTGGCGGTGCGCGAGCTCACCCGGGCCGGCGCCCTGGAGGCCGGCCGGTAGATCAGGCGGCGACGAGGCGGTAGAGCTTCTCCGCCGACAGCACGAGCAGCTCGCCCCGCAGGTCTCGCCCGAACGCCTGGAGCCCGTCCACCTTCACACCGAGCTCGCGCAGCGGAGTCACGCCCCGCGCAGTGCGGTCGACCGCCCAGAGGCGACCGGCGCAGTAGTCGCCGAACACGTAGCTGCCGTCGAGGAACGGCAGCCGGCGCCCCCGGTAGACCTCGCCGCCGGTGATCGAGCACCCGCCCTCGCTGTGCAGGTAGGTCAGGGCGGGCACGATGAGCGGACCCGGCGCGGAGGACAGCTGCTTGTCGGCCTTGAAGCGGAGGTTGCCCTCGAAGACCGACCAGCCGAAGTTCGCGCCCCGCTGCTCGTCGGGCGGTACGACGTCCAGCTCCTCGAGCTTGTTCTGACCGACGTCGCCGAGGTACAGGTCTCCGTTGGTGTCGAAGGAGAAGCGCCAGGGGTTGCGTAGCCCGAGTGCCCACACCCGCTTGTTCTGCGGGAACGGGTTGTCGGCGGCTCCCTTGCCGGTGCGGGGGTCGAGTCGCAGGATCTTGCCGAGGTCGCTGGAGAGGTCCTGCGCCCGGTTCTCCGGGTCACCTGCCGAGCCGCCGTCGCCCAGGCCGACGAGGAGCATGCCGGTCCGGTCGAACAGCAGCAGCCCGCCGTTGTGGTTGGTGTACGGCTGCTCCACCGTGAACAGCTGCTGCGGCCTGGTCGCCACGCCACCGCTCACGGTGTAGGCGACGACGCGCGTGGCGCCGGTCGGGTCGGTGTAGTCGACGTACAGCCTGCGGTTCGTCGCGTACGCCGGGTCGAACGCCACGGACAGCAGCCCCTGCTCGTTGCCCTTGGTCACCTGGCCGGTGAGGTCGAGCACGACCGACTGCTGGCGACCGTTCGCGTCGAGCCGCAGCAGCCGACCGGTCTTCTCCACGAGGTACAGGTGGTCGGTGTCACCCGGTGCCGGACCGACCCAGACCGGTGCGGAGAAGCTGGCGAGCTCCTCGAGCGCGAGCCCCGGCGGACCGGTGGGCGTCGACGTCGGACTCGGGCTGGGGCTCGCGCTGACGGTCGGGCTGGGGCCGGGACGGGGGCTGACGCTGGGGGACGGGCTGGGTACGGCCCCCGTACTGGAGGCGCACCCGCTCACGAGCACGCCGAGCAGGGCGAAGCCGGAGACCGGCCCGGTCAGGGCCCTGCAGCGGCGCACCGACCGCTAGTCGTTGCGCAGGTAGGACAGCAGCCGCAGGATCTCGAGGTAGAGCCAGACGAGCCCGACGACGAGGCCGAACGACACGCGCCACGCCTCGCGCTCCGGCGCGCCGGAGGCGACCAGACGCTCGGCGTTGTCGAAGTCGAGCACGAAGGTCAGCGATCCCATGACGATGAACGCGAGGCTGAACAGGATGGCGATGCCGCCACCGCTGCGCAGGCCGAGGCCGCTGCCGGAGCCGTCGAAGGCGTTGATGAGCAGGTTGAGGACCAGCAGCGCGAACAGCCCGACGAACGACAGCGACACGACCTTGGTGAACTTCGGCGTCGCGCGCAGGACCTTGTTCTTGTAGAGGAACAGGACGGCGCCGAAGATGGTGGCTGTGGCGACACCTGCCTGCAGCGGGAGACCGGCGTACTGCGGCTGGTGCTGGTAGGCCGCACTGATGCCCCCGAGCAGGACACCCTCGGCGGCGGCGTAGGCCAGGACGAGGCCGGGGACCACCTCGCGCTTGAAGATGTTGACCATCGCCAGCGCGAAGCCGACCAGGCCGGCGAGCGCGACGATGCCGAAGCCGACGTCGGCGACCCACGTGAGGGCCCCGGTGACCAGGATGATGCCGAGCAGCAGCCCGGTCTTGACGACGATGTCGTCCAGCGTCAGCCGTTGGGGAGTGCGGTAGATGTCGGCGACGTCGTCGGCCGACGGGTAGCCCGGTGCGCCGAAGGTCTTCGGCTGCAGCCCGGGGGCGCGCTGGAAGACGGGATTGCTGGACTGGGGGCCTGCCATGGGTGCTGCTCCTTTGGTGCGGGGGTCGTCCTACCAACGGACGCGCGCGGCGGTTCGTGCCCCCGGTGGGGGTCGAACCCACACTGACGAGGTTTTTAAGACCTCGGTCTCTGCCAGTTGGACTACAGGGGCGCGTCTGTTCAGCACCCACCCTAGGGCGTACGGCGGGACCGCCGCTGCTCCGCTCGGCGCGCCTGTGGACGCAGGTGGCAGCGCGAACCGCCGATCTTCGCCAGAATGCGCCGGTGACCAGCACCGCGACCGCGAGCTACCGCCGCGTGCTCGGCAACCGCGAGTACGTCGCAGTGCTCGCCTCGCAGACGCTGTCGGTCGCCGGGGACCAGCTCGCCCGCATCGCTGTCGCCGTCCTCGTCTTCGACCGCACCGGTTCCGCGCTGGCTGCCTCAGCGACGTACGCCGTGTCCTACCTCACCTACCTGCTGGGCGGGCCGGTGCTCGCGAGCATCTCCGACCGCCGGCCGCGCCTGGGTGTGATGATCACCTGCGACCTGCTGCGCGCCCCCCTGATCCTGGTGCTCTGCGTGCAGGGGATCCCGCTCCCCCTCGTGTTCGTCGTTCTCGCGGCCGTGGGCATGCTGTCCCCTCCGTTCGACAGCGCGCGCAGCTCGATGCAGCCCGACATCCTGTCCGGCGACGACTACGTGCTCGGCAACGCGCTGATGCAGATGCTGGTCCAGGGCGCGCAGGTCGTCGGCTTCGCCCTCGGCGGTGCCCTCGTGGCCGCCACGTCGGCGCGAACGAGCCTGGCGGTGGACGCGGCGACGTTCCTGCTGTCCGCCGCCCTGCTGGTCGCCTTCGTCTCCGCGCGCCCGTCGGTCCGCGACCCGGAGGCGCGGTCGTCGATGTGGCACGACACCGCCGAGGGCCTGCGGATGGTCGCGAGGCACCCGTTGCTGCGCAAGCTGCTCGCCTATGCCCTGCTCGGTTCCGCCGCGGTCATCGCGCCTGAGGGCCTCGCCGTGCCGGTCGCTGACGAGCTCGGCCGCGGCTCGGCGACCGCGGGCCTGCTGACAGCCAGCGTCCCGCTCGGCTACCTCGTCGGCAGCCTGGCCATCCTCCGCGTCCCGGTCGCCAAGCGCCAGGGCCTCATGCCGGGGTTGGCCCTGCTCGGCTGCGTGCCGCTGCTGTTCAGCGCCGTGGTGACCTCACCGGTGGTGCTGGGTCTGCTCTGGCTCGTCGCCGGTGCCGGGGGCAGCGTCAACCTGATCGCGAGCTCGGCGTACATGCAGACCTGCCCGCGGGAGTTCCGGGGCCGTGCGTACGGCGTCGCCACCACTGCCCTGTGCGCCGTGCAGGGCGGTGCACTGCTGCTCGTCGGCGCGCTCGCCGGACCCATCGAACCCCGTGGTGCGGTCGCCGCCCTCGGTGGGCTCACGCTCGTGGCGCTGATCGCGTTGAGCGGCACGCGCGTGTTCCGTGCTCAAGCAATCGCCCATACCGGTCGATGAGGGTGGAGATGTCCGGTCCCGGGAGTCTGTCGGTGTGGCGCCGCCTGAGCGTCGTCGCGATCGCCGCTGCCCTGCTGACCGCCAGCCTGGGTGCCACCAGCTGGGCGGACCTGCGCTGGGACGGCTCAGCCCTCCCCTTCCACGTCCCGTGGTGGACGCTCGCCCCCGCGTACTTGGTGACGTATCGGATCTCCTTCAGCTACCAATACCGGAGTCATTCGCGCGACTTCTTCGTCAGCCATGTGCCGATGGTCATCGGCCTCGTCTTCGTCCCCCCGCTGGTTGCACCTGGCCGCTCGAGCGCTTGCGGCGGCGATCAATTGCACCGCACGCCGACACTCCCCGTCGAAGTGGGCCTTCAACACCGCCTTGGGATGCTGGGAAACAGCCTCGGCTGTGGCGATCCTTACCGTTCTGGCCCCCACCTCGCAGCCGAACGCGATTCTGTGGAGCGCGATCCTGCTGGCAGTGCTCGGGTCTGAAGTATCTAGTGCCTTGCTGCTTCAAGGGCTCCTCGCGGTCGTGGGCGCGAAACCGAGCAGAGGTCGGGTCGTTCAAACGACGCTGTCCAGTGCTGCTGCCGCGGCGCTGTTCGGCGCCCTCACCGTGGTCTTCGTCGCCGCTGCCTGGACTGACCCGTGGACGCTTGTGGCTATTGCTGCGGTTGCGCTTGTGCTCGTGCTGGGCTACCAGCGGCATCAGGCGCTCGATGCTCGGGCACGGCAAAGCGATGCTCTGCAGCAACTCGTCCAGGGGCTTGGCCCCTTGGACCTGACGGACCCCTTGAGCACGGCGGTTCTCGATGGCGTCCGCCGACTGCTGTGTGCTTCTCGCTTGGACCTCGCCCTTCAGGACGGCCAACGATGGCTTCGCATCGTCGTGCTTGATGACGGTCGATCCGCGCACCACGAGGTGCACGGGGAGAGCACCTTTTCCGAGCGGCCACCCGTTGTCTCGGCGCTCGAAAGTGGCGACCGAATGCACACGCCACTGCTCGGCGACAAGGGCTTGCTGGGCGTGCTCTCGGTGGAGGACCGTTTCGGCAGTTCGAAGTTTGGACTCCCGGACCTTCGCTTGCTGGAGTCGATAGCCGTTGAGCTCGCCTCGGCCCTTGAACGAGGACGGCTACAGCACGAGTTGGCGCTGGCCGCGACCACCGACCCGCTCACCAAACTGCCGAACCTCATTGACGTGCAGACGCGGCTCAATGCCCTGCTGGAGGCGCATCAGGGCGGGGTGATCGTCACCACGGTGGCGGTCGAGTCGTTCCGCGAAGTCAACGACACCCTGGGCCATCAGGTCGGTGATGAGCTCCTCCTCGAGGTGACCCGGCGCCTTCAGGTCTGCTTCCCGCGGGCGCTCATCGGACGGATCGGCGGTGGTCGCTTCGCCGTCTGCGTGCCACGGGCCGAGTTCGCCGGCGACGCCGCGCTGTTCGGGCTCGGCGTGCGCGCGCAGGTGGAGGGCGGCGCGCAGCTCGGACCGGTCGGCACCCACATCCGCCTGACCGTGGGCTGCGTCGAGGCGCCAGAGCACGGCGACGACGCTGCCACGCTGATCCGGCGGGCGGAGACCGCGATGTACGGCGCTCGGAACACCGGCGGTGGGCCCGTCGTCTGGGAGCCGGTCTACGAGGTCGAGGGACAGCGCCGGCTTGCGGTCGTCATGGCCCTTCGCGAGGCGGTTGCGGTCGGAGCCATCGGCGTCGCGTACCAACCCAAGGTGCACCTGCGCAGCGACGAGGTCGTCGGCGTCGAGGCCCTGGCGAGATGGACGCACCCCGCGCTCGGGGCCATCTCCCCCGCCGAGTTCGTCCCCCTCGCAGAGGCAGCCGGACTGATGGGACCGCTCACCAGCCTCGTCCTGCGCCAGGCTCTCACGACGTGCAAGGGCTGGCAGCGCCGCGGCGGCCGTGTGGGCGTCTCCGTCAACGTCAGCGCGGGGACGCTGCTCGACGCCGCGTTCAGCACCGAAGTGGCAGCGCTCCTTGTGGCTGCAGACGTTGCGCCGGACCTCCTCACGCTGGAGCTCACCGAGGGAGTGGTCGTGGGCGACCCTGAGCTTGCGGCCACGCGCATGGGACGATCTCCGGCGGCTCGGCGTGAAGCTCTCGGTCGACGACTTCGGGACCGGCTACTCCTCGCTGACGTACCTCAAAGGCCTCCCCGTCGACGAGGTGAAGGTGGACAAGGGCTTCGTGGACAACATCACCACCGACCAGGGTGACCGGGCGGTGATCCGGGCCGTCATCGACATCGCCCACACCCTTGGGTTGAGTGTGGTGGCCGAGGGTGTTGAGCGCGCGGACCAGCTCGCGGCCCTTCTCGCCCTCGGCGTGGACGAGGCGCAGGGCTACTTGCTGGCCCGCCCGATGCCGAGCTTGGAAATCGGGCAGTGGCTACGACGTCGTGAGCCGCAGCGGGCCGCCGAGATCCCACAGCAGGTCGACACGCGCGACTGATATCCGGCACGCGGCCGTTCGGCCCCGCAAACGCGTCCAGGGGCTGGGACTGGGTGTTGCACCACCCAGTCCCAGCCCCTGGCGGGCTGGGTTTGTTCCGGCCCGTTGGGCCGGGAGCGTCTAGCCCCACGTGTTGCCGCGCATGTCCACTCCCCCCGAGGGATGAGACGCTCCCGAAGGGAGCAGTCACGTTGAGCCATCTGGCGTATCTGGCCGTGACCATATGGTCCATCGTGATCATTTGGCTAGCACCAAATTCGGACACCGAGGACACTCGGGGCGCGAGCAGGACAAAGTTCCTGCCCGATTCACCCGTTTGGCCCTCAAGAAGTGCTCCGAGGTAGCCGAAAGGGGGTCAGGCGCGAGGTCTCACCTGCCAGCTGGACCGCCGTGGCGGGCGCGACTCAGCCGGCGAGGACGAGCGCGCGCGCGAACACCGCGTCGAGCATGGGCTCGGTCAGCCGACCGGTGAAGGTGTTCTGCTGCGACACGTGGAAGCACCCGAGCACGGTGATCCCGGAGTCCAGGGCGATCTCCGCGCCGTGGCTGAACGCCGGCGTGCGCCGGGGCACCGGCTGCCCGGCCGCCCCCAGCGCACGGAACGCCGCCTGCCACCCGAACGACCCCAGGGTGACCACCACCCGCACGGTGGGCAGCAGCCAGGACAGCTCACGGTCCAGCCAGGGCGCACACGCGTCGCGCTCCTCGGTCGTCGGCTTGTTGGCGGGCGGCGCGCAGCGGACGGGCAGGGTGATGCGGGTGCGGAGCAGCTGCTGACCGTCGTACGCGTCGGTGGAGGTGGGGGTGCGGGCGAGGCCGGCGCGGTGGAGCGCGGCGAACAACCAGTCGCCGCTACGGTCCCCCGTGAAGATCCGCCCGGTGCGGTTGCCGCCGTGCGCGGCGGGAGCCAGGCCCATGACGAGGATCTCCGGGCGGCTGTCCCCCCATCCCGTCACCGGCCGGCCCCAGTAGGTGTCGTCGGCGTACGCCGCGCGCTTGTCCTGCGCGACCTGCTCGCGCCACTCCACGAGCCGCGGGCACGCGCGGCAGACCGACGACCGTCCGTCCAGGTGCTCGAGGGTCGGCGCCGACCCTGCGAGGCGTACGACGTCCGCCGCGTGACGGGCGACCGGGGTGAGGGGGCTCGCGTGGTCGGTCGGGAACCCGGTGCCAGGCGCGATCACTAGGGCGCGTTCGTGCCCTGGCGGCCGTACCTGTCCTCGAGCCGGACCACGTCCATGAGCTGGGTGGTCGAGGCCTCGAGCATGACGGTGTCGCCGATGGCGGTCACGCGGTGGCGGGTCAGCGGCTTGAGGTGGATGGACTCCCCCGCCTCGAGCTCGAACTGCTCCATGTCGTCCTCGTGCAGCCCGATGTCGACGAGGAGCTTGCCGGACTGGACCGAGATGGTCTCCTCCTTCTGCTCGTGGTACTGCAGCGACAGCGAGTGCCCGTCGTTCACGTGGATGGCCTTCCCGCAGAACTTCCCGTCGACGAGGGCGAAGATCTCCTCGTGGCCCCAGGGCTTCTCGACGCGCTTCACCGCACTGACCCAGTCGCTCTTGGCCATCTAGCTCTCCTTCGTGAGGGACAGGGCGATCCCGTCCAGGATGTCGGACTCGCTGACGAGGACCTCAGGCAGGCCCAGACGCCGCACGATGCTCTGCAGCACGAGCGCGCCGCCGCCGATGACGTCGACGCGACCAGGGTGCATCACGGGCAGGGCGGCGCGGTCGGCACGGGTCATCGCGAGCAGTCGCTCCGCGACGTCGTCGACCTGCGCGGCGCTGATGCGCGACAGGTGGATCCGCTCCGGCTGGTACGACGAGAGCTCGAGCGCGAGGGCAGCGACCGTCGTGACCGAGCCGGCCAGCCCGACCGCCGTACGCGCCTGGTGGGCGGGGACGACCTCGAGGGCGGTGTCCAGGGCCGCGTCGATGTCGGCGCGCGCCGCGGCGACCTGCGCAGGGGTGGGTGGGTCGGACACCAGGTGCCGCTCGGTGAGGCGGACGCAGCCCACGTCCATGGAGTGCGACGCCTCCGGCGCGGTCGTACCGAGGACCAGCTCGGTCGACCCGCCGCCGATGTCCATGACGAGGAACGGCCCGCCGTCGTGCAGGTCCGCCGTGGCGCCCGCGAACGACAGCGCCGCCTCCACCTCCCCGCTGACGACCTCGGGCTCGATCCCGAGCGCGTCCTGGACCATCGCCACGAAGTCGCTGCGGTTACGGGCATCTCGGGTCGCGGAGGTGGCGACCATACGGGTGCGCTCGACGCCGAGGTCACGACACGTCACCGCGTAGCTGACGAGTGCTTCGCGGGTTCGGAAGAGCGCATCCGGGTGCAGCTCTCCGGTCGCGTCGACGCCCTGACCGAGCCGCACCACCCGCATCTCCCGGTGCAGCTCGGCGCCGGGCAGGTCACGCACGAGCAGCCGCACCGAGTTGGTCCCGCAGTCGACCGCGGCCACGCGCACTAGGAGCGCACCTTCTTGTGGAGGACCGCGTCGGGGTCGTCCGGGTCGACGCAGGGGCCCTTGCGGGACCAGTCCTCGAGCAGCGCCAGCGCCTCGTCCCCGAACGGGTTCACGCCCGGCCCGACCGCGAGCGAGTGCGCGATGAGGACGTGCAGGCACTTCACGCGCGTCGGCATCCCGCCCTGGGCGGGGACGTTCTCCAGCACTCCCAGGGCATCGCGGCGGCTCACGTAGTCCTCTGACGCGGCGTCGTACGCCCGCTGCAGGTCGGGGTCGGTGGCGAGCCGGTCGGTCATCTGCTTCATCAGCCCGCTGGACTCCAGCGTGCCGATGAGCGAGGCGAGCCGGGGACACGTCAGGTAGAAGAGCGTCGGGAACGGCGTCCCGTCCTCGAGCCGCGGGGCCGTCTGGACCACGTCCGGCAGTCCGCAGCCGCAGCGGTGCGCGACCTCCTGGATCGCCCTGGGCTCGCGCGACAGCTGCAGCGCGACCGCCCGACGGTCGCGCGGGTCGAGCGTCACGGGGTCGGGGTGGCCGTCGGGACAGGGCGGTCGGCGGCCTGCACGCTGCCCCAGACCTGGGAGTACCACGGCGCCTCCGGCCCGGTGGCGCGCGCACCGGGACGCTGCTCGGTCGCCTCCGGTGCCGCGGACGGCGTCAGCAGGACGTACGACGTCTCCCCCGGCAGGACGAAGTGCAGGCGGCTGCGGGCCTGCGCTGCGACGTACGCCGGATCGTTCCACTGCCGGAGCTGGGCCTCGAGCGCCTTCACCCGCGCCTCGTGCTGCGCCTTCTTCTGCTGCGCGGCGACGATCTGGCCGCGCTGGCCGAGGTACTCGCGCAGCGGCAGCGCAGCGCTGACCACCAACGCGCACAGGACCAGACCCAGGACGGCGGCGCGGGTCGTCAGGCCGCTGCGGCTCCGGTTCGGCTCCGCGGCTGCCTGCTGCCTGACCGCGTTGACCTTGCGTCGAGCGGCACCACCGGGTGCGGTCTTGCTCCGGGGTGGGCGTCGAGCGGAAGGCACCCGCTGAACGCTAGCCCTTGGAGGCGGCGAAGCGCGGGAAGGCGGCCGCTCCGGCGTAGCGTGCCGCGTCGTCGAGCTCCTCCTCGATGCGCAGCAGCTGGTTGTACTTCGCCACCCGCTCGGACCGCGCCGGGGCGCCGGTCTTGATCTGGCCGCAGTCGGTGGCGACGGCGAGGTCGGCGATCGTCGTGTCCTCGGTCTCGCCCGAGCGGTGGCTCATCATGCAGCGGTAGCCGCTGCGGTGGGCCATCGACACCGCGTCGAGCGTCTCGGTCAGGGTGCCGATCTGGTTGACCTTGACGAGCAGCGCGTTCGCCGTACCGCTCGTGATGCCCTGGGCGAGACGGACGGGGTTGGTGACGAACAGGTCGTCGCCGACGAGCTGGACCCGTGCGCCGATCTGGTCGGTGAGGTGCTTCCAGCCGTCCCAGTCGTTCTCGTCGAGCGGGTCCTCGATGCTGACGATCGGGTAGTTGGCGACGAGGTCGGCGTAGTAGGCGCTCATCTCGGCGGCGGTCTTCTTCGCGCCCTCGAACAGGTAGGTGCCGTCGGTGTGGAACTCGGTCGCGGCGACGTCGAGGGCCAGCGCGATGTCGGTGCCGACCTGCAGGCCGGTGGTGCCGATGGCCTCGACGATGAGGTCGAGGGCGGCGCGGTTGCTGTCGAGGTTGGGCGCGAAGCCGCCCTCGTCGCCGATGGACGTGGCGAGGCCGCGCTGCTTCAGGACGGCCTTGAGCGCGTGGTAGACCTCGACGCCCTGGCGCAGGCCCTCGGAGAAGGTCGCCGCGCCGATGGGCGCGATCATGAACTCCTGGACGTCGACGTTGGTGTCGGCGTGGGCGCCACCGTTGAGGATGTTCATCATCGGGACGGGCAGCACGTGGGCGTTGGGACCGCCGACGTAGCGGAACAGCGGCAGACCGTGCGACTCCGCGGCCGCGCGCGCGACCGCGAGGGAGACGCCGAGGATCGCGTTGGCGCCGAACCGGCTCTTGTCAGGGGTCCCGTCGAGGTCGATGAGGGCCTGGTCGACGAGCCGCTGCTCGCTGGCCTCCATGCCGAGCAGCTCGTGACCGATGTCGTCGAGCACCGCGTCCACTGCCTTGGACACGCCCTTGCCGCCGTACCGGTCGCCGCCGTCGCGCAGCTCCACCGCCTCGTAGGCACCAGTGCTCGCCCCGCTCGGGACAGCGGCGCGGGCGATCGTGCCGTCGTCGAGGGCGACCTCGACCTCGATCGTGGGGTTGCCGCGCGAGTCCAGGATCTCGCGGGCGCCGACGGCCTCGATGGTGGGCACGATGCTCTCCTTGCGTTGCAGGGCGTTGCAGGTGTGCCGGGCAGCCTACCGACGAGCGCTCTCCCGCCGGTGAACGGAAACGCGCGGGTGGGTTGAGGTGCCTCGGAGGACCCGCGCGTATCCGTTCAGCCGGGGCTCAGCGGAAGGTGCAGGTCTCGCCGGCGTAGAGGGTGGTGACGGTGTCGCTGTCCTTGGGTCCGGACAGGAAGCCGTTGATCGCGCGGTCGCTCTCGTAGAACTCATCGCCCAACGACTCCTGGCTGCGCATGGCCTTCGGCCGGATCTTCTTCAGCTGCGTCCAGGTGAGCCCGAGCGCCACCCCGTCCACGGAGCTCAGTCGCGGCGTACCGGCCTGCACGGTCCAGCCGACCCACGTTTCGCCGTCGAACAGCAGGCTCAACCCGTGCGAGGCGTACGACGATCGCGCGCCCTGACCGCAGTCGGGCAGCGACTGCACGTCGCCCGTGCCCCGCACCGTGTCGACCAGCGCGGACACGTCACCGGCCGTGGTCGTCGTGAACGGGTAGTGCCGGATCGACGCCGCGCTGACCAGGACGCCGAGCCCGTCGGGCTCGAGGACGAGCACGGGCTTGAACGGGGTGGCGGCCGGTCGCGCCGGCGTGGGGACGGCCACCACCGACGGGGTCGGGATGGCCGACGGACTCGGCGTCGGGCTCGGGGTCGGGCTCGCGGTGGGACTCGCCGTGGGGCTCGGTGTCGCGCTCGCGCTGGTGGCCGACCCACCCGAGCACGAAGCGAGCAGGGGCAGGACCAGCAGCAGACAGGTACGGCGCACGCGTGCAGTCAACCAGTCAGGAACCCAGCACCCGCAGCCACGCCGCCTCGTCGCCGGGCAGCCCCTCCGGGGAGCGCTCCGCCTCGGCGAGCCGGTCGCGGTAGGTGCGGGCGACGGTGCGTAGGGCCGTCTCAGGGTCCTCCCCCTCGGCGCGCGCCTTCGCCACGAGGTCCCACAGTGCCCCGCCCACGCCAGGGAACGAGCCGGCCGGCGCCCCGAGCCGCTCCGCCCGCCGCTGGAGCTTGGCCGCCAGCGACAGGGCAGGCTGCCCGAGGGGCACGCCCTCGGTCACCGACGTACGCCCTTTCTCCTTGGCCTTCAGCGCCTCCCACGACCCCTCGAGGTCGTCGGCACTGGCGCCGGCGAACACGTGCGGGTGCCGGCGCACGAGCTTGTCGACGAGGTCACCGGCGACGTCGTCGATGTCGAAGTCGTCCGCGATCCGGGCGTGGAAGGCGATCTGCAGCAGCAGGTCCCCGAGCTCCTCGCGCAGGGCAGCCGCGTCGTCGTCCTCGAGCGCCTCGTAGGTCTCGTACGCCTCCTCGAGCAGGTACGGCATGAGGCTCTGGTGGGTCTGCGTCGCGTCCCACGGGCAGCCGCCTGGCGAGCGCAACCGGTCCATGACCGCGACGACGTCCAGCAACCGGGAGCCGGTGACCTCCGGTGCGGCCGGCACCACGACGACCTCGTGCTGCACCATCGAGAGGTCTTCGCCCGCTCCGAGCCAGACGACGTCCTCGTCCGGCAGGTCGCTCAGATCACCGATGTGCCAGGCGACCTCGGCGTCATCGAGCCCCCCGAGCTGCGGGTGGTCGGCCGCGCCGACCAGGACCGGCGCGGAGCGCAGCGCCTGCCACGCCGAGAAGGAAAGTGCGCCGCGCGGCGTGCGTGGTGTGCACGCCACCACGGTGAGCAGCGGCACGTCAGCAGGCAGGCGTCGCCGTCGGCGCTGCGTTGGGGTCGGCGGCCGGGTCGGCTGCGGCATCGCCGGGACGCGGCGAGGGGCTGGTGACTGAGTCGGGGCACACGGGCAGCGCGACCACCTGCTGGGTCGACACGTCCCAGGTGCCGAAGCGCGGGTTGACCTTCACGCCGAGGTCCTTGGACGTCTTGAGGATCAAGGCGTCGACAACCGCCTGTCGCTGCTGGGAGAGGATGGTCCGGCGCAGCTCGGTCTGCGCCTGCGCGAACGTCGTCGTACGACGGTCGATGACGGAGATGACGTGGTAGCCGAACTGCGTCTTGGCGATGACGAGGCTGCCGGGTGGGTTGCCGAAGATGGCGTCCTCGAAGTTCTTCTCCAGCGCGCCCCGACCCTGGTAGCCCAGGTCGCCACCCTTGTCCTTGCTGCCCGTGTCGGTCGAGAACTGCGCGGCGAACGAGGCGAAGCGCGACGGGTCCTTCTTCAGGGCCGCCAGCAGCTGCTTGGCCTTGGCCTCGGTCGCGACGAGGATGTGCGCCGACCGGACCTGGTCGTACTGCGCGATGTTCTGGTCGTAGGCCTGCTGCAGCTGCTCCTGCGGCACGGTGACACCGGCGGTGAGCTTGTCGGCGATGAGGTCGCGCAGCGTCACGTCGGTGAGCGCCTCGCGCAGGTCGGCCTTCGCGATGCCCTGCTTGGTCGCTGCTGCCTCGAGCCCGGCGAGCCCACCTGTCTGCTGCGCGAACTTGTCGAACGTCGCGTCGATCGACGCGCCGTCGGCCGTGACGCCCTCGCGACGGGCGGCCTCGGTGATGATCGCGTGCGAGATGATCCGGCGCAGGGCGGCGCGCTCGAAGGCGACGGGGTCGGCGCCGACGGTCTGCTTCGCCTCCGGGTCGGCCAGGCTGCGGGTCACCAGGTCGTTGAGGGTGCTGGTCGTGATCCGCTGGTCACCGATGGTCGCGGCGGCCCCGCGCTCGCCGACCCCGTTGCCGCAGCCGGTGAGCGCGAGGGCGGCGGTGAGGCCGAGGGCAGCCAGCTGCAGCCGGCGTGGGATGCGGGTCACGAGCGTGGTTCTCCTACGAAGGGGGTGACGGTCCTGCCTCTAGCCTGCCAGATCACGCGGGCGCCGGTGCTTCCAGGACGGTGCCGAGCAGGTCGGACGCCCACGCCAGCAGCTCGAGGTCACGCAGCGGCTGCCCGCCGAACGTCTTGGTCATCGGCATCGGCACGAGCACCGTGTCGAGGGTCTGCTTGTGCACGGCGCCCTTGTAGAGGCGGGTCAGGCGAAGCACCTGTGACTCGCGCAGCCGCATCGGCAGGAACCGCACCATCTTCCCCTGCAGCGCGACCTCGGTGAGGCCGTGCGAGCGGGCGAGGTTGCGGAACGCGGCGACGGCGAGCAGGTTCTCCACCGGCGTGGGCAGGGCGCCGTAGCGGTCCGTGAGCTCCTCGCGTACGGCGGTGAGGGCTGCCTCGTCCATCGCACCCGCGATCTGCCGGTAGGCGGTCAGCCGTAGGCGCTCCCCGGGGACGTAGTCGTGCGGGAGGTGGGCGTCGATCGGCAGGTCGACCTTCGTGTCGGGCGCCTCGGGGCTCTCGTCCTCGAGGTCACCGGGGAGCCCACCGCCGCGCTTGTAGTCCGCGACGGCCTCACCGACCAGGCGCATGTAGAGGTCGAAGCCGACGCTGGCGATGTGCCCTGACTGCTCGCCACCGAGCAGGTTGCCGGCGCCGCGGATCTCCAGGTCCTTCATCGCCACCGCCATGCCCGCACCGATGTCGGTGTTCTGGGCGATGGTCGCGAGCCGGTCGTAGGCGGTCTCGGTGAGCGGCTTCTCCGGCGGGTAGGTGAAGTAGGCATAGGCCCGCTCGCGACCACGGCCGACGCGACCGCGGATCTGGTGCAACTGGGAGAGGCCGAACGCGTCAGCCCGCTCGACGATGAGGGTGTTGGCGTTCGGGATGTCGAGCCCGCTCTCCACGATCGTGGTGCAGACGAGCACGTCGAAGCTCTTGTCCCAGAAGCCGAGCATCACCTGCTCGAGCGCGTCCTCGGACATCTGCCCGTGCCCGACAGCGACCCGCGCCTCCGGCACGAGCTCGCGGATCCGCTTGGCCGCGCGGTCGATGGACTCGACCCGGTTGTGCAGGAAGAACACCTGCCCCTCCCGCATGAGCTCGCGCCGGATGGCCGCGGAGATCTGCTTCTCGTCGTACGGGCCGACGAAGGTCAGGACGGGGTGCCGCTCTTCGGGGGGCGTGAGGATCGTGGACATCTCGCGGATGCCCGTGAGCGACATCTCCAGCGTGCGGGGGATCGGGGTGGCGGACATCGTCAGGACGTCCACCGCCGTACGCATGCCCTTGAGGTACTCCTTGTGCTCGACGCCGAAGCGCTGCTCCTCGTCGACGACGACGAGCCCGAGGTCCTTGAACTGCACCGACTTCGAGAGCAGCCGGTGCGTGCCGATGACGACGTCGACCGACCCGTCGGTCAGGCCGGCGAGGACCTCCTTCTGCTCCTTCTCGGAGTTGAAGCGGCTGGTCGCCTTCACCGTCACGGGGAACTGCGCGAACCGGTCACGGAAGGTGTTGTGGTGCTGCTGCACGAGCAGCGTCGTGGGCACCAGGATCGCGACCTGCTTGCCGTCCTGCACCGCCTTGAACGCAGCACGTACGGCGATCTCGGTCTTGCCGTAGCCCACGTCGCCGCAGATGACGCGGTCCATCGGGACCGGCTTCATCATGTCGGCCTTGACCTCGTCGATGGCCTCGAGCTGGTCAGGGGTCTCGACGTACGGGAAGGCGTCCTCGAGCTCGCGCTGCCAGGGGGTGTCCGGGCCGAAGGCGTGGCCGGGGGCGCTCGTGCGCGCGGCGTACAGCTGGATGAGACCGGCGGCGATCTCTTTGACGGCCTTCTTCGCGCGGCCCTTGCGCTTGGCCCAGTCGCCGCCCCCGAGCCGGTCGAGCGACGGCGCCTCACCCCCGACGTAGCGGGTGACCTGCTCGAGCTGGTCGGTGGGGACGAAGAGCTTGTCGCCCTTGGCGTACTCCAGGATGAGGTACTCCCGGGTGGCGCCGGCGACGGTCCGCTGCACCATCTCCAGGTAGCGCCCGACGCCGTGCTGCTCATGCACGACGGGGTCACCTGCCCTGAGCTGCAAGGGATCCACGGCGTTCTTGCGCCGCGACGGCATGCGCTTGCTGATGTCCTTGGTGCCCGGTCCACGGGTGCCGGTGAGGTCGCCCTCGGTCAGCACGACGGTCTTGAGCAGGTCGCTGACGAAGCCGGTGTCGAGGCAGCTCGTGGTCACCACGACCACGCCGGCCTCCGCTGCGCCGTCGAGCCGGACCGGGAGGTCGGCGCCCTTGAGCACCTCGACGAGCCGCTCCGCCGGGCCGTGGCCCTCGGTCGTCAGCAGGACGGCGTAGCCGCCCGCGACCCACTGCCGAACGTCCTCGATCGCGCGGTCGGTCTCGCCTCGGTAGGCCTGCGGCGCCCGCGACGCGAGGACCACGGCGTCGTCCTCGAGCTCCTCGTCCGAGGTGAACGGCGTGATGCCCCACCACGGGTGCCCGTGGGCCAGGGCGTGGTCACGCACCTCGAGCAGGGTGCGGTAGGCGGCGGCGCCCAGGTCCACCGGTGCCTGACCGCCCGTGGCCGCGGTCGCCCACGACGCCTCGAGGAACTCCTGGCTCGTGGCGACCAGGTCGTGGGCACGGGTGCGGATCCGCTCGGGGTCGCACACGACGACGACGGTGTCGCGGGGCAGCTCGTCGACCAGCAGCTGCAGGTCGTCCACGAGGACCGGCGCGAGCGCCTCCATCCCCTCGACCGGGTGGCCGTCGGCGATGCGGGTGCAGATGTCGGCCAGCTCCGGGTGCTGCTCGGCGAGCACCCGCGCCTTCTCGCGCACCTGCGGGGTGAGCAGCATCTCCCGGCAGGGCGGCGCCCACAGGCCGTGCTCGACGGGGTGCAGCGAGCGCTGGTCGGCGACCTTGAACGCGCGCACCTCCTCGACGTCGTCCCCCCAGAACTCCACCCGGACCGGGTGCTCCTCGGTCGGGGGGAAGACATCGAGGATCCCGCCGCGTACGGCGAACTCCCCGCGCTTCTCCACCAGCTCGACGCGCGCGTAGGCGAGGTCGACGAGCCGACGGACGACGTCGTCGAGGGGGGCTTCGTCCTTCACCCGGAGCTGGACCGGCTCGAGGTCGCCCAGTCCCTTGACCTGCGGCTGCAGCAGGCTGCGGACCGGGGCCACGACGACCTCGATCGGACCGGTCGCCGGGTCGTCGGTGCTGGGGTGGGCAAGTCTGCGAAGCACTGCGAGCCGGCGGCCGACGGTGTCGGCGCGGGGGCTGAGCCGCTCGTGCGGCAGCGTCTCCCAGCTCGGGTAGAGCGCGACCCGGTCCGCGTCGAGCAGGCTGCCCAGGGCCGCTTCGAGCTCCTCGGCCTCGCGGCCCGTCGCCGTGACCGCGAGCACCGTGCGGCCGCGACGGGCCAGCCCGGCGACGACCAGCGGCCGCATCCCGTGAGGGGCGGTGAGGTCCAGTCGGTTCGGGACGGACTCCAGCACCCCGCGCAGCGAGGGGTCGCCGACGACGGTGTCGAGCAGTCCGGACAGGGTCACAGCAGTCTCCGAGACACGCGAGCAGGCCCCGCTCGGCGAGGTGCCGGGGGGTCGTGGCGGGTTCGCACCCGCGCGTCCAGCCTACGTGCGACGCCTGCTGCTCGCCGTACGCTCGCGGGGTGTCCCTGACCACCGCACTGGAGCAGCAGCTGGGCGTACTCGCCCGACGGCTGTCCAAGCCGGTGCGGCTGCACGGGCCGTCGGGGTGGACGGTGATGGACCGGCCGGCGTTCCAGGCGATGTGGCGCATCGCCGAGGAGGGGCCGCTGCGGGTCACCGCGCTGGCGGCGCTGCTCGAGGTGGACCTGTCGGTGGCGAGCCGCCAGGTGCGCTCGCTGGTGGACGCCGGTCTGGTGCAGCGTGAGCCCGATCCGTCGGACGCCCGGGCGGTGCTCGTGTCGGTGACCGAGAGCGGACGCGAGGCCTACGCGTCCACGGCGCAGCGGCGCAGCGAGGTGCTCTCGGAGGTGCTGTCCGGCTGGTCAGCCGCGGACCGGAACGCGTTCGTGTCCCTGCTCAGCCGTTTCAACGTCGAGCTCGAGGCCTCCATCGCGCGGCGCCTGGAGTCCCCGGACGACTGACGAGCCCGGGGCGGCGGCGCACCGGCCCATGCCGTCGCGAACGGAAACGCGCGGGTACCCGAGCGCGCTCAGAACTACCCGCGCGTTTCCGTTCGCCGCGGGGGAGGGCAGGCCCACTGGTCAGGGCGGGTCGACGTGGAAGGTGTTCTGGGCCGCCTCGAGCGGGCCGGTGAGCAGCGCCTCGACGGCGTCGGCGGCGCGGTCCACGAGGAACGGCAGGTCCTTCTTCTCTGCCCCGCTGAAGTCCTTGAGCACGAAGTCGGCGGGGTCCTGCCGACCCGGTGGCCGACCGACGCCGAAGCGCACCCGGAGGTACTCCTTGGTCCCGAGCGCCGAGGTGATCGACCGCAGCCCGTTGTGCCCGTTGTCGCCACCGCCGCGCTTGAGTCGCAGCGCGGCGAACGGCACGTCGAGCTCGTCGTGCACGACGACGATCCGCTCGACCGGGACCTTGAAGAAGTCCCGCAGGCTGGCGGTCGGACCGCCCGACAGGTTCATGTACGTCTTGGGCTTGGCGAGCACGACCCGCTGCCCGGCCAGCCGCCCCTCGACGACGTCCGCCCGCCCCTTGTGCGCCTTGAAACGCGCGCCCATCCGCTCGCCGAGCAGGTCGAGCACGAAGAACCCGGCGTTGTGCCGGTTCCCGGCGTACGACGGTCCGGGATTGCCGAGGCCGACGACCAGGAACAGGTCGTCGGCCATCGGGGGTGCTCCTGGAGGGGACTACGCCTCGGCGGGCGCGTCCTCGGTGGCGGCCTCGTCGTCGCCCGCGGCGTCGTCGGACGCGGCAGCCTCGCCCTCGGGGGCGTCGGTGGCCAGGTCGGCCTCGAGGGCCTCGGCGGTCGGCGCCGCGAGGACCTGCACGACGACCATGTCGGCGTCCGTCACCAGGGAGGTGCCGCTGGGCAGCTCGACGTCGGAGGCCAGGATGCTGGCACCGGCGTCCAAGCCCTCGACGCTGACCTCGAAGCCGGACGGCAGATGCGTCGCCTCGGCCTCGACCGACAGCGACGGGGTCTGCAGGTCGACGATGGTGCCGGAGATGGCGTCGCCCACGACCGTCACGGGGACGTCGACGGTGACCTTCTCGCCCTTGCGGACGGCGACGAGGTCGACGTGCTCGAGGGTGCGCTTGATCGGGTCGCGCACGACGACCTTCGGGAGGGCGAGCTGGTCGCCGTCCTCGGTCTGCAGGGTCAGCAGCACGTTGCTGTCGTGCTTGAGCGCGAGCATGAGCTCGTGACCGGGCAGGGAGAAGTGGCGCGGCTTGTCACCGTGGCCGTAGAGGACGGCGGGGACCTTGCCGGCAGCGCGCGCCCGACGGGCCGGGCCCTTGCCGAACTCAGTGCGCGACTCGGCGGCGATGCGGACCTCGGACACGGCGGTACTCCTCAAACGACTGCAGACGTGGGGCGTGCGGGACGAGCAAGCAAGGGGGCGCGGAGGCGCAGCGGACAAGACTACCGGACGTCGGCGGGGCCCCCGGCCTCGACGACCTCCCTGTCGATCACGCCGCCCCGTCGAACAGGCTGGTGACCGAGCCGTCCTCGAAGACCTCTCTGATCGCGCGGGCGATGAGCGGCGCGATGGACAGCACGGTGAGCTTGTCGAAGCGCCGCTCGGCGGGTACCGGCAGCGTGTTGGTGATGATCGTCTCGGTGACGCGGCTGTTCTTGAGGCGATCGGTCGCCGGGTCGGACAGCACCGCGTGCGTCGCGGTCACGATGACGTCCGCCGCACCCGCCTCGAACAGCACGTCGGCGGCCTTGGTGATCGTGCCGGCGGTGTCGATCATGTCGTCGACGAGGACGCAGACGCGACCGGCGACGTCACCGACGACGCGGTTGGCGACGACCTGGTTGGCGACCATCGGGTCGCGGGTCTTGTGGATGAAGGCCAGCGGACAACCACCCATGCGGTCCGACCAGCGCTCGGACACCCGGACCCGCCCGGAGTCCGGCGAGACGATCGTCATGTTCTGGGTGTCGTACTTGTCGGCGACGTAGTCCGCGAGCAGCGGCAGCGCGAACAGGTGGTCGACCGGGCCGTCGAAGAAGCCCTGGATCTGCGCGGTGTGCAGGTCGACGCTCATCAGCCGGTCGGCGCCGGCGGTCTTGAACATGTCGGCGATGAGGCGCGCGCTGATGGGCTCCCGGCCGCGGTGCTTCTTGTCCTGGCGGGCGTAGGGGTAGAACGGCATGACGACCGTGATGCGCTTGGCGCTGGCGCGCTTGAGGGCGTCGACCATGAGCAGCTGCTCCATCACCCAGGTGTTGATGGGCGCCGCGTGGCTCTGCATGACGAAGGCGTCGCAGCCGCGCACGGACTCCTCGAACCGCACGAAGATCTCGCCGTTCGCGAAGTCGTAGGCCGCGGTGGGCACGGGCTCGCACCCGAGCTCCGCACCGACCTCCTCGGCGAGCTCGGGCGCCGCTCGACCCGTGAAGAGCATGAGGTTCTTGCGGCTGTCGATCTCGAGGCCGGTCATGCGTCTCCCTTGACCGGGCGCTTGCGGGCGACCCAGCCGTCGATGTTCTTCTGCTTCTCCCGGGCCACGGCGAGGGCGCCGGGCGGGACGTCTGCGGTGATCGCGGAGCCGGCCGCGGTGTAGGCGCCGTCGCCGATCGTGACCGGAGCGACGAGGCTGTTGTTGCCGCCGACCTTCGCGTCGTCGCCGACGGTCGTCACGTGCTTGGCGACCCCGTCGTAGTTGAACGTGATGGTCCCCGCGCCGATGTTGCTGCGCTCCCCGATGACCGCGTCCCCGACGTACGACAGGTGAGGGACCTTCGAGCCCGCACCGATCTGGGCGCTCTTGGTCTCGACGTACGCCCCTACCTTCGCGCCCGCGCCGAGCACGGTGCCGGGGCGCAGGTAGCTGAACGGACCGACGGTGGCCCGATCGCCGATCGAGGCGCCGTGGGCGTGGGTGCGCAGGACGGTGGCGCCCTCCCCGACGGTGCAGTCGGTCAGCGTGGTGTCCGGGCCGACCACGGCACCGGCAGCAATCGAGGTCGCCCCGTGCAGCTGGGTGTTCGGCGCGATCGTCGCGTCGGGAGCGACCTGCACGTCGGCGTCGATCCACGTCGTCGCGGGGTCGAGGATCGCGACACCGGACTGCATGAGCCCGCGGTTGGTGCGGTCGCGCAGGACGGCGGCGAGCTCGGCGAGCTGGGCGCGGTCGTTCACGCCACGGGTCTCGTCAGCGTCGGTGGCGACGATGGCGTGGACCGGCCGACCCTCCGCGCGGTGGATGCCGACGACATCGGTGAGGTACTGCTCGCCCTGCACGTTGTCCGTCGTCAGCTTCTGCAGGGCGGCGCGCAGGTGCTGGGCGTCGAAGGCGTAGACGCTGGTGGCCACCTCGTCGATCAGCCGCGTCGCCGGGTCGGCGTCCTTGTGCTCGACCACGGCGCTGACGCCCTTGTGGTCACGCACCACCCGGCCGTACCCCGTGGGGTCGCTGACCTTCGCGGTGAGCAGGGTGGTGGCGGCCCGCGCGTCGGTGTGCGTCCAGACCAGCGCGTCCAGGGTGGGGCGCGTCAGCAGCGGGGCGTCGCCAGGTACGACGACGACGGTCCCGTCGAAGTCGGGCAGCGCGTCGAGGGCGACGCGGACGGCGTGACCGGTGCCGTCCTGGGTCTCCTGCACGACCGCGACAGCCTTGCCGGTCAGGCTGGCGGTGACCTGCTCACGGGCGTGGCCGACGACGACGAGCACGTGCTCGGGGTCCATCAGCGCCGCGGTGTGCAGCACGTGCCCGAGCATCGTCCGACCGCCGAGGGTGTGCAGGACCTTGGGCGTCGTGCTCCGCATGCGGGTGCCCTCGCCCGCGGCCAGGACGATCACGGCGACGGGGCGCGCGGACAAGCAGAGCTCCCAGCGAGGGCGGCGGGCAGGGGTGCGGGGAAGTCCGGTCGGAACCGGCACGCGCAGCCTAGCGGCCCGCGGAAGGTGCCCGGTTCCTGCGCTCCGCCCCCAGGATTCGAACCCGGACCTGAGACCACCAAAAGGTCCAGTGCTGCCAATTACACCAAGGCGGAAGGCGCCGCCTTCGTGTGGGGGCGGCCTCTCAACCAGTCTGACAGAAGCAGTGTCCGGCGAAGGTCACGGCCTCCACTGCTACGGCGGCGTAGGTTACGGTGGCGTAGCCTGTTGACCCCACCGCAGCTGGAGACTCATGACCGACACGCTCGACGCCCCCGTCACCACCGTCGAGTACGACGCCGACGAGTCCCGACCGCTCCAGGTGGTCCCCGGCACCTCGTTCAAGGCGAGAGCGGAGCAGGTCGCCCTCGGCATCTTCATCGTCGTACCCCTCCTGGGGGTGCTGGCGTCGGGGTTCGTGCTGTGGGGCAGCGGATTGAGCTGGGTCGACGTCGCCCTGTTCGCCGCGTTCTACGTCGTGACGCTGCACGGCATCACGGTCGGCTTCCACCGGTACTTCACGCACGGGTCGTTCAAGGCCAAGCGCCCGCTGCGGATCGCCCTCGCGATCGCCGGGCAGATGGCGATTCAGGGGCCGGTCACCCGTTGGGTCGCCGACCACCGGCGCCACCACGCCTACAGCGACGAGGAGGGCGACCCGCACTCCCCCTGGCGGTACGGCGGGGGCGTCAAGGGCCTCACCAAGGGGCTGTTCCACGCGCACGTCGGGTGGCTGTTCGACACCGAGCAGACCGACCAGAAGCGCTTCACCCCCGACCTGCTCGCTGACCGCGACGTCGTGAAGGTGTCGCGCCAGTTCCCGGTCTGGGTGGCCGTGTCGCTGCTCGCCCCTGCGGTCCTCGGCGGTCTGCTGAGCTGGTCGTGGATCGGTGTGCTGACGGCGTTCTTCTGGGCCTCGGTCATCCGCGTCGGGCTGCTGCACCACATCACCTGGTCCATCAACTCCATCTGCCACACCTGGGGGCAGCGGCCGTTCCAGACCAAGGACCGCGCCGTCAACGTCTGGTGGCTGGCTGCCATCAGCGGCGGTGAGAGCTGGCACAACCTGCACCACGCCGACCCGACCTGCGCGCGTCACGGCGTCGACAAGGGGCAGGTCGACACGAGCGCCCGGATCATCCGCTGGTTCGAGGTGGCCGGCTGGGCGTGGGACGTCCGCTGGCCCAAGGCGGAACGGCTCGACAAGCGGCGCACCCTCGCCGCGTGACGGTCGTCCGGGTGCGGATGACCGGTGCCGAGCGGCGCGTGCAGCTGCTCGACGTCGGGCGCGAGCTGTTCGCCGAGCGCGGGTACGACGGCACGGCTGTCGAGGAGATCGCGCTGCGCGCGGGGGTGAGCAAGCCGATCGTCTACGAGCACTTCGGCGGCAAGGAGGGCCTCTACGCGGTCGTCGTCGAGCGTGAGGTCAGCCAGCTGCTCGCCGGGATCGCCGATGCGCTCTCAGGCGACTCCCCCCGGGTGCTGCTCGAGCAGGCGTGCCTCGCGTTGCTCACCTACGTCGAGCAGTCCCCCGACGGCTTCCGGATCCTGGTGAAGGAGTCACCGGTCGGCACCGAGCGGGCCGGCGGGTTCGCCACGATCATGAGCGAGGTCGCGACGCAGGTGGAGTACATCCTGGTCGGCGAGTTCAGCGCCCGCGGCCTCGACCCGGGGCTGGCGCCCCTGTACTCACAGGCGCTGGTCGGCATGGTCGCCCTCACCGGGCAGTGGTGGCAGGACCACCGCCGGCCGCCCCGCGACGAGGTCGCCGCCCACCTGGTCAACCTGGCCTGGAACGGCCTGCGCGGCCTCGACCCGGCACCCGTCCTGCCGTCGTAGCCCGGGCAACCGTTTCGCCCACCCAGGTGGTCTCAAGGGGGTGACCATGACCGATGCCCCACCGACGCTCGGTGCGCAGGAGCAGTTCGCCGCCTTCGTGGCCGGCCGCGGACCCGCGCTCCAGCGCACGGCGTACCTCCTGACCGGCGACTGGGCGCTGGCCGAGGACCTGCTGCAGACGGCGCTCGCGAAGTCCTACCTCGCGTGGGGCCGCATCCGGCACGAGGACCCGGAGGGCTACGTCCGCAAGGTCCTCGCCAACACCCACGCCTCGTGGTGGCGGCGCAAGTGGCGCGGCGAGGCGGCGACGGAGGTCCTGCCCGAGAGCGCGTACGACGGTCAGGCCGGTGTCGACGAACGGCTTGCGCTGGCGGTCGCCCTGCGCGGCCTCCCACCGCGGCAACGGGCGGTGATCGTCCTGCGCTTCTACGAGGACCTCACCGAGGCCGCGACGGCCGCTGTCCTCGACTGCTCGGTCGGCACGGTCAAGTCCCAGACCAGCAAGGCCCTCGCGAAGCTGCGGCTCGACCCCGCGCTCGCCTCCACCGACCTGCAGGAGACGTCATGACCGACCTTCGGACGAGCTTGGCCGCTCTCACCGACGACCAGCCCCAGCAGCCCGGCGACCGCCTTGCCGGCGTCACCGGCAGGGCCCGACGGATCCGCCGCACCCGCGCGGCCGTGTCTGTCGCTGCGGTGCTTGCGGTGGCCGCACCGGTCGGCCTGCTCGTGCTGCCCGACCGGGGCACCGGCACCGCGTCGTACGCCGGGGCGCCGGTCACCAGCTGGCCGGACCGCTCGCGCCCGGAGAAGCAGGGCGTCGCGGGCGGTGCTGTCGCGCTATTCGAGCAGAACAACCCGGGCTCCTCGCCGGTGCGCTGGTTGTTCCGGGGTCAGCTCGGCACCACTGACCAGTACCTCGTCGCCTTCGTGGCCGACAAGGCGGGCACGCCGACCGTGGTCGTGGGCCGCACCCAGCTCAGCGAGGTCAACGGCAGCGGCCTGGGCGGACAGGAGACTCAGGGCTCTTACCCGTGGGCGCTGTACGACGCGCCCGTCTCGACCATCACCGACCAGGTGGCGATGTTCGTCAACACGAGCGCCGGCTCCACGCCGTCGAAGCTGTATGCCGGCCAGCAGGTGGCCGACTACCGCACCACGCTGTTCGTCCTCGGCGCGCCGGACGCCCGCCGCCTCGACTGGTCCACCAGCCCCCTTCCTTTCGCCCCGGATTCGGCGACCACCTCCGGCACGCTGGTGTCAACGAACGGCGTCTTCCTGAGCTCGGAACTGCGGCTCAACGGATTGCCGACCGCACGCCTCACCGACGGTCGAGGGAGGACCTCGGCAACGACGACCTTGGGGCTGGGCACCGACCAGCCGAACCTCGTGCTCCCCGAGCCTCCGGTCGCACAGGAGCTCGAGCGCGACCTCATCGGAGGCAGCGGCCCGACCGACCGGTCGGGGGACGGCACCTGGCACGGGCCGAACTACGGCCTGTCCCGGGACGAGCTGAAGAAGCCGACCAGCACGTTCGTCCGCTGCTACGGCGGTGGACGGCTGATGCTGACCGTCGCCGAGAACAACCCCCGGCCCGGCCAGGTGAGCATCACGGGGGCCACGCCCTGCGACGGACAGAGCCACCAGGTGCTGACGAACCTCGTCCTTCCCTCCGGTGACGGCTACCTGAGCTTCGGCAGCGACCGGCTGCAGGTGTTCACGTTCGTGACCCGCAAGGGCTGAACGCCCGCGAGCACCCTCTTCCCGCGGCGCCTCTTGATCAGCGGGAGGGCCGCAGCCGCTACACCTGCTCGGACAGCTCCAGCCAGGCGTGCTCGACCGTCTCCTTCTCCGCGCGTACGGCGTGCAGCTCGGCGTTCAGGGTGGCGACGGCAGCGTGGTCGCTGGCCTGCGCGGCCATGGCGGCGTGGATCTCGGTCTCGCGGGTGTCGAGCTTGACCAGCTGGCGCTCGAGCTTCTGCAGCTCCTTCTTCGCCGCCCTGGGGTCACCCGCCGGCTTGGCGGACTGCCCGGAGGCCGGAGCCGAGGCTGCCGCCCGCCGTACGCGCTTCTCGAGGTACTCGTCCACGCCGCCGGGGAGCGCCTTGATGGACCCGTCGCCCATGAGCGAGGAGGTGACCGTCGTGACGCGCTCGAGGAAGTACCGGTCGTGGGAGACCACGAGCAGGGTCCCCGGCCAGCCGTCGAGGACGTCCTCGAGGGCGTTGAGGGTGTCGATGTCGAGGTCGTTGGTCGGCTCGTCGAGCAGCAGCACGTTGGGCTCGCCCATGAGCAACCGCAGCAGCTGAAGGCGCCGCCGCTCCCCACCGGACAGGTCGCCGACGCGGGTCCACTGCGCGTTCCCGGTGAACCCGAACCGGTCGCACAGCGAGCTCGCGCCGACGGGCTTGCCGCCGAGGTCGACCTGCTTGGCGACCTGCTCGACGGCCTCGAGCACCCGCAGCATCGGGTCGAGCTCGGCGACCTCCTGCGACAGGTAGGCGACCTTGACGGTCTGGCCGACCTTCACGATCCCCGCGGCGGGCACGACCTGCCCGACGAGCATCTTGAGCAACGTCGACTTGCCCGCGCCGTTGACCCCGACGATGCCGATGCGGTCGCCAGGACCGACCCGCCAGGTGACGTGGTCGAACAGCACCCGGTCCTCGTAGGCCAGGAACACGTCCTCGACGTCGTACACCTGCTTGCCGAGCCGCGCGGTCGCGAAGCGCTGAAGCGCGATCTCGTCGCGCGGCGGGGGCTCGTCGGCGATCAGCGCGTTCGCCGCCTCGATGCGGAACTTCGGCTTCGACGTCCGGGCCGGCGGACCGCGACGCAGCCAGGCAAGCTCCTTGTTGACCAGCTGAAGGCGCTTCTGCTCGGCGGTGCTGGCCATCCGGTCGCGCTCGGCGCGGGCGAGCACGTAGGCGCTGTAGCCGCCGTCGTAGGAGTCGACGACCCCGTCGTGGACCTCCCACGTCGTCTCGTTGACCTCGTCGAGGAACCACCGGTCGTGGGTGACGACCAGGTGCGCGCCGCGCCGGTTCTTCAGGAACGACGCGAGCCACGCGACGCCCTCGACGTCGAGGTGGTTGGTCGGCTCGTCCAGGACGATGAGGTCCCACTCGCCGATGAGCAGGGCGGCCAGTGCGACGCGCCGGCGCTCCCCACCGGACATCGTCTCGACGACGGAGTCGAGGCCCACCTCGTGCAACCCCAGCCCGTCGAGGACCGACCGGACCTTGGCGTCGCCCGCCCAGGTGTGCTCCGCGGTGTCGCCGAGGATCGCCTGGTGGGCCGTCAGGCGTACGTCGATGCGCACGTCCTGCGTCAGCACGCCGATGCGCAGCCCACCGGCGTGCGTGACCCGGCCGGAGTGCGGCTGCTCGGTCTTGACCAGCGTCTTGAGCAGGGTGGTCTTGCCGCCACCGTTGCGGCCGACGACGCCGATCCGGTCGGTGTCGGAGACGCCGAGCGACACGCTGTCCATGAGCAGCTTGGTGCCGTGGGCGACGGTGACGTTCTCGAGGTTGATGAGGTTGGCCATCAGGCTGCTTTCGTGATCCGGGCACCGGCGGCGGGGCCTTCGGCGACCCGCACCGTCCGGCAGACGCCCTGGGTGGTCAGCGCCGCTGCGAGTGAGCGGGCGTGGTCGAGCGAGCGACCGAGGAAGGCGACGGTGGGCCCGGAGCCACTGACGACGCCACCGAGCGCCCCCAGCTCGTGACCGGTCTCGAGCAGCCGGCGCAGCTCCGGCTTGAGCACGATCGCGGCCCGCTGCAGGTCGTTGCTCAGTGCGCGACCGAGCGCCTCCGGGCTGCCGTGACGCAGGGCGCTCAGCACCGCCGACGCGTCGCCGGCCACCCCCACCGGGCCACGCTCGCGCAGCTGGTCGAGCTGGGCGTAGACCGCGGGCGTGGACAGTCCGCCCTCGGCGATCGCCAGGACCCAGGCATAGCTCCCGGCGCCGAGCACCTTGGTGAGGTTCTCCCCCCGACCGGTGCCGAGCGCCGTACCGCCGAGCAGGCAGAACGGGACGTCGCTGCCCAGGGTGGCGGCGACCTCGAGCAGCTCGGTGCGCGACAGGCCGAGGTCCCACAGGGCATCGGTGCCGACGAGCGCGGCTGCGGCATCAGCGGAACCACCGGCGCACCCGCCGGCGACCGGGATGCCCTTGACCAGGTGGATCGCCACGTCCGGCGCGTGACCGGTGCGGTCGGCCAGGGCCAGCACGGCACGGGCCGCGAGGTTGGTGTGGTCGGTCGGCACGCCCTCGGCGCCCTCGACCGTGACGGTGAGCCCGTCGCCGCGCGTCAGGGTGACGTCGTCGTGCAACGACAGCGCGTGGAACACGGTGGTGAGGTCGTGATATCCGTCGGGGCGCAGCGGACCGACCGACAGGTGCAGGTTGACCTTGGCCGGCGCGCGCACGGTGACGGTGTCGACCGGAGGACGGGCAGGCACTGAGACAGCCTACGTGCGGGGGTCGGCGGGAACCGTCGCCGCGAGCCGGGCGAAGTCCGCCACCGACAGGACCTCGCCGCGCGCCGACGGGTCGATGTCGGCAGCCCGCAGGCGCTGCTCGGCAGCAGCCGGCGACCCGGCCCAGCCGGCCAGCGCCGCACGCAGGGTCTTGCGTCGCTGGGCGAAGGCGGCGTCGATGACAGCGAAGGTGTCCTGGCGCGAGGCGGCGGGTGGCTCGCGACGGGTGAAGGCCACGAGCCCGCTGTCGACGTTGGGGGCGGGCCAGAACACCGTGCGCCCGATGGTCCCGGCCTTGCTCACGTCGGCGTACCACGCCGCCTTCACCGACGGGACGCCGTACGTCTTGGAGCCGGGGGGTGCAGCGAGGCGGTCCGCGACCTCGGCTTGCACCATGACCAGGCCGGTGCGCAGCGACGGGAGCTTCTCCAGCAGCCGGAGCAGGACGGGTACGGCGACGTTGTACGGCAGGTTCGCGACGAACGCCGTGGGGGGCTCGCCGGGAAGGGTCTCGAGGGTGAGCGCGTCCTGCTCCACCACGGTCAGCCGCTCGCGCAGGTCCGGCGCGCGGTCGGCGACGGTCTCCGGCAGGAGGACGGCCAGCCGCGGGTCGATCTCGACGGCGACCACGGCGCGAGCCACCTCGAGCAGCCCGAGGGTGAGGGAGCCGAGCCCGGGACCGACCTCGACCACCACGTCGTCGACCCCGACGCCGGCCGTGCGGATGATCCGCCGGACGGTGTTGGGGTCGATGACGAAGTTCTGCCCCCACTGCTTGGTGGGTCGCAGGTCGAGCGCGGCGGCCAGGCGCCGGACGTCAGGGGCGGTCAGCAGTGTGATCGGGGACCTACAGGTACTTGCCGCAGACCGGCCAGGGGCTGCGCCCGGAACGGCGGTAGAGCACCTTCGCGCGGTAGGTCTGCTCGCTCGGCGACGCGTCGATCGGGTCGCCGGAGCCGCCCACGCCCTGCCAGGTGCCCATCGAGAACTGGTAGAGGCCGCGGTACTTGCCGTTGCTCGACACGGCGCGCGGGTTGCCGCCGGACTCGCAGTTGGCGAGGGCCCCCCAGTTGAGGCCGTCGGCGCCCGAGACGCTCTTGGCGTAGGTGGGCTTGCTCTTCGTGCCATACGCGATGATCTTCGTGACCGGCTCGGCGGTGCGCACGGCGGTCGCCACCCGACGGCCGGTGAGCTTGCCGTTGGTGTAGGTCAGCAGGTAGGTCTTGTGCACGACCCCGACGCTGCCCTGCTGCAGGACCTTGGTCTCGCCCTTGTACATCGAACTGTCCGGGCGGCGCTCGACCCGGAACGGGATCGCGATGTCGTCGGAGACGCGCTTGCCGTCGACGCGGGTGACGTGGATGACCATGCCGTCGCTGACGCGCATGGTCGGGCGCACCGACAGGGAGTCCTTGGCGCGCAGCGTGATCCTCATCTGCTTCAGGACCTCGCTGACCTGCAGGGCGTTGGTCGCCGTACGCCGGACCTTGCCGCCGTCGAGGACCTGGATGTCCTTGCGGGTGCGGACGTCGAGGGAGAAGCCCTTGAGCGGGAGCTCGCGCGAGCGGTCGGCGGAGAAGACCGAACCGGCCTGCCGCAGGCCGATCTGGTCGAGCGCCTCGTCGACCGACAGGGCGGTGACCCACACGGTGCGGCTGCGCCCGTCGAGGGTGAGGTCGACCGGCCGGCCGCGGCGCAGCGTGATGGTGCTGCCGTCGGCGATGGGGGAGGTGGCACTGGGGACCAGCAGGTCATGGGTGCCAGGGCTGACGTGGGCGGCCTCGAGGGCAGCTCCGACCGTGTCGCCGTGGGTGGTCACCTGCTGCCGGACGCCGTCGATGCTGATCGCGACGGTGTGGGCCGAGGCCTCGTAGGCGCTGTGGCCTCCCGCGACCGCGAGGAGGGACAGACCGAGGGCGACGGGGCGCAGGGCGACCTGGGGTGCCGCGCCGGTGACAGCGGCGACGAGGGAGCTGACGCTCACGAGACTCCGAGCTTCGCAGTGCCCGGGCACGAGACGGCGGGACAGACCAAGAGCCGGCGTGGGGGTTGCCCTACCGGCTCCGCTGCACCGCCGCGGACCTTCCCCGATCCCGGCTGATGTCTCAGGAACGTAACGAACTCCTGGCGACACGCCAAACGCCCGTTGTGGACAACGTGGACGTTTCGGGCGGCTCGGAGGGACCCGAGGTGGTAAAAGCGCAGGTCAGCGGGGGTGTGACGGGTGTTGCTGTGACCCCTGACTCATTCGGTGCGGAGGGCGTCCGGACGGGCGACGGCGCGCAGCAGCGGGAGGGTGGCGGCCGTCGCGAGGACGACCGCTGCCAGGCCGCCGAGGGCCGTCAGCAGCCACGAGGTCCACGGCAGCGAGTAGCCCTGCTCGAAGGTCCCGAGGTAACAGGCACTCGCCACCGCCGCAGCCGCCACGGCGCCGACGACGTTGCCCAGCATCGGCGCCCCCATCTGCAGCAGGACGGTACGGCGCAGCACCCGCACCGGGGTGCCGAGCGCGAGCAGGGCGGCCAGGCTGCGTCGACGCTCGTGCACGGCGTCAGCGGTGCTGACAGCCAGCGACGCTGCGGCGATGAGCAGCGCGAGTACGAGCCCGATCTTCACCGCGCGCAGGTAGCCGAGGTAGACCGCACCCGCGTTGCTCGCCTCCTCCTCGAACGTGCGGGAGGCGAGGGCCAGCTGCTGCGGGAGGGCGGCACGGACCCGCTCGACCGCGTCAGCGGTGCCGTCGGTCCGCACCGCGACGCGCACCGGCTCCCGTGCTGTGGCGGACGGGACGAGGGACGGGTCCACGAGCAGAGCAGATCCCAGCAGCCCGTAGGTCAGGACGCTGGGGACGACGATGCGCGGGGCATCGGGAGGAACGTCGAGCGACCCCACGCGCCGGCCGCCGTCGCCCAGCACCTGCAGCCGCACGCCCGGCCTCAGCACGTCGTTTCCGGCGTACCCACCGCCGTCGGCGGAGGCGAGCTGCTGGACGCGACTGCTCCCGCACCCCAGGTCCGCGCCGAGGAAGGCGGCCAGGTCGGCGCAGGCGAGGACCGACACCTCCCCCGAGGTGCTCCCGTCCTCGGCGAGGCGACCGGGAAGGGCGACCCGGACGACCCGGCTGCTGAGCACGGCCCGCGCTCCGGGCACCTGCCGGAGCCGTTCGGTCGGCACCTGCTCCCCCATCCCGTAGGCGGTGAGGGTTCCCGCGGGGACGGTGTCGCCGGGTGGCTGGTAGCCCCCGCTGTCCTTGAGCACGGGCAGGAACGCGAGCAGCCAGGCGGCGACGAAGACGACGAGGACCATGCCCGTGACGACCCGCGCGGAGGCTCCGGGGTCGGCCTCCACCCGGCGGGCAGCCAGCGACGAGCTCAGGCCCGGGACGCGCTCCAGCAACCGCGCCGAGGCACGGGACAACGCCGGGGCAGCGACGGCCAGGCCCACGAGGGTCAGTCCCCCTCCGGTCAGGAGCAGCGGCGTGTCGACGTGGTAGGTCGGTCCCCCGGAGCGCAGCCGCATGACGACCAGCAGGACGAGACCCAGGAGCACCGGCGCGAGACGCCACCAGCCGGCCGTCCGCACGCGAGCGGTCCGGCGTACGCCGAGCGGGCTCGTGACGACCCGACGAAGCGCCAGGACACCGGTGAGCGCCGCGAGCACCGGGACGCCCAGCACGACGAGCAGCAGGCTCGGTACGGGTGGGGCGAGGTCGCCGGCGTAGACGCCCTCGGGGTAGGGCAGGAGGGCGCACGCCACCGGCCTGAGCAGCAGGAACAGCCCGAGACCGCCTGCCACGCCGAGGATCCCGGCGACCACGCCGTCCGCCGCAGCCAGGCCGGCCGCCTGCGTCGGCGTGGCCCCGACCAGTCGTAGGGCGGACAACCGCCGGTCGCGCGACGCAGCCGACAGACGGGTGGCGGTGGCGACGAGTACAAGCACCGGCAGGAGGAGTCCGGCGGCGCCGAGCAGGGCCGCCACCTTGAGCTCCGGCGGGGTGGTGATGCGGTCGCGGGCGTAGCCGAAGCGGGCGATCGGCGAGAGCTCGGGGTCCAGTCCCTGCGCGCCGACGTAGGCGTAGAGCTCGTCCGGACCGGCCAGCCCGGCGCTGCTGATGGTCCCGACGATCGTGCCGGGAAACCTGGTGCTGAGCTCTGATCCCCTGCTGCTGCGGAGGATCTGGGCCAGCCGTGGGCTCACGACGAGCTCGCCCGGGCCGGGGTAACGGGTCAGGCCAGGGGCCAGGGGCACGCCGTTGCCGGCCTCCACCGGCCGCACCTCGATGCGCTGACCGCGCCAGTAGGCCCCGGAGGTGAAGGCGATGCGCACCCCGCCGGCCGGCGCGGCCTCCCCAGCCGCCGCAGGCGACCCGACAGACACCGTGTTGCGCGCGTCGAGGCGAGCAAGCTTGGCCTCGCGAGCGGGCAGCGCACCGAGGACCCCCAGCAGGAACGCCACGGTCACCGCGACCGCGCCGGCGGTGACGACCAGGCGCACCCGGTCTGCCGTCAGGGCGAGCCGCACGCCCAGTCGCCAGGTCATGACGGCACCCGCGCGGCGAGCGCACCGTCGCGGATCACGACCTCACGATCGGCGTACGCCGCGACGCGGGGCTCGTGGGTGACGAGCACGACGCTGGCGCCCTGCTCCCGCGCGGCCCCGACCAGCAGGTCCATGACGAGCTCGCCGTTGAGGCTGTCGAGGGCGCCGGTCGGCTCGTCGGCGAAGACCACGCGCGGTCCCGCGACCAGCGCTCGGGCGACAGCGACGCGCTGCCCCTGACCGCCGGACATCTCCCCCGCGCGCTTGGTGGCGACGTCCGCGACCTCGAGGCGCTCGAGCCACTCCTTCGCCTGCGCCTGCGCCGCCTTGCGGGGGTGGCCACCGAGCTGGAGCGGCAGGGCGACGTTCTCGACCGCGGTCAGCTCCGGGACGAGCGAGCCGAACTGGAACACGAAGCCGAAGTCGCTGCGCCGCAGCTGCGACCGGAGCTCGTCGGACCTGTCGTCGATGCGCGCCCCGCGGTAGCGGACCTCGCCCCGGTCGGGGCGCAGGATCCCGGCGAGGCAGTGCAGCAGGGTGCTCTTGCCGGAGCCCGACGGGCCCAGCAGCGCGAGAACCTCCCCCGGGCGCACGTCGACACTGGCGCCGGTGAGAGCAGGCGACGCGCCGAAGGACAGGTGCAGGTCGAGCGCCTGGAGCAGCGGCTCAGTGGTCATCGGGAGAGCTCCTGGTAGGTGCCGATCGCGGAGGCGAGGCGGTCGAGTCGGGCGGTGGTGTGCTCGAGCCAGCGCAGGTCGGCCTCGAGGTGGAACAGGGCGAAGTCGAGGGCGAGGACCCGGTCGAGGTCGGCGCCCTTCTTCTCCGCGGTGAGGTGGCGCATCGCGACGAGGTGCTCGGCGCGCTGGGCGTCGAGGACCGCGTGGGCGTCACGGCCGGACTGCAGGGCGAGCACGACCTTCGCGAACAGGACGGGTTGCAGGTAGGCCGCCGGTCCCTCGGGTCGCGCGAACCAGGTGTCGAGGTCGACGACCCCGGCGGGCGTCACGGCATAGGTGGTGCGGTCCGGACCACCGTCGCGGTCCGTGCCGGCGGTGACGACGTACCCGTCCCGCTCGAGCCGGCCGAGGGTGGCGTAGACCTGACCGGCCTTCAGCGGACGGTCGTGGCCGAAGTGCGCGTCGTACGCCCGCTTGAGGTCGTAGCCGTGGCGCGGCTGGACCTCCAGCAGGCCGAGCAGGGTGTGGGGGACGGACATGACGCAGACTATGCACTCAGTGACTAGTCACGTCAACAACCGAACGCGCGCCGCCCGTTCTCGGCGACCTGGTGGCACAGCGCGTCGAGGTCGTCCTCGCGTGCCGCGGCGAGCGCGCGCATGGTGAGCGGGATGAGGTACGGCGCGTTGGGGCGTCCGCGGAAGGGCATCGGGGTGAGGAACGGCGCGTCGGTCTCCACGAGGATCCGGTCGGCAGGGCACACCTTCGCCGCCTCGCGCAACGCGTCGTTGGGCTTGAAGGTGACCGGCCCGGCGAAGCTCAGGTAGTAGCCCGCGTCGGCGCACACCCGCGCCATCGCGGCGTCGCCGGAGTAGCAGTGGAAGACGACGCGGGCCGGCGCGCCCTCCTCGACGAGCACCCGCAGCACGTCGTCGTGCGCGTCGCGGTCGTGGATGACCAGCGTCTTGTCGGCGTCCTTGGCGATGGCGATGTGCGCGCGGAACGAGTCCTCCTGCATCCCGCGGCCGGGAGGCTCGGTGCGGAAGTGGTCGAGCCCCGTCTCACCGATCGCGACGACACCCGGCTGGCGGGCGAGGTGGGCGATCTCGGCCAGCGCCTCGTCCGTCGCAGCCCCCCGACCGGCCTCGTTCGGGTGCAGCGCGACCGCGGCGTGCACGTTCGCGAACTGCTGCGCGAGCTCGACGGCGAGGCGGGAGGACTCCAGGTCGACGCCGATCTGCACGACCGTGTCGATGCCCACGGCGGCCGCTGCGGCAAGCTGCTCCGCGACGTCCCCGCCCATGATGTCGAGGTGGCAGTGGCTGTCCGCGACAGCGACGTTGAGAGGCTCCGGCGCCGGCGGAGCCTCCCCCTCCCGCTGGGCGCCGCCCCGGCTCACCGCCCCACCCCCGCGCGAACGGAAACGCGCGGGTGGGTCGGACGCTCGAGAACCACCCGCACGTTTCCGTTCATCCCACGACAGGCGGGGCGAGGCGGGCGAGCTCCTCGTCGATCACCGACGGGTCGAGCTTGGTGAACAGCGGTACCGGAGGACCGATCTCCACGCCCGGCGTGATCGGTCGGGACTCCCACACCGCCTGGGCGCTCGCGTAGTCACCCATGAGCACCGGGTACGACGGCCCACCGTCGAGGTCGTCCACCTCGCGCAGCTCCGGCATGCCGGACCACGCACCGGTCCCCCCGAGCATCTCGAAGACCTTCTGCGAGCTGTGCGGCAGGAACGGTGTCAGCAGCGTCTTCGCGTCGTCGATGAGCTGCAGCGCGACGTGCAGCACCGTGGCGCGGCGCTCGGGCTGCTCCTTGAGCTTCCACGGCTCCATGGCCGACAGGTAGCCGTTCGCGTCCCCGACGACGCGCATCGCCTCGTGCACCGCCGCCTTGAGCTGGTTGCGTCCGAGCAACTGGCCGACCGCCTCGAAGGAGGAGCGCGACGCCGCGAGCGCAGCCTCGTCCTCGGACGTGAGATCCCCCGCGGGCGGGATGTGCCCGATGTTCTTGTTCACCAGCGACATCGTGCGGTTGACCAGGTTGCCCCAGCCCGCGACCAGCTCGGTGTTGTTGCGGGTGACGAACTGCTCCCACGTGAAGTCGGTGTCGGCGTTCTCCGGTCCGGCGACGCACAGGTAGTAGCGGATCGCGTCCGGGCCGTACCTCTCGAGCACGTCGCGGACGTAGATGACGACCGACCGCGACGAGGAGAACTTCTTGCCCTCCATGGTCAGGAACTCCGCGCTGACCACCTCGGACGGCAGAGCGAGGTCGCCGTACGACCCCGCGTCGCCCGACGGTCGACCGGACGCGCCCAGCAGGATCGCCGGCCAGATCACCGAGTGGAAGACGACGTTGTCCTTGCCCATGAAGTAGTAGGAGTCGGCCTCGCCGTGCCAGAACGACTCCCACGACCCACCGGTACGGCGGGACCACTCGATCGACGCGGACAGGTAGCCGATGACAGCGTCGAACCACACGTAGATCCGCTTGTCGGCGCGGTCGCGCCAGCCCTCCAGCGGGATCGGCACCCCCCAGTCGAGGTCGCGGGTGATGGCTCGGGGGCGCAGCTCGTCGACGAGGTTCTCGCTGTACTTCAGGACGTTCGGCCGCCAGTCGGTGCGCTCGCCCAGCCAGGTCCGCAGCGCCTCGGCGAAGGCGGGGAGCTCGAGGTAGAACTGCGCGGACTCCTCGAACCGCGGCGTCGCCCCGTCGATCTTGCTGCGCGGGCTGACGAGGTCCTGCGGGTCGAGCTGGCGTCCGCAGCTGTCGCACTGGTCGCCGCGGGCACCGTCGTACCCGCAGTGCGGGCAGGTGCCCTCGACGTACCGGTCCGGCAGTCCGCGGCCGGTCGACGGGTCGATCGCGGACAGCTGGGAGCGCTCGACGATGTAGCCGTTCGCGTGCATCGCCAGGAAGAGGTTCTGCACGACGTCGTAGTGGTTCCCCGTGGTGGTGCGGGTGAACAGGTCGTAGGACAGCCCCAGGCCCTGCAGGTCCTCGGCGATGACCCGGTTGTAGCGGTCGGCGAGCTCGCGGGCGCTGACCCCCTCGCTGTCGGCCTGCACCTGGATCGGTGTGCCGTGCTCGTCGGTCCCGCTCACCATGAGGACCTGGTTGCCCGTCATCCGCTGGTAGCGGCTGAACACGTCGGAGGGGATGCCGAACCCGGCGACGTGGCCGATGTGCCGCGGCCCGTTCGCGTAGGGCCAGGCGACGGCGGTCAAGATCCTGCGGGACATGCCCCGAGCCTAGTGATCGGGTCCAGCGGGTTCCTCGGCGCGCATGGGCACCACGTCCCGGGTGCAGTACATGCACACCCCTGCTGTCACCGGGATCATCGACGCGCAGTGGGGGCACTCACGGCTGCCCTGCTTGCCCGCCACCTCGACGCCGGTGAGCTTCTTGATGAGCTTCACCAGCAGCAGCACCACGAACGCCAGCAGCAGGAACGACACGAAGACAGTGAGGAACTTGCCGTACTCGATCTGCGCCTGACCCCTGATCGTGAAGCTCAGCCCGTCGAAGTTGGGCGACCCGAACAGGTCCGCGACCAGCGGCAGGATCACGTCGGCGACCAGCGCCTCCACGACCCCGGCGAACGCCACGCCGATCGCGATCCCGATGGCCAGGTCGACCAGCGACCCACCGAGCGCGAACTCCTTGAACTCGATCAGCAGCTTCCTCATCGGCGGAGCGTACGGCGATGAGCAGCCGCCCCGTCGTACGTCTCTGCAAGAGTGCCGGGCGAGACGAGGGAGAGCAGATGAGCGTGGCAGTGCAGGCCCGAGGCCTGGTGAAGACCTACTCCGCCAAGGGCGAGACGATCGAGGCCGTCCGCGGCGTCGATCTCGAGGTGACGACCGGGGAGGTGTTCGGCTTCCTGGGCCCCAACGGCGCGGGCAAGTCCACGACCGTCCGCATGCTGACCACGCTGCTGAGCATCACCTCCGGCACCGCCACGGTCGGCGGCCTCGACGTCGCGAGCAACCCCGACGGCGTACGACGCAAGATCGGTGTCGCGCTGCAGGAGGCCGGCCTGGACGAGCGGCAGACCGGCCGCGAGCTGGTGACCCTGCAGGGTCGGCTGTTCGGGCTGACCGCGGCGCAGGCCAGGGACCGGGCGCAGGAGCTGCTCGAGCTGGTCGAGCTCGTGGACGCCGGTGACCGCCGCATCAAGGGCTACTCCGGCGGGATGAAGCGCCGGCTCGACCTGGCCTCGGCCCTCGTGCACCAGCCGGAGGTGCTGTTCCTCGACGAGCCGACGACCGGCCTCGACCCGGCGAGCCGCATCACGGTCTGGGAGGAGGTCCAGCGCATCAACGCCAGCGGCACCACCGTGTTCCTCACCACGCAGTACCTCGAGGAGGCCGACCAGCTCTGCGACCGGCTGGCCATCATCGACGGCGGCCGCATCGTGCAGGAGGGGACACCGGCGCAGCTCAAGGCCGACCTGCGCACCCGCGCCGGACTCGACCACGAGCCGACCCTCGACGAGGTGTTCCTCGCCGCCACCGGCCGCACGCGCACCCGCGCCGCCGGCGAGGTCGCGGAGGTGATCGCGTGAGGACGACGATGGTCCTCGCCGGCCGTGCGGTGCGCGAGGCGATCCGCACCCCTGAGGCACTGCTGCCGACCCTGCTCATCCCGCTGTTCTTCCTGGTCGTCAACGTCGGCCAGGCCGGCAAGATCTTCCCGAGCGGCAGCACGCCGTTCCTCAAGGGGCAGGGCTACGCGTCGTTCCAGCTGCCCAGCTCGCTGCTGCTCGCCGCCTCGTTCGGTGCGGCCGCGCTGTTCCTCGTCGAGGACATCGAGGGCGGCTACTTCGACCGGCTCCGTGCTGCCCCCGTCTCGCGCGTGGCGCTGGTCATGGGCCGGCTGGTGGCCGAGGCGATGAAGGGCGTCGTCATCGTGGCGGCGATGGTGCTCATCGCGCTCCTGCTCGGGGTGACGGTGCAGAGCGGGGTGCTCGGGTTCCTGCTCCTGACCGTGCTGACCGCCGGGTGGGCGGTGGTCTACTCCGGGTTCATGCAGCTCATCGCGCTGAAGACCCGCAGCGCGGCGGCGACCAACTCCGGTTCGCTGCTGTTCTTCCCGCTGCTGTTCCTCACGCCGAGCTTCGTGCCGCGGGACATGCTCACCCGGCCGATGGAGATCGCCGCGTCGTGCAACCCCGTCACCTACCTGATGGAGGGGCTGCGCACGCTCGTGCTGTCCGACCTGGGCGACACCGACTGGGGATCGGTCGGGCTGGCGTTCGCGGTCGTGGGGGTGCTGGGCGCGGTGATGCTGGTGCTGAGCGTCCGGATGATCCGCAACTACGACTGACCCTTCGCGGCGAGCACCGCGTCGTACACCTCGCGGCGCGGTACGCCGAGCTCGCGGGCCACCCCGGCGATGGCCTCCTTGCGCGGCTCGCCGGTCTGCTCGCGCACGCTCACGAGCCGGGCGAGCTCCGCCGGGGTGAGCTCGACCGGGTGCTCGGCCGCACCCTCGATGACGACCGTCACCTCACCGAGCACCTCCCCGCTGAACAGCTCCGCGAGCTCGGCGACCGTCCCCCGCGCGACCTGCTCGTGCGTCTTGGTCAGCTCCCGGCACACCACCGCTCGGCGCTGCGGACCGAGCACCGAGGCCATGTCGGCCAGCGAGTCACCCAGGCGGTGCGGCGCCTCGAACAGCACCGTCGTACGCCGTTCGGCAGCGAGCTCGGCCAGGCGCGCGCGTCGTTCACCGGCCTTGCGCGGCAGGAACCCCTCGAAGCAGAACCGGTCGGACGGCAGGCCGCTGACCGCCAGGGCCGTCGTCACCGCCGACGGCCCGGGCAGGCAGGTCACAGGCAGGTTCTCCGCAGCGGCGGCCGCGACGAGCCGGAACCCGGGATCACTGACGCTCGGCATCCCCGCGTCGGTCACCAGCAGCACGGTCTCGCCCGCGCGGAGGGCTGCCAGGAGAGCAGGGGTGCGCTCGGCCTCGTTCGCTTCGAAGTAGCTGACCAGCCGACCCGTGTACGACACGCCCAGGTCCCGGCACAGCCGGGTCAGCCGACGGGTGTCCTCGGCAGCGATGACCTCGGCGCTGACGAGCGCGTCGCGCAGCCGCTGGCTCGCGTCGCCGGGCTGCCCGATCGGGACACCGGCGAGGAGGAGGGGCACGCAGCCAGTCTGACAGCCACGCGTTCCGTAGGCTCCGGCCATGACGACGGCGACCCTCGACCGCCCCGCCCCCCTCGAGGGCAGCGCTGCCCCCTGGCGCGACCGGCTGCTGCCGCTCATCGGCGGCGGCGGGTGGGGGGTGACGCTGTTCGTGACCGTGCTCGCGGGACTGCTGCGCTTCGTGCGCCTCGGCGAGCCTGACAGCACCCTGACCGACAAGGGCGTCGTCGAGGGGCCCGGGTACATCTTCGACGAGCTCTACTACGCCTGCGACGCCCGGAACCTGCTCAAGCACGGCGTGGAGATCCACACCACCAGCGGCGGCGGGACCTTCTGCGTCCCCGACGGCGGCGAGGGCTTCGTCGTCCACCCGCCCTTGGGCAAGTGGCTCATCGCCGGCGGCGAGCAGCTGTTCGGCTTCAACACCTTCGGGTGGCGCTTCGCCGCGGCGGTCTTCGGGACGCTCACCGTGCTGCTGGTCGTCCGCATCGGACGGAGGATGCTCGGCTCGACCCTGCTCGGCGGGCTCGCCGGGCTGCTGCTCGCCCTGGACGGTCTGCACTTCGTCCAGAGCCGCACCGCGATGGTCGACGTGTTCCTCGTCTTCTGGGTGGTCGCCGCCTTTGGCGCCCTCGTGGTGGACCGCGACCGCATCAGGTCCCAGCTCGCCGCTGCCACCGACGACGAGCTCGCCGCCGGGTTCCGCTTCGGCCGGCGGCCCTGGCGGCTGCTCGCCGGCGTGTGCTTCGGCGCAGCCCTGGCGACGAAGTGGAGCGCCCTGTTCCCCCTCGCGGTGATGGTCGTCCTCGCGCTGTTCTGGGAGGCCGGCGCGCGCCGTACCGCCGGGATCCGCGCTCCCTGGCGGGCCACCCTTCGCCGTACGACGCTGGGAACGCTCGCGGTCTTCGTCGTGCTTCCCGTGGTGCTGTACCTGCTGTCGTGGACCGGCTGGTTCCTCACCGACGACGGCTACGACCGCAACTGGGCGGCGACCCACCCCGCGACCTTCGGGGTGTTCCCCGACGCCCTGCGGTCGCTGTGGGCCTACCACGAGGCGATCTGGAACTTCCACCGCAACCTCGACTCGACCCACCCCTACCAGTCGCACCCGCTGAGCTGGCCCTTCCTCGGCCGGCCGGTGAGCTACTACTACCCGCCGGGGGTGAGCGCGGGGGAGTACGGCTGCCAGGTCGCCTCCTGCTCGCGCGAGGTGCTCGCCATCGGCACGCCGATGCTCTGGTGGATGATGATCCCCGCGACATTCGGGCTGGCGGCCCGGTGGATCGCCAAGCGCGACTGGCGCGCCGCGGCGTTCCTGCTGCTGATGGCGGTGTCGATCCTGGCGTGGATCCCGAGCGATCTGGCCGGCCGCACGATGTTCCTGTTCTACGCGCTGCCGTCCGTGCCGTTCCTGTGCCTCGGCATCGCGCTGCTCGCCGGGTGGCTGCTCGGCGCCGCGGGCGCGGCCCGCCGGGTCGTCGCCTCGACCGGCATCGGGGTGTACGTCGCCCTCGTCGCCGTGAACTTCGTCTACCTCTATCCCGTGCTCGCCGCCGTCACGTTGCCGTACGCGCACTGGTACGACCGGATGTGGTTCCGCAGCTGGATCTAGCGAGGACGTCAGGACCCTCCCTCGCTCCCCCGCCCGACCCTCCTTGGCTACCCGCGTCCCCCCGCCCGCCCCTCCTTGGCTACCCGCGTCGCCGTCTCGTACGACGACCCCCGCGTGACGATCGGCGCCGCTGCCGACAGCAGTAGCCAAGGGCGCCCTGGGGCGTGGGCGCGGGTAGCCAAGGGGCACCAGCAACCGTGCGAGCAGCCGCCAGGCCAGCAGGTCAGAGCAGCCGCAGGTCGGGGCTGCCGGAGATGCACTCGACCCGGACGCCGTCGGGATCGGTGAGGTAGAGCGTCCGCACCCCACCCGGCAGCTCGCTCAGCGTCTGCGGGTGCCCCGCACCACCGGCTGCGGCAGCGATCTCGAGCAGCTCGGTCGCTTCCTCGACGCGAAAGCAGAGGTGGGTCAGGCCACGACGGTTCATCGGCGCGCGCGACCCGTCGCCGGTCACGTTCCCGTCGTGCCACAGCAGCAGCTCGAGCAGCAGGTCGCCGCGCCGGAGCATGCGCGAGGTGAAGGCGCCCGAGCGCTCCATCGTCGCCGCCAGCTCGTCCCCTTCGAACGGCATCGTGAACAGCTCGGCGAAGCCCAGGACCTCGGTGTAGAACCGCGTCGACACATCAAGGTCACCGACACAGATGCCCGGGTGCGAGAACGACAGGACCGCCATGCCGACCACCCTGCCACGCCCGGCTCGACGCCTTGGCTACCCGCCTCTCGGCCCTGGCTACCCGTGTCGCGCGTCAGGCGTCGTGACACGCACGCAGACCGCTGACAGCAGTAGCCAGGGGCTCGGCGCCGGCTGACGCGGGTAGCCAAGGGAGCCAGACATCGTGCGGTGGAGCTGAGGGGATTCGAACCCCTGACCCCCTCGATGCGAACGAGGTGCGCTACCGGACTGCGCCACAGCCCCGCTGTCGTGCGGAGGAGGTCGAGGCTACCAGCCGCCGGAGGCTCGCCGGCGGGTGAGGATCTCGTCCAGCTCGGGACCCTCCTCGAGGATGTCCAGCCCCGCATCCGGAACGTCGAGCGCGGCTGACCAGGCCCCGGGCTTGGTCAGGTCGAGCACCCGTGGCTCGACCCGGGGAGCGCGCGCCTTCCCGACGTACGTGGGGGGCGGGACCGGGACCGGGCTCCAGCCGCCGTCGCTGCCCGTCGCGGCGACCGGCCGGTCCTCGTAGCGGGCTGCGGGAGCCGGGAGCGGGGCGGTCAGGGGCGCGGGGCGCGCGGGCATCCGGTCGGGGATGCCCGCCACGCGCGGACGGCGCACCGCCGGTCGGGCAGCCGGACGCGCGGCCGGCCGGGCGGTCCGAGGAGCGACCCTGGCGGTACGGCGAGCAGCAGAGCGCTGGAGCGCCTGGCGGCGCAGGTGGACGACGAACGCGACCAGCAGCAGGTCCAGGACGACGTGCACCGGCAGGAGCAGGCGCACCCCCATCAGCGCCACCCCGAGCGTGACCAGCGCCAGCCCGACCAGGACCGACAAGGTGCGGCGACGGCGCTGCGCTGCGGTGAGCGGGGCAGCGACCTCCCACTCGGGCTCGACGTCCTCGACCGGCGGGACAGCACGCGACGACTTCGTCTGCGACACGACCAGCGACGGCTGGTCCCGACGGGGCGCCACGATGTCGGAGGACTCCTTGCGCGACAGCACGCGCATCGCGTCACCGAACCGGTCGGCCGACCGCAGCGAGGTCGCGGAGTCGTGACTGCGCAGCGCCATGGGGACCAGGACGGCCAGCCACGCCCCCACGATCACCAGGAGAATCAGACCGCTGCCCACGGCCACGACGGTAGTGAGAACAACAGGTGACGGCGTGGAGGCGCGTCGGTGTGTCGCTCACCGTCACAGGCTGGTGCGGTCCTCCGCGGTCACGGCGAACCCCAGGTGGTCGCGCCAGGCGCCGTCGATGAACAGGTACCGCAGCCGCTCGCCCTCCGGCCGGAACCCCACCTTCTCCACCACCCGGAGCGACGCGGCGTTCTCCGGCCGGACGTTCGCCTCGACCCGGTGCAGTCCGACCGGTCCGAGGCAGTGATCGACGACGAGAGCCAGCGCCGTCGGCATCACACCCCGACCCGCCACCTCCCGGTCCACCCAGTAGCCGACGGTCCCGCTCTGGAACGCCCCCCGCACGATGTTCGACACGGTCACCTGTCCCACCAGACGACGGTCCAGTGTGACGGCGAACGGCAGACAACGACCCGCCTTGGCCTCCCGTCGTAGCACCCGCAGCATCGCCGTGTACGACGCCGGGGTGTGCCGCTCCGCCCACGAGCTGTCCGGGGACTGCGGCTGCCGTCCTTCCCAGGGCGACAGCCACTGCTCGTTGCGGATCCGCGCCTCGCTCCACACCCCGGCGTCGCGCACGCGCAGCGGCCGCAGACCGATCGGCCCGTCGGCCAGGTGCACCGGCCAGCCCGGGGCCACCATCGCTAGTGGTCCCCGCCGCGCAGCTGCGCCAGTGCGTGCTCGAGCACCGGCGCGAGCACCGCGACCCCGTCGCGCACCCCACCGGTCGAGCCGGGCAGCGTGACCACCAGACAGGCGCCGATCACCCCGGCGACCCCGCGGGACAGCACGCTGGTCGGCACCTGCCCGCGGTTGTCGCCGCGCAGGGCCTCGGCGAGTCCCGGGATCTGCTTGTGCAGCAGGGGCAGGACCGCCTCGGGCGTCACATCCCGCGGGGACAGCCCCGTCCCTCCCGTGGTGACGACCAGGTCGTACGACGACGCTGCTGCCGACACCGCCGCAGCGATGGCCGGCACCTCGTCCGGTACGACCACGACGGGCGACACCTCCAGCCCGAGGTCGGACAGCAGCCCGCGGAGCACCGGCCCAGAGGTGTCCTCGCGCGTGCCGGCGTAGGACCGGTCGGAGACCGTGATGACGGCGGCCCGGCTCACCGCTGCCACGCGCCGGTCTTCCCGCCCGTCTTGGACAGGACACGTACGCCGGTGATGGTGCTGCGCGGGTCGACGGCCTTCGTCATGTCCACGACCGTCAGGCACGCCACGGTCACCGCGGTCAGCGCCTCCATCTCCACCCCGGTGCGGTCGGCGGTGCGGACCGTCGCGGTGACGGCGACACCACCGTCGTCGACGACCAGGTCGACCGTGACCCCGTGCACCGCGATCGGGTGGCACAGCGGCACCAGGTCCGGCGTGCGCTTGGCCCCCATGATCCCGGCCAGGCGCGCGGTAGCGAGGACGTCGCCCTTCGGTACGCCCTCGCCGCGCAGCAGCCCGACGCACTCGGCGGACAGGTCGACGCGCCCCTCCGCCACGGCCGTCCGGACGGTCACCTCCTTGGCGGTCACGTCGACCATCCGGGCGGCACCGGCGTCGTCGACGTGGGAGAAGCTCATTGCGCGCGACGCTCGAGCATCATCACCGGGACGGCGCCACCGGCCGGGATGTGGGTCACGTCCTCCGGCACCATCGCCAGGGCGTTGGCCCGCGCCAGCCCGGCGACCAGGTGGGAGCCGCTGCCCGACACCGGCGAGACGACGTACGCGCCGTCCTTGACCTCGAGCCAGACCCGCAGGAACGAGCGCTTCCCGGCAGGCGACACCAGGTCGGCGGTGGACCGCGCCGACACGACCGGGCGGGCCAGGGCCTGCGCGCCGAGCATCCGCCGCAGCGCCGGGCGCACGAAGGCCTCGAAGGAGACCAGGGCACTGACCGGGTTACCGGGTAGGCCGAACACCGGCGTGCGGTCCGGACCGATGACGCCGAAGCCCTGAGGCATACCGGGCTGCATCGCGACCTTGTGGAAGCCGACCGTTCCCAGGCGGGACAGCACCTCTTTGACGACGTCGTACGCGCCCACGCTCACTCCGCCGCTGGTGACGAGCATGTCGGCGCGGACCAGCTGGTCCTCGAGCGCGTCGAGCAGCCGCGGCCCGTCGTCCGGGATGATCCCGACGCGGTAGGCGATCGCGCCGGCCTCGAGGCATGCCGTGGTGAGCGCCAGGCTGTTGCTGTCATGGATCTGACCCGGACCGACCGGCACTCCGGGCTCGACCAGCTCGGTGCCGGTGGAGACGACGACCACGCGCGGGCGGGGGCGGATCACCAGCCGACCGCGGCCCACCGCGGCGGCCAGCCCGATCTGGGCCGAGCCGAGATGACTGCCGGCGGTGAGCACCGTCTCGCCGGCCTGCACGTCCTCGCCGGCGCGACGGATGAACCCTCCGCGGTCGGGGGCCCGGTCGATGCGTACCTGCGCGATGCCACCGTCGGTCCACTCCACGGGGACGACGGTGTCTGCACCCTCGGGCACCATCGCCCCGGTCATGATCCGTACGCACAGCCCCGGCTGGACGCGCAGCGGCGAGGCGGGACCGGCAGCCACGTCACCGACGACGGGCAGCACGACCGGCAGGTGCGCGAGGTCGGCGGAGCGGACGGCGTACCCGTCCATGGCGCTGTTGTCGAAGCCGGGCAGCGGGGCGGGGGCGACGACGTCCTCGGCGAGGATGCAGCCGTGCGCGTCGAGCAGTCCCACCTCGAGCGGGGACAGCGGATGGACGATCGAGAGGATCTCGGCCAGGTGCTCGTCGACGGTTCTCATCTGGTCAGTCTCATCTGGTCAGTCTCATCTGGTCTGTCTCATCTGGTCTGTCTCATCTGGTCCGTCTCATTGTGTCGGCAGCCATTCCCGCAGCCAGGCCAGCAGGTCCGGCCCGAGGTCGTCGCGCTCCGCGGCGAGGCGTACGACGGTCTTGAGGTAGTCGAGGCGGTCGCCGGTGTCGTAGCGGCGGCCCCGGAACACGACACCGGTGAGCGGCTCGCGCCCGATCATCCGCTGCATCGCATCGGTCAGCTGGATCTCCCCGCCGCGACCGGGCGGCGTCTCGCGGAGCACCTCGAAGATCGTCGGCGACAGGACGTACCGCCCGATGATCGCGAGGTCGCTCGGAGCTTCGTCGACCGGCGGCTTCTCGACCAGCGCGCTGATGTCCACGACGTCCCCGTCGCCGGAGACGGCCGCGCAGCCGTACATCGAGATCTGCTCGTGCGGGACCTCCATCAGCGCGACCACGTTGCCGCCGCGTTCGGTCTGCACCGCGACCATCTGCTCGAGCAGGTGGTCACGCGCGTCGATGAGGTCGTCACCGAGCAGCACGGCGAACGGCTCGTTCCCCACGTGCTCGGCCGCCTTCAGCACCGCGTGCCCGAGCCCCTTCGGGTCGCCCTGTCGGACGTAGTGGATGTCAGCCAGCTCCGACGAGGCGCGGACGGCGGCGAGCTTGGCGGTGTCGCCCTTGGCCTCGAGCGTCTGCTCGAGCTCGATCGCCCGGTCGAAGTGCTCCTCCAGCGCGCGCTTGGTGCGGCCGCTGACCATGAGCACGTCGGTGAGTCCGGCGCGGACAGCCTCCTCGACGACCAGCTGGATCGCGGGCACGTCAACGACCGGCAGCATCTCCTTGGGCACCGACTTGGTCGCGGGCAGGAAGCGGGTCCCGAGCCCTGCGGCGGGGATCACGGCCTTGCGTACGGTCATGCCAGCAACCTATCGGGCACCAGGCGTGAGGAAGACCGCAGTGACCACCAAGCACGCCCTGCGCCAGGCCTCGCAGTCCAGGCGCAGCAAGGGCGCCGACCTCAGCGTGGTCCTGGACGCCGCACTGGCCGCCGCGCACCGTGTGGCGTCGTACGTGCCCCTCCCCGACGAGCCGGGGATCCCGCCGCGCGAGGGATGGTTGCTGCCCGTGCTGCTCGAGGACGGCGACCTGGACTGGACGGTGTACGACGGGACGCTGGCGTCCGGGGCGCGCGGGGTGCAGGAGCCGATCGGTGAGCGGCTCGGGGTCGACGCGATCGCTTCGTGCGACCTCGTGCTGGTACCCGCGCTGCTGGTCGACCGTCGCGGCCACCGCCTCGGCAAGGGCGGCGGGTCCTACGACCGGGCACTCGCGCGCGCGACCGGCCTGACGATCGCGCTGGTCCATGACGACGAGGTCATCGACGTGCTGCCCACCGAGCCGCACGACGTGCCCGTCCGCGCGATCGCCACCCCCTCGACAGGCGTACGACCGGTCCTCGGCATGATCTAGGGCCATGGGAACCTTCGACGACGTGCTCGCCGCCAACGCCACCTACGCCGAGTCCTTCGTGGACCTGGGCCTGCCCGGTCAGGCCGGCAAGGGCCTCGCGGTCGTGACCTGCATGGACAGCCGCATCGACCCGCTCGGGATGCTCGGACTCGCCAAGGGCGACGCGAAGATCATGCGCAACGCCGGTGGGCGGGTCACCGACGACGTGCTGCGCACGCTGGTGCTCGCGGTGCACCTGCTCAACGTCGAGCGGATCCTGGTCGTCGAGCACACCGAGTGCAAGATGGCCTCGGCCACCGAGGCCGAGGTGCACCAGGGCATCTACGAGGCGTCCGGTCTCGACACCCGCAGCCTGGAGTTCCGCCTCATGGACGACCAGCTCGCCACCCTCGCCGCCGACGTGCAGAAGGTGCGCAGCTCGCCGTACCTCCCGAAGGGGACCGAGGTCGGGGGCTTCTTGTACGACGTCCGCACCGGCCGCCTGCGCGAGGTGCTCTAGAGCTGGACCACGTGGCCGGTGCGGGGCGGCGTGGCACCAGCGAGGGTCTCGAGCCACGCGGCCTGCAGCGCCTCCGGCCCCTGTCCCACCGTCACGTCCACCCAGCCGTCGACGACGGGCGCGAAGCGGTTCCAGGCCTGCGCGTGCCGCTCCTCCACCCCGTGCGGCCCCCAGTCGGCGTAGCGCTTGCGCATCTGGTCGGGCGCGAAGAAGAAGGTCGGCCGGGGACCGGGCAGTGACCCCCCGTCGTCGGGCGCGGCATCGTGGTGGGCGGCACCGACGACCGCGCTGTGCACCAGCGCGTCACCCAGCCCCTCGTGGATCGCGCGGCGCAGGCGGGTGTCACCGGCGACGTCGACGTACACCGTCGGATCGCCTGCCACCGAAGCGATCTCGTCGTAGGTGAGCACCTGGTCGTAGCAGCCGAGGCTCTCGGTGAACGCGCGGTTCCCGGGGCTGGTGAGCCCGACCCGGTGCACGCCGTCCAGCAGGAACGCCGCGCCGTAGGACGTCTTGCTCGACGCGCTGGACAGCACCACCTGCGAGGCGCCGAACAGGTCGTTGTCGGTGAGGAAGTCGGCGAGCACGAAGCTCGTCATGAACAGCGGCCGGTAGAGCACCTGCAGGTCCTCGCGCGCGGCGTCGTAGGCAGGGTCGTGCGTCGTGGTGGTCAACCCGTTGTACGGCGAGGGCAGGTGCTGGCGGTGCGCGCTGGCGTCCCGGAAGCCGTGGGCGTCGACACCCGACGGCTCGACCAGCAGGTGGCTGCTGGTGGGCAGGTAGCCGTAGAGCCGCGTGCCGACGGCGACGTCCGGGTGGGCGCTGGCCTCGACCTCGCAGAACCCCCAGAGCGGCACCCGCCCGAAGCCATGACCCGCGGGGAAGAAGTCCCAGTAGTGCATGGCGTCGCCGAACACCGCGTACGTCACGTTGTTGGCGGTCATCCCGACGCGGTCGACGCGCAGGAGCACCTGACCGCCGGCTGGCTCCAGGTCGGGCACGTCCACGATCGACGTACGGGTGAGGTCGGTGCGGTCGACGAGCAGGTCCCAGGGCATGGGCTACAGCGTGACACCCACGGGAATGCTGATGCCCAGGCCCCCGCGGGTGCTGCCGCCGTACCTCGCCTTCTCGGCGTCGAGGTCGAGCGGGCGCGTGGTCATCTGCTCGTCGCCGGTGAGCAGGTGGGCGGGCACCAGCCAGACCACCTCGAACTCCAGCCCGTCGGGGTCCTTGGCGTAGAGCGACTTGGTGGTGCCGTGGTCGCTCATGCCCACCAGCGCGCCGGCTTCGGACAGCCGCACCAGGTGGTCCTCGAGGTCGTCGAGGGACTCGACCTCCCACGCCAGGTGGTACAGCCCGACGGTCCCGAGGTCGCCCGCGCGCTGGAACAGCCCCAGGTCGTGGTCGTTGGTCGACCCGGGTGCCTGCAGGAAGGCCGCGCCGGGGAAGGCCGCCTTGGTGCGGAAGCCGAGCACGTCGCGGTAGAAGGCGACGCTGCGCTCGACGTCACGGACGTAGAGGACGGCGTGGTTCAGGCGGTGGATCGCCATGGTGGGCTCCCGGTGGGTCGTGGGTCGATGCTCCCACAACTCACTTGAGCGTTCAAGTGTTCCCTAACGGGAGGTACGCCGGAACGCCGCCGCCCGGAAGGCGAGCCACGTCACGACTGCCATGAGTGCCATCGCGATCGGCACGTGCACCGAGGTCCACGCGTCCTTGCCGTTGTCGCGGATCGCCCCGCCGATGTAGCTCTCGAGCGTGATCAGCACGAACAGCGCGACCGCGCCACCGACCAGGTCCTTGCGGTGCCGGAGCGTGGCGAGGGCGAGCAGTGCCAGGGCGATGCTGAGGGCGAAGCTGACGTGCGCGCCCAGGGCGTGGGCGTCGATCCAGTTGCTGGAGGCGTCGCGCTTGCCGTCGTACCGCAGGAACAGGCCGGCAAACAGCCCTTGGAGCAGGAAGAGGACGCCGATGAGGCCGACCAGGCCGGCGAAGGCGTCCGGCACCCAGGTCGGCATGCGGGTCTCGGGACGGTCGAGCGTGGTGGTCATGAGGGCTCCTGGCGGGTCAGGTCGGACGGCGGGGGGAGGTCTCGACAGGGTGCCCGGCGATCCTGGGAAATTTCTGGCACCAACGACCGCGCTGGACGCCGAGGGCCGCCGTACCGCACAATTGGCACTCAGCAGTGGCGAGTGCCAGATCCGCGCAAGAGGAGAACCCCGACCGTGCCGACCTACCAGTACGCCTGCACCGCGTGTGGCGAGCAGCTCGAGGCCGTGCAGTCCTTCAGCGACGCGTCGTTGACCGAGTGCCCCGCCTGCCAGGGCGCGCTGCGCAAGGTGTTCTCCGCCGTGGGCGTGGTCTTCAAGGGCTCGGGCTTCTACAAGACCGACAGCCGGGCCTCCTCCAGCAGCGCCGACAAGCCGTCGGTCAAGGCAGAGGCGACGTCCGGCGGCTCTGGCTCGGACAGCAAGAGCGCGACCAGGTCCGACGGCACGTCCGACAGCACGTCCGACAGCAAGAAGTCCGACAGCACGAAGTCCGACGGCACGAAGTCCGGCAGCACGAAGTCCGACGCGAAGGCCCCGGCAAGCAGCGCGAGCACCAGCACGGCGACGAGCAGCCCCGCCGCCTGACCTGTGGACGACGGGCTCCCCTGTGGAGCCCGCCCTGGCCGGGCTCGCCGGCGCCTCTAGGTTGCCGTCATGACTGAGACCCGTGCCGAGCTCGGCGTGATCGGTGGCTCCGGCCTCTACGCGTTCCTCGACGACGCCGAGCAGGTGACCGTCCCCACGCCGTACGGCGAGACCTCCGACCCGATCGTCGTCGGCCAGGTCGGGGGCCGGTCGGTGGCGTTCGTGCCCCGGCACGGCGCCGACCACCGGTTCCCGCCGCACCGCATCCCCTACCGCGCCAACCTCTGGGCGTTGCGCTCGCTGGGTGTGCGCCAGGTGCTGGCCCCGTGCGCCGTCGGCGGACTGCGACCCGAGCTCGGGCCAGGCACGCTCGTCATCCCCGACCAGCTCGTCGACCGCACCAGCGGGCGGGTGCAGACCTTCCACGACACCGGCGCCGTGCACGTCTCGTTCGCCGACCCGTACTGCGCCACCGGGCGCGCAGCCGCCCTGACCGCGGCGCGCGACTGGCCGGCCGTGGACGGGGGGACGATGGTCGTCATCGAGGGCCCGCGGTTCTCCACCCGCGCCGAGTCGCGGTGGTACGCCGCCCAGGGCGGTGCGGTCATCAACATGACCGGGCAGCCCGAGGCCGCGCTCGCCCGGGAGCTGGCCCTCTGCTACACCTCGATGGCGCTGGTGACCGACCTCGACGCCGGGGTGGAGAGCCACGAAGCAGTCACGCAGGAAGAGGTCTTCCGCGTCTTCGCGGAGAACACCAGTCGGCTGCGCGAGGTGCTCTACGCCGTCCTCGCTGCCCTGCCGACCGAGCGCACCTGCCCCTGTCCGCACGCGCTGGACGGGATCGACCACGACCTCGTGCTCCCGTGAGGTCGGCCTCGCCGGGCAGGGCAATGGGCAGGGCAACGGGGTGGGCGACGGGCACGGGCGACCTGCTGCGGGCCGGCAGCCGCCACCGCAGCCTGCTCGCTGCCGGGCTGGCCGCCGCTGCCGTCGCCACCGCCCTCCCTGTCCTGGCGCCCTCCCCTCCCGAGACGGTCCAGGTGGTCGCTGCTGCCCGCGACCTCGCCTCCGGGCGACCGCTCACCACCGACGACCTGCGCCTGCTGGCCCTGCCCGTCGGCGCACTGCCGGACGGGGCGCTGACGTCGCTCGGAGGGGCGCTGGGTCGCAGCCTCGCGGGCACCGTCCGACGGGGAGAGACCCTGACCGACGTCCGCCTGCTCGGCGCCGGACTCGTCCGGGGTCGGGGAGTCGTCGCCGTCCCGGTCCGCCTCGCCGATCCGGCGACCGCAGCGCTCCTGCACCCCGGGGACCGCGTCGACGTGCTTGGCGTCCCGGTCGAGACCAGAGCGGACCCGACGGTCGCGGTGACGGCCACGACCGTCGCGGCCGGCCTGGAGGTCCTGAGCGTTCCCGCTGCCGACCGCACCGACGCCGACGGCGCCCTGGTCGTCCTGGGGGCGAGCCCAGCGACCGCAGCGCTGCTGGCCGCCGCAGCGGTCACCAGTCGGCTCTCGGTAGCCGTCCTGGGATCCTGACGGCCCGTAGGGCAGGATGCGGCGCGTCAGCAGTCCCTACCTGGAGGTCCACCGTGGACGGTTTCAAGAAGTTCATCCTGCGCGGCAACGTCGTCGACCTCGCCGTCGGTGTGGTCATCGGTGCCGCCTTCGGCGCTGTCGTCACGGCGTTCGTCACCGGCGTCATCACCCCGCTTGTGGGGTTGTTCGGCAACAAGAGCTTCGACCAGTACTCCGCCTGCCTCAAGGGCAGTTGCACCCTGAACGCAGACGGAACGGTGAACGGCGTCCAGCTCGCCTACGGTTCGGTCCTCACCGCACTGCTCAACTTCCTCATCGTCGCCGCCGTCATCTACTTCTTCGTGGTCAAGCCCGTCCAGAAGCTGATGGACAAGATGAAGAGCAGCGAGCCTGCCGCAGCCGTCACCACCAAGGACTGCCCCGAGTGCCTGTCCAGCATCCCGGTTGCTGCGGTGCGCTGCGCCTACTGCACCGTCGAGCAGATCGACGCCTAGCAGCACGGACCAGCGCTCAGCGCGGCTCGTGATGGGGCGGGCGATCGGCAAGGAACCTCTCGAGGTCCCGCTGGTCGTCCGCCTCCGACGTGTCCGGGCGTTCCGGGCGCGGCTCGTCTCCCGGCACGGAGGCCCCGGGAGGTCCTACCGCCCGGCGCCGTCTGCGAGGCTGGTCCTGCGTCACCCGCTCATCCTCGCACCGCAGGGGTCTTCATCACTCTGTGCGGCGAGGCGAAGGCCAAGGCTGTGGACGCCCTTCCGGTCGGGCTGCCCTAGCTCGCGCGCAGTTGCTGCACGGTGCCGCCGCGCTCGCTGGCCGTCTCGGGGGCGGCGTCGCTGGTCATGGTCAGGAAGCGGTCCGGCAGGGAGAGCTTCCAGATGGTGCGCAAGGTCTTCGCGTACTGCCCGAGCAGCGACCCGGTCGTGTAGGGCAGGTCGTACTTCATGCACAGGGCCCTCACGCGGACGCTGATCTCGGCGTACCGGTTGCTGGGCAGGTCCGGGAACAGGTGGTGCTCGATCTGGTAGCAGAGGTTGCCCGACATGAAGGCCAGCAAGGGACCGGCCCTGAAGTTGGCGGAGCCGAGCATCTGCCGTAGGTACCACTCGGGCTGCGTCTCGTTGTCCAACTCCTCGGTCGTGAACTTCTCAGCGCCGTCAGGGAAGTGACCGCAGAAGATGACCATGTAGGACCAGAGGTTGCGCATCAGGTTGGCCGTGGCGTTGGCGGTCATGGTCGAGGCGAGCTGCGGCCCGGACAGCAACGGGAACAGCACGTAGTCCTTGCCGGTCTGCCGGCCGATCTTGCGACCGATCTGACGGAGCTGGCGCTTCAGCGTCGGGATGTCCTTTGTGCCCTTGCGGATCGACCGCAGGTCGAGGTCGTGCAGGGCCACTCCGTACTGGAAGAAGGCCGCGAGCAACGCGTTGTAGACCGGCTGGCCCAGGTTGACCGGGTGCCACTTCTGGTCGCGGGTCACGCGCAGAATCCCGTAGCCGACGTCGTCGTCCTTGCCGACCACGTTGGTGTACTTGTGGTGCACGAAGTTGTGCGAGTGTTTCCACTGCTCGCTCGGGCAGGCGGTGTCCCACTCCCAGGCGCTGGAATGCACCTCAGGGTCGTTCATCCAGTCCCACTGGCCGTGGATGACGTTGTGACCGAGTTCCATGTTCTCGATGATCTTGGCAAGGCCGAGCATCGTCGTGCCAGCCACCCAGGCAGGCGGGAAAGCACTGGCGAACAGCGCCGTACGGCCGGCGACCGCCAGCCCGCGCTGGATCGCGATGGACCGCTTGATGTACGCCGCGTCCGGCTCGCCGCGGCTCTCCTCGATGTCACGCCTGATGGTGTCGAGCTCACGCCCGAGGGCCTCGACGTCGGCTTCGGTGAGGTGCGCGAACGCCTTGATGTCCGTGACAGCCATGGGTTCTCCTGGATTCCTATACGCCGAGAACGCAGTCGCCGGCGGCAGCTGAGATGCAGGTCTGGATGCGGTCGCCCTCGACGTGGACCGAGCCGTTGCGCAGGTCACGAACAGATCCGGCTACGAGTGGGACGACGCAGCTCTGGCAGATGCCCATACGACAGCCGAAGGGCATCTGGACGCCCACGGACTCGCCGGCTTCCAACAGTGTCATCGCGCCGTCGACCTCCGCCGTGCGCCCACCGGCTCCAAAGGTGACGGTGCCACCTTCGCCGCCGGCACCGTCGAGCTGGATCGAGAAGCGCTCGACATGCAGCCGACCCGTCAGGTGGTGGCGCGCCCAGTGCTTCTCGGCTGCCTCGAGCATCGCCGGTGGCCCGCAGGCCCATGCCTCCCGGCTTGCCCAGTCGGGCACCAGCCGTGCGATGTCGGCCATCGTCAGCATGCCCGCGTGGTCGGTCAGCTGGGTGTGCAGGTGGAGTCCCCCGTGCTTGTGGTGCAGCTGCTCGAGCTCACGGGCGAAAAGCACGTCGTCTGCCGTCGGCGCCGAGTGGACCAACGTGACGTCCTTCAGCGTTTCGCGACGGTCGAGCATCCGCAACATGCCCATCACAGGGGTGAGGCCACTGCCGGCAGTGAGGAAGAGGATTTTGTCCGGCGGCGGCTCCGGGAGCACGAAGTCGCCCCTAGGCGTGGCCAAGCGCACAACCGTGCCGGGGGGAGTCCGCCGACAAGGTGCTGGCTGAGGAAGCCCTCAGGCATGGCCTTGACGGTGATGCTGATCGTGCTGTCGTCCTGAGTCGGGACCGACGTCAGCGAGTAGGACCGCCAGTGCCAGCGGCCCTCGACTTGCACCCCGATCCCGACGTACTGACCGGCTTGGTACGACGAGGACCAGCCCCAGCCCGGCTTGATGATCAGGGTGGCCGCGCGCTCGGTCTCTGGGCGGACTTCGACGACCACGCCGCGCAGTTCACGCGCGCTCCACAACGGGTTGATCAGGTGCAGGTAGTCGTCGGGTAGGAGCGGCGTGGTGAGCCGGGACAGCGCGGTGCGCAGGATGCTGGCCCTTCTCGGGACCTCTGCTTCCGGCGTCATGCCCGCTCCAAGTTGTCTATGAATGTGATTCGCAGGTAATATACCCATATGTCCGGGGTCATAAGCAAGGAGCCGACCCTCCCGGGCGACGGGCGTCGGCTGCGGTGGACGGAGCACCGGACCGCTCGTCGAAAGGAGTTGCTCGAGGCCGTCATGACGGCGGTGCGCCAACGAGGGCCTGGCATCGACATGGATGACGTGCGAGCTGTCTCAGGCATCAGCAAGTCGGTGTTCTACCGCTACTTCGAAGACAAGGCCGACCTCTACTTGGCCGTCGCTCGCGAGGTGGCCGAGCGCATCTCGTCGACGGTGGTCACCTCGGTCGACGGACTTGCCGACCCCCGGCAGATGCTGGCCGCAGGCATTGACGCCTTCTTGAGGTGCGTCGACGACGATCCGGATCTGTATCGCTTTGCGGTCAACCGCGCCAGCGAGGGCATCGTGCGCGACCACTCGACCGTCGTTGGCGAGCACATGAGCCGGCTGATCGGCGACCTGCTGCGGCAGGCTGGGCAGGACGCTGGAGTCGCGGAGCCCTGGGCGTTCGCCATGGTCGGTGCGATCCGCTCGGCCGCTGAGCGCTGGCTGAAGCAGCGCACGATGACCCGAGAGGCGCTGGGCGGCTACCTCACCGACTTGCTGTGGGACGGTGCCGGACAGGCCACCCGACACAACTGAGGTCCGCATGGAGCCAGCGTGAACGGTCATCCTCGTCACAACTCACCCAGATCTCGCAGCTCCCACGGGCTAGGGTTGTCCCGGGCCTTCTCCTAGGGGTTGTCCCGAGGGTTCACCGGACTATTTTCCGTATGTCCCGCCTCCGTAGCTCAGTGGATAGAGCGCCTCCGTCCTAAGGAGGGCGTCGGGAGTTCGATTCTCTCCGGGGGCACTGCACCTACCCCCTCGATCAGGAGTGCGTGTGACTGAGCCGACCGAGCCCCTGGTCACCGTGCACCTGCTCGGCTTCCCGGTCCGCGTGCACGCCCGCGCCGCCGAGCACGCGGCGGACCTGCGACGAGAGTTCCAGCTGATCATGGAGCAGGTGCGCGACCACGCCGACGGTGTGCCCGGCCGGCTGGTCGAGGTGTCCACCGTCCTGTCGGCGCGCTACGAGGGGTTCACCGCCGAGCAGAACGCCCTGATCGACCAGGCGATCGACGCCGGGAAGACCCAGATCGACCTCGCGTTCCGCCTCCCCGCACACGCCGGTGCCGCCTCGGCGCAGATGCGCGCCGTGCTGGACGACGCTGACGCGTTCTGCCGGGAAGGCAGGCTGCTGACCCTCGCGACACCGGACGACCTGGTCGCCTACCGCGGCTGGTACCTCGACAACTTCGAGCAGCAGTGCGCCGGTGGCCCGGCGACGCCGTGGACGGGTGCTCTGGACTAGCGCTCCAGCACCCGCTGCCACCTCGCGCGCATCGGTCCGATGAGACCCCCACCGACACCGACGACGACGACGCCGACCACCATCGCGAGCATGGCGTAGAGCAGAGCGTCGAAGACGTTGGTGTCGAGGTCCGTCGCATCGGCGATGGCCTTGGCCACGACCAGCACCGCCAGGACGCCGCCCGCGACGTACAGCAGCCGCTCCAGGGGTGAGACCGACCGTCCGCGGCGGTGCGTCGAGGACCGCCCGCGGGACCCGCCGTGCTGGTCCTCCGCGTGGTCGCCCTCGTGGTAGGCCGGCGGCGAGGTCGGCAGGTCCGCGAACCGGGTCGTGGTCGGGTCGACGGGCGCACCCGCAGCCGGGTCGGGCGACACCGAGGACGGGTAGGGCGCCACGACGGTCGGCGGCGGCTCCGACGTGCGCAACCCGGTCGGTCGGACCTCAGTGGGACGGAACGGCGTGCTCATGGGCTCTCCTAGCGTACGGCGGCCCGGAGGGGGAACAGGGCTCGCGCTCCCCGGGATGGTTCCCCGGCTCACCCCTCCTCACTCCGACCTGCTGCCCCGACCTGCTGCCCCGACCTGCCGTGCACGGCTGGGCGCCCTACGGTGCAGGTGCATGACCACCGCCCTGCTCTGGCTGCGGCGCGACCTCCGCCTGGCCGATCACCCCGCGCTGCTGGCCGCCCGTGACGGCGCCGACGAGGTGGTCCCCGTCTTCGTGCTCGACGACGTCCTGCGCGGTCCCGCCGGACCCAACCGGGTCGCCTTCCTCTACCGCGCTCTGCGCGACCTCACCGAGCGCACCCACGGTGCCCTGCGCGTCGTGCACGGCCGTCCCGCGACGACGATCCCCCGCCTGGCCCAGGAGTCCGGCGCGGAGTCGGTCCACATCAGCAGCGACCACGGCCCCTACGGCCGCCGGCGCGACGCCGACGTCAGGCTGGCGCTCGGGGACGTTCCCCTGGTGGCGACCGGATCGCCGTACGGCGTGACGCCGGGGACGATCACCAAGGACGACGGGACGCCCTACAAGGTGTTCACGCCCTTCAGTCGGGCCTGGCGCACCCGCGGGATCCACTCCCCGGCCCTCACCCCGCGCACCCTCCCGTGGAGCGACGGCGGACTGAGCAGCACCGGGGTCCCCGCCGACCCGCCGACGTCGGCCGACCTGCCCGAGGCCACGGAGCAGGCCGCGCTCGCGCGCTGGCACGCCTTCCGCGACGGCGCGCTGCACGACTACCGCGACCTGCGCGACCGCCCGGGGGTGGACGGCACGAGCCGGCTCTCCCCGTACCTGAAGTACGGCGTGCTCCACCCGCGGACGCTGCACGCCGACCTCCACCCCGTCGAGGGCGCCGGAGAGGGCGCGCGGACGTTCGGGACCGAGCTGATCTGGCGCGACTTCTACGCCGACGTGCTCTGGCACCAGCCCCGGACCGCGCGCGAGGACCTCAACGACCTGCCGCTGGAGTACGACGACCCGGGGCCGCACTTCCAGGCGTGGTGCCAGGGCCGGACCGGCTACCCGATCGTCGACGCCGGGATGCGCCAGCTGCTGGCGGAGGGCTGGATGCACAACCGGGTGCGCATGATCGTCGCGAGCTTCCTCACCAAGGACCTGCACGTGTGGTGGCGGCACGGCGCCCGGCACTTCCTCGAGCACCTCGTCGACGGCGACCTCGCGAGCAACCAGCACGGGTGGCAGTGGACGGCGGGCACCGGCACCGACGCCTCGCCGTACTTCCGCGTCTTCAACCCGGTCACGCAGGGGCAGAAGTTCGACCCCGACGGCGGGTACCTCCGCCGCTGGGTGCCAGAGCTGGCCGAGCTGTCAGGGAGGGCGGTGCACGAGCCGTGGACGCTGCCCGCTCTGCCGTCGGGGTACCCCGCACGGGTGGTGGAGCACGCACGGGAACGCGCGGAGGCCCTGGAGCGCTACAGCAGAGCGAGACGGTGAGCCCGCCCCGTACCGTTGATCTTCCCTGACCCCGCTGAGGACGCCGTCGTGACCGAGCTCGACACCCCGCGCACCGACCTGCACCCGGCGGTCGAGGTGCACCCCGCCGACGGGACGACCCAGGCCGTCGTGCTCGTCCTGCACGGGGGCAAGGCGAACAGCTGGGACCCGTCCGAGGCCTCCCACCTGAGCTCGCGTCGCATCAACCCGTTCGTGAAGGCCCTCCACCGCCAGGGCCGGCGCGAGGGCGTGGCGGTGTGGAAGGTCCGCTACCGGGTGCGCGGGTGGAACGGCACGCACCGCTCCCCCGCCCAGGACGCGCAGTGGGCCCTCGAACAGGTACGGCGACGGCACGGCGACGTCCCGGTCGTGCTGCTCGGGCACTCGATGGGCGGCCGCGCGGCCGTCCACGTGCTCGGCGACCCGTCGGTGGTCGGCCTGGTGGCGTTCGGGCCCTGGCTGCCCGATGAGCCCTACCGGCAGGCGGCCGGGAAGCGCATCGTCATCGCGCACGGGACGCTCGACAAGTGGACCAGCCCGCGCCAGAGCAGGGCCTGGGCGGAGCACGCCCGTCCGTTCGCCCAGTCCCTGCTGTACGTCGACGTCCGTCGTACGGGGCACTTCATGCTGTGGAACGCGGGGCTGTGGACCGACCTCGCCGTCGGGTTCACCCTGACCTGGCTCGGCGTGAAGCCATCCGTCGGGCGTCGAGCGACGAACGTCCTGCACCGAGCCGCGGCCGGCGACCCCGTCGCCGCGGTCTGACCCACCCGAGAACGGACGTCGCCGTGCCCCGCCCCGCCCCCCGTCGTGTCGCCGTCGTCGGGTCCGGAGTGTCCGGGCTCACGGCCGCCTACGTCCTGGAGCGCTCCGGCGCCGAGGTCACGCTGTTCGAGAAGGACCACCGGCTCGGCGGGCACGCCGACACCCACGAGGTCGTCGACCGCCGCGGGCACACCCAGCGCGTCGACACCGGCTTCATCGTGCACAACGAGCGCACCTACCCGGTGCTCCTGCGGCTGTTCGCCGAGCTCGGTGTCGCCACGCAGGACAGCGACATGAGCATGAGCGTCCGCTGCGACGAGTGCGGGCTCGAGTACGCCGGCGCGAAGGGGGCGAAGGGCCTGTTCGCCTCGTCGAAGGCCGCCAAGCCGGCGTATCTGCGGATGCTCGTCGAGGTGCTCCGCTTCCACCGCCAGGCCCGCGCCGTGCTCGCCGGCCCCGAGTCGGAGGAGACGCTCGACGCCTTCCTCGACCGTGGCCGCTACAGCACCTACTTCCGCGACCACTTCATGACGCCGGTCGTCTCGGCGGTCTGGTCGTGCCCCCCGGCCACCGCCGGCCTCTACCCCGCGCGCTACCTGTTCTCCTTCCTCGACCACCACGGCATGCTCCGCGTCACCGGCTCGCCGCAGTGGCGCACCGTCGTCGGCGGCTCCGGCGCGTACGTCGAGAAGCTGGCCAAGGAGATCCACGCCATCAACACCTCCGCGCCTGTGACGAAGGTCCGCCGCGTCGACGGCGGCGTCGAGGTCACCGCCGACGGCACGCCCCAGGCGTTCGACGCCGTCGTCATCGCCACCCACCCGCACCAGGCCCTGTCGCTCCTCGACGCACCCACCGCCGCCGAGTCGGAGGTGCTGGGCGCGATCACCTACACCGCCAACCCGACCGTGCTGCACACCGACACCTCGCTGCTGCCGACGAGCGCCGGTGCGCAGGCGTCGTGGAACTACGTCATGGACCGGTGCCACGGCGATGCGTCCACCGTCCTGGTGAGCTACGACATGAACCGGCTGCAGTCGCTCGACGCGCCAGAGCGATTCGTCGTCACCCTCAACGGCATCGACCGCATCGACCCGGCCACGGTCGTGGACCGGATGGACTACGAGCACCCTGCGTACACCCCGGAGTCGGTGGCAGCGCAGAAGCGGCTCCCGTCGCTCAACGACGGAGTCGTCGCGTTCGCCGGCGCCTACCACGGGTGGGGCTTCCACGAGGACGGCGCACGCTCCGGCATGGAGGCCGCGCGGTCGTTGGGCGCCGCCTGGTGACCAGCACCGCAGCGACGTCGCCCGCCGTGCGGGCCGTGCGGACCGCCGTACCGTCGTTGTACGAGACGACGATCTCGCACGTGCGCCAATCGCCGTTCCGACACGCTTTCACCTACCGCAGCTACTGGTGGCTGGTCGACCTGGACGCCCTGCCGACCCTGCCCCAAGGTCTCGGTGCCCTGGCGCGCTTCCGCCCCGAGGACCACGTCGGCGACGGCCCGTCGATCCGCGCCGGGATCGACGCCCTCCTGGCCGCCGAGGGCATCAACGCCGACCGGGTGCTCATGCTCAGCAACGCCCGCGTGCTCGGTCACGTCTTCAACCCGCTGTCGGTGCACTGGTGCCTCGACAGCGCGGGCGACGTGGTCGCCGTCGTCGCCGAGGTCCACAACACCTACGGCGGGCGGCACGCCTACGTGCTGCGCCCCGACGAGTCCGGGCGGGTCACGACCGAGAAGGTCTTCTACGTCTCGCCGTTCCACGCCGTCGAGGGTCGCTACCAGATGCGACTGCCCCTCCCCGGTGACGACCTGCGGGTCGACCTCACCTACGTCCGGGACGGCGCGAAGCCGTTCGTCGCCACCGTTCGCGGCACGCGCGTGCCGGCGACCACGGGCTCCGTCCTGCGCACCTCACTGCGCTACCCGCTGTCGACCCTCGTCGTCGCGGCCCGCATCCGGCTGCACGGCATCCGCCTGTGGCTCAAGCGCCTTCCCGTCGTACCCCGACCCGACGTTCACCCCACCCGACCCGCTCCCACTGACCCGCAGGAGACCCGATGAGCGTCCAGGACGCCCGCCGCACCACCCCCACGCCCCTCGGCACCGACGCAGGGCTGTGGCCCGACATCGTCACGCTCCCCACGAGCAAGGCACGCGGTCGCATCGCCAAGACCCTGTTCGAGCGCGTCGTGCGGGGGCTGCCCCTGCACGTGCTCCTGCCCGACGGTCGCGCTCTCGGCGCGGGCGCCCTCGCCGGACCGGTGATGCGGCTGCGCCGACCTGAGGCCTTCTACCTGCGCATCGGCGCCTCGGGCCTGGTCGGCTTCGGCGAGGCGTACATGGCCGGCGACTGGGAGACCGACGACCTCGCCGGTGTCCTCGAGGTGTTCGCCGCCCGCGTCGGAGACCTCATCCCGCCGTCACTGCAGCGACTGCGTGACGTCGCGCTGCTGCGCCACCCGAGCTCGGACAGCCAGAGCAAGGCCAACCAGAAGCGCAACATCGAGCGGCACTACGACCTGAGCAACGACCTGTTCACGCTGTTCCTCGACGAGACGATGACCTACTCCAGCGCGCTGTTCGAGGGCTCGGAGCGACTCCGCCCGACGGCGAGCTTCGGCGACCTGGCCGACGCCTCGCGCCGCAAGGTCGACCGACTGCTCGACGCCACCGGTGTCACCGAGGGGTCGACGGTCCTGGAGATCGGCACCGGCTGGGGCGAGCTCGCACTGCGCGCCGCGGGACGCGGTGCCCACGTGCACTCGATCACCCTGTCGGTCGAGCAGCGCGAGCTGGCGCTCGAGCGGGTCCGCGTCGCCGGGCTCGAGCACCTCGTGACGATCGACCTCTGCGACTACCGCGACGTCGAGGGCACCTACGACGCCGTCGTGTCCGTCGAGATGATCGAGGCGGTCGGCTACACGTACTGGCCGGAGTACTTCGCCACCCTCGAGCGGCACCTCAACCCGGGTGGGCGGGTCGGGCTGCAGGCGATCACCATGCCGCACGACCGCATGGTGGCCTCCCGCGACACCTTCACCTGGATCCACAAGTACATCTTCCCGGGCGGGCTGATCCCGTCGGTGACCGCGATCGAGCAGGAGGTGTTCGCCAGCACGTCGCTGCGCATCACCGACCGCTTCTCGTTCGGTCAGCACTACGCCGAGACGCTGCGCCTGTGGCGCGAGCGGTTCGAGGGCCGGGCCGACGAGGTGTCCGCGCTCGGGTTCGACGAGACGTTCCGCCGCATGTGGTCGCTCTACCTGGCCTACTCCGAGGCCGGCTTCGCCAGCGGCTACCTCGACGTCTACCAGTTCGTCTTCCAGAAGAGCCGGTAGTGGGAGGGCGCACCCGCGACCTGGTCTACCGGGTCATCGTCGCCTGCGGCACGCTGCTGCTGCGCCTGCTCGACGTCCGCCGCGAGGTACGCGGCGCCGAGCACGTCCCGGCGAGCGGGGGCGCCGTCCTGGCCATCAGCCACTTCAGCTACCTGGACTTCGTGCTCGCCGAGTGGGCGGTGTTCGGTCGGCACCGCCGCTACACCCGCTTCATGGCGACCGCGGCGTCGTTCCGCCACCCGGTGGGGGGTCCCCTGATGCGCGCGATGCATCACATCCCCGTCGACCGCAGCAAGGGGGCCAGCGCCTACCGGCATGCCGTCGAGGCGCTCCGGGCCGGTGAGCTGGTCGGGGTGTTCCCCGAGACGCGCGTGTCCCGCAGCTTCACCCTGCTGCCGTTCAAGAACGGCGCCGCGCGGATGGCGGCGCAGTCGGGCGTCCCGCTCGTGCCGTGCGTGATCTGGGGCAGCCACCGGGTGCTGACCCGCACCCACCGGAGCACCTGGCGCGAGCGCCGGCACCGCCCGGTGATCATCAGCTTCGGCGAGCCCATCGAGGTCGCGCCGTACGCCGACCCGCAGGTGGTGACCGACCAGCTGCGCATGGCCATGGAGACTCTTCTCGCCCAGGCGCAGGACGACTACCCGGAGCAGGCCGAGCCGGGCGCGTGGTGGCAACCCGCCCACCGCGCTGGCGGTGCACCGACCCCCGAGGTCGGCATCGAGATCGACGAGAGGCAAGGCTCCCTGTGACCCTCAAAGCCGGAGACAGCGCCCCCGACTTCACCCTGACCGACGACAGCGGGACGCCCCGCACGCTGTCGACGATGCTCGCGGACGGGCCCGTGGTCCTGTTCTTCTACCCGGCGGCCAACACCCCGGGCTGCACCGCCGAGGCCTGCCACTTCCGCGACCTGGCCGGCGAGTTCGCCGCGCTCGGCGCCCAGCGCCTGGGCATCAGCGTGGACGACGTCGCCAAGCAGCAGTCGTTCAGCAGCAAGCACTCCTTCGGCTACCCGCTGCTCGCGGACGTCGGTGGCACGGTCGCGGACCTGTACGGCGTGAAGCGCGGCGCGCTGATGGGCCGGCTGTCACCGGTGAAGAGGGCGACGTTCGTCATCGGCACGGACGGTCTGGTCAAGGAGGTCATCCTCAGCGAGACGAAGATGAGCAGCCACGCCGACACGGCCCTCGAGGTGCTGGCCCGCTGATCGGGCCGGGTGACTGAGCCATTGACTGAGCCAGGTGACTGAGCCAGGTGACTGAGCCGGGTCAGGCGGCGCGGTGGTGCAGGGGGCCGTCGGTGATGGACACGCGGCCCACTGGCATGACCTCGATGTGCACGCCTTCGTGACCGGCCAGCGGTTGCAGAGGCACCTGCGCGTCGCGCTGCTCGACAGCACCCCGCTGGGCAGGAACCGCGGCGCGTGACGCGGCGAGCACGAGCACCGGCCGCGTGTCACCCAGGGCGAGGTCGGTCGCGGACACGGCGAAGACGGGCTCGTCCTGCTCGACGCCGTCCCACTCCTCGTCGTCGCCGGAGTCGTACCCGTCCCAGGAGGCGAGTTCCTCCTGCGAGCCGCGGCGCGGGAGGGTCAGCGGGTCGGCCTCGTTCAGCCAATCGGGCCAGCGGGGCAGCGTGAGGTCGTACGCGCGGTCCTCCGCCTCCGAGGCGGGCACGAACTCCACCCGACCGCAGACGCCGCAGCAGTAGCTCAGGCTCCGGTCGTCCGGACCCACCCCGGCGAGCCAGGCACGCAGCCCGCGCGCGCCGTGCTGCAGGAGCAGCAGGGGGCGGGCGTCGGTGTGGCAGCCGGCGCAGTAGCCGGACCAGGTGGCGCGGAGGGCGACGTCGGTCATGGTCGGTCCTTGGGGACAGAGGAAGAAGCTGTGACCATGATGCTACGCAGCGTGACGTCCCGCCGCCCATGGTCATACCGGACTATTTCCGGCGGGACCCGGCACGCGGTCACCCGAGCGCGATCACCCGAGCGCGATCATCCAGGGCCGTCACCCGCAAAGGCGGCGGCTCAGCAGGTTGACCGTACCCCAGCCCGCGGTGACGAGGACCACTTTGCGCCGGACCCGGCCGGCGGGCGCGGCGAGCCCGAAGGCGAGCGCATCGGTGTAGTCGGAGAGCGCCCGCAGCGTGGTGGCCAGCCGCAGCGGCGCCCCCGCGGGTGCGGTGAGCATCGCCACGGCGGTCATGACGTCCCGGCCCGACACGGCACGGACCGGTGCGGCGACGTGCGGGTGGACGCTCCTGTCCGGCTCGAGCAGCTCGACGGGACCAGCGATGACCCGCGGGCGGGCGATCGCCGCGAGGCTGTAGACGAGGGTGGCCGCGCCGAGCAGCCGTGGAACGACCGTCCGATCAGTGGGCCGATCCGTCCGATCAGTGGGCCGATCAGTGGGCCGATCAGCAGGCATGGTTGACGTCGTACGTCGTGCCGTTGACCTGGTTCTGGTACTGCGACAGGACGATGAACCCACCGGTGAACGACAGGGCATCGGTGCAGTTGCGGTCGGCCAGGGTCGCCTTGTCGCTGTCGCTGGGCGGGTTGTTGGCCTCGTCGGCGTTGGTCGGACGCGGGAACACCCACTGCTGGACGTTGCGCAGGGCGAGGTTGCCGGTGAGGCGGTACCAGTCGTCCGTCCGCGTACCGCTGGCGTTCGTGGTCATGCGCCGGGAGTAGAACCCGGTCCGGAGACCGGCGGCCCGCAGGCGGTCGTACGCGCCGCGCACGACCGCGGCGTTCACGGCCTGTCCCGCCGCCGTCCGGATGTCCTGCCAGACCGGACCTGAGGAGTAGGGCCCCTCGACGTCCAGCCACACCTGAGGTCGTCCGCCCTCCTTCGTCGCGGGCAGGGTCGGCAGCGCGAAGTCCACCGCCCACCAGCCGTAGTCGTAGGCGCAGCCGACGCTCGTCGTCCCGTCACACGCCTGCGGGGAGCGGTTCGTGCCCCAGTTCGGGTCACCGGCCCCGGGGGCGTTGAGGATGATGTAGCCGGCACCTCCGCCGGGCAGGGTCTTGGCCCAGGCGAACTCGTCGGCCAGGCAGGCGTTCGTCGTGTAGGGCTTGCCGTTGGTCAGGCCGATGACGGCGAAGCCGCCGGTGTCCGGGTGCCGGCTGGTGTCGCTGGTGCGGCTCGGCGTGCACTGCGGCCAGCTGATGTCGTAGCCCTCGGCGGCCGGCCCGAACCAGCCCCCGACGTCGACCACCAGGTCCGACGTCCCGGCGTAGTTGGACAGCCGGATGAACCCCTCGTCGCCCGTCGCGACGACGGCGGCGTTGGGGACGACCTGACCGCGCAGGAGGTTCAGGTTGCTGATGCGGGGCGGCGTGCTGTCCCCGTGCACGGCGGGGTACGCCGCGACGTAGGTGTTCGTGGACGGCTTCACCGCGGTCACGGTCATGACGACGCTCGAGGCGAGGAACGGGAGGCGGGCGACGCCGGCGAGCTGCAGGTTGCGGGGCGTGCCGCGGGGGACCGGCGTGTCGGTGCTGCGGGTGTCCAGGACGCGGTAGGGGTCGACCGGGTGGAAGACGTCACCGCGGTCCGGGACGTACCAGCCAGCGAGGTCGAGCACGACGTCGACGCGACCCGACCCGTTGAGCAGCGTCACCTCGGGCCTGCCGTTCGAGGTGTCCACGGCCACGGTCGTGAGGTTGGCGACGACCGACCCGCGCGGCGGGTTGAGGTTGCTGACCGTGGGGACAGCCGACCCCGGGTAGGCCCGCAGCACGGTGTTGCCGGTCGGCTGCACGGCGGTGTAGTTGAACACCACCGCCGTCGCGTCGGCGGGGACCCCTGAGGGCGACCCGTCGCTCAGCACGGACAGGTCGACGGTACGGGGCTGGCCGGCCCCCAGGGGGGTGCTGGTGAGGCGGGTGTCCAGCAGTCGCTTCGGAGCGGTGCCCACGAAGCCCGAGCCGCTGCCGCCGGCGACGTAGTAGCCCGCCAGGTCGACCACCAGGTGCGTCGTCCCGCTGTCGTTGCGCAGCCGCACCGCCCGCCCCGCCCCGATCCGGCTGGTGACCTGGTCGGCCACGGTCACGCCCGCCACGACGTTGAGGTTGCTCACGGTCGGGACGGCTGCGCCCGACGCCGGGGTCGGGTAGACGCGGATGACCGTCTCCGTGCTCGCCTGCGTGGCGGTCACGTTGAGCACCACCGCGGTGGCCTCTGCCGGGATGCTGAGCGTCAGGTCGAACGTCTCCCCGCTGCCCATGACGCCCTGGTGACCACCGAGGTCGGTGCGGGTGTCGAGCACGCGCGACGGTGACAGCGGGACGAACGTCGACTGCCCGGTGACGGTCGCGACGGCGGCCTCGGCGGGCTGGCTCGGCAGCAGCAGCGGCAGGAGCGCGGCGACCAGGGTCACGAGGAACAACGGGACGAGGGGCGCGAAGCGGGTACGGCGGGTCACCCCACCCACCGTAGGGCCGATCTGTGGTCGCCCGGTGTCCGGCGTGGTCCCCCGGGTGAAGGTGACGACCCTCTCACCCCTCCGCAACCCGCGGCTGCAGGCGCGACACGGGTGGGCGGGCGCGCGTGGTGACGCCGACGGAGGCGGTCAAGGCCGTAGCGTCTGCGCCGTGGACAGGGGCGAGGACGCGGGCGGTGCGACCTCGGCGATCGTGCGGATCGACGGTCGGTTCAACGGTCCGCCCGGGTCTGCCAACGGCGGCATCACCTGCGGCCTGCTCGCGGCGCACGTCGACGCCGACGTGGTCCAGGTGACCTTGCGGGTCCCCCCGCCGCTCGACACGGACCTGTCGATCGAGGGCGATCAGCTCCTCGACGGGGCGACGCTCGTCGCGCAGGCCGCGCCGGGCCAGGTCGACCTGGTCGCCCCCGCGCCGGTGGGACTGATCGCTGCGCAGGAGGCAGCCCACCGGTTCGCCGGGGTCGCCGGCCACCCCTTCCCCAGCTGCTTCGTCTGCGGTCCTGACCACCCGACCGGGATGCACCTGGCGCCAGGCGCCGTCGGCGACGGCCTCGTCGCCACCCCCTGGACCCCGGACACCGGGAGCCCCGTCCTCACCTGGGCCGCGCTGGACTGCCCGGGCGGCTGGTCGGCCGACCTACCCGGTCGGCCGATGGTCCTGGGCCGCATGACCTGCCGCATCGACAGGGAGCCGGTCGTCGGCGAGGCGCACGTCGTCCAGGGCTGGTTGCTGGGCAGCGAGGGCCGCAAGGTGCGCACCGGGACCGCCCTGTACGACGGCGCCGGGCAGGTCCTCGCGATCGCCGAGGCGACGTGGATCACGGTGCAGACCCCTCCCCCTGACCCGCACCCCTGACCCGCCCCCTGACCCCGCACCCCTGACCCGCACCCCTGACCCCGCCCGCAGCTCTACCCCGCACAGGGCGCTGCCCCGCCGGGGGGGCCAGCGGGGCAGCGCGCGTGCGAGGTCCGAGGACCAGCTCACGAGGCCAAGGGGACCAGACCTCGCGAGAAGATGATCATGCCATGTCCCGGGAGCAGCAGCATGTCGGGGCCGCGCCCGGGACAGGGCGAGACGTCAGGCCAGGAAGCCGATGACGTCGATGATCACGTGCGTGTCGCGGGACGCGAAGACCTTGACGGTCCCCGCAGCCCCGACGCGGACGGTGAGCCCGTTCGCCAGGATCGAACCGGGTGTGGTCCAGTTGATCGACGACGCGTTCGGGCGGCTGCCCGAGTCGCCGTTGTACACCGTCAGGTAGCCCTCGGTCGCGGTGTCGACGACCGTGAGGTTGATGATCGCGCCCTTGGCACCGGCCGGGAAGCTGGTCGCCGTGGTGAGGTCGATCGTCCGGGTCTCGCCGGCCCCGAGCTTGCCCTTGTTGTTCGCCGGCGCCTTGCCCGCGCGGGTGTCGACCGCGCGCTGCGCGTCGTCGAGCAGCGTGGTCTGGTTGTCCAGGCGGGTGAAGTTCGCACCGTCTGAGGTGTTGTAGAACAGCGCCCCACTGCCGTCGACGTACAGCTCACCGCGCTTGGAGTCGCCGGCGGTCGGCGCCCCAGCGGCAGCACCGGCGGACGGGATGAGCCGGACCGACGCGCGACCGCCGACGAACTCGCCGCCGTACCCGCCGGCGGAGATGCCACCGATGCCGGCGCCGGAGCCGCCGTGGCGACCCCACGTCGCGGCGACCGTGTTGGTGCCGGCCGGGGTGTCACCGGCGACCGAGTGACCCCCACCGGCGGTGACGCCGAGCACGGAGTGACTGCCGTTGGTGGCGTCGGTGATGATGCCCTTGACGGCGTTGGCGACGCCCGCGATCGGCACGTTGGCCGCGCGGCTCTCACCCTCGACCGCAGCGGCCAACCCGTAGTGACGACCCCAGGTCGCGGCCACGGTCGGCGACGGGACGTCGGAGGTGGACGTGCCGATGACGCCGGCGACGGCGTGGCCGCCACCGACGGTGGTGCCGAGGACGGCGTGGCTGCCGTTGGTGGCGTTGAGGATGCGGCCCTTGACGCCGTTGGCCGGACCGGCGACGGCGACGTTGGCAGCGAGGTTCTCGCCCTCGACGGCGGCGGCGGTGCCGTAGTGACGGCCCCAGGTCGCGGCGACGGTGGTGGCCGGGACCGCGTCGGGCGCCGTGCCGATGACACCCGCGACGGCGTGCCCGGCGCCAGCGGTCGTGCCGAGGATCGCGTGGCTGCCGTTGGCGGCGTCGAGCACCTGGCCCTTGAGGGCGTTCGCGGGGCCAGCGAGAGCGACACCGGTCGCGGTGTTCGCCGCGAGCAGGGTCGCGGCAGCAGACGGCGCGGTGAGGCTGGTCGAGGTGGAGCCGGTGTTCGCCGTGCCGATCACCACGTTGTCACCGTCTGCGGCCGAGGCCGGACGAGCACCGAGGACCCCGGCGGTGGCGATGCCGGCACCGACGGCGCCGAGGGTGAACAGACGACGGCGGCTGACGTCAGCCTCCTCCGGCAGGTCAGCCTGGTCGTTCTCTGGGGTGTACGTGCTCATGCGGGCTCCCGATCGGTCATGGCCCCCGTCGTCGAGGGCGCGCGGTCGGGTATGCGTACGCACCTGCTCTGCGGGGCGTTCATCCACCTTGCCCGCAGTGCGGCTGTCAGCTGTTGCTCGCGGCTCTTGCTCGCGGCTGTCACTCGCGGCTGTCGTAGGCGAGGAACCGGGGAGCCACAGCCACGACGGCCAGGGTCAGCGCGATCACGAGGACCCCGCCGATCACCACCGCCTCCTGCAGACCGAACCACGTGGCAAAGGCGCCAGAGCGACCGTCACCGAGGCGCGGGCCGCCCGCCACGACGACGATGAACACTCCCCCCAGCCGCCCGCGCATCCCATCGGGCGCCGCGGTCTGCAGGATCGCCGTGCGGAAGACGGCACTGACCATGTCTGCAGCGCCGGCGCCGGCGAGGAACAGCAGCGCGACCCACAGCGAGCCCGACACCCCGAACCCGATCACGCACGCCCCCCACGCCACGATCGCCGCGACGACGGCGATCCCCTGGCGGTGGATGCGTCCGAACCAGCCCCCGAGCAGCGCCCCCACCAGGGCCCCAGCGGGGATGGCGGCGTAGAGCGCGCCAGCCGCCGCCGCCCCGTCACCGCTCGCCGAGTAGACCTGGTCGGCGAGCGGAGCGAACAGCGCGCGGGGCATGCCGAACACCATCGCGATGATGTCGACGACGAAGGTCAGCAGCAGCACCTGCCGGGTGCGCAGGAAGCGCAGCCCCTCCAGGACGCTCGCCAGCCCGGCTTTGGTCCCCCCGCCCTCCGGCGCCATCGACGGAAGGGACGCCACCGCCCACAGCGAGGCGGTGAAGGAGACGGCATCGAGGCCGTACGCCGCCGGGTAGCCGGACAGCGCGATGAGGCCACCGGCGAGCAACGGCCCGCCGGTCATGCCGAGGTTGAACTCCACCTGGCGCAGGGCGTTGGCGGGCGGCAGCAGGTGCGCGGGGAGCAGGCGCGGCACGAAGGCCTGCCGCGCCGGCGAGTCCAGCGCGAACAGCCCCGACTGCACGGCGACCACCAGGTAGAGCAGCCAGGTCTGCTCGAGGCCCGCGAGCGCTTGCGCCAGCAGCACCGCAGACAGCACCGCCTGGACCGTCGTCGTGGCCAGCACCAGACGTCGCCGGTCCACCGCGTCAGCCACCGCTCCGCCGTACAGGCCGAGGACGATGAGGGGGATCAGGCCGACGACGCCGACGAGACCGACCGCAGCGGCAGACCGCGTCTGGGCGTAGACCTGCAGGGGTACGGCGACCGCGGTCACCTGGGTCCCGACGACGCTCACGGCATCGCCGATGAGCAGGTTGCGGAAGGCGCGGGACTCACGGACCGGAGACAGGTCGAGGGTGACCCGGCGGCGCACCGTCTCCGGCACGGTCTCCGGCATCGGCTCCGTCACGGGGAGAGTCTCTCCACCACCCAGGAGCCGCTCTCACGGCGGTACCGCAGCCGGTCGTGCAGGCGGGACGGCCGGCCCTGCCAGAACTCGACGGCGTCCGGGACGACCCGCAGCCCACCCCAGAAGTCCGGGACAGGGACGTCCTGCCCGGCCCACCGCAGGGCGAGCTCGTCGAACCTCGCGTCGAGAGCCGCCCGGTCGACCACCCGCGACTGGAACGACGCCCACGCGCCGAGCTGCGAGGCCCGTGGCCGGCTGCGGAAGTAGGCGGCGGTCTGCTCGTCACTGACCGGCTCGACGTCACCGGTGACGGTCACCTGCCGCTGCAGGTCGATCCACGGGAACACGAGCGAGGCACGCGGGTGGGTCGCGAGCTCACGACCCTTGCGCGAGGTGTGGTTGGTGAAGAAGACGAACCCCTCGGAGCTGACGTCCTTGAGCAGCACGGTTCTGGCACTCGGCACACCGTCGGCGACCGTCCCCAGGACCATCGCGTTGGGCTCGGTGAGGACCAGCGCCTGGTCGAGCCACCGGCCGAACTGCTCGTGCCAGGTCGGCGCGAGGTCGCGCTCGGTGAGACCGGTGTCGGCGTACTCCCGGCGCAGGGCGGCGAGGTCGGGTCGCGGGTCGGGGGTCACGAGGGGCAGCCTCTCGCAGTGGCGGACAGGCGGCACGGCAGAATGGCGGACGAGACCCATCCACGACGTGACGGAGCGGACCCCATGGCCGACGAGACCGCCTTCAAGCCCGGCCTGGAGGGCGTTGTCGCCTTCGAGTCCGAGATCGCCGAGCCCGACAAGGAGGGCTCCGCGCTGCGCTACCGCGGCGTGGACATCGAGGACCTCGTCGGCAACGTGAGCTTCGGCAACGTCTGGGGGCTGCTGGTCGACGGGAAGTTCAACCCCGGCCTGCCGCCGGCCGAGCCGTTCCCGCTGCCGGTGCACTCCGGCGACATCCGCGTCGACGTGCAGAGCGCCATCGCGATGCTCGCGCCGGCCTGGGGCCTGCAGCAGATGCTCGACATCGACGTCGACGCAGATCCGCGACGACCTGGCGCGCATCTCCGTCATGACGCTGTCGTTCGTCGCGCAGTCCGCCCGTGGGCTGGGCAAGCCGATGATCCCGCAGAGCGAGGTCGACAAGGCCTCCTCCATCGTCGAGCGCTTCATGATCCGCTGGAAGGGCGACCCGGACCCGGCCCACACCAAGGCCGTGGACGCCTACTTCGTCTCCGCGGCGGAGCACGGCATGAACGCCTCGACGTTCACGGCCCGCGTCATCGCCTCGACGGGCGCGGACGCGGCGGCGTCGATCTCCGGCGCCATCGGCGCGCTGTCGGGTCCCCTGCACGGCGGTGCGCCGTCGCGCGTGCTGACCATGCTCGACGAGGTCGAGCGGGCGGGCGACCCGGCGAAGTACGTCAAGGGCCTGCTCGACCGTGGCGAGCGGCTCATGGGCTTCGGCCACCGCGTCTACCGCGCCGAGGACCCCCGCGCCCGCGTGCTCCGTCGTACGGCGGCAGAGCTGGGCTCGCGCCGGTACGAGGTGGCCGACGCGCTGGAGAAGGCCGCGATCGAGGAGCTGACCGCGCGCTACCCCGACCGCGCGCTCCGCACGAACGTCGAGTTCTGGTCGGCCGTCGTCCTGGACTTCGCCGAGGTGCCGGCGCACATGTTCACCTCGATGTTCACCTGCGCCCGCACCGCGGGCTGGAGCGCGCACATCGTCGAGCAGAAGAAGCTCAACAAGCTGATCCGTCCCTCGGCGAAGTACGTCGGTCCCGGGCCGCGCCCGGTCGCGGACGTCGAGTCCGGCGCTCTGCCCGCAGGGAACCAGGTCTGATGGCCGTCACGATCCCCGCGGGCCTGCTGCCCGTCGACGGGCGCTTCGGCTCCGGCCCGTCCAAGGTCCGCCCCGCCCAGCTCGACGCGCTGCAGGCAGCTGCCAAGGTCATGGGCACGTCGCACCGGCAGAAGCCGGTGAAGGACGTCGTCGCGCGGGTGCGCTCCGGCGTCTCGCGACCTGTTCTCGCTGCCCGAGGGCTACGAGGTCGTGCTCGGCAACGGCGGGTCGACCTGCTTCTGGGACATCGCGACGTTCTGCCTGGTGCAGGACCGCGCGCAGTTCCTCGTGTTCGGCGAGTTCGGCGGCAAGTTCGCCGAAGGGGTCGCCGCGGCGCCGTTCACCGGCGAGCCGTCCGATGCTGCGCGCCGACCCGGGGTCGGCCCCGGACTTCGCGCCGGACGCCGCGTTCGACCTCTACGCCACCCCGCACAACGAGACCTCGACCGGCGTCGCGCGCCCCGTCCGCCGCCCCGAGGGTGCGGGCCTGCACGTCGTCGACGCCACCTCCGGCGCCGGCGGCCTGCCCGTCGACATCGCCGAGACCGACGTCTACTACTTCGCGCCGCAGAAGAGCTTCGCCTCCGACGGCGGGCTCTGGCTGGCGGTCATGTCGCCCGCCGCGATCGAGCGGGTGGGGCAGCTGCGCGACCGCTGGGTCCCGCCGTTCCTCGACCTGCAGACCGCGATCGACAACAGTCGCCTGGACCAGACCTACAACACCCCCGCCGTCGCGACGCTGCTCATGCTCGCCGACCAGCTGGAGTGGATGAACGGCCAGGGTGGCCTCGACTGGTGCGTCGTCGCGGACGGCCGACTCCTCGCAGCGGCTCTACACCTGGGCGGACAAGGCGCCCTTCGCGACGCCGTTCGTCACCGACGAGCGGCTGCGCTCGCAGGTCGTCGGGACGATCGACTTCGACGGCGTCGACGCCGCCGAGGTGGCAAAGGTGCTGCGCGCGCACGGCGTCGTGGACGTGGAGCCGTACCGCAAGCTCGGCCGCAACCAGCTGCGCGTCGCGATGTTCCCGGCCGTCGACCCGGCGGACGTCGAGGCGCTCACCGCGTGCATCGACTTCGTGGTCGGCGAGCTGTCCTGAGCTCTCCGCCGGAGCCGCTGCCGCAGGCGTGGGTGCCGCGGGTCGTCAACGCGTCCCTGGCGGTGTTCTTCCTGCTGTTCCTCGTGCCGCTGTTCACCCACCTCGGTGGGCTGACCACGGTGGCACAGGTGCTGCTCGTCGCGCTCGCCGTACCGTTCGTCCTGCTCACGGCGCTGTGCCTGATGTCCGCCGTGCGCCCCGGATCGGTCGGACGCCTCGCGCGGAGGGCCCGGCCGTCACGCCAGGAGGTCACAGGCGAGGCCGGCGGCGAGCAGCGCGACCTCGGATCCACGGGCGGCTGACTCAAGCGCGACCTCGGTGAACTTGATCGCGTGCTCGTCCCCCGTCGCAGCCGCACGGTCGGCCACCTCTCGTCCCGACGACGGCCGTGGCGCTGTGGCGCCGGTGCGGTACGCCGTCACGACGGCCGCCGTGACCGACCAGGCCATCGCGCGCGTGGGGGCCCAGAGCTCGACGGGCAGAGAGGGGAGGACCAGAGCGGCTGCTCGGGGTGCCGTGGCGGCGTGGACGAGCATCACGGGCGAGTCCGCGCCCCAGGTCAGGTAACCACTGACGGCCTCGTCGACGAGACCGTCGAGGTCGACGTCGTCACGCGGCGGCGGTGCGAGCTGGTCCAACCGCTCGGCGAACGTGCCGTCGGCGTTCACGACGGGCAGGTGCAGCAGCGGCTGTGCTCGACCGGGCCCCGCGGGCAGCGGGCGCCAGCGCGCGGCCCAGTACGCCAGGGCCCGCGCGAGCTCGGCCAGACGCGGATCTGTCACCTGTTCACGTAGCGCGCGCACGACGTGCCCGGTCCGGATGAGTGGGTGCGCGGCGGCTGTGACCGCGCTGGGCAGCAGCCGTGTCCACCAACGCGCGAGGACGTCGCTCCATGGCTCCTCGGCCAGCAGCCGGTCGAACAGCCCTACCCAGTCGCCGACGCGCTCGGCTCTACCGAGTTGCTGCGCCGCCTCGTTCTCGGTCATCGTCCAACACGTGGCGGGCGCCTCCATCAGCCGCGGCAGGTAGCTGGTGACCCACTCCTCGACCGCGTCCGATCGGCCCATGCGGATCAAGGCGTCAGCCGCCATGGGCCCATGGTTGGACAGGTAGCCCTCGAACTCGGGGCCTGTCGCGTGCAGGCGGGAGAGTGCCTCATCCAGGGAGTCGTCTGTCATGCTGGGTACTCAACAACCTCAAGTGCACTGGAGGTCAAGGTGCTGACGATCGGCGAGGTCTCCTCGCGGGCCGGGGTGTCCGTCGCAGCCGTCCGCTACTACGAGGAACGCGGACTGCTCACCTCGAGGCGGACGGCAGGCAACCAGCGCCGCTACCCACGGGCGGTGCTCAGGCGGCTGGCGTTCATCGCTGCCGGCCGGCGGGTGGGACTCTCCCTGGATCAGATCGCCAGCGACCTGGCGACGCTGCCCGAAGATCGCGTGCCGAACCAGCGCGAGTGGGCCCGGCTCGGCCGCCGCTGGCACGACCAGGTCGGGGTGCAGATCGCCGAGCTTCGAGCGCTGCAGGACACGTTGGACAGCTGCCTGGGCTGCGGCTGCTTGTCCTTGAACAAGTGCGCCCTCTACAACACCGACGATGCGGCGGCCACGGAAGGGCCTGGCTCTCGATGGCTGCGGGAGGCCACCCGGTGAGACCACGGACGGCACTCCTCCTTCCTCTCCCTGCCATGCGATCTCCCGTCCGTGTTGTGCTGATCGCGGGGGCGCTGCTCGCCGGCTGCTCGCCGTCCGGGGCGCCGGTGACGTCCGCCCCGGTCACCCCGCCCGAGGCGATGTCCGCTCTCGATGCCGTGACGACCGCCAGCTCGGAGCAGACGGCTCAGACCGGTCGTGCGGTCGTCCACGAGCCGGCCTACTGGTTGGGGATCCGCTACACGCAGCTGACGCCGGCCCTTGCCTGGAGCGGCACCGGCGACCTGCCGGCGTCGCGCGCTCGGCAGGTCGACCGGATGCGAGAGGTCTGCGCGGATCCTCAGGCCTGGGTTCGCTCCGTCAGCTGACCGGTGTCTGCTGGTGCACCGACAGGTGCCACTCGCCGTCCTCGCGGACGTAGGTGCTGCTGAACAACGCCTCGTAGGTCATGCCCTTGCGGGTCGCCGAACCCCGGTAGGTCACCAGGGCGGTGTCGCCGGTGAGGTCGAGGACCCGCTCATCGTGCAACGCGTAGGACTCCCACGGGTCGCCCTGCATCGAGGACACGACAGCAGCGCGGTCATCGACGACGGTGCCGCCCGGAAGGAGCATGAGGACGTCAGCGGCGAGCACCTTGTCGTAGAACTCACCGGCCGCCTGACCGGAGGTGGAGAGCGCACGCCACGCGTCACGCTCGAGGTCCAGAGGGGTCGAGGTCATGCTCTTGTCGTACCCAGGCTCACGGCGGACGCCCCCCACGGAGTAGACAGGGGCCATGGACTACCGACACCTCGGACGCACCGGTCTGCGCGTGAGCCCCGTCTGCCTCGGCACGATGAACTTCGGCCCCCAGACGAGCGAGGCCGACAGCCACGCCGTCATGGACGCGGCGCACGACGCCGGCATCAACTTCTTCGACACCGCAAACGTCTACGGATGGCAGACCGGCGAGGGCATCACCGAGAAGATCCTCGGCACCTGGTTCGCCCAGGGCGGGGGCCGTCGCGAGAGGACCGTGCTCGCCACCAAGCTGTACGGCGGCATGGGTGACTGGCCGAACCAGACCTTCCTGTCCGCGCTGGCGATCCGCCAGCAGTGCGAGGCGTCGCTGAAGCGGATGCAGACCGACTACATCGACGTTTACCAGATGCACCACATCGACCGGAACGCGCCGTGGGACGAGCTGTGGGAGGCGTTCGATGTCCTGAAGCAGCAGGGAAAGATCCTCTACGTCGGCTCGTCGAACTTCCCGGGCTGGGGGATCGCACAGGCCAATGAGCAGGCTGCGCGGCGCCACTCGGTCGGCCTGGTGTCCGAGCAGAGCTACTACAACCTGATGGTGCGCACCGTCGAGCTCGAGGTCATCCCGGCGTGCGAGTCCTACGGTCTCGGGCTCATCCCGTGGTCGCCACTGAACCAGGGCGTGCTCGGCGGGATCTTGCGCAAGCAGAAGGAGGGACGGTCCGCGGCCGAGCACGTGCAGGAGATGCTCGACAAGCACCGCCCCGCCATCGAGGCCTGGGAGTCGTTCTGCGACGCGCGTGGCGAGGACCCCGCCGCGGTCGGGCTCGCCTGGCTGCTGCACCAGAAGGCGGTGACGGCGCCGATCATCGGACCGCGTACGGCGGAGCAGCTCACCTCTTCCCTTGCAGCGCTGGACATCTCGCTGGACAACGACGCCCTCGCGCGGCTCGACGAGATCTTCCCCGGACCCGGCGGACCAGCCCCCGAGGCCTACGCCTGGTAGTTCCGGACGGCCGGGAGGTCGCCGTCGCTCGTGGCTGGCCTGTGAGCCACCGAGCCGAGTCCTGCGCTTCGACGGACGATGCATGCACGTTTCGCGGGATCGACGGGACCACCGTGCTCGAGCCGGTCCTCCGCGAGTCCGAACCGCATGGTGGCGATCCGCCAGCCCGACTGGGCAACGGGAGCTGACGCGGGACAACTGCAAGATCCCCAGTCGGCCAGTGCACCCAGATGGATGGCTGGCCGAAAATCTTATGCACAGCAGGCAGAAACGCTTGCCTACGGGATCGAATACAGATACGCTTTTGGATAAGGAGGTGAGCCGGATGGATGCGTACGACGCCCAGCTGGTGACCTCTGACGCCCCGGAGTGGCTCGACGGGCTGGAGTGCGCGGCACCGTCGGTCATCCCGTCCTGGGTCCTCGAGCTGGAGGAGCAGCGGCACTTCGGGTGCTCGTGCTGTGACCCGGTCGACCCCGCGGAGGCGGGCGGGCTGGAGCCGGCTGCGGAGTGGTCGGCGCCTGGGGTGACGGGGTTGGGTCCGGTCGAGGCCGGACCGTTGCCGCCACCGAGCCCGGTGGTCGCGGCGCTGCTGCGGGCGGTGGAGCGGGTGGTGGCGGTGCGGCCGTCGCAGGTCGACGCGGCACAAGCGCTGTCCGATGCGCAGGCGCTGTTGCAGGTCGAGCAGCAGCTGCGGGTCCACGACCTGACCCGCCTGGCCGATGTGCACGCCCGCGGGCTGACCGACCTGGTCGGGGCGCGGAGTGTGAAGGCGTGGGTGCGGGAGCACCGGCCCGACGGTGACCCTGCTGATGCGCTGCTCGCGAACCGGTTGCGGACCTTCCCTGCGCTGGACGCGGCGGTGCAGGACCGGCGCGTCAGCCTTGCCGCAGCGCGGAAGACGGCGGGGGCGTTACGGACCT
>CAWASC010000021.1:0-97005 GCA_963784705.1 uncultured Actinomycetota bacterium
ACCCGAAGGGATTCGAACCCCTAACCTCTTGATCCGTAGTCAAGTGCTCTATCCGTTGAGCTACGGGTGCGTGCCGTGACGAGCACGACGCGGACGAGCATACCGGAGCGCGCGGCGAGGCGGAGAGCGCTCACGCGCGGGACCGGACGAGCACCAGCCCACCGGCCAGCGCGAGCAGCGCGGCGAGCGCAAGCCGCACCGAACCACCGGTCGACGGCAAGGATCCCCCCGCCGACGGACGGGGCACCGCGACGACCGGGTGGACGCCCACCGCCGTACACCGCGTCGCAGCGGTGACGGGCCTGCCGGTCACGGTCGACAGCACCGGCGCACCCTTCGACGCCGCCACCGGCACGGTCGCGACCTCGCCCGACTCACCGAGCCGCGCCGCGAGCTCGGCGGGCAGGGGCCGGTCGGTGAGTGACCACCACAGCACGGCCTCGAGGCCCGGCCCGCTCCGGTCGATCCCGGTGAGGTCGAGGCCCTTCGAGGCGTTCACCAGCCAGTCCTTGGCGTTCGAGGACGGCAGCGACGCGACCGTCTCGTCCACGAACGCCGGCGCTCGCTGGTTCTCGTACGGCGCCAGGGAGCCCTTGGTCAGCCGAGCCACCTGCGACGTCGGCTGGAACAGGTCGTACATCGGCGGTGCGGAGGCGTCGTACGTCGACATCGGTGCGACGCCGAGGATGAGCTCCATCGTCCGCAGCACGCTGGCCTGGTCGTAGTGGGCGTGCCCGATGTACCCGGGCACGCACCCGTCACCGCTGACCTGCTTGGTCCACGGCGACGCGACGAGCAGCACGTTGCGGTGACCGTCGACGTGGTCGAAGCCGTCCTGGCTGTCGTCCTCGACGACGAACACCGCGGTGCTCGGCCAGTACGACGACTTCGACAACCCCGACACGATCTGCCCGAGCGCCTGGTCGTTCTGCGCGACCTGCGAACGCGGGGTGTTGGTCCCGGAGAGACCACTGGTGTGGTCCTCGGACAGGATCAGGTAGCTGAAGTTGCGCAGGCTGTTGCCGTTGCCGGCCGACGTACCGTCCGCCTTCAGCCCGCTGTCGGACAGGAACTCCGCCGCGCGGGTGCGGTCGTCCGGCACCAGGGAGGTCTGGTTCGGGTAGTTGGGGTCGCTCGGGATGCTCCCCGGACCGACCGGCCCGGCGCCCTGGCAGGTGTTGGCCAGGGGCTTGCCGGTGTTGGTGTCGACGCTCTCGAGCCCGATGAGCTCGCCGTAGTTGCGGAAGCTGAACGTCGGGTGCGTGAGCTGGTGCGCCGACAGCGACTGGAAGATCGTGCAGCCCGGTGAGTTGACGACGGTCCCGATCGGGTCGTACGGCCGGTTGCGCGGCGAGTAGTACTGCCGCCACGACTTCTCCATGTAGTCGCGAGGAGTTGGCGCTCGCGGTCCACCAGTGCCCCTGGACGCTCGCCTCCCCGTCGCTGTAGAAGCTGTCCGACGTGGCGAACCGGTTCGTCAGCGCGTGCGCGTTCGGCACCGCCGGCGCGAGGACGGCGTAGTCCGGCTTGCCGTTGGAGTCCTTGCGCGTGCGGCTCACGTCCCCGAGCACCTGGTCGTAGGTCCGGTTCTCGCGGACGACGTAGACGACGTGCGTGATCGGGCTGGCGCCACCGTTCGCCGGCGGGATCGGTGAGTCAGCAGGTCGCCGGTCCAGCGACGTCGCGTGCAGGATGTCCTCACGCGCCTGGGCGGTGTACGCCGCGAGCCGCGCCGCCGTGGGTACCGCGAACCGGGTCAGCGTCCCGGGCATGTTGTCGCCGTCGTAGTAGTCGGCGCTCGGGATGCTCGCGCCGGCCGGCAGCGTCGTCCCGGGGCGTGCGGTGTAGCCGAGGGCCGGCACGTAACGGCTGCCCAGTCCCTTGGCCGACAGGGCGTAGATCCGGCCGTCCTTCGGCCCGACCGCCACGGCCGTGGGGTACCACCCGGTCGGGACCGCTCCGAGCTGGCGACCCGCCACGGGGTCCACCACGGCGACGGCGTTGTCACCGGCGAGCGCGACGTACAGCCGGAAGCCGTCCTTCGACCACGCGACCGCGTCCGGCGCGACGCCGAGCGCGCCCTGGTGATCGGCGGCAGCAACCGGCACGGTCACCGCGGGCAGGTGCGGCACGCCACTGGTCACCGGCAGGATCACGACGTTGTCGCTGTTCGTGCCGGCGACCGCAAGGTGCGCACCGTCAGGGCTGATCGCCAGCCCGGTCGGGTGGTCCAGCCCGGGGACGACGGACGCGAACGGTACGGCGGGCACGCCCAGAGGCGCGGCCGGTGCGAGCCCGACGTTCTTGAACACCGTGAGGTTGACGGCGTAGATGACGCCGGTGCCCTGCGCGGTCACGTAGGCCCACCCGGAGTCGGGGCTGATCGTCGTCGCGTAGAGGTAGGCGACCGGCGCGAACGCGCTGACCCCACCGGGCAGCACCCCCTGCGCCTTCAGGACCGGGGTCGGGCCGGTCAGGTCGACGTAGGACAGCGAGCTGTCGAACTCACTGGTGACGACCAGGCCCGTGCCGTCCGGCGTGACCGCGAGTCCCTTCGGGTTGCCGTTCGCCTTGCCCACCACGGGGATCGACGGGAACTGCGCGACGATGCTCGGCACGTCGATCGTGTGCGCGAGCTTCAGGGTGCTGCCCGTCACGGCGAAGTCGAACAGCTGGTCACCGCCGGCACCGGTGGCGTAGACGTGCTTGCCGTCCGGGGAGAAGGCGACGCCGATGCCGAAGCAGTTGATCGTCGTACCGCAGGCGCGGGGCTTGTTGGGATCGCGATCCGTCGGGATCGCGACGACCTGCACGACCTTTCCGGTGGCGAGGTCGACGACGTCGAGCCCCTCGTCCGGAGAGTGGTTGGCCTGCAACGACTTCTTGTTCGCGGGTACGCCGGGGCAGACGCCACCCGCGCCGGGGGTGTCGGCCTGACAGGTCGAGTTGAAGCCCTGAGGGACACCGACCCCGAAGCCGTTGAGGCTTGCCACGGCGAGCCGCCCGTCCGGGCTCAACGCGAGCCCGAGCGGGAAGTCGCCGAGGTCGTAGGAGGCGTCTCCCACCACCCGCATCGCGTCGTACGGCGATCCCGCGGGTGCGGCGAGGCGCCCGTCCGGCAGGAGCACCGGCGCCACGGGTGTCGCGGCCTGCGAGGGGGTGAACCCGAGCCCGGACACCACGAGGCCGAGGGACGCGAGCAGCAGGAGCAGGGCAGGCAGCCGGTTCTTCACCCGGGTCACGATGCGCGATGGAGAGGGCGCCCACGTGGCCAGGACATGAACGACACGCCAACGAGGCGCCTAGAACACCCCGGCCTGGTGGGCGGCGTCGATGGCCGACTGCAGGGAGGTGCGGTAGCCGTCCGAGGTGTACGTCGCGCCGGACACCGTGTCGATCTGCGCGCTCTGCGCCTGCAGCGTCTCCTGGTCGAGCTGCGGAATCGCGTAGCTGTTGATCTCCTGGTCGCGCCGGTCACCGTTCGGGTAGTCGATCGCGTCGGCCTTCGTGATCCGCCGGCCCTGCACGGTGATCTGGACCTGCACCGGCCCGTACCGCGTGTCGGCGGGGGCGCCGTTGACGACCACCGCCTTCGCCGCCGCGGGCGTCGGACTGGCCTTGGGCGACGGCTTCGGCGACGGTGCGGCCACGGGAGCGCGGGTCGTCGTCACGGGTCGGGGAACGGGAGGGGCCGTGGTCGCTCGTGGCCGCGCACCAGCCGTCGGCACCACCACCGGCTGGGCCGAGACCAGCGGGGACGTCGCAGTCGGGGTGCGCGTCGCCGACGGCGGGACGACGGGCGTCACGGAGGTCGGTGTCACGATGCCGACGGCGGCGCCCGTGCCCAGCAGCAGTCGCGAGTGCGGGACCTGGCCGGAGTGCGCAGCCACCACCACGACGACACCGCTCACGGACGTCATCGCCAGCACGACGGGAAACCTCACCAGCTGAACCGCTCGACGTGCAGCTGCTCGCTCGGCACCCCGGCGGTGCGCGCCGCCCGGACGGCGGCGTCCATCCACGCGTCCGGCCCGCAGACGAACACGTCGCTGTCGGCCAGCCCAGGGACGAGCCTGCGCAGCGCTTCGGCATCGGTGAGGTGACGGGCACTCATCGGCAACCACGACTCCCGCCCGGGGATGCGCGGCCCGACGAGGTGGTGGATGGTCACGCCCCGCGCCTCGGCGAGCTCCTGCAGCTCGTCGCGGAACACCAGGTCCGGCTCGGTCCGGGCGCGGTAGACGAGGACGGCTTTGCCCGGCGCGTAGTCGAGGTCCTCGAGCAGCGCCCGCATCGGTGTGATGCCGATCCCGCAGGCGAGCATGACGACCTGCGACCCGCGGCGGTGCTCGCCGGTGAGGCGGCCGTAGGGACCCTCGATGAGCACCCGGGTGCCGGGGCGCAGGCCCGCCAGCCGACGGCTGCCGTCGCCGAGGTCCTTGGCCGTGATCTGCAGGTGGTCGTGCCGCGGCGCTGCCGACAGGGAGTACGGGTTCCCGCGCGACCACCCCGGACCGTCGAGGAACCGGAACACGAAGAACTGCCCCGCCCGGGCGGGGAGCTTGTGCAGCCCGCGGCCGCCCATCCGCACCGTCACGACGTCGTCGTTCTCCCGGTGCACGGCCGTGACGCGGATGCCGTGCCGAAGGGTGCGCCACGTCGGCATGCCCAGGCGGAACACCACGACAGCACCGGCGCAGACGGCGTACGCCGACCACCAGTAGACCTGCGCGAGGTGGCTGCTCTGGAAGTCGGCGCCGCTCCAGATCTCGTGCGGGACCGACAGCCCGACGCCGACGTAGGCGTACAGGTGCAGCAGGTGCCAGGACTCGTAGCGCAGGCGACGACGCGCCCACCGGATCGACGTGACGGTCACCAGGACGAGCGCCGCTGTCCCGGCGTACGACAGGAGCAGGCCGAGGGAGGTGGACAGGAAGTGCCACGTCTCCTGCACCACGTTGAGGCGGTCGGCCATCGCGTAGCCGATCGTGATGAGCACCAGGTGCACGATCAGCAGGTTGAACGACCAGAAGCCCACGAGGCGGTGGCGTCGGGCGAGCTCGTCCTGGCCGTAGCTGCGCTCGATGAACGGCACTCGAGCCATGAGCAGCACCTGCACCAGCAGCAGGTCGGCCGCGACCAGACCCGTTGCGCGACCGAGGGTGGTGAGCTGCTCGGAGGTGTGCGACTGCAGCGCCGTGATGCCGCCGCCGGACAGCCACAGGGCCACGACGACGAGTGCGCTGGCCCAGGTGAGCACGCCGGCCAGGTCCCGCCACCACCGCGGGGTCGTACGGCGGGAGGCGCGCGTCACCCGCAGGGGGACAGTGGCCGTCGCGCTCATGGGAAGAGTGTGCGCAGGCGTTCCTGGGATCTGGCTGGGAACCGGCTCCCGATCAGCGCAGAGCCGGCAGGACCAGCTCGAACGTCGCTCCACGGTCACTCGCCGCCAGACGCAGCTGGCCGCCGTGCCGGTCGGCGACGTCACGGGTCAGCGCGAGGCCCAGCCCGTAGTGCGCGCGCCCGGAGCGCTGACCCCCGGAGTGGAAGCGGCGCAGGACGTGCGGCGCGTCGGCCGGATCGACGCCGGGCCCGGTGTCGCTGACCGCGACGACCGCGTGGCGGCCTGATCGCCGTACGGTCACGGTGACCTGGCCGCCCGCGGGGGTGTGGTCGACGGCGTTGTCGACGAGCGACAGCACGGCGCGGCGCAGCGCCGCGGTCGAGCCCGCCACGTCGATGTCCTCGTGCACGTCCAGGGACAGCCGGACGTCGGCGGAGGCGGCGTGCGCCCCCGCCGAGTCGACGACCGTGGCAGCCAAGGCGGCGAGGGCGACCGTCGTGCGGTCCTGCTGGGAGTGGGGATCGGCGGCGACGAGCAGGTCCTCGACGACCTCACCGAGCCGCTGCACGTCCTCGACGACGCCGCGCGAGTCGGCCTGGACCTGCGCGCCTGACTGGCCGTTCTGGACGGCGCGGTCGAGCAGCTGGGCGCGGGTGCTGAGCAGGGTGAGCGGGGTGCGCAGCTCGTGGCTGGCGTCGGCGACGAAGGCCTGCTGCAGCGCGAGGGCCTGCGCGAGGGGACGCACCGCCCGGCGGCCGAGGAGCACACCGATGGCCGCGGCGGCGGCGAGTCCGAGCAGTGCCGCCACGCCCATGGCGCGCAGCAGCCGGTCGCGCTGCGCGTGCTGCTGGTCGAGGCCGGTGACGACCTGCACCACCTCGGCCGCGCGCCGGGCGGTCGCCACGCGGTAGGAGCCCTCCACGGTGACGAGCTGCACGGACGCGTTTGCCTTGACACGCAACGGTTCCAGGTCCGCGAGCAGGTCCGCCGGGAAGCCGGGAGTGGTGCGCACGGATCCGTCGGCGCTCAGCAGCAGCCAGCTCCCCGCCGGCGGGTCACCCACGTCGTCCGCGGTCGCGATCGTCCCGCGCAGCAGGTCATCGGTCGCCTGCTCCTGACCGCGCACGACCACCACGGTCACGAGCACGGACAGCAGCAGCACCACGGCACCGACCAGCAGGGCTGTCTGCACGGCGATGCCCCGGGCAGCCCGCCGGACGAGCAGCTCGTCGCCGGTCACTTCGCGCCCAGGCGGTAGCCGAGTCCGCGCACCGTGCGCACCACGTCGCGACCGAGCTTGCGCCGCAGGTAGCTCACGTAGGTGTCGACGGCGTTCTCCGACTCGGCCGCGTCGAAGACCCGCGCCAGCAGGTCCTGCCGCGAGAACACCTGCGCCGGTCGGGACGCGAGCACGGACAGAAGGGCGGTCTCCCGCTCGGACAGCGCGACCTCGCGACCGTCGACCAGGCGCACGGTGCGGGTCTGCGCATGCAGCAGACCTCCTGGTACGCCAAGGGTTTCCGCCGTGTCGAGGTGTCGGCGCACGAGCGCGCGCAGTCGGGCGAGCAGCTCAGCGAGGTCGAACGGCTTGGCGAGGTAGTCCTCGGCACCGGCGTCGAGCCCCGCCACCCGGTCCTCGGGCGTCCCCCGTGCGGACAGCACGAGGATCGGTGTCGTGACGCCCTTGGCGCGCAGCCGGGCCACCAGGTCGAGCCCCTCCACAGCGGGCAGCCCTCGGTCGAGCACGAGGACGTCGTACTCCTGCGTCAGTCCCAGATGGAGACCGCGGTGGCCGTCGGGCGCAGGCGTCACGTCGTATCCCTCGTCGGTGAGGACGCGGGTGAGCAGCGCGGTGAGCTCGCGGTCGTCCTCGACCAGCAGCAGTGACGTCACACCGGCCAGCCTGACATCGGATGTGCGACGCCGCCTCGGTCGATCCCCATCCCGACGTACGACGGGAAGCGGGCCAGCAGGTCCGGCCAGGCGTCGCCGGCCACGAACGCCGCGGTGGCGAGGACGTCGGCGCTCTCCAGCGAGGGACCGGTGACACTGATCGACAGCCAGTCACCCGCGACCGACGCACGGGTGCGCGGGTCGTACAGGTGCGCCCCCCGAGCAGCCGTCCCGCTGGTCGCGACAGCACCCCTCGTCAGCCGCACGACCGCCGAAACCCCTTGAGGATCCTGCGGATCCGCCACGCCGATGCCGAAGGGCTCGGTGCCGCGGACCAGCACGTCGCCACCGGCGTTGAGGCACCAGTCCGGTCCATCGGGCAGCAGCGCGAAGGCGCGCTCGGCAGCCCAGCCCTTCACCAGTCCGCTCGGGTCCCAGACGCCGTCCAGCCGCACCGGGTCGAACAACCCCTCGGTCACCTCCTGCCAGTGCGCGCACCGGTCGCGGACCTCACGCAGCTCCGGCGCGTCCGGGCCGAGACGGGCCAGCACGGAGTCGGTGCGCCACAGGGAGTACGTCGCGTCGACCTCACGCAGGTAGCTGTAGACGGCGCCCCCGTCGGCGTCCGCTGCACCGGGTCCGCGCGCCAGCAGGCTGACGGGCAGTCCCATGACCTGCTCGACCCAGGTGCGCCGCTCGGTCATCGGGCGCCGGTGTACCAGCGGGCGAGCTTGCCGTCGCGGCTGACCGCGCGCAGCCGCTCCTCCGCCGCGGACCTGCTGGCGACCGTCGCGACGACGAGCAGCTGGTCACCGCGCTCGAGACGGAAGTTGCCGTCGGGGACCGTGCCCACGCCGCCGCGGACCACCAGGGACAGGACCGCCCCGTCGGGCAGGCGCAGCTCGTCGACGTACAGGCCGTGCAGGTGCGAGCCGGACTTCACCTGCACCTGCAGGAGATCCGCCCCGACTGTCTCGAGGGGCGCCGCCTCGACCTCGAGGTCGCGCGCCTCGAGGTCCTCGATGACGCCGAGGCGCTTGCCGACGGCAGGCAACGTCGGGGCCTGCACCAGGGTGAAGAGCACGACGAGCACGAAGACCACGTCGAGCACCCGCGTCCCCGAGGGGACACCGGCGGTGACCGGGATCGTGGCGATGACGATGGGGACCGCGCCGCGCAGACCTGCCCAAGACAGGAACACCTGCTCACGCCAGGGGAGCCGGAAGCCGGCGGTCGACAGCAGTACCGCAAGGGGTCGGGCGAGGAACGTCGCGGTGGCACCCACGACCAGCGCCGTCGGCACCGCGTCGAGCAGCCGGTCTGGGCTGGCCAGCAGCCCGAGCAGGACGAACAGGCCGAGCTCGGCGAGCAGCGCCAGCGAGGTGGCGAAGCCCAGGACAGCACGGCGGTGCGGCAGCCGGGTGCTCCCGACGACCAGCCCCGCGACGTACACCGCGAGGAAGCCGCTGGCGTGCAGGGCTCCTGCCGCGCCGAACGCCATGAGCACCAGGGCGACGGTCGCGAGGGGGTAGAGGCCGGCGCTCGGCAGCGCGAGGCGCCCCAGGGTGGACCGCCCGACCCAGCCGATCGCGAGGCCGACGGCCAGACCGGCGACGAGCTCGTAGGCGACGGTGCCGAGCACGAGGTACCAGGTGGTGTCGGCCCAGCCCGCCGAGCTGGCGAGGGTCACGAGCACGACGGCGGGGGCGTCGTTGAGCCCCGACTCGGCCTCCAGGACCGACCTCAGGCGGGGGCGCAGGGGGAGGCGTCGGAGGACGCTGAACACGGCGGCGGCGTCGGTGGAGGCGACCGCGGCGGCGAGGATGATCGCGAGGCGCAGGCTGGTGCCGAAGGTGAGCATCGTGATCCCGGCGACGACGGCGACGCTGACAAGGACCCCGAGCGTCGACAGCGTGACTGCCATCGGGATCGAGCCGCGCACGGTCGCCCAGCGGGTCGTGAGGCCACCTTCGGCGAGGATGACGGCGAGCGCGACGAGCCCCAGGTCGGCGGTCAGGGCGTAGTCGTCGAACCCGACACCCAGGCCCTTCTCGCCGATGAGCAGGCCGATGCCCAGGTAGACCAGCAGCGCCGGCACGCCCGTGCGGCTGGACAGGCGTACGGCGAGCACCGCGACGAGGACCAGCCCGCAGCCGACCAGCAGCGCGAGGTCGACCGTCCCATCCATCTGGTGAGTCTCCCAGGCCGCGCAGTCCCCTACCGCGTCACGAGCTCCGCGCGGGCCTGCTTGACCTGCAGGGGGGTGCCGTTGCCGGTGGTGGTTGCCGTGCCGATGACCGGTCGCGGGGCGCCGCCGTCGACGGAGTACGTGCCGGACCAGGTGATGACGACGTACGGCGCGACCCGGCCCGCGCTGCGGTAGGTGTGTTGCACGTCGAGCGTGCCCTCGTGCCCGGGTCCGGCGTCCAGCTCTCGGGTGCCGTCGCCGAAGTACCAGTCGTAGCGCTCGGGGGTGGCGGTGATGCGGACGGTCCGGCCCAGGATCGTGATGGGGTCCAGGCGGTACGTCGTCGCGTCGGTGTGGAAACCGGTCTCGTAGTTGACCAGCGTGCTGCCCTTCGGGTCGCTGACCGCGACGCCCTTGAGGACGATCAGGTCCTGGAAGTCCCCGGCGACGATGCCCCCGATGGCCGCGATCGGCGGGACACCGACGTCCCGGGGGCCAAGGCAGTACGTGCTCGGCGACTGCGTCCAGCCCGGGTCGAGGACGCGCCCGGTCTGCCGGTCGACCGTGGCCTCGTAGCGCCAGTACTGGACTGAGCCCTTGGCCCGCGGCTGGCACGTGCCGACCGCACTGCCGCACAGGGCATTCGCGTCCGCCCGCGTGTTCCCCGTGCACGCCGGCGCGTACTCGTAGATGACGTAGGTGTCAGGCAGGGAAAACGGGAACTGGATGAATTGCCTGTTCCCCCGGGCCAGCCTCAGTGGCCCCACTCTCGCCGGAACCCGTGACAGTGAACTGATCTTGAGCCCTTGTGTCAGTGCATGCTGAGGCCAACGTTCCGCAGACAGAGATGTGCGAGTCACTCGACTGCCCGGCCACCGCAACCGGACCCACAAGCAGCGAGATGGATGCAAGCAGGACGGCGGGCCGACTCATTTGCCCTCGTCGACATTGATCGCACGAAGCACCCACCCCTGGGTGACCCTCTTAACGAATACGGTCCTCAGGTAGCGCGCCTCCGCGGGTAGTGCTTCAACCACCGTTCCATCAACTCGGATTAGGCGCCTGGCCGGAGCGTTGAGGGAAGCGCTGACAGCGATGAATCCCTTGTCCTCGGGAGGAGCTTCAGCGCTGAGAACACGAACGGCCACGCCATCTATGCGTTGACCATCGGCGACAAACTTCTCGGCGGTCGCGATGAAGTATCGGGCAGGGACACGGGAGCGCGACCGGCGGCTTCTGACGCCTGAGGCTGAGGCTCCTCTGACGCGCCCCCCGATGCGTTGAAGCTCGCATCGCCGGATCGACCGTTGCAGCCCTGCGCGTCGTACCCGCAAACGCCGATGTCGCCTTCAAGGGAAAGCGCGTTCGCCGCAGTTGGGGTCGCGAACCAGGTTCCGAGCACGCAGACTGCCGTCAGGATCTTCCTTCTACCGCGGCTCATGAGCCAGCGCTCGCGGACGGTGTGTTCTTGATTGCCCTCACTCGCCAACCGGGCGAACTCCACTGAAGAAATACGGCGACCTGGTAGCGCGGCTTCGGTGGCAGAGACTGATGCGCCTTCCCTGATGACGAGACGACCGCGCGTGATGGCGCCTCAAGCGTCGTCGCGACTTCCACGATGCCGTTCTGCTCGCCCGGCGCCTCAGCGAAGACGACCTGGACAGAGTCACCCGAGATGCGCTCACCGTCATCGGCCAGCTGCTGAGCGGACTGGGCGAAGGCCTTGCAGGTCCCGCATGCAGGATCCGAAAGGCCCTCCAGACGCTTCAGGTTCGCTTCGGAGAACGCAACGTTCACTTGGTCGAAGAAGTAGCGCACGAAAGCCGCCGCTCCCTCGGCTGTCCTCTCGCGCGCGGCACCGGGGACGTCCACAGCCGTCGACGGGGTGGGGGTCGCCGTACCCAAGGTGGGGAGGGCGACAGGGCCCGGAGCCACTCGAGCCCGCACAGCCCGACAGCACGAGCGAGGCACAACAGCAGCCGCGGCGGACACGATCCTCACCGCCCGGAACATACCGATCTGTCCCGAATGTCGCACCGCACCCTGTGGACAACCACCCACCCGAAAGCCCCCTCCACAGATCCCACAACGACCCCCCGAAACTGTCGGTACCTCGCGTCTACGATTCGAGACATGACCTCAGAGCTCGGGCCCGCAAGAGCGCGGTTCTCGACGCCCTGGCGCAACTCGAAGCAGACGACTCCCGCACCTTCGCCAACCGCGCCCTGCGCCTGGTCGAGCTCGACCGCATCAACCACGCCCTCCCCAAAGACACCCACGCCCGCGAGTTCACCGCCCTGGACATCGCCACCAGCTGCGACATCGCCCAAAGCACCGCCAGCACCCGACTGCACCGCGCCCAGCACCTCGTCAACGACCTCCCCGCGACCGTCCGCTGCCTGCACGAAGGATGGCTCCGCGTCCACCAAGCCCTCGCCCTCATGCAAGAGACCGAAGGCCTCCTCCGCCCGGTCTGCCACGAGGTCGAGCGCCGCGCCCTCGACGCCATCGCCGGCCTCACCGCCGGCGACAGCCGGCGCGTCATCAAGCGCCTCGTCGGCAGGTCGACGCCGACGCCACTGAGAGCCCGGCGCCAGGAACAAGCACCGGCGACGCCGCGTCTGGAACAGCGCCCGCCCCGACGGCCGCGCCCTCATCGGCGGCAGAGCTCAGCGCCGAAGACGCCGGCTCCTTCCTCCGCGCCCTGACCGCGCTCGCACCGAGAGCACCTTCGACGCCAGCGACCCGCGCACCCTGGACCAGCAGCGGGCCGACCTGTTCGCCGCCCTGCCCCACTTCGCGCTCAGCCACCTCGGCACCGGCGGACCCAGCTTCCGCGAGTTCCTCGGCCAGACGGCGCCCGGCCGGGCTCGTGACCCCCCACCAACGCCGCCGCATCCAGGCCGTCATCCTCGTGCCCGTCGAGACCGCCCTGGACCTCAGCGACACCGCGGCAGAGCTCGCCGACTACGGCCCCATCAGCGCCGACCACGCCCGCGACCTCCTCACCGCCGCCGAGCTCCGCAAGGCCTGCACCGACCTGCGCTCCGGCCGCATCATCGCCCTCGAAGACCAGACCACCACAGCCACCGGGCGACACCCCAGCCGACGCCCTACTGGACATGGTCGAACGCAGCCACTCCCGCAGAGTCCCGCAGCGAGAACCGCCACGACCCCAGCACCGGACTCGCCGACCTCATCCGCCTGCGCGACACCCGCTGCGTCGGACCCGGCTGCTCCCAACCCGCCCACCGCTGCGACCTCGAACACCTCATCCCCCACCCGCAGGGCCCGACCAGCGCCAACAACCTCGGCCCCGTCAGCCGCCGCTGCCACAACGCCAAGACGTACGGCGGGCTGGACCCTCACCCCCCACCCCGACGGCAGCGTCACCTGGACCGGTCCGGACGGCCAAGGGCATGACCGACCCAGCCGGACGCTCCCCCCGACCTCAGCGATCTGCGCCCACGGCGAGAGCGCCGCCCCACGCACGAGCCCAGCGGCGACGACCCAGCACCTCGACGGACCTGACGACGCACCGTTCTGACCCCTGGCAGAATGTTCCGATGCGACGACGACCCCACTGGGCAGGTGAGCTGCTCGTCGTCGCGGTGCTCCTGGTCGTCTACGACCTGGTCGCGGGACTGGCGAAGGTGCGCGCCGACGTCGCGTACGCGCACGGTCGTGACCTGCTGGCCCTGTCCCCTCTTGGGTTCGAGCAGGCGGCGGACCTGTGGCTGGCGGGGATCTCCTGGCTGCACGACCCCGCCGCCTACTACTACGACCTGGCGCACATCGACGTCACGATGGCGGTGCTGGTGGGCTGCTACCTGTTCCGTTCAGGCGCCTACCGCCGAGCCCGGACGGCTCTCGTGACCGTCAACCTCATCGGCCTGGCGGTGTTCCTGCTCTACCCCGCGGCGCCGCCGCGGCTGCTCCCCGGCGCCGGGTTCGTCGACATCGTCGGCAACTCAGGGACGTGGGGCTCCTGGGAAGGCGGCGGGGGGGTCGCGCAGCGCGCGAACGAGTTCGGCTCGATGCCGTCCCTGCACCTCGCTTGGGCCCTCTGGGTCGCGCTCACCGTCTGGTCCATGACGCAGAACCGGTTGGCCCGCGCCGCTGGCGCTGCCCATGTGGCGATGACCGCCGTCGTCGTCATCGTGACCGGCAACCACTACGTCATCGACCTGTTCGCGGGCGCGGCGGTGACGACCGTGGCCTGGGCGGTCTCGCCGTACCTGCTGGGACGGATGGCGGCGCTGCGCCCGAAGCCCAGCGCGACGCCCGAGCTCACAGCGACCTCACAGCCAGTCCTCAGGTAGCCGACGGGCGCGAGGCAGGATGGTGGAGCCATGGCACCCACCAGTACTCCTGAAGCGCGGCTGCTGATCGTCGACGACGAGCCCAACATCGTCGAACTGCTGTCGGCCTCGCTGCGCTTCGCCGGCTTCGAGGTGGAGACGGCCTCCGGTGGGCTCGAGGCCGTGGAGACCGCACGCACCTGGCGACCCGACCTGCTCGTCCTCGACGTGATGATGCCCGGTCTCGACGGCTTCGGCGTCGTGAAGCGGCTGCGTCAGGAGGGGATGCGTACGCCGGTCGTGTTCCTCACCGCCAAGGACGCCACCGAGGACAAGGTGCAGGGCCTCACGCTCGGCGGCGACGACTACGTCACCAAGCCGTTCAGCCTCGAGGAGGTCGTCGCGCGCATCCGGGCGGTGCTCCGGCGGGTGTCGTCCTCGCCGCAGGCCGCCTCACATCTGAGCTTCGCCGACCTCGAGCTCGACGAGGACACCCACGAGGTCTGGAAGGACGGCGAGCTCATCCCGCTCTCACCGACGGAGTTCAAGCTGCTGCGGTACTTCATGCAGAACCCCGGTCGGGTGCTCAGCAAGGCCCAGATCCTCGACCACGTCTGGAACTACGACTTCGGCGGCGACGCGAACGTCGTCGAGTCCTACGTCTCCTACCTGCGCCGCAAGGTCGACACCACCGAGCCCCGGATGCTGCACACCCTGCGCGGCGTCGGCTACGTGCTGCGCCTGCCCCGCACATGAAGCAGCGCGCGTGAACGGGCTGCTGTCGCGGACTCCCCTGCGGGTCAAGCTCGTCGCCGCGGTGGTGTTGCTGGCCGCCCTGGGCCTGGTCATCAGCGGCGTCGCGGCGTCTGCCGCACTGCGGGGTTACCTGCTCAACCGCGTCGACAGCCAGCTGCAGTCCACGGTGTCCGACCGCGGAGCCGTCAACGGGGTCCTGCGCGGAGGGCGGCCAGACGGCAGCGACGGCGGCCCGGGTCGCGCCGACGCGTTCGGCACTGTCTACGTCACGCTGGTCCTCGCCGACGGGACGGTCGTGCAACGCAGCACCCTGCCCTCCTCCACCGCCGCGCCGAGACTTCCCGCCGTCGCGCCGACCGACAACCGTCCCTACACGGTCAGCGCGGTCTCCGGTGACACGTTCTGGCGCGTCGTCAACACCAACGTGTCGACGACCGCAGGCAACGGCGAGCTGTTCGTCGCCGTACCCCTCGACGAGGTGCAGCGGACCCTGCGCCGGCTGCAGGCCATCGAGGTGGTCGTCGGCCTGATGGTGCTCGCGCTGCTCGCCCTCGGCGGCTTCCTGCTCGTACGCCGGAACCTGCGCCCCCTGGTCGAGGTGGAGCGCACCGCGGAGCTGATCGCCGCCGGGGACCTGTCGCTGCGCGTCCCCGAGGCGGACCCGCGCACCGAGGTCGGTTCGCTGGCGCAGTCGTTCAACGCGATGCTCACCTCGGTCGAGGGAGCGTTCGCCGCGCAAGCCGAGTCGGAGGCGGAGGCGCGCGCGTCGGAGGACCGGATGCGCCGGTTCGTGGGCGACGCCTCGCACGAGCTGCGCACACCGCTGACGTCGATCCGCGGGTTCGCCGAGCTCTACCGCTCCGGCGCGCTCCCGACGGGTCCCGACGTCGACCGCGCGATGTCGCGGATCGAGGGCGAGGCCTCACGGATGGGGCTGCTCGTCGAGGACCTGCTGCTGCTCGCCCGACTCGACCAGCAGCGACCGCTGGAGCGCGCCCCCGTCGACATGCTGGAGCTCGCCGGCGACGCGGTCCACGACGCGCAGGCCGTCGACCCCGCCCGGTCGATCGAGCTCGAGGTCGTCCCCGGCGGTCCCGCGCCGCACGTGCTCGGCGACGCGACCCGGCTGCGGCAGGTGGTGTCCAACCTGGTCGCCAACGCCCTCACGCACACGCCCGCGGAGACACCTGTCCAGGTGCGGGTGCGTTCGACCGGTGGGGAAGCGGTCGTCGAGGTGATCGACCACGGCAGCGGCATCGCGCCCGAGGACCGGGAGCGGGTGTTCGAGCGCTTCTACCGCGCGGACACCTCCCGCACCCGCGCGTCCGGGGGCAGCGGGTTGGGCCTGTCGATCGTCGCGGCCCTCGTCGCCGCGCACCACGGCTCGGTGGACGTGCACGAGACGTCCGGCGGCGGCGCGACCTTCCGCGTCGCCGTACCCCTCGGCTAGGGGGACGGGTTAGAAGCTGAGGCTGAAGGCGGTGACCGAGGCGCGGGAGCGGAGCGCGCGCGTCTCGGTGCCGAAGCTGGCGTAGGCGTTCGCGGGCAGCAGGCCGGTCACGCTGACACTCAGCGCGTCGGCGCCGACACCGGTCGGGACGCACACGAACGCCGGCAGCGACCCACCGGGGCAGTGGGAGTAGTAGATGCCGACACCGCCGCTGGTCGACGGGCTGCCTGGGCAGACGATGCCGGGGCTGACCGTCAGACCGGCGATGACCGCGCCCTCCTGCGTGCCGAAGCAGTAGCCGATGTTGGCCCGGTAGGCGTCCTCGGTGTCGAGCCGGACAACAGCACCGACGATCGCTGGCCCGGTGTTGCGCGGACTGAAGGCCGCCTCGCTGCGTGGCTGCTGGTCCGGCGTACTCGGGAGGGAGGACGCGAGGCTCGCCACGGTGAGGTGCGCGGTGCGGTCGGTGGTCAGGGTGCCGTGCAGGCCGTCGAGGGACAAGGTCGCCTGGACGCGAGAGCCCGGACGACCGAGCAGCGCCAGCCGATACGTACCGGCGGGCAGCGTGACGTGCCCGGTGTCGTCGTAGGTGTCGCCCGAGACGTCGGGGAAGTCGTACGTCGAACAGGGCGTGCCGAACGCGCACGTCGTCCCGATGACCTGCCCGTGCGAGACGGTCAGCCAGTGCTCGTTCCTGGAATCGACCAGGGCGAGACCCACGAGGTCCCCACGGCTGGCCTTGAGCAGGACGTCATTCCCGGCGAAGGAGATCGACGCTCCGTGTTCGAGGACCACCGAGGTGAACGTTCCCGCGGCGCCGGTGACGGTGACCGGCCCGGCCGGCGCGGCCTGCGCAGGGAGAGCCAGGGCCGCACCGACGAGCGCGGAGACAGCGAGCAAGCGCCTGAGCATGGGTCCCCCTGGGTGCGCCCGGTACTGGGTGACCGTGCGTGGTGACATCGTGACGCATTTCGGGCATTCCCGGCAAGGGTCAGGCCCGCGTCACGACGTACGGCGTCACCGGTGCGTCGAAGCCGCGCAGCACCAGCGGCGGCTCCGCGACGGCCAGCCAGGACTCGTCGAGCAGGTCGGTGAGGCTCCCGTCGGTGAGGACCTGACCGGGGTGAGCGCTCGCCACCAGGCGCGAGGCGAGGTTGACCGGTGTCCCGAAGTAGTCGCCGTCCTGCGCGAGGACCGGACCGAAGCACAGACCGGCGCGCACCTCGATGCCGGCGTCCGCGGCCAGCGGGTGGCGGGTGAGGTCGGCGGCGATCCCCGCGAGGTCCTGCGGCTGCGCGGCGACCCACATGACGGCGTCGCCGAGGAACTTCACGACGCGTCCGCCGCCGCGGTGGACCGTCTCAGTGGCGGTGCGCTCGAACGTGCTCAACACCATGGACAGCTCGGTCAGGGTGAGCTGCTGGCTCAGGCGGGTGAAGCCCGACAGGTCGGCGAACCCCACCCCGATGCTGAAGGTGACGTTGTCGTTCCAGGTGACCTGCTCGAAGTGGGTGCGGGTGGCCTCGAGGTGCTGGCGGTGCACCGCGTCGAGCATCCGACCGATGCGCGGGACCAGCGCGGCGACCTGCCCGAACGCGCGCGCGGTCCGCACCTCGTCGTGGGTGACGCCGAGGTCGATGACCCCCTCCAGCGCGGTCCGCAGCGCGGCGGACTCCGCCTCGGTGATGCGGGCGATCGCCGCGCCGATCGACCGGGCGATGCCCTGCGCGATCTGCTCACCGAGGCTGGCTCGGACGTCCAGGTAGGTCCGGAGCGACGCGAGGTCCTCGCCGGTGAGCTGTGGGGCGTCCGGGCCCTGGTCGGGCAGACCGAGAGTGCGCCAGGCGGCAATGAGCACCTCCACGTCCACGTTGAACGTCGCCGCCGCCTCCTTGAGGCTGAGCAGGCCGACCAGCGGGCGGATCTGGCGGTCACCGGCGAGCGCGAACAACCGGCCGCGGGCGTGCGCGAGAACCATCTCCTCGACCGTGCAGCCCTCGTCCGTGAGGTACTGCAGCAGCTCGGCGCGCTGTGGCGCGACCGGGTCGTCCGGGTCGTAGAGACCCGCGGCCTGGAGCGCGACAAGATCCACGCGCGCAGTCTGTCAGCCCGGCGATCAGCAGCCGACGAGCCGCAGGTCGCTGCCGGTGCGGGTCTTGGTCACCTGGACCTGGGCGGGGATGCGCTGGCGCAGGTCGCTCACGTGCGAGACCAGGCCGACGATCCGGCCGCCCTCCCGCAGGCTGTCGAGCACGTCCATCACCTCGTCGAGGGTGTCCTCGTCCAGCGTCCCGAACCCCTCGTCGACGAACAGCGCGCCGATCCGCGCGCCCCCCGCCTCCGCCGCCACGACGTCGGCGAGCCCGAGGGCCAGCGCGAGCGCGGCGAGGAACGTCTCCCCACCGGACAGCGTCGAGGTGTCGCGGTCCTGGCCCGACCAGCCGTCGCGCACCAGCAGCCCGAGGCCCGAGCGCGCGTTGCCGCGGGCGCCGCCGTCGGTGTGGACGAGGGAGTAGCGCCCCTGGGTCATCCGCAGCAGCCGTCCGCTGGCGGCGTCGGCCACCTCCTCGAGCCGGGCGGCCAGGACGAACGACGACAGGGTCATCTTCAGGGCGTTCTGCCCGATGCCACCGCACAGGTCGGCGAGCCGGCGCACCTCACCGGCGGTCGCCTCCAGCGGCGCGAGGACATCCAGCTGGGTCGTCAGGTCAGGGACCAGCCGCTCCAGCGCCAGCCGCCGACCCCGCAGGTCACCGAGGTCCGCCATCGCGGCGCTGAGCAGGTCGTCGGCCCGGGCGAGCGCAAGCGTCACGTGCTCGACGGGAGCGGGCGGGTCGAGGGGCACGTCGAGAGCGGGGTCGGCGAGGTCGGCGGCGAGCGCGGCGGCGGCCGCGGTCGCTGCCTGCAACCTGTCCCGGGCGGTCTCACGCCAGCCGGCGTCACGGGCTGCCGCGCGCGCGTCCTCCGGCGACGCGAAACCTGCCGCCGTGCACGCGGCCTCGGCCTCGGCGACCGCCCGCCGGAGCTCGTCGGTCGCCGCTGTCGTGCGCTGCACCGCGTCCAGCAGAGCCAGCGCCGCCGTACGGCGAGAGGTGACCTGCGCGACGGCGGCAGCCACCCCCGCGTCGAGGTCGTCGCCGAGCTCGGCGGTGAGCGCGTGCAGGTGCAGCGCGGCGCGGGCCTCGGCGTCACCGGCACGCCGGTCGGCGGCGTCGGCACGGGTCGTCTGCACCACCTGCTGCTGCGCGAGGTCGGCACGCTGCTGATCGAGGTCGGTGAGGTCAGCCTCGGCGCTGCCCAGCAGCGACACGGCGTGGCCCAGGGCGGCGAGCTCGACGTCGAGGGCAGCGACCTGGGCATCGACGTCGACGAGGGTCACGGCGCCGACGCGCTCGGCGAGGGTGTCGCGGGTCGCCTCCGCCGCGGCGAGGTCAGCCTTCAGCCGGGACAGCTCAGCCTCGGCGGCCTCCGCGGCGCGCACCGCCTGCTCCTCGTCCTCGGTGCTGATGCCGGTGTCACGCATCGCACTGGGATCGGGGTGCTCGACCGAGCCGCACACCTCGCACGGAACGCCGTCCGCCAGCCGTGCCGCCAGGCGCGCGACCATCGCGTCGACGTTGGACACGCGCAGCTCGGCGGCCTTGTGGAGCAGTGACGCGGCGGCCCGGTTGGCGTCGGCGACCTGGTCGGCCAGCAGCTCAGCGGCGGTGCGGACCTGGGCGAGCTGCACGACGTCGGGGCGCAGCGCGGCGAGCTGGTCGCGCTGGGCGCGGACGCCGGGCAGCAGTCGCTGCGCCTCGCGGGCCGCTTCGACCCGCGTCAGGGCATCGGCGCGACGGGCGGGCACGGCGACCAGGGCGACCTCGCAGGTCGCGACCGCGGCGAGCGCGTCGGCCTGCTCGGCGCGGGCCCGGGAAGCCTCGGCGCGGGCGACGACGAGGGCGGCTTCGACGGCCTCCAGCGCGCTGAGGCGTCCGGCGCGCTCCTGCGCGTCGGCGACGCACTGCTGCAGGGACGCGAGCCCCTCCAGCCCGGGCAGCTGCGCGCGGGCCGTCAGCTCAGCCGCGAGGGCGTCGTCACGCAGGCTGCGGCGGGAGGCGACGGCCTCGAGGGCACCGGTGCACTCGGCGGCCCGCGCCGCGGCGTCGGTCTCCGCCTGCAGCGCCAGGACGGTGGGGCGCTGGAGCGCGAGCTGTTGCTGGCGCTGCAGAGCGGCCGCCCGCCGCTGCTGCCGAGCCTGCAGGGCACGGGCGGCGTCCAGCTCCGCACGACAGGTGTCGCGGGCAACGGTGAGGTCCTGCACGCGTGCGGTCGCCACGAGCTCGCGGGCCGTCGCCGCGTCGGCGTGGGCACGTGCCCAGTCGAGCGTGACGTGCTCCGGGATGTCGGCGTCCGCCACCTCGGCGAGGCGTGCGACGACCTGATCGACCTCGGCGCGCGCCTGCGCAACGGCATCGCTCGACGCCCGTCGGCGCCGCGCCAGCCACTGCTCGACGTCGCCGAACCGCTCGGTGCTGAACAGCCGCTCCAGCAGCTCGGCGCGCTTGTCGTTGTCGGCACGCAGGAACGTCGCGAACTCCCCTTGCGGCAGCAGCACCACCTGGAAGAACTGCTCGGCCGACATGCCCAGCAGATCGGCGATCTCCTGGTCGGCCTCGCCTGCGCGCGGGGACACCGTCACCCAGCGGGCGCCGATCTGCTCCTCGAGCAGCACCCTGGCGGGCTCGGTGGTCGTCCCGGTGCCGCGAGTCTTCGCGCGCTCCCACGCGGGGCTGCGGGTGACCCGCAGCCGCCGACCGCCGAGGGTCGCTTCGAGCTGCACCTGCGTGCGGGTCATCGGGTCCGCGTGGTCGGAGCGCAGGCGCTTGGCCTTGCCCCGCGCACCGGGCACGCGGCCGAACAGCGCGAAGCCGATGCCGTCGAGCAGCGTGGTCTTGCCGGCACCGGTGGGACCGTGCAGCAGGAACAGCCCGGCCTCCGCCAGGCGGTCGAGGTCGACGTGGACGGTGCCGGCGTACGGGCCGAAGGCGGTCATCGTGAGCTGGTGCGGCCTCATGCCGGCACCTCGAGCCGAACAGCCTCGAACGCGTCCGCGAGCAGGCCGCGCTCGGCTGCGTCGGCAGCCGTGCCGCGGACGTGCTCGACGAAAGCCGTGGCGACCTCGAGGTCGGAGCGGCCGGACACCCGGGCGGTGTAGGAGTCGGTCGACCGACCCACCCCCGCCGGCTCGTGGGCGAGCACCAGCACGTGCGGGAAGCGCACGGCGAGCCGGTCCATCGCGGCCTCGGGGCGGGCGGTGTCGGTGAGCACGACCGAGAGCCAGTCCTGCTCCTGGTCGGCCAACGTCGGGTCGCTGAGCAACGCCCCGAGCTCGCCGCGGAGCGTCGACAACCGGCGGGGGACGGGCGCGGTCACGAAGGAGGCACCGACCAGGCCGCGCGAGGCGTCGAGGTCGACGAGCCAGGAGCCCTTGGTGTGGCCGGCCTCGGAGAAGGAGTAGGCCAGCGGGGAACCGCTGTAGCGCAGGGACTCTCCGATCTGCTGCGCGCCGTGCAGGTGTCCGAGCGCGGTGTAGGCGAACCCGTCGAACACCGACGGGGGGACGGCGCTCACGCCCCCCACGGTGATGTCGCGCTCGGAGTCGCTGGCCGCTCCCCCCGCGACCCAGCAGTGGGCGAGCACGACGGAACAGGGGGGCGCGACGGCGCGGACGCCGGCCAACGCGGGGGTGAGGACGTCGACGTGCGAGCGGGTGCCGTGCGCCGCCGGCTCGAGGTAGGGCACGCCGAACACCGACACCCCACCGACCACGACGGGGACGTGCGCCTGGGACAGGTCGGTGCGCAGGTGCACCCCGCTGAGGGCGAGCAGCTCGGCGCTGAACCCGAGCCGACGCGCGCTGTCGTGGTTGCCGCTGATGACGACGACCTCGGCGCCGGCCTGCCGCAACCGCACGAACGCGCTGGAGCAGAGCTCGACGGCGTCGACCGGCGGGATCGCCCGGTCGTAGACGTCACCCGCGACCGCCACGACGTCGATTTGCTCGGACCGCACGACCTCGACGAGGTGGTCCAGGAACCCGGCCTGCGCGTCGCGCAGGTCGGCGCGGTGCAGGGACCGGCCCAGGTGCCAGTCGGAGGTGTGGAGGAGCCGCATGCCTTCGACCGTAGGGCCGGGATCGGACAGAACCGGGGAGGCAGGCAGTCGATCAGAGACAGCCGGGGCGGCCGAGCGGGTACGACCGCGAACCGGTGCCGGTGTCGACCTGCTGAGAGGTCCCCGTCCCGTACACCGGCGTGACGGCCGACGTCCCCGACCCCGTCTCGGCGATGACGTCCTGCAGGCGCGATCGCAGCCCGCCACGGGGGGCGAACACCTCGAGCGCCGCCGTCCACTCGATCCGGCCGGTGGCGGCGACGACCCGTCCGTCCACGGGACCGAGACCGACGTACGAGCTGGCACTGGCACCCCCACCCGACGTGGCGGGCCCGCCCCAGCCGGCCGAGAAGAACGTGCCGGTGGGTCCGACGCTGGCGTTCAGCACCCAGGACTGTCCGTTGCTGGCGAAGGCGACGGCGTAGGAGTGACTGGCAAGGGGAGCCGACTCCGGGTCGAGGCGGTCGACGCGCAACGTGGCGTGCAGGGCGCGCGCGTCGCTGCGCAGGTCGGCGGCGACGAGGTCCACCTGCCGCAGGTCGTCCACCGGAGAGGGCGCGAACGGACGAGCGTCGCCGACCGGGTCGGTGAGCAGAGGTGTGCAGCGGGCGGCCTGGGCGGGCACCGGACAGACGAGCACCGCGAACAGGCAGGTGCCCAGCAGCGCTCTCATGACGCGCGCAGCCTGCCGTAGCGGAGGCGGGTTCGGCAACAGCCTGCGCGGCGCCTTCAGACAACGACGAAGGGCGCCCTGATCAGGGCGCCCCTCGCGGTGGCGGAGGTGGGGAGATTTGAACTCCCGATGGGCTTGAGACCCAAACCGCATTAGCAGTGCGGCGCCATAGACCGGGCTAGGCGACACCTCCAGGCGGCCCAGAGGCCGTCGGTCCTCAAGCGTAGCGGAGGGGTCGGGTCAGGTGAGGTCGGCGGCGCCGATGGGGGTGGCGTAGGGGTCGCACCACACGAGCACGCTCCACGCCGCTGTGGCGTCGACGGATGCGGGCAGGGGGTAGCTGAAGCTGCCCTTCTCCGCCGTCAGCTTCCCCAGGCGCACGCCGTCCCTGGGCGAGCGCGACCCCGGCGGGACCAGGTGCACCGACGGGCCGGGCTCCCGGCGGAACGACACGTCCTCGAAGCGCAGCACGTGCCCGCCCGAGACGCGGTAGATCGCCACGCCACCGCTCGCCTGGTGGTTGATCCCCGACAACCGCCCCTGAGACAGACGTACGACGGACGCCGCCGTCCTGGTCGCCGCAGCCGGTGTCGGGGCGACGGGCGCGCTCGGGGAGCCACGTGCGGCTCACGTCGGCCACGTCCGCGGCGACGGGGAAGTCCTCCACCACCGTCCGCCGGCCACCCAGGGACGGACCCAACAGCGCGGCGAGCAGCCCCAGCGTGACCGCCGTACCCGCCCAGGGGGCTGCGGCAGGACGAACGCGGGACACCAGACGCCGTACGGCGAAAGCCACCAGCACGACGCCAGCACTCACGAGCCAGGCACGCCACGAGACCAGCGCGCCGGTGAGCAGGTCGGGGCGGATCAGCAGGACGGCGAGCAGGGCCAACGGGACGGGCAGCAGGGCGAGCCGGGACATGCCTCCATCGTGCCGCGCACGGGCGGAAGTGGCAGTGACGGACCCGTGACGCCTACACTTTCCCGGTGAGCAATGAGACAACCAGCGATGTCATCGTCATCGGCAGCGGGTTCGGCGGGTCCGTGACGGCACTGCGGTTGGTCGAGAAGGGGTACCGCGTCACGGTCCTCGAGGCCGGGCAGCGCTTCACCCCCGAGACCCTGCCGAAGACGTCCTGGGACCTGCGCGCGTTCCTGTGGATGCCGCGCCTGGGCCTGAAGGGCATGCAGCGCATCACCGTCCTCAAGGACGTCGTCATCCTGTCCGGCGCCGGCGTCGGTGGCGGGTCACTCGTCTACGCCAACACCCTCTACACCCCGCCCGCGCCGTTCTTCGCCGACGCGCAGTGGGGCCACATCACCGACTGGCACAGCGAGCTCGCGCCCCACTACGACCAGGCGACCCGCATGCTCGGCGTCGTCACCAACCCGACGACCACCGCTGCGGACGTCGTCGTGGAGAAGGTCGCCGCCGACATGGGCGTCGGCCACACCTTCCGCGCCACGCCGGTCGGCGTCTTCTTCGGCGAGCCGGGCATCGAGGTCGCCGACCCGTACTTCGGCGGCACGGGTCCCCGCCGTACCGGCTGCACGCAGTGCGGCGACTGCATGATCGGCTGCCGGTACGGCGCGAAGAACCGTCTCGACACCAACTACCTCTACCTCGCGGAGTCGCGCGGCGCGGTCATCGAGCCGCTGACGACCGCGACCGCCGTACTCCCCCGACCCGACGGCAGCTGGGTCGTGGAGACGGTCCCGACCGGCAAGAGGGGGCCCGTCACGCGACGCACCGCCGGACACGTGGTCCTCGCCGCCGGCACCCTCGGCACCCAGCAGCTGCTCCACGACATGAAGCACCGGGGCGCCCTTCCCCTGCTGTCCGACCGGCTCGGTGAGCTGACGCGGACCAACTCCGAGGCACTCCTGGGCGCTCAGGCACCGAAGGTCCCGGAGAGGTCGTTCGACCGGGGCGTGGCGATCACCAGCAGCTTCCACCCCGACGACGTCACGCACGTCGAACCGGTCCGCTACGGCAAGGGCTCCAACGCGATGGGTCTGCTGTCGACGATCCTCGTGGACGGCGCGCTCCCGGGGCAGCGCGGGCTGCCGAGGTGGCTGCGGTTCCTGCTGCAGGTGCTGCGCCACCCGTACGTCTTCGCCCGCTCGCTCAGCGTCCGGCGCTGGTCGGAGAAGACGATCATCGTGCTGGTCATGCAGACCCTCGACAACTCCATCACCGTGCGACGGACCAAGCGCGGGAAGCTCACCAGCACGCCGGGACACGGCGCCCCGAACCCGGCGTGGATCCCGGTCGCGCACGAGGCGACGCGGCGGATCGCGGCGGAGATCGGCGGCTACCCCGGCGGCACCGTCGGCGACATCGCGAACATCCCGATGACCGCGCACATCATCGGCGGCTGCGTCATCGGCGACAGCCCGGCGACCGGCGTCATCGACGCCTACCACCGGGTGCACGGCTACCCGACCCTGCACGTCGTCGACGGGGCGGCCATCAGCGCGAACCTCGGCGTCAACCCGTCGCTGACCATCACCGCGCAGGCCGAGCGCGCGATGTCGCTGTGGCCCAACGTCGGCGAGCCCGACGCCCGCCCGGCCCAGGGCCGAGCCCTACGTGCGCCTCGCCCCGGTGCCGCCGCGCCACGCCGTCGTGCCCGCCGGCGCACCAGGAGCACTCCCGCTCACCGTCCGGTAGCCCGCGAGTGCGTCAGACGACGCACCCAGGATGCGTCACCTGACGGTTCGCACCCGACGCTGCCCGCCGACAGTGGTGGCTCATCCGCAGCCCGGCGACGCACCCCGAGCGCGACCTCAGGAGGTGTAGTCCCTTGCCGTACCCCACCTGGGCGACCCACACTGACGCGATGACCCTGGACCTTGCCGTCCCGGGGTCCACGACGGGCTTCCTCGACCTCCTGCCCCCGGCCGTCGCTGACCGCCTGGTCCTGGAAGGACGGCGCCGTCACCGCCAGGGCTCGACGCTGTTCCGCGTCGACGACCCGGCCGGCGACGTCCACGTCCTGCTCACCGGCCGGGTGAAGGTCGTGACCGAGACCAGCATCGGCCGACCGGTCCTGCTGGCGCTGCGCGGGCCGGGCGACCTGGTCGGGGAGCAGGCCGCCTTCGACGGTGGACGGCGGTCCGCCACGGCACTGGCCCTGGAGGACGCGGTCAGCGTCGCCCTGTCGGGACAGCGCTTCCGCGACCTGCTGCTCGAGCACCCCTCGACCAGCCTGGGCCTGCTCGCCCTCGCCTCGCAGCGGTTGCGCGACGCGGACGCCAAGCGCATCGAGTTCACGGCGCTCGACTCGGCCGGTCGCGTCGCCCGCCGGCTGGTGGAGATGGCCGAGCGGTGGGGCGAGGTGACGCCGAGGGGCTGCTCATCGACCTCGGACTCACCCAGGACGAGATCGCGAGCTGGACCGGTGCCTCTCGCGAAGCGCTCACCCGCGCGCTCGGCGCGTTCCGCAAGCGCGGGTGGATCAGCACCGAGCGGCGGCGCATCCTGCTGCTCGACGTGGAGTCCCTGCGCCGCAGGGGAACCTGATCAGCCGGTGAGCAACCGGCGCACCCGCGCCGCCTCGCGGTCCGCTCCCGACCGCTCCAGGCACAGGGCGTACGACGCCGACAGGCCCAGCCGGCCCCAGGCACGCGCGGCAAGGACCCACGCAGCCGTGGACCCGTCACGCACCGCCTCGACCTCCGCCGCCCACGCCGCCTCGGCGAGCGACAACGAAGCCCCGTCGTCGGGGCGTCCGGCCGCAGCACGCGCCAGACGGGCGGCCGCGGGTGCGTGCTCGGCGTCGTACCTCTCGGCGAGGCGGAGCAGGCCCGCTGGGGGCGTCGGCGTCGCCGAGGCGCCGACGGGCCAGCAGGGCGCCGAGCGCACCCTCCGCCGCGCTCAGGTCCCACCCGAGCTGCACCGCCTCCCACTCCGTCTGCTCGAACGGCGCGACGGCCTCCTGCCAGGCTCCGCGGTCCAGCGCGACGTAGCCGTCGCCGAGCGCGACATGGCTGCGCTCCGCCGGTCCGAGCAGCGGCAGCACCTCCTCCGCCCGGGCTCGCGCCGCGAGGGCGCCGGACCGATCGCCCAGACGGACGAGGGTGCGGGCGCGGGCGTACTGGGCATTGAGCCGCTGCCGGGGCCGCCCCACCTCGGCGATCTCCCGCAGCTCCCGGTCGGCCCGGCGCAGCGCGGGTTCGTCCCCCAGCCCGAGCAGCGCCTCGGTGAGCAGGACGAGCGCCCACACCTGCAGGTCGCGGTTGCCGACCGAGCGGGCATACGCGAGCGACCGCTCCGCCTCCGCCCGGCAGGTGGGCCAGTCGTGGGTGGCGTAGGCGAGGTTGGCCCGGGTGCGCGCCACGGACGCCGTCCCCTTCAGGTGGTCCGGGCGGGTCAGTCGCTCCGCGCGTTCGAGCCACGGGCCGTACGCCGATCGGCTCGACACCGAGTGGAACCACACCAGCGCGCGGGCGGCCTCGCCCGCCCCGTCGTCGTCGCCCGCCGTGACGAACGCGTCGTAGGCCTGCTCGTACGTCGACGCGTAGTCCTGCAGGTCGTAGGCACGCGTCGTCGCAGCCATGCACAGCGCCCGGCCGCGCCAGCGCCACGGCAGGTCCGGGTCACGGAGCACGTCGTCGACGTGACTGCGCGCTTCCGCCGTGCGCCCGTCGATGAAGAGGGCGTGGGCGAACGCGAGGCGCGCTCGGTGGCCGGCCGGATCCTCGGGACCGAGCAGGTCGAGCGCCCGCTGCGCGAGGCGCTCGGCCTCGGCAGGCCGCTCCACGTCCAAGCAGCACTCGGCGTGCAGGCTGAGGGCTGTGGCGACGGCGGTCGGGTCGGTCAGGTCCGGAGCGCCGAGCAGGTCGTCGTACCGGCGCAGGGCGTCCAGGGCCGACGGCACGTGCACCCGTTGGAGCGACTCGGCCCAGCGGACGAGCGCGCCGACCGCTACCGCTGCCGACGCGCTCCGCGTCACCGGGTCGACGGCGCAGCGCCAGGCCTGCGCCAGGTGGTGCACCCGCAGTGCGGGGTCCTCCGCGTCGCGGGCCAGGCCCTCGTGCAGCGGGCCGCGCTTCTGGCGCGGCAGCGAGGCGTAGACGACCTCACGTACGACCTCGTGCGCGAAGCGCACCTGGTCGCCTGCTGCGTGGAGGACGCCGGTGCGCAGCAGTCCCTCGAGCGCGTCCTGGTCTGCCGGCTCGCGGCAGAGCCAGGCGCGAGGACACCCGTCAGGGGGCACGCTGGCCCGTCGCAACACGGCGCGGGAGAGCTCAGGCAGCGGGTCGAGCTGAGCGGTGACCAGCACCCTCAGGGCATCGGGGACCGCTCCGGCCGGGGCGTCGGCCCGAACGGCTGAGGTGTCGTCGGGGCGTGCGCGGAGGATCGCGGACAGCCACAGCGGGTTCCCGCCGCACCGGCGGTGCAACGCCGTCACCTCATCGAGCGACGCCTCGAGGGTGCGCCGCACCAGGACGGCGATGTCTCGCTCGGTCAGGGGCGCGAGGGTGACCAGCACGTCGGCCGGCGGCGCGGACTGCCCCACCAGCAGGACGAGCAACGGGGCGGCCAGCGGGGCGGCGCGCAGCTGACCGAGGACGTGCACCAGGTCCGCCCCCGCGCGATGCACGTCCTCCAGCACGAGCACCACGGGCCCTCCGCGTCCCAGGTCGCCGAGCAGGTCGCGCAACGCCGCCACCAGGCTCGCGTCGTCCTCACGCGGGTGCGGGGCCTCCACGTCTGGACCCAGGCCGGGTTCTGCCGTCAGCAACGCCGCGAGGCGTCGCGCCGAACCCTCGGCTCGTCCGCCGGCCAGTCGCGCCGCCAGCTGGTCGGCCGCACCGCCACCGACGGACAGGACAGCCTCGGTGAGCGCGCCGAGCGGCACCGCGTGGCCGTAGTCGCGGCACGCGGCCGACAGCGCCAGGTCACCGCGATGACGGGACAGCCACGTCCGCACCAACGCCGACTTGCCCAGCCCGACCGCCCCGGTGACGGCGACGACCTGACTGGCGCCGAGCGAGACCACCTCCTCCCAGCAGCGGTCGAGCCGGTCGAGCTCCTCCGCCCGTCCCACCAGCGCGTCAGGCTCAGGGTCGGCCACCGCTCCGGCGGGTTCGGGGGGCGACGTCGCGTCAGCGAACGGACGCAGTCGATGGGCGAGGACCGGCGCACCGAACCCCTGCAGCACGTGACTGTGCGCCCGGTCGAACCACGAGGGCTCGGCGCACAGCGCGACGCAGGCGGCGTCCACCAGCACCTCGCCGCGACCTGCCTGGTCGTTGAGGCGCGCGGCCAGGTTGACGGCCGGTCCGGTGAGCGCGTCCACGCCACCGCGGACCAGCACCTCCCCGCTCGCCACCCCTACGTGCAGCCCGGGCGTCGCCGGGTCCTGACCCTGGCGAACCGCCATCCGCACGCGCATCGCCTCGGCCGCCCGGACGGCCCGCCGAGGGTCGTCCGGTTGGGCGTTGACCACCCCGAACACCGCGAGGAAGCCGTCGCCCTGCGGCGGACGCACCTGCCCCCCGTGGTCCTGCGCGATCGCGGCGAGCTCGCGCAGCAGCGGCTGGACCAGCTCCTCGACGTACTCCGGGTCGTGGGTGTTGGTCAGCTCGGTGTAGCCCGACAGGTCGGCGAACAGCATGGTGAGGACCCGCCGCTCGGCCATCGCGGGCGCCTCGGTCGTCGGCGTACGGGCGGAGGGCGGACCGGTCAACGGTGCGGGCTGCGCACCAGGTGCCGTCCGCTGGAACGCAGGGCGCGGACGCTCGTGACTCCCGGGTGCGCACGCCAGGCCTCGATGTCGGCGTCCACCACCTCGCGCTCCTCGGCCGCGACCTGCACGAGCAGCAGCCGCCCCCCACCGGTCGGCAGACACGCCCGCTCGCCGCGCAGGTCCGGAAGGACGAAGTCCTCGGCCAGCCACGGCTCGAGGTGCACCAGCAGGAAGGCGTAGAAGTCGTACGGCGGCAGCTGGACCGGAGTGACCTTGCCGAAGGCCTCGCGGATGCGCTCGCAGGGCTCGGACGTGCACAGGTCGAGGGTCACGGCGGTGTGTGGGCCGCCGCTCGGGTCGCCGGTCAGGTAGCTGCGGGTGTGACCGTCGACGCGGACCTCGTCCGCACCCTGGATCGCGTACAGGTGGGTGTGCTCACCGTCCGGGTCCTCCAGCGGTACGGCGGCGCGCAGTCCGTCGCCCGGCTGGTGCTGCGCGACGTACTCCGCGATGGCGCGGAACTGCTCGTCGGTGTGGCTTGCCAGCACGTACCGCTGCATCGGTCGATCCATGGTCGTCCCCCAGTGACGTCGGTCCGCCGAGTCTGCTCGGGCCCGAGCACCGTGACAAGAGCGCCCGAACCGGTCGTTTGACCCACCCGGTGGACGTCTCAGGCGGCGCAGCACTCCTCGCGCGCCGTGCTCTCCGCGAGCCGGCGCGACCACCTGGCGCGAGCGCCACGCCCCGCACAGGTAGAGCGGGACCACGACCACGACGACGCCACCGACGGCGTCGAGCAGGTAGTGGTTGGCCGTCGCCACGACGACGAGCGTCGTGACGACCGGGTACGCCCAGGCCAGGTGCCGCAGCCGGTGGGTACTGGTCCGCACCACCACGACCGCGCACCACAGCGCCCAACCCACGTGCATGCTCGGCATCGCGGCGATGTCGTTGACCAACCCGGCCACCCCGTGGCCGCCGGACTGCAGGACATCACTGACGGTGTCCACGGCGCCGGCCATGGCGTAGCGCGGCGGAGCCATCGGCCAGGCTGCGTAGATGACCAGCGCGGCAGCGCTGGCGAGGACCAGCGCCGAGCGCATGGCGGCGTAATCGTGGTCACGCCGGCGCCACAGCCACACCAGGACGGCGGTCGTCACGACGTAGTGCAGGCTCACGTAGTAGTAGCTGGCGACGACCTCGAGCCAGTCGTGGCGGGTGAGGAACGCGTTCAGCCAGGCTTCGTCGTCCAGCCCCAGGGCGGACTCCAGCGAGGCCACGTGGGTGGCGTTCTGGAAGGCCACGTCGAGCCGGTGCGGGGCAAGGACCCGGACCACGCAGTAGAGCGCGTAGCAGCCCAGCACGAGGGCGATCTCGGCGAGCCAGGGCAGCCGGCGCCAGGACAGCCGAGCGGCGACAGCGTCCATGAGCACCTCCTCCGCTCCGCGGAGGCGGGGCAGCTGTTGTTCATTCTGCAACGAACGTGTGACAACGCCAAGGGGAATGCCCGCGGGGGGCCGTGCCACACCGCTCAGCAGGTGGCCGGGGCAGGCAGGACAAACCGGACACAGGGCGAACACGTCAGCATGCGCCTGCACCCCCTGATGTCCCTGCTCGGCCTGCCCGTGGTCGCCCTCGCCCTGACCCCGAGCGCCTACCCGGGGGCCGACCCGGCACGCTCCGCACCGGCCCGGCCGCTCGCCGGCGTCACCGCCGCGGGTCTGGACGCCGCCCTCGACCCTGCGGTCGACCCCGGCGACGCCATGCTCAGCCGCGTCGGCGGGACGGTTCCCACCGGCGCTTTCGCGCGCGCCTCCGCGCAGGCCCGCGCGTCCGCCGTACGCACTGCTGCGGTGGAGCCGGGGCTGGCGAAGGCGACCTGGCAGCTGAAGGGACCGACGAACATCGGTGGGCGGGTGCTCGACGTGGTCGTGGACCCGAAGAAGACCGGCTCGGTGTGGGTCGCGACCGCCTCCGGCGGCGTGTGGCACACCGTCGATGCCGGCAAGACCTTCACCAGCACCTGGCCGGACGGCAACAGCCAGGCCGTCGGCGCGCTCGCCATCAGCAAGACCGGCGTGCTGTGGGCAGGCACCGGTGAGGCCGGCCCGGGCGGTGGCTCCATCACGTACGGCGGAGACGGGGTCTGGCGCTCCGCCGACGGGGGGAAGACCTGGAAGAACATGGGCCTGCGCGGCACCGAGCGCATCGGGCGCGTCGTCGTCGACCCGCGGGACGAGAACACCGTCTGGGTCGCGGCGAACGGCTCGCTGTTCACCCCCGGTGGGGAGCGCGGGCTCTACCGGACGAAGAACGGAGGGAAGACCTGGCAGCTGGTGCTCAAGGGCGAGAACGCCACGACCGGCGCGGTGGACATCGCCCTGGACCCGGTCGACCCGAAGGTCGTCTACATGACGATGTGGGACCGCATCCGCTACCCCGACCGCCGCGTCTACACCGGCCTCGGCACCGGGCTGTTCAAGAGCACCGACGGCGGTGCCACGTGGAGTCGCATCGGCGCGCCGTACTTCCTGTCCAACCCCGAGCTCGGGCGGCTCGGCGTCGCGGTGGCGCCCAGCGACCACACCCGCGTCTACCTGCTGGCCTCGACCGAGGCCGGTCTCACCGCCGGGCTCGCACGCTCGGACGACGCCGGCGCGACCTTCACGCCGGCGGTCGACGTACCCCTGGTGACGGGTGGGTTCGTCTACGCCTGGTGGTTCGGGCGCGTCTACGTCGACCCGCTCGACCCCGACCACGTCTTCGCGACCGGCGTGAACATGAGCGAGAGCACCGACGGGGGGCAGACGTTCGGCTCCAGCCCCGGACTGCACGCCGACCAGCACGCGATGGCCTGGGACACCCGCATCAAGGGACGGGTCTACGTCGGCAACGACGGCGGCTTCTACCGCTCGGACAACAACGGGGCGTCGTTCAAGCACGGCGAGTACATGCCGTGGAACCAGCTGTTCAGCGTCGACGTGTCGCAGCAGGACAAGCGCAAGCTCGTCGTCGGTCTGCAGGACAACGGCGGCAACCGCAACTACACCCGCTCCGACGAGCCCTCCAACGACGGCTACAAGGACATCACCGGCGGCGACGGCACCGAGATGGCGATCGACCCGGTCGACGAGAAGTACGTCTACGGCTGCAGCCAGTACGGCGCCTGCGCGCGCAGCACCAACGGCGGGCAGTCGATGAGCGACTTCTCCAACGACATCATCGGCACGCGCAAGAACTGGCTCACGCCGATCGAGTTCGACCCGACCCAGAAGGGAGCGGTCTACACCGCGAGCGAGATCGTGCACCGCTCGACCGACTACGGCGCGACGTGGACGCCGATCAGCCCGGACCTGACCGGCGGACCGGGGCGCGAGACGAACCCGCTGTTCCGCAACTACGGGACGGTGACGACGATCGCGGCGGCCGCGTCGGAGGGGCAGGCGATCTACGCCGGCACCGATGACGGGCGCGTGCAGTACACCCACGACGGCGGCAGCACCTGGACCCGCGCCACCGGCCTGCCGACCGACTGGGTCACCTCCGTCGCGATCGACTACCGCGACCCGGCCAGGACCGCGTACGCGACGTTCTCGGCCTTCCGCTCGGGCGGCGCGAAGGCGATGGTGTGGCGCACCCTCGACGGCGGGAAGACGTGGAAGGACGTGACGGGCGACCTGCCGCTGGCGCCCGTGAACGACGTCCTGCCCGTGGGCGACGACGTCGTGGTCGCCACCGACGTCGGTGTGTTCGTCTCCCACAAGACCCGCACGACCGCGTCGCCGCGCTGGCTCAAGGTCGGGACCGGGCTGCCCAACGCGCCGATCACGGACGTCAAGTGGCACACCGCGACGAAGACCCTGTTCGCCGCGAACTTCGGCCGCGGTGCCTTCTCCGTGTCGCTCCCCTCCCTCGGGCGGGGTACGGCGGCACCGGCGACCCCGGCCGCACCGGTGGTCGCTCCGCTGCCGCCCGTGGTCGTGCCGCCGACCGCACCCACCGGTCCGCTCGCGGCGACCGGCCTCGACGGGCAGCTGCCGCTGGGCGCGGCGGTGCTGCTGCTCACCAGCGCCGGTGCGCTCGCGCTGCGCCGCCGTACCGCCTGAGCGGGGTGGTGCCGGAGCGGTGTGCGAGTTCACCGCTGCCCTGGCAGCAGCGAACTCGCACACCTACCGGGTGACGCCCCGGATCAGCACAGCGGCGGGGTGAGCCGGCAGGTCGCGGTGGCCGACGGGGTGGGAGTCGCCGTCGCACTCGGGTCGGCAGTCGGCTCGTCGGTCGGCGTCTCGGTGGCGCTGGGATCGGCCGTGGGCTCGTCGGTGCTGCTGGGGTCGGGCGTCGGGGACGCGTTGCTGCCCGGGAGGACGATGTAGCCGACGAGGTCGGCGACCAGGTGCGTCGCGCCGTTGCCGCCGAGCGTGATCACGGGGTTGCCCGACCCACGCGCGACGACGACCTGGTGCGCCCGGTCGCTCACCTTCGTCAGGTTGATCGTCGAGGTGTTGTTGAACGACGTGCTGCCCGGGTGCACCGTGGCGTAGCCGCCCTCGGTGGACTGCGTGGTCGTGACCTCGAGCACCACGCCGATGGTGCCGGCGGGCAGGTCGGTCGGCAGCACGACCTTGGTGTCACTGCCGTTGGTACGACGACCCTTCGCGCCGCCGAGGCCCGAGCGGGTGTCGAGCAGGCGCAGGGGCTTCTCCCGGGGGACGATCGTGCCGGAGGTCGACGTGGCATCGCCGTACGTGCCGAGCAGGTCGACGACCACACGCGCCACCCCGACGTTCAGGTCGACGACGAACACGCCGGTCGAGTCCAGGGCCACGAACGTCTCGTTCGACTGGATCTCCTTGCTCGTGGCGTTGACCGTGCTGGTGCCCGTGCGGCTCTTGTCACCGGGGTAGACCGACAGGTACGCCGTCGTGAACGGCTTCACCAGCGTGACGTTCAGCAGCGCGCCCTTCGTTCCGGCGGGACGCAGCGACGCCGGGATGGCGATGCGCGTCGGGCCGTCCTCGACGCTCTTGTCGAAGATGCGCGTGGGCGGCGTGCGCAGGGCGAGCGTCGAGGCGTTGGCGTCGTTGTCGGAGACGTAGCCGACGAGGTCGACGACGACGTGCGTCGTCCCGGCGCTGCGGATGTCGACGTCGAGGCTCTTCGCGCTGTCGATCGCGGACGTGACCTCGTTGGCCTGGTTGGCGCCCTTGCTCCAGTTGAGGCTGGACGTGCCGGGGTTCGGGGTGCCCGTGCGGTGGACGACGAGGTTGCCCGAGGTGGTGCCGCCGGTCGCCGTGACGTTCAGGACGACCGCGGTCGCGCCGTCGGGGACCTGGTCACCGACGCCGAAGGAGAAGCTGCCCTTGACCGGACCCGAGACGGTGCCGACGCGCTTGCTGCCACCGCGGGTGTCGAGCACGCGCACGGGGGCCGGGAGGCCGACGTACCCGGCCAGGCCGTCCGGTGTCCCGGTCGCGGTGGCGGTCGGGGAACCACTGTCGGTCGGCGTCGCGCTCGGGTCAGCCGAGTCGGTCGGGGTCGCGCTCGGGTCGCCGCTCGGCTCGTCGGTGGGCGTGTCCGTGGGCTCGTCCGTGGGCTCGTCCGTCGGGTCGACCTGACCGGTGCAGGTGTCGCCGAACAGGTAGCTCGCGGTGTCCGGCGCCGCCGCGGAGTCAGACGCCGTGCCCACCGGCACCCCGCTGTTGCTCGCGGTGGTGCTTGCCTTCATCGCCGAGAACGCCTTGCCGGTGAGCGGGCCACCGGCCGCCGCCACCAGGTCGTCGACCGAGGCCGAGATCGTGACCGTGCTGGCCGAGGTGCTGACGTCCACGCCCGGCTTGACCGACTTGCCGTCCAGTGTTCCGGTCACCGTCGTGGTGCTCGTGGGGAACTGGTCGCGCTGCACGGTGAACGACGCGGCCTTCCCGTCGACGGTGAACGTCGTGCGGAAGATGTCTGTCGCCGCGGAGGACGGTGACGTGTCGAGCTTGGCCAGCTTCAGGATGGCCTGGAAGCGGTTGTTGCTCACCGTGTAGGTCACGGCGACCAGGTCGATGTCGTCCTCGTTGCTCCCCGTCGCCGGGTTCCCCCCGGTGATCGGGGCGTCGCCAGCCGGGTCGGTGAAGGTGGGGCAGGCGTACGTCGCCGCGGAGGCGCCGTGCACCATCAGACCGCCGGCCAGCAGACCCGCGGTGGCGAGGCCTGCCACGGAGCGCAGGGTGGTGGGGGTCAGACGCATGGGGGTGCTCCTCGGCATCGGCAGCTCAGGACACTGGTGTGGACGCATTCTGCACCGTGCGGCGATGTCCTGCCCCCACGCCTGCCCGGATTGTCCGGATCACCCGCGCCCCGCGGGCAGCACGAGGTGCGCGAGCAGCGCGCGGTGGTCGGTGCCCGGCACGTGGAGGACCTCGGTGGCGCGTGCTCCCAGACCGTCGACGAGCACGTGGTCGAGGTGCAGCAGCGCCGGTCCGCCGACCCACGGACCCCACGTCCGCTGCAGACCCGAGCCCGCGACCTCGGAGGCGTCTCGGAACCGATCGCCCATGAGGGTGCGCAGCGCCTGGTCGTCCACGCTCGCGTTGAAGTCCCCGGCGATCACCGTGGGTACGTCGGGGAGCGCCTGCACCTGCCGGGTGATCGACGCGTAGTCCGACCGGTACAACCCGCCGCCCGCCAGCGTCGCCGGGAACGGGTGCACCACCCGCACCGTGACGTCACCGCCCGCGGTGTGCACGACCGCGCCCGGCGCCTGGAACCTCGCCTCGAACGGCGGCAGCGCGTCGATCGGCAGCCGCGACCACAGGCCGCACCCGTCGGCAGCCCGGAACGCCCGCAGCTCGCTGTGCGGCAGGACGGTGTCGAGGCCGGCGGCCCGCAGCCGCGCGACCCCGCCCTCGGTGAGCTCCTGGGTCGCCAGGACGTCGACGTGCTGATCGCGCACGAGCCGCACCACCGCATCGGGGTCCGCGAGCCCGAAGCGCAGGTTGAGCGTCATGACCACCAGGTCGGTGCCCTCCGGAACCGGGTCCGACGTCGACAGCGGCACGAGCCACGCCACGTCGAGCGCGACGAGCAGCGCGACGACGCCGGCCAGCACCCGTCGGCGGAGCAGCGCGGCGACGACACCGGTGACCACGAGGGGCAGCACCAGCAGCGGCACGCACACCGCCGCGAGGACCAGCAGGCTGCGGCCCTCGTCACCCACCAGCCGGATCACCGTCGGTGCGCCCAGGAAGAACGCGACCGCGGCGAGCGCACCGGTCACCAGGCGAGCGCGCATGCCCCCCATGCTGTCAGGAACACTGGGGCGGTGTTCCGCTCCTCGACGCCCGTGACCCCCGACGACACCCGGCCGCTCATCGCCGACGTCGACCCCACCGCCCCCGGCTACGGCTACCACCTGTCGTTCGACCGCATCCTGCGCCGGTGCGGCCTGGCGTGGACGTCGTTCCTCAACGACCTCGGCCCGTTCGACGGCGGCGTCATCTGCCCGCACCTGTCGGTCGACTACCTCGCCGAGGTGGGTGAGGGCACCCTCGACGTCGACGTGAGCGTCCTGTCCGTCGGCCGCACGTCCTTCCGCGTCCTGTGCACCGTGCTCCAGGACGACGTGGTCGCCGCCCGCGTTCAGGTCGTCCTCGTGAGCTTCGCGTACGACGAGAAGGCCGCCGTCCCCCTGACCGCTGCCCAGCAGGCAGCCCTGACCGGACACCTGGACGCTCCGGCGACGGGGTAGAACGCGTTACAGTTCCGGGCATGGAGAGCAGGTACGTCGGGAAGGTCGCGTTCGTCACCGGGGCAGCCCGCGGGCAGGGCCGCGCGGAAGCGCTGCGCTTCGCGCAGGAGGGCGCGGACGTCGCCGTCCTCGACATCTGCCAGGACTTCCCGACCACCGGCTATCCCGGTCCCACCGCGGACGACCTCGCGGAGACCGCTGCACTGGTGGAGAAGGAGGGTCGTCGGGCGCTGAGCTTCGTCACCGACACCCGTGACCGCGCCGCGATGGCGGACGTCGTCGCCACGATCGTGCGCGAGCTCGGCGGCCTCGACGTCGTGGTCGCCAACGCGGGCATCTGCACCGGGTCGGCGTTCGTCGACGTCAGCCCAGAGCAGTTCGAGGCGACCATGTCGGTCAACGTCACCGGGACCTGGAACACCTTGCAGGCCACCGTCCCGGTGCTGCTCGAGCAGGGCCGCGGCGGCGCGATCTGCGTGACCTCCAGCGTCGCCGGCCTGCGCGGGCTGCCGTTCCTGTCGGACTACTCGACCTCCAAGCACGCGATCACCGGGATGGCGCGGTCGCTCGCCAACGAGGTCGCGCAGCACAAGATCCGGGTCAACACCATCCACCCGGCGTCCGTCCCGACGGGCATGACGACGCCCGAGCTGTTCCCCCTCGTCATGGAGGCCGCGCAGACCCTCGCGCCGATCTTCATGAACGCGCTGCCCTACTCCACGACGCCCGCCGAGCACATCGCCGCGGCCGTCGCGTGGCTGTGCTCCGACGACGCCGCCCACTTCACCGGCATCGCGCTCCCGCTCGACATGGGAACCCTGCTGCGCTGAGGTCAGGGCAGGATGGACCGATGGCGCGGACCCAGGTGCTGCTGCGCGCCCTCGTGCTGCTCGTGTTCGCCGTACCCCTGCTCGTGGTCGTCGCGGGCTCCCTGCGGCGTGTAGGTCTGCCACCTCCGGACGGCGTCGACCTGCTGCCTGTACCACCGTCCTTGGACGGTTACCGCGGACTCGAGCTGGGCCGCGCGTTCCGCAACTCCGCCGTCGTCGTGGGTCTGGCCGTCCCGATCGGCGTCCTCGTGGCGAGCAGTGCCGGGTTCGCGATGTCGCAGCTCACTCCCCGATGGCGGCGCCGCGCCGTCGCCGGCGTCGTGGTCCTGCTGTTCGTGCCCCTTCCCATGCTGTGGGTGGCCCGGTTCGTGCTTTACCTCAAGGTCGGCGTCCTGGACACCTTGGCTCCGCTGGTCGCACCCGCCTTCGCGGCATCCACCCCACTGGCCGTGCTGCTGGCGTACGCCGCGTTCCATCGCCTTCCCGTGGAGCAGTGGGAGGCGGCGCGGCTCGAGGGTGCGTCGGCGCTGCGCACGTGGTGGACCGTGGGCCTGCCGCAGGTCCGCGGAACCACACTGGCCGTGGCCGCGTTGGTCTTCGCAGTGCACTGGGGGGCCTTTCTGGATGCCCTGCTCTACGTCCGTGCACCGGACGACCAGACCCTGCCCCTCGCTCTGGCCCGCCTGCGCAGCCTCGATCCCACCGAGACGCCCATCGCCCTCGCCGGCGCCGTCGTCCTCGCCCTCCCTCCCCTGCTGCTGCTCGTCGTCGCCCAACGCCGCCTGTTCGAGAGGAACGCCTCGTGAGACCCCCCGTGACCGCCGCCCTGCGCATGGCCACCACCCTGACCGTCGGCCTGCTCGCCGTCGCGTGCGGGACCGAAGAGCGGGAGCGTCCGACCACCGGTGGAGCCCTGACCGGGACGATCACCGTCGCCGCCGCCGGCGGGTCGGGAGAGATCGGCGCGCTGGAGCAGATGGCGACCGCGTTCGAGCAGGGCCACCCTGGCACCACGGTCGTCGTCGACGGCGTCGATGCGGCGGGAGAGCTGAACGCCAAGCTCACCACCGCCTTCGCCGCAGGCTCCCCGCCGGACGTGTTCGTCATCAACTACCGGCGGATGGGGGCGATCGCGGCGAAGGGCGTCATCGAGCCGCCGCCGTCCGGCGCCACCGAAGGCCTCTATCCCGGGCCGCTGAGCGCGTTCACCTTCGACGGCACGCTCCTGTGCCGGCCCTCCAACGCCTCGAGCATGGTCGTCTACCTCAACACGGAGCTGTTCGCCCGGGCGGGCGTGCCCGTGCCCGAGGTGGGCTGGACGTGGGACGACCTGCGCAGCACGGCAGCCGCGCTGAAGGCCAAGGACGTCTCGGCCATCGGCTTCGAGACCGGGCTGATACGTCTCGCCCCGTTCGTGTGGAGCAACGGCGGTGAGATCGTCGACTCCACCGAGGCCCCGACCCGCGTGGATCTGAGCGGCACCGAGGCGAAGGAGGCCGTGCAGCTCCTGCTCGACCTGCAGAAGACCGGGATGTCAGCCACCGACCGGGCTGCGCAGGACCCGGAGGACGCCTTCACCGCTGGGAAGGTCGCGATGTACCTCGACAGCCGTCGCGCCGTCCCCGGCCTCCGCAAGATCGAGGGGCTGGCCTTCGACGTCGTCGGTGTGCCGACGAGCAAGAGCGCGGTGTCCGTCCTGCACAGCGACGCCTACTGCGTCAGCAAGGCCGGCAAGAACAAGGCGCTTGCGGACGCCTTCGCGGCGTACGCCGTCACCGGTGACGGCGCGGTGGTTCTCGCCGAGTCCGGCCGTACCGTGCCGCTGAAGCGCTCCGTCGCCGAGAGCGCCGCGTTCCTGGCCCCTGACAAGGCGCCGGCCCGGGCTCAGGTGTTCCTCGACCAGGTTGCGTCGCTGCGCGCCCTCCCGCATGTCCCGACCTGGAACGAGGCGGAAGCGGTCACCGAGGAGATCCTCACGCAGCTGTTCGCCGGTCGGACCACACTGGACAAGGCCATCGCGGACATCGCCGCCCAGACGAGAGTCGAGCTCGCAAGGTCGTGAGCCTGACACTCACCGGGCTCACGCACTCCTACCCCGGCACGAGTCGCCCGTCGGTGTCGGCGGTCGACCTGACCGTCGAGCCGGGCGAGGTGCTCGCGCTGGTGGGGCCGTCGGGGTCAGGCAAGTCGAGCCTGCTCCGGTTGGTCTGCGGCCTGCTCTCCCCTTCGGCGGGACGGATCCTCGTCGGTGGTGCGGACGTCACGCAGGTCCCCCCTGAGCGGCGGCCGGTCGCCATGGTGTTCCAGGGGTACGCCCTCTTCCCCCACCTCGACGTCGCTGCCAACATCGGTTTCGGCATGGCGGTACGCCGCGCCGCCGGACGGGTCGACCGGGTCACGGAGGTCGCGGAGCGGCTGGGGCTCACCACACTGCTGCACCGCCGACCGACCGAGCTGTCAGGCGGCGAGCGGCAGCGGGTGGCTCTCGCGCGCGCCCTCGTGCGCGACCCGCTGGTGTTCTGCCTGGACGAGCCGCTGTCGGCGCTCGACCCTGTGCTGCGGCGCTCCGCTCGGGTCGACCTCGAGGCGCTGCTGCGAGCCGAGGGCCGGTGCGCGCTGCACGTCACCCACGATCAGGCCGAGGCGATGGTGCTCGGCGACCGGGTCGCCGTCCTGCGGGACGGGGCGGTCGAGCAGGTCGGGACCCCACGCGAGCTCTACGATCGCCCCCGGACCACGTTCGTCGCGGCCTTCGTGGGAACCCACCCGATGTCGCTGGTCCCCGGCGCGCTCGTGCGGGTCGACGCGCACACCATCGGGGTGCGCGCCGAGCACGTCGTGCCCGCCCCAGGGACCGAGGCGCTCGTCGTGGCCGTCGACGACCTCGGCCACGAGCGCCTGGCAGACCTGGACGTCGACGGGCACCTGCTGCGCGCCGTCCTCCCCCCGGGTGCTGCGCTCAGACGCGGAGACCGCACCGGCTTCACCCTCAGGGAGCACACGGCCTTCGACGCCGAGGGGCGCAGGATCGGGTGAGCCGCTACGAGCGGGGTGTCCTGCTGCTCGCGGCGCCCCTCGTCCTGGGGACGCTGGTGCTCGTCGTCGGGCCGGCGCTGGTGACCATCGGCTACGCCTTCACCGCGTACGACGGGCTGTCGGCCCCCGCGTTCACCGGTCTCGGGACCTTCCGCACGGTCCTGTCCGACCCCGAGCTCTCTGCCTCGCTCCGCGCCACCGGGTGGTTCCTGCTGCTCGCCGTACCCCTGCGGGCCGTGGGTGCGCTCCTGCTCGCCCTGCTGGCCCAGGGATCCGGGCGACTGGCGGGTGCCACGCGCGCCTCTGTGCTGTCGCCGGCGTTCCTGCCCGATGCCGGCACTGCGCTGGTGTGGCTATGGGTGGTCAACCCGCTCTACGGTCCGCTCGCCCTCGTCCTGCGGCTGGGCGGGGTGTCCCTCGGACCGGTCCTGGTCAGCCCGTGGGGCGCCCGCTTGACCGTCGTGGTCATCTCGGTCTTCGCCCTGGGCGAAGGGTTCCTCGCGACGCTGGCCGCACGGCGGGAGCTGCCCGAGGAGCTGTACGACGCGGCACGGTGCGAAGGCGCGCGGTCCTGGCAGCTCCTGCGTCGGGTGACCCTGCCGCTGCTCGCTCCCGTGCTGGTTCTGCTGGCCGCCCGGGACGTGCTGGTCAGCATGACCGCCGTGCTCGTGCCGACGCTGCTGCTGACCCGAGGTGGGCCGCTGGATGCGACCAAGACACTGCCGTTGCTGGTGTACGAGCGGGGGTTCCGCGAGGGGGATCTTGGCGAAGGCGCGGCCCTGGCTGTGCTGACGCTCGGCATCGGGATCGCCGCACTGGGAGTCGCCGGCCTGTGCCTCAGAGGCCTCCGACGCGCCCGGTCCTGAGCGTCTCGAGGTTGTCGGCGATCCGCTGGCGGTCCAGGGCAGCGAGGTGCTCAGGGTCGCCCTTCCCGCCGTGGGCCGCGCAGGCCGCGGACCACTGCTCGTACGCCGTCTTGGCACCTGCCGTGTCCCAGTAGTCCTCCTCCCGACGGAACAGTCCCTGTCCGCCGTACGTCAGGACGGTGAGTCCGGCGAAGTCGATCGGTGCGCCGGAGGGCGAGGGGTGGAAGTAGCGGTTGATCATGTCGAACACGACCCGGTCGCCCGCGACGATCCACCAGTTCAGGACGGCATGGACGTCGGCGCGGACGGCCATGAGCGAGGTGATCCACTGCCGCACCTCGTCGCGGCCGCGCATCGTGCCGAACACCCGCTCGACGTACTCCACATCCGGGGTCAGGTGCTCGACCCACCCGTCCCAGTCCTCGTGGGTCGACCCGGTGGTCCAGATGGCGTGGAAGGCAGCGACGACCTCTGCATCGGGGAACTCGCCCGAGGTGACGTCCGGCACGCTCATCGGTCGACCCTAGCCCCGGTGGCGATCCTTGCGACCACCCTCCAGCCGGGACATGATCATCCGCGTGACCGCAGACGCGAGCTGGATCGAGTCGATGCCTGAGCGGTACGACACCTGCCTCGGCCCAGCCCTCTTCGCGCCGTACGCCGAACACCTCGCCCAGCGGGCCGCACGCTGGGCCCCGTCGCGCGTCCTCGAGGTCGCTGCCGGAAGCGGCATCGTCACGCGCGCGCTGATCGACAGCCTGCCCGCGGCGCGCATCACCGCGACGGACCTCAACCCCTCGATGGTCGAGTGGGCACGTCGTCACCACGCCGGTGCGACGTGGCAGGTGGCGGACGCGCAGGACCTCGCCTTCGACCCGGCCACCTTCGACCTGGTCGTCTGCGGGTTCGGCGCGATGTTCTTCCCCGACCGCGCCTCCGCGTATGCCCAGATGCGCGCCGCCCTGACCGACGGCGGCCGAGCCCTCCTGAGCATCTGGGACACGGTGGAGGGCTCCACGCTGCCGGCCGCCGTCGTGGACTGCCTGCGCGAGCTGTTCCCGAACGCTCCGGACCCCTTCATCGTCCGCGTCCCGCACGGCTATCACGACCCGGACCAGATCTCCGCCGACCTGCAGAAGGGCGGGTTCGCCTCGGTCGACGTCGAGCGGGTGGTGCTGCACGGCGCACCCACGGATCCTGCGGTGCTCGTCGAGGGGATCTGTCGCGGCACCCCGATGCGCTTCGAGCTGCAGCAGTGGGGTGACGCCGACGAGATCACGCGCCAGCTGCAGGACCTCGTCGTCGCCCGGCTCGGTCGGGAGCCGGTCGTCGGCGCCCTCGCCGCCTTCGTCGTCACCGCCCAGTAAGCCCCCACGTCGCTCGGTGGTCACAGGGGCGGAGGGTGTGGGGTTCGAACCCACGAGGCCTTTGACAGCCTGCTCGCTTTCAAGGCGAGTGCACTAGTCCACTATGCGAACCCTCCCGGGTCCTGGAAGCCTAGCCTCGTGCCCATGCCCCTGATCCGGTCTCTCGCTGCCGTCGCCGCCGGCTACCTGCTCGGCACCGTCCCCTCCGCCGACGTCGCGGGGAAGGTCGTCGGCGTCAGCGTCCGCACCGGCGGCACGGGCAACCCGGGCGCCACGAACGCTGCGGTCCTGCTGGGCAAGCGATGGGGGCTCGGAGTCGCCGGGGTCGACATCGCCAAGGGCTGGGCGGCCGGGGCGCTCGGCCAGCGGGTCGGACCCACCACGGCCTACGCCGCAGCCACGGCCTCCGTCGTCGGCCACGTCTTCCCGGTGTGGTCGCGCTTCCGCGGCGGCAAGGGCGTCGCGACGTCGTACGGCGCGGTGCTGGGGGTGTTCCCGGCGTACGCCGTTCCGGATCTCGCGGTCGCCGCGGTCGCGGCCCGGACGAGCAACAGCCCCCGCCTCGCCAACGACCTCTCGTCGCTGGTCTGGACGGGGGCTGCGCTGCTCTGGTGGCGGCGTGGCCTGCCGAACCTCTGGGGTCCGACGCCGACGGCCGCGCTGCCGGTGAGTGCCGCTGTGACGAGCAGCCTGATCGCCTGGCGGTTCCGTCAGCCCGAGCGAGTCACCGGAGGACCACGCCTCGGGGACGCCCGCCGGGGCTGACCGCGTCAGGCGTGGGCGTGACCGGAGTGGCTCGTCCGCCGGTAGATGAGCAGGGCGATGATGGCGCCGACCACGGAGCCGATGATCCCCGCCGGCTGCAGGAAGGACTCTCCGTCCTCACGACCGAAGACCAGGGCGGCGAGGAAGCCGCCGATGAAGGACCCGACGATGCCGAGCAACATGGTCGCCCCGATCCCCATGGGGTCCGGGCCGGGGACGATCGCGCGTGCGAGGAAGCCGCTGATCAGGCCGACGATGGCGAGGACGATGAGGAAGCCGATCATGATGCCCTCCAAGGGGTCGGGTCGTTGTCTGTCAACGCCCTGCTACCCCGGATGAGCGCTGGCCTACCGTCAGCAGGTGACCGAACGTCAGACCCTCCCCGGTTCCCTGTCCGTCGGGCAGGACTGCTTCGCCTGCGGCCTCAGGAACGAGCACGGACTGCACATCCCCTACGAGAAGGTCGGCGACGCCGTCGAGGCGGTCTTCACCCTGGGCGCGACGTACTCCGGCGCACCCGCCTACGTGCACGGCGGGGTGGTGATGACCGTCCTCGACGAGGGCATGGCGTGGGCGACGATCGCCCTCCGATCGCGCTTCGCGGTGACCAAGGAGTTCACGTCGACGTTTGTCCGGCCGGTGCTCATCGACCAGCCGCACACGATGCGCGCCGAGTGCAGCGAGCTCGCCGAGGACGGGCGCTCCCTGACGGTCACCGCGGAGATCACCCGCGCCGACGGCAAGACGTGCGCGAAGGCCGTCGCCACCTACTGGGCCATGACCGTCGAGGAGACCGCCGCCGTGTCCGGGGTGCCGCAGCTGCCCGACGAGATGGTCAAGGCGTTCGGCTTCGTCCCCTCATGACCTGGGCCGTCGTCGGGGCGGGCTACACGGGCATCGCGGTCGCGGGCGCGATGCTCGCCGCGGGCCTCGACGTGCAGGTCCTCGACGACCGCGGCGTCCCGGGAGGGCTGTGGGTCGACGGGGTGTACGACGACGTCCGCCTCATCACCAGCAGGCGGGTCACGGCCTACCCCGACCGACCGATGCCCGAGGGGGCGGAGTTCCCCACCGGGCCGGAGCTGCTGTCCTACCTGCAGCACACCGCCGCGCGCACCCGCGTCACCACGCACCTGCGCAGGCACCACGTCGAGCGGGTGACCCGACGCGCGCACGACTGGGACGTCGACGGCACGGCGTACGACGGGGTCGTGCTCGCCACGGGGTTGTTCACGCAGGCGCGAATCCCTGAGCTACCAGGCGAACTGACCGTCCCCGCCCTGCACACCGCCGACTACAAGTGCGTCGACCAGCTCGGCCAGGACGTGCTGGTCGTGGGTCTCGGCAACTCCGGCGCCGACGTGGCACAAGCCTGCGCGCAGTCCGGGCGGCGGGTGACGCTGGCCGCCGGTCGCGGGCGGCACGTGCTGCCCCGTCGCGTGCTGGGGCGCCCTGTCGTGGAGCTGCGGCGCCCGCCGCTCGTACCGGACCTCGCCCTGCGCCTGGGCCTCGACGCGACGGTCCGGCTCACGTCGGCGCTGTGGCGCACCGGTCGGCTCGGCGAACCAGGGCACCTCGTGCTGGCCGAGACCCCCGTCGTGCACTCGGCGCTGCTTTCCCTGGTGCGCAAGGGATCGGTGCGGGTCCGGCCCGGGGTCGCCGCGCTGCTCGGCGACGAGGTGGAGTTCACCGACGGCACCGTGGAGGGCTTCGACACGGTCGTGTGGGCGACCGGGTACGACCACGGCCTGCCGATCGCCCGTTCCCTCGTCGACCCCTACCCGCTGCCCCTTCGCGAGAAGCCCCTGGCCCTGGTCGGCGGCGTGTGGTCGACGGTGTCCCCGGGGCTGGCCGTGGTGGGGCTGCGCGAGCCACGACACGGCAGGGGGGCCTACCTGGCCGCCCAGGCCGACCTGGTCGTCGCCGGTGCGCTCGCCCAGGAGCGGGTGGATGCGCCCGTCGGCGCGTTGCTCGCCCGGGTCATCAGGCCCGATGCCGTCCGTGTCGTCGACGACACCTCTGAGGTCCCGCGTCTTCGCCGGTTGGTGCAGGCGGCGGAGGCGCTCTGACCGTCAGACGGGGTGGAAGCAGCACCCCGCGGCGCCCAGGCCGGTGTGCACCGCCACGGACGGACCCATGTCGTACCGCACGAGCACCTCGAGGTCGCCCCGCTCGCGCAAGGCGGCCTCGAGCGCGTCTGCGACCTGATCGGCTCCGACGTGCCCGACGCCGACCCGCACGCGCGCGCCGGCAGCGTGCTCGAGCAGGTAGCCGACCATCGCCTGGACGGCCTCGTCGATGTCCCCGGCACTCCCGACTGGGCGCATCTGGCCCGCCTCGAGGGCCAGGACCGGCACGCCCCCGCTCTCGGCGCCCGCGGCCAGCCGACCACCCCGTCGCGCCAGGTCGAGGGTGCGCACCACGAAGACGTTGCCCAGGCCGGCCAGCGCCGACCGTGCCGCGGCCACCGCCTCCTCGAGCGATCCCCCCTCCAGCGCCTCCGCCGCAGCCCAGGCGGCCATGGCGACCGGGAAGGACACGCTGCCGGTGTCGACCACCTCCACCGGGATGCTCGCCAGCCCCGCAGCCAGGCGCGCGGTGTTCGCCGTACCGGACGCCGAACCGCCGGAGTGGATGGACAGCACCTGCGTCGCGCCCTCGGCGGCGGCCTGCTCGTAGGCCTGCAGGAACTGCCCAGGAGAGGGTGTCGACGACCCCACCGCCGCCCCGCGCTCCAGCGCGGCCGTGACGCCCGCGAGGTCGATCTCCGTCCCCTCCAGCAGCGGCTGCCCGTCCACGGTCACCGTGAGAGGTACGACGATCGCGCGGCTGCGCTCGAGGATCTCGGCCGTGGCCTGAGCGGCGGAGTCCAGGACGATCCGGATCATGACCGCTTGGCCGGTCGGGGGTGCCTCCCGCCGTACCCGTCGAAGAGCTGTGCGACGCACTGCTGCACCGCGACCGACCAGGTCGGGTAGGCGTGCGTGGTCTGCGCGACCCGACCGGCGAGCATGTTGGTGCGGACGGCGAGGGCGAGCTCGGCGATCATCTCGCCGGCGCGCGGCCCGACGACGGTGGCGCCGACGATCTTGCCGCCGCCGATCTCGCGGGTGAGCAGCTTCGGTCCGACGATGACCTTGACGAAGCCCTCGGTGCGGTCGGCGGTGCGCGCCCGGTCGACGTCGGACATCGGCAGCTCCACGACGCGGGCGCCCTTGACCTGCTCGGCGGCGTCGGCTTCCGAGAGCCCGATCCGCGCGACCTCCGGGTCGGTGAAGGTCACCCACGGGACCGCGTGCTCGGCGAAGCGGGTGCGGCGCCACCAGGTCACCGCGTTGTCGACGGCGGCGCGCGCCATCTCGTCCGCCGCGTGCGTGAACGGCAGGCGGCCGGTGCAGTCGCCCGCGGCGTACACCCCCTTGACCGAGGTGCGCATCCGCAGGTCGACCTCGATGGCGCCGCTCTTGGCCTTCTTCAGCCCGGGCAGCTCGAGACCCGCGGTCCCGGGTCGCCGCCCGACGGCCACGAGCAGGTGCGTCGCGGTGACCGGGCCGGCGCTGGTCGTGATCTTCACGGTGCCGCGTCCCTTGGCGACAGCCTCGACCTTCGTCCCGGTGCGGACCGCGATGCCCTGCGCCTCGAACGCCTCCCGCACGACCTGGGAGGCCTCCGGCTCCTCCTTGGACAGCAGGCGATCTGCGGCCTCCAGGACCGTCACCTCCGCGCCGAAGCGCCGGAACGCCTGGGCCATCTCGGCGCCGATCGCGCCGCCGCCCAGGACGGCCAGGTGCTTCGGCAGGGCGGTGAGGTCGAACAGCGACTCGTTCGTGAGGTACGGGACGGTCGACAGGCCATCGATCGGCGGGACGACCGGCTCACTGCCCACGGCGAGCAGGAGCTTGCTCGGGCGGTACGTCCGGTCCCCGACCACGACCCGGTCGCGCGCCTGCACGTCGGCCCGGCCCATGACCACGTCGACGCCCTCCTCGCGGAGGACCTCGGCGCTCTCCTCCGCGGCGATACCCGCGATCGTGGCGTGCACCCGGGCGATGGCGTCCTCGAACGGCAGGTGACCGGCGGACAGCAGCGTCTTCGACGGCACGCAGCCGGTGAAGGTGCAGTCGCCGCCCGGCGGGGCGTCGGTGACCATCGTGACGCTCGCTCCGCGGCGCAGGGCCATGCGCGCGGCGGAGATGGCCGCCGTCCCGCCACCGACGATGAGCAGGTCCGGGGTGTCCATACGTCGACGCTAGTCCGGCAGCGCATCCTGGACCGGATGATGTCGTTGTCCGGAGCGACCGAGAGGACGCCATGCGCCGCGCCGTACTGACTCTGCTCCTCCTGCTCCCCCTGGCTGTCGGCTGCGGCGAGCAGAGCCGCATCGCCCCTGAGGCGACCGTGACCGTCCGCGGCACCGCCCTGACGCCGGCGGGTGCTCCCCTGACCGACCGGCCGGTGCGTCTCGGGTCCGGGGTCGCCGACGACGACGCGTTGCTGGCCGTCCTCACCGCCGGTCTCGCTTGCACGTCCGGGGTGTGCCGCGGCACGGTCTTCGACGGCGCGACAGACGGCTCCGGCGCCTACCGGTTCTCGCTGAAGGGCTCGGACACCCAGGGAACCTTCGGTGGTGCCAAGAGCGAGCTGGTCACCGTGAGCGCTGCTCCCGTGGGCCAGCAGGTGACGGGGGCGGCGGCGTCCGCCCGGTTCGTGGTGCAGACGACCGACGTACGGCTGCCGGTCCTGCGGCTGGTCGATCCCCGGCTGTCCGTCGACGGTCGGGCACCGGTGCTGCGTGCCCGCTGGACCACGACCGCGCCAGGTCCCTACGCGCTGTCGTTCGAGACCGACTCGTCGGTGCCCGCCTGGCAGCAGACCACCGCGGCAAGCGGGGCTGCGCTCGACGGCCGGGTGCTGGAGGGCACCGCCGGGCGGGTGACGCTCTCGGGCGGGTCGACCGACGCGACAGTCGGCAGCCAGGTCGCGCTCCGCTGGCGCTCACCCGGCGCGGCCTACGTCGCGGGCGCGAGCGTTCCGGCGTCCCGTGGAGCCTCGTGCACCGCCAACGGGCGGCCCCTGATCCCCTGCGGCCTCACCGACGGCAACCTGTCCAACGCGGTGCCGGTGCCCAAAGCGACCTGCACATCGACGCCGGCGACCTGCCCGCCCGCGGCGGCCGTGGTGGACCTCGCCGGCGCACCCCGCGCCGACCTCGTGGTGGTCCGCGGCTGCTCGGGGACCTGCCCGGTGAGCACCAGCGCCGACGGGGTCACCTTCCGCACCGTGGGTGCGGTCACGACCGGCTGGGCGACGCTCGCGCTCGACCGTCGTCCCGTGCGGGCGCTCCGGGTCGGCCTGGGTGATGCCGGACTGCGGGAGATCTCCCTGTTCACCCCGAGCGACGCACCGGCGCTGACCCAGGTGGACAGCAACCGGCTCGACCGGCTGCGCTCGCCGTACGTCGTGAAGCCGGTGCGCGGGACGGGGCATCGCTGGGTGTGGGTCGGGCTCGGTGTTCTCGGGGCGGGCGTGCTCCTCGGGGTCGGTGTGCTCATCGGTCGCAGCCGGCGCTGAGCTACCCCTTGCCGACGTGCAGCGGTCCGGTCTGGCGGTAGCAGGTGCAGTCGGCCTTCCAGACCATGGCGTGCACCAGCTCACCCCCGCTCGTCTTGCCGGGGGCGAACAGCGACCGGGGGCTGAAGGCACCCTCGAACGTCCCGAGGCTCTGCACCGCCTGCGCCCAACCGGGGCGGGTGAGCTGGGGACCGGCCTTGATGGCGGCCTTGACGAAGATGGCGAAGTAGTCGCACATCGCGTTGGCGTCGGCGTTCGTGTACGTGTTGTCGAGCCCCGGCAGGTTCTTCGCCTTGAGCACCGCCGAGCACGAGGCCTGCTGCGCCGATCCCTTGGCGATGCCGGTGTAGAAGTTGGTGATGGCCAGCGACCCGTCGAACTGGTTCTTGTTGAAGTTGCGGGTGAACAGGTCTCCGGCCAGCAGCGAGTAGTCGGAGGCCATGTACCGGAACTTCGACGGACCACTGCCGCAGGGGCCGCCGTCAGCGGCCTGGAGGAACGTCTGCGCCGCGACGAAGCTCGTCGCCAGGACGACGTGCGTGACCCCGTCGACGCACATCTGCTGGGCCAGCGCCGGGGGTTGGGACTGGGCGTAGGCCGCGCTGCAGTCGCTCTCGTAGGTCTTCACCGACGCCGCCTTCAGCGCCCGGATCGCCGGGAGCAGGAGCTTGTCGACGACGGAGTGTGACGGCTCGCAGTTGTCCTCGAGCACACCGACCTTCTCCCCGCCCTTGAGGAAGCCGAGCTTGCCCATCTCGTCGCCCCACTCGACCGCGATGCGGTCGAGCGACCGGGTCTCGCTGACGTCGTAGCCCTTGCCGGCGTCCATGAAGGCCTCGGACTCGGCGTAGCCGTGGACGTACGGCGTCGCGTTGAGCTGGGTCAGGCAGGCCTGGGGCTTGGCGAAGATGAACGACTGCGTGTCGATGACCCCGAACACCTTGTCGTCCGCGGTCATCTGCGTGCACGCCTGCTGCTGGTCGCCCTCGTCGATCGGGTCGGTGTCACGGAAGACCGGGACGATCGGGCGGCCGTTGACACCCCCGCGCGCGTTCTGGTCGTCGATGAACGCCTGGACGACCTGCTTGATGTCCCCTCGCACGTTGAGGGCGAACCCGCTCTGGTCGAGGCCGCCGATCTTGGCGATGAGCACACCGAGCTTCACGCACGGCTTGGTACCGCTGCAGTTGTTGACCCCCCGGTCGGTGGCCTGGGAGATGTCCGCGGAACCGCCGCCCGTGCTCCTCCCGCCGGCGCCACTGGTGCCGCCGCCCGTGCCGCCGCCCGAGGACGAGGCGCTGCCACCGGTGCTTCCGCTGGAACCGGTCGACCCCGAGGACCCGGAGGTGATGCCGCCGCTGGTGCCGGAGGTCGAGCCGAACGCCGTACCGCTGCTGCCTGACGTCCCCGTGCCCGAGGTCGCGCCGCCCGCGACACCGCTGGTGCCCGACGTGCCGCCGCCGGTCGTGCCACCGGTCGTGCCGCCCTCGGCGGCGCCGGGCTCTCCCGCCGTGAACCCTGTGCCGGTGCCGAGCGCATCGGTGCCGCCGGAACCGCTGCGGGAGACGCTCGACGCGAGCAGCACCAGGACCACCGCCAGGACGGCGAAGGTGGCGCCGACCTGACCGCGGGAGGCGTTGCGCAGCCAGAGGCGGAACTGCATACCGGGGGTCATGACTTCTCCTTGGTGGTGCGGGTGCGACGCGCGGTCTTCGTCGCCGGCCGGGTCGTGACCGCCACGGCGGAGCGGTCGACCGCGTCAGGGTCGGTGCCGAGGTAGGAGGCGATGACGCGCGGGTCCTGCCGGACCTCCTCGGGGGTGCCCGAGGCGAGCACGGCGCCGTTCTCCAGGCAGTAGACGCGGTCGCACAGCGAGAGCAGCAGGGGCATGTCGTGCTCGACGATGACGATCGAGCAGCCGAGGTCGTCGCGAAGCGACCGCAGCAGTGGCGCGAACTGCTCGACCTCGCGCTGCGCGATGCCCGCGGTCGGCTCGTCGAGCAGGACCAGTCTCGGCGCACCGGCCATCACGGTGGCGATGTCGAGCAGTCTGCGCATGCCGGTGGAGAGCTCGCTGACGAGCACGTGCTGCCGGTCCTGAAGGCCGACGCGCTCCAGCAGGTCCTGGGCCGCGGCGCGCTTGGCCCGCTCCGGGCCGCGCACCCAGGGCATCCCGGTGAGGGCGCTGAGCGTGTCGCTGCGGCTGGTGCGGTCCAGCGCCACCAGCACCGTCTCCACCACTGCGAGACCGGGGTAGAGCCGCGCGTCCTGGAAGGTGCGCGCGAGCGCCAGGTGCGGCCGGAACTCCGGTGGAAGACCGGCGACCTGCTGCCCGAAGACGCTGATGGTCCCGGCGTCGGGGGTCGCGTGTCCCGACACGCAGTTCATGAGGGTGGACTTGCCGGCGCCGTTGCCGCCGATCAGCCCGACGATCTCACCGGGGTGCACCTCGAACGACACGCCCTGGAGCGCCTGGATCCCGCCGAACGCGAGACGGACGTCGGTGACCTCCAGCGGCAGGGCCCCTTCGACGACCCCGAAGGGCCGATCCGGGAGGCCGGCCTCGAGCCGGTCCAGCAGGCGCAGGCGGAGGCGCTCGACGATGCCGGTGAGCCCCTGCGGGAAGAACAGCAGGACGTTGAGCAGCAGGGCACCGGCGAAGAACGCGCGGTAGGGAGCAGTGTCGAAGTAGCTGATGAGGAACGGCGCCCCGAACACCACGAACGAGCCGAGCACCGGTCCGTACAGGCTGCCGAGGCCACCGACGATGGCGATGCCCAGGACCGTCAGAGACAGGTCAGGGGAGAAGCGGTCGAAGTTCCACCCCCCGGTCCCCATGGCCCAGATCGCACCGCCGAGCCCGGCGAGGAAGCCGGACAGCAGCAGGGCGACGACCTTCACCGCGGCCGGGGGAACACCGTGCGCTGCTGCGGTCCCCTCGTTGTCGCGTACGGCGAGCAGCGCCCGACCGGGACCGGTCCCGCGCAGGGCGGTGAGCGCCAGCACGATCAGCCCGAGCAGCACGAGCGCCAGCCAGTAGACCTGACGCTTGCTGGTGAGGGTGCCCAGGCCGGGCAGCCACAGGTCGCTGAGCAGCACCTGGCCGTTGCCGGTGGCCTTCTCCCCGAAGACGCCCAGGCGGAACAGCCAGGTCGGGGCGACGACGGCGAAGCCCAGAGTGGTGACCGCGAGGAACAGGCCGCGGAACCGCAGTGCGGGGAGCCCGACGGGGAGGGCCACCAGGGCGGTGATCGCGCCCGCGTAGAGCAGCACCAGCGGGATCGCCCAGCCGTGGGACACGGCGTCCGAGGCGGAGTAGGCCCCGACTCCGAGCAGGGCGACGTGGCCGAGTGAGATCTGACCTGCCCAGCCGGTGAGGACGGTCAGGCCCATCGCCACGATCGCGAAGGCGAGGATGAGGACGAGGCTCTGCGCCTGCGCCTGGGACCGGAGGCCGGGGAGCAGCGGCAGGACGAACAGGACGAGGGCCAGCGCTCCCCAGCCGTAGCGGCCGAGGTGGCGGGCGAACGCGACCTGCTGCAGGCGTGCGGTGAGCGGCGGGCGGGACACCGGGTCGCTGATGCGGTCGTCGCCGGCCCGCGCGCCCTTGGCGAGCGACGGACCGCGCAGCAGGACCGCCAGCAGGATGGCGCCGAAGACGACGACGTTCGAGGCCGTCGAGGAGACCTTGAACAGCACCTCGGTCTCCACCACCCCCAGGCCGATGCCGGCGAGGAAGGCGAGCCGGAAGTCGACCATCCCGGCGAGGAGCGCCGCCGCGAGGCCGCGCACCAGCAGGGTCGGTCCGAGCTGGCTGACGTCGATCCCGGCCCGGTCCGGAGCCTGCAGGACGGCGGTGAGGGTCGACAGCACGCCGGCGATCACCCACACGGTGCGCGAGGTCTTGCGCACGCTGATGCCCGCCAGGCGCGCGGCCTCGGGGTTGGAGGACGCGGCGCGGATCGTCCGACCGAGCTCGGTGCGGGTGAACAGCAGCTGCAGGCCGATGACGATGAGCGGGGCAACGACGAGGGTCAGGACCTGCGAGCTCGACAGGCCCACCTTGCCGATGGTCCAGCCCTGCTCGAACGGCACCGGGTAGGACTCGACGCCGAGGTGCAGCAGGAACGGGTTGGGGATCGGTCCGATGTCGACCGGACCGATCGAGAACTCCGGGATCTCCAGCGTTCCCAGGGCGAAGGCGACCTGGGCGATGCCGATGCTCGCGATGAGCAGGACCAGCCGCGGCGCGTTGAACAGTGGCTGGACGAACTGCCGCTCGATCAGGGCGGCGAACAGGCCGCCGAAGACGAGCGCGACGATGAGGGCGATCCAGTACGGAAAGCCCTGCTCGAGCACGAGCCCACCGAGCACGAACGAGCCCAGCACGCCGATCTGGCCGTGCGCGAAGTTGATGAAGCGGCTGGACCGCCACACCAGCACCAGGCCGAGCGCGAGCAGGCCGTACTGCAGTCCGACGGTGACCCCCACCATCGCGAGGCCGATCTGGTCGAGCATCAGCTGGCCCGGTTCTCTGCGCCGAGGAACACCGAGCGGGCGATGTCGCCACGCTCCAGCAGCTCGCGCGGCGGGCCTTCGAAGCGGATCGTCCCCTTCTCGAGGAAGACCGCGCGGTCGCACAGGGACGCGGCGATGTTCAGGGACTGCTCCACGACGACCACGGTGGTGCCGGCGGCACGCACGTCGCGGACCGTCTGCAGCAGCCCCTCGACGATGATCGGTGCGAGTCCGAGCGAGAGCTCGTCGATGCAGAGCAGCACCGGGTCGAGCAGCAGTGCCTTGGCGATCGCGAGCTGCTGCTGCTCCCCGCCGGACAACGACCCCGAGGCGCTGGTCCGCCGCTCCGCAAGGCGTGGGAACCGCGTCAGCTCCCGGTCGATCCGCTCACGGCGCAGCGCCTTCGGCACCAGCCGCGCGCCGACCTCCAACGACTCGGTCACGGTGAGGTCGGGGAACATCGCCTTGCCGCCGGGCACCATCACCAGCCCGCGCGGGACGAGGTCCTCCGCGGGGACCCTCGACACGTCCTCGCCGCGGAACGTGACCGACCCGCGGGTGGCGGGCGACAGGCCGGACAGCACGCGCAGGACGGTGGACTTGCCCGCACCGTTCGTCCCCAGCAGCCCGAGGACCTCGCCCTCGCGGATCTCGAGATCGACGCCGAACAGCACCTGCAGCTGGCCGTAGGAGAAGTCGACGCCGGCCAGCGACGCGAGGACGGTCATGCCAGCACCTGCTCGGTGGCGGTCTCGACCGACAGCTCGCGCAGGTGCAGCGTGCCCTCGCAGCTCGAGCAGTGCAGCGCCGGGGCGAAGGCGGCATCGCACGCGACGTGCCGGGCCAGCAGCGCCGCACCGTCCGGTACTCCCTGCCACACCTCAGCCCACCGGACGAGCATCGTGACGGTCGCGAACAGCGCCGCGCCCTTGTCGGTCAGCCGGTAGGCGTCGTCGAGCACGCCCAGGTCCACGAACTTCCGCAGCCGCTCGGCCACGATGTTGGGTGGCGCCCCGAGGGCCGTCTCGTACTCGCTGAACCGCGCTGCCCCGAGGAAGGCCGCCCCGAGCAACGCCGCGGACCAGCGGCTGCCGAGCAGCGTCATCGTCGCGGGGAACAGCCCCGGTCCGTCCGGTCGGGTCGTGCCGGTACGGCGGCGGGTGGTCCCGACCGGGACCGAGCGCGTCATGCCTCCGGACGGCCCCCATGCGACCCGTACGTCGTCCTTGGTCACCAGAGCCCCGCAGGCGGCGCAGGCGAGCTCGGGGGTGAAGACCTCACCGCAGACGGCGTGCCGCATCGCCGGCAGCCCCTCGTGCTGCACCCACTGCTGCTCCCAGGCCCAGATGCACAGCAGGACCGACCAGAGGTCCCGGCCGCTACGGGTCAGCTGGTAGGCCTGTCGCCCACCGTCGGGGACCTGCTCCAGCACCTGTGCCTCGACCAGTCCTGACAGCCGCGCAGCGAGCACTGCCGGTCCGATGCCCAGGGCGGCCTGGAACGCGGAGTACCGCCGTACGCCCAGGAAGCAGTGCTGGACGAGCAGCAGTGTCCACTCGTCGCCGAGCAGACCCAGGGTGCGCCCGAGCGCGTTGGGCTCGGCGGCGGGAGGGGCAGTCACAGCGCGGTCGACGGAGCCCAGCAGGAGTGGGTGCCCGAGGACAGCCGCTGGGGCAGCCGGATGCGCGCGACGAGGTCGAGGTCGTCGGCGGTGAGGATCAGCGCTTCGGACACGTCGCGGTTCACGTCGGAGGTGAAGGTCAGCAGGTAGCCGTCGTCCTCCGCGGTGCTGCCGGTCCGGGGGGCCATCGGTGTCTCGCTGCCGAAGACCCCGTCGCCGAAGGCGAAGTGCTTCTCCACCCCGGTCCGGCTGTCGTGCTTGACGATCCCGTTGAACAGGAACCACCCGGGCTCGCCCGTCATGGCCCAGGAGTAGCGGTGCTCCCGGCCGGCGTGGCGGCCGTTGATCATCCCGAACTCGGAGATGCCCTCGGACAAGTCCTGCTCGGTGACCGTGCCCGTGGTGAGGTTGAGCTTCCAGCGGTGCAGCCGCGGACGGATCTTCTGCAGGTCGAGGTGGCGGTAGAAGCTCCGCCAGAAGTCGTCGCCCTCGGCCTTGCCGGGCATGGGGTCGCGCTGCGGGAACCCCTCCAGCCAGATCTCGGTCCCTCCGGCGGTCTCGACCTCGTAGGCGTTGGTGAAGTGCAGGCAGTAGGTCGCCTCGGCCTCGAACCAGCGCACGTCCTCGGTGCTGCCGTAGCGCGGGATGACGGCGAAGCGGCTCGGCAGCTCGGGGAACAGCCGCGGGAGGTGGATGTCGTCCTTGAGCAGCGTCGGGTCCCAGAACAGCGGGAAGTCGTTGAGGATGCTGAAGTTCTCGCTGAACGCCATGTCGTGCGGCAGGCGTGGCCCGGGCAGCGGCACGTCGACCCAGTGCACCAGCTCGCCCTGGGGGGACACGACGCCGTACTGGAGGTACGGCGCCTTCTTGCCGTAGCTGAAGACCATCATCTCGCCGGTGCGCTCGTCGACCTTGGTGTGGGCGCTGATCCCGGCGTCGGGTACCCAGTCCTGCGGCCCGAGCTGGTCGAGCGTGAGCGGGTCGAGACCGTAGACGTCCCCGCACATCCAGAACGTCGACAGCGCCTTGCCGTTGTGCACCACGATGTCGGTGGACGAGCCGTCCTTCATCCGCCCGCGCGCGCCCCACCCGTCCGGCCGCAGCGAGTTCGCCGGCATGTCGAGCATCCCGGTCCACAGGGGGCCGGCCGCCTCCTGCTCGGCCAGGAAGCCCGCCGTACGCACGAAGCGGTTGCGGTAGGACGCCTGCCCGTCCGCGAGGTGCAGCTGGTGGATCATGCCGTCGCCGTCGAACGGGTGGTACATCCCGATGCTCGGGTGCACAGGGTTCTCGGTGTTGCGCAGGTAGACGCCCTCGAGGTCGGTGGGGATCTTCCCCTCGACCACCTCGAGGTCGGTGGCGTCCCACTCGGCGAGGTTCGGCTGCCAGGCGCCCGTCCGGTACGGGTGGTCATCAGCAGCGGGCAGCGTGGACAGCGGCGCGGACACCTGGACTGCGGTCATCGGTCAGACCCCGATCACGAGGGAGACGGTGGTCGTCGTCGAACCACCGATGTTGAGGGTGCCGACGGTGCGTGCCCCGTCGACCTGGTAGTCGCCGGCGGTGCCGGTGACCTGCTTCATCGCGTCGAGCGCCATCCGGACGCCCGTCGCACCGACCGGGTGACCACCGCCGATCAGCCCGCCGCTGGGGTTCACCGGCAGCTCTCCGTCGCGCTCGAGAGTCCCTGACTCGACGGCCTTCCAGCTCTCACCGGGGGCGGTGATGCCGAAGTGGTCGATGGCGAGGTACTCGCTCGGCGTGAAGCAGTCGTGCGTCTCGATCGCGTCGAGCGCGAAGACGTCGGGGAGGGCTGCGCGGCCGAACGCGTCGGTGATCGCCTGTCGCACATGGGGCATGACGTAGGGGTCGTCCTTGCTCCGCTCGACCTTCTGCGCGTAGGACAGCCCGGCGGTGCGGTGGCCCCAGCCGAGCAGCCGCGGGACGGTGGCGAGGTCGACCCCGTGGCGGGCTGCCCACCGCTCGGCGAACGCGCGACCGGCGACGACCACCCCGGCTCCGCCGTCGGTCACCTGCGAGCAGTCCGTACGACGGACCCGCCCCGCGACGACGGGGTTGGCGTGGTCGTCGGGACCGAACTCCGTGACGTTCCACGTGCGGGTCTGGGCGTTGGGGTTGCTGCGGGCGTTGCGGTAGTTGAGCTCGGCAATGCCCGCGAGGTGGGCGTCGTCGAGGCCGTAGCGCGCGTCGTACTCGTTCGCCAGCAGGTCGAACTGGTGCGGCCAGACGTAGGGAGCGTCCCCCTCGTGCCCCACCCAGGAGGCTGCCCCCAGGATGCGCGCAGCCTCGTCGCCGGGGACGGACTTCTCCTGCTCGACACCGAGGACCAGGGCGCAGTCGTAGCGGCCCGCCTCGATCTCGGCGGTCGCCGCGAGCAGCGCCAGGCTGCCGGACGCGCACGCCGCCTCGTGCCGCATGGCGGGGACGCCCCAGAGGCCGGGCTCGACGGTGGCGGGCATGCCGCCGAGGTGGCCCTGGCCGTTGAACAGCATGCCGAACGCGTTGCCGACGTGGATCGTCTCGACGTCCGCTGGCTCGACGCGGGCGTCCGCGAGGGTGTCACGGACGACGTCGGCCACCAGGTCGCTGACCTCGAGTCCCTCCCGCGCGTAGTTGCGGGCGAAGTCGGTCTGGGCGCCGCCCAGCAGGAACAACGTCATGCGCTGACCTTCTTCTTCGGCGGCATCGGGACGAACGCACTGGTCGTCGCGATGTAGTCGACGTACTTCGGCTTGGTCTTGGTCAGCGACTTCTCCAGCAGGGTCACGCCGCTGACCTTCAGCAGGAAGAACGTGATGATCGCCGGACCGAGGGCGGCGAAGACGGTGGGGCCGTTGCTCACCGCGACGAGGAACAGCCCCCACCAGGTGCAGGTCTCACCGAAATAGTTGGGGTGGCGGGAGTAGCGCCACACGCCCCTGTCCATGACCTGACCGGCGTTCGCCGGGTCGGCCTTGAAGCGGGTGAGCTGCGTGTCGGCGGTCGTCTCGTAGGCGATGCCGAATAGGGCGAGCGCGATGCCCACGAAGTTGAGGGCAGTGAGGTCGTCGACGTAGACCTGGCCGAGCTGGACCGGCAGGGCGGTGAGGGTGAGCACGAACGCCTGCACGACGAACACCCGGCGCCAGATGAAGACCTTCTCGCTGCCACCCTCGCGACTGGCGAGGATCGCCTGGTAGCGCGGGTCCGGCCCGTGCTTGCGCCAGCGCCAGAACAGGTAGCCGCTGAGCCGCAGCCCCCACAGCGCCGTGAGCCCGAGCAGCCAGCCCTTGCGGGCGCCGTCCCCGTCGGTCTGCAGGAAGCTGCTCAGCGCGAGGATGACGAAGCCCATCCCCCAGAACGCGTCGATGTAGCTCGGGTCGCGTGTCGAGAACGACGGGATGCTGATGAGGGTCATCACGACCAGCATCACCAGCAGGTTCGTGCCCAGGAGTGCCCAGATGTCGCCCGCCACGTGTCTCCCCGCTCGCCGAGATTTACTACGTCATCTATAGCGAATCAGCAACGCCTGCGCAAGGGAGGTCCGGCGGTCCGTCCCCACGTCTGCGCCGGGCGGTGTAGAACCGTGACCATGTCCTCCTTCGTGACCGGCGCGACCGGCTTCATCGGCAAGCGGCTCATCGACCTGCTCCTGCAGCGCGAGGGCGACGTCTACGTCCTCGTGCGCGAGCAGTCCCTGGAAAAGGTGCAAGCCCTCTGGGACGACCCGCGGGTCACGCCGGTCGTCGGTGACCTCGGGCAGCCGCTGCTCGGCGTCGACCCCTCGGACGTGCAGGGCGTCACGCGGTTCTTCCACCTCGCCGCGCTCTACGACATGACGGCCTCCCCCGAGGCCAACGACCTCGCGAACGTCGCGGGGACCCGGCACGCGGTCGAGCTGGCCAACGCCCTCGGCGCGACGATGCACCACGTGTCATCGGTCGCGGTTGCCGGGGAGCACCGGGGACTGTTCCGCGAGGACCACTTCGCCGAGGGGCAGAAGCTCCCCACCGCCTACCACCGCACGAAGTACGAGTCGGAGCAGATCGTCCGCGAGTCGGCGAACGCCTGGCGCGTCTACCGCCCGGCTGTCGTCGTCGGCGACAGCCGCACCGGCGAGATGGACAAGATCGACGGTCCCTACTACTTCTTCACCGCCATCAAGAAGGTCCGGCACCTGCTGCCCGAGTGGGTCCCGCTGATCGGACCGGAGTTCGGCTACACCAACATCGTCCCCGTCGACTACGTCGCGGCGGCCCTCGACCACATCGCGCACCAGGACGGGCTGGACGGGCAGGCGTTCCACCTCACCGACCCGCGGGGACAGCGCGTCGGCGACGTCCTCAACGCGTTCGCCCGGGCTGCCCACGCGCCGCAGCTCGCCATGCGCGTCGACACCAAGCTGCTCGACCTGCTGCCCAAGGGCGCGTTCTCGATGCTCATGAAGCTGCCCCAGCTGCGTGACGTCCGGAAGTCGTTCCTCGCCGACCTCGGCATCCCGGACGAGGTCATCGGTCACATGGCGCTCGTCCCGTCCTTCGACACGCGCGACACCGAGCGGGCCCTCGAAGGCTCCGGGATCGCCGTACCTTCGCTGGACTCCTACGCGCACAAGCTCTGGGACCACTGGGAGCGCGTGCTCGACCCCGACCTGCACAAGGACCGGTCCCTGGCGGCGGCGGTGACCGGCAAGCGGGTGCTCATCACCGGCGGGTCATCGGGCATCGGCGCCGAGGCGGCCCGGCAGGTCGCGGCGGCGGGGGGCATCCCGATCATCGTGGCGCGCTCGCTCGACAAGCTGCTCGAGGTGCAGACCGAGATCACCGACGCCGGTGGGGCCTGCTTCGTGCACACCTGCGACCTGTCGGACCTCGAGGCCATCGACACCCTGGTCAAGGACGTGCTGGAGGCGCACGGGGGCGTGGACTTCCTGGTGAACAACGCCGGCCGCTCCATCCGGCGGTCCATCAAGCTGTCGCAGGACCGGTTCCACGACCTCGAGCGGACCATGCAGCTCAACTACTTCGGCGCGGTGCGCCTCATCACCGGGCTGCTGCCCTCGATGACCAAGCAGCGGTTCGGGCACATCATCAACGTGTCGTCGATCGGGGTGCAGACCGGCGTACCCCGCTTCTCGGCGTACGTCGCCTCGAAGGCTGCCCTCGACGCCTACTCGCGCATCGCCGCGTCCGAGACGCTCGGCTCGGGGGTCACCTTCACCACGATCCACATGCCGCTGGTGCGCACGCCGATGATCGCCCCGACCAAGATGTACGACGCGTTCCCCGCCATCACGCCGGCGGAGGCCGGCGAGATGGTGTGCGAGGCGATCCGGTCGCGTCCCAAGAACATCAACACCCGGCTCGGCACCTTCGCCGAGGTGATGTACGCCCTGTCGCCGAAGGTCGTCGACCAGGTGCTTCACCTGGCCTACAAGGCCTTCCCGGACTCGACAGCAGCCAAGAAGCACGTCGAGGGCGACCCGCCGGAGGAGCCGACCCGGCTGTCGGGCGAACAGCTCGCTCTCGCGCACGTGCTGAAGGGCATTCACCTGTGAGGATCGGGCTCACCAGCGTCTACGTCTCCGACCAGACCAAGGCACTGGACTTCTACACGCGCGTGCTCGGCTTCGTACCGAAGACCGAGATCCCGATGGGCGACTTCCGCTGGCTGACGGTGGTGGCGCCGGACGGTCCGGCGGAGACCGAGCTCGTGCTCGAGCCCGCGGAGCACCCCGCGGTGCAGGCGTTCCAGACCGCACTGCGATCGGACGGGATCCCGTTCACGTCGTTCCTCGTCGACGACGTGAAGGAGGAGGTACGTCGGCTCAAGGGGCTGGGCGTGTCGATCGTGCACCCGGCGACGGAGATGGACGGCGTGACCTTCGCCGTCTTCGACGACACCTGCGGCAACCTCATCCAGATCGCCGACGCCCGCCAGTAGCCGTGGACGTCGCCCTCAGCTGTCCGGCGAGGGATCGTCATCGGATTGGACGTTCTCTACTCTGCCGGCATGGAAGCCGATGCTGAGACCGTCGCGGCCATCCGCACCCTTGTGGAGCGGGCGTACCGGTCGATGTCCACTCCGGGCGACGACGTCGACCAGGTCTTCGGACATCAGGACATGACCGTCGCCGGTTCTGGCCAGGGCGAGCTTCTCAACGGGCCTGAGCAGGTCATCCATGTCGCGCGGATGATCGCGTCATCCGGCAAGAACTGGGTGCCCGAGCACGTCCGGGTATGGGCACGAGGCGACGTTGCCTGGGCGCAGATCCTCGGCCATGTCGAGGTTGCTGAAGGGGGGACCGAGTCACGGGTTCCCTACTGGACGACGGGCGTCTTCGGCCGCGAAGCACAGGGCTGGCAGTGGCTGTACTGGGGTGGTTCCGAGCCTCAGGAGAATCCGAGGGTCTGAGCTCGACCTCTGGCTCGCACCTCAAAAGTCCTGCTGCACAAGCAGAAACGAACCTCCAACTTTCGGACCCCCGGGCTCTCGACCACGCTCTCCCCTGGCCGCGGGGCCAGACCACGGAAGGCAGCCTGCACTTCCTGTGCCGTCACCATCATCGCGCCAAGCAGGCGGTGTTCGAGGTCCGGCGCGAGGCCGACGGGACGACGCCCTGGATCGTCCTTGGCGGCTGGCTCTTTCGCCACCCCCCGCCTCGATTTTGACCCGCGCTCCTCGTGGGCGCGCCCCCGTCCGGGAGGTCACCGCAACGCACGTGTGGTTGCGCACAGGCGTCCTGCCGCAGGAGTAGGCCACCGCCCCCAGGGCACACCGGCGCCATGGCTGATCTGCTGGGCATCTACCTCAACGACCACCTCATGGGCGCGACCGGCGGTCTCGAGCTGTTCAAGCGCGCCGCTGCGAGCCAGCCCGAGCTCGAGCCGCTCCGGCAGGAGGTCGAGCAGGACCGTGACGCGCTGCTGGACCTCATGCGCCGCACGGGCACGTCCGTGGACCGGGTCAAGACGACCGCCGGATGGGTGGGTGAGAAGCTCGGGCGGCTCAAGCTCAACGGCCACGTGCTCACCCGGTCCCCGCTGTCGGACCTGATCGAGCTGGAGGGCCTGACCCTCGGCGTCCAGGGCAAGCTCAGCGGCTGGAGGCTGCTCAAGGCGATCGGCGACCCCCGGCTGCCGGACGATGTTCTCGACGACCTCATCGCACGCGCCGAGCGTCAGGTCGAGCAGCTCGACGCCCTGCGCCTGTCCCGCGGCACCGAGGTCCTGACGAGCTAGCCCGCCGTCGCCACCAGCTCGGCCAGGGCCTCGCGCAGGTGGAGCGCGAGGCGGTCCACGTCGGGAACGTTGTCGGCGTCGGCGATCAGCCCGTAGGTCACGTGCCCGTGATAGCTCATGATCCCGATCGCCAGCGTGTGCTCCGGCGCCAGGAAGGCGAGCGGCACCAGCTCGGTGAGCTGGCAGCCCAGCAGGTAGATCGGGATCTGGGGTCCCGGCACGTTGGTGACCAGCAGGTTGTACAGCCGCGAGGAGAAGCCGAGCCGCGACGCCCGGGCGAGCATCGCCGGGGGCAGCGCGTTCTCCAGGGACGTCAGGACCTTCGCGCCCTCCGCCTGCTTGGACGACTTGAGCCCCTCCATGGCCTCCCGTACGCGTGCCAGCCGGGCGCGCGGGTCCACGACCCCGATCGGCAGGGGGGCGTTCATGATGGCGATCTCGTTGCCGAGCGCGCCCTTCTTGGCCTCCGGTCGCAGCGACACCGGGACACACGCCCGCAGCTCCACCCCGTCGACGTCCATCCCCCGCTCGGTGAGGAACCGTCCCAGCGCACCGGCGACGGCGGTCAGCACCACGTCGTTGACGGTCGCGCCCCCGGAGGACGCCTTCACCTTCTTGTAGTCCGCGAGGTCGGTCTCGACGATCGCCACGAGCCGGTGTGGTCCCGGCTTGGTGTTGAGCGGCGTCTTGGGCGCCGCATCGAGGAACGGCCGGGTCGCCTCCGCGAGCGCTCCCACCTTGTCCACGGTCGTCCGGACGGCGTCCTGCGGGTGCAGGGCCAAGGACACGCTCTCGCGGGCGAGGTCGAGGACGTTGCGGACCAGCCCCTGCGCCCCTGTCGCGAGCAGCCCGACGGTCCCCGGCGTCGGGGCAGCGGTCCACGCCGGCGGCGGCTCGTCGTGCACGTCCGGGGTGAGGTCGAACAGCACGGTCATGAGGTCGACCCCGCTCACCCCGTCGATCATCGCGTGGTGCGTCTTGGCGATCAGCGCCCAGCGGTCCACGCCGTCGACCGGCGCGAGACCCTCGACCAGCCACATCTCCCACAGCGGCTTGGAGCGATCCAGCCGCTGTCCGACGACGCGGTCCACGAGGTTGAGCAGCTCGCGCTGGGACCCGGGGGACGGTAGGGCCGTGTGCCGCACGTGGTAGTCAAGCCGAAAGCTCTCGTCCTCCACCCACACCGGCCGTCCGGTGCCGAACGGCATCTCCTGCACGCGCTGGCGGTACCTCGGCAGCATCGGCAACCGCGCGTCGATGTGCGCGCGGAAGGCCGCGATCGACGGTGCGGCGCCGGCAAACACCCCCACGGCGCCGATGTGCATGTGCGCGCCGTCCTCCTCCATGTGCAGGAAGCCGGCGTCGACGCTGGTGAGGCGGTCCAGGTGCCCCTGATGGCCCGTCGTGGTGTCGGTCATGCCTGACATCATGGCGGCAATCTGCCGGAAGCGGGGACGGGCGGCCTGCGCAACGGCCGTCGCCGGCGGGAGGTCAGTCGAGGATCGCAAGTGCCGGGCTGTGGCCGCCGGTGGGGTTGAGGACGGTGCCGGTGCTCGGCACGCCCTCACGGGCAGCGTGGCGAGGCGTGCTGGCGTCCTGGAAGGACATCGCGATCCGGCCGCTGGGCAGGATCGTGACGCTCGGGAAGTCGAAGCGGTCGGCGGCGAGACCGGCGACCAGCCCGATGGCCGTCGGGGCGTTGCCGAGGCCCACGGCGTAGACCTTCGTCACCTTCGGCTGGGCGCCGCGGATGTCGACGCGCCACACCACGTCCTGCCCGATGCCCTTGGCGTTGTCGACGCGCGTCGCCACCACGGCCTGTCCGAGCTTGCCGTTGGCCTTCACGTCGAAGAAGCTCCCCGACCCCTCGATCTTGGTCAGCCCGGCGGGGAGGTTCAGCGTCGTGCTCTTCCAGGTCTTGCCACCGTTGGTCGACTGGGCGAACTCGATCTCGTTGCCCTTGCGGGTGGTCATCGTCAGCCAGCCGCGCGAGTCCTGCCGGATCACGCCGGTGGGCTTGAAGGCGAGCTTCACCCGCTCCCACCGCAGGGTGCTGGAGTTCAGGCGCGCAGCATCGGCGCCCAGGTTGTCGCCGCTGTTGTTGAGGAGCAGGACGCCGCCGGCGTTCAGCGGGACCGTGTAGGTGCCGGGGTTGGGCTGCCAGTAGTCGGCGTCCGGGTTCTTCACGACCGGGATGCTGAAGCCGATCGGCTCGCTGCTGCTCTGCGAGACGTCCATGTTCGGGTACGACGCGGTGGTGTAGCTCAGGCCGTCGGTCGCGATGAGCTCGACGGCCTTGGTCGCCGTCCCGCCGCGCACGAGGGTGAGGAACGGGACCTGCTTGCCGTTGTCGTTCCAGGGGCCCTTGGCGTAGGTGATCCACTCGCGGTCGAACACCGGCGTCTTGATCGGCGCCTCCGCGGTCTCCCACGTCTTGGTCGCGGCGGTGTAGCGCACGCCCTGCAGGTGGTCACCGGTGTAGGGGTCCCAGCCGATGCCGTAGATGTCGCCCTTCGGCCCCGCGACCATCGCGCCCTCGCCGTTGTACAGCGGCGTCGGGAACACGATCTGCTTCCAGGTCTTGCCGTTGTCGTTGCTCTGCAGGGGCAGCGACCCGCCGTACTCGAGCAGGCTGCCCTTGGCGTCGCTGGTGATGTAGACCTCGCAGCAGTTGCCACCGGCGGGGGTCCAGTGCCACTTCGCCGTGCCGGTCGGCTTGCCCGCGGCGTTGAACGTCTTGTACGTCGCCGCGGTGTACGTCGCCGGGTAGTCGGTCGGCGTGCCGGGCAGGCCCGGGACGCTCGGACCGGCGAGCGCCGCGCCGGCGACGCTCACGGACAGGACGACAGCAGCAAGGGACAGGGTGCGGGTGCGGGAAGCCATGCGGACTTGTTTCGCCGTACGACGGCCGAGTCCTGCCTAGGACCTCGGCTGGACCAGCAGGCTCTGGGCGCCCCGCCCGACGGGCCCGCCGGTGTCCGACAGGGTGGTCGTCGCGAGCCCGACGCCACCGTCGCTGATGGCGGTCACGGCGTCGACGCACACCCACTCCCCGTGGGGCTCGCGGTGCAGGTGGACGGTCAGCTCGGGGTTGATGAAGTGCCAGGCGGTGAGCTCGAGCTCGCTCGACAGCCCGTTGCCCGAGTCGGCGACGACGAGCACGCGCGTCAGGGGGCTCGGGACCTCGTCGTCCACCAGCGGATGGCGCATCCGGGACCAGGCCGTCGCGGGACCCGGCGTCGTGAAGTGCCCCCGGGTCCAGCGCCACTCGATCGCCTGCAGGTAGCCCTCCTGCCAGCCCTCGGTGGGCCGGTCCGGCGACGGCTCCGGCACGGTCGCGGTCGCGACGGGGGCGCGGTCGAGGCCGTGGGTGCGCTTCACGCGCCAGGCGCTCGCGCGGGCGACGGCGCGGTCGCCGGCGGTCAGGGTCGCCTCGACCAGCTCGACGTTGCGGCCAGGGCGGACGACCGCCGACGTGACGCTCAGGTCGCCGACCGGGATCGGCCCCAGGATCTCGACGGTCACGCGAGCCACCATCACGTCGTCGCGGGGCTGCTCGGCCTCGAGGGCGCGGCCGAGCAGGGCGCTCGGTGGCCCACCGTGCTGGTAGCGCGGGTCCCACGGCCCGGTCGTGTGCGCGGTCGCGCGGTACCTACCGCCACCGAGGGTCTCGAAGAAGGGCACGGCGGTCACCGTACGGTCCGGGACGCCTCGGGGCAGACTGGGGCGCGTGCGCACCGATCCCCCCCTCGCTCTCCGCCGTGTTCCCGTCCTGCTCGCGCTGGCCCTGCTGAGCGCCTGCTCCTCCTCCAGCGGCGGCTCCCCCGTGACCGTGCAGGCCTCCGGGGGCGTGCCGCTGGTCTCGCCCACCGCGCTCGCGTCGCCCTCGACCGGGTCCTCGACGAGTCCTTCGACGAGTCCCTCGACCAGCGTCGCCGCCCCCACCTCAGGCACCTCGGCCGCCGGCGCTCCCGCCGCCTCGTCGGCACCGGCCGCGGCTCCGCGCGCGACCACGGCACCGGGCCAGGCCAGCCCGTCCAAGGCGACCGCGGCGGGGGACTACACCTACGACCGCTCGGGCACGGTGACCCTCGGCGACCCGGGAACCCCGCAGGACGCCTCCGGCACCTCGACGCTGACCGTGTCAGCCGTGAAGGGTGACGCGCAGCGCTTCAGCACCGAGAGCGAGAGCACCGGGAGCACCGTCGAGGACCTGCTCGTGCGCGACCGCGGCACCTACCTGACGTCGCTGACCATCTCCTCGCCCGCGTTCACCAAGGAGTTCCGGCCGTCGCCGGCCGCGGTCCTCGTACCGGATCCCGCACGCGTCGGCGACCGCTGGTCGGCGAGCGGCACCTCCACCGATGGGAAGACGCGGGTCAGCTCGGCGTCGTCGGTGAGCCGCACGCAGACCCTCACGATCGGTGGACGGTCGGTCCCGTGCGTCGTCGTGCTCAACCACCTCGAGCTGCGCGGCGACATCGACTACACGACCGACGTGACGACCTGGTGGGCGCCGTCACTGCGGCTGCCGGTGAAGGACCACACCGTGGGCAAGGGCAGCTACAACGGGTTCCCGTTCAGCACCGACATCACCTCGGTGCTCCGCTCGGTCGAGCCGTCCTGATGCGGGCGGTCACGCTCCCGTCGTACGGCGGACCGGAGGCCCTGGTCCTCGCGGACGTCGAAGCGCCCGTCGCGGGCCCGGGTGAGGTGCTCGTCGACGTCACCGCTACGGCGGTGAACCGCGCGGATATCCTGCAACGCCAGGGGTTCTACAACCCGCCGGCGGGCGCCTCGCCGTACCCGGGGCTGGAGTGCAGCGGCACGATCGCCGCCCTCGGCGCCGGGGTGTCCGGCTGGGCCGTCGGTGATCCGGTCTGCGCGCTGCTGTCCGGAGGCGGGTACGCCGAGCAGGTGGCTGTCCCGGTGGGGCAGCTGCTCCCCGTGCCCGACGGGGTGTCCCTGGTCGAGGCAGCGGCACTGCCCGAGGTGGCGTGCACGGTCTGGTCCAACGTGTTCGACCTCGCCGGCCTGCAGCCGGGCGAGCGGATCCTGGTGCACGGCGGGACGTCCGGGATCGGCACACACGCGATCCAGGTCGCGGCGCGGCACGGGGCGTTCGTCACCGTGACGGTCGGGACGGCAGCGAAGGCCGAGCGGGCGCTGGCGCTCGGGGCGACCCGTGCGGTGCTCTACCGCGACGAGGACTTCGTCGACGCCGGGCCCTTCGACGTGATCCTCGACAACATGGGCGCGTCCTACCTCGAGCGCAACGTCTCGGCGCTCGGGACCGGTGGCCGGCTGGTCGTCATCGGGCTGCAGGGCGGTGTGAAGGGCGAGCTCAACCTCGGGATGCTGCTGGCCAAGCGGGCAGCGGTGCACGCGACGTCGCTGCGCGCCCGGCCGCTGGAGGAGAAGACCGCCATCGTCGCGGGAGTCCTGGCCGGAGTGTGGCCGGCGGTGGCATCGGGTGAGGTGGTGCCGGTGGTCGACCGCGTCCTGCCGCTTGCCGAGGTCGCCGACGCGCACCGGCTCGTCGAGTCGTCCACGCACATCGGCAAGGTGCTGCTCGCCGTCCGGTAGGGCCTCAGCCGAGGGTGGGTCCGCGACCGAACGTGCCTGCGTCGACCACGGCCTTGGCCATCGGACCGACGAGCTCGACGAGCCGAGCCGCGCGGGTCTCGCCGAGGGTCTCCCACGGCGCCATCGCGAGCCGGTCGGTCGTGACCTCGATGTCCTCGCGCCACGCGGTGCCGTCCGCGGTGAGGGTCGCCTCGGGGGTCAGCCAGCCGCGCTCGGCCAGCGACGCGACGGCGGCGTCCCACTGCTCGTCGGAGTAGACGCGCGTCGCCTGCAGGGCTCGCCGGCTCCAGGTGTCGCCGAGGGCGACGTGCAGCACCGCGGCCTCCAGACCGGTCAGCCCGGCGGCCACCAGGGCGGTGATGTGCCCGTCCCCGCGGTACTCCCGCAGCAAGGTCAGTGCGTGCCACAGCCGCAGCGGCGCCTCCTCCGGCCAGACCAGTCCGGCGTGCGCGGCGTAGAGCGGCCGGCCGTAGGGGGTGCACGCCGCCGCCGCCTCCTGGGCGAGGTCGGCAGCCTCGGGCGCCCCGTCGAGCAGCGGCCCGCAGAGACGCACGAGGGCACGCGCCGCGCCGCGCCGCCGGGCGGCCTGGACGTCGGTCGGGGACGCGATGTCCCAGACGCCGTCGATGCCGAGCTGGACCGCGAACGCCGAGAAGTTGAAGAACGTCGCCTGCACCGTCTGCCAGGTCACCGCGCCCATCGCCGCTGCACGCGCGGGGAAGTAGCCATGCGCCGGGTTCTTCGACCCGTCCAGCCCGAGCGCGAGGTACTCCTCCTGCGGCTCCGGCGCGAAGTAGACCATCGCGTGCACGGGCTCCAACGTGCGGCAGGTGCGCCGGACGGTCTCGGGGTTCACAGGGCCTCCAGCAGCCGGTCGACGTCGTCGTCGTTGGTGTAGCCCACCACACCGGCGCGGACCGCCCCGTCAGGCAGGCCGAGCGCCGTCATCAGCTCGATCGCGTAGTAGTGCCCGGCCCACACAGCAACCCCCCGCTCGGCGAGCCGAGCGGCGGTCTGCTGCGGCGTTTCGCCCGCCTTGGTGAAGGCCACCGTCGGCGTACGGCGAGTCGGTGCTCCGACCAGCGTGATGTCCTCGCGCGCGACCAACCCGTCGAGCAGCCGGGCGAAGACTGCTTCCTCCTGCTGCTGCAGGGATCTCATCGCGTCGAGCAGCTTCTCGCGGCGGGAGCCGCCGGTGCCGAGCGACGCGATCCAGTCGACGGCGGCGGTCATCGCGACGAGCTGGGCGAAGGCCGGGGTGCCGAGCTCGAAGCGGTCCGGCACCTCGTCGCTCGAGGGCAGCACCTTGTCCGGGTGCAGCGTCTCGAGCAGCGCGGGGTCAGCCGCGGTGACGCCCAGGTGCGGGCCGTACCACTTGTAGGCACTGCACGCCCAGAAGTCGCCCACCGGTTCGACCGGCCCGTGCGGGGTGGCGTGCACGCCGTCGACGTGCACCAGAGCGCCTGCGGCGTGGGCGATCTCGGCGATGCGGGTGACGTCGGGCATCGAGCCCGTGGCGTTGCTCGCTGCGGTCACCGCGACCAGCCGCGTCCGGTCGGTCACCAGGTCGACGTACTGCTCGGCGGGCAGGTCGGTGCTCGGCTCGACCTCGGCCCACCGCACGGTCGCGTCGACCCGCGCCGCGGCCTGCACCCACGGGCGGATGTTGGCGTCGTGGTCCAGGCGGCTGATGACGACCTCGTCGCCGCGTTGCCACGTCTTGGCCAGGGCACCGGCGAGGACGTAGGTGTTCGCCGTCATCGACTGGCCGAAGACCACCCCGCGCGGATCCGCCCCGAGCAGGTCGGCGGCCGCCGTACGCGCGTCGTCGACGATCGCGTCCGCCCTGTCGCTGCTGGCAAAGCCGCCATGCCGGTTGCTCACCGCACTGCGGTACGCCGCCGCAACCGCCTCGGCCACAGCCGCCGGGACCTGGGTGCCGCCCGGTCCGTCGAAGTGCGCGAGACCCTCGGCGAGGGCGGGGAAGTCAGGTCGCAGGTCCATGAGGGCAACCGTAGGGTGAGGGCATGACCGACGCAGACCAGCCCCAGAACATCGTCGTCGTCGGGGAGGACGGCCAGCAGATCACCATCCCGCCGGCCACCGGCGACGAGGAGCGCAGCCCGGCCGAGATGGTGGAGCAGCCCGCGAAGGTGATGCGCATCGGCTCGATGGTCAAGCAGCTGCTGGAGGAGGTCCGTGCCGCTCCCCTCGACGACGCCGCGCGCACCCGGCTGCGGGAGATCCACCAGAGCTCGATCAAGGAGCTCGAGGAGGGGCTCGCGCCCGAGCTGCGCGAGGAGCTCGACCGTCTGACGCTGCCGTTCACCGACGACAACATCCCGTCCGACGCGGAGCTGCGGATCGCCCAGGCGCAGCTGGTGGGTTGGCTCGAGGGACTGTTCCACGGCATCCAGACGGCGCTGTTCGCCCAGCAGATGGCGGCCCGGGTGCAGCTGGAGCAGATGCGCGGTCGCCCTGCCCTGCCCGGTGGGGTGACGCCGCCCGAGGGTGGACCGACCGCCACGGGGCAGTACCTCTAGATGGCCACCTACGTCGCGACCGTCCCGTCCCCAGCGCCCCCGTCCGTCGTCTTCCGGTACATGGCGGACTTCCGCTCCGCCGGCGAGTGGGACCCGTCCGTGCGGTCGACGAAGCTCCTGAGCGACGGCGACCCGGTGCAGCTCGGGGCGCGCTTCCACGTTAACGCGAACGGGATCCCGCTCAACTACGAGATCACCGAGCTCGTCGAGGACAGCAAGGTCGTGCTCTACGCCAAGCAGTTCGCGCTGATCTCGCTGGACACGATCACCATCGCACCGCGCGCCGACGGCGGGTCCGACATGACCTACCACGCGACCATCAACCTGCGCGGACCGTTCAAGGTCTTCTCCCCCCTGCTGGACAAGGGGTTCCAGGGCCTCGGTGACGCGGCGAAGAAGGGGCTCGAGAAGCATCTCGGCGAGCTGCGCTAGCTCCCGAACCAGCGCTCGAGCACCAGCGCCACCCCGTCGTCGTCGTTGCTCGCCGTGACCTCGTCCGCCACGGCCAGCACCTCGGGGTGGGCGTTCGCGACGGCGACCCCGTGCCCGGCCCAGGTCAGCATCGGCAGGTCGTTGGGCATGTCGCCGAAGGCGACGACCTCCTGCGCGGTCACCCGGAGCTCGTCGGCCAGCGCCGCCAACCCGCTCGCCTTGGAGACGCCCTCGGCACTGATCTCCAGCAGCCCGTCGCTCGAGGAGTGGGTGAGGGTGACTCCCGCCGTCCCGGCGGCGTGGGCGGCGGCAAGCAGCTCGTCGGAGCCGAGCTCCTCGTGCCGGGCGAGCAGCTTCACCACGTCGTCGGTGAGCAGGTCGTCGATGGGGGCTTGCGTGCGCAGGTCGCTGGAGTCCCACCGCGGGACGTACGACGGCTCGTGGGCGAACCCGCTGTGCAGCCGCTCGACGGCGAAGGCGATGCCGGGCAGGGCCGCCCGCAGGGTGCGCGCGACCTCCCGCGCAGCGTCAGCGGTCAGCAGGCTGCTGCGCACGACCTGCTCGGTGTGCAGGTCGTAGGCGAGGGCACCGTTGGCGCAGATCGCGACGCCGCGGTGACCGGTCTTCTCTGCGATGTCGGGCATCCAGCGCACCGGGCGGCCGGTCACCATCACGAACGGGACACCGGCGGCCTCGACGGCGGCGATGGCCGCGAGGGTGCGCTCCGCCACGGTCCCGTCGGAGCGGACGATGGTCCCGTCCAGGTCGGTCGCGACCAGGCGCGGGCTGGGTCGGGGCACGCCGTCGAGGCTAGTCGCGCCCCCGCTTGTACGCCGTCGATGTCGGCGTCACGCGCACGTCTTGGGCAGATCCTTCAAGGACGGGCGGCGTGATTCGGCCTCAGACTCGCGGATGAACCTGAGTCGTTGTCCCTGCCACGACGCGGCGATGGCCGCCTCCTCGGGACAGCCGTTGATGGCGAAGTACGGCGTTCCTTCAGGCACGAACCCTGCTTCGCCTTCGCGGGACGGTCGGTAGGAGAGAGGTGTGGCCGAACGGTCGAAGGTGCACACGACTGTTCCCAACTGCCTGCCGACAACAGGATCACCGAGTGCCTGTGGAAGGGGCGCGACGTAAAGCGCTCCGTCGTGACGGATGAAGTGTGAGTAATCGGCACTTGCAGCCGACTGTCCACCTGGGTCGCATGTCCGCTCGGACGACATCGAGGAGGGGGTGCACGCCGAAGCCGCGGCCAGGCACAAGCCCAGGACCGCCGCCTTGATCATGGACGCACCGTGGGACTGTCCAGCCCTGTTGACCACGCGGTCTACCCCCGCTGAGACGTGGGTCGCTGCGCCCTGCTGTCCATGGAGGCGAGCGTTGCCTCAACGGTGGCCAGCCGCGAGGCGATGTCGTCGGACGGACGGTCACTGAGACGGCTCAGACCGTCCGCCAGACCAGCCACCAGGAGTGCCGCCTCGTCCGGAAGCAGACGGACCGTGGACACGCACGTGTCTTCCTTCCACGTGCTCAGGACAAGGAAGCCACCCTCGGCGTGAGCGGACACCCGGACTGCGCGTCCTTCGCCACGCTGGTCCGCGATCCACCGTTCGCGCGAGGGGCTCGGTGGTCGCATGGCCACGATGGTGCTGCCGATCCCCGAACCGGTCAACCGGTCAGAAGGACAGGCGGTGTCGTCCGACAACGGTGGCGGGTGCGCAGGTCAGGCGGGGAGGATCTCGGTCATCCCGCCCAGGTAGGGCCGCAGCGCCACCGGCACGTGCACCGAGCCGTCCGCGCGCTGGTGGGTCTCGAGCAGCACCGCGATGGTGCGCCCGACAGCACACAGCGTGCCGTTGAGGGTCGCCGCGACCCGCGGCCCGTCCGGCGTGCGCACGCGCACGGCGAGCCGGCGGGCCTGGAAGTCGGTGCAGTTCGACGTCGAGGTCAGCTCGAGCCAACGCTCCTGCGACGGGAGCCACGCCTCGCAGTCGTACTTGCGCGCGGCGCTCGACCCCAGGTCACCGGCTGCCACGTCGATGACCCGGAAGCACAGCTCGAGGTCGGACAGGAACGCCTTCTCGTGCTCGAGCAGCCGGGCGTGCTCGGCCTCCGCGTCGGCGGGGTCGACGTAGGTGAACATCTCGACCTTGTCGAACTGGTGCACCCGGATGATGCCGCGGGTGTCCTTGCCGTGCGAGCCCGCCTCACGCCGAAAGCAGCTGGAAAAACCGGCGTAGCGCAAGGGAAGCGAGTCCAGCACCTCGCCGGAGTGGTACGCCGCCAGCGGGACCTCCGACGTCCCCACCAGGTAGAGGTCATCGGCCTCCAGCTTGTAGACCTCGGCAGCGTGCGCGCCCAGGAAACCGGTGCCCTCCATCGCCTCAGGGCGGACCAGCGCCGGCGCGATGACGGGGACGAAGCCGGCCGCCACCGCGCGCGCCATCGCCATGTTCACCAGCGCCAGCTCGAGCAGCGCGCCGGGTCCGGTGAGGAAGGCGAAGCGCGAGCCGCTGACCTTCGCGCCGCGCTCGGTGTCGATCGCCTTGAGGATCTCGCCGACGGCGAGGTGGTCACGCACCTCGAAGTCGTACGACGGCACGTCGCCCACCTGCTCGCGGACGACGAAGTCGGCCTCACCCCCCGGAGGTACGCCGGGCAGCACGACGTTCGGGACGGCCAGGTGCGCGAGCCGCAAGGCCTCGTCCGCCTCGGTCTGCGCGACCTCCGCCTGCTTCACCTGTGCCGCGAGGGCCTTGGCGCGCTCGAGGACGGCGGGTCGCTCCTCGGGGGTCGCGCTCTTGACCGACGCCGACACCTCCTTCTGCGCCGCGCGCAGGTCGTCCGCCGACGACACCGCGGCGCGGCGGTCCTCCGCGGCGGCGAGCAGGACGTCGACCAGGGCAGGGTCGTCGCCGCGGGCGGTCTGGGAGGCACGGACCCGGTCCGGGTCCTCGCGCAGGAGCTTGAGGTCGATCACCGGGTCAGGCTATCCGCGCAAGCGGTCCAGCCATGCGGCGGCCGCGGCGAAGTCGGCGTCGCTCACGCCCGGCTTGGTCGTCGGCGCCACACGGTCGGCGCGCGGGTACGACCCGAGGAACCGCACGTCGGCGCAGACCCGCTTGAGCGCCGACAGCGCCTCACCTACCCGGGCGTCCCTGACATGACCTTCGAGGTCGACGGAGAAGCAGTACCGGCCGAGCCCGAACCCGGTGGGTCGCGACTCGATCCGGGTGAGGTTGACCCCCCGCAGGGCGAACTCCGACAGGATCTCCAGCAACGCCCCGGGGCGGTCGTCGGCGATGAACGCGACGAGCGTCGTACGGTCGGCGCCGGACGGGGGCGGGACGGGGCCCGGCGCGGCGACCACGACGAAGCGGGTGACCGCGCCCTCGTTGTCCTGCACGTCCTGCGCGAGGACCTCCAACCCGTAGTGCGACGCGGCGACCTTGGCACTGACGGCCGCGTCGTGGACGCCCTGCGCGACGAGCCGCGCTGCCTCGGCCGTCGACGACACCAGCACGACCGTGGCCTCGGGCAACGCCTGGGCGAGCCACTTGCGGCACTGCGCCTCGGCGTGCGGGTGCGTCGCGACCGACCTGACCGCGGACAACCGCAGGCCCGGCTTCGCGAGCAGGGCGAACGACACCGGGAGCAGCACCTCGGCCACGACCTGCACCGCCGGCCCGGTCGCGAGCTCGTCCAGCGTCGTGGCGACCGACCCCTCGACGGAGTTCTCGAACGGCACGACGGCGCGGTCCACCACGCCGACGCGGACGGCGTCGAGCGCGGCGGCGACGGTCGGCATCGGCCACTGCTCGGCGTCGGGCTCGCCGGGGGGCGCGTCGGCCAACAGGGCCTGCAGGGCGGCCTCGGTGAACGTCCCGGCAGGGCCGAGGTAGGCGTAGGCCGCCATCAGCGTCGGCTGAACCGGCCGCGTCGCGGCTCGGACTCGACGAGCTCCTTCGGCTGTACGGCGGTGCGGTTGGCGTAGCCGATCGCCTGCTGCTCCTCAGGACTGAGCGAGTGATCGCTCTCGCCGGCCTTCACACCCTTGGCGTAGGTGCGCGTCTCGCTGCGGCCGTTGATCGACGTGAGCACCAGCCCGTCGCCGGCATCGTCCAGCAGCGCCGCGCTGAAGCTCAGTCGCCCGCCCATGTCGCCGAACGCGTCGTAACGGACGACGGCGACGTGCCGCAGCGCGTCGGACAGGTCGGCGCGCGCGGCGGCGAGGTCCTCACGAAGGTGACCGACGTCGGTGCGCATGCCCTCGAGCTCACGGTGCTGGCGCGTGACGGCCTGCACGAAGGTCGCGCCGTCGTCCCCGCCGGTGAGCTGGGTGAGGGCGCGGGACAGCCGTCGCATCCGGACCACGAGGGCCAGCGTCAGGAGCAGCGCGAGCGCCGCGACCCCAGCCGCCGACAGCGCGACGATCTCGAGGGTCTGGCGATCGAGGAGCACGAGGGCGAGCCTACCCACCCAGGGGCGGCCGACCGCCCCTACGCTGCGGCGCGTGGACCGGGACCAGGCACGTGCGCTGCTCGACGCCGTCGCTGCGGGCGACCTCGCCCCGCAGGACGCCCTCGACCGGTTCGCCACCGCGCCGTACGACGTCCTCGCGCACTCGCTCGTCGACACCCACCGCGCCCTGCGCACCGGTGACCCGGAGGTGGTCTACGCCGAGGGCAAGACCACCGCGCAGGTGCTGGAGAACGTCGCCGCGCTGCGGGCGGCGAACGACCGGGTGTTGGTGACCCGCTGCACACCGGAGACAGCAGAAGCCTTGGGGGGCAAGGGAAGAACGGTGCTCGTCGGCGATCCCCCGGCGGCGCGCGGCACTGTCGCAGTCGTCGCTGCGGGGACGTCGGACGGGCCGGTCACCGAGGAGGCGGCACTCACAGCGCGGGCGTTCGGCGCGCACGTCGAGCGCGTGGACGACGTCGGCGTCGCCGGGCTGCACCGGCTGCTCGCCGCCCGCACCGCGCTGGACCGGGCCGATGTCGTCGTGGTCGTCGCCGGCATGGAAGGTGCACTCGCCTCAGTGATCGGCGGCCTGGTCGGGACACCGATCGTCGCCGTACCGACGAGCGTGGGGTACGGCGCGAGCTTCGGGGGGCTCGCAGCACTTCTCGCGATGCTCAACAGCTGCGCGCCGGGCGTCACGGTCGTGAACATCGACAACGGGTTCGGCGCCGGGGTCTTCGCGGCGAGGGTGGCCCGGCGGGTGGGCGCGTGATCGGCTGGGTCGACGGGTCGGCCGGAGCCAGCGGGGACATGCTGCTCGGCGCTCTCGTCGACGTCGGTGTCCCGCTCGAGGTGCTCCAGGAGGCGGTGGACGCACTCGGTGTCGGCGCACGGTTGACGGCGACGACTGTGACCCGCGGCGGCCTCGGCGGTACCAAGGTCGACGTCCACGCGCCGGACGACGCCACCTCGCGCACCTGGGCGGACGTTCGCGCGCTGCTGCCGGAGGGCCGGGCGCACGACGTGTTCGCCCGGCTGGCCGAGGCGGAGGCAGCGGTGCACCGGGTGGCGGTGGACGAGGTGCACTTCCACGAGGTCGGTGGTCACGACGCGCTCGCAGACGTGGTGGGGGTGTGCGCGGGCCTGGACCACCTGGGGCTCACGGCGCTGCACTGCTCGGCGCTGTCCCTGGGCTCCGGGCAGACGCGGGGGCTGCACGGGCCGGTCCCGGTGCCCGGACCTGCGGTGCTCGCCCTGCTGCGTGGTGTCCCCGTGCAGGCCGGTGCGGCGCTGATGGAGATGACGACGCCGACGGGTGCTGCGCTCCTGGCGACCCTGGTCACAGACTGGGGGCCGCTGCCCTCGCTGACGGTCGGCGCGGTGGGCTGCGGAGCCGGGGGGCGGGACCCCGACGAGGTGGCGAACGTCCTGCGCCTGGTGCTCGGGGAGCCCGAGACTGAGCGGGGGCTGACTGAGGTGCTGCTGGAGACCAACGTCGACGACCTCGACCCTCGTCTGTGGCCCTCGGTCCTGACCGCACTGATGGAGGCCGGTGCGGCGGACGCGTGGCTGACACCGATCCTCATGAAGAAGGGCCGGCCGGCGCACACCTTGTCGGTGCTGTGCACGGCCGACCGCGCGGCGGGGTTGCGGGCAGTGGTGTTCGCGCAGACCAGCACGATCGGGCTGCGGGAGACCCCGGTGACCAAGCACGCCCTCGACCGCACCGTGAGCATCGTCACGGTCGACGGGTGGGAGGTCCGGGTCAAGACCGCCTGGCTCGACGGTCGTGCGGTGACCGAGACGCCCGAGTGGGAGGACGTCGCTGCTGCGGCTGCCGCGCTCGGGCGACCGGCGAAGGACGTGCTCGCCGAAGCGGTCAGGCGAGCGGTCAGGCGAGAGGTCGAGGACGGGCTCAGACGCGGGTGAGGAACCCGAGCGCGCCGACCCCGTCGGCGAGTGGCACGCCCACCACGTCGAAGGTGGAGGTGCCGGCCATCGGCAGGCGCAACCGCACCAGCCCGCGGGCGAGGCGACCGCTGCGCAGGGCCCGCAGGGGCGGGGTGCTCCGCTCGGCGTCGGCCAGCGGGAGGCCGGTGTGCGTGAAGTCGACCATGTAGACCAGGTCGAGCAGCAGCGCGCCGACGGCGCCGTCCGGCTGGAGCTCGAGCAGGTCGCCGCACGACGCGCTCAGCGCCACGACCCGACCAGCGCTGTTGATGGCCAGGCAGGCCTCGGCACTCGCGCGCACCTGCTCCACCCAGCCGGCCATCCCGGAGTCGGGGCGCTCGTCGAGGTGCAGCAATCGCGCCACCGGCGGGGGGCCCGCCGTGGGCGGCGCCTTCGTGGGCTCAGCCTTCGTGGTCTCGCCAGGCCTGGGCTCAGCCGTCGTGGCCGGCGCGAGCAGGCGCAGGGGGATGACCAGACGCGGTCCGGAGGCCACAGCAGCCATCACCGATGTCCCCCTCCCCCTGCACACGACAGCCGTCCCGGAACAGTCGCCCGAGAGGTCAAGAAGAACACCTTACCGCCGGGCATGTCCGTTTTGTCTCGTGTGCAGCGGTTTGCTGACCAGGAGTCACCCGAACGGCGCAACAGAACCGGACACGCCGTCGCCGAGGAACAGGGACTCAGGCCGGCTCCAGGAGCTGCCGCAGGTCCGCGTCCACGGCCTACCCTGCCTGCATGACTGCCGACGCGCGACCGGGACCGACGTCAGGCGTCACCAGCGAGGTCGGTCGGCTACGGACCGTCCTGCTGCACCGACCGGGTGCGGAACTGCAACGGCTGACCCCCCGCAACAACGCCGACCTGCTGTTCGACGGGGTGCCGTGGGTCGGGCGCGCGCAGGAGGAGCACGACGCGTTCGCCCAGGCGCTGCGCGACCACGGCGTCGAGGTCCTCTACCTGCGCGCACTGCTCGCCGAGACGTTGGAGGTCACCGCCGCCCGTGAGGAGGTCATCGCCTCGGCCGTGAGCCCGGTCGAGGTCGGGCCGGCGCTGGCGGCCACGCTCACCGCCTGGCTGACGGACCTGCCCAGCGACGAGCTCGCGCTGCACCTCACCGCCGGGATGACCCACGACGAGCTCCCGCGCACCGGCCCCGAGGGGGTGGTCGCGCGCCTGGCCGGGGCGGGGGACTTCGTCGTACCTCCGTTGCCGAACCTGCTGTTCACGCGCGACTCGTCGGTGTGGGTCGACGGGCACGTCGCCGTGACCAGCCCCAGCATGACCGCGCGGCAGCGGGAGGTGTCGCTGACCCGCGCCGTCTACACCCACCACCCGCGGTTCGCCGGGACGCCGCTGCTGTACGGCGGGACCGGACCCGAGGCCTGGTTCGAGGGCGGGGACGTGCTGCTCCTGGCACCCGGGGTGGTGGCCGTCGGGGTCGGTCAGCGCACGACCCCTGCCGGGGTGGAGGCGTTCGCGCTGCGGGCGTTCGCCGCCGGGATCGCGCACACGGTGCTCGCCGTCCCCATCGCGCAGGAGCGCGCGACGATGCACCTCGACACCATCTGCACGATGGTCGACGTCGACACGATCGTGATGTTCCCCGCGGTGGCGGACAGCCTGGCCGCGTGGACGATCGTGCCCGACGGCGACGGGTTGCGCGTCGGGGGGCCCCAGCCGTTCCTGCTCGCCGCCGCGAGGGCGATGGGGCTGGAGCGGCTGAACGTCGTCGACACCGGGCTCGACCCGGTGACCGCCGAGCGCGAGCAGTGGGACGACGGGAACAACACCCTCGCGATCGCCCCGGGTCTGGTGGTGGCCTACGAGCGCAACGTGGTCACCAACGCCGCGCTGGAGGAGGCGGGGTTCGAGGTCGTGCGGATCGCGGGCAGCGAGCTCGGGAGCGGCCGCGGCGGGCCGCGGTGCATGTCGTGCCCGGTGCTCCGGGACTCCCTGTGATCGCGGCGCAGTGAACCTCCGAGTGCCGGGCGGCGAACGCCCCGCGTGGACTCCTTGAGGTTGGTCAACCCGCTCCGACGCGATCGCGTGTCGCTGGTGCTGGCGGTTCTGGTCGCCCTCGGCCTGGCGTACGACGCCTACGTGCACCTCGACCTCGCGCCGAGCTACGACGCCATCAAGGCGACGGTGTCGCAGGGGCAGCTGTTCCGGGTCGAGGCGGTCGTCGCGCTCATCGCCGCCGTGCTCGTGCTGGTGTCCGACAACCGGGTCGTGTGGTTGCTCGCGGGCGGCATCGGGCTCGCTGGGGTCGTCGCCGTCGTCCTGCTGCGCTACGTGGACGTGCCAGCGATCGGACCGTTCCCGTCCATGTACGAGCCGGTGTGGTTCACCGAGAAGACCCTGTCGGCGTACGCCGAAGGGGCTGTGGCGGTGCTCGCCGGCGCGCGTGAGGTCCGGCGCCAGCGGGCCTGAGCGCTTCTCAGTCGAGGCAGAACTCGTTGCCCTCGGGGTCCTGCATCACCCAGCACGACTCGTTGACGCCGTCGGCGAGCATGAGGCGGACGTCGATCGCGCCGAGGGCGAGCAGGCGGGTGCCTTCGGCTCTCAGCACCGCCAGGCGCTCGTCGCCCTCGAGTCCGGTGCCCACGCGGACGTCAAGATGCACGCGGTTCTTGACCGTCTTGCCCTCGGGGACGCGTTGGAAGAGCACCCGCGGACCCTGGCCGGTCGGGTCGACGATCGCGAACCACGCGCCCTGGCGGGCCGGAGGCAGTGCCTGCTCGGCCTCGTCCCAGGTGGTGAATCCCTCTGGTGGCGGGGGGATCACGTAGCCGAGCACCTCGCACCAGAACGTCGCGAGCTGTCTCGGATCTGCGCAGTCGACGGTGACCTGGACCTGCCTGACCGTGGCCATGTCGGTCACGCTAGGCCGCATCGTCCCGGGGGAATGAGGGGGCACGGCACCAGCTCGCTGGGATCGTCGAGGTGTCGGGCGTCCGACTACCCCGGAAAGAGCTTCCAGTGACCCTCAGAAATGACCTCGACCGTGCTGCCCCTCACCACGATGGCGGTCTGATCGTCCATCGCGTAGGCGGGACCGCCGATCTCGGCAGCCCAGCGCTCCGCGTCGGCGAGCGTGTTCTCCGGGAAGCCGTCGAGATGGGGGAAGATCGAGAAGTCGACGAGGCCCAGCGTGGCATCGCCGGTCGCTGACGGCCACCGGACGAAGTCGGCGCCGATGCGGGGCGTCAGCACCATGCTCCCGGCGCTCACCCCCACCCACACGGAGTCGGTCAGCGACGGCAGGAGGTCGGCCAAGCCGCACACACGCATCCAGTGGCAGAGGTACGTCGCGTCCCCACCGTCGACGAGGAGGACGTCGGCCTCTCGAACCCACGGAAGCCATCGCTCCCTACCTATGCTGGGCAGCGCTGTGAGCTCGAGAACGCCGAGCGATTTCCACGGCAGGCCGGTCATGCTCGCCCACGGCGGGATGCTGCTGACGAAACCGCGTACGGAGACCGGCCCGCACGCCGGGTGCCCCCACTGCGCGGTCGGGATGCACAGCGCGTTGGTGTCGGCGATCGGCCGACCCAGCAGGTCGACCAACGCCCCGGTGATGCTCGCGTTCGTGACACCACCGGAGGTGAGCAGCAGCCTCACCCGGACCCGCCCTGCGTGAACGGCTGGTGACCGCGGCCACGCGTTGACGATGCGCACACGTCCGCGAAGGTAGCGCCAGGACAGCCGTCCCGTACCAGGTGCCCGGCACGTGACGCCGGGGATGACTGGTACCCGTCGCTCTCCGATTCCTAGGACCGGGCCGTTTTTCTGGTGCACAGCAGGCGGAAAGGCTTGACCTGGGTGTCGAATACAGATACGTTTTGGTAAGGGGGTGAGCCGGATGGATGCGTACGGCGCCCTGCTGGTGACCTCTGACGTCCCGGAGTGGCCGGGCGGGCTGGAGTGCGCGGCACCGTCGGTCATCCCGTCCTGGGTCACTGGAAGCAGCAGCGGCACTTCGGGTGCTCCTGCTGTGACCCGGGTGACCTGGCCGACCCGGCGGTTCCCGAAGCGGCGTGGTCGGCGCCGGGCGTGACGGGGTTGGGTCCGGTCGAGGCCGGACCGTTGCCGCCACCGAGCCCGGTGGTCGCAGCGCTGCAGCGGGCGGTGGAGCGGGTGGTGGCGGTGCGGCCGTCGCAGGTCGACGCGGCACAGGCGCTGTCGGATGCGCAGGCGCTGTTGCAGGTCGAGCAGCAGCTGCGGGTCCACGACCTGACCCGCCTCGCTGATGTGCACGCCCGCGGGCTGACCGACCTGGTCGGGGCGCGGAGTGTGAAGGCGTGGGTGCGGGAGCACCGGCCCGACGGTGACCCTGCTGATGCGCTGCTCGCGAACCGGCTGCGGACCTTCCCTGCCTTGGACGCGGCGGTGCAGGACGGGCGCGTCAGCCTGGGAGCAGCACGCAAGACGGCGGGGGCGTTACGGACCTGCGGGCCGCACCTGGACCGGCCGATGGGCTCATCGACGGCCTGCCCGGTGACCTGGTCCTGAACGCGGTCGTGGGGAACGTCGCCGGGCTGATCTGCCGTGAGCTGCAAGGGCTGCACGACGACGACCCCCGACTGCAGCTCGTCATCGACCGAGCGCAGACCCTGCTGTCGGTCGAGGGGACGCAGGCCGAGCGGTTGGAGCACGCGCTGCTGTGGCTCGCCGAGGCCATCGCACCCCGCGCCCTCGCGGGGGCGTTGGACGAGATCGTCGTCGCGGTCCTGCCGAGCCTGCTGGAGGACCGCGCGGAGAAGGGCCACGAACGCCGGGGCCTGCGATCACCGAGCTCCCGGACGGGCAGGGGTGGCACCTGTGCGGGGACCTGGACCTCGAGTGCGGCGAACGCCTCTGGACCGTCCTGCGCGCCGCCGCAGCCCACGACACCCGCAACCCCGACGACACCGCCGCATGGGCCGACGCCCGCGAGGCAGGCGCGACCGAGGCGGAGGACGTGTGGGGACCCCTCGGTCAGGCCCTCCAGCACGACGGGATGCTGCCCCAGGGCCTGCCCCGCGGACGGCGGAAGCGGCTGCACGACGCCTTCTCGAACGCGCTGGAGCGCTACCTCGCCGCCGGCCTCGGTGGGCTGGTCAGCAAGACCCCCGTGCAGATCCACGTCACGATCCCCGAAGCCACCATCACCGGAACCGGACCGGCCAGGAACGCAGGCCCGGTGCCCCACCACCACGCGCCGACAGCGGACGGCTCCTGCCCAGATCGCTGGTCCGCCGGTGGTGGTGCGACAGCCACGTCACCACCACCGTCCTGAGCCTCGGCGGCAAAGCCCTCCGCACCATCCACTCCCAACGCACCCTCACCGCCGACGAACGACGGGCCCTCGACCTCGAAGGCGCCGGCCGTTGCGCCGGCGACGGCTGCTGCCCCGGCATCCCCGACCCCCTGATCGTCCTACGCCCCCATCACGTCCTGGGGTACGCCGAGGACCAGATCACCAGCCTGGACGAAACCCTCAACGTCTGCGACACCCTCCACCACGACCTGCACACCGGAAAGCGCACCGTGCAGCTCCGCGACGGCCGATGGCTCAACGAGAACGGCCTCGTCACCCACCCCACCTGGCACGACCAGAACCCCCCGTTCTGAGCCCCGCGGCTCCGCCTCGACTCCTCAGGTCGATCCGAAGACCGGGTCATCTCTGAGGACCTACCTCTGCCGCGACGACGGTGGGGCGCGCCGGCTCGCGACCAACAGTCGGCGTGCCCGTGGCCGGGGACCCGAACGCGGGCGCGCCAGGAAGACCGTGGCGCGGGAGCGCTCCCACCGCAGCCCCGCAGCCTGTGTCAGCGCAGGGTGACCTGGCGGTTCACCAGACCGGACCGGGCGCGGCGCTCCTCGGCACTGAGCGCACCGCCGGTCAGCGCCTGGTCCAAGCGGTCGCGGAACGCGACGGCCGGCTCCTCCAGCGCTTCGGCCTCGGTCTCGTGCGGCAGGTCCCAGACGGGCACCAGCAGGCCGTGCGCGCGGAAGCTGCCGACGTACCTCGTGTCCGGGCCGAGCCCGAGGTCGCCGGACACCGAGAGCCGGGCGAGGGCGTCGAGCAGGGGCTCCTCGTCCTCGGGAAGGACCCAGCGCAGGTGGGACTTCTCGCGCATCCGGCACCAGTAGGCGCTGGGCACGGAGGTCAGCCGGGCCGTCGGGACGATCGTCGCGTTGGCGCGCTCCATCGACTCGCGGACCTCCGGGTCCTGCTCGCCCTCGAGCCAGTAGTCGAAGCCCTGGTGCACGGTGACCTCGAGCGGCGCGGGGTCGAGCAGGTCCTGCAGTCGCGGGCCGGGACCGGGCAGCTCGGTGGGCACGACGGACGTGCCCGGCTCGGCGGCGAGCGACCTGCTCGAGCACGAAGGCCAGGTCACGGCTGGCGTCGCCGGAGCGGCTCTGCACCTGCAGCCCGAGGAACCGCGCACCGGTCAGCGTGACCATGCCCGGCCAAGCGAGCGGCAGGACGGTGGACAGGGTCACCTCGACGTCCGACCCGGCCAGTCGCAACGGCGCCGTCGCGGCGGGCACGACCTCGCGCAGCGCGACCCACTCGGTCTCGTCGGCCCTGCCGGCGAACGGACGCGAGACGTACGGCGTGCGCGGAGCCTTCTCGGGCTTGTCGGCGTTCTTGCGGCGGCTGCTCACGGGTTCCCTGTCGTCGGCGCTGGAGGTGCGCCGCAGCGTAGTGGGGCGGGAGGATGGCCCGATGCGCATCGCGGTGGTCGGAGCGGGCATCGCCGGGATCGCCTGCGCCAGAGCACTCACGGACGCCGGGCAGGACGTCACCGTTCTCGACCGCGGCCGTGTCCCCGGCGGACGGATGGCCAGCCGTCGCCTCGGCGGCCGGTACGTCGACCTCGGGGCGTCGTACTTCACCGTCTCGGACCCCGCCTTCGCGGAGGTCGTCGAGGACTGGCGCGCCCGTGGGCTGGCGCGCGAGTGGACTGCCACCTTCGACGTGTACGACGGCAGCTGGTGCGGGCCCAAGAGCGGGCCGTCGAGGTGGGCAGCGCCCGAAGGTCTGCGCTCGCTCGTGACCGACCTCGCGCACGGCCTCGACGTCCGCCAGCAGGCGGAGGTCGCGCACGTGACCCAGGGTTGGGAGGGCTACGACGCGGTGGTCCTCGCGATGCCCGACCCGCAAGCGCTGGCCATCCTCGACGACCCCGCCGTCCGCGCGCTGATCACCGACCGCGCCTGGGACCCGGTCCTCGTGCTGGCCGCGCGGTGGGACAAGCGGGTGTGGGACTGGGAAGGCGTCTTCGTCAACGGCTCGGACGTGCTGGACTGGGTCGCCGACGACGGCGCGCGGCGCGGCGACGGCGCACCGGTGCTCACCGCGCACTCGACCCCAGCCTTCGCCGGTACCCGGCTGGCCGCCCCTGCGGCGGCTGCCCCCGAGCTCGTCGCCGCGCTCGAGGGTCTCGGCCTGCCTGAGCCCGCCGAGGTGCTGCGGGTGCAGCGATGGACCTACGCCAAGCCGGTGGGCACCCGCGACGCTCTGTTCGGGCGCGTCGGTGCCATCGGGCTGTGCGGCGACGGGTGGGGGGCGGCGAAGGTCGAGACCGCCTGGCGTTCCGGCACGGCCCTGGCCCAGGACCTGCTCGGCGACCCGGAACTCAGCGACCGAGCTGGCGGAGCACGCGCGACGGGTGGTTGCTGATGACCGCGTCGACGCCGAGGTCGAGCACGTAGGCGATCTCCGCCTCGGTGTTCACCGTCCAGCAGTGCACCCGGCCTCCCGCGGCATGCACGCGCTCGACGTACGAGGGATGGGCCTGGAGCACCTTGAGGTCGGGGCCGGCGATGGAGATGCGCGGCGGCAGGGAGCCGTCGCGGTAGCGCAGGGGGACGCGCGACATGAGGAACACCGTCGGCACGGTCGGGGCGAGGACGTGGATGCGGCGCAGGGAGGTCGGGGCGAAGCTCATCACCGTCACCGGCGACTCCTGCGCGGAGCGGGGCCGCGCGAGGCCGTACCGCTCGAGCAGCTCCACCAGCGCGCGCTCGACGAGCCCGCCGTACCTCGTGGGGTGCTTGGTCTCGATGTGCAGCTCGACGGTCCTGTCGTGGTCCAGGCTCAGCTGCACGAGCCGCTCGAGAGTCAGCACCCGTCCCTGGTCGCGGTCGAAGTCCTCCCAGGACGCCTCCAGCAGGGGGTCGCCGCCGCGCGCCTTCCAGGAGGCGAAGTCCAGCTCGGAGAGCTCGGCGAGCTCCAGCGCCGACACCGACCCGCGACCGTCAGACGTGCGGTCGACCCTCCGGTCGTGCACGCACACCAGCACGCCGTCGCGGGTCAGGCGGACGTCGCACTCGAGCGCGTCGGCGCCCTCGGTCACCGCCGTCTCGTAGGCGGTGAGGGTGTGCTCGGCGTGGGTGCCGGAGGACCCGCGGTGGGCGACGACCAGGGTCACGCTCCGACATGCTGCCCTACGACTGCGACCCGTGTGGGTGAAAGCCCTCGACGATGATGACCGGGTCGAGAACGTTCACCAGGTCGACCACGGGTTCCCCCGCCAGCACCCGGTCGAGGTTGGCCTTGGCCTGCGCGACGATCCGCATGGCCGCCTCCTGGGTCGACCCCGCCATGTGCGGCGACAGGAGCAGCCCCGGGGCAGAGCGCAGCGGACTCTCGGCCGGCAACGGCTCCACGGCGAAGACGTCGACGGCGGCGGTGACGTGCCCGCTCGTGAGGGCCTCGAGCAGCGCCACCTCGTCCACGACGTCACCCCGTGCCCCGTTCACCAGCAACGCCCCGGCCTTCATGGCACGCGGGTCGACAAGCGCCCGCGTCTGCGGGCTGAGCGCGATCACCAGCACCACCACGTCGGAGGTCGCGACGAGCGCGTCGAGCTCCTCGTAGGGCACGGGGGCGTCGGCGTGCTCCTGACGCGACCAGTACGTCGTCCGGCAGCCCACCGCGGCGAACAGCGTCGCCGCGCGCCGACCGATCGCGCCCATCCCGACGACCCCGACCTTCAGCCCGGCGAGCTCCCGCCCGCCCAACGAGGTCTGTGGCCACTCCCCCTTGCGTACGGCGGCATCGGCGTCCACGGTCCTGCGCAGCAGCGCCAGGGTCGCCGACAGGCACCACTCCGCGACCGACGTCGCATTGGCACCTGCGGTGTTGGCGACCGGGACGCCGCGGGCGGTGCACGCCTCGACATCGATGCCGTCCACCCCGGCGCTCGGCTGCTGCACGAAGCGCACCCGCGGGCCCGGGTCGTTGACGCGAAGCTGCGGGGTCCAGTCGCCGAGGACCAGGTCGACCGTCGGCAGGAGCGCATCGACGGCCGCCTGGGTCCGCTCGTGCGGGACGACGAGCTCCAGGCGCGGGTCGCCGAACAGGGCGGTGAGCAGCTCCGCCGGCAGGGGCGGGAGAGCGAGCAGCCTCACGCTGAGCGGGCTGGGGCGGAGGCGGCGGCCAGTCGGTCCGGGTCGATGTGGCAGGCCTGGTCCAGCCCGAGCACCTGCATGAAGCGGCCCATCGACAGGTACTTGCCGATGACCAGCGCCAGGTCGGTGAGCCCGGCGGTGCCGAGATCGCCTGCCAGGGAGGCGATCAGCGCGTCGTCGATGCTCGGGCTGTCGGTGCAGAACAGCTCGGTGAAGCGCAGCACCCGGTGCTCGAGGTCGGTCAGCGACAGGGACGTCGGGTCGGCCAGGCCGGCGAGCGTCTGCTCGTCGACCCCGCTGCCCGGCCGACGGAAGTCCAGGCAGACCGTGCACTGGTTGAGCAGCGCGATGCGGTAGCGGACCAGCTCGTGCAGCCGCGGGTCCAGGGGGCTGGCCGCGACCGCCCTCTCGTAGCCGACGACGACGTCGACGAAGTGCGGCGCGGCCATCAACGCCTTCGCGACGTCGAGGCCGTCACCGTCGGGCAGGTCGATCCGGGCCATGGGTTCCTTCTCTCGAGCGGAGCGTCATTTGAGCAGACGGGACATGCGGCGGTCGGCGAGCGGTTTGCCGCCGGTCTGGCAGGTGGCGCAGTACTGCAGGGACTTCGTCGCGAACGAGACCTCCCGCACCTCGTCGCCACACCGCGGGCACGGCAGCCCAGCGCGCCCGTGCACGTTGAGGTTGCTCTTCTTCTCCGCCTTCAGCTCTCCCGCGGCGGTCCCGGCGGAACGCTCGACCGCCTCGCGGAGGGTGCGCACCAGGGCCTCGTGCAGTCGGGCCACGTCCTCGGGGGTCAGGGAGGCCGCCGGCTTGAACGGGGACAGGCCGACCTCCCACAGGACCTCGTCGCTGTAGGCGTTGCCGACCCCGGCGATGACGGTCTGGTCGGTGAGGACGCCCTTGATCTGCGCGCGCACCCCCGCCAGCAGACCCTCGAGGCGCTCGGCGGTGAACTCCTCCGACAGGGGGTCGACACCGAGCCGCGCCACACCCGGGACCTCGGCGGCGTCGCCGACGACGTACACGGCCAGGCGCTTCTGGGTGCCGGCCTCGGTGAGGTCGAAGCCGGAGCCGTCGTCGAGGTGGACCCGCACGCCGATCGGCCCCTTGCCCATGCGCGGTGGCGCGGGGGGCAGGGACGCGCGCCAGTGCAGCCAGCCGGCGCGGGACAGGTGCGTGACCAGGTGGACGCCACTGACGTCGAGGTCGAGGAACTTGCCGTGGCGCGTCACGCCGGTGATCTCGAGGCCGGCCAGTGCCGTGATGGGAGGCGCGTAGGTCTTGAGGACGTGGATGCCCGGGACGTCGACGCGCGCCACGACCCGACCGACCGCGTGCTCGCGCAGGAACGTCACCAGGGAGGCGATCTCCGGCAGCTCGGGCACGCCCCCACGCTGCCAGACCCCGGTGCGCCCGAGGGCCACACCCGGTGCCAGCGACGGAACGTTGCGGGTGGGTTGCCCGGAGCTGAGCGTGCGCGACCCACAAAGCTCCGAACAGGGGACGTTGCGTCAGTAGCTGGGGACCGACCGGGCGGCGAGCTGGTTGAGCACGCCCAGCTCGGCGAGGCGCAGTTGGCGCCCGCGCTTGACGTCGTACATCTCGTGGTCGGCCCGGGCGAGCAACCGGCTCGCGGTGTGCGACTCGGGCTCGCCGGAGCGGCGTACGGCGGAGCAGTCGGGCGCGGCCTCGTGCAGGGCTCGGCCGACACTGACCCCGAGCACGACGGTCCGACCTGCCACCTCGAAGGGCGCCGCGACGGCCCGCTCGAGCCGCGTCGCCGCTCGGGCGAGCGCGGCGTCGTCCTCGACGCCCTCGCAGACGACGACGAACTCGTCACCGGACAGCCGGGCGGGGGTGTCGCCGGCCCGGACCGCCTGCCGCAGCCGCGACGCGACGGTCGCGAGGACCTCGTCACCGACCGCGTGGCCGTAGCCGTCGTTGACCGCCTTGAAGCCGTCGAGGTCGAGGAACAGCACGCCCACCCGGCCGCCCCGCCGGTTCTGCGACCGGAGGGCGTGCCGGAGCCGGTCCAGCAGCAGCACCCGGTTGGGCAGGCCGGTCAGGGCGTCGTGCAGGGCGAGGCTGGCCAGCCGCCCGACCTCGGCGTCGTGTCGCCGGTGGACGTCGAGCAGCTCGGCCTCGAGGGCGCGGCGACGTCGGTCGCACGTCACCAGCCGCGCCACGAGCAGCAGCAGGGTCGCGCCGGCGCACACGCCGGCGACCAGAACATCCATGTCGGTCTCCTCAGCGGGCCCCGTCCTTGGGTCCCACTGCTGCCCATCGGCCGGCGTTCGGCCCGCTGATCACCCCAGCGGGGGACACGTGCGGCGGGGACGCCGGCCGGCGAGCAGGAGCAGCAACCCGAGGCCGACCAGCCCGACAGCCCACCCGGCTTGCGCGCCGAGGGAGTCGCCGGTGAAGGGCAGGCCGCCCCCTCCGGAGACACCCCCCGAGCCCGAGCCACCCGAGCCGGTGCCACCCGAGCCCGAGCCACCCGTCCCGCCGCCACCGACCACCGCGGCCGCGGCCACGGTGATCGGCACGGTGGTCGTCACCGTGTGGCCGAAGCCGTCGGTGACCGTGTAGGTGAAGCTGTCCGTACCAGCAAAGCCGGCGTCGGGGGTGTAGGTGCACGTCATGCCGGTGCAGACGACCGTGCCCTGCTCCGGGTCGCTGTGCCGGAGGATCGTCAGCGGGTCCCCGTCGGGGTCGCTGTCGTTGCCGAGCACGGTGATCGTGGTGGTCGTCCCGCTGGTGACCGTCGTGGGATCGGGGCGCAGCACCGGGGCCCGGTTGGTGACGACCACGTCGACCCGGCCGATCGCCGTACCGCCGTTGCCGTCGCTGACCGTGTAGGTGAACGAGTCGTTGCCCGCGAAGCCCGCGTCCGGTGTGTAGACGCACACCCCGGTCGCGCTGCAGGTGACGGTGCCGTGGCCGGGCGTGCTCGCCGCGACGACCGTGAGGGCATCCCCGTCGGGGTCGGTGTCGTTCCCGAGCACGCTGAGCGTCGTCGGGACGCCGGACGTGGTGGTCGCGCGGTCCGGCCGGGCGACCGGCGGGTCGTTCACGGGGGTGAGGACGACCGTGACGGTCGCCGTCGAGGTGCCGCCCTTTCCGTCGCCCACCGTGTAGGTGAACGTGTCCGTGCCGTTCGCAGCGGGCGCCGGCGTGTAGGTGCACGCCGTGGCGTTGCAGGTCACGGTGCCCTTGCCCGGCGCGGTGCTCGACAGGACCGTCAGTGGGTCGCCGTCCGGGTCGGTGTCGTTGCGAAGGACCGGGATCGTCGTCGGGGCACCGGCAGAGGTCGCCGTGTCGTCGGTCGCGACGGGCTGCCGGTTGCTCGGCGGGACGACGGTGATCGCGAGGGTCGTGGAGACCGTGCCGCCCTGGCCGTCGGTCGCGGTGATCGTGACGGTCGTGGTCCCTGGCGTCGTGGCGGGCCCGGCGAAGGTGCCGTCTGGGCTCAGCGTGATCCCGGGTGGCAGGGAGCCGCCGGTGACGACGTAGGTCAGCGGGTCGCCGTTGGGGTCGACCGCGTGCACAGGCGTCGGTTGCGCGCCGACCGGGATGGTCTGGCTGGTGTTGCCGGCCGTCCCGTCGAACGCGGGCACGGCGTTGCTCACCGTCACGGTCACCGTGGCGGTGGCGGTGCTCCCCGTCCCGTCGGAGATCGTGTAGGCGTAGCTGTCCGGACCGGCGTACGACGGCGCGGGGGTGTAGGTGCAGGCCGTCGCGGTGCAGGTGACCGTGCCGTGCGCCGGCGTCCCGTGCCCGGCGACGACCAGCGGGTCGTTGTCCGGGTCGGTGTCGTTGGCGAGCACCTGGGTGGTCACCGGCGTGCCCGTCGCGGTCGTGGCGGTGTCGTTCACCGCGACCGGGGGACCACCCACGGCCGCGACGGTGACGGTCACGGCCAGCGTGGTGCTGTCGTCGCCTCGACCGTCGGTGACGGTGATGGTGACCGTCGTCGGACCACCGGCAGTCGTCGCCGTGCCGGAGAAGGTGCCGTCCGGGTTCAGCGTGAGGCCGGGCGGCAGCGTGCCTGCGGTGACGGTGAAGACCAGCGGGTCAGCGTCCGGGTCGCTCGCGGTCAGGGGGCCCGGGGTGCCACCGACCACGACGGTCTGGGTGGTGTTGTTGGTCGTCGGGTCGAACACCGGTGGCCGGTTCGGGGCGGGCGTCACCGTCACGGTGACGGTGCCGATGTCGGACAGGCCGGGACCGTCGCTGACGACGTAGTCGTAGCTGTCGGCTCCGGTGTAACCCGCCGTCGGGGTGTAGGTGCACGTCACGGCCGGGCGGCCAGGCGTGATCGTGGTGTCGCAGACCACCGTGCCGTGCGCGGGCTGCGTCACCGACGTGAGGGACAGCGGGTCGTTGTCCGGGTCGGTGTCGTTGGCCAGCACCGGGGTGTCGACGCTGCTGCCCGCGGTGACCGTGGCGGTGTCGTCCACGGCAGCCGGGGCACGGTTGGCCGGCGCCGTCACCGTCACGACAAGCGTCGTGGTGGCTGAGCCCCCACGCCCGTCGGAGACGCCGACCGTCACGGTCGTCGTGCCCGGTGCCGTCGCAGCGCCGCCGAAGGTGCCGTCCGGGTTCAGGGTCACGCCGGGCGGGAGCGTGCCGCCCGTGACGGTGAAGGTGCGCGGGTCACCGTCCGGGTCGGTGGCCGTGAGGGGCACGAGCCCCCCGCCGACCGGGACGGTCTGCGCAGCGTTCGTCGAGTCACCGGTGAAGCTCGGGGAGGTGTTGGTCCCCGGACTCGGGCTCCTTCGGGCCCCGAAGTCGTCGGTGGTCACCGCCTGACCTGGCTGCAGCGTCGTCGTGTAGGAGGTGACAGTGGTCGCCACGAAGCCGCCAGGCAGCGTGACGGTGACGGTGTAGGTGCCGGCGACGAGCCCGTCCAGGAGGTAGGCCCCTGTCGCGTCGGTCGCCGCCGAGGTCGTGCTGCTCGAGCCCGGACCCGTCACGGTGATGGTGGCGCCGGCCAGCCCGGACTCACCTGCGGCACTGCCGTCGCCGTCGGTGTCATCGAAGACCAGGTCACCGATCGAGCCGTACCGCGCGAGTCCGACGTCCGCGTCGGTCACGGCTCCGCCCGGGGTGAGTGTGCGCGTCACAGCGATCGGCGTCGTCGCGTAGGAGCCCGACGGGACAGTGGCGGTGACGGTGTACGTGCCCGCGGTCAGGCCGGTGAAGGAGTAGCGGCCGGGCACGCCACCGACGGTGGCCGTCACGGTCGGGGAGCCGATCTGGGCGCCGACGCTGTCGAGGAGCGTGACGGTGACGCCGTCGAGGCCGACCTCGCCGCCGTCCTGCGCGCCGTTGGCGTTGCTGTCGACGTACACGGTGTCGCCGATGCTGGCGCCCACGACGGTGGTCGGGTCGGTGGCGGTGTTGTTGCCCGGTACCGGGTCGACCGTGTTGCTGGACACCGTGGCGGAGTTCGTCATGGACGGGTAGGCCGCGGACAGCACGTTCACCGACAGGCTGAGCGTCGTGGACGCGCCGACGGCGAGGTCAGGCGCGTAGAGGCAGCTGACGACCTGGCCGGTCACCGTGCACGACCAGCCAGCACCCGTGCTGCTGACGAACTGCAGGCCCGGCGGGAGGGTGTCGACGACCGTCACGCCCCGCGCCCGGCTGGTGGAACCGGCGACGTTGGTGACGCCGAGGGAGTAGGTGCCCGTGGTGCCGATCATGAAGGAGCCGGTGTGCGCCTTGGTGATGGCCAGGTCCGCCGCGCTGCGGGTGTCGGTGTCGGTCGCGTCGACCGGCGCGTGGGCGTTGCCGATCGAGTCGGCGTACGTCGCGGTCGCGGAGTTGACGAACGTGGCTGGGGCGCCGGTGGTCACCACGTCAGCCGTCACGGTGATGGTGCGGGTTCCGCCGTTCGCGGGGATCGGGCTGGCCAGGGTGGCCGTGGCCACCTGTCCGACGAACGAGCAGGTCTCGCCGGCGGTGGCTGCGGTGACGGTGCAGCTGACCGGGGTCATGCCCGTCGGCAGCGTGTCCTTGACCACGACGTTGGTGGCCGCGCCCGCGGTGCTGCCCACGGCGGCGTTGGTCGCAGTGAGCGTGTAGCTGACGCGCTGACCCGGGTCGACCACCGTCTCGCCGTCGGTCTTCGACAGCTGCAGGACCGGGGTGGGCGGCTGCGTGAGGTAGACGGGCTGACCGGCGATGCCCTCCTGGATGAACTGGTTGTGGTTGTCGATGCAGGTGACGAGCTTCCACCAGCCCGGCTCGGGGTTCGCGATCGTGTCGCCGGAGCGGGTCGTCGTACCCCCACCGCCGACGCGGTTCCAGGTGCCGTTGCCGGACAGCGTGCCGACGATGCCGCCGGACTGCCCCAGCGGGTCGTAGGTCGCGCTCGGCGCGTAGTACCGCACGCCGCTGCCGGCCATGGTGGTCGAGTCCATGTCGAAGTTGTTGAACGTGATCGATGGTCGGCCAGGCCCGACGTACTGGTGGAGCGTCAGGCACTTCGCCCGCGCAGGCGTGCCGTTGCCGAGGTCGTGCTGGTAGCTGATCTGCTGCAGCCCGACGGTGAGCTCGTCGTCGGTGCCCGGCACGCCGTCGGGGTTGTCGGAGTTCACCGGCGGGGTGTTGTTCGGGTTGGCGTCGTCGTCGTAGCCGAACCGGACCTTCCACCCGTTCTGGTCATCGTTGCTCGTGGTGTCCAGCAGTGAGTAGGTGCCGCAGGTGACCGGTGCGGCGAGCGTGGCGAAGCGGGACCAGGTGTCCGTCGTGCTGTTGATCGGCTGGTACGTCGTCGTCGCGAGCTGAGTCCCGGTCGGTCCGTTGAGCGTGTAGGTCGTGGTGTCACCGGCGCCGGCCGGCTCCTCGTAGGTCTGGTTGCCGGGGTAGCCGGTCGTCGCGGTGTTGATCTGCGGGCTGAACAGGTCGACGGAGATCGGCAGGTCGGCCGGCCACGAGCACGGGACGTGGAGCGTGAGCCGGTGCGCTTGCTGGGCACCGCCCTGGGCCGTCGTCGCCGAGTAGTAGTCGCCGAGCGTGATCGCGCCGTTGCGGCCGTTGGTCTGGATGCTGAAGGCCTGCGTGAAGTCGCCGGTCGGCACGTCCACGGCCCCGGCGGGTGGGGCGACGGCGGCCAGCAGCGGAGTGCCGGCGACGCCGAGGACGGTCGCGGTGAGCACGCTGACCATCCGCTGCCTCCCTCGACCGGAGGCGCGCACGGACACGCGCGGGGTGCTGCGGAGCATCGGGGGTCTCCAGGTTGTGGCGGTGCCCGGCTGGACACCCCGCGTGGGGCTTCCCCCGAAGCTCCGGGGACAGGGGCGCGAGCGGCGTCATCGTCCCCAGGCGCACCGCCCGACGGTGCGGCTTCCCGCGAACGTGACGCTTTCGTGACGATCGGACCGGAGCGTCGTACGACGTAGGTCCGGTCGGCCAGGCCGGCGCTAGGCCGAACGGCGTACTGCGTCAGGTGACGCGGACGTGAACGGCGCGAGAACAGCTGCGGCAGAGGGGCGCCGGGGGGGACGCGCGCCTTTACGCTCTGGCCGTGAGCACCGGGCAGGTCGTGCTCGGCGGCCTGAGCGCCGTCGGGGGACTCGGCGTCGGCACCCTGGTGACGCTCGCCGCCACCCGACGTCGCGTCCCGGGGCCGCTTCCCGCCGCTGCACCGCCCAACGGGCCCGGGGCCACGGCCGTCCTCGACGCCCTCCCCGTCGCGGTGCTCGTGGTCGACGCGGCCGAGCGGGTCGTTGTCGGCAACCGCGTCGCCCAGGACCTCGGCCTGGTCCGCGGGGGGGTCCTCAGCACCCTGCCCGAGCTGAGCCGACTGGTCCGTGACACCCGGGTGCACGGACGTCCGCGCGAGGCCGAGCTCGCGTCGCCGCTCGAGCGCCCGGGCCGTCCCCCTGCGGTCTACCGCGCCCGGTTGTCGCCGGTCGGCGACGGCACGGTCACCGTGCTGCTCGAGGACGTCACCGACGCCCGACGGCTCGAGGACGTACGACGCGACTTCGTCGCCAACGTCTCCCACGAGCTCAAGACGCCCGCCGCCGCGCTCGGCCTGCTCAGCGAGGCGCTGCAGGGCGCTGCGGACGACCCCGACGCGGTGCGGCTGTTCTCCGCCCGCGCCCAGCGGGAGTCCGCCCGGCTGGGGAACCTCGTGCAGGACCTGGTCGCGCTGTCGCGGCTGGAGGGGGCCGAGCGCCAGCCCGAGCACGGGCTCGTCGGGCTCGACCGGCCCATCGCCGAGGCGATCGACCGCGTGCGGACCACGGCCCAGGCCCGACAGATCCAGGTCGTGCGCAGCGGTGAGCAGCGGCTGACCGTGCACGGGAGCGAGGCACAGCTGACCACCGCTCTCGGCAACCTGCTCGAGAACGCCGTGAACTACAGCCCCGATGGCGCCCGAGTGGTCATCGGCGCCCGGATCGTCCAGGAAGCCGGGGCGGAGAGCGTCGAGGTCAACATCGTCGACGAGGGCATCGGCATCGCCCCCAAGGACGTCGAGCGGGTCTTCGAACGGTTCTACCGCGCCGACCCCGCCCGCTCGCGCGCCACCGGGGGCACCGGTCTGGGCCTGGCCATCGTCAAGCACGTCGCGACCAACCACGGCGGATCGGTGTCGGTCCGCTCGAGCGAGGGCTTCGGCTCCACGTTCACCCTCCGCCTGCCCTCGCACGACCCCGTCACCCACCGCTTGGAGAGCCCATGACCCGCGTACTGGTCGTCGAGGACGAGGAGTCGATCTCCGAGCCGCTCGCCTACATGCTGCGCAAGGAGGGCTTCGACGTGAGCGTCGCCGCGACGGGCCCCGCGGGCCTCGCGGCCTTCGACCGAGACGGCGCCGACCTGGTGCTGCTGGACCTCATGCTGCCCGGCCTGTCCGGGACGGAGGTGTGCCGCGAGCTGCGCACCCGGCCGGTGAACGGGAACGTCCCGGTCATCATGCTGACCGCCCGTGACAGCGAGGTGGACAAGGTGGTCGGCCTCGAGCTCGGCGCGGACGACTACGTCACGAAGCCGTTCAGCCACCGGGAGCTCGTCGCGCGCATCCGCGCGGTGCTGCGCCGCCAGGGCGGGAGCGCCGAGGAGGGCAGCGTCGCCCTGGAAGCCGGACCGGTCCGGATGGACGTCGAGCGGCACCTGGTCACCGTCGCCGGCGCGCCCGTGCAGCTGCCGCTCAAGGAGTTCGACCTGCTCGAGCTGCTGCTTCGCAACACCGGGCGGGTGCTGACCCGCGCCCAGCTCATCGACCGGGTGTGGGGCAGCGACTACGTCGGGGACACCAAGACCCTCGACGTCCACGTCAAGCGCCTGCGCGCCAAGATCGAACCCGACCCGGCTGCGCCCCAGCACCTGCTCACCGTGCGGGGGCTCGGCTACAAGCTGGAGCGGTGAGCGGTCGGACGTGATCGAGGTCACCCAAACTGGACAGCAGATGAACACTCGACGGCCGTCGTTCATCTGCTGTCCACCTTCTCCGCCCTTCCCGGTCACGCGGCCTCGGTAGACCTGTGCAGGACGGCGTCGGAGGACCGACGCCACTGCCCGCCCACCACTCCTTCGGAGGACCCCGTGAAGCTCACGAGCACCGGCCGCGTCGTCGGCCTGCTTGCCCTGGGCACCC